>JAKLGV010000020.1 GCA_022710585.1 Deltaproteobacteria bacterium | reverse complement strand
GATAAAATCCAGGTCGAGGAATTTCATTACAAACTGCGTTAATTAACCTTGAGTGTCCACGATGTCCTGGCACAAAAACTGTCCACGATGTCTTGGCATTCAACAGTTAAGTTTTAAGATTTAAGTAGTTAAGGAAAGTGGGCTGAAGGGAAACCAAAGTTCAATGTTCTAAGTTCTACGTTCAAGGTTAGAAAAAGACTTTTTGCTGGAGCGGGCATTTTGCCGGCTCCATTTTTTTCACACGGTTTCCGCTATGGAACTTCGCAATGTTTATGCAATGTTCTGATTCAGGATGCAATCCTGAACCGGCAGAACCATCCGCTTTGCTTCGGGGATGAATTTTTGATTGACATATCGATTATAATCCTGTAAATTATACGATAATGAAAAACAATATACAGCTATATCGTGTTTTAGAAAAAAGGCTGCCTCCGTCTGATAAGCGGTCTCTGGTGCTTTTAACCGGTGCGCGCCAGACCGGTAAGACGACTTTATCAAAAACAAGGTATTCCAATCTGCGTTATCTTAATTTAGACGCGCCGGAAAATCGTGAAGCGGTGCGCGGTATTTCATCGTCTCTCTGGGCTCGCGATATCGGAGCGGCGGTCATTGATGAGGCCCAAAAAGAACCTGTCGTTTTCGAAAAGGTTAAGTTCGCTTTTGATGACGGCGCGCTGTCTTTTTCTATTTTATTGGGGTCCAGCCAGATTCTTCTCCTGAAGAAGATCAGAGAAACGCTGGCGGGTCGCGTTTCGATTTATGAGCTTTGGCCGCTGATGATGTGTGAAATTCTGAACGACTCGGCGACACCGCTGAGAAAAGACCCGCTTGTGGACAGTCTCTTTACCGCGATGCATTGTGATGATATTTTGGGCGATCAACCGGGCGTGCTGCTGGACGATGAAAACGCGATGCGTCAGCGAGCTCAGGATTACCTGCTGAAGTGGGGCGGTATGCCGGCTTTGACGGCGCTCTCTGAGAATGACCGCCGCCAATGGCTGAAGGATTATGAATACACGTATCTGGAACGCGATGTGGCGGATCTCGCCCGCCTGGATGATTTGCTGCCTTTCAGGAAGTTTCAGCGCCTTGCGGCGCTGCGCTCCGGTTGTTTGTTGAATTACACGGAACTGGCCAGAGATGCCGCCGTCAGTGTCGATACCGCCCGGCGCTATCTGGAGTATCTTCGTCTTTCTTACCAGACGATTGTTCTGCCCCCGTATTATTCCAATCTGACGAGTACCGTTATCAAAACGCCCAAGATTTACTGGCTGGATACGGGTTTGCTCCGCTATCTATCGGGTATGCAGGAAGCGGCTGTCGGATCAATCTATGAATCCATGGTGGTGTCTGAGCTGCTGAAGTGGATGAAAACGATGGGACATGAGGGGGATTTGTATTTTTACCGCACGCGTTCCGGTCTGGAAGTGGATGTTATTCTTGAATCGCCGGCAGGGGTTATCGGTATGGAAATCAAATCACGCAAGATGCTGGCCGCCAAGGATACTACCGGATTGAAAGAGATTGCCTCCGTCATCGGCAAAAGATGGCGCGGGGGACTGGTCATTTACGCAGGGAATGAAATCAAACGGATTGCTTCACCGGGGATATGGGCTGTTCCCTCACATCGGCTGTTTACGTAGGAAGCTCCTATGTCGTTCCCGCACGTTTCTTGCGGGAATCTAGAATTTGGGATCCCCGACAGCCCCATTCCGGGATGATATTTTTAGTAGGGCGAGATTGCCGATCGCTCCGGGAAGTCCCCGACAAGTCAGGATTCAGGAAAAAGATAAACGAGAGATGAAAGAACAAATTTTAGGATACGCAGTGGATGGTTTCACCGCTGAGGAATGCGCGGATGGAATTTTCCAGTCTCTGCGCGCGGGCAAACGCTCGTGGCTGGCGTGCTTCAATCCGCATTCATATGTTATGGCTCTGGCGGATGGGGTTTTCGCGCGGGCATTGAAAGACGCGGACTGGTTGGTGCCGGATGGGGGAGGCGCGGTTTTAGCTTCACGTATTTTAGGCGGATCGATCAGGGAAAGGGTTACCGGTTCGGATGTTTTCTTCGGTCTGAATAAGCGGATGAATGGCGCCGGTTCGATGCGCGTTTTTTTTCTGGGATCGGATGAAAAGAGTCTTGCGCTGATCAGCGCAAGGATGATGAAGGATTATCCGAATATCAGGGTGGCCGGTGTATATTCGCCGCCGTTCAAGGATGTTTATTCCAGTGTGGAAATAAGCGCGATGGTGAAGGCGGTGAATACGGCGGCGCCGGATGTTTTGTGGGTCGGGCTTTCAGCGCCGAAACAGGAGAAGTTCATTCTGGAAAACCGCGTGCGGTTGAATGTGAAGTTTGTCGCGGCCGTCGGCGCTGTGTTTGATTTTTATGCGGGGAATGTCAAACGGGATTCGGATTCCTGGTTTGTGAATCATGGCCTGGAGTGGCTGCCCAGGCTTCTGCAGGAACCGAAACGTCTGTGGAAAAGAATGTTCGTCTCCGCGCCGGTGTTTATGTGGCATGTGGTTAGAGAAAAAGTTCGACGTTCAAGGTTAGAAAAAGGCTGAAGACTTTTAGACTGAAGGCTGAACGAGAAACAGTTCAATGTTCTTTGTTGAATGTTCAATGCCAAAAGCATATCCGTCATTCCGGCATGGTCCTAGCCGGAATCCAGGAAGAAAAACAACTGGATGCCGGTTTTCACCGGCATGACAAAAAGGAAGTGGTTGCTGGAGCGGGCTTGTAGCCGGCTCCGAAATGTTTCGGAAATGTTCTGATTCAGGCTTCAAGCCTGAACCAGCAATGGATGACAGACATTTTATCATCGGTGGTTGGTGGCTAAAGGATAGTGAATGTGAATAAAATGTTGACTGAGATTTTATCCCCCTTCGCTGTTTCCGACATATCAATCGGTAAAGCAGAGTTTGATCACTGTGTCGAACTGGCGCGGCGGCATGGCGTGGAAATGCTTTTTTACGCGAGGTTGAAAAAGCATTATACCGGTTTGCACGTCTGTATCGATGAATACCTTGAAAAAAATTACCATGCGTATCTGATGGCGGTGGCACGCTCTATGAGGCAGGAAGCTGTCGAGAATGACGTGATTACCGCACTTACCCGCGAGCGCATCAAGGCCTGCATCATCAAAGGCAATACGATTGCCCGCACCATTTATGAAGACCTCAACTGCCGCAGTTCCGCTGACATCGATCTGCTTATTCCAACAGGCGATCTGGCGGCAGCGGACAGAATTCTTGGAGAGTCGGGTTTTTTGCGACATGATTCTCTGCCGTTGAATTTCGTGACGCAAAGACTTCATCACCTGGTTTACAGCCACGAGGCGAAACGTGTACCGCTTGAGCTTCACTGGGATTTCGGTTACCCGCTTTATTTTAACCTGACTCCGGCTGAAATATGGAAAGGTGTTACGGGAAACGATCGGCAGGGCTATTCTCTGACGCCGGAGAATACGGTAATTATGCTGCTGATGCATCATTTCCGGCACGGATTCCGCGAGTTGAAAATTCTGGTGGACATCCTCTGGAGTTTTTACAGATATGATCAGGTGATCGACTGGCGGGATTTTGTCGGGACGCTGAGAAAATATGGAATGATTAAAACCACTGTGATTGTGCTTCAACAGCTTGATGATCTTTGGGGGCTCGCTGACGGCCGGCTCGAATCATTCAGAATTCTCCGTCAACAGATTGACGTCCTGCCGGAAAAACCCGCAAAATTTTTGTTGCGCTATTTCAGAATGGATATTGAAAGAAAGGATCCCGGCGCCCTGGATATGCAAATGTCAAAGCTGGTGCTGGATCAAAAAGCAAATATCTTCTATTCGTTTATGAAAATATTTTTTCCGAAGCCGCGGGAGATTGAAGCATTATACCCGGGAACGGGTAAATGGATGCTGCCGTTCAATTATTTGCGTTTCATCCTCTGGCGGTTGTTCAGGGGACGCTGTTAACTTATTAACTTATTGCCATGGGCTGAAGGGGAAGATAGTTCAATGTTCTACGTTCAATGTTCAAGGTTCAAGGTTCAAGGTTTCTTCTCCCCTGGCGGTAGAAGGTCAGGATGACGGGAAAAAAATACTGGATGCCGGTCGGTGTGCAATCCAGTGAATACGAGACCAGCACGACGTTTTTTTTGTAGCACGATCGCCGATCGCGCCGGAAAGGAAATGATATAAAGACGGAAACGGGTTTCGCAATGTTGACATGTATTTCGTCATATAGTATGAAATTCGATAGTCAACACGCTATCTTTTACGATTTTCTGGATAAATGTTTTCGCTCAGGACATCAAATCTCTGCGCGCGATTCGCGAGGAAAATAAATTGAAAAATTTTATTTGCGTCTGTTTGGAAAAGCGAAGCCGTGAGGTGGACGGAATCAAAATTCTTCCGTACAGCGAGTTCCTCTCCTCACTTTGGCTGAATCAAGGGCTCTTATTATGACGATGATCACAACATTAGTTTTGCTTTTTGTAATCGCGTTGAGTCTGTCGCTTATCTTTACGCCGATGGTGCGGAGTCTGGGGATCGGGTTTGGCGCCATGGATGTTCCGACGGAACGCAAAGTTCATACAGAGCCGATTCCACGCATCGGAGGCCTGGCGGTCTTTCTGTCTTTTGTTATCACCTCGTTTATTGCGATCGCCATGATTTCGAATGTATCGCATCCTTATAAATTCAGTTCGAATGAAATGCTGGGTTATGTCGGCGCGTGTGTGGTATTGTGCTGCGGTTTGTGGGACGATTTCCGACACCTCAATCCGTGGGTGAAGCTGTTTTTTCAAATTGCGGCGGCTACGCTCGCTTTTATCGGCGGGGCCAGGATATCGGGGATTTATTTCGGCATTACGGGTTGGCATTTCCATTTGCTGATGAGTTACGCGGTGACGGTCTTCTGGTTCCTTCTGCTGATCAACGCGATTAATCTGATTGACGGTCTGGACGGTCTCGCAGCCGGCATTGTCTTTTTCACCAGCGCCGTCATGGTTGTGTCTTCCGCAATGAAAGGGGAGAGTCTTTCCGCTTATTATTTTGTCATCTTGGCGGGGGCGGTGCTGGGCTTTCTAAAATATAATTTCAATCCTGCTACCATTTTTTTGGGCGACGGCGGTAGTTATTTTCTCGGCTATCTCATCGCTCTTCTGTCCATACACGGATCGGTGAAAAGCCATGTCGGGGTCTTGATGCTGATTCCTCTCCTGGCGCTGGGCGTGCCTATTTTTGATTCCATTCTTTCGCCCATCCGACGCTTTATCCGGGGTCAATCCATCTTTCAGGCTGACAAGGGTCACATTCATCATATGTTTCTGGATCTGGGGCTTTCGTCACGCAAGGTCGTGTTACTTTTCTACGGCATTACAATGGCGCTCTGTGTTCTGGCGATTCTGATGATTACGGTCAGAGGCCGGGAGCTGCTCGGTTCACTGCTGGCCGTGTTGCTCATCGGCATGATTCTGCTGGTGCGCAAGCTCGGCTATCTGGAATATCTGGCCTTTGACAAGTTCTACGGCTGGTTTCAGGATATGACGGATGTGGCGGGCATCAGTCAGAAACGCCGTTCTTTTCTTTCCATGCAGATCGAGGTGAACAAGGCGCAGGATATGGATGAATTATGGTTGAATACTGTCGAGGCGCTGAAAATGCTGCACTTTGATCAGGCATCTTTATGCGTTCGTGGCCGGCAAACTTGGCAATGGCAAAGTGAGGAAGAAGATCATGTTGCCGGGGCGGAGCAGTCTGCCGCAGCAAATCAGGATTACGATGCCTCGGATGGTTTAATGAAACTGGAAATTCCACTGACCAACAACGATGATCAGGAATTTCTGGGCAAGTTGGTTCTGATCAAGGATTTGAAACGGGGGGCTGTGCAGCCTTACACCATGCGGCGCGTGGAGAGTCTGCGCCGCACCTTGATTCCTAATATTAAAAGATTGAAAAGCATGTAGTTAAGAATGCAATGAGACCGTGAGGCAATTGAATGTGAATGATAGCCGCAACTAGCTTAATGGCAAGACGATTCTGAAAAAAATGTTTTATATTTTATCAATTTTAGGTATAAGCCTTACACGAAAAGAGATCTTTGAATAATGATTAATTTGTTAATAGGAGAAAGTCTTATGAAGAAATTAGGCATAGTCGCGGTATTGTTGTTTTTGCTTGTTTCAGTTTCGGTGGTGCGTGCTGAAGTCAGAGAGGGCGCTTTTTCATTGGGTCTTTCTGCCGGCGGATACGTTTTTGAGGGGAACCAGGACTATAAAAATAATTATACCATCGGTTGGCGTGTCGGCTATAATTTTACCGAGAATATCGGGGCGGAGCTGTTCTGGAATTATGTGCCGTCACAGTTTGAGGATGACAGTGTGGATGATACCAACAGGGTGTATGTGACCGCTCTCGAAGGGATTTATCATTTCAATCCCAAGAGCGATTTTGTGCCTTTTTTAGCCGTTGGAATCGGCGCGACGCATTACACCTCAAGTGATGATGAACTCGTTCCCAGCAAACTGGCCGTTGATTACGGCGCCGGTTTCAAATATTTTATGACGGACAATCTGGCGCTGCGGGCGGATGTCCGCCACGTTCTTCCTGTCGGCGATGATGACGAACAGGAATACGGCGACAATCCCCACAGCATTCATAATGATCTGATGGCCACCATGGGAATCAGCTACAGCATTGGCGGCGTCGGAGCACGCAAGGCCTCAGCTCCTGTCGTTAAGGAAGAGATTGGTGATGAGGACAAAGATGGTGTTCTGGACGACGCTGACAGATGCCCCGGGACGGCCTATGGTGTCGAGGTGGATAACACCGGTTGTGTCGCGGATTCTGACCGGGATGGCGTGAACGACAATCGGGACCAGTGCCCCGGGACGCCCGCGAATGTGAGTGTTAATAGCGAGGGATGCCCGGCTGACGCCGACCGGGATGGCGTTGCTGATTATATGGATAAATGTCCTGGTACTCCCGCTGATACAGAGGTGCAGAAAGACGGTTGTTCTTACACGCCTTACTCCGTCGCGCTGAAGGTAGAGTTTGATACCGGAAAATCAGACATCAAACCCAAATATCATGAGGAGCTGAAAACCGCGGCTGTCTTCATGCAAAAACATCCGGAATCAACCGTGATGATCGTGGGTCATACGGACAACGTTGGTGATCCGGATGATAATGTGCGTCTATCTCAGGAACGGGCCAACAGCATCAGGGCCTATCTGATTGATCATTTCGGTGTCGAATTTTCCCGGATTTCGGCAACCGGTGTCGGCGCGGAAAAACCAATCGCCAGCAACGACACAGCGGAAGGAAGACAGCAGAACCGGCGGATCGTGGCTGTTTTTCAGACCGTCCTGAAAAAATAAACGGGTAATGATATTCTGATTGCTGATATGAGAATATATAAAAAAGGTTGACCGCGAGGGAGTATGAAAAAGATTATCGGTTCAGTAAAATTCCTTTTGTTGGTTTTTTCAGTCTTATTCGTATTGAACGGTACTTCATTTGCTGAGAAAACCGTTCCTTTTTATGCGGGTTTCTCGGGGGGGTACACACTGGGATCGGATTTTGAGTTTGGAGTGGATGATTATACATTCGATCTCGATATCGACAATAAATGGACGCTCGGAGTCAAATTAGGCTACACGCTGCCTTTTGCCAGGTTTCTTGCTGTGGAGGCCGAAGCACTGTATTTTAATCCCGAGATCCATGACCATGTCAGGGAAAAATATCTCAGCTATGATGTTGATGTCGATGCGTATGTTCATTTTTATAATCTGCTGTTTAATTTAGTCGCCAAATACCCGGACGGCAGAATTCATCCGTATCTGGGCGGCGGCATAGGACTTTCGCGTGTGGATTTTGCCGATACGGCTGAAAATACATACGGCACGAATGTGTTGCATCTCAATGATGACCGGGATATTGCTTTGGCCTGGCAGGTTTTAGCGGGAATGAATTTTGACATTAATGAAACGTTGTCCGCCGATTTAACTTATCACTATTTTTCAACCAGCGCGGACTTTAAAGATTCAGTCGAAATTGATTATTCAACGAGCATGATTACCGTTGGTTTGAATTTCCACTTTTAATCCATTTATTCATTAAA
This sequence comes from Deltaproteobacteria bacterium, assembly GCA_022710585.1. Lineage (GTDB taxonomy): Bacteria > Desulfobacterota > Syntrophia > Syntrophales > Smithellaceae > Smithella. Next base: position 46,547 of record JAKLGV010000020.1, on the reverse strand, counting down.
ATTTAAAGGCAGTTTCATTCGTGAGGCTGCCTTTTTTATATTTCGGATAATCCGATTGCTTTATTTGTCCGGATTAAAATAGGGCAGCGCCAACTGCATTTTCTTCAAGGCCTGCTTTTCGATCTGGCGGGCTCTTTCCCGTGAGATATTGTATTTTTCGCCAATCTCCTGAAGCGTCTTCGGATCATCGGCCATTACGCGGTTGAGAATAATGTAGCTTTCTCTTTCATTGAGATGAGCCAGCGCTCCGGCGATATCGCGCTGCACCAGGCTTCTTTCCTGATTTTTGATCAGCGCGTCTTCCTGATTGTCTCCTTCATAGGCCAGGAAATCCAGATGGGAATTGGTGCTGTCTGCGTTGATGATTTCGTTCAGGGAAACATCGCGGGAGCCCATGCGCTGATCCATTTCTTCCACTTCAGAATCCTTGACGCCCAGCGACGTCGCGATTTCGCTGAATTCCGGATTTTTCTGGGAAAGCGTCTCCAGCTCTTTTTTCGTCTGGCTTAACTTGAAAAAGAGCTTGCGCTGCGCCTGCGTGGTTCCGATTTTGACGATGCTCCAGGAGCGGATCAGATAGTTTTGAATATAGGCGCGAATCCACCAGACGGCGTAGGAAATCAGGCGATAGCCTTTTTCCGGATCGAATTTTTTGACGGCGTGAATGAGGCCGACGTTGCCTTCCTGGATCAAATCGGCCAGTTTGAAGCCGTAATTGCGGTATTCGTGGGCGATCTTGACGACAAACCGCAGGTTGGAAACAATCAGTTTTTCCGCAGCGGCCACATCGTTGTCCTTTTTCAGGCGCATGGCATACTTGAATTCCTCTTCTGCCGTTAAGAGAGGAAAACGGTTGATTTCAGCAATATATAAGTTAAGTGTACCGGTTACTTCTGGAAAATTCACCGTGCAAGAAACTCCTTTGATTTTAGGGAATGAATTTTAACGAACTATAAATTTATGGTCAAGTTTTCTTTTTAATGAGACTCTAACGATCCCATGAAAGGAGATCAAGAAACGAATTAAAAAATAATAAAACCGTGAGAATAGGAAAGAAGATACTTCTCCCGAATCAACCCAAAGTCATGAGTTTGAGAAAAAGCTCATTGCGTTTATGGACACCGATAATTTTAAAAATCCTTTTTAAATGATCTTTGACAGTGAAATTACTGATGCCGAGATTTTCAGCAATGACACTGTTGGAATGTCCATAGGCGGCCATCAATGCTACCTGGCGTTCTCTGGATGTTAAATTGAATTCTTTCAGCCTCATAGTCATGCAGGTGGTGGCATCCATCAATCGTCTTAAAAATAAAATTTTCAACGGTGCATCATCTTGACAGGGAATATTTCTGACAAAATAGATGAATGAAGGCGTTTTCAAAAAAATGGAATCGTGACCATGAAGCATTTTAAGAATTTTTTTCACAGCGTGGATTTGTAAAACACTTTGTGCTTCTTCGTTGGCATACGCAACAGACGGTTTTTTTTTATCATAATCGCTGACAAAAATAATGCCGGTTTCTTTAACCGTATCCAGTGATTGAACGAAAGTATCAAACTGCCGGGCTTTTCGGATGTATTCCATGACTGAAACATCATTTCCCAAGGAAAGATAATAAGAAAGGCCATTGACCTTGATACGTTTTGTCTTAAAGGGCATATCGAGCGCGCTGTTTTTTCTCGACCTGAGTTTTACCGTGGTATCCTGGACGTCATCGGTTTTTCTTAATTTATTCAGACGAGGCAATTTCGTCTCGGGGCTGATCATGCCTAATTCAAAAGACTTTTTGCCGATAACGTCTTTTCTCCGTAGACCGAAATATTTCAAAAAGGCATGGTTGGCTGCGACACAAGTTGAATCGTTGACTTTTGTGACCGAAATGGGACTGGGTAATAGTTGAAAGACATCATCGAGAAGACTGTTGTTCTGTTGTTTGTTAATCATATAATGTTCTCTTTACTCCTGTTTGTGCTGCGAAGTCTTATATAAGAAGCCGAGAAATGATGCAATCCCTCTAAAGAGGCTTTTTCTTAAAAGGATGTCCAGATTCAAAAAAAATAACAACATTCCACACTTCCAATCTTGACAGAGGGCGTTTTTGTGCTTATTCTATGAAAAATCAATAAAAAGGGGACGATATGAGAACAGTAAACAAAACCATGATTGAACATGCCGGTAAGATCGCGCATGAAATCAAGGCGAACGCTTTGATGGTTTGTGTGGATGTCATCAATGATGCCGAACTGATTCTTGATGAAATGAAAAAGGACATCAACATTATTATTGTCTCCCGCGAGAATGAGGGAATATCTGAAGAACTGAAAAAGCAGGCCCGGATTTTATACACGCCCGATGTGAATCTGACGCGCGTGGGAAAAATAAAAATTGCGATCGCTCAGGGGATTGTTCTGGGAATTCTGAAACGGGGCGATAAGGTGGTCTGTCTGAGCGGGGTGCCCAGGTTCGGTTATGCTGACAGTATTTTCGTGATTGATGTGGGCAAGGAATTTGAGATTCTGACGTCAGATTTTATTAACGATGTGATTGAAAATGTCCGGCCGGAAGTGTTCAACGCCGTTCTCAATATTGCCTGCGAGCTGGGCGCGCAGGGCAGGGAAAGCCGGAAGGTGGGAACGGTCTTTGTTCTGGGGGATGATGAAAAAGTCATGCAGCTTTCCCGGCAGATGATCATCAATCCTTTTTCCGGTTATCCGGAAGAGCAACGGAATATTCTGAATCCGGAACTGGAGGAAACCATCAAGGAACTTTCCGCCATTGATGGCGCTTTTGTGATCAAGGAAAACGGAGTGCTGGTGACCGCGGGAAGGCATCTGAGCGCCGCTCTGGACAGCCGGGATTTCCCGCCCGGTCTGGGAAGCCGCCACATTGCCGCCGCCGGTATCACCAGTGTAACGAAAGCCGTTGCCATCGTGGTCTCTGAATCTTCAGGCAACGTGACAGTTTTTAAAAACGGCAAACTCTTTGTGACGATTGAGAAGCCGATTGAATAAAGGAAATCGATATGCGTTTTGATAAATTTACATTGAAAGTTCAGGAAGCTCTGCAGGAGACGCAGTCGCTCGTCAACTCTCTCGGTCATCAGGCGATTGATCCCGAACATCTTCTCGTTTGTTTTTTAAGGCAGGATGACAGCATCGTCAGCGCCATCATTAATAAGTTAAATGCTTCCCCGCAAGAGATTGAAAAGGAGCTCGAGGCTCATTTGAAGAAGCAGCCCAGCGTTCAGGGCGTGGGCGCCGGGGAAGTGTATCTGGGAAACAGACTTAATAAGATTCTGGATAAGGCGATGACCGAAGCGGCGCAGCTTAAAGACGAATACATGAGTGCCGAACATGTGCTGATTGCCATGGCTGAAGAAAAGGAAGGGCAGGCGGGCAAAATCCTGCGTCAGACCGGCGTGACGAAAGACCATATTTTCAAGGTTCTGAAGGACATCCGCGGCAATCAGCGCGTGACCGATCCGAATCCGGAAGGCAAGTATCAGGCTCTGGAACGCTACGCCCGTGATTTCAACGCGCTGGCGAAAAAAAGCAAGTTTGATCCGGTGATCGGACGGGATGATGAGATACGGAGAATCATGCAGGTGCTTTCCCGGCGCACCAAAAACAATCCCGTGCTCATCGGCGAGCCGGGCGTCGGGAAAACGGCCATCGTCGAGGGTCTGGCGCAGCGTATTGTCAACGGGGATGTGCCGGAAAGCCTTAAGAACAAACGGGTGATCGGACTGGATATCGGCGCGCTGGTCGCCGGCGCGAAATACCGCGGCGAGTTCGAGGAGCGGCTGAAGGCGGTGCTGAAAGAAGTCATCAGCGCCGAAGGCGAGATCATCCTTTTCATCGATGAAATTCATACGATGGTCGGCGCGGGCGCTTCGGAAGGTTCGATGGACGCTTCCAACATGCTCAAACCCGCTCTGGCGCGCGGCGAGCTGCGCTGCGTGGGCGCAACGACGCTCAACGAATATCGCAAATATATCGAAAAAGATGCCGCTCTGGAGCGGCGCTTCCAGCCGGTTCTGGTCAAGGAACCGACCGTTGAAGATACGATTGCCATTCTGCGCGGTTTGAAAGAACGTTACGCGGTCCATCACCGGGTGGGCATCAAGGATTCGGCCATCGTTGCCGCGGCGACGCTTTCGCACCGCTACATCACGGACCGTTTTCTGCCGGACAAGGCGGTGGATCTGATTGACGAGGCAGCCTCCCGTTTAAAGATTGAACTGGACAGCAAACCTTCAGAGATTGACGCCGTCGACCGCAAAATCATTCAATTGGAGATAGAAAAACAGTCGCTGAAAAAAGAGACGGATAAAGCGACCAAAGAAAGGCGCGACAAGCTGGAAAAGGAGCTTGCTGAATTGAAGGCAAAGGGCGATCAGATGAAGGTGCGATGGTCGACAGGGAAAGACATCAACAATAAAATCCAGGACATTAAAAAGAAAATTGAAGACTTGAAAATGGAAGAGCTGTCTGCCGAGCGCGAAGGCAATCTCGAGAAAGTGGCGGAAATCCGTTACGGCAAACTGGTTGATCTGGATAAAGAACTTCAGGCGGCACAGAAAAAACTGGATGATGTTCAAAAAGATGATCAGATGATTAAGGAGGAAGTAGACGCGGAAGACGTGGCTGAAGTGGTTTCCAACTGGACAGGTATACCGCTGGCTCGCATGATGGAAAGCGACGTGCAGAAGCTGATTCATATGGAAGAGCGTCTCAAGAGACGCGTGATCGGTCAGGATGAAGGCATTGCTTCCGTATCCGCCGCTTTGCGCCGCGCGCGCTCCGGCCTGCAGGATCCGAACCGTCCCATCGGTTCTTTTATTTTTCTGGGGCCGACGGGCGTGGGCAAAACGGAACTGGCACGGGCTCTGGCTGAATTTATGTTCGACAATGAACAGGCCATGATCAGAATCGATATGTCGGAATATATGGAAAAGCACGCGGTGGCGCGTCTGATCGGCGCTCCTCCCGGTTATGTCGGCTATGACGAGGGCGGTTATCTCACCGAAGCGGTGCGCCGTAAGCCATACAGTGTTTTGCTGTTTGATGAAATTGAAAAAGCGCATCCGGATGTGTTCAATATTCTGCTGCAGATTCTCGATGACGGCCGGTTGACTGACGGACATGGCCGGACGGTGGATTTCAAGAACACGGTGGTGATTATGACGTCTAACGTAGGCAGTCAGTGGATTCAGGATCCATCAATTTCTGACGAGGAAAAGAAAAACCGTTCGATGGACGTACTGCGGGCAACATTCAAGCCGGAATTTTTGAACCGCATCGATGATATTATTATGTTTGCAGCGCTGAAGCTGGAAGATATTTATCAGATCGTTGAGATTCAGATGGCGCTGATTGATAAACGCCTTAAAGAACGCAAGTTGAGCGTGGAATTGACGAAAAAAGCCAAAGACTTTATCGCGGAGCAGGGCTACAGCCCGGTTTACGGGGCGCGGCCGCTGAAACGCTCGCTGCAGAAGCTTATTCTCGATCCGCTGGCGATGGATATTCTGGCGGGAAAATTCGCGGAAGGCGACAACATTTTGATTGACCAGTCCAGAAAAGGTGAAATCAGTTTAACGAAAAAATAATCAAGATTTTATTTGGAGAAAACTACTACCAACTGACAGAAAATAAGATGTCATTTCGAAGGAACGGAGTGACTGAGAAATCTTAGGAAGCATTGAATAGATTTCTCCCTCCGGTCGAAATGACAAATCACAAACTTATGACATAAAGTGCTGGGCTAATGAGCGCTATCACGCAGCAAAGGGAGGAAGAAATTAATGGAAGAAAAGAAAAAGGATTCGGGATTCGTCGTCAAGGACAAGCGTTATTTCGGAGAATCCGCTGACGATCAACCGCAGGAGGAAGTAAAGGCGGCGGGCGAAGAGAAGCAGGAAAAGAAGGAAAGCGCCCAGCCGGCGTCCGACAGTGAAATGCACTATCCTTCAGTGAATTTTACCAATTTCATTTTATCGCTCAGCACATCGGCCCTTTTTCATTTCGGAGATTTTCCGGAAAACGAAGGCGACACGCCGCAAAAGAATCTGCCGGCGGCCAAACAGACCATTGATATTCTGGATATGCTCCATGAAAAAACCAAAGGCAATCTCGACAATGACGAAAACAGCCTGCTCCAGGGCGTTCTCTACGAGCTGAAAATGCGCTATGTCAAAGAAAAGGGTTGAAACGCGCTGGATCGCGCCGGCGAAAATCAATCTCTTCCTGCGGGTCATTCGTAAGCGCGCCGACGGCTATCATGATATTTTTTCATTGATGCAGAAAATATCTCTGCATGATGAATTAATCTTTTCGCCCCTACCGAAGGGCATCGTTTTGCATTGCCCGGGAACGGATTTACCGACCGATGAAAAAAATCTTATCGTGCGTGCAGCGAAAGCCGTTTTTGATTACTGTGACTATCAGTCGGGCATGGAAATTACCCTTCATAAAAGAATTCCGATGACCGCCGGTCTGGGAGGCGGAAGTTCCGACGCCGCAACCACAATCATGGCTCTGAATAAAATCTGTTCCCTAGGTCTGAAAAAGACGGAACTTTTAAAAATCGGAGCAAAAATTGGAGCGGACGTTCCTTTTTTTATCTTTGGAAACGCGGCCTTAGCGTCAGGGGTGGGGGATCGCCTCAAACACCTGCGCGGCCTGCCGAAGTTGGATGTTTTACTGATCAAACCGCCTTTTGACCTCTCCACAAAAATGATTTATCAAAACCTCAATTTAAGATTGACAAGGGGGAAAAATAATTATAGCATTCCGCGATTTTTGGATCTGGGCGACATAGTTTGCGGATTGCATAATGACTTGGAGTCAGTTTCACTGAAGATACATCCGGAACTGGCTGATCTCAAGCAAATGTTGCTCAGGCACGGTGCGCTTGGCGCATTGATGTCGGGTAGCGGTCCCACTGTCTTTGGTATATTGAGGAACGGTGAAGAGGCAAAAAAAGCCTTGGAGATTATAGAGAAAGAACTCCCTGCTCCATATGCGATGTTTCTTGTCAACTCTCTGTAATCATTAATCCTTCCTTTCAAGATAGTCAACTCATACCCTGCATTAAATTTGATTGGGGCGTCGTCAAGCGGTAAGACACAGGATTTTGGTTCCTGCATTCGGAGGTTCGAATCCTCCCGCCCCAGCCAGTATAAGTCGCGGAGTTTTATTTAAATGCTAGAAAAGATTAGAGTTTTTTCCGGTAATTCCAATCGGGAACTGGCTCAAAAAATTTGTAATCAACTGGGCGTTTCGCTGGGCAAGGCGAATGTATCAACGTTCAGTGACGGGGAAACCCGTGTAGAGATCGACGAAAACGTCAGGGGAATGGATGTTTTTATTATCCAGTCCACGTGCCCGCCGGTCAATGTTACGCTGATGGAACTGCTCATCATGATCGACGCGATGAAAAGAGCTTCGGTGGAAAGAATTACAGCCGTAGTTCCTTATTATGGATATGCCAGGCAGGATCGGAAAGTGGCCTCCCGGGCGCCGATTACCGCCAAACTCGTTGCGGATTTAATTACGACCGCCGGCGCCAATCGCGTTTTATCCATGGATCTGCACGCGGGGCAGATTCAGGGCTTTTTTAATATTCCCGTGGATAATCTTTTCGCCAAACCGGTGTTGCTCGACTATATGAAAAGGCAGTATCTGGACAACACGGTCATTGTTTCACCGGATGCCGGTGGCGTGGAGCGCGCCAGATCTTTCGGCAAGCGGCTGGGCGCTTCTCTGGCGATTATTGATAAAAGAAGGGAAGGGCCGAACGAAGCCGAGGCCATGAATATTATCGGCGATGTCAAGGGGAAAAGAGTCATCATTCTGGACGATATGGTCGATACGGCGGGAACGGTGGTTCAGGCGGCCAATGCGATGAAAAAAGCGGGTGCCCTGGAAACGTCCGTTTGCTGCACCCATCCCGTGCTTTCCGGACCGGCGATCGAGCGCATCGAAAATTCTGAAATTACCGAAGTGATTGTGACGGATACCATCCCGCTGAACGAGCGGGCCGGAAATTGCAAAAAAATAAAGGTTTTATCGGTATCCGGCATCTTAAGCGAAGCGGTGCGCCGGATTTATTACAACGATTCAGTCAGTTCATTATTTATATAGATATAGAGGAGGAACCCATGGAGGTAACAGATTTAGCGGCTCAAGTCCGTAAAGAACAGAAGAAAGGACCAGCCCGCCGTTTACGGGATCAGGGGCTTGTTCCGGCGGTTTTTTACGGCCGCTCTGCAGACAATATTTTACTGGCAGTGAAGAGCGATGAACTCATTCAGCTGCATAAGGATAAGAAAGATCACGCATTCATCAAACTGAGCATTGATGACGGCGGCAATAAGGTGGAGAAGCTGTCGCTTATTAAAGAATTGCAGGTGCAGCCGCTGACCGGAAAACTTTATCACGTGGATTTTTATGAAGTCGATGTCAAAAGAAAGATTACGATGGATGTTTCACTGCGTTTTCTCGGTAAGGCCATCGGCGTGGATCTGGGCGGTGAATTGCAGCACCTGAAGCGCGATGTTAAAGTCTCGTGCCTCCCGCTGGATTTGCCCGATCATATTGATGTGGATGTCACTAATCTGGACATCGGCGATTCCATCCGAATCCGAGATCTGAAAGTGGCCGAAGGCATCACGCTGCTGGACCGTCCCGATACGTCCGTGGCTGCAGTGGCGATGATCAGAGTGTCCAAGACGGAGGAAGCGAAAGAACAGGGAGCTGAAGAAGGAGCCAAGGCGGAAGGAACTGAAGCGACCGGCGCTGCTGCAGCTCCTGCAGAGAAAGAGAAGGGGAAGTAAGTTTATAGCAGGTCATGATCGGGTGATAGCGGGTGCTGCTCTCGAATTTAAAGAAATTCTTTACACGCCGCACAGAGGAGGGAGAGCAGATCATGTATCTGATTGTCGGACTGGGGAATCCCGGAAACCGCTATCAACAGACGAGACACAACATCGGGTTCATGGTTCTGGAAGCCATTGCCGCCCGATGGGCAGTGGATATTAAGCAGAAAAGTTTTGAAGCTCTTTGGAATCGAGGTAAAGTCGCTGGCGCGAATGTGCTGCTGGCCATGCCTCAAACGTATATGAATCTAAGCGGTAACGCGGTAAGAAGTTTACAGGCATATTTTAAGGTGGACACCGGTAATGTCATCGTGATTCATGATGATCTCGATTTGCCTTTCGGCGCCATGCGTCTGAAGGCTGGAGGAGGCGATGCGGGACATAAAGGTTTGAAATCGATTGTCACCTGTTTAGGATCCGCCGATTTCACGCGGGTCAGAATGGGTATCGGTAAGCCGGCCGACCGAACGCCGGTTGAAGATTATGTTCTGCAGAAGTTTAATCCGGGTGAATCAGCCCGGTTGCGGGAAATCATCCAATCCGCATCTGACGCTGCCGCCGATATCATTCAATCAGGTCTGCAACAAGCTATGGCTAAACACCATACAAAAAATATAAGTAATTTAAAAAAGGAGGATGGATAATGTTACAAAACAAAAGAAGTATCTGGACATTTTTACTGAGCTCATTGATGTTTCTGCTCATGGCCGGCGCCGCGTTTGCCGGTGAAGCCGACATCAATCTGCCTGATCTGACGCAAGTCAGCTTTATGGGTGGCTCCCTTGCCGGGTTGACCATTCTTAACGCCGGTTTGATCATCTGCATCATCGGAATGATTTTCGGTTTCATGCAGTATGTGCAAACCAAGAATCTGCCCGCGCACAAGGCGATGCTGGATGTTTCCCAGACGATTTGGGAAACCTGCAAAACCTACTTGTTCCAACAGGGCAAATTCCTCATCGCATTGTGGATTCTGATCGCGATCTGTATCGTCTACTACTTTGGCGCTCTGCAGGGAAAAGCAGCTTCGGACATCATCATCATTTTGATCTGTTCCATTCTGGGTATTCTGGGCTCCTACGGGGTGGCTTGGTTCGGTATCCGGATCAACACCGTGGCGAATTCCCGCGCTGCCTTTGCATCACTGAGCGGCAAGCCCTTGAACATCGTCAACATCTGTCTGCGTTCCGGTATGAGCGTCGGCCTGCTGCTCGTCAGCATCGAGCTTTTCTTCATGATTGTCATTCTGGCTTACATTCCCAAAGAACTGGTCGGCCCCTGCTTCATCGGTTTCGCGATCGGTGAATCGCTGGGTGCTTCCGCTCTGCGTATCTGCGGTGGTATCTTCACGAAGATCGCGGATATCGGTTCCGACTTGATGAAAATCGTTTTCCATCTTCCCGAAGACGATCCGAAAAACCCCGGTGTTATCGCCGACTGTACGGGCGACAACGCGGGTGACAGCGTCGGCCCCACGGCGGACGGTTTTGAAACCTACGGTGTTACCGGTGTTGCGCTGGTGACCTTCCTGGCTCTGGCTCTGGCCACCAATCAGGAAATGGGTGGAAAGTTGATTGTCTGGATCTTCGCCATGAGAATTTTCATGATCATCACCTCTCTCGTTTCTTACTTTGTCAACGACATGATCAGCAAAGCTGCTTTCGCTGAAAAGAAAGAATTTAACTTTGAACATCCCTTGACCAACCTGGTCTGGATTACCTCGATTGTGGCCATCGCGATTACGTTTGCCGCCAGTTATTACCTGCTGGGCGACCTGGCTGATCCTTACACAAGTCTCTGGTGGGCTCTGGCCACGATCATCAGCTGCGGAACCATCGCCGGCGCGGTGATTCCGGAATTTACCAAAGTATTCACAAGCACCTCTTCACGCCACTGCGAAGAAACCGTTAATGCTTCCAAACAGGGCGGTCCTTCTTTGAACATTCTGTCCGGTCTGGTTGCCGGTAACTACTCCGCTTTCTGGGAAGGCCTGACCATCATGATATTGATGTTTATTGCTTATTTCGTATCGAAAAACCCGTCCGTTATGGCATTGATGCCGCCGGAATTTACGTTTGCCGCCCCGGTGTTCGCTTTCGGTCTGGTGGCCTTCGGTTTCCTGGGCATGGGCCCTGTGACCATCGCGGTTGACAGTTTCGGACCGGTTTCCGACAATGCTCAGTCCATTTATGAATTGTCTCTGATCGAATCCCGTCCCGACACCAAGGACGTTGTGAAAAAAGAATACGGCATTGCGCCTAATTTTGAAGCTGCCAAGCACTGCTTGGAATCTGCCGATGGCGCGGGCAATACTTTTAAGGCGACTGCCAAACCCGTGTTGATTGGTACCGCCGTTGTTGGCGCGACCACGATGGTGTTCGGTATCATCATCCTGCTCGAACATCTCTTCGGCAATGTTATTGCTAAACTGTCTCTGGTTCAGCCGGAAATCATCCTCGGTTTGATCATGGGCGGATGCGTTATTTACTGGTTCACCGGCGCTTCCATCCAGGCCGTGACCACCGGTTCGTATCAGGCGGTTGTGTACATTAAGAAGAACATCAATCTGGACAAGGCGGAAGCTTCCATTGAAGACAGTAAAGAAGTCGTCAAGATCTGCACCCAGTACGCTCAGAAGGGTATGATCAACATCTTCATCGTGATCTTCTTCATGTGCCTCGCGTTGGCTTTCTTTAACCCCTACTTCTTCATCGGTTATCTGATCGGTATCGCTTTCTTCGGTCTCTTCCAGGCGATCTTCATGGCCAATGCCGGCGGTTGCTGGGACAATGCCAAGAAGATTGTTGAAGTCGACCTGAAGATGAAAAACACCCCGCTGCATGAAGCCAGCGTTGTCGGCGACACCGTCGGCGATCCCTTCAAAGATACCTCTTCGGTTTCTTTGAACCCGGTCATCAAATTCACGACCCTGTTCGGTCTGCTGGCCACGGAAATCGCGGTGACCATGACCAATCAGAATTTAAAAACCGGTCTGGCGATCTTCTTCTTCATAATCGCTATTGTTTTCGTGTATCGTTCCTTCTACAGCATGAGAATTGCCAGTGAAAAACTTGGTGAATAAGCCATTTAACCTTTAACTAAAAAGGCGCTCCTGCAAAGGGGCGCCTTTTTTATTGTGCGTGAAGATTTCCGATAACGGGTGAGACGGCGAGAAAATTAATTGACGTGAAACATTTCCCTGAGCATCATCTCTGTTCCGAAATAGGGATTGTTCAGGGTGTTGAGCCGGGTGTCCTGACTGCTGATCATGTGATTCAGAAAAATGGTTTCCCTTTCATCCAGCGCTATATTCTTGCCGCCGGCGATATAATAGAGATCATTGAAAACGCCTGATATTTTCGGAACCACATCGGTAAAGACGACCTTGAGGGTGTTGTAATTAATCACCTGAGCATCCGGTATCGGCCGGTAGGACCATTGCGAGAAAATGCCGTCGGGATTCAAAGCTTTCCGGACCAGTCTGTAAAATTCCAGAGAATAAAGATTGCTCGAATAGATGACCCAGGGCGTTTCAATGTCCATGATGATTAAATCATATTTTTTATCCGTGCTCAGAAGATATTTGTAGCCGTCATTAATCAGAAGATTGACTTTGGGATTGTCCAGGACATGATCGGTGAAGGCGTTGAAATATTTTGTCGCCTCCGGCATCACCGGATTGATCTCCACCACATCCACGCTGCGGACTTGCGGGTGTTTGACGATTTCACTGAGCGTGAAGCCGCAGCCCAGGCCGATGTTTAAAACACTCAGGTTGCTCTTATCCAGCGCCTCGATGGAGACGTTGGCGAAGTTCACTTCACTGACCGCCTTGTTTTTCAGTCCCTCCGTGGAGCATTGAATCCGTGTTTCAATGTAGAGATAGCGGTGCTGTTCATTGTTAAAGACTTCATCAAAAACGCTCAGTTCTCCGAAGGGTGAATGGGAAAAAAATTTTTTTTCTTTAACTTTGACTTTTTGAAAGAAATCCGCGTTTTGCCGGCCGGGAGCGAGAAGATTGTCTCTGGGAATGAATTTTTCTGTTGCATCCCTGCTGGAATAAATGACCGCGCCGTTGCTGAAAGGATTGATGATGAGGTAGAACATCAGGGCGGCCATCAAAAAGCATACGATTGTGAAGATAAATTTCCGATTTTTCTGATATAGAACCAGCAGGCCGATGGCCAGATTGATCAGGACGGAAAAGAAGATTAAGGTTTTGATGCCCCAGAACGGTATAAAGAAAAATCCGCTGGCCAGGGCGCCCAGAACCGCTCCGAAAAGATCCAGCCCGTAGATGGTGCCGATTTTTTCCGGCAGCATGTCGATTTCATGAATCGACATCACAATAATGGCCGGAAAGACCATCCCCATCAAAACGGTTGGAACGATCAGATAGAAGAAGCTGATGAGCAGCTTGTTGAGCAGCATCATCTGAGCGGACTTTCCCAGGACCGGGTATAGAAAATTAAAAACGGCGGGCACCAGATCATAGTTGGGGAAAACCAGGGTGGCATAAAGCGCGATGAAAACCTGCAAGATGAGCAGGAATAATTTTTTATTGTGAATTTTCCTGTCCAGCCGGCTGAAGATAAAGCCGCCGACGCCCATCCCGAAAAGAAAGATGGCAATCACGCCGGAAGCGGTGATGGTGCTCTCATTGAAAAAATAGTAGAGAACTTTGGTAGCGACGATTTCATAGGCCAGACTGACAAATCCGGCCAGAAAGGCGACGAACAGCAGACGGTGATAATCGGGATCCAATGAGTTTGTGTGATTTTTTTCAGTCATGGTTTAGGCAGGCAATGCGTCGCGAATGAATTTATGATTTTCTGTTCTTTGCGTTTCGATGATACGCGGTTCCTTTAAGACTGGTTCTCTATAAAATTATATATCTTATTATGTGTGCAGACTTCATAGTATTTTCTTAGAATTTTTCCCGAGACATCCATGATATCCGGCTGCACTTTATGGATGACCGCTTCCCGGATGGCCAACCGCTGATAATTGCCGCTGATCAGCGGAACCTTGCCGGTATACAGCTTGACGCTGTCGTCATTGTCGGAAGAAAAGGTATATTTCTGCAGATTGATTTCTTTGGCCATTTTCTGGAAGCCTTCCTCATTGAGTTCAATGCCGTTGACATTGTAGCGATAGGTGGATTCGTCAATTCCCGACTCGCTGACTTCTTCGTTTTCGTTTTCAAACACAAATAAATTGAAAACATCATTCTGGCTTTTAAAAATTTTGCGGAGGAACTTGTCGCAGCTGGACAGACGGTCCGCCTGATTGATGGCCTGGGAAATCATGATTTTGGAATCGCCGTCGAACAGGAACATGGGCGGCCCCTGACAGTAGCAGATGCCGATGCCCAGTTCCAGCACGGGAAGATTGTTTTCCTTGTTTTTTTCATTATAGCTCTGAACAATTTGCAGGATGCGCATGGCCAGACCGCAGGCCCGGGCGACGCTGTAATATCCCTCCGCGACATCTTCCTTTTCAAAAATCGATAAGATGATGGCGTCGCCTTCGATAAATACTTTCGACGCACCATATTCTGAAAGCACCTGTGAAATGGGATCAAAAAAGTTCAGACTGAAGTAGGAGGCCGGATTGAGGCCTTTGCTCCGCATCATGTGATTGATGGCCATTGAACCGCGGATATCCGCTTTGATGATCACATGATTGGCGATCGGCTTTTCTTCCTTGATCTTCTCATCGGGCAGCAAAAACTCATAGAGGGAATGGTTTTCCCTTGACAATAAAATAATTTTTTCTTCCTCCACCAGATTGATGGCGTCCATCGCTTCTTTCAGAATATGGAAATTATACCAATCCCGATGATAGCGGGAAAAGTGCCTGAGGAAGGTTACGAAATGATGCCTTTTATCCAGGGAGGAACAGCGCCGGATGCGTTTCAGCGCTTGCCATAGCGGCGCCATGGTGAAATCAGCGCCATAAAGAGACTTGAAACGATTCTGCTGCGATCGGAAGGACAGCCGTGTCCAGAAATTCACCAGAAAATCCCGTATCTGACGGGGATTCATGGGGGGACAATATTTTTCGCAGACCGTTTTCATTTCCAGAGCGGCAACCATCTGCCGCAGAATGCCGGATTGGTTAAATTGACGATAAAAAAGATTCAGCAGGCTTTTCTGCGTTTCTATTTTTTCTCTGAAATCCTTCAGCGTTTCCTCATTTTCATTGGCCTTCCGGGCTTTTTCATACTGGTCGGTCGAGCTGGAATAATCGAAGATCCGGTCGAAATTATCCGGCTCCATGATGAAAGCATCGAAGTCGCGGTTTCCTTCCCCGAAAAAGCCGTTCACTTCCTGCCGTTTGATTTCGGGACCTTCCGTCTTTTCGCTTTTGAAGTATTCATCCGAAAACTGAATTTGTTTCAGAAGACTATAGAGGGTGGATTTAATGTTCTGGTAGTTGTCGATATCCTCCGCCCGCTGCCCCATCAGGGCGTACTCTTCCAGGAGAAAAAAATCATCGCCGGGATTACTGGTATGGAACATGGGGTTGGAGAAAAAGTAGCCCGGCAGAATATCGCGCGGGAAAAAATGCGTCTCCCGCATATTTCTTAAATTCCGGGTATTAATATCCACCAGCAGCTCGAACAATTCTTTTCCCGCGGCGCGCATGATGTGATTGACGTGAATCTTGATTTCGGAAAGCTTTTCTTTCACCACAAAGACGTCGTTCTGGTCGTGTTTTTCCGATATCTGATACATGCGGCCGAGTTGTTCGATCTGCGACACGATCCCTTTGTACTGGGATTTGATTTCTTCCGAAAATAATTTCAAAAGAGCGATCTGCCCCAGGAAGTCAATCTGTACTTCAGAGGCGATTTTCGCCTTATTGATGCCGTCGAGCAGAATGTCATTGCAGAGGCGCCTTAACGATTCTTTTTCCGTTTCGCATAAGTCCTTCTTGTATTCCTTGAAAAAATTTTCTGTTCGGGTGTGCTTGACCATGAGCAGAAAGGCCGTTTTTTTCAGACAGCTGTAGACCTGGGGACTGATGTGGACATCAATATGGACATTGTCCACGCCGAAAACAAGCCGGTCCAAACCGAAAGAAACCTGGTAGCGTTTCAGCTCCAGAATTTTCAGATTCGGCTTTTTGGTCAAGAAGGAAAAAAAATTATGCATGGCGTCCCTGGTGATGCCGTTATTTTATGTGCAGAAAAAATTCTGCCGGATTGACGCGCAGTTTTGCCGGTGGAATCACGCGCGTGATATTTAAATGCCCGGGTTCCTCCGGGATGGCCTGGTCGGCCAGATAAATCGACTCCCCGCGCTGCCAGTTGCCCGCATCGTCGTGAACCAGTGTGAGAACGAGTGGCCGCATGCGCTCGTTCTCATCAGGATAATCCATGACCAGACCGATGCGGCCGTCGTTCAATTCCACAACGGAACCGATGGGATACAGCCCCATCATGTGGATAAATCGTTTCAGCAGAATCCTGTCGAAGCTCTTTCCCGCTTCTTCCCACATTTTTTTCAGAACGGCATCCGGGGCGAAATAATTGGTCCGGTAAACCCGCTCATGGGTCATGGCTTCATAGACATCGGCGATATGGAGAATCTTGCCGATCAGGCTCAGATTGTCTGTAAACATGGTGTGCGGGTATCCGGTCATGTCCACGTTCAGATGGTGTTCAAATGGCCCGAGAATGATTTTGGATCTCAGTTCGGGATTGGCATTCAGCATCAGAATCTTGCGGACGCCGGTGACGGGATGGGCCTTGATGAGATCCCATTCTCCGTTGGTCAACTCGCCGTGTTTGAAGAGAATTTCCTTGGGGACATCCACTTTGCCCAAATCGTGAAAAAGGCCGCAAATGGTCAGATGCTCCAGCGCGATATCCGACAATTCGATGTGCCGACCCAGACAGGTAGCCAGGAGCGTAACATTGACGGAATGGGTATAGGTATAATCGTCATAATCTCTAATGGTGGTCATGCCGATCATGAGCGCGGAATCCACCTGGACCAGATCCACGATGTTCTGGGCCAGACGTCTGCACCTGCGCACGCCCACCATGCCCTGAGACACCTTGGTGGCCACTTCTCTCACGGATTCGACGGCCAGAAAATAATTTTTGCGCGCTTTTTCAAATTTCTGTTCTTCAGGATTTTCATCGACGAGCATTTCATCTTCATTCTGCCGCGGGAAGACCTGCACCCAGGCAATATGATGTTCCTGAAGCTTCTGCTCCAGCCACTCCAGATGATTCGGATACCGGACCGCGTCATTGAACAGGCGGATTGACGTGATGATATTCTCCTGCGAGGCGTCGATCGAGGCACTGGAAAAATTCACGCTGCCGATTCCTCGCTTGGAAAAAAATTCCATCATGTTGTAGAGAACCACAGCCGCATTTCTCCGGTAGGGCAGCTTCTCTCCGCCGAGGTGAAAGCGGCTCCGGTAGAGCAGGAGGCTGATGTCTCCGCTGGCGGTCAGCTCATTGAGCAGGGCGGTAAAGGCCAGCACGCTGTTCTGAACCAGCTGATTGTTGTCCTGGTACATGCGCACGGTATTGATCGTGTGATACAGGGCCCGCAGAAAATCGTGCCCCAATCTTTCCGGAATCGATTTTCTTTCAGACATGTTCATTTTCTCCCGCTGTTGTTTTGAAAAAATTCGCTGCCGGCTCTGCGCGCGATGCCGCGCAATCCCGGATAGAAACTCCTGCCCGCCGTTTCAATCACTTCCCTGGCTTCCGGTATCTTTAATTCGACGAGTGCCAGCGCCGCGCCTTCCCGGGCCGCGGATTTCTGGAAACCGGCCAGCCACTTGCGGTGGAAGAGCGTCGCGCGCAGAAAGGGG
This sequence comes from Deltaproteobacteria bacterium, assembly GCA_022710585.1. Lineage (GTDB taxonomy): Bacteria > Desulfobacterota > Syntrophia > Syntrophales > Smithellaceae > Smithella. The sequence continues at coordinate 28,821 of JAKLGV010000020.1, read as the reverse complement.
ACGGAACGAACCGAGCCGCATCGGCCCAGGGTCCGGAAACATTCCATCACATGGTCAGCCCTGGTCGCGCCGACATTCAGGTTTTTGAGATATTTCATCAGCAGGTCTTCTGCGGTTTCGTTTCTGGACTGACCCATGTGCGTCAGGATGGCCTGGCGGACGGAGGCATCCGCATCGCTGATAAATTCAAAAATGGCTGCCATCTGGTCTCCCGGCATCAGGCCGATCGCTCTGACGGCCATTCGCCGGATGGCGGCCGACGAATGTCTGGCGAGTTTGAGCAGATATTTTAACGATACTTCTTTTTTTAATCGGGATAAAAGCAAAACCAGTTTTTCGATGAGTCTTTCTTCCGGATCATTGATGAGCGCGGCCAGGCAGCCGGCATCCTGATTCAGAAGCGCGATAATGGAATCATTGGCGATTTGCTCGAGCTGTGAGGGCTGTCCCAGGAGAAGAAGTCGCATCAGTGCCGGAACCGCCTTGGGCGGCAGATGCTGCAAGATGCCTTTCATCGCTTCTATCTGCCTTGCGTTTAATGCGCTCCAGATGTCTTCCAGCGGCTTCAGACATCTGGCGTCGGACGAGATCTCTTTATAGTAAGACTCGATGAGCGCGGCGGTCCGGGCGGTGTTTATCTTCCCGCTGTGCAGTACCTTGCGCAATCCGTCGAGAATCATCAGCGCGGCGTCGAAATCCCGACGGCTGTAGAAGGCGTCAAACTCTTCCGATAAAACGCTCAGCACCAGCGTGTAGTCTTTTTCTTCCTGAAACTGAATCAGGATATCCAGCAGCATCTTCAGATGCTCTGAGGCGGAGGCCTTTTCCTCCCGCGCGATCATTTCCTGTAGCTCGATTTTTTCCTCCGGTGTCAGCAGAAAATCATCCGGATTGATGGCGGCCATGTCAACGGCTTCGGTGGCCTCACCTGGCGATGCCTGATTTTCTTCCCGGCCTGCTTCCGGTTCTTCCTCCATCCCGTGTAGATCGTCCCACTGGGCCAGACTGTCAATAGATTCCGATGTCTGTTCCGCCACATAGTCGTCAGCCTGATAAAGGACATGGTCAAAATGCGATTCCCAGAAGGCCGTAACGATATCGCCTTCCGGTTCTGCCGTTAAAATCGAGTACCGGTGAATGATCGACAGGACGTCCCGTATTTCTTCCAGCGTAATTCCGTCCGTAAATTCCAGCCATCGGATGCCGTCCCGGAACAGCGTGAAGGGAAGCGTGCCTTCTTCTGCCGTCCCTTTCTGAACCTCAACGCCCTGGCAGGTGACGTGATCCTTTTCGATTTCAATTTTAAAATCGCCATGTAGGCGAATGTGGGCGGTCAGCATTTCATGAAACTGGTGAATGGCGTTTGTGCTGATGCTGTGGCCTTCGGGATACAAAGACACATTCTTGCATGTCAGCAGCAGGTAGGCGAATAACTTTTTGTTTTCATCCGATCGCTGAATCAAGGTTTTTCTCCCGCATGCCTTTCCTATTGGTCCACACGATTATTATGACGCCGATGAATCATTTCATCTCTCTCGAAAAAAGAAAAATATTTCTGTTCCCATCCATTAGCGGCAAAAACCGCGGCTTTGAGTCAATTCCAGTGCTTTACAGAAACCCAGTTTGCAGGCTGTCTTTAAATCGCTGCAGCCTTCTTTATTCTTTTCCTGCAGCAGATAGGCGAGGCCCCGATTGTTGTAAGCATTTGCGTTGTTCGGCTCCAGTTTAATGGCGTTATTAAAATCCGCGATCGCGAGTGGATAATTCTTCTGTTTATTGTAAATAATTCCTCTTTTATTATAAACTTCCGCGTAATCCGGTTTGAGGCGGATGGCTTCGCCGAAGTCAGCCAGCGCTTCTTTATGCTGCCCCATTGTATTATAAATCGTTCCGCGGTTATAGTAAGCCAGCACGAAATCGGGCTGCAGGCGGATGGCCGTGCTGAAATCTTCCAGGGCGAGTTTGTTATCTCCCAGATTTTTATACGCCACGCCTCTCTGGTTGAAGCTTTCCGCGTAATCCGGCTGAAGTTTGATGGCTTTATTTAATAATTCCATGGCTTTTTTTGGATCGGTATACTGTTTCCCATCCCACAGCAGGTTCGCCTCGTTGATCAAATCATCTGGATTTTCAGATCCTTTTGAACAAGAACAAATGAGTGATGAGAACAGAAACATAAAAACAAGCAAGACAGACACTCTGATTTTTTGCATAATCCCCTCCGGTTAATAATATGGACTCTTTATTCTTCTCTATCATAATTGCCGGAAAAAATTAATGGATAATTTTGGAGAACGTGACTTATTTTCCCTTTAAAAAAATGTTGTTTTAAGATATGTACAGAAAAATTTTTCTAATGCCACGCATCAATATTAGGAGGAGAGATCATGAAACTTAAAAATTTTCAGCGCGTTATTTTTTCATTGGTTTTTATTCTGTTTGCCCACTGCGGATGGGCGGAAGAATGGATACCTTATGAAGACTCTAAAACGGGGGCCAGATATTACGAAAAAAATAGTATTAAACAGGTTGAGAATAATATTGTCAGGATATGGACGATAAAAGTGTACAATAAAGAGGGCAAAGCAAAGGACTTTTACATGCTGACACAAAAAGGCCAAGCGCCTCAAAGCGCTGATATGTTAAACTTAAGTTCAATAATGGTTGATCTTGACTGTAATAATAATAAATTCAAACTCAACGCATTGACAATTTATGATCGTGGTAAAAAGGCTATTTTTTCAGCGCCTGAATCAATGTTTAAGTGGAATGAGGTTGTTGATAATACATCTTCCGGAAAACTTAAAAACAAGATTTGTAAAAAGAAATAAGATTTTTTAAGTCAGAAACGTCGTTAGGCATTTGTGTTTGGACTGAATAAAATCGTCTTGAATCTCTGGGGCTGGATGCCGATACCGGCATCCTATAGATCAGGGACGGCCATTCCCGGCGCTTGAGCGATGTTCAATGAAATAAAAGGGTGGATATTTGTGCACGTAACTACAAAGTATCCATTTGTGTAATCTTCCATTCCTGAATATTCTGAGGCAAAGAATAAAATGTCATTAATCGAGATGCAGAAAGTGACCAAGGATTATCATCTTGGCGAGACGGTTGTTCACGCGCTGAGAGGCATTGACATGCAAATCGATCAGAAGGAATTTGTGGCGGTCTGGGGGCCTTCCGGTTCCGGGAAAACAACCCTGCTGAATCTTATCGGCGCCATTGATGACCCGACATCGGGTGAACTGACCATCGCCGGTAAGAATGTGCGGCTGCTATCGGATGACCAGAAAAGCGAACATCGCAATGAGACCATCGGCTTTATCTTTCAGGGATTTAATCTGGTGCCGGTTCTTTCCGCTCTGGAAAACGTCATGCTGCCTCTGCAGATCAAGGGCGCTTCGTCGGCAGAGGCCAGGAAGCAGGCCATGATGCGTCTGGAAGAGGTTGGTATAAGTGATCTTGCCCATAACCGTCCGGCGAAGATGTCGGGAGGCCAGCAGCAGCGGGTATCCATAGCCCGGGCGCTGGTGAACAATCCGTCATTGGTGATCGCGGATGAACCGACGGCCAATCTGGATTCCGAAACTGCCCGGATGGTCATCGATATCATGCGGGAGCTGAATGAGAAGGATGGAATAACCTTTATCTTTTCCACTCATGACCAGAGGCTTCTGAATAAAGTCAGACGTCTGGTGCGTTTGGAGGATGGGAAAATAGTCAACGCAGTAGAAAATACATGATGAAGTGGATCAAACTGGCCTTCCGGAATATCTTAAGAAACAAGCGCCGTTCATTTGTGACAATGATTGCGATCGGTGTCGGTTTTGCTGCGATCAGTTTATATTATGGATACATTCATAATGTTTATGCGGAACTGAAAATTGCTGCGATTCAGGGTGAGGGGCTTGGCCATTTAAGAATCAACAAGTCAGGATGGAAAGAAAAGGGAAAACTGGAACCGGAGAAGTATATGTTTTCCAGAGAAGAGACCGAAAAAATCATTAAGCTTGTCGGAGAAGAAAAAGAGATCAGGTTAGTCACGCCTCAGATTCAGTTAACCGGCATGGTTACCAATGGTGCATCCTCCACTGTTTTTATTGCCCAGGGGGTCATTCCGAAAGATGATAAAGCTGTTCAGGGTTCATGGGGCAAATATTTTATGGTCAATGGGCAGAAGCTGAGTGATGATAAACAATACGGTGTGGAAATGGCCATAGATCTGGCCAAGTACCTTAATTTTAAACCTGGAAGTGAAGGTGTCGTTATGTCGCCAACGCTCAGCGGGCAGATGAACGCTATGGATATACAGGTCAGTGGTGTTTATGACACCGCCAATGACATGTCCAATGACAAATTTATGCGGTTTAATTTTTATTTTGCCCAGTCATTACTCAATACCCAGTCAGCGGAAAGAATGGTCGTGTTGCTCAAAGACTTAGACGATACGGAAAAAATGCAGACTCTTCTCCTAAAAAAACTGAACGCAGCAGGCATTGATTGTGAAATCAAGACGTGGATGGAGCTATCCATGATTTATTCAAAAATTAAATCATACCTGGATACAATCTTCATGTTTCTTTTTTCTATTGTTCTGGTTATTGTCGTGATGACGACGGTCAATACGATGGGCATGACGATTATGGAAAGAACGAAAGAGATCGGAACGCTGCGGGCCTTAGGCTTAAAATTCAGAGGGGTTTCTCTTCTTTTTGCTCTGGAAGGGGCTTTTCTTGGATTTTTCGGCAGTGTGGTGGGTATGATCATCCATGCCATCGTCTGGGCCGCGATCAAGATTTCCCCGCCCCATTACACGCCTCCGGGATTTTCCATATCCGTACCTTTGTATGTGGACATGGTGCCGCTGATGTTGATTTCCTTGATGGTGTCTCTGGTGTTACTGTCCATGTTTGCGGCGATCATTCCGGCGAGGGGGGCCGCCAGAAAAAATATTGTGGATGCCTTGGGGCATGTGTAAAACATCTGCTGGGAGAAAATAAATGAATTTAAAAATGAACAAACGAAACGTCATCATTCTGGTAGGATTGGTGATCACAATTCTTTTGGGGGCCGCAACAATGGCTCAGGCGCAAATGAGTCATCAGGAAATGCTGCAAAAAGCTGATGAAGCCCGGGGGGATTATGAGGGAATTCAGTGGAATATTTCCATGGATTCCGTGGAGAACGGACGCAAACAGTTCAGACAAATGCGTGTGACGGCGAGAGGCTATGATGCTCTTGTGGAGACTTTTGCCCCTGGAAACGTGAAGGGGGAAAGATTTCTGATGAAGGATCGTAATATGTGGTTTGCCAAACCCGGGCTTTCCAAACCCGTGCCGATTTCCCCGCGTCAGAAACTCATGGGGAACGCGGCCAATGGTGATATCGCTTCCACCAATTATTCCGGAGATTACAAGATTATCAATGTGGAAAACGGCACATTTCATAATGAGGCATGTCTGATCATGAATCTGCAGACGATAGACAACCGGGCGACCTATGACCGGATCAAATACTGGGTATCCAAAGATCGTGTTGTCGGTCTGAAGGCTGAATTCTATACGGTTTCCGGCAAGATGTTCAAGTCGGCGGAATTCGAGTACAAAAATAATATTATCATTAATGGCAGTCCCAGAGAATTTATTTCCAAAATGGTCATCACCAGCGCGTTAATGAAAGATGATGTGACGATCATGAAATACAGCAAACCCAAATTAAAAAAAGTTTCTGATGCCACTTTCAATATCAACCTGCTGACAAAATAGTATTGTTTATGAAAAAAACAATACAAAAGAAATCATTTGTGCAGCTATTATTCTGTGGTTGGCTATTGTTTTGATTATGCCTGCCATTTCTCCGGCGCAGAAATTGCCTCAGCAGACTTTATCCGGTTCCGCACGTGAAAATGTTTCTCCGGACGACAATCGTGGAAGTCAGACCGGCTAAATTTCTGAAATAACTTCCTATATGAATGCGGGGCAAAACGCCGCAGGGAAGGCTATCGATGAAGCGATGGATGAAGGAGTGGAATTTGCTGACGGGAATCAGACGCTGTTTCAGAAACTCACGAAATGCTTTTCGGGAGATTTGCGGATTATGGCCTATGGCATTATTCAGAAAGCAGCCGAATCAAGCCGGAATCCGGACAATCAATTTCTTCTCCTGCTTCAATATGTTGCGGCCATGGAAATTAGGCCTGATCTGAGCTTTAATACACGCTTTATGGCGTTTTCAGTCAAGCCGCGGGCTTATGTCGATTACAGCACTAAGCGTCAAGAAACACCCCAAAGCGAAAACAATATGTCTGGAATATTTGTATTATGCTCCCGGGTACAGCAGCGATGAAGCCGATTGGTACTATCGTTTAAGGAAAGACGCTGCCGATACTTTTACGGTATGGGGGGACATGGGTGCGCTGGTCGCGGGGGTTTTGGTACAGGCCGCCAATACCGGTCTGAGGTTTCTGCGCCGGAACTACGCCATGCTTCAATATTATCAGACCAATATCAAGAATGTACTGGATATGACGTTGCGCTAGACGTAGAATATGGACGACGGTTCCGGTCAGTTTCTCACGTATCTGTCCTTTTCTTTGGGAGATCTCTGGGAGCTTTTTGCCTTCGGCATCATCAACGCGGGCGATCAAGAGACTGAATTCGTCAGCATCTGTGATTATCAGACCGTGCTGGATTTAAAATTTACACTCTAATGTCATTTGACTACATACAACAAGATCCGGCGCTGAATAATTAATGGTTGATTCATCTCAGAAATTGATATAACGAATAAGTCAAGGGTTCAAGATCAACCAGGATACGGAGTTTTTACGATGAACATCAAAGGAACAGCGTATCTCACGCGCAAAAACACCATCATCAAAAATTTCGGTGAAGAAAAATGGCAGGCCTTCAGCGCGAAGCTTGCCGCCAGGGAAAGCTATTTTAATCAGATGATCATGAATGTCACGCTGATTCCGCTGGATAAATTCGTTATATTTCTTGACGAGGTTTTAAAAGAATTCTTCGATAATGATGAAAAACATTATTGGACGCTCGGGGAAAAATCAGCGGATTTTTCTCTAGCGGCCGGCGGTCCTTACCATTCCTTTGTGATGACCAGGAATTTGAAGCAATTCGTTGAGTCGATGATGCCCCGCGTCTGGTCAACCTACTTTGACGGCGGCGTGTTTACCGCGCGATTGGAGAAAAACACGGTTCATATTACTATTTCCAACATGCCGACCAGACACATCTATTTCGAGTATCTGATTATGGGTTACATCAGGCAGATGCTGATCATTTTCGGAAAAAAATCTGTTGAGCGCCGCATCAGAGGCTTCTCAGCGGGCCATGACGATGTTTATTATCAGTTTGAGTTGCAATAAAGTCTGCCGTTCCTTCAACGATTATCCCCCTCATAAAAGCATGACGGAAAATGCGGCCAGAAAAAGCATGACCAGTGTTGTGATGTCCATTCCCGCCAGCGGAATGAACATCAGGCTGCCAAGCAGGGAGCCCGCGCATCCGCCGATTAAATCAGCGGCGTAGAGAGGCGAAATCAATTTTTGCTGGTCGTCCGTTTCGTGAAGACTGGCGTATGCGAAAATGCCGGCCACCAGAAAACCGTTGCAGACCAGAAGAAGGGCAATCAGGAAAAGACAGGTGGAAGCATCCATAAAAACTTTCCCTGCCATGAAAGCGCAAAGCATACAGAACCCGGTGAGCAGACCCGCGCCATACCATCGGAAGTCGGACTGCTTTTTGGATGTCCCCGTCATGATCCGGTTGATGATCAGCGCGCCCAGCGTAAGCCCGGCCATGAAACTCATCAGCAGCAGTCCGATATCCTGATATAAAACGCCTTCCTTGACCTGGTAAAAGAGAATCAGAATGGTTTCCAGAACCATGCCGATGAATCCCGCGAAAGCCACCAGCAGCACGCGCCGCAGCAATGAATTTAAGCGGCTGAGGAGGAAGAGGAGGGGAAGGCCGATCCAGAACAATAATGACAAAGGCGGATTGAAGAAAAAGCTACTCGCTGCGAATGAGGCGTCAATTAGCGCGAGGCGCGGAAAAAACTTCGACAGCCAGATGATGAAGGCGTACGTATAGCAGACCGGCTGAATGTCCGCGTTGGGCGGCGACGAGTTTTGATTAAGCAGATCTCTGGTTTCCGCAAATCTGTCGTTTTGGAAAAGATAACGGATGTAGGCGGGGCTAATTAATCGGGTTGCCGGTTTCAGGATCTGCAAACGCTGAGTCATGATCTCCGGTGTCTGCGGCAGGGGCGCCGGAGAAGCCGTTATAATATTAGTTGTTCCGGGAAGAAAAAGCACCGCTGGAAAGACGGAGTGCAGGGCATTGAAAATACCGGCATTGCGGTTGGCAAGGGGGGTGGTCCATAAATTTTCAGACGTTTTCAGCCGGAGACCGAGAATCCCGCCCGCGTTTAGTTTTAACGCGCACTGTTCAAAAAATTCTTTCGTATAGAAGCGATTGGCCTGGCCGGAGTTGGGTTCGGGCATGCCGACCAGGATGAGATCATACTTGCCGCTTCTTTTTAGATATTGTCTGGGGTCACTAAAAATAAGATGGACTCCCGGCGCTTCCAGCGATTTCCGGATATCATCGGGAAGATGCTTCGTCACCATAGACGTCAGGACCGGATTAAGTTCCACGTAGTCAATTTTGCTTGGCGCATATTTTAACATTTCCCGGACGAGTCCATCCATCCCGCCGCCCAGAATCAGCATGTCCTGCGGCCGAGGGTGCTGCAGCGCCGTTAAATGACAGAAATATTCGGCATCGGCGTTTTCGGTTTCGAAGCTCAGAGCGTCATTTTCATAAACGGAAATCTGGTTTTCCAGTTTTGTGATGGTGATCCTGCCGTAGGGGGAGTCGCGGGTTTCGATCAGAAGGGGATGATTCCACCGGGTTAACTTTTGATCCAGGGAAGAGGATATCCAGACGAGGCCGAACATCAGGCAGGATAAAACAAGAGCGGTCCCACGCAATCGTGATCCCTGTTTATCTTTCAAAATCATCAGGGGAATCATGACCGCGACAAGAGCGCAGATTAGCGCGGATGTTAAATTCCGCATGCCCCACATCATCCATACGGTCGAGAACAATCCGCCCAGCAATCCTCCGGCGCTTTCGATGGCGTAAGCCATGGCTAGGGTTTTGCCCCGGGCTATGTAGAGGCCGGCCGTCCACTGGAATAATAAGCCGGATAACAATCCCGCGGGCAGCAGTGCGATCAGCGCGACAAGGATTTGCTGAAAAAAATCAAGATAAGCGCCGGGAAGACTGCCCAATATCAGGCGGCTTAGGCGGATCAAGACGATATCCAGGGGAATCACAAGACCGGCAATCATAAAAAGAGCGGCAATCTGCTGACGGGACGGCGAACGCACGCAGCGTCCGATGATGGTTCCCAAGGCTGTCCAGAAAAGCCAGAGGCCCAACGCCAGCAGGTAAACCAGTTCGACGCCGTAGAAGGCGACATTCAATTCCCGCAACAGGACAACCTGTCCCAGAATGGAAATAAGCCCGATGGCGACAAGAGAGATATTCATGAGATTATTTAAATTCGGATTCGCTGAACACTAAAGCCTGAAACGTTGAAAACCGGGCGTTCTTTTTCCAGCAGTCCGCGCTGAGGCCGCCTTTTTGACAGAGATGCCCCAGCGTTTCGTCACGGCTCCATTTTTGCTCCGTGGCCACCTGCGGAAGAAAGACCGCCGAACGACCGTCTTTTTCAAGCAGAACACCGTCCCGTCCGATGATGATATCGGATGCGCCGGCGACCTGTTTCATCGGCGTCAGCACGGAGATTTCTATTTCGATCTCTTTGAGTTCATCGGGCGTCAGAGGGGAGAAGCGCCGGTCATTAAAGGCGGCCTGAATAGCCATCGTCCCGACCAGTTTGCCCAGCGGTTCATCCGCGGTCATGTGACCGATACAGCCGCGCAGTTCACCTTTCTTTTTCAAGGTGACAAATACGCCCCGCGGCTGCTGAAGAGTCGGAGATAAATCTCTGGCCAGCGGTGTGGTGTTTGTTGAAAATATTCTGGAAATGGTTTCTCTGGCCAGCCTCAGCAGTTTCTTTTTGTCTTCCGGTGTCAGGATGGATGCCTGATCCTTCGGTGCCGGCTTCACTGGCGCAACAGTTTCTTTTGCCCCGGCATCCGCGGCCAGTACGACCGTCCCGTATCCGACCACTCGTGAGCGTTCGCCAATCGCAGCATCGCCCGAATTGGCGTAGCTGACCACTTCGCCGCGCACTGCGCCCAATGACCGGGCCGCAACCATGGCCGCGATAATGGGCGCCTCGCCGCAGGCGCAGGTAGCAAGATTGGGGATTTTTTTATTCATGTTGTGGTGGATGTTTTTCATCAGCGCGGCGGGCTCCAGTGTCGTGATCGCCGTCAGAATTTCCCGGTCAACGATGCGGGCATCCGCCCAGGCCGGGTAGTGGGAAAGGTCGGAGCTGACAACGATTAAAGCATTTTTGTTTTTTAAAACCCTGGCCAGCGCCTGACCGAAGCGCTTCAAGATGTTCATATCGTGCGAACTGACGACAATCGGGACTATTTTGGCCCCGGGGAACACCACCTGAATAAAAGGCACGACGACTTCAATGGAATGCTCAGAAGTATGCGCCGTTTTATCCAGTGTGCAATCGGTCGGCGCTTCGTTGACGAGCGCGGAGATAATGCTCCTGTCTATGGCTGCCGTGCCCAGAGGCGTCCGGAAGCCGTCGCCGGGATAGAGGGCGGCGCCGTTCAAATCGGGACTGGTGTGATTGGTGCCCAGCACAACGACCACATCATACGGCTGATGACTGGCCTGCTTGAATCCATCCGCGCAGATTTGTCCTGAATAAATATATCCGGCGTGCGGCACAACGATCGCCACCGGTTTATTGACTTTTGCCGGTACAGCGTCCTGCATAAATTTTTCGACAGCCAGTTTTAGCCGGGGCGCCGATTCGGGATAGAATTTTCCGGCGACAGCCGGCTCGCGAATCTCTGCGTTGGATATTTTATCGGCCTGGCAGGCCGCGGCAAAACAAAAGATGAACACTATTAAAATTAAGTTGAACCGTAAAATTTTCATGTTGATGTCTCCCGTTTAAGACCACACGCCGGCAATCTTTTGTTTACAGAATTTACAATACCCGTCTTTCATGTTCACGGCACTGATAAAAAATCCCTGCCGTTCAATAACTATCTTTTTGCATTTCGGACAATAGGTATGATTGCCCGGATGGCCGGGGACATTGCCGACATAGGGATAATGCATTCCTCTGCTGATGGCCATGTTATAGGCGCGTTCCAGGGTAGCGACCGGAGTGGGCGGCAGGTTCAAGAGCTGATAATCCGGATGGAAGCGGGTGAAGTGCACCGGCACATCAGGCCCAATTTCACCCAGTATCCAGTCGATCAAGCTCTTCATCATTTTATCGGAGTCGTTTAATGTGGGCACGACCAGATTAACAATTTCCAGATGAACGCCGCTTCTGGAAATCTGTTTGATGCTTCTCAAAACCGGCTGCAGTCTGGCTCCGCAGGCGGATCGATAGAAATCATCGCTGTATCCCTTCAGGTCGATTTTAATGGCGCCCAGCACGCCGCACATTTCCTTCAGGGGCTCCTCATTCATGAATCCGCAGCTGATCAGCACGCAGCGGATCCCCTTTTTCCTGGCATCGCGGGCAATGTCCGTGAGATATTCCGTGAAAACAGTCGGTTCATTATACGTAAAGGCAATCACCGGCGCTTTGGCAGTGTGGCTGGCATTGACAATTCTGGCCGGCGATAGAAAGGCAACCGGATGATCTTCCGGCGAGGACTGGGAAATTTCCCAATTTTGGCAGAACTTGCATTTGAGCACGCATCCGGCAGTCGCCAGGGAAAAGGCCGCCGTGCCGGGAAGGTAATGATAGAGGGGTTTCTTTTCAATCGGGTCCGTGTGAATGGATATGGGACGGCCATAGACAAGGCTCCGCAATTCTCCCCGGACATTCATGCGCGTCCGGCATCTGCCCCGCTGTCCTTCCGAAATCGCACAGCCATTGGCGCACAGATGGCATTTGATCATGGTTTTATCTGCCAAAAGGCTGCCGCCTTTTATTTTAATCGGCGTCCAGTAGCGCGCCCGGGGTGCCGATTGAATCAGCTCGTCCAGGTATATTCCCGCGAAGGCGTTGCCAGAATGATCATCCCCAAAAAGCTTCTGCCAGACCGGATCGAACGCAACTGTGCTCAGACCGCAGGCCAGCGGAGCAAGTTTTGCCAGTGTTGTAAGAAAGTCACGCCTGGAAATCATGATTGCCCCAAAAAGATTTTTTATGAGATCACCTGTAATGACCTGCCTTCATCAGGATATTTCAAACTGGTAATAAATATCGTTGTTTCCGGATGAAAAACCTCTGATTTTGCGCTCAACCGATTTTTTGCCGAAAATGACAAAGGCCTGCCGCAAATACCCCATGACCAGAAATTCAAAATAGATATGTTTGGTGGGAAGATCGGAAATAGTGATATGGGCAATATTGTTTTCCAGCTTGGCGGTGAATTTGCCTCCGTCAAAGTAAGTCGCCCAGATTTTGGGCATGGCTGATTCAACGAGTTGTTTGACATCCCTCGCGAGAAGATAGGAGTGGTATGGACCGCCCTCACCTAGAGAGAAGTCGGCTGATTTTTCGCCCAGTTTCCAGTAATGATTGGTGTCATTATGGAAAAATTCCTTGAGAACCTCATCCAGGAACACGATGAATTTATCCAGCGGGATAAGCGTAATGGGCATGATCGGCTTACCGAAATATTTTTCCTTTTCCGCCAATCTGGCCAGAAAGGAATTCCATCGCGGCTCTCCGAAGGTTCTGATGATGGTATCCTTTCTTGTAACAAAAGCGGTGCCTTTAATATTCATGGCTCGGTCCTCCTTTACGATGGTTTCTGGTTTTGAATAATTATAAGTCCGCGAAGCATGATTATGCAAGGGCAAAGTTCACGCTTGTTTTGAGCATATCTGATTTTTTTCTCCCGGGAAAATCATGAATAATTTCCTGAAAATTCCCCTGAATATTCATTGACATCCGGTGTGAATTTCCCTATATTTTCACCGGGTAAACAGTTTTATCCGGCAAAAGAGTCTGGAAGGCTTAAGAGCAGCTTATCAACCAACAAGCATTTGATGAAAAAGGAGGTTATTATGCCGTTTGAATTGATGAAAAAAGTCATGCTGACAGGAATCGGCCTGGCGCTGAAATCGCAGTCGGAAATGGAAGCCATGGCCAGAGACATTATCAAAAGAACCAAAATGGGAGAGGCGGAAGGCAAGAAGTTCGTTGATGACCTCATGAAGAAATATGACAAGGCCAGAGTGGATATGGAAAAGAAAATTCAGAAGGGGATTGCCGAATACATGGCCAAAGCGGACATCGCCAGCAAAAAAGAGCTCAACGCTCTGAAAAAAGAGGTCAGCAATCTGAAAAAAGCCCGTAAGAAATAGCGCCTGCGTTTTGTGCCCGGCCGGAAAATACAGGCCCTGACATGACAACATTGAAGGATGTCGGTGAATGTTAAGCATCAGACAAATAGGTGTTCTCGGCCGGACTTACCGGAATTTCAGCCGCTACCGCCAGATTCTGTCCATCCTGTTCAGGTATGGATTCGATGATCTTGTCGACAGACTGAAGATCGATCAGTATATTGAGATCGGTCTTCAGATGATTGCCCGCCACAAGCGGGAGAACGTCGAGAAGTTAAGCCGGGCGGAGCGCCTGCGGCTTCTTTTTGAAGAGCTCGGCCCCACCTTCATCAAATTTGCCCAGATTCTTTCCACCCGTCCGGACATCATTCCCGCCGATGTCATCAGGGAGCTGGAAAAGCTTCAGGATGAGGTTCCGCCTTTTTCCTATGCCGAAGCAAAAGAAATCATTGAAAATGAGCTGGGCGACAGCATCGATAACATATTCTCTTCGTTCGAGGAAACGCCCCTGGCATCCGCCTCCATCGCTCAGGTGCATAAGGCGGTGCTCCATGATGGTGAGGTTGTCGCCGTTAAAATCCAGAGACCCGGACTCCGGAAAATCATCGAAGTAGATCTCGAGATCATGCTTCATCTGGCCACCCTGATGGAAAAAAACATCGAAGAGATCTCCTTTCAGAAGCCGACCCGGGTCATTGAAGAATTCGCGAGGACCCTTGAGCGCGAACTTGATTTCAGCACGGAAGCGGCCGGTATGGAAAGGGTGTCCGCCCAGTTTCTGAATGACCGGACCATTTATATTCCCAGGGTCTATTCCGATTACACGACGCCCCGTGTTCTGACTATGGAGCATATTGAAGGCATCAAGATCTCCGAAAAAGAGAAACTGGAAGCCGCCGGGCTCGATCCGAAAATTATCACCGCGCGCGGCGCCGATTTTGTTATGAAGCAGGTCTTTGAGTTCGGCTTTTTCCATGCCGATCCTCATCCGGGTAATGTTTTTGTGCTGCCGGACAATGTCATCTGCCCCATTGATTTCGGCATGACCGGCAACGTGGATAAAAAGCGGCGGGCGCTTTTTGTGGATATTCTCGAAACGCTGGCCCGAAAGGATCCGGAGCGGTGCGCCAGGCTGATGCTGGAGCTGGGCGAATACGATGAAGAGCCGAATGTCGAGACCTTTGAAAAAGAAATTGAAGATTTCATGGGGAAGCATCTCTTCAAATCTCTCAAGGACATCGATCTGGCCCGTTTGATTCAGGATTTGCTCGACATTGCCACCGGCAACAAAATCAGAATTCCGCCGGTGATCTTTCTGATGATTAAAGCCTTTGCCGCTATGGAAGGGATCGCCCGCCTGTTGGATCCCGAATTCGATATGATCGCCTATGCCGAACCGTTTGTCAAAAAGGCGAAACTCGCGCGCTACCATCCGAAGCGGCTTGCCGAAGATTTATTGATCGCCGTTTCCGATTCTATGAATGTTGTCAAGGCGCTTCCCGTCGAATTGCTTCAGGTCGCCCGGCTCATCCGGCAGAATAAATTATCCATGAATATGGATATGCGGGGATTCGAAAATTTTATGAAAACGCTGGACCAGTTGAGCAACCGGATTTCTTTTTCCATTATCATTGCTGCGCTGATTGTCGGCTCCGCGCTTCTGCTGGCGTTCAGCACACCGCCGCTGATTTATGGATTTTCGCTCATCGGAATGCTGGGATTTTGCGCCGCCGCTTTTCTGGGTGTGTGGCTGCTGATCGCGATCCTCAAGAAAGGAATGCTTTAAAATGAAAGGAGACCCTATGAAGAAAAAGAGAAATAAAGATATTGAAAAATACTACACCACCGGCGAGTTTGTCGCCAAATTGAGGCGTCTGGCGGACGCGCTGGAAAAGGGTGAGCGGTTTAATATTCAGATTGCCGGAGAGCGGATATATGTACCGGCCGATGCCCGATTCAATGTCGAGCATGAAAGAGAAAGTGGCAGGGAAGAAATAGAATTTCAGATTCAATGGGAAAATCAGAATATAAAAACAAAGATTTCGCGTAAAAAATAAACTCCGCTGGATCAAAATGGCCAACGGGAAATTGATATTTAGGCAATGGAAAGGAGAGATTTAGTATGAAGAAGTGGACGCTGGTTTTTTCTTTGTGTGTTCTGTTCCTTTTTCTGCTGACAGGCTGCGAGAAAGGTTCCAAGCAATGGGTTGAGTATAAGACTGATCCGGATGGGAATGTCTATTCCTACGATCAGAAAAGCCTGAAAAAAGATGCCGCGCAGAATACCGTGGAAGTCTGGGGAAAAGAAAAATATTCCGACACAGGCAGGACCGTCGAATTGCAGTCCCGGATCAAAGACGGATTATCGGTTGACCGGTATGAAAACCTGGCTGAGAAGGTCTGCCTGTACGTCATTGACTGCAAGGGGCAAAAAATGAAAATTTTATCCATCAATCATTATGACAAAGACGGCAAAGTCCTGTTAACCACGGCAAATGTCGGTGAAGAAAAATTGTTTGATATCCCTCCCGGTTCAGCCGCGGACGCGCTGAAAAGCGCGGTATGCCTTCCCTGATGGTTTAAAAAAAGGCAGCATCTGATCCATGCTGCCTTTTTATTTGTGCGCCCGGACGTCTAGTGCCGGACAAGCAGAACGGGACTCTTCGCTTCCTCCATGACTTTTTCGGAAATCTGACCCATCAGCCGCTTCAACATGCCCGTACGTCCGTGTGACGGCATGACAATTAAATCAACGCCTTTTTCTTCCTGTTCTTTAAGGATTTCCTCAACAGGTTCTCCCTCCCGGATATCACTGATCACTTCAATCTCCCGGAATTCGGGAAATTTTTTCAACTCTTTCTGCATCATTTCTTTCGCTTTGAGCAATTCGCTGTCTTCAGCCTGTTTGACGGTCGCAGTATCCAGACAATAATCTGCGGCGCACTGGCTAACCGGATAGGCGACATGCAGCAGGTAAACTTTAGAGTGGTATTGCTTGGCCAATTCCAATGCCTGTTTCAACGCTTCATCGGAGTAGTCGGAAAAATCTGTTGGCACGAGAATTCTTTTTGGCGCAAACATGATCATCCCTCCTTTCATGTATGCTCACCATCGTTAAACCGTTAACTCACACCAACCATCTTTATCTTATCATTTGCCCCTATCACCTCCTTTGCTTTTGGATTTCTTCACTTAAATTAGTCACTGAAAATGAAGAAATCAATAGGCCCGGGAAGGGGGGGATAAATCGGTAATGATCGTCCTTTCCGGTGGGCGTTGGTTCAAATGATTGTTATAATGGGTAAAATTCACGAAGCTTGCCATATGATTTTAAATAAGATACTAAAATCAACACGAGACGGACAGTTTATCATCTTTTATACAGGAAATGAATTATGACCGGCGATTTGATCAACAAATTCTTCTTTCCTAAGATAACCAGACACTACCTGCTTCGCGTTGTTCTGGTAGCCCTGGTCACCTTTATTATCTTTAAATATGTTCTCATTCCCTTCCGCATTCAGGGCGAAAGCATGGCGCCTACGTACGTTACCGGTTCCTTCAATTTTTGCTTCACCATGCGCTATCTGTTTTCCGAACCCGCGCCGCCGGATATTGTAACAGTGAGGATGGCGGGCCGTAAGATTATGCTGCTCAAGCGCGTTGTGGCCACAGAAGGCCAGAGCGTTGAATTCCGGGAAGGCGATCTTTTTGTTGACGGGAAAAAGGTTGACGAACCTTATGTGTCGGGTAAAAGTAAATGGAATCTTGCGCCGGCCGTGGTTAAGCCCGGACATGTTTATGTGGTGGGTGACAATCGCAGTATGCCGGCCGAGAGCCACGTTTTCGGCCAGACGCCTGTCGAGCGCATTGTAGGAGTGCCGTTATGGTAATGAAAAAATATCTGACTGTGGGAGCGGTCATTGCCACGGTGGCCGCGGTGTATTTGTTTTTCTTTGTCGATTGGGAGGCCCGGGCCGTGAAAAAGCATTTGCGGTCGCTGGCGGAAGAAATGGCCTGGTCACCGGGAGAAAGCCAGCTGGCGGCGGTCACCCGCGTTAAAAGCGTTCAGGATAAGCTTGCTGAATCCTGTCAGATCGACATTCCGAGCTACAGGATTGTCCAGACCGTTTCCCGAAAAGATGTGCCGACTTATCTGACGATGGGCAGAAACTACTATAAAGAGCTATCCGTGAAGTTTGAGGATTTGAAGGTTGAGTCCATCCAGCTCCCGCAGGCGCATGCCGTGACTACCGCGGCGGTCAGGGCGTTCGGCGCGGACGGACAGAGAAACGATGAAGTGCTTGTTCTTGAATTCACGATGCAAAAAAACGAAAAGCAATGGGAAATAACAGCGGTGAAAGAGGTCCAGGTCCTGGAAAAATAGAGCGTCTCATATCGTCATGCTTCTATTTTTCAGGACGGGGCAGTATACTCTAATCCAAGATATTAAAACCCACTTTGTAAATCTGGTCTTCCAGCTTCTTAATCCAGGCCACCTTGGCTTTGACCTTGGGAAGCGAGGTGCTTTCCCAGATGATTTCCTCTCCCTGTCTGAAATTCAGTTCACCGACAAAAACAGCGCAGCATCCGTTGAAACTTTCGTTCTGATTCAGACCGACGCGCTGCCCGGTGTGCATGGTGCTTTCATCAAGATAAGAAATAGTCACGAGCTCGTTGGGCTCTGCGGGGTAACGGATGAATCTTCTTTTGTTGATGTTGTCCATGAATAGCTCCCTTTTAGTGATTTCCCGTGGATCGTTCACATTCAAACCCATTGAGGTTCAATATGGATTCTGTCGCGCTCCTGCCGGCGTCTTTTATCATCATATTTTGCTTTCCACGTTTTGGATGGTTGATGATTTCTGCGTGGTTATCATTTAACATAAAAGTTATAATTTGAAAAGTAAGGATTTCATTAAGTTAGCAGCCCGTTCCTTTTTTCTTGCTGCCGTGTTCACAATTCAATCATGTTCCATCCGGCGAAGACGCGATCTGAACATTTCATTCAACGGTTTGAATGTTTCATGATAAAAAAATGCTGTAAATGATTCTTGATCGTGCTTTTCTTTCGGTTAGACGTGTAAAATATCTTTATAAATCAATGACATTAAGAATAATTTCATTTTTTTGGTAATCTGGCACGTTCCTTTCATTAAATAAAGGCAAATAGAAAACAAATTACCTGCAAGGAGGTAACAGATCATGAAAAAGACATTAGCAACAACAATTGTAACGGCGGCAGTTATTCTTTTAACGGCGACTTTCGGATTCGCGGAATACGCGGCAACGGGAACGGCAAATTTCCCCTTCTTCCAGTTAGGATGTCTGATTGTCGGCGGATTAATAATGGTTTCTTTGAAGCGCAAATATGAAAAAATGTATGTCGGCGAGGTTGTCGGGGTATTCGCCCTGTACACCATCCTGATGGCACTGTTCACCAATCCGGTGATTGAAGCTGTAAAGACGATGGTCAGCTAAGAAATTAATGAATAGAAACAGGAGAGGAATGAATCCCTGTGCAATGATAAGAACACTGATCTGTTAAAAGTTATACCCCTCCACACCCCTTCCATACCCCTCAAGGACTGCAGAAACTTGGGGGGTATCTTTTTTTGAACATTTATTTTTTTATCGTCTTTGAGGAGGCGGTTTTCTTTGCCGGCTTTCCGGGCGAAGTGGCTTTTCTTGGGGTGCTCCCTTCAAGCTTACCGAGTTGCCATTCCAGCTTTTTGATTTTTTTATAGACGGCTTTCATCTTTTTGTTCTCATCCAGGCTTTTGTCATTTTCAAGAACCGTATACGCCAGGCCACCCAGTTCATTAATCTGATCTTTGATTTGCACGTGCAGATTAAACATCCTGTACTGTCTTTTTCCTTCTTCGGAAAGCTCATTCATTTTCAGGGATACGACGTTCGCGCCCTGCATGACGGCCGCGATTCCTTCTGCCCACCCTTTTTTTACATCTTTTCTAATTTTATCCAAGAGGCTTTCCATATTATTCTCCTGTGATCTGAACAATGATCTCCCGATGCCTGGTGCGGTTGTCAAAATCCATAAACACGATCTGTTGCCAGGTTCCCAGCGTCAGTTTCCCGCTGACCACGGGTACACAAAGCGATGGCTTCATCAAAGCGGCGCGGATATGCGAAAATCCGTTGCCGTCTCTCCATCTTCGATCGTGGGCGTAAGGAATATCTGACGGCGCGATTCGCTCGAGGGCGTCCTGTAGGTCCTGTAAAACGCCGGATTCATATTCAATGGTCGTGAGCGCGCCGGTGGAACCGGGACAGAAAATCGTTGCCAGTCCGTTTTCAATGGAAGACTGCCGGACAATAGAAGATACATCGGGCGTGATATTCACAATGTCGCAGAAGCCTTTTGTATGGATTGAAATTGTTTCCGTTCGAACCATAAAACACCTTTTGGATTTTGATGACGAAGAATAAGAGAATCATCCGTCTGTGTCAAATAAAATAATGAAGCGTGGTGATCACGCGGTCCGTTCATGCTGTCAGTCGGTTGAAAAAAACAGAGAATTGTTCCGGCATTTGTAGTATTGAGATAAAAAAGCTGTTGCTGCCAGGCACGGCAGATGACAGCAAAGGCATCAGGAATCTATTGTGAATAGCGGCGCTTTTGCCCTGCGTGAAGGGATGCGTTTTTTTATCTATCAAAAACTGAATCATCCGTGACAAAAATTTTTATTTTCTCCGGACAGAAAAAGAGGTAGATAGATATAATTTATGAAGCAGAGCAACTTGGAGGGATGAGGATGAAAATTGATTTTTATTGCTGGACGAAGTGAACCACCTGCCGCAAAACGAAAGAGTTTCTTTCGCAAAAGAAGGTGGACATCATTGACAGGGATTTTTTCAAAGAGCCGTTTACGCGCGAGGAGATCAAGGCGCTGCTGCAGGAGCAACCAGCTCATGAAATGTTTAGCTTCAAATCACCCAGTTTCAAGGCGCTCGAACTGGATCGGGCAAAGCTCAAAGATGATGATCTGATTAACCTGATGCTCAGGGAACCGCGTCTCATCCGCCGTCCAGTTGTGAAAATCGGCAAAAAGGTTTACTTCGGCGCGGACAGCAAAGCGCTGGCGGAAATTCTCAAATAATCAAGGGGTTCATATGGTGCAGGAGAGGATAATCGGTTTCAGCCTTGGTTTATCGGCAGACGATATTGAAAAAGGAAAAAATTCTTTTTCCGGGTTTCATCCGGATGGACCGGCTCTGGCAGTGATCGCGCTTGGCCCATCGATGCTGAGGATGAAGGTGTCGGACGCAATGGTCAGCGTGATGGCGGATATCGCTGCGAATCGTCCGGAAGAGCCGGCCGGCGATATCAATGCTTTATCGGCGGGCGCTTGCCCATACAGGGTGGTCATTGTGTTTGCACAGGAGCGGGAACAGGTGCTTCAGGTGATGAGGAGCTTCAAGGCGGTTTTACCCGACCCTCAGAATATCATATTTGCCGTGATTACCCAGACGGCTCTGAACTGGACTTTTGAAGACTATATCGGCCATTTGAACGCGGAACACGAACAAATGAAAACCCGTCAGTCTCGATAATCTATAAAGAATGGACAAGGACTATTCATGAGGAATCCGAAGTATTTAAAATCTCTGTTTGAACCGCGCGCCATCGCGTTTATCGGCGCGTCCAACAACCCTGCCAAATGGGGGTTTAACATTCTCCATCACATCATCAAAGCCGGCTTTGCCGGTCCTATCTATCCGGTCAATCCCCAGGGGGGGACATGGTTTGGAAGAACCATCTATAAAGATTTGAACGAAGTTCCCCGGCCGGTTGATCTGGCCATTATTGTTGTTCCCGGTGAACGGGTCCCTGACGCCATGCGCGAATGCATCGGCGCGGGCATTCAGGCCGTGGTTATTATTACAGCCGGATTCGGCGAGGCAGGAGCGGAGGGAAAAGCGCTGGAGCAGGAGGTCCTGTCCATCGCTCAATCCGCGGGCGTCCGCTTCGTGGGGCCTAATACGATGGGTGTCTTCAGCGCCTATCCTTCACCGGTGCAGGCGCTGATGACGGCGCAGGAATTTAAAGCGGGCGCTGTGGCCATTGTCACGCAGAGCGGAAATCTCGGGACATCCATTTCCTACCGGTTTCTGCGGCGGGATATCGGCATCAGCCGGTTAATCAGCTCCGGCAACGAGGCCGATCTGACCATCGAGGATTATCTGGACTATCTGGAAACGGATGAGAAAACAAAAGTGATTTGCCTTTATGTCGAAGGCGTCCGTCATGGGCGGAGATTTTTTGAAACGCTGCGGCGCCTGTCGGACAGCAAGCCGGTACTGCTGCTGAAGGGCGGAACGGGAACGGTCGGAGCTGATGCGGCGATGTCGCATACAGGAGCGCTGGCCGGAAGTTTTACCCTGTTTCGGGCGATGTGCCGTCAGGCGAATGTCATTTTAACGGATACCGTGGATGAAATGATTGATGTGGCCGGACTTTTGCTTTCACAGCCGGAGGTCAGGGGAAAGCGCATCGGCATTGTCACGCAGGGAGGCGGCTGGGGTGTGATCTCCGCCGATCTGTGCGAAGCCGCGGGTCTGGAGGTTCCACCGCTTGATGTACGCGTGATCGAGAAACTGGACACCTTTCTCCCGGCATTCTGGAGCAGACGCAATCCGGTGGATCTGGTCGCGCCGGGAAAAGTCTCCATGATCACCGATTCCGTGGAAGCGCTCCTGCAGTATATGGATCTGGATGCCGTGTTGCTTCTGGGTATGGGATATATGACGGCGCGAGCCAGGCGCTGGCTGGAGTCTCCGGTACTGCCGCTTGATGTCATGGAACAGCCGGCGCGGAAAATGATTGCCGGAGAGATGCAGCTTCTAGATCTCGTCGTGCAGCAGATCAAACAATTTAAGAAACCGATTGTGCCGGTCATTGACCTGGTCGGTTTTGATATGGAGGGCGAAGGCAACATCGTTAAACATCTGGACGCGCTGGGGATTATGGCCTACTCATCAGCGGAACAGGCTGTGCGGGCGCTTACCAAAGCGGAAGATTATTACCGGAAGCGGCGGGAGAAGAGCCGTTAAATATTATCAATGGTTTCGTTTTCATGGTTAATGTTTTACTTAAGATTGCCTATTAACAAAAGGAGGGAATAATGAATATTAGATTTTTTCTCTTAGCGTTTTTAATTCTGACTTTATTGTTGGGATGTGTGAGCGCAAGAAGGATCCAACGATCAATCATCGCAGAGAAGGCAAAGCAGGAACTGATCGGGATGTCAAAAACGGATATATTATCATGTGCCGGAAATCCTCTTCGTTCAGAAAAAAAAGATCAGTATGAGGATCTTATTTATGTCGGCAGCAGTAGATCTGTCGATCAGAATGGAAATGTTCCAGGGGAGGCGAGATACTGTGAAGTAACGTTTACTTTCAGTAATGATAAGGTAACAGATATTAGCTATGCCGGTCGGACCGGCGGCAAGGACACCGTGGATGAGCAATGCGCATTTGTCGTCAGGAATTGCTTACCCAAAGAGAAGAAATAATAGGTCTTGATCTGTGCGGGAGATGGAATAGATGATTTACAATGAAGAATATGAAACACTGCCCCGGGAAGCTCTGGAGGCATTGCAATTAAAAAGATTGAAGCAGGTTGTGCAGCGGGTTTATCACAACGTTGGTTATTACAAGAAGTCGTTTGATCAAGCAGGCGTGAAGCCCGATGACATCAAAACTCTGGATGATCTGAAGCGGTTTCCCTTCACCACCAAACAGGATCTGCGGGATAATTATCCCTTCGGCATGTTTGCCGCGCCGATGAGCAGCATCGTTCGTCTGCATGCCTCATCGGGAACGACAGGCAGTTCCACGGTCGTCGCCTATACAAAGCATGATATTGACAGCTGGGCGGAGCTGGTGGCGCGCTGTTTTGCCGCCGCCGATCTGACCAAAGGCGACATCATTCATAATGCTTACGGCTATGGCCTTTTCACCGGCGGTCTGGGGATTCATTACGGGGCGGAAAAGCTCGGCGCCAGCGTGATTCCCATGTCCGGCGGCAACACCAAGTGGCAGCTGATGATTCTGCAGGATTTCGGGCCGACGGCCATTTGCTGTACCCCGTCGTATGCACTGAATCTGGCGGAGCAGGGCAGGGCGATGGGCATCGATATGCGTTCGCTGAAACTGCGCGTGGGAATCTTCGGCGCCGAACCCTGGAGCGAGCAGATGCGCCGCCAGATCGAAGACGCCTTCGCCATTAAGGCGATGAATATTTATGGACTTTCTGAAATCATGGGGCCGGGTGTTTCCATGGAATGCAGCGACGCGCAGGAAGGCATGCATGTTTTTGAAGATTATTTTCTGGTGGAGACGATCAATCCGCAAACGGGTGACGTGCTGCCGCTGGGCGAGCAGGGTGAACTGGTTTTCACCACGCTGACCAAAGAAGCCTTTCCTTTAATCCGTTACCGCACCCGTGATATGTCCCGCATCAATACGATTCCCTGCCGCTGCGGCCGGACGTTTCACCGGATGGATCGCGTTATGGGACGCAGCGATGACATGCTGATTATCCGCGGTGTTAATGTTTATCCCTCACAGATTGAAGCTGTTCTGATTAATATCGAGGGACTGGAGCCGCATTATCAACTCATTGTGGAACGCGCGGGCACGCTCGATACGCTGGAAGTCCAGGTGGAGGTGACGGAGAAATTGTTTGCCAATGCCGGTGAGGTGAAGGTGCTGCAGAAACTGGAACAGCAGTTAATCAGGGACATGAAAGAGTTTCTGGGCATTACGGCCAAGGTTAAACTGGTGGAGCCCAAAACGATTGCGCGCTCGGAGGGCAAAGCCAGCCGGGTGATTGATAAACGGAAGATTTAACCCTGGCTTTGTGAAATGGAATCAATGGTGAGCGCGGTTGATCGAAACAGCGATTATGATGTGATGGTGATCGGGCTGGGACCGGCCGGCGCCAATGCCGCATATCATCTGGCCTGTGCGGGCATCCGGACCCTGGCGATCGAAAAGAAAAAGATGCCGCGCCGGAAACTCTGCGCCGGCGGGATTTCCGCCAAGGTCATCAAACTTTTGGATTTCGATTATTCGGCCGCCATCGAACAGGAAATCAGGAGCGCCGTTATCCATTACCGCCATCAAAGCGTGGAAATGTCCGGCGGAGAGAAAGTCGGTTATGTGGTAAACAGGCCGACGTTCGATCATCTTTTGGCTCTGCGGGCAGTGAAAGCCGGCGCAGAAATTCACGAAGAGGAATCGGTCCTCTCCATTTCCGAGATCAGTCATGTCATAGAGGTTAAAACGACTCTCGGTATCTATCGCTGCCGGGCGTTGATCGGCGCCGATGGCGTCAATGGCGTGACGTCGCATCTCTGGGGCTATAACGCTCGTCCGGCGGATATCGGCGTGGAAATTCATGTGTCTGGCGAACACGATATTGTCCGGCAGCACCTTCATAAACTGGGCTTCTATTTCGGCGCTTTTCCCGACGGCTATGCGTGGATATTTCCCCGAAAAGAAGATGCCTCCATCGGCCTTGGCGTTCCGCTGAAACAGGCGCGTCACACTCGCGGCTTGCTGGCTGATTTTCTGGAGTCTCTGGGACTGCCCCGCGCATTGGCCGACAAAGCCAGGGGGCATGGCATTCCATTGTATTCGCCGTTGACGAAGCGGCCTTTCTGCCGCCGCAATATCCTGCTGGCCGGTGACGCCGCTTCGTTCGTTGATCCCATAACGGCGGAGGGAATTTATTACGCGCTGAAAAGCGGCGAAGAAGCCGCACGCACCATCGCTAAAACGCTGCCTTCAAACTCCGAGGCTGCCGGTGTTTATAAAGACGCTATAAAACAAAGCATCCTGCCGGAGCTCAGGGCGGCCTGGAAATTGTCTTTGCCGTTTTATGCTTTTCAACTGGCAACCTTTAACGCGATTATGGCCAGTGCCCGTATTCGGGATATGCAATTTGATGTGATCGTGGGACGCAGGAGTTATCAGGAAATCGTTGCGCAATTTCCCAATGTGTTTTCGCTGATGCGAAAAATATTATTTGCGCGATCTGATGCAGGGAAAATACGTCTATTGCGCTCTGGGCGAGTTGGAAAAAAATAGTATGAAATTAAATGCGTTTGATTTAAAAGAGTAGCACATTTCAAAATCAAAAAGGAAAAGGGGACATTTCTATGCAGCCGATCAAAATCATGCCGTGTCTGGATATGAAAAACGGAAAAGTGGTGAAGGGCGTTCATTTTGTTGATATTAAGGAAGCGGGAGATCCGGTGGAAAACGCCGCCTTCTATCAGGCGGAAGGTGCCGACGAATTGGCGATGCTGGATATCGCGGCCACGCTGGAAAACCGCAAGACAAGACTGGAATGGGTGAAGAATGTTTCGAAAGTGATCAAGATTCCCCTGACAGTCGGGGGCGGTATTGCTTCTCTGGAAGACATTGATATGGTTTTGTCGGCGGGAGCGTCGAAGGTGTCCATGAACAGTGCCGCGGTAAAAGATCCTTCGCTTATCCGGAAAGCCGCCGATAAATATGGCAAGGATAAAATTACAGTGGCGATTGACGCCAAAAGAAATACGGCAATGCCTTCCGGTTTTGAACTGGTAGTGTCCGGCGGCACGCTGCCCGTGGCCAAGGATGCTGTGGCCTGGGCAAAAGTTTGTCAGGAAATGGGCGCCGGCGTGATTCTGCCCACCAGCATGGACGGCGACGGCACCAAAGCCGGTTATGACATTCCTTTCACCAAAGCGATTTCTTCTGCTGTTACATTACCCGTGGTAGCTTCGGGCGGCGCTGGTAAGTTGGAAGATTTTTACGAAGCAGCTGTGGAAGGCGGCGCGACGATACTGCTGGCCGCTTCGGTCTTTCATTTCCGCCTGCTGAAGATTCAGGATGTGAAAACATATTTGCGGGAGAAGGGTCTTTCTGTAGCGTGAGATGGGATTGCCATCCCGTGTCCTGAAGAAGGCGTTTGAGGGTCTGTTCATCTTGCGTTCCGAGCGACACGATGTCCGCTCCCGGCGGGAGTGACAAGCGCTTGGCGTGCGGGATGGTTCGCCTTGAATGATCGGGATTTGTTTTCAGCCTGGTTCACGATGAAACTTTTTGTAATCAGCGATATTCACGGAGCAATCAAACCAATCGATAATGCCGCACCGCTTATTCGTGCTGCGGACGGGGTTATCATATCCGGAGATATCACTCATACAAAAACGAGAGCTGAGGCAATGGACATTCTTGCCTGCCTGGAGCAATATTCAAAGCGGATTCTTGCTGTGCACGGCAATTGGGATAGGGAAGAGGTTAAGGAATTACTTGAAGAGAAGGGCTACAGTCTGCATGGGAAAGGACTGGTTTTAGATGGAGTCGGTTTTTTTGGTGTCGGCGGATCCTCACCAACGCCTTTGAATACGGCCACGGAATATTCAGAGGAGGAAATCGCTCTGACGCTGGAGGCGGGTTACAGGAAGGTGCGGGATGCTTCCAGAGTTGTTTTAGTCTCGCATGCACCGCCGAGGCGCGTCCGCGACAGGTCATTTATCGGTCTGCGCGGCGGCAGTCACAGCGTCAAGGCGTTTATTGGAGCACATCCAATCAATCTCTGCCTGTGCGGTCATATTCATGAAGCGCACGGCGTCGAACGCTTTCAAGATACACTTGTCGTTAACTCCGGGAGCTTTAAGAAGGGACGCTATGTGACCATCGAAATCCATTCGGATATGGTGGCAACGCCCGGCAGAGTTGACTATTAATTTTTTCAAAACGAAATCCAATTGAGTGATATAATGGCAAATGAAGAAAGGGTTTTCTTGTAAAAAGATATTTTAATATTTCTGATGATGTAGACGACAGTGATAGGTTTTGGATTGCCGCGGAGGAGAAATTGAAATGGCACATCAGGATACTATCAAGGCCAACGGTTACAATAAATTGGTTCAGAGATTAAACTTATTTCCGCAGGGTGCTCCGCCCACGGAATTTCTTTTCAAAATCCTCAAGATTCTTTTTTCAGAAAAGGAAGCTAGACTGGTTTCCGAACTTCCCATCAAGCCTTTTGACGATAAAAAAGCCGCCGACATCTGGAAGTTAAGCCTCGCCGATGCCAGAATTATTTTAAGTGATCTGGCTGATCGCGGCATTCTTCTGGATTACGAAGACAATGGCAGCTGCACGTATGTTCTGCCGCCTCCGATGGCGGGATTTTTTGAATTTACCATGATGCGTTACAGAAACGATATCAATCAGAAAGTCCTTTCCGAATTATTTTACCAGTATCTGAACGTGGAAGAGGATTTTATCAAATCCCTTTTTCTGAACGGAGAAACACAACTGGGAAGAATTTTTGTCAATGAAGGCGTGCTGACCAACGAAAATGCGCTTCATGTTCTGGATTACGAAAGGGCATCGGAGGTTATCAAAACGGCTTCCCGGATAGGCATCGGCGTTTGTTATTGCCGGCATAAAATGCGGCATGTCGGCAGGAATTGCAACGCGCCGATGGAGATATGCATGACGTTCAATGGACCGGCGGAATCTCTGATTCGTCATAAAATTGCCAGAGAGGTCATGGCGGTTGAGGGACTGGATATCCTGCAAAAAGCGAGGGAGCATAATCTTATTCAGTTTGGCGAAAATGTTCAGGAGCGGGTTGGCTTTATTTGTAATTGCTGCGGCTGCTGCTGCGAGGCGTTGATTGCCGCCAGAAAATTCGGTTTTCTAAATCCTGTGCATACGACTAATTTTATCCCGGAAATCATCGAGGATAAATGCAGCGGCTGCAGAAAATGCGCATCGGTTTGTCCGGTGGAAGCGATGACGCTGGTTGCGGTGATCAATTCGCGCAAGCCGGAAAGAAAGAAAGCAAAGCTCAATGAAATACAATGTCTGGGCTGCGGCGTTTGTCTGAGGGCGTGCCGTGTTGATGCGCTCAAATTGGCGCCGCGCCGGAAGCGGCTCATTACACCAGTCAATTCAGTTCACAGAATTGTGCTAATGGCCATCGAGCGGGGAAAGCTGCAAAATCTTTTGTTTGATAATCAGGTACTTCTCAGCCATCGGGCGATGGCGGCAGTGCTTGGTGTCATTTTAAAGCTTTCGCCGGCAAAGCAGGTACTGGCCAGTCAGCAGTTTAAATCAAGGTATCTGATGGCTTTGATTAACCGCCGCAAGCAATAAAGCCCTGTTGCCTCATTAAAAAATGTTACCGAGCGAAGAGAGTGGATAGGAAACGTTGCCTCATAAAAGATGTTACCGAAGCCGGGTAATCTTTTTGAGCTTCATTTCAATGATGTTTCTTAGCTCA
>JAKLGV010000002.1 GCA_022710585.1 Deltaproteobacteria bacterium | reverse complement strand
CGTATGCCTTTACAAGCAGAGAATACGATTCCGAAACGGGCATGTATTTTTACCGAGCAAGATATTATGATCCCAAGGTCGGAAGGTTTGTAACCAAAGATCCGATTGGGTTTGCGGGGGGAATTAACGTTTATAATTACGTAGGCGCCAATCCGGTGAACTGGGGCGATCCGAGTGGGAAACTTTTCGCCCCTTGGCATACTGCAATTACATTTGTGGCAGCAATAAACTCAGGTTACGGTTTGGGTGAAAGTCTTTCAGCGGCGTATGATTCAACAGCTGTGGATTTTAGAACGGGTTCACAAGCCATAGTACCAGAGTCGGTTGTACAGCAAGGCATGAGAATGCCTGGTGAAAACGATGTATCAGAAATAGAGAATATGAATAATTATATAAATAATAGTAATACTTCTGTGGGTGAAGCAGCACATTCTGCACAAGATTTTGCTACTCCAGAACATGGTGGTAAAGAATGGAATGGTTTTGGTTGGAATCGGGAAACTGTTACTCACATATGGGGCGATTTATTTCCGTCATGGGGTACGATTTATAATGCATACGATAATACTATGATCATCATGAATAGACGAAGGAATGGCCAGTCAGCTGGGAACAATTCAAGTGGATGTCTATAAATGGGTCAACGGCAGCTAAAAAAGAGAGGTAGGGATAAATGAGAAAAATTATAATTATATTTTGCTGTTTAATAGCTTATTTACAATTGGAAGGGAATCAAGCGTTAGCTATTAATTTCTATTTTGGTGATATTGGTGCCCCTGGATCAAATGATGTTCACATTGGACAAACAGGTATAGTGATGCCTTTAGGGAAGATGATGTTACTTAAAAAAAACTCGGAATCCTGTGCCATAAAATTTACCAAATATTGGTCAGAGAATCAGACAGAAGAAAAATCCGTATTTATTGCTACTGGAGCTGATGAATATGCCACATATGAATCATATTTCATGGCAAATAAAATAGCAAATTTTGACAAAAAAAATGTTCAAGTAAAAAAAGGAAATCTTTCGTTTACAAAACCTCGTGGCATCGGAAGATTTGCATTTAGTTTTGGCAATAGACATATTGAATGTGGAACTATAAAGCTGCACTGGTATGGTGGTGGGGCTGTTAGTTTTTTAGAAGAAGGCAAAAATGAAGGTGATTACGGCATTGAGCTTGCGCCTACGCCATGGACTGACATTAAAGAGGTAAATATAAATGACCCACGCATAAAATGGTATAAATACGATGCCTCAAGAAAAAGGGTAAATGTGCCCATTGATAAGCTATGGGAATGATAAAAAATAAGCATTATATCAATAACGTGGAAAAAGTTACCTCGCTCTCCCACAGCGGCTCCGGCGGTACGGGTGTGGACAAGCTCAACTCTGTCAGGGATGCAAAGAACCAGGAAAGCAGGTTTGAATACAATCAGGCGGGAAATCATGTCACAGAAACCGACCCGCTGGGCAAGGTTACGACCTATACCTATGACGAGAGAAACAATCTTAAAGCCCGCACAGATGCGGACGTAAGGATGATCACCTATACCTATTATCCCAATAACCGTCTGTGGCAGAAGCTATACTCCGGCGGTAATACCATTGCCTACCAATATGACGATGTCGGAAACATGACCTCCGCGGCAAACGCATCCATTGCCTATATCATGACCTACGACGCATTCAACCGGCTTAAAACTGTTACGGCCAACAACCGGACCATTGAGCACACAGAGCAGTATTTGATAAAACTAAATTTGCAAAGGATTAAGGAATGAAAATTACCAAATGTCTAAAACAATTACCGGTATTATTTATTCTTATTCTCAACGCTTTTCTTTTCATCAATGCCATTTCTGCGTTTGCAGGCAATCTAAATTATTATTACGATGCCGGCAACCGACTTACCTATATTGATGACCAGGCCACAGGAAAACGGATCGCATATAAATATGACGAATCCGGCAATCGGATACAAAGTATTATAAGCGATCAGAAGGGTGTGGTTACAGTTGATTCCAATCCGGATAGTGTGAATGCTCCATGGACATTGACCGGACCTAATTCATTCAGTGCATCCAATAATGGCGATGCAGTCGTTGGTTATTTAGATCCAGGTAATTATATTATTACCTGGGGTGACGTAACAGGATGGATAAAACCTGTTTCCGAAACAAAGAATCTTGTTGCCGGTAATTCTATTACCTTTACCGGG
This sequence comes from Deltaproteobacteria bacterium, assembly GCA_022710585.1. GTDB lineage: Bacteria > Desulfobacterota > Syntrophia > Syntrophales > Smithellaceae > Smithella. The sequence goes on along the minus strand of JAKLGV010000002.1, from coordinate 258,995 downwards.
ACATATCAGCCATCTTCAGGCACCATAACAATAGACCCTTCTCCGGACAGTTTGACCGCGCCATGGATAATGACAGGGCCGGAGTCTTTTAGCGTGTCTTTCAATGGCGATGCAGTAGTTGGTTATTTAACGCCCGGTGATTACACGGTTACCTGGGGTGATGTGGCAGGCTGGGACAAACCCTATCCTGTGACACAGAATTTGGCTGCCGGTGACTCCATCTTAATTAATGGAATGTATCAGCTCATACCAGTTGTTCCGATTCCACCAACGGAAGGCATTGAGGGAAGCGATATTACTCTTAATGGGTCAAACTTTGGACCGACTCAGGGTGGTGGTTATGTTGATTTCAACGGAGTCAATGGGGCGATTATCTCATGGTCAGATACCCAGATTGTCGTAAAAGTTCCTGCATGTGGTGCAACATCCGGTTGCCTGCGCATAGTTACGGATTACGGAACAAGCGCTTGCATGGATTTCGTTGTCAAAGTTGGTACTATAAAAAAAGATCTCAATGCTGACGGCATTGCGGACATTTTGTGGAGAAAGGAATCCACCGGCCAAGTTGTTCTCTGGTATATGAATACGTATGGGACACGTTCCAGCTATAAGACTCTCTTGACTGATCCGGCCTGGACAGTGGTGGAAACAGATGATTTCAATGCTGACTGTATTGCCGATATTTTGTGGCGAAAGGAATCCAGTGGCCAGGTTGTTCTGTGGTTTATGAATGCGAACGGGACACGGTCAAGTTATAAGACGCTTCTGACCGATACGACATGGACGGTTGTGGAAACCGATGATTTCAATGCTGACGGCATTGCCGACATTTTGTGGAGAAAAGAATTGACAGGTGAAGTCGTTCTCTGGTTTATGAGCGCGGATGGGACGCACGCGGACGACAAGACACTCATTATCGATACAGAGTGGACAGTGGTGCCATAATTCTTCTCCTGACTTACTATTATAGAAAAGTATTGCTGAGTGTTGGACGTTTATTGCCCAATTACGATATAAACATCAAGAAATAGCGAGACAAAATATTATTGACACACAATTTGTTATTCCCTATGATCGCTTCCAGTTGAATCTTTTCGTTTGCAATGACCACTTTGTAGGAGAAAGTTAACGGTAAAGTAGCGGATGATTCATGATGCGTTACTCTGCAGCTCGCGCTACCAGTAGTATTTTGGCTAACTTTGTTGGCTTTATCATCGTATTAAGAATACGATTGCGGACTCTCCGCTTTGCAGTCACATTAACCCGAGAAATTGAAAAGATACAAATTCTGATTGAAAAGGTTGGTTTTATGAACATTATTGTTTCCGGTTCCATGGCGTATGACAGGATTATGGATTTTCCCGGCCATTTCTCCGACCACATCCTGCCGGATAAAATTCATATGATCAATGTCTGTTTCCAAGTCAACGGCATGAAGGAAAAGTACGGCGGGACGGCGGGCAATATCGCTTATGCTCTCAAGCTGATGGGTGAAAATCCTTTCATCTGCGCCACAATCGGTCACGATTATCAGCGATATTTCAAATGGCTCGCGAAAAATGAAATCTCTACGGAAGGCATTAAGATCATCGCTGACGAGTTTACCGCCGGCGCCTACATCACCACTGATAAAGCCGACAATCAGATCACCGGTTTCAACCCCGGCGCGATGAAATATCAGTCAACACTGAACTTTGATAAATTCAATCCCCACAATACCCTCGTCATCGTCTCTCCCGGCAACTTCGACGATATGGTGAATTATCCGGCGGCCTGCAAAGACCGGGGAATCGATTACATCCTGGATCCCGGACAGTCCCTACCCATGTGGGACAAAAAAGATCTGATTGAGGCGATTGAAGGAAGCCGCATCCTGATCGTCAACGATTACGAATTAAGCCTGATTATCAGCAAAACGGGGCTCGACAAAAATACACTGCTGAAAATGGCCGGAACGCTCATCACGACACTGGGCGAACAGGGTTCGCAGATTTCCACCCGGGAGCGGGAAATTTCCGTTCCCGCCTTTAAAGTCAGGAAAGTCATCGATCCAACCGGCGCCGGAGACTCCTTTCGCGGCGGTCTGTTAAGCGGACTGGTGCACGGCAAAGACATGGAGCAGTGCGCCTGGATGGGCAGCATCTGCGCTTCCTTCTCCGTGGAAAGCTACGGAACGCAGGAATACAGCTTCACACCGGAAGAATTTGAAGAAAGATTCAGCAGCAGAAAATAGTCTATGTTCAGATGGCGTCGCCACCGGCATTTTTCCGGTAATCGGCAATATTTTTCCGGTGATTGAATAAAATCAGCGCGAAAGTGGCGACAGCGCCAGCCACCGCGCACGGCTGCCATTCCAGAGCAGTCATCTGTCCGCCAGCCAGTGTCAGCACCATAAAAAATGAAGCGATGAAAGGAACCCTGACCGTTCCATAATAAACCACCAGCCAGACGATGGCCGCAGCCAGCGCCGCCCAGGGTGCAACAGGCAGCGTGAAGCCCAGATAATTGGCCACACCTTTCCCGCCGCGAAAACCATGAAAACAAGGATAGCTGTTTCCTAATACAAGAAAAAAACCGGCCCAGGGCAGCAAAGATTTTTCCAGAAAATAAATCGCGGCCAGCGCGACCGCCAATGACCTGCCGATATCCAGCAGAAAAACCACCGTCGCCCATAACATTCCCGCCTGGCGGTAAACATTGGTAGTTCCCGCGTTGCCGCTGAAGCCCAGACGGGGATCTCCCCTGCCGGCTATTTTAAAAAATAGAATGGCAAAATTAACGGACCCGGCCAGGTAAGCAAAAAGAAAAATCAAAAATATTATCACCATTTCTCTTTGCTCCTCACACCTTACTCCTCCCCTCTAATCCCTTACCTATTACCTCTTACCTTCCATTATCCATTCCGGCGGCTTAATCCTCCCATGCGTCACATCCATCATTTGAATACCGCTGATCCATTCGCACATGATGTCATCTTGATAAATCCACGCGTCAAATGTCAGCGATTCTTTCGTAACACTGACCGGCACGATGCGTCCAAGATATTCTTCCCTTTTTCTTGTCTTTTGATAAATGATCCTCTTCTCAAAACCAACGGGAAAAGCGACCATGCCGGCAAAACGCTGTGCCCAGACGCAGGCGGCGTGCATGACGGCATCAAAGGGGAAAGGTGACCCCAGCAGATTTTCGTCCGCTTCGTTATCGCCACCCGAAAGATAAGCCAGCGCCCCTTCCTCTGAAACCGAAAGATCACCGATAATATTCTGATAAGCGGCGCCGAAAGGAACCAGGTCGCGATAAACCGTAAACGCAGGCACGCTAATGCAATGCCCCTTGAGCTTATGAATGGCAATAAAAGGAGGCGCGGCACATGCCGGGACATCAGCGGTGACGAAGTTAACGCGCGCGTGCTCCATCTCACGGTGGATATGTCCGGTCTTGGATTTTAATGATGTCCTAAGCGATGCGGTCATGACGCCATCGCCTGAAAATTCCATATTCACGCATACTGGCTGACGGGTCACATCCGGTGCGATGGGTAAAAGCCGATGAAAGGAAGCATTTTGCAGATAGCTTATAGTCATCCGCGGATAATTGGCCTGAACCGCTCTGGCAAGAACAATCAGAGATTCCACGGCCGGCAGAATGGTTTTGCCTTCCAGATGGTGATCCCACAGATAGGGATAGATCTCCAGATCGCAGGAATACCTTGCTTTTTCATTTATGCCGGAAAAGCTTTCCATAATTGAACCGTCTTCGGATCCACGGCCACGGGAGTGCCGGACAGATTCAGGGCGCAATGTTTTGTATAGCCGGTGCAGATGATGTGCCCTTTTTCCGCATGCGTGATCAGATAATCGAACTGCAAACGCACACGCTCCAGATTGACGGGTCGCGTGTGAATATACATCACGTCATCGTAGTACAGTGGCTGATGAAAGCTCACGCCCATATCGTAAATGGGATACACATAGCCGCTGTCTTCTATTTCCTTGTAGGGATAGGCAAGATCGCGCATCAACGAGGTGCGGCCAACCTCAAAATAGCGCAGATAATTGGAATGATAAACCACCTGCGAGCGGTCCGTGTCAATATACAACACCCTGTAGGTTGAACGATGCCAGACCAGGCCGCTCGTCAGGTCTCGCACGTAATGTTCATCGTTGTTATCGATTGCCGGTTTGAATGGTTTGGGTCTCATGCCTACACTCCTCTGAAAATCACGCAGCAGTTGGTTCCGCCGAAACCGAACGCGTTGGAAAGGGCGATTTCGCATTTCTTTTTGCGGGCCTCGTTGGGCACGACATCGATATCGGAAAATTCCGGATCCGGGATATGATTGATCGTGGGTAGAATGATTCCTTTTCGCATCCCTTCAATCGTCAGCGCCGCCTCAATCGCAGCAGTCGCTCCCAGCGTGTGCCCCAGCTGCGACTTGTTTGACGATACGGGAATCTTCTCTATCTGCCTGCCGAACACCTCGCGCAGGCATTTGATTTCCGTGCTGTCACCCTTGGGTGTGGACGTACCGTGGGCGTTGATATACTGAATATCTTCCGGCTGCAATTCCGCGTCCGCGATGGTTTCCCGGATGGCGCGAATAATGGTCGGCATGTTGGGACTGGTGTAATGATGAGCATCCGATGTCCAGCCGATCCCTAAAACCTCCGCTCTGGGTTTGAGGCCGTAAGTTTTGATCACGTCATCCGCCGCCAGAACAACAACCCCTGCGCCCTCCGAAAGAACAAACCCCTTGCGGTCGGCGCTGAACGGCCGCGAGGCCAGTGCCGGATTATCATAAGCGCGATCTTTGGGATGAACCTTGACGGTAGCATTCATATTGGCAAAACCGTGAATCAGCTCAGGAAGAATAGGCGTGTCGGCGCCGCCGGCCAGAACAAAATCGCAGTCGCCGTCGCGGATCAATCTTGCGCCAATGCCCATCGCATGATTGCCCGAGGCGCAGGCGCCCTGCGGTGAAAATATCGGACCGGTAAATTTCAGCAGCATGCCCGCCTTGCCGGAGGGGAGATTGGCGCACAGATTCGGCAGCAGATACGGGCTGACCCGCAGCGGTCCGCGATGTTCCAGATCGTGAACGGCAATGCGGAAAGCGTCGGAACCGTTGAGCGCTGAACCGATGAGACAGGCCATCCGGGGTGCAATCTGCGCGTCCACAACAATGCCGGCATGCTCCAGCGCCTCCTTGCAGACGGCCATCGTTAAAATCACAAAAGCGGCATTCCAATTATAGACTTCTTTGGCGTCCGTAAAATCAAGCTCCAGCGGATACCAGTCGGGTATTTCCCCAACCACATCGCAGGCGGATTCCACTTTACAGCGGGTCACTTTGCGGAAACCGGCTTCACCCTTCACCGCTCTTTTCCACGTTTTTTCAAACGTGCTGCCCAGCGGCGTGGCCGTTCCGTAACCTACAACAAAGACTCTTCTATTTTTCGGAGCTTTCATACTCTACCTATTTATGTCACTTCGAATCCCGATTTATCAGGTGAGAAGTCTTAGTTTATTATTATAAGATTCCTCGCATGCGCTCGGAATGACATGTACTAATCAATTCTACGCAAAATGATGCAGGAATTGCATCCGCCGAAACCAAATGCGTTTTTTAAAACAAATTCCTGTTTCAGTTTTCTTACGCCTTCCGCAACACAGTCTATCTCAATTTCCTTGTCAGGACTATAATTAATCGTGGGCAGCAATGTATCTTTCAGCATTCCTTCCATCGCCAGGATGGCTTCAATGGCACTGGAGGCGCCCATCGCGTGTCCCATTTGCGATTTATTGGCCGACACCGGCGGCAGCTTAGCGCCAAAGATATTTTTCAATGCATCGGCTTCAACTTTGTCGCCAATCTTTGTCGATGTCGCATGCGCATTGACCGCATCAATATCGTCCGGCTTCAATCCGGCGTTGGCTATGGCTTCTTCGATACACCTCTGCACCGTTTTTAAATTGGGAGAAACAAAATGGCTGGCATCCGATGTCATGGCCCACCCGGCCATTTCCATTCTGGATGGAAGTCCGTGAGCTTTCGCGAATTCATCCGTTGCGAGAATAATACAGCCGGCCCCTTCGGAAACCACAAAGCCGCGCCGGTTCACGGAAAACGGCCGGCTGGTTTTTTCGGGCGGATCTTCGGGCTGCCCTTCTTTCGGACGATACGCGCCGTTCATCGTCGCAAATCCGGCCACAATCGGCTCTACGAGCGGGAAATCCACCGCGCCGCCGATCACCACATCCGCCATATTTCTCTGTAGCAGCATCTCACCGACGATGAGCGACGTAATACCGGTTGCGCAGGCCGTAATCGTTGACGTGATCGGTCCCGTTGCGCCGGTCAGAATGGAAACCTTACCGCCGACCATGTTGATGCAGGAATTGGGATTGGTAAAGGGGTGGGGCATTTTCCCATCAGCAACCATCAGACGATCCGCCTGCAGCACGGCATCCAGGCCGCCGACGGCTGAGCTGAAGGTAATGGCGACGCGCGGCGCTATGTCCTTCGTGATTTCAATTCCGCTTCTTTGAAGAGCGCGATGGACCACCAAAAGCGCGTATTTGAAAATCGGCGACGTCCAGTGCGCCATTTCCCTGGGCTGCAAAAAAGGATACGGACGCGCATCAATTTCGGCCACTTCGCCGGCCACGCGCACCGGAAAATTATCGCTCAGCGGAAACCGGGTCAGCCTGCCGATGCCGCAATCTCCGGCCACCGCTTTCTGCCATTGCGCATCAAGATCCGTCCCCAGAGACGACACGGCATCGTAACCCAGAATTAAAGTTTTCTTTAAACCCATGGCAATGTCCCTGAAAGATATCAATGGCATGAGCCCCCGAAGCAAACGGGGAATGCTATAACCATTTCTAAATCAAAGATGATATTGAGGCGGCGAGGAGGAGGCGACGAGGCGTATCATACATACGTTGAGGAAGCCGACGACGACGCCAACAAAAATAGCGCTCTGATTTAGCAATGGTTTCTATATCAAAAATTTGGGGGTATTACCAAGGAATAAAGTGGTACAGCTTGGCAAACATCTCATAAACTTCAATCCAGTTATGCAGATCCTGAGTTGATTTCAGATGTTCGCGTTTGTTGACCATGACCCAGCTCATGTGCGCCGCGCCGTCCTTGCATGTGGAGCAGTCGCGGGTGGCCGACGTGCAGCAGCGATGAACCGTTTTCAAATCGGATGCCCAGCGGGCAAAATGGATCAGACGGCGGGGACGGTTGGCTCTATTATCCAGTGCTTCGGTGACGGACGGACATTCGCTCCAGCCGAAATTGCGTCCCATCATTTTTCCGGTGGTGATGATTTCATGATAGTATTTGCAGGAAATGACTGTTTGCGGATAACGGTCGAGCATGTCGTCCATTTCAAAACGCAAATCCTTGAGCTCGCCTTCCTGCCAGGAAAAGCCGTCCACGCCTTCGTCATTGGATAAAAGCTGCAGATGAACCTTCAAGCCGACATCGGCAATTCTTTTGATGACCGGTTCAATTTTGCCGACCTGACGCGGCGTGATGGTATAGAGATAATAGGTGTAGGCATCCCCTTCGTAATTTTTGCTGGAGATCGCGAAGGTGTCACGTCCGCGGAGAATCTTTTCGTCTTCGCCGCTGCCCCAGAGTGAAATACCCACCATCATATCTGGAAATTTATCACGGGGGACCTTGATCAGACCGTTGGTGGCACAATACGTGGGCAGGCGCTTGTAGAAGGCCTCGACGCGATCCATGCAAAGCGTCGGCTCGCCGCCGATCAGAATCGCCAGATTCACGCCTCTTTCTTTTTCACGGTCAATGAATTCTTCCCACTTTTGAAGATCCATTTCTTCCGGCGCCGCCTGATGTTCACCCGACGAAAAGAAAAAGCACCCCTTGCAGCGCAGATTGCAGCGGTTGGTCACATCGTAAATGGAACTGCGGATATTCAGACTGGAAATCCGTCTGTATCTCTCGTGCCACTCTTTATCCAGTAGGGAACTGACTGTTTTCATCTTTATATTGCCTTCAAAATATCGTCATACCGGTGCCGACCGGCATTCATCATCAATCTGTTAACTAATCGCCGCCTGCGGCGGTTCTATAATCTCATTGCAGAGATTCTCACCTTTTTCGTACCCCATCACCCAGACCGCCAGATACGTATCCACATAATCCAGCCACGATTTAAAGGCAGCCAGACTGTTGGCATGGCGGTAGAGGCGCGCCGTAACGACCGCCGAACCGGCGGCGTAATGACGGCAATCCACGCAATCCGTATCCGGAACACAGCAGGCCACCGATCGGTCCCAGTTCAGATCGGTCCGGTATTGCCGGAACGACCGTCCCAGTCCGATATCCTGCGAAGGGTTCTGACGGGGATAGGAACAACTGTAAAGATCATGCAGACCTTTGGGATGCGTGTGCGCCACGGCATTGTATACGGAAAAAAGAACATGGCGCGGATACTGATTGAGAAGTTCGATCATGCTCTGCCGTGTGCGACCCAGCGATTCATCATCATGCCGCAGATTTCCGGTGTAGCCGACCGGCGCGGAAAAAACATTAAAGGTCAATCTGCAGTTGTGGGCAACCAGCTCTTCCGTGACTTCTTTCACCTCATCAATATTGTCCCGCGTAAAGGTATAAACAAAAACCGCTCGCGGGTCGTTTTCGTAATTTTCAATCTGCTTTTTTAAAAGATTTTTGGCCTTTCTGATTCTCAAACTGGTTTCGTCGTTGCCCCAGACGGAAATATGGAGTTTGTAACCGACGGACTCCGGTATCTTTTTAAAACCGTTGGTGGCGATGCTGCCCAGCGGCATTGTCTGATAACACACCTCCAGCAGCTCCGGCACAAGCGATGGTTCCGCGCCCGCCAGAACCACGTAGGTGATGCCGCGCGCTTTTTCTGATTTCATCAATTCGCGCCACGCTTCCACGTCACCCACTTCCCGGGCGAATTGCTTTTCGCCTTCGTAATAGTAGCAGCCGTCGCAGCGGATATTGCAGCGATTGGACATATCGTACGTCGATTCGCGCAGAAAAAAATACTTCCTCACCTTCTCCCAGCGCGCTTTGACATCCGGATGGGCTAAGAGTTCCGAAAATTTTGGTTTGGATGATTCCGGGGCTGCTATACTGTTCACCTGCATATGGCCTGACTTCTTATTAATGCCTGACGGGAAGTTTATCCTTAATATATTCGGAGATGAGACGAATGGTTTTTAATTTCGGATAATCGTCTTCATCTATTGTCACCCGGTATTCATCCTGAAGGACCAGAGCGATGGTTGCCAGATCCATACTGTCGATGCCCAGTTCATCCACCAGATCCATATCCGGACTGAATGTCTCCGCGGTCACATCCTCCAGTTTCAACTCGTCAATAATGATTTCGGCGACGCGCCTTATAATGCCTTGAATATCTTGACTTGCAGGCATCACAACCCTCCTTCAATATACTTATTTGTATTCTTTATCATTTTATCTTTTTCGCAGCCATCATTCCGCTGCTCACTATGCTTTCTTTACATAACACTTTAAAAGAAAACAACATATCTTCAGTGCCGATTTCAGCGCTGATCCTGACGGACAGGGTATCCCCCGGCCGCACCGGCTGCATAAAGCGGACTCTTTTGAGCGAGTGCAAATGAAGCGGATTCCCTTTTTCCAGTTCCACCTGCTCAATGGCCTGCCGAACCAGGTGAATCAGAGCGATCCCCGGAAGAATCGGTTCTCCCGGAAAATGACCGGAAAACCAGGGGGAATCAGACGGAATGTCCGCTAAGGCCTCAATATGATTGTTGTTAGTTTCCCTAACTTCCTTTAACAGACTCCATTGATTTTCCAATCAACCTACCTCATCGGCCGATGTCCGTTGCCCGTTCACGCCAAAAAGCACAAATGCATATCATTGATTGATTTTTCAATCAAAATTTTTTTATCACGTCAATAAATAATTTGAAAAATCAGTAGGAAAGACATAAATGGCTAATCTATGAAAAATCTCAAGGACAAGGTTGCAGCCGTTACCGGAGCGGCATCCGGAATCGGCAGGGCGCTGGCGATTAACCTGGCGGTGGAAGGCTGTCATGTAGCAATATCGGATGTGAATGAAGCCGGCCTTCAAGAAACCGCCGAGATGGCGCGCTCAAGGAATAAAAATGTGCGGATGACCGCCCACAGGGTGGATATCGCCGACCGCAATCAGGTAAAAAAATATGCCGCGGATGTGGTCAAGGCTCAAGGCGCTGTTCATATCATCATCAACAATGCGGGGGTTGCCCTTGTCGAAACGCTGGAAGACGCGAGCTATGAGGATTTTGAATGGCTCATGGGCATCAATTTATGGGGTGTGGTTTACGGCAGCAAAGAATTTCTGCCCTATCTGAAAATGCAGGACGAAGCCCATATCGTCAACATCAGCAGCGTCAACGGAATCTTTACCAATCCCAACAACGGCCCTTACTGTACAGCCAAGTATGCGGTTCGGGGATTTACTGAAACACTGGCGCAGGAACTTGCCGGCACGCATGTCAAAGTTTCCTGCGTTCATCCGGGCGGGATCAAGACCAACATCGCCGCCAACGCAAAATTTTACAAATCATCAGACGCGTCCATCAACCGGGAAAATGCTCATACGATTTTCACCCGGGGCCTTGCCAACACCACTGCCGATAAAGCGGCTAAAATTATCATCGCCGGAATCAAAAGGGACAAGCTACGCATTATGGTCGGTCCCGACGCATATGTGCTGGACTGGATGAAAAGATTATTTCCGGTTGGATTCCAGAAAATGGCCGGCCGCAAAACTGCCCCCGCATGGCTGAAGAAGAAAGCCGGAATCAAATCGTGATCAGTTAATTTTTTTATTTATGAGCTCGCTAAGAGGAACGACTTTTAACCCTTTGTCGGCAAGACCCTGCATTATTTTTTCAATCTCCGCCAATAAAATAAACTTGTCTTCATTACTGCCCGGTGTTACATCGTGCAATAAAATAATATCGTCGGCTTTGGTTTTGTTCAATATTCGGGAGCTTAGATCTTTAATACGGCGGTTTCCGAAATCACCGGCCCGGCAACTGAAAGTCACACAAAACATTCCTAATTTATCAAGCACTGATGGCAGTCTGGGATTAACAATTCCCACCGGTGGCCGGAAGGCCTGTGTGTTCACTCCCATTTTCTGCAAGACTTCTTGAGCCCGAAATATTTCCTGATAAAGATAATGATAGCTGCCCAGCATCAGCAAAGGATTATGATGAAAGGAATGGTTGCCGACAGAATGGCCCCGGGCGATGATTTCCCTGATGATGTCGGGATGCTTCACGGCATTGACGCCGGAGACAAAAAAAGTTGCCTTTGCCGCATACCTGTCCAGCAAATCCAAGATTTGTCTTGTGATCGGTTCGGATGGGCCATCGTCAAAAGTCAGCGCCACAAGATTTTTCCCGGTAAGGCCGCGGCTGATGACCGGCAGGTAAAAACCGCTTTGCGGAAAAAAGGAAGCGGCAATACAAAGTACAACATAAAAGAGGGCGATGGCTATCGCGAGGAACGAACTGATGAAAAAGGAGAGAACAGCAGCGGACAAAAGAATTATTCCGGTAATTTGAGCGGGACTTAAGAAGCGTGATATCGTTTTCATGGAAAACCTTTTATCTTGCTGTAATATTGAATAATTTCATGCCTACCTCGCTCGATCACTCCCCTCAAGGGAGAGAAGGGCCTATTAAATGAGGCTGTTCAAAAATGCCCAGATGCAAGGCGCGCAAAAATCGAACCGCGAGGCTTATATAGACATACGTCGAGTGGTGCGGTTTGAAGCGCAACGCAGCAGATGAGCGTTTTTCAACAGCCTCACCGTCTTTACTGAATCAGGTATTCCCACAAAGGTCCCGTGAAACCTCGTCTGTAAAGTTTCGGCAGAATGCGGGTGGCCTTGGCTTCGCCGGCACCGATAATCCAGTTCAGGCGTCCGTTGGCGTGAGTTTCCACCATCGTCATGATTTCTTTAACGTTTATTTCCGACGAACGGTAAAATACCGGCGGCAGGATATTCTCCCCTTCGGCAACCTGCCCTTCCTTCAGAGCAACATCATATAAAGCTGTGTGCGGATAGATACGGACGCCGCAGAAAAAGAAGAACACCGCTTTTTCCAGTTGGTCAATTCCCGTCAGCGTTGTTTGTAGCGTCTCTTTGCTTTCACCCGGGCCGCCCAGCAGAAAATAATGGGCAACGTGCAAGCCGGCATCGAGTGCTTCCCTGTGCGCGACAAAAACATTCTGCGAAGCAAAAGGCTTGCGCAAATTATTAAGCACCACATCTGATAATGATTCCGTGCCGAATTCCACATGCGTCAGTCCGGCCTCCGCCAGACGCTTGAAATAATCTGCGGGAGGAACAGTGGGAGCGAAAAAACCTCCCCACGGGATGGAAAGACGTTCTTCTATAAACGCTTGAGCCACATCCAAACTGTGATCGTAGCTCGCGTTAAAAGCGGAATCGGTGATAAAAATATATTTCGCGCCGGCATCCTGCAAGTCGCGGGCGCTGCGGGCGATTTCGCGCGGCTCATAAAAGCGCATCTTGCCGCCTTCGATGTGCGGATACGTGCAGTAGCTGCATTGATAGGGGCAGCCCCTCTTGGTTTGCAGATTCAGCATACCGCCGTATGCAAGATAAAAGCGGGTATGCCGGTTTTCCGGATCGAAATGTCTGCGGATCATGCCCCCATAAGGCTCATAAACAATCTCTGTTTTGTCTTTCGTCAGAACACCCGGGACTTTGTTGACATCCGCATTTTTCTCCAACGCGTCCAGAAGCTGCGACATTCTTTCACCCTCACCGACGATGCCGTAATCGGCATCCAGCGCCATCATGAATTCAGCGGGAAAAATCGTAAAGCCGCTGCCGCCTAAAATGATTCGGGCTTGAGAATTTTTTCTGATCTGACTGACTAGAGCCTGATACTCGGGAAGGAAGCTCCGGCAGTTGATTACATCCGTGTTGTCGATATTCCGGATGGATATCCCGACAAAATCGGGTGCAAAATCCCTGATCAAGGCGTCCAGAGTTTCCGGATGGGAATAATCATTGAGATCGATGATTTTTGTCTGATAGCGGGAATCCAGGCAGCCTGCCACATAATCCAGCCCAAGCGGATATACGGGATAGGGAATTCTCAGGGTATTGGCCGAAATGAGCAGTACTTTGATCATAGGAATAAAAAGTTTAAGCGCTAATATGGGGTATCAGTAAAAAGCTGTCATATCGGCCAACGGGAGATATCTTATCTTTTTTACAATGATCAAGATTTCTCGCTTCCGAAATGACATATTAGAGAAACTCCGGGCTAACGGCGCACGATTGGTTTAGAAATGAAAATCAACCTTTTTTACGGTTATTGGCGATGTGAGTGGCCAGGGCACGCACGGAAGCGAACACTTTGACACCCAGTTCCTTGTTGTCAATTTTGACGCCGTAATCTTTTTCAATCATCATCACCAGCTCCAGCACATCAATGGAATCAATGCCCAGATCGCCGCCGACCAGCCGTTCATCGTCCTTGATGTCTTCCGGCGTAACATCGATCAGCCCCAGTGTATCAATAATTTTAACCTTAAGCTCACTGATTATTTCTTCAATCGGACTCATTCATCTCTCCTGTTTTCGATAGTTCAATCCGGATTCGAAGCGATTTTCTTTGCCTCATCCCCGAGAATTTTTTCCAGTATGATTCTCACCAGCCATTTTCCGAGAGCTTTCGCGTATTCGGGACCGGTCAGATAAATGCCCAGCATCGTGACCACCCATGTCAAAGCATAGGCCAGTGGAATGCCTATAACACCAACCAAAGGATTTCGCAACTTGGCGGCAATGACCCCGACCACAAAAAATGACGGAATGACCATCAAGTAACTTAAAACGATGAGGACGATGCCGAACGTCACTTTAGGCGTGTGCTTCTCTTTGAGCAGACTCAAATCAGCGCATTCGCTGATGGCATTCCGGCAAAATTCTTTCCGGGCAAAATAAGCCGCTGTTCTTTTGACGATATTCAAAGTGTTTCCTGATGATTTACCTTTCCATGATTCCGCCAATGGAATATTTGGAACGAAGCGGATAATCTTTGTAGGCAATATTTTTAAAAACACCCGTGCGCGCCTGCCCGACAGTGGCAATCAGTTCATTGTCCACGTAAATCCGTCCGTCTCCGATCACGATGCTCGCGCCTGATTCTTTCAAAAGGGAATAGCGCCGCACGTCAACCTCGAAGCGGACACATTTGTTAAACGGGCGAATCTGACCATTGAAAGCAACCTCGCCGCATCCCAGCGCCCTGCCCGTCCCCAGCGCACCGCTCCAGACACAGAAGAAGCCCAGCAATTGCCAGATACCGTCCACGCCGAGACAGCCGGGCTGAACCGGATCGCCTGGAAAATGGCACTGGAAATACCAGGCGTCCAGCCGTATATCCTGCTCGGCGATAATCGTGCCTTTTTTGCCGTCGCTTTCAATGCATAAGATGCGATCCACCATCAGAAAAGGCGGCGCCGGAAATTTCGCCTCAAAATGCTCCGGCGGATCGGATACAAGCGTTCCCCAGGAAAAAGCGAGAATTTCTTCAAAATCAAAGTGGTCTCTTTTTAAAAATTCCTCATATGTCATAATTCATTTTTCCTTTTAGCGAATCCAAAATGGCGTCAGAGCCCCGGCATACTCTTCAAAAAACATCCGCAAATTCAGCCATCGGGATTTTAACTCTGATGGGGGTCAATTATCGGAAACGGCCTGTTTTGTCAAAAGAAAAAAGGAATGATAAGTCTTTCAAATTATTGTAGGTCTGGCTGCCCCGTCCCGTTCTGCCCTGCGGTTCATTTCTGTTTGCGCTGGAACGGAAATTAGGTTATACAGGCGCCCGAGAAGAATAAAGGAGAACGATAATGAACAGATCAGCTCTGCACAAAATCAGCTACGGCCTCTACGTCGTCACGTCCGGTCAGGACGGGAAATTCAACGGTCAGATTGCCAATTCCATGTTTCAGGTCACGTCCAATCCAGCCACGGTGGCGATCAGCATCAACAAAGAGAACTACACGCATGAATTGATAAAACTCAGCCGCAAGTTTGTCGTGTCGATTCTTTCCGAAGAAGCGCCCATGACCTTCATCGGTCTTTTCGGCTTCAAGAGCGGTCGCGACGTCAACAAACTTCAAAACGTTAAAACAAAGACCGCGGTCACCCAGGTGCCCGTCGTTTTGGACCACACGGTTTCCTACCTGGAAGTCGAGGTGGACAGTGAAATGGATTGCGGCACGCATACCATCTTTGTCGGCCGTATCGTTGAATGCGACGTGGTCAGCGATGCCGTGCCCATGACCTACGCTTATTACCAGAAAGTCAAGGGAGGCAAATCGCCCAAAACCGCTCCGACCTATTCCAAAGAAGAACCCGCTGCCGCCGTGAAGCCTCAGACCGCCGCCAGTTACGTTTGCAGTGTCTGCGGCTATGTGTATGAGCCGGCCAAAGGCGATCCGGATAATGGCATTGCGGCCGGAACCCCGTTTGAAGATGTGCCGGATTCCTGGACCTGCCCCGTCTGCGGCGCGGATAAGTCAAAGTTTGAAATAGAAAAATAATTCCTTTTCTCTTTAGCTCAATGAGTTGCCCATGAAGAAAAAAGAGAAGATGAATCCTAAACATCCATCGCCCGTTTCCGGCACGCTGTTGAAGAGGGCCCGGGAAAAGTTCAAGGAAAGCGAAGATCGTTATCAGTCCCTTTTCAACCGGTCGCTCGATATTATCTACCTTCACGACTTTGAGGGCCGTTTTCTTGACGCCAACAATGCGGCGCTGCAAAGACTCGGCTATACCCGGGAAGAAATCACTTCTCTTAATTTTGCTTCGTTTCTCAGCGAAGATCAAATCCCCACCGCTTTTCAGGCCATGGAAAGGGTCTTGGCCGGTAACCAAAAAGAATTGACCGAATACAGATTGAAACACAAAGATGGCACCGATGTTTACGTGGAAACCCGGGGATCTGTCGTGATGTCCAAGGGCAAACCTGTGGCCATTCAGGCCATTGCCAGAGATATCACCGAACTCAAGAAGGCGGAAGAAGCGCTGAGACAAAGAGAAGAGGAACTCTCGATAAAATCCCGCAATCTCGAAGAAATGAATGCCGCGTTAAAAGTTCTCCTCAAGCAGCGGGAAGATGACCGTTGCCAAATTGAAGAAAACGTACTGACCAATGTCAAAACTTCCATTTTCCCCTATCTGGAAAAACTGAAAAAAGGCGCTTTGAGCAAGCAGCAGAAGATTTATTTGAAGATGATCGAAGATCAACTCAGTCAGATCATTGCTCCCTTCCTGCGTTCCTTATCCCAATCTTCTTTCGACCTGACACCGCAGGAACTCCGCGTGGCGGATCTGGTGAAGAACGGATATACCACCAAAGAAATCGCCGACATTCTCAAAATTTCGACCAAGACAGTTGATTACCATCGGGATAATCTCCGCAAAAAATTAGGTATCCAGAGCCATAAAACCAATCTAAGATCATTTTTGCTGAAATTTTCATAATACCGGTTTTCCCCCCGTATTTTCCTCTATATTATTCCGTATTGTTTTATAAAAAAATTTGATTATTATGCATTTCCTTTTAAGAAAACCCTGTGAAAAAAAGAATTTAGTATTTCAACCCGGTAAAATACCAGTAAAATGAAAAGGAGCTCATCATGGACAACAAGGAAATCGTAAAACAGATGATGGATTGGCACAAAAAATCGTTCGGGAGTTGTTTCTCAACGATGGTCAACCTGCAGAACCAGGCGGAAAAAATCATGACGACTTTTGTTGACCTCACGCCAGGCATTACCGATGAAGGCAAAAAGGTCATGGAACAGCTAAACAGCATGTACAAAAAAAACCGTGACGAATTCAAAAAAGCGGTCGATGAGGGATATGACAAGCTGGAAGACCTGTTCGACAACGATACCGTTGCGATGTTCCAGGAACAGACCCGGAAGATGTTTGATCTTTTTTCCGCTCAAAAGGCCTGGATGCCGCTTGATCTGAAGAAAACGATGGATGACTGGACTGCGATGTATCAGAAAAGCTTTAATGATTTAAAAAATCAGGTTGATGAAAACGTCAAAAGTATGGGGAACTTTTATTCCTCCGAGGACAAACAGCAGAAAAAAGGCAAAAAATAGTTTTCACCCTTTTATCTTACACTCTAGGCAGAATGCTATAATCTGAGATAATATTCGCAAACAAAAGGCAGAGGCCATCAAGTCTCTGCCTTTTCATAAGAGCTTAACGTTATGAAAGAAAAATAATGGAAAATAAATCAGGCTATCAAATTACATCATCAGTATGTGACACCATCCTGGAAGTAACAATGACAGGCGAAATAACAAAGAGCGGCATTGATCAACTGGCGGCCGAAGGAGCTGCGATCATCATCGAAAAAGGATTAAGACATGTCCTGGTGGACATCCGCACGCTGAAGGGACGGTTGGGCATCATGGACACCTATTCCTTTGTCAGGAGACCTTTCGAAAAGCCAAAAGTGAAATGCGCCCTTGTTGATCTCCCGGAAAATCAGGATTATCTTAACTTTCTGGAGACCACAGCCATCAACGCCGGTCTGTCATTGAAATACTTTTTCGATATCGACACCGCGAGGGCCTGGCTCAAAAGTTCAAATCTCAGGTAGTTTCAGAAAAATATCCACCAGGTCGGAATCGAACATTTTCTCTCTGTTCTCCTCAAAAAATTGCCGCACCTGTTCTTTGCTCCACGCCTTGCGGTACGGCCGGTCTTCCGTCAGCGCGTCGTACACATCGGCAATACAGATGATTCTCGCAATCAACGGGATGTCTTTCTCACTCAATCCCCCGGGATATCCTTTTCCGTCCCAGCGTTCGTGATGATGTACAATGCCTGTCAGAATCAATTCATAGGAAGGAATGGAAGCAATGATGTCCGCACCGGTCTGCGGATGTTTTTTGATGACATCGAATTCCTCATCGGTCAGTTTACCCGGTTTATCGAGAATCTGTTCCGGCACGGCAATCTTGCCGATGTCGTGCAGAATGGCGGAAATCGTCAAAGCGCGCATTTCATCCTCATTAAAGTTAAGCCCCCGTCCGATGGCTTCCGCAAATTTGGTAACCCTCTCACTGTGCCCGGCTGTCCACGGCGATTTCGCGTCAATGGCCCGCGTCAAAGCAATCAGGATGCCGATAAAAATATTTTCTCTTTCCTTGGTCGAATCCAGAATCCGGGAAGCCATGATATTGAGCGCTTCCGCCAGCCGGCCGACCTCATCCTTCCGGCCGGTTGTGAAGCGGCGTTCGTAATCTCCCGACGCAATGATTTCCGCTTCCCGGGAAAGCTGCTCAACGGGACGGGCCAGTCGGGCGCTGAAGATCTGTCCCAGCAAACGCGAGACCAGCAAAAGGAGCAGAAAGAAAAGAAGCGCCTTCGCTATGTTCATCCAGAAAGCACTGAGAAATCCCTGACGTTGGACATCAAACGTAAAAATTTGCGTATAATCACTGCCCACGGGAGTGATATTGATTTTCACATTGACGGTACTGTTCATGCCGTAAAATAAAGAGGCCGATTGAATAATTTTTTTTGTTTTGGTCTCCTCCAGTGCCGCGGCAAGCGCCGCGCTGGTTATTGGCGCCGAATGAATTTCACCCTTTTTATTCATATAGGTGTGTTGCCACGTCTTGCCGTCATTAAAATAAAGAGAATATCTCATCGGAGGGAAAATGCCCTGAAACGCCCTGGTCGCGTTGGCGATATGCGTCATGCGCTCGTTGACTATTTTCAGCAGCTCGCCCTGATTTCTGCTGATGGATTCCCGGGATGCTGAAGTAAGGTACTGCTGAACGGAATCGGTCGCCAGATGAATAAAGGCACTCGTCGAAGAAACAGCCAGATAAATATAAACGGCATAGCCGATAGCCAGGCCGAAAATGGTGAAGGCCAGCGTCAGCCTTCGTGAAAGCGAAGGCCGCCAGAAAAAGAAATAATCTTTTAAAGCTGATTTGAATGGGCTGTCTGTCATAAAAATGTTCTTAATATATCCTTCTCAATTTAAAGATTGGCCTGCAGATCATCCAGAAATTCGGATGGCGAATCGCCGCTGGTAATCAGCAGATGTTCCCGTGCGCGGGTGCAGGCGACATAAAGCAAATGCCGCTCTGTGTTGTAAACCTCTTCCAATTCGGCATCATCACCCGCCATCTCAATCCTTTCCTGAAGAGGGACAACATTATCATCGCAAGCCATCACGCAAACTGCGCAAAATTCCAGTCCCTTGGCCAAGTGCATTGTGCTGATTGAAACATTACCACTGGCTGTTTCCACCTTGTCGTCAAGAATACAATAGGAATTTTTTGATTTTTCAACGGCCGATTGTGCGCGTGGCAATTGAGCCTCGCTTCGTACAAAGATTCCAATCTCATGCGGCAGCATGCCGTCACCGATTCTTTCCTTAATCCACTTGGCAACCGCATCAATTTCTTTTTTTTGTGAGTCACAAATTAATATAGCCGGTTTTGGCCCGTTGAAAACAGAAACAATACCGCGACGTTCTTCAACATTGCCGTCAACATCCGTAATCTCCTTCCCTAAAAGACGATCGGCCTGAATGCGAATTTGATGCGAAGTCCGGTAATTGATTCGCAATGTGCGGGAACGCCCTCGAATATCAACGCCCAGCGATTTCCATGAAAAAGGCTGCTGGAAAATTCTTTGCCCCAAATCCCCGGCAAAGAAAAGTCCATTCTTGCGACCGGAGCCCAAGGCGGCCAGAAACTTCAATTGAGCGATGCTGACATCCTGAGCTTCATCCACTACAACATAATCAAAAGGCAGTTTCTTACTTTTTGCAAAGTGCGCTGCCAGCCTTGTGAATATTTCCGCATAGGTTAAAAGTTTTTTCGATTGCAGTTTTACGCGAACTTTTTCAAATATGGACCATAGAACAACGCGCTGTTTTTCCGGCAACCTCGATTTTCGCCCCAATCGTTTGGCATCGCGATATTCTTCCCAAGTATTGAGTTGCCAGGCATCCACAACATCTTTCCATTCGGTAATCAAAAAAGATAACGGAAATTTATGGTCAGGAACTTCCGTGGAGGCCTCTTTCATGATCTTGGCAATTTCCGCATCGGATACAATACGTGTGCGACCGTTCTTCGCTTCATAAAGCCTTAAACCGATTTCATTCAAGGCAATGCACTCCAGACGTTCGCCTACTCGTGGCGTATTGCTAATCAAACGTCTCATTCTGATACGTAAAGCATTGGCCAAAGTATCGGAAAAAGTAGTCAGAAGCAAGCGGGCATCGGGATTGGAGCGCGACAAAAAGACAGCCCGATGCAGGGCAACAATGGTTTTGCCTGTCCCTGCCGAACCGGAAACTCTTGTCGGACCACCATAATCTTTTTCCACCATTTGCCTTTGCGCAGGATGGAGAAAAATCATCCATTTTTCCCATGGGAATTCCAAAGCGCGTTCCAGTTCTTCAATATTCTGCATGGTGCGGAAACGACGTTCGGCATCCGGATGTTTGAATGGATCAGAACCGACAGCGGCAGGCGGAATGATTTGCGGCTGTGTTCCCGTAGCTAAACACAAAAGCGCTTCCGCCGCTTCACCCGGCAGATGGTCGGCTAGTTCCAGTATGGTATCCTCACTGACTTTGCGGACATCATCAAGCCATTCAGTCGGCACGCCGTACTTCAGCAGTTCATCATCAGTACAATCTTTAAACAGAAGAGGTTTTGCTTGTGCGGCCGGTTTTTCAGCTTCTTTATATTGTGGAATGATAATTTCCTTGACGGTTTCCCGAATCTCAACCAATTGCGCAGCGCCGGTCTGTGGGTGGGTTTCCAGTTTGCGGCTTTCAGCCCACTGATAGGCATTGTCGTGATGGTCGACATAACACAAAAGAAGACTGTCCTCTGTTCTATGAACAATCAGGCGCAAATCACTGCTGACACGCACAGACCAGAAACGTTTATCCCTTGCCTTTTCCAGCTTATGAAACTGCATTCCCGGATTGGCCGGATTCATCTGAAGATCAAAAGCGGTTGTTTTCACTGCTTTCTGTTCTTCATTGGTCAGTTTGGATAAACTGTCAGTAAATGTGTCGGCAATGCGGAAGTTCATTATATAATCTCTAGTAGTTGGATTTATTCCAGTCTTCCAGTGCACCTTTATTCCACTTTTCAGAACTTATATTTTTCAGAAACTTAATCGCTTCATCAAGACAATTATGATCTGCAGCCCAATATAACTGTTCCGATAACCTAAAATGT
Organism: Deltaproteobacteria bacterium; assembly: GCA_022710585.1. Classification (GTDB taxonomy): domain Bacteria; phylum Desulfobacterota; class Syntrophia; order Syntrophales; family Smithellaceae; genus Smithella. Next base: position 237,637 of record JAKLGV010000002.1, on the reverse strand, counting down.
TTTGAAGCGTCTGATTCTCCCGATGCAGCCAGTATTAAAGGAACCGGTGGATCAGGTTCGTTATGGCTTTTGTGTTTTTTAAGAAACAGGAAAAAGTCGTTCCAATACATACCGGCGGGGCTTGATTTACCTTCACCTTTTATTTCATTTAGGAAAAACTCAATTTTTATACGGTTATGATTCATGGTGCTTATTACGATTTATTACTCTTATGTTTTTCTTGAACCTTCTCAATTAAATATTTCAGATCTTTAATATCGTTTTTCAGTTCATCAGGCGTAGGCGGTGGATCATTTTTTACTGATGCCGGATCATGAGCCTCGATAATATCGTTACATCGTTTATAAAGTCGAAATACTTCATCCACCACTGCCCGTTCAAGGCCAACTACTTGGTCAAGTTTTTTTACCTCAATGTAATCACGAAATCTCTGCACTGTTCCGTTTAGGATCAAATCTTGCACTATTCGTTCTATCGTAGCTCTGAGAAAACTATATTGTCTAATAATCTTACCCGCCAATTCTTCAGATGGGCTTGCTGGCCAAGGCAATTTTTCTAATGCTTTATGAGCTTTTTCAAGTTGGTCAATACGTTCGCCAAAGCTTTTATGCATCCATGGAAGTCCCTTTGCTACATTTCCAAAAAAACCGACATTTTCTTCAAGAAAATAAGTCAGCGGATTTATATTTAACTTTGCACATTCACTCCTTATTTGAGATAAGAAAACTACATCATGTGTAAATATTATGACTTGTCGTTTCTGCGCTTCACTTGCTATGCGCTTTGCAAATCGGCCACGATGTTTATGATCCAAAGATGAGACAGGATCATCAAAGATTATGCCACCCGAATGATTAGAAAGTTTTAATTCTGCCAAAAACGAACCTAATGCAATTGCGCGTTGTTCACCTTCACTAAGAATGTTATCAAGCTTATGAGCTGATGGTAGATCAAGTAAGAGTCGATACCATATTTTCCCTTTTTCTGGACGATCCTCAACTTTAATTTTTATATGGCCAATACCCAAAGCCCGAAACTCCTCTTCCAATGCATTCTTCAGAAGAGGGGTTATAGTTTCCCTGGCAAAAACCTTAGATTTATCAGAAATAGATCTCGTTTTAAGATCGTTTTTACAAGATTCCAGCGTTTTTCGTAGTTTCATTCGCTGTATCGTTGCAATAAGAGACGCCTTACTTTGTCCTAAAGTTTGACGGGCAATCAATTCATTACGTTCTTTTATCAACTCTTGCTTTTTAAGTGAATTAGCTGCTCGAAGAAATATCCTTGCAGACTTAAGTTGCTGAGCCGCCATGTTTCTTAGATGTTTTCGCGGGTTTTCACTCAATAATGGTATTGAATCCCATTCATGTGACTCAATATTAGAAATTATCCATTCTTTTCGTGTCGCAATATTCTCCTGAAATGTGTTAATTTTGTTCACTGCAACTTCATCAATAAGCCGCAGCTCATCTGTTAAAGATTTATCTAACCCAAAACTTAAATTAGATTGTTTAAGCTCATTACTTGTTGCTTCAACTAATTGTTTTTTTGTTTTAGCAATCTGAGCAACATCATTTAAAACATAAGTATCAAATCTTTTAATTCTATCACCGACATCTATCAATGGTTGTTGACAAAGAAGACAGACAGCGTCAGTTCCCAGATATGGAAAAGATTGTGTAGGATATGCAACTTGAGAATACTTTTTTGCTGCTTCAAAAAGAGTTTTCCATAAGTGTTCGCCTGTGCCAGGCAATAGATTTCCACCAGTGCGTAATACTTCGGCTGCTTTCTTCTCTTCATTACAAGCAGCAATTGCATCTGCATCTAAATTAATAATTTTTTGTATGTTGTCATCACTGACTCTTGCAAGGCAATTATCAATTCTTTTAGCAAGTTCTTTCAATCTTTCTGCTGACAGTCTCAATACTTTAGCTTTTGTAGCTGGATCTACTTCTGACAAAGCGGTGTTGAGGTCTTCAATCCGTTTTTTCTCCTCGTCAGACAAATTCCCTAATTTCTTAATACTTTCGATGTCAGTATTTGCGTTCAGCCCAGCGACTAAACGACCGACTTCCGTTTCGCCAAGCAAATGATTAAACGGCTGCCTATCAACGTCGATACAAGATATTTCATTTTCAAGACGAAGACTCAATTCCGGAATTACTTTATTTGCAAGACTTTCAACTATATCTAATCCATAGGGTAAGAAAGCAACATCCTGTTCTTCTGTTAGATAGACACGCGCACAATGACAATCAAAAACAGAGATGGTTGATAGCTCATCGGGCGTAGTCGAACCATCAATCCATGTCACCGATTTAGCTGCGCTGTTTATTTCTATATCAAAAATGGCTTCCGGAATTCGTGTTCTTGCTTTGGCATCAGTCACGTCGGTAAGAACTCTTTCTGAATGATCGCGTGAACGACATGCCCGTTTCATCACCCGCGAATAACCAGATTTACCTGTCCCATTGTCACCGTAAATCAAAGTTATTCCAATAGGCGCAAAGTCTAATACTTGAGCAGGTGCTATACGATTAACATATTTTAAGTCTCGCATTGATTTTAAAATAACTCTTTCGTTAGAAGGTGGAGCTATCGGAAGATGTGAGCTATTTAATGGTATAGGTTTTAAATTAGCTGGATTTTGCAAGCCATATGCAGCTTTTAGCAAACTATACAATTCTGTGTAATCATTATCTGTTAATCCGACACTTTGCTGAAAGAGACGCCTCGTCGCGTCTCTTTGCCATAAAGGAAGTTCATTTTCTGACCACTTAAGAATGTCATCAATCAAGCTCATATATTGACCTTAAATTGGTAATTAATACTTATCACACCTTAAACACCTTCATCACCTCATCACCTAAATGGTTGATTACTTTTACGGCGATGCGACCGGAGTTGGGTTTGTCGAAGGGGCGGGAAATGTCGCTGTTCAGCGTTGCCCATGCTTCCTGGTTGATTTCCGCTTTGAGTGTCGTCTTCAATGCTTTGTATGGGTCGTTTGCTCCCAGGAAATAGGCATGACGGACGAAGAAGCTTTCTTCGTTGTAATCCGTATCGATAAACCAGCAGGCAATGCCTTCGGCGCCATCGCTAAGGACTTCGCCGGTGCTGGGATGAAAGACATCCACTCCTTTGATTTTAACTTGAACTTTTCCGTCTTTGGTATCCAGGACGTCAATGTCGGGCTCTCCAAAGATGACAAAAAGATTGCCTTTGCCGGTGTTTTTCAAATCGTCGGCCATATGTAAATCGGCATTCATGCGAGCTTTGAGAACAGGAATGCGTCCCAGTTTGTTGAATTCAGAAGAATGGGCATCATAATTGAAAGCACAGGTGATGAGCACATCAAAGTCGGCGTCGCCTGCTTCGCGGGCGGCGGCAACCAGATCGGGACGGGAAACTGTACTGAATTCCGGGCCAATGAAGATGGCGGCGCGTTTTTCTATACCTGCAATCACATTTTCACCCTCACCCTTACCCTCTCCCGTCAAGGGAGAGGGATTATTTGGTGCGCCCTTTTCTCCCAGTGCGGGATTTTTTTGTATGCCCTTGCTTTCGCCCACCAGGGGCGCGGGTTTAATGGAAGCGCCTTCGATGTATTTGCCTTCGGCGCAGATGTAGTAACCCGGCCAAGGTGTCAACGACGTGAAGACGATTTTATCTTCTTTGTGTGCCTGCTGAACACCGGCCACTTTAAGATTTTCCAGAATAATCTGTGTGAAGTCGCGTACAGTTCCGTATTTATCACTGGCATCTTTTACGCCGTCAATCAGTTCATCGTTTTCATCCACACCCAACACGCGATGCGGCAAGAGGCTTTCCACCGTGAAAGGTCCCGCAACGCGGACTTTCTTTTTGTCCTCATAAGGTTTGTCGTAGAGATATTCGTATTCAGCCTTGGCGGCTATAGAGGCATCGATTTCTTTTTGGCGCTTGATACGATGTTGCCACCATTGGGTATGAAGCTTTTCAACTTCTTTCATTTTTTCCTGGATTCCCGCCTTCGCGGGAATGACGGTGGAGAAGTCGCGCGGGATTTCCCATTCTTCCCATTTTTTACCAAGGGCTTCATTTAACTTTTTACGGATTGGTTCGAGCTTTTCCTGCCATTTTTCCCAGATCACGTCGATTTCGGTATTGTTGGCGATGGATTTGAGTGTAATGTGCGGAACGCGCTCATAAACAAAACCCTGGCGGATGTCGCCATGCGTCGGTGCGCTGGAGGGTTCTTTACGGCTGACTTCTGCCTCCTTTAGTTGACCGTCGCGACTGTCAGCCAGCAGATAATAAGGATAACGCGCGCCCATAATGCGGGCACGGGCAAGAGCCAGCGCGACACGTGAGGTATCAATTGTAATCCAGCGACGTCCCCACTGCTCAGATACATAAGCTGTCGTACCCGAACCGCATGTCGGGTCGAGTACGAGGTCTCCGGGGTCGGTGGTCATGAGGAGGCAGCGTTGAATGACTTTGGTAGAGGTTTGCACAACATAGATGCTCGATTCAGAGGCAAACCCCGAAGGCATCGTGTCCAGCCATAACGCAGTTACTCTAGTAACTGGAAAATCATCCTCGAATTGCTTGCGTGATAGTGTGTTACCTATCAGGATAAGCCGTCCGGATTTTTCAACCCGCTGCATACCATCAATATTCGTTCGCCAATAGTAGGAGCCAGGAGGCACGAGTGATTTACACTCAAACGAATACTCGTAACGGGTAGTTTGTCCGCCACTGTCATTAAACATGCCTTGCGGCTTAAAGCAACGATCAGCTTCTGGTAAATCACCAGATTCAAGTTGCTTCCTTGGTATGGTGTAGACAGATAGATCAGGCCGCTGTGCCATCGTGAACATTTTAATCTGAGTGGCGCGAGGTCTTTCCGCCCACAAAGAGCGTACCTTGAGCTGCTCTCTGTTCCGGCAATACCAAAGTATTTCGTCAGTAATTGTGTCGACCGTCTCGCCACCTTTCCCGGTCGTCTTTACAAAATGAATCAGACTTACGCAGTTCTCCTCCCCGAACACTTCATCCATCACTGCCCGAACGCGGTGGACATTTTCATCGCCGATTTGGACAAAGATCGAGCCACTTTCAGTCAATAAATCCCTCGCCACCGTCAGTCGGTCGCGTAGATACGTCAGGTAGGAGTGAATCCCGTCGCGCCAGGTGTCGCGGAAGGCTTTGACCTGCTCGGGCTCGCGGGTGATGTGATCGGCCTTGCCGTCTTTAACGTCGCGGCTGGTGGTTGACCATTGAAAGTTGGAGTTGAACTTGATGCCGTAAGGTGGATCAAAATAAATGCATTGCACCTTGCCGCGCAGACCTTCACGCTCGGCTAAACTCGCCATCACCTGAAGGCTGTCGCCCAGAATCATGCGGTTGGACCAGTTCTGGTCGTGCTGATAGAAATCTGTCTTGGTCGCATCTTCCGGCATGCCGTTGAAATCGGCAAAGAGGTCGGTTTGCGTTTCGGCGGCCTGCTTGTCGGATTCGGTGCGTTTCAGCAAGTCATCAATCAAAACTTTGGGATGAACTTTTTCCTGAATGTAAAGCGGCGGCGCATGAACGACCAAATCCGACCAGTCCTGCTCATCCTTGCCACGCCAGACCAGTTGCGGATCAAGGTCGCGGTTGCGGTTTTCTTTTTCTTCGTTCAATCCATCAACGTTACGCGGATATTTTATTTTCAGCGGGTCCTGCGCTTCTTTCTGGATGACAGACTGAAACTCGGCAGTCGGAATATTTTTACGCCTCGCCTCATCATGAATAAGCGTTTCTATTTTCTTTCCATTTGTTTTCTTTACAGCCATCTGATTACCTTTCAGTTTTTGCTCTTCTTATTTCTTTGCCAGTTTTTCGATGAAATTGCGACCTTTGCCGGTCAACCGGTATTTCTGTTTGCTGCTTGTCGGTTTATCGGGAATGGTCATAGTAATGAGATCCTTTTCAATCAGAGGATTGAGTACCTGGTCCCTGAACTTGGTCCTATTTGTTCTTCCAATAATCGCCATTAGGTCGGCAACGGCTTGATCTTTCAGGCACTTACGGAGTATTTCCACCTGGTCCCGACTTAGTCCCGACTTAGTCCCAACCTGGTCCGCCGATTCTGCTTGAGTAATTATTCCCGATGCCTTGCTGACAGTTTCTAAAGCTACACCCGGTTTGCGGTAAATTGTTGCCACAAAGCCATCGGTGAGTTTAAATGATGGCTCAGTCAATCCTGCATCACGACATCGGTCTACCATGTCTCTTATACCGGTGCCCATGCGCTCAATATACTTTGTCAGATAAAGAGGTTCTGCAATCAGAGGATTTCTAGGATATGAACCGTGCGGTTTTAATAAAGACTTTAGAGAAAGTGATGAAGGTAGCTCGCCCGGATTCCAGACTTCCAGACGGTCGGAAAAGAGCATGACCTGAACACTGGCAGCACTGGTATAATCGCGATGTGCTATAGCGTTGACAATAGATTCACTAATTACTTCCTTCGGGATTTCATAAGCAACCGGTGCCTGAATACTTTCGGCGCGGGTTCCTACGGCAAGATCAATTTTGGACAAGACGAAATTGACCGCCTGATCAACCAAATCAAAAAGATTGCCTTTATATACCTGATAAAAAGGAATGGGTTTTTGAACCTGCGTGCCGTGAAAATGTGCGCACTTCACTTCAGAAGAGTAAATAAAACGCTGAGGTTCATTACCGAAAAGAAGGATCGCCGCATTGGTAGGTCTGTTATTTTTGACAAGGCGTAAATGTGAGAGTACCGTCTTGACAGCGGTTCCGGCATTCAGTGGAAAATCCCGCGATTCGCGCGCCATTTCGAGAAACCACTTTACTTTAGAGGCAGATATATCCTTCAAATCGGCATCTTCGCAAATGGAAGCGTCAAATGGTCCCGAACGCAATAGACCATTGTCATCCAGATAATCTACTAAGCTACCATAAACACCGGCAATCAATTCAGCCGTTGTTGAAAAGCGGCGGCGTATTAGCTGGGATGATGCTTCTTTGACTAGATTTTTCATTGCCGGCTCGCGGGCGGAATCGTCCGCACCTTTGACAAAAACAAGTCGATGTTTTCGGCGTTCCGTTGCATGTAAAAATTCCATATGGGTTGCTGACAACCCGCCTTTAACTGGCATACCATATTCATTGCCAAGTATTCCGATATAGATGGAGGATTTTTCAACTTCATCAAGATATAATTCATCTGCCCGTTGATCTTTGGCCGGCACCTCCTCAAAAAGAAAAACATCGAAGAACCGACGTAAGAGCGCATCACCTCGAAGGAAGTCACGAAGAGATTTGCGTTCCTGCGTAAATTCTTTTTGAACGCTGCTGATAAATATTTTTATTCTTGTAGAAGTCATATTAACCCTTAGAGTTAGAAATGAATTTACCAATCATATTATCAAACGCTTTTTCGACTTTTGCCTTGAAATCGGACTCGATTTGATAGACTTCTGTAAATTCGGCAAAGGCCCAGCGGCCAAACTGGCCATTATTGTTCACACCGGGTATCCAATAGGTCTCCATGGTTGATTTCTTGTCTTTGGCATCCTCCCGGCGATAACCTTTGATTTCCACAATGAGATTGAGCAAGTCTTTCTCACCGTGGCCATCATCAATCTGGACGATAAAGTCGGGAAGATAAATGCGTGTTTCTGAGCCGTAGCGATAAGGCACTTCCAAACCAAGGTTATGATTTTTAACGTAAGATTTAACTTTCGGATGCGCTTCCGCCACACGGCAGAATTCCGCTTCCCAGTCGCTATCCAGAATCACCCAGTTGATGTGACAGCGCCGGGCGTCTGTTTCCCATCGGTCGGTTCTGGATGTATTGAAATTTACGTGTATGGTGGAACCCGTTGGATTGTAGGAATCAAGAACGGCCACAATGGGATGAGTACCTTCAAGTGAACTCATAATGGCAGCGGTGATCCTTTCGCAGGCCATATCGGCAAGTTCCTGATACATAAGCTGCGCCGGATATGTGCCTCCTTTGCAAATCAGGCATTGATCCAGCCAGTCTTTCGTAATGCGTTTTAGTTGTCCGAACAAATGCAGTCTCGGTTCCTCGCCGGGATCACGATATTTGGTGTAAATCAGCCGCTTGGTCAGATGAAAGACAAGCGTCGAGTGACGCAGGTCTCCGGTATGAATGAGATTTAAATCCACACCTTCGCCGATTATGCCTTGATTGCGTGTGTTGGTCGGGCCAACTAGATCAGGCGTCAAATCCAGTTCGGAGTCTTTGGTAAACGATGCTGTCAATTTTTCTTCAGGAAGCTCAACACGATAACCGGCGACACGGGGAAATCGGATTTCCAGATGATCGCGTTCCGGGCGGACCGCTTTGACGCGAACGGTTTCACGTGGCGGCTGCGGCGGCGCCACCACTGGCTTGGCGGTAAAGTCAAAGGGAATGCCCAACACATCGGCATATTCAACATTAAACAGACCGTCATCATTTAGTTCATAGGATTGACGACGCAAAGAGCGGCCAATGACCTGTTCGCATAAAAGCTGTGTACCAAAGGCGCGCACACCCAGGACGTGGGTGACCGTGTTGGCATCCCATCCTTCCGTCAGCATGGATACCGACACGACACAGCGAATCGATTCGCCAAGACGATCTTTTTTGCCGACGGTGTTCATGACTTCGCGCAGTAAATCCTGATCGGTCAGTTTGTCAGCCTGGCTGCGGTCGCCGGTGCGTTCAATGATTTCCCGGCGGAAACGTTCAATCTCTGTGGCCGCCATGGAGCGGAAATTGTCATCCAGGGCATCGCCTGATTCCAGTTGCTCGCTGTCAATCAAAAGCGTTCTTGGTCTGGCCAATGGATTGCCATATTCATCATAGTTGGAAAATAGTTTGAATTTACCCTGAAATGGCGGCGGCGTGACGCCATCTTCTTTCTCGGGATATTCAAAACCGGCAATGTAGTCATAGACCAGTTTTGATGTTGATGTATTGTTGCAAACCACAATAAAACATGGCGGCAACTGCATGCGGTTTTCTTTCCAAAGATTGAACGTTTTTTCGTAGTGGCCATAAAGCGCTTCCAATGCTGTCTGTAAACGTGTGGGCAATTTCAGCGGATCAAGTCCGGTTGCCTTGCCACGTCCCTTTCTGGGCATGTCTTTGCGGATGTGCTCCCAGAGATTGCGAAACATGGGAACTTCAGCGCCAGGAATATTATCGGCCACGGGAACACGGGGAAGCTTGACGATGCCGCATTCGATGGCATCCATCAGTGAAAAGTCGCACATCGTCCAGGGAAATAATGTGCCTTCGGCATAACCGGAACCGCGCAGAAAAAACGGAGTTGCCGATAAATCCATCACCTGATTCACGCCGATTTTCCGGGTTACGGTCTCGATGCCGTTAATCCAGAGTCGCGCGGCTTCATTGTTGCTTTCCGCTTCTTTTTTATCGTCACCTTTTAATTCTTCATCTTCACCGTGGTCAGGTTTTTCGCGGTAGCAGTGGTGTGCCTCGTCATTCATAATCATGACATTTTTCATACCCATCAGTTCCGGCATGACGCGCTGAAGCATCTGGCCTTCTGTCTCAAGTGTCTTCAGTTCCTCTCCGCCTCTTCCCTGAAGTAGCGCGCGACCACCCTTGGATAATTCCAACAGATCACGCTGTTTAAAAGCATGGTAATTGGTGATGACAATTTTGGCGCGTTCAAGTTCGCGCATCATATCATTGGGCACCAGTTCCCGATTTTTGTAATAGCTATCCGGATCATTAGGCTGGAGCACTCGTAACCGGTCTTTAATAGTGATGCCCGGAGTGACTACCAGAAATCCACGGGTAAATTTCTTGCTATTGGGATGACGCACGGCATTAATGGTCTGCCACGCGATTAACATAGCCATCACCGTGGTCTTACCGGCGCCAGTAGCCAGTTTAAGCGCCAGACGTGACAAATCAGGATTGGCGTAATTGTTTGCGTTTGCTAAGTGTTCGAGAAATTCTTTGCCGGCCTTTTCATTGGGTGCAACTTCGGTTAACCAGATAACTGTTTCGATTGCCTCGACCTGGCAAAAGAATGGACGATAAGCGTTAAACTGATGGTGTCGCCAGTGTTGCAACAGTCGCGCTGTTTCCGGCGTCACTTTCCAATCGCTGGGATTAGGGATACTGCGCCATTTATCTACGTAGTAGCGTAAATTATTAATGACCGGCGTAGGATCATACTGCTGTTTTGCCGTTGAAAGTCCCTTGCCTTCATCAAAAATAATATCCTGTTGTGCGACTGTTGATTTCCGTTTTTTAGGTTTGGGAATTGGCGTGATATATTCAGCACGACGGCGCTTTTCTATAATCTGCTGCGTCGGTTGGCCTTGTTCATCAAGTTCCCAGTGCCTCGAAGGATATTTATATGGTGAATTCAGAATCGGTTTTTCAAAAAAGCGGTTTTCCATGTTGAGCTGCCTTCTCCCCACGAGTTGCAATTTATTATCAAGAATGTATTAAGAAGATACAGATTTAAATTGTGCGCTTTTTAAACGGCAAGAACTATACGGATATCCTTACGTTATGTCAATGGAATTATCCATTCTTTATCTTATCGTTCATGGTTCCTGCTGAAATTAAAGCATTTCATCTTACGCGTAAAATAATATTTCACAATATTTACTATCCTGTTCCTGATTGACATACCCTTCTAAATCACCTATGCTTCGCGCAACAAGAAAAGGAACTTATTTACTTATGGAATATAAAAATGTCGATGATGTTCAAGCCAAGCTGACGGATGCCGGATATATCCCCTCGCGGGAAATTGCCACGGTTGTGTTTCTGGCGGCGGCGACACAGAAACCGGTTCTGGTTGAGGGACCGGCCGGTGTCGGCAAAACGGAACTGGCCAAGGCCATTGCCCGCTCTCTGGACAGAGAACTGATCCGTTTACAATGCTATGAAGGCTTGGACGAAGCCAAGGCGCTTTATGAATGGGAATACGCCAAGCAGCTTCTTTACACTCAGATGGTCAAGGACAGGCTCAACGACATCATTTCTTCTGCCGCAACGCTGACGCAGGCGGTCGATCAGATCGCCGCGCAGGAAGACGCCTTTTTCTCCGACCGTTTCATTCAGCATCGGCCGCTGCTGCAGGCGATCAGTTCTGAAAAACCTGTCGTGCTTCTCGTGGATGAAGTGGACAAGGCCGATCCGGAATTTGAGGCATTTCTTCTGGAAATCTTAAGTGATTTTCAGGTTTCCATTCCGGAACTGGGCACCCGCAAGGCTATTCAGATTCCCTTTGTGCTGCTGACATCCAACAACTACCGCGATATGAGCGACGCGCTGAAACGCCGCTGCGTTCATCTCTACATTGATTATCCGGCGCGGGATACGGAAATTTCCATTGTGCGGTTGAAGATTCCGGGTATCGAAGAAAAACTCTGCGACGCTCTGGTGGACGCAATCCGCAAAATTCGCAAGCTGGATTTGAAAAAAAATCCGAGTATTTCGGAAACGATTGACTGGGCGCAGTCGCTGATTGCTCTGCAAATCAACGAACTGACACCTGAAGTTGTTTCGGAAACACTCAACATTATTTGCAAGTATCAGGCGGACATGGAAAAAGTCCGCAAGAATATCAATCGGGTTTTGCAGTAACAATAATGTATGGTTAAGCTGATTCAACAATTTGTTTCCTGCTGTCGGGCGGCGGGAATGCGGGTATCCACTTCGGAAGTGCTCGACAGCCTCAACCAGATGAAACTGATTGATCCGACCGATGAGCAGCAATTCCGCTCGCTGCTCCGTTCCAATTTTGCCAAAAGCATGCGCGACGTTCAGCATTTTGACCGTCTCTATCATCTTTTCTTTCACGAGATGCGCGTAGAGACAGCCGATATCCGACAGGCGGCTTCTTATTCCGATCAGATCAAACAGGCTGTAGAAACGCTGAAACGGATCCCTCACGACAATTCGATATTTGACGCGGTCGTAGATTTTTTGCAGGGAAATCCGATGGAGCTGCTCAGGGAAATGCGGCGGATTCAAACAGAGGAAGAGCAGGCCATGCTGCGCTTTAATTTGGGACCGCTGAGCGACCGGCTCAATATCATGCTGCAAATCAACAGAGCCGCATCTGCCGCACAGGCGCTGGTGGAAGAACATTACGCCAAAACCGATTCAGTGGCCGCACGGGAGCTTGCCGATCATTTCGAAGAACGCGTCAATACAGCCCGAACCATGCTCGTCTATGAACCCAATCAGTTGGAAACCGGCACCAGAAAAACAAAAACGGAAGAGCAACGAATGAGAGGGCTGGGCGAAAAATCATTCTCTTCTTTTACCCGCGAAGAAATCGAGGAAATGCGCGACGCCATTGATAAACTGGTGCGCAAGCTGAAAAATATCGTCAGCCGCCGCTATGCCGTCCGCAATCGGGGAAGCATTGACGTTAAAAAAACGCTGCGCGCGTCGGCGAAATACAACGGCGTGCCTGTGGAAATAAAATATCGGCATCGCGCAAAGCGGAAAAGCCGCATTGTCACTCTGTGCGATGTGTCCGGTTCCGTCTGGGCGGCGGCGCGGTTCATGCTGAATCTGCTGTACTCTCTGCAGGATTGTTTCGACAAGGTAAACAGTTTTGTCTTTATTGATCATCTTCAGGAAGTGACGCCTGTCTTTGAAGAAAATGAAATCAACGAGGCGATTCGTCTGGTTCTGGCAAGTCCGGATATCAACTTTAACGCTTCCACCGATTATGGCGAAACCCTTCGTAATTTTAAAAAAGATTACCTGGAACTTTTAACCAAAAAAACGACGCTGATTATCGTCGGCGACGGACGCACCAATTATATGAATCCCGAAGACGCCATTCTCGGGCAGATGCGCGAACGCTGCCGCCGCGTTATCTGGCTGAATCCCGAGCAGGAAAATCTCTGGGGTTCGGGCGACAGCGAAATCAGATCTTTCATGCCGCACTGCCACGAGGTACGCCAGTGTCGCAACGTCAACCAATTATTTACATTCATCGAGGAGCTGGTTTTATAAATGACTACAACACCGGAACAATCGTACAGTTGGATTTCCCGTTTTGCCATTGAGCATGTCACTTCCCGTACCGATTTACAAACCATACAGGAATTTCCCCATGATATTTGGCAGAAAATGGGAGAGGCGGGATTTTTTAAAATCGGAATCGCACCGCAATATGGAGGCAGCGGCGGCGGTCTGACCCAATTGGCCGGAGCGGGAGAAGTTTTCGTACGCAGCGGCTACAACATGGGGATCGCACTGGCCTGGCTTTATCAGCAGATTATCGCCAATCGTGTCATTTCCGTTTACGGCAATGACAAACAGCGTCGCCAGTATCTTCCGCTGATGGCGGAAGGAAAACTGATTGCATCCTTTGCCGTTTCCGAACCCAAGCATGGCGCGCGCCCCAAGTTACTGACGTCCACGGCCGTTTCCGAAGGAAATCACTACATTCTCAATGGAGAGAAAACCTATCTGACCAACGCGCCGATTGCCGGCCTGTTCATCGTCATCGCGATAACCGGTGAAGCAGAACAGCAAAAGAAATTCAGCGCGTTTCTCGTGTCAGACAAAGATGACGGGGTGGTGATCAAACTGCGGTTGAAGTTCGATTTTCTCAAACCGGCTCTGCATGGCGGAATTAAGTTAAATGATTGCCGCGTGCCGGCTTCAGCCATGCTGGGCGAAAAGGATACGGCTTACCCGAACATCGTCCTGCCCTTCAGCGATGCGGAAAATATCGTTCTGATGGGCGCGGTAGCCGGCGGCATGGGCGCGGAGCTGATGGATTTGATCGTGGAAAGCGACCGGCGCAATATTCACAAAGACAGGGTGCTGCAAAGCGAGGTGGGCGCGCTGGATTCCCTTCTGGAAACGATGCGCGCCATCGTCCGCGAGGCAGCCAAAAAAATGGACGACAATGATAACGCGGCCTTACCGTTGATTGTAACCTTCAAGGAGCTGGCCGCCGGTTTTCAGGCAAAAATAACTGCCGCCATCTCGAAATGGGAAATTAAGACCAGAGAGCGCTATAACGTTCTTCAAACAGACATCAACGTCCTGGGTGCTCTTCAGGAAAAAACGCTGCGGGATAAACAGGCGAAACTGGGAGACGAACTGCTCCACGGGGCAAGGTAGTCAAATTATCGGTATCGTCGGGCCTGTTCAATGCGTCTGCAAGAAATGTTTCAATTTCATAAAATGTTATGATAAGGGAGTCCCGAAAGTTTCTTAATCATTTTTAATGAGGTGTATTATGCGCAAATCGATTATTCTCGTTTTTATGGCCTTAGTCCTGGTGTGTTCCTGTTCGGAAAAGGAAAAAACAACCGCCGCTAATATCGATCAAGGGAAAATTTCTGTTGAGGGAGAGAAAAATATAACTCCGGCTAAGCCCGTTCATCCGGATCAGGCAGCCCCGAAAGAGAAAAAAAGTATCAACCCGATGAAAGAAATCGAAAGCTTAACCAGAATAATCAAAGAGCAGCCCAAAAGCGCCCTGGCCTATAATAACAGAGGCTCCGCCTATCATGGTTTGAAACAGCATGAACTGGCTATCGAGGACTATAACAAAGCGATCGGCTTAAAAAAAGATTATGCCGATGCGTACAACAACAGAGGAGCCGCCTATTACAGTCTGGGCAAGCATCAGCAGGCGATTGAGGACTTCAATAAGGCAATCAATCTGAAGATAAATTTTGCCGCTGCCTTCGCCAACAGGGGGCTGACGTATTTAAATCAGGGCAATAAAGACCTCGGCTGTCCCGACGCCAAAAAAGCCTGTGAATTGGGCGTGTGCAGAGTCTATAAAGACGCTCAAGGCAAGCAGATTTGCCCCTGATTTATCCACGTAAAATTAAAACCGGCGATTGATGAATATGTCAATCGCCGGCAAATTCAAATGCAGAAAGGGTTAGCGGACATTAATTCATTTAATAGCACCATCACCTTTATTCACGAGAAAACGCCTTCCAGTCCTGTGCCGCAGTGAGGACAGCTTTTATCTTTGAGGTTAAGGTTGACCACCTGAAAGCCATAGCGCTCGATCAACAGTTTGCCGCAGTGAAAACATCTCGTATTCTCGCCGTCATCGCCGGGCACGTTGCCGCTGTAGACATATTTTAAGCCGGTTTCCCTGCCGATCCGGACGGCCCGGTGCAGGGAATCAAGAGGCGTTACGGGCAGGTTTCGCATTTTGTATTGCGGATGAAAGCGGCTGATATGCCAGGGCGTTGCTCTGCCCAGTCCGGCAATGAAGCGGGCAACGTCTCTTAATTCTTCGTCGCTGTCATTCAATCCGGGAATGAGCAGCGTGGTGATCTCCACCCAGATGCCCAGATCCTTCATTTTCTTCAAACTCTCGAGAACCGGATCCAGCCGCGCGCCGCAGTATTTCTTATAAAACGCATCGCGGAAAGACTTTAAATCCACATTGGCGGCAGCCAGATACGGCGCGATGGTTTCAATCGTCTCCGCCGTCATAAAGCCATTGGTGACGAAAACATTGGCCAGGCCGTTCTCTGCCGCGATCTTTGCCGTCTCAAGAGCCAGTTCAAAATAAACGGTCGGTTCGGTGTAGGTATAGGCGATCGTCCGCGCTCTGCTTTTCTTCGCTCTGGCGACGATTTCTTCCGGCAGAAAATCTTCACCGGCAATCATGCGAGTGGCCGCGGGCATCTGAGAAATGTCGTGGTTCTGGCAGAACTCACATTTGAAGTTGCATCCGACCGTGGCAATAGAATAGGATTGGGAAGCGGGATAAACATGGAAAAAAGGTTTTTTCTCGATAGGGTCAAGATTTTCAGCAATCAGCGTCCCGTAGACAAGGGAATAAAAAATTCCATTCCTGTTTTCCCGGACGCCGCAGACGCCCTGTCTGTCCGGATTGATCTTGCACCGGTGGGCGCAGAGATTGCATCGCACCTTTGCCTCGTCAAGTTTTTCGTAAAGAATCGCTTCCCGAATCATGGCCGTACCTGCTTGAGCATATCACGCACGACTTCCGGAGTCGGCTTGGGGGCTCCGTTATTTAGCTGAAACGTATTGACAATCGGACTCTGGACCGTGCGGATGGTATATTTGACCGGAAAGGTCATACCGACAAAGGCGCCGAAAGGATTTCTCATTAACGGAAACATTTCTTCCAGTTCTTCAAAAAAATCGTAAACGATCGAGGGAAAATAAATAACGCTACCCCATTTGATGGTTGTCTCGCCTACGATATCTTCAACCATCCTCTTGATTTCTGGATAGCTGAAAAAACGCATGGCGCCGGTCAAACGAAAACCGAAATTTTCTTTCAAACCCTGACGCGTTCCAAAAAAAGAATAGTTGTTTAAAAATCCGATGAAAATCCGGCCGCGGCAAACCCGGACGGCCTCTTCAATAACCTTGCGAGGATTTTCGGCTACTTCCAGGCAATTGATGAGGGTCACAATATCAAATTCGTTGTCGGAGAAAGGAATGTCGTCCGGTTGAGACAAAACAAATTCGGCATGATCCCCGTAGCGCTGCCGGGCAATTTCCAGATTTTCTCTGGAGGCGTCAACGCCGGTTAATGAACACCATTTCTCGTTGAAGATTTGCAGGTTATTGCCGGCGCCGCAACTGATATCCAGCAGCCTTTCTCCAGGGAGCGGCGTCACCAGATCCAGAACCAGCTCTTTCTGACGCGCAAAGATGAAGTCCCGGCGGGGTATCCCGGACAGTCCGGCTGCCCGGGATGCCCGTGCTGATGGATGATCGGAAGACATTTGATCAGCTCCTGCTCAAAGTTTCATAACGACTTGATCATAAATTTACGGGGTGTCCGCCTGGATAGCGTCATCCCGCTGTTTTCTTTTGAACCTCGAGGCTGAATTATACATTATTTTTCGTAAAAAGGTATTGTTTTGCGCATTTTTCAACCGCCGATCTCCGACATGATCCGCGTGCATTTTTTCATGGTGTTGTCCGTGCAAACAACATCGTGCTTCCTGGGTTTTAATAAGACGGCATCCCAGATGAGTTTCTCCAGCTCCGCGTCGCTGCAATTTTCCCGCAACGCTGCTTTTAAATCCACTTCCGCTTCATTGAGCAGACAGGCTCTGAGTTTTCCGTCGGACGTCAGCCGCAGGCGGTTGCAGGTGGAACAGAAATGATCACTGACCGGATTGATAAAACCGATTTCACCTTGCCCGTTTTTTATCTTATAAATCCGGGCCGGACCGTCCGATTTATTTTTCTTGCCTTTTAACGGCTCCAGCGCGAAAGTCTGGCTTATTTTTTCAATCAACTCTGTCGCCGGCATATATTCCTCGCCATCACGGAGATTTGTTTTACCCATCGGCATCAACTCGATGAATCGAACCTGAAAAGGCATTTCGGCTGCCAGACGCGCAAACTCCAGCGCTTCGTTATCATTGAATCCCTTGATAAGAACCGTGTTGATTTTGATCGGCGAAAAACCGACTTCTTGAGCATGAATGATTCCGCGCAAAACGGCATCAAGATTTCCACCGTTGGTAATTCTGAAATATTTATCCTTATCTAGAGAATCCAGACTGACATTGATGCGGCGGACGCCGGCGTCAAACATCTGCCCGGCGAATTCTTCCAGAAGAATTCCGTTGGTCGTCAGGCTGATGTCCTTCAGACCATCTATTTTTTTCAGAGCAGCAAGAAACTCGACGCATCTCCGGCGCACCAGCGGCTCTCCTCCCGTCACCCGCACCTTGATTAATCCCATTCTCACCGCCAGAGACACGACGCGGAGGATTTCCTCGTAGCGTAAAATATCTTCATGGCCCTGCAGAGAAATGCCTTCCTTGGGACGGCAATACACGCAGTGCAGATTGCAGCGGTCGGTAATGGAAACGCGCAGGTAATTTATTTCTCGACTGTATTTATCCAGCATAGCTTTTAAGACCTTTCCTTGTTGTGTCTTAAATAGCACAATTGAATCATTCGGGCTATGAAATGTTTCCGTGAAATGTTTCTTGACAGGCCTATTATTCTCTAATAAACAAAATCCCCGTATGGATCCTGCCCGTTGTTTGCGCAAATCACGTCAGGAGTAGAAAAAGAATCCGGAGTGGTCATGGAAAAAGTGCCGATTACCAAAGCTGGTTTTGAAAAAATCAAAAAAGATCTGGACACCATCAAAAACGTGTCGATTCCCGAAAACGTTCGCGATATCGAAGTCGCGAGGGCCCACGGTGATATTTCAGAAAATGCCGAATACTCCGCCGCGAAAGAAAGACAGTCTTTTCTCTACGGGAAAATGCAGGAGCTGGAGCACCAACTGGCGGTGTCCAACATCATTAATCTGAAAGGACTGAACACCGAGAAAGCGGTCTTCGGCTGCTATGTCAGCCTCGAAGATATCGACAGCGGCGAGAAAATAAAATTTCAACTCCTCGGTCCCTATGAATCGGACATCAATCAGAATAAAATATCCGTCACTTCGCCCATCGGCAAAGCTCTGATCGGCAAACAGATCGGCAGTGAAATCAGCGTGAAGACGCCAGGTGGCACACGTAACTTTGAAGTGATTAATATCTCCGCCGAAGAATAAACGTTGTTTAGCGTTTTGCCCCGGCTGATGCCAGAGCCTGTTTTATCTCGTCCCTGACTATTCCGTCCGTCATCGCATCAAACCTTTTCAACCCGGAGATCGCCTCCTGATTGCCGATGCGCCCCAGTGCCCAGGCGATCATACAACGAACGCGTTCATCGGAATTTTCCGTGAAGGCCCGAATCAGTTCGCCGACGTAATCCGGATGACGGCTGTTGCCCATGGCGCGGGCAGCGTTCATCTTCCAGCGCCAGAGATCGTCAGCGGACATATAAAACATATGCGGCCAAACTTTTTGCAGGAAGTAAGGTTTATCCATATGCAGAAGCCGGGTGAGCTCCAGACCGGCCGCTTTTTTGAGTACCCGCTGATTCTGACTTCTTTCCCTCTGGATCCAGTTTATATTACGGGGACAAACATTCTGGCAGCGGTCACATCCGTAAACGCACAGCCCCATCGGTTCACGAAGTTCCATCGGGGTGAGTCCTTCCCCGTAATAAGTTAAAAAGGAAATGCAGCGTCGGGGATCGATCTTGCAGTCTCCTTTGAGGGCGCGGGTGGGACATGCCGCCACGCAGGCGTTGCGGCACCAGTCAGGACAGCCGATGGACACAGTCGGTTCATCCGCGGGAAATTCACAGTCCACAACCAGGGCGATGGGAAAGACAAAAGAACTCTCGCCGGCGGCGCGGCGCGCGTAAAAAAGACAGTTCTTACCGAAAGTGCCCAACCCCGCGCGGGCGGCAGATAAACGGTGCGGCAGGTTAAACGGGACTTTGGAATCAATTCCATTGTCCCGCAGGAAATTCCGGAGCGCTTTGATTTTCAATGCCATGCCGTCCTTTGTCACGCGGTCATCATCGAGATAACAGCGGCCGAAGTGACGCTCCAGCTGCGGCGGAAAAGACTCCTCAAAATACGATTCCAGAACAACAATAATCGATTTCGCTCCGGCCAGAATATTTTTTGGATCCGTCCCGGCAACCAGTCCCAGACCGACGGTTTCCGCCCATCCGTAAGTTTCCTGACTCTTCAGCAGGTAATCCCTCTGCGATTCAAAAGGCTCGGCCGTTGTAAAGCCGATATCGGCAAACTTAAGACGCTTCGCTTCCTCAATGATGTCCTGCCTGGTCAGCATAATCCCCCCTTTTGTCATGATGGCTTATGATATCTACTTTGACGTTAATGCCCGACAAAGAATACTTATGATTTTATACATGAACCTCCGTGGGTTTACAAGATATTCCATCTCTGATAACGATGGTCAAATCAACGCGAAAAGATTTGACAATATCGCTTAAAATGATCATAAAGACGCATCTCGTATTCCATTGGATAGTTTAATGACGCAGCAGGGAAAAGATAAGATAACCACAAAGAAATGCGACAGCAGAAAGTTGCGATATTTGCTGCTGGCTTTTTCCGTTTTTTTATTGCTGACTGCGTGCGCGGCAGATCAGCAAAAGCTTCAAAAAAGTGAACCCGCGCAAGCTTGCTGCGAGGCGACCGTCCCGATTGTCACGAAAGCGCCCGACGCCGCTTCCGACACCTCCGTAAAGATTGAAGAGCTGAAGCAGGCGCTCCTGGCGAATGAAGTGCCCGGAGAATGGTTCGACGCGCAAATCCGGCATAAAAATTTTCAGCTTCATCCAAGTATGGGCCAATATTTTCAAAAAGCGGCCGAAAAACAAATTGATCACGATAAAAAACTCGACGCTTCGTGGTATTTTAATCACCACGGCGTCGATGCGAAAATAGAAAGAGGGAAGTCCTTCATCAAAACCTATCCGGACATTCTCCAGCAAGCCGAAGCGAAACACGGCATTCACAAGGAATTGATTGCCGCGATCATCGGCATGGAGACCAATTTCGTCGACAGCGGTCAGCGCGGCAGTTTCTCTGCGTTCAACGCGCTGGTGTCGCAATATGTTTTCACCGAACGGAAAGACTTTGCCGTCCGGGAAATCACCGCGCTTTACAAATTTGCAGACATGACCGGCCGCGCGCCGCATGATTTTACCGGTTCCTACGCCGGAGCAATCGGCTGGGGGCAGTTCATTCCCTCATCCCTGCTGGATTTTTTCATCGACGCCAACGGCATCAACAAAGATATGGACCCGTTTTCCGTCGACGATACGATCTTCAGCGTGGAAAATTATCTGTATCATCATCAACTGTCCGGCGAGCATATTAATCATTACGAAAGCAGGTATCAGGCTGTCTTTGCCTATAACCACAGCGACGTTTATGTTCAGGCGGTTCTCTATATTTATGACGGATTAAGAAATGCCCCCGCCGGAAAAGCGTTAAAGAAGGAAGACAAATAATAGGGTGCTGACATCGCTTACCCTATATCTTGAGCCCCTGTAATCTCCTTGACACACAGGAACGCGCCTCTTATACTCACACCCGCAAAAAGAAATTTCTTATCAATCAGTCTAATGCTCCGTGGAGGTTTTATGTGTCAGAAATTATACAGGTCTCGATGTGGACAGGTTGTCGTGTTGGTTTTTCTGGGGTTGCTTTTTAACCTTTGCACGGCTCAGGCCAACGATCTGCCCAGAGCCAATGCGATGCGCACCGTGACGCCCGTCCGGAGCTCCGGTGGCGGGACACTAGCGGAGCTCCGTGATTCCAGAAACCCGCCGGCCGAGACGCCGCGACTGAACATTAAAGGGTCTGCACAGCTTGACCGGCTTCAGGCCTGCGACGACCGTCTCGCCGAATACCGCCAGCTGGCGCATGCCCTGAATCAGGCCTCGTGCAACCGGTTTGGCGAAGAAAAGTATGCCCGGCTGCTGAAATCCCGGAATGAACCTTGCCGCGGGATGCCGCAGGACGCTGTCGCCGTGGACGGATACAAGGCCGTAGATAATGCGATGAGGGGTTTTGCCGATCGATGCGTCTGTCGCAAGCTGGTGGAGGCACAGCAAGCCAATGCCAACCTCCTGCAGTCGGTGGCTGACACCAGGTGTTTGTTTCGCGAGGCGGAATATGACATGGCCGTGCATAATCTCGTGCTTATCGATAAGGACTGGGGGCGCAACTGCGCCGGGATTGCCTCTGGAAATCTCTCAACACAGTACGCTACAGTGAAAACCCGCCTGTCCGGCGCACAGAACACGGTTGGCGATCTTTGTAAAACCGCTCGGCCGTGCGTTCTTGCCTTGGAATCGGGGCAATCCGCCATCAAGACACTGGAAGCGGTTCGCGCCGATAACTGTCGGGGAAAACTGCACGAGGCGCTGGCCGTCACCGAGACTGCATTGAACTCGGCGGCGATGCAGTGCGCCACCCGGGCGGAGGCCCTTGACCGGATTTCCGAGTTCCGGGCCCGCCGGACGAGCGTTGTTCTGTTTTGTTCATCGGAGGAGATCGTCATGACGGTCCGGTGCCCCTACACGATGGACAGAACCATCGAACTTCATAAAAAGACCGTCACCTATTCCAAGGATATTACCATCAGGGCGCGGGAGCACTGGTGCAAGCACGAAGGGGATTTTCCGTGGTGCGAGGCGTTTGGATACACCCGGGTTCAGCTCGAGAAGAATGGTTATCTGCTGGGGGGTGACAAGGATATCCAGATGCAGGTCAAATACTGCCTGCCGCCTTCCGAATGGAGTAAGTGCAAGGCGTACACCAGTAGCGGAGACTGCATTCCACGCTGAGGAGGCAATGTCTTCGCACGGGAATGCATGCGGACACAACACTTAATTGATAAACTGGATTCCCGCTAGGCCCATGTGAGGAATGATGACATAAGGAAAGACGTTCAAAGAATAATTTAAGATTCGTTTTATGGCAATCCCATAAATGGTTAATATTACCTTCGTATGGATCACCGTTTAATATTAAATTTTTCATTTAACTTTTTAATTTCTTGTTTGTCTTTCCGATAGGACAGATAACTGTTCAAAAACCAGCCGATCATAAAACCGGTGAACAGAGAAAAGAATAGCAGCACAGCCCGCGACATGGAAAGCTCCCAGAGCAGAAATTTCATTGTCACAACGTCAATATTTTGCGCCAGAAAAATAAGGGCGATAACGGCAAAAACAGCAACCAATCCTATCTTAAAATTCATGTAGTCCTTCTCCTTGAATATGAATCGTTGAATTATTCTTTTGTCGATTCTCTGCGCAGATTATATTTTATCATTTTCAACTGCAATCCCTTTCGGCTGAGCCCCATTTTCTTGGCGGCCTGCGTCACGTTGCCGCCGGTTTCTTCAAGACACCGGATAATCATTGGCCTTTCCGCGTTTTCCACCTGATCGCGCATATGATCTTTAAAAGGTTTTGCAGTTCCATCCTCCACAACGGCTTCAGCCTTATCGGCCGCTTCTTTAAATCCAGGAGGAATTTCCTGCCCGGTAATCCGATTATTTTTCGCCAGCAGAATCATCCTCTCCATCAGATTTTCCAGTTCTCGGATATTGCCCGGCCATTCATAGCGCACAAGCGTTTCCATAATCCCGCTGTCCATGCCGACGGACAGCTCCAGCTTTTTATTGAACTTGTCCAGAAAATAATCCACCAGGGACGGGATGTCTTCCTTTCTTTCCCTGAGCGGCGGAATGTCGACTGGAAATACATTCAACCGATAATATAGATCTTCGCGAAAGTTTCCCGCCTGCACTTCGCGGACGAGGTTACGATTGGTAGCCGCGATAATACGGACATCCACTTTGATGGTCCGCAATCCGCCGACCCGTTCGAATTCGCGCTCCTGCAAAACGCGCAGCAGTTTGACTTGCATCTCCCACGGTATTTCAGACACCTCATCCAGAAACAGCGTCCCTTTGTGCGCGAGTTCAAATTTGCCCGGTTTGGTCACCGTTGCGCCGGTGAACGCGCCTTTTTCATAGCCGAAGAGCTCGCTCTCCATCAATGTTTCGGCAATGGCGGCGCAGTTGATTTTAATCAGGGGATTATTTTTGCGTGGAGAATTGCGGTGAATCGCGTCGGCCACCAGTTCTTTGCCCGTACCTGTTTCACCGGTAATCATGACGGTAGTGGTTGTTGGCGCCACCCGTTTAATGTCATCAAAAACTTTCATGGTTTTGGGGCTGGTGCCGATCATGCCGATGCGCTCCACCTCCGATGGTGCGATGGACAGTTCGCTTTCCTTCAACGCGCTGGTTTTGACGGCTTTGGCGACAATGTTTTTCAAATCATCCAGATCAAAAGGTTTGGTAATATAATCAAATGCGCCTTTTTTCAGGGCTTCCACAGCCGTGGCGATCGTGCCGTGAGCCGTAATCATAATCACGGGAATGGCCGGATGCTGTTCGGCCATATGAGAGAGCAGCGCCATGCCATCGATATCCGGCATTTTCAGATCGGTGATGACAACCGCCGGCGGCGCTGATTTTAGAATCTGCAGCGCCTCCCGGCCGTTGGCGGCGGAAGAGACGTCGAAGCCTTCCTTCTTGAGCATGGCGGCTAAAACCAGCCTCATATTCAGTTCGTCATCAACAATTAAAATCTTTTTCATGTCCTATGATTATTACGCTTTCTATTTTAAATCAAGCGGCAATGCCCCGCGTCGGCCTTTATCGGGTCGTTTAGATTTTGATTAGGAATTCCGTTCCCCCGGCAGGATTTGATTGCGCGCTGATGCTGCCGCCGTGCTCGCGGATAATTTTCTGACAGATGGCCAGGCCAAGCCCCACGCCTCTTTCTTTGGTAGTAAAAAACGGCTTAAAAATATTTTTGATATTCTCTGAACTGATCCCATTGCCCGTATCTTTTAGGGAAAGACTGACCATCCTGTCATCTTGAACATCCCGACCGGATGTGCAAAAAGTTAAAGTTCCCCCCTGCGGCATGGATTCTATAGCGTTGAGAGCAATATTCAAAATCACCTGCATCAACAGCTGTTCATCCACGTCCACCGCGGGAAGATTTTCATCCAGCTCCCGTAGGATGTTGATTTTTTCCGCCGATTTGTCTGCGGCCATAATCGCGATGGCTTTTTGGATAATGACATTGATGTTGTGGCTCTTCAGGTTCAACTGATAGGGGCGCGTATACTCGAGAAATCTGCTGACCACATTGTTGAGTCGGTCCGTTCCCTCCACAATCACATTCAGGAGTTCCCGCTGTTCATCCGTGGCCGCTTCGTCTTTCAGATATTGCGCCGCCCCTTTGATGGACCCCAGTGGATTGCGGATTTCATGGGCCAGCACAGGCGCCATCTCCTCCAGCATCAGGGATTTTTCCTTTTCCAGCTTTTCGTCAAACTCATAAAGGGACGTAAAAACATCCCGGCTGTTGGGATAAAAATAACCGAAGATTTTCCGCAACATCATCCGCATCGGCGACAGGGAAATGACGATCAGAAAAGAGGCGACCATCAATCCGGAAAATGGTGGTTGGCCGTTGAAAATCCCGACCGCAAAATAGAGAATAACGGCACCGGTGACAGTGCCGATCAAGATAACCAGAGAGCGGGCAAAAAAATCATGCAACTGCTGAAGCTGCGGGTAGGCGATAATCAGCAAAATAAAGTACAACAGCAGCGAGATGACCATCCCGCTGATCACCGGCAGGTTTAAGCCCAGGCCATTCAATAAATCCATATGGCTTAAAATCAGGGCTGTGGGACAGGCTACAAGCAGATAGCCGAGGCGCCTTTTTTCCGTTCCGACAGGCAATTGCATCACATGCCGTGTCAGCGCGGCATAGCACAGGACCAGAGCAAAAATTGTGTAATATACGATGAGCAGATAAAACCAGGACGTTTGCGCCAGCGGTGTAAAAACAAAAAATACGCCGCCCATGCTGATGAAAGCAAAAGCGAAGAACACTCGCCGGGAAATTAATGTTTTCTCTCGGGTCAGATGGCGGAAAAATAGAAGTGCCAGCGGCGCCACCGCCAGCAGACCGCAATATCTGATGATCAGCAGAAAGCTGCAAGAAAAATAATTTTCCAGCGCCATGGTCACCTGGGAAACGAAGACAGCCGCGCATAATCCGGCAAAAGACGCCTGGAGCTTGTCCTTTTTGCCGGTGATCATCAGCGACACGGCAATGATAAAACTGGTGGCGGTTAGAATTAGAGTATCCATAATAATGTAGAATCGCTATCGTTGAAATGCTCAGCCTGTCGTCATATGCTCAAGCTATGCTGTTGACTGCACCGGGGGAGACAGTCTATTGACCACTCGCTTTTCCCAGACCGGCCAGAGATATTCTAAACGAAAAGCGGACATCATCATCGGTCTCGGTCACATCGACACCCATGCTCCAGCATTGCTTGTGGTAGACCAATCCCAGCGTGTTTTCTATCCGCCGGGAATTGGCGAGATCATATTTGGAAACAAATGTGCCGTCGAAATATTTGTTCAACACGGCTTTCAGACCAAAATGAATTTCTTCGAGGGAGTCAACGGTATATCGATAAGCAACGACGAAAGCATCTCCCCGTGAATCTTTTAGATGCAGATCAATATTATTCTGTTTCCAGTTGTCGTAGAAATTATACCGGTTGCGCGATTTCAGAAAAATGTATTTATGCGGGGATAAATCAAATTCGATGCCCAGATCAGAAAAAGGTTTTCTTTCCTCTTCATCCCCCTTAGCCTCTCTGCCGGCCTCGTGGATATCGTAAGCCTGAAATAATTTCAGCCGCATAAATTCCAGATAGCTGTGCGCGCCGTCCGCATCCTTGACCCGCGCGGTCAAGGTGTTGGTCAGCGACCAGCCAATGGCGCTTTGTTCATCTAATGCGTTGCC
Source organism: Deltaproteobacteria bacterium (assembly GCA_022710585.1). Classification (GTDB taxonomy): domain Bacteria; phylum Desulfobacterota; class Syntrophia; order Syntrophales; family Smithellaceae; genus Smithella. The sequence goes on along the minus strand of JAKLGV010000002.1, from coordinate 211,320 downwards.
CGACAGAGGAATGATCGGAGATACAAAAGGCGATGCGGCAGGCAGATAATAATCAGGCACCTGATCCGTGGAGACATTGGGAATATAGGAATAAATAATCTCCGGCTTCACCTCGTGTCTGATCTTCTTCCAGTTATCCCCTGTGACATCAAAGATGCGGGAGAGTTGGCTGCTCAAAGATACCGACGCGTTATAAACAGCCCGGTCATTGGATTTATCCTGCGAGTCGTTCCGGTCGTCATCGCGGCTCCAGAATGTTTCTTTAAAAGCAAACTGCGGCGTTAATTTCAGATACCCGTATAGATCAATGGGCAGAGACAGGGTTGGCGTGAAGTCAACAAAATGTCCCGCATCCCCTTCCTCTCTGGACAGATAATCATAAATTCCCGCAAATTCATAAAATAAAGGCGTCCGCAACAGCGGCTGTTTCACGCCCGTTAAACCCATCTCCGGATATTTTTGCAGTGTGCGGTCATTCCGGTCAGCCGCAAAGTCTTCGGTATAGTTCACGACCCCCGTCAGATTGATATTCGACCAGCCTTTATAAACACGCGCGCTCGATTCCAGATAACGCAGAGACTTGTTTCCTTTGAAAGAGACATTCTTGAAATTGTCTTCGGCCGAGTCGGCATAATTCTCCAGATAGAAATTGTGAGCGGAGAAATCTTTAAAATACCATTTATCGGATACTTTCTTCAGGTCTGTTCTGACATAAAACTGTGAATCAAAATCAGTCTGGTGATTGAAATAATAAGACCAGCGCCGGTGCGCCCCCTGCCAGTTCCGGCTTGTTGCCGCATCGTCCGTTTCTGTTACGTTCCGGGTATCTTCGATGTAATCGCCGTAAAATGTGCCGACAGATTTTTCTCCCAGGTAATACCGGAATTCCGCTCCTTCTTTAAAGCCTCTTTTCTCGATGTAGCGTTGATAAAAAGTGGCGTCCATCTGCGGCGAAATCGCCCAGAAAAAAGGAAGTTCGATATCCATGCCATCCTTGTCCCGGGAATAGGCGACGTGTGGAAGCAGCAATCCCGTCTGACGTTTTGTCTTTGCGGGAAATGGGAGATACGGAGAGTAAAGCAGCGGGAATCCTCTGGTGAGGAAACGGGCGTCTTTCATCAGGCCGTAGCCTTCCATGGTCACCTTCATTTCACTGCCGGCAATCTGCCAGTCCGGATTGTCGCCGTCGCAGGTTGTGGCGCAAGGCTGTTGAATAAAATAGGTGCTTTCACCGGTTTTCTCAATTTTATCGCCCCGGACGTAAAAATTATTTCGCGAATAGAAAGCATCGGCCTGATAAGCAGCGCCGGTTTTGTCTTCCATGTTGTAAATAATTTTTTCCCCGCGCAGGGTGTCTTCTTCCATTTTCAGGGAAGCGTTGCCCTGTGCGGTGGCGACATTGCTTTTATTATCCAGCTCCACTTCATCCGCAGAAAGGGCCGCACCGCTGTATATGATTTTAACCCTGCCCTGGGCATGATAGACTTCGCGGACGCTGTCATAATCCATACGGTCGGCTTCAATCTGCACGGAACTTTCCTGCGTCGGAACTTCGGCAGAAGAAGCCGGTGGACAGGAAATGATCATCATCAGAGAAAGAAAAAATATTGATAAACAAGCCTTTAATGTCCGGGAGAAAAGGAAATATCTTTTTTCATTTTCTTCTATGAAATGATTACGCCCGTTCACGCTATTTTTCTGCCTTTGATGCCTGAATTTTATTTTGATTTTTTATTATCACAGACGGCTATTTTAGGAAATGCCTGTTTTGTCTCTCCGGCCAGATAGAAAGAACCTGCCGCGCAGATCAAATCGTTCTTGCCGGCCAGAGCCAGGGCCTTTTCGATGGCCTGGGTGACATTTTCAGTAATGAGCGGTGTGCTTCCTGTTTTTCTCAGTGCTTCGCTCATGTCGATGATGGACGCCGCCCGTTCTGTTTTTAAGGGCGTCAATAGGATGGTGTCGGCATAAGCAGCTATTTTTTTCAGCATCCATCGAAAATCCTTATCCGCCAGAGCGCCGAAAATTAAAATCAAATGGCGATAGGAAAAATCTTTTTGCAGGGAACGGCAAAGCGCTTCGACGCCGCCGGGATTGTGAGCGCCGTCGAGAATGAAAAGAGGTTTTTCCAGCAGAACCTCCAGTCGGGCCGCCCAGCGCGTCTTTTCCAGTCCCGTGCGGATCGCCGCGTCCGAAACGGTCAGACCTTTTTCCTCGCAAATTTCCGCGGCTGCCAGCGCCAGCGCGGCATTGGCCTGCTGATGCTCTCCCCGCAGCGGTATGCTTAAATTTTCTAAATGACGATGGGATCCGTCGTACGTAAACAAGTCGGCGCTTTGCTTTTTTATTTTTATATCGCGTCCCAGTGTATGGAGCCCGGCCTGACGGCGCCGGCAGACATTCTGAAATATGGCCAGAACCTTCTTTTGTCTGGCAGCCGTCACACAAATGCCTTTTGGCTTGATGATGCCCGCCTTCTCCCGCGCGATGGCTTCCAGGGTGCTCCCCAGATAAGCCGTATGATCAAAATCAATATTGGTGATCACCGAAACGAGGGGCGCACAAACATTGGTCGCGTCCAGCCTGCCGCCCAGACCGACTTCCAGCACCGCAATATCAACTTTCTTCTCCTGAAAATAAACAAAAGCCAGAGCGGTTAAGAATTCAAAGTAAGTGACCGGCTTCTGAATTTTATATTTTACCACCTCAACCATCCGGCCAAAGTCTTTCCTGGAAATTTTTCTTCCGCCAACAACGATCCTCTCCCGGACATCGACGAGATGCGGCGACGTGTATAAGCCGACTCTGTAACCGGCGCTACGCAGGATGGAGGCCGTCATGGCCGCGGTGGATCCCTTGCCGTTGGTGCCGCCAATGATGATGGTCTTGTAAGATTTCTGAGGGTTGCCCAGTCTTGATAAAAGTTCAGTAACCGCTTCCAGGCCGAAACGCATTTTATTGATATTCAAACTTTCCAGATAACGGGCGGGGCTGACGGGCTTTGATTTCATCTCGGATGTAAAAAAACGATTAATGATCTGACAGCAGGCTCTGCCAGGTAGGGCGCTCCAGAAAAGAACCGGGAACATTCTGCTCCATTTCTTCAAAGAGCGCGAAAGGCGCGGAAAAAGTCATCAGATGGGAATCGCCCAACTGCTTGCGCACATAGACCCGGGCGGAAAGATCGGTAAGACCGACCACCGCGCGCGGCTTTTCTGACTTCGCTTCGCGGTAAGAGTAGATGCCGATCGTCTGGCAGCCCGCGGCATAGGGAATAATGACATTTTCATTGCCGCCGCGTCCGTAATTGGCCAGAACGGTCAGAGCAGAAAGCTGATCAGGATTAACGAAAAAAATGACCGTCTGCGGCTTTTCTTTGGCCGGATCGATATCGGAAAGCGGTTTAAAAACAACATATTTTGTGGGGATCTCCATCATCGGCAGGTTTGCAACAAATTTTTCCACGAGGTCGGGGGTTTTAATATACCGCTCGCCATGCAGGAAGTGATCGTGGCTTTCCCGGGTCATAAAGGGCTTTATCTTTTCAGCGATTTCCATACCACCGGAGCGGCCGGCATTGCCGGTGGAAAGAAAGTGGCAGAATCCCTCTTCGCCGCCGGGAAATTTTTTGTACTGATTGCCGAAACCCAATCCCACACCGCCGCCGAAACAGCCGAAAGTGCTGTGATCCGCGACCGCAATCTTGCCTTTGGCGGCATGGACGATCAGCCACATCACGCACCCCCACTTGCCTTCCGAAAATTGCATGGCGTCTGCCAGTTTTTCATCAGACCACAAAAGCGCCACCGGCTGGTATTTTAATTGAATCGCTTTGGCTATCGCGCTTTCCATTTCCCGGTTTAATGCTCCTTATTTCTTTACATTATAATATTGATTCTTCAATATTGTCCATGCAAATCTGGACGGACAGGATGAGGCATTCATTTTGGCGGCCGCCGATTTATTCCTCTTCTTCAAGCGCTTTTTGACATTCCGCCATGAGTGCTTTTTTGGCAATTCCCAGATGAAGGATATCCCAGGGGAGAACTTCATCAAAGGGTTTCCGGCGGTAAACATAAAAATCCGGATTGATATGAACTTCTTTCAGCGCCCGCGCCCAGTTGCCGTCCAGACGATTGACGGCCAGCAGAATTTCTCCCACGCGCCGGTCCCCCAGAGAGAGCAGCGCCTGAATATAGTTCCACTTGGGTACGTCATGAATAACTTTGATCTGCTTGTCTTTCCGGAAGGCGTTTTCAATTTTCCTGATTTTCCTGCCGGCAAGGCCGACATCTTCCAGAGGACACCACTGAAAAGGCGTTGACGGCTTCGGAATAAACTGGTTGATGCTCAGAATAATTCTGCGAAGCTTCTTTTTGCCTTCATAGTTGCTGCGGACGTGATGCTGAATCTTTTTGGTCAGTGCAATAATGGCGTCAATATCCTGTTCTTCTTCCCGTGGCAGTCCGATCATAAAGTAAAGCCTTAAGTTGGGGATGTCCTTTTCCGCCAGTAATGACGCGGCATTCAGGATATCGGCCTCCGAGATGCCTTTATTCAGCACATCGCGCATTCTCTGGCTGCCCGCCTCCGGCGCCAACGCAACGGTTTCAATACCGCCTTCTTTCATCAGGTCCACAATTCTTTCCTGAATCTGATCGACGCGCAGGGAACCGAGGCCGGCCTGAGCTTTCTGTGCGGTAATATACCCGCAGATATCGATCAATGCGGGATGGTCGGATACGGCTGTGCCGATCAATCCGACTTTTTTCTTTCTTTGCAGGCCGCGGTCAACAGACTTTAAAATTTCCGAACCGCTGCGGAAGCGGACCGGATGATAAACGAAACTGGCCGCACAGAAGCGGCAGGCTCTGGCGCACCCCCTGTTCACTTCCACCAGAAACATATCTCCCATTTCGGTCTGAGGCGCGCTCACGACCTCCTCGGTGCTGAAAGCATCCAGATCCCGAACCCGTTGGATTTTAATTTTTTCGGGCAGTTCCGCCTCCAGCGGTTTTACAGATTGAATTTTACTTTCCGTCGAATACTGGATTTCATAAAGACCCGGCACATAAACATTATTGATTTTCTTTTGCGTTTCTTTGAGAAATTCTCTGCGCGGCTGACCCAGGCGACGCGCGTTTTCAAAAGCGCCGCAAAACTTCGGCAGCACCTCTTCGGCTTCGCCCAGGATAAAAAGGTCAAAGAAATCGGCCAGCGGCTCCGGATTGAGGGTCAAGGCAATGCCGCCGCCGATCACCAGCGGATGTTTTTCGGAACGGTCCCGGGCCAGCAGCGGGATGCCGGCCAGCTCCATCATTTTTAAAATGTGGGGATAATCATTTTCAAAAGAAACGGAAAAAGCCAGGATGTCAAATTCGGCAACTGGCTTTTGATTTTCAAGGCTGAAGATTCCCGCCGTCCCGGAAGCGAATCTGGCCTCGCTTCCGGGAACGGTCAGGAATACCCTCTCACAAAGAAAGGAAGGTTGAGCATTGATGATTTTATAAATGGTATGGAAACCCAGATTGGCCATGCCGGTCCGGTAGTGATGGGGATAGGCAAGGCAGACTGTGTTATATTCCCCCCAAATTCTTTTGATATAACCTGTTTCATGCTCCAAAACACAAGTATATGTTTTCTTCAGTTTCCAATCCATGGCTTTTTCATGGCCTGTATGCGCAAGCGCCCCGTTCATTTTTGAACCGTGGCGCCGTCAATGAAGGATGATGGACTTCTGACCGCCGCTCAGTCCGCCTGACGCCTTAAAAAGGTCGGAATCTGTATATCCATATGTTCGTTTTCGTCCCCCAGACCCACCACCGCTACGTCGCCGTTATTCAGCTTCCTGTCTCTGCGGATATAAGCCGGCATGGCGAGGTCCTCTCGGGGATTCAGTCCGCGGGGGAAACGTGTGACATTGCCGGTTGCTTCGCATCTCTTTCTGGAAAAATCGTCAAATCCGGTGGCAATGACGGTAATGCGAACTTCATCTTCCATATTCGGATCAATCACGGTGCCGAAAATAATATTGGCATCTTCATCGGCCTCTTCCTGAATCAGGGATGAAGCTTCGTTGACTTCATAAAGGCTCATGTCCGGGCTGCCGGTGATGTTGAGCAGAATGCCGTGCGCGCCCTGGATGGTGTTGTCTTCGAGCAGCGGGGACGAAATGGCCCGCTGCGCCGCTTCCACCGCTCTGTTTTCACCACTGCCCACGCCGGTTCCCATGATGGCCATGCCCATGTTACTCATGACGCTTCGGACATCGGCAAAATCCAGATTGATCAGGCCCGGAACCAGAATCAGATCGGAGATGCCCTTGACCGCCTGATAAAGGATATCATCCGCTTTCTTGAAGGCCTCCAGCAGCGACAGATTGCGTCCGCCCAGGCTCAGCAGTCTCTGGTTGGGAACCACAATCAGTGTATCGACGGCATCCCGGAGCTGGGCAATGCCTTCTTCGGCCTGCTGGTTGCGCTTCTTGCCTTCAAACTGAAAAGGCTTGGTCACCACGGCGATGGTCAGAATGCTGCACTCCCGGGCGATCTCCGCGATGACCGGCGCCGCGCCTGTTCCCGTGCCGCCACCCATGCCCGCGGTAATGAAAATCATATCCGCACCTTCCAGATAAGGCTTGATTTCATCGCGGGTTTCCAGGGCGGACTGTCGGCCGATTTCCGGATCGGAGCCGGCCCCCAGACCTTTCGTGATTTGCGTGCCGATCTGAATTTTGACCGGCGCGCTGGATACGCCCAGTGCCTGCGCATCCGTGTTCGCATTGATGAAATCCACGCCCTGCAGGCAGTAGGAAATCATCGTATTGACGGCGTTTCCGCCTCCGCCGCCCACCCCGATCACTTTGATTTTTGCCAGATTTTCGTTGCATACTTCAGTGAGTTCAAACATGTTCTCTCCCTTCCTTTCAAAAAAATTCTGAAAACATTTTCTTAACGGTTCTTTTGATATTTCCAAACATCCCTGTTGAAACGCCGCTTAAAACATTCTGGTGATGACCATAAATGATCAACCCTACGCCGATGGCATGCGCCGGCGAATTCGCAATATCATTCAGTCCGCCGACCCCAATCGGGATTCCTTTGCGCGCCTGCATGTCAAAAATTTTCTCCGCCAGTTCGCAGATCCCTTCCAGCAGCGATGTGCCGCCGGTTAACACGACGCCCGCCGCCAGTAGATCCTCAAAACCGAACTTGACCACTTCGTTATAGGCGAGGTTTAAGATTTCCTCCATCCGGGGTTCGACAATCCGCCCCAGGATCTGGCGCGAAACTTCCCGGTCTTCCCGGCCGCCCAGACTGGGCACCCGGATGGTTTCATCTTTCGGAATCATGGACGTCATGGCGCAGCCGTATTTGATTTTAATTTTTTCCGCTTCGGCCAGCGGGGTGCGCAAACCGGTGGAGATATCCGACGTCAGATAATTACCGCCGACGGGCAGGATCGCCGTGTGTTTGATGCTCGATTCGGAAAAGATGGTGACGGATGTGTTCGCCCCGCCGATATCCACCAGCACGACTCCCAGCTCTTTTTCATCCTTGCTGAGCACCGCTTCGCCTTCCGCCAGCTGCTCCAGCACGATGCCGTCAATATCCAGACCCACGCGGTTGACCGATTTTTCAATGTCCTGGATCGCGGAAATCGAAGCGGTTACAATATGGACCTTGGCCTCCAGCCGCACGCCGGACATGCCGATGGGATCCTTGATGCCTTCCTGGCCGTCAATTACATAACTCTGAGGCAGAACGTGCAGGATTTTTCGACCCACGGGAATGGCGATGGCCTCAGAGGCTTCGATCACTCTCTGCACGTCTTTTTCATCCACTTCTCTGCCCTTGATGGATACGATGCTGAGAGAATTCTGCCCCTTGATGTGGCTGCCGGAGATGCCGACAAACACCGAATTGATCCGGCAGCCGGACATGTGCTCGGCCTCCTCCACTGCCGCTTTAATCGATTCCACCATACTGTCGATATTGACGACCGTCCCCTTGCGCATTTCCCGGTTCTGCGATGTTCCGATGCCGATGATGTCGATGCCGGTTTCGGTCACATCGCCGACAATGGCGGTGGTTTTGGTTGTCCCGATATCAAGACCGACGATTACATTGCTTCTCTTGCCCATCACTGCTTTCCCCTCTTTTTAGTTTTGCTCATGAATCATTTTTTATATCTGATATTGTTTGCTCTTATCGTCCTGCGCCATTCGCTCCGGAATGTTTTTGCGCTTGATCGTCACCTTGGACTCATCGGATAAATCAATACATAAATAACCGGTTTTCATCCCCCTGTTTTCCAGATCGGCCAGCACGTTTTTGAGCTTTTTCAGTTTGTTATCAAAACCGTCCGTGCCGAGCTTCAGGTAAAGCCCCTTGTCAAAAATAAGCGACAGTCCGAAAATCTGATCAATATTAATTTCCGCAATCGTGCCCAGATAGGCATATTCTTCAGAGCGGGACACCGTCTGCAAAAAGGTCAGTGTGCTCAGCATAAACGGCGTCGCCAGGTTGCCCGCTTGCTGAACACCGGTGATGACCGGAAGATCAACTGCGTCGTTTTTCGCCAGCCTCTTAAACACAAAACCCTTCGCGTCCATCAGATAAAAATTTTCAGACTGCTTCACCAGGGCCAGCGGGGTTCTTTCTTGCACTTCCAGAACCAGCCGGCCAGGATATTCTCTGCCGACATAAACATTTTCCACCCACTGATTGGCGCGAATCCGGTGCACAACGGCCTCCGTATTGACGGAAAAAATGCTCTGCTTGAGCTGGATGTTCGCCGAGGCGAGGATATCTTTTTCGGTCAGCTCCTTTAAGCCGCGCACGGATATTTCCTGAATCTGAAAATAAGGACTGCTGAACATCACGCTGTATGCATAAATAAAGACCACGGTCAGGCAGGCGGCCGCCGACAACATAATCAGCGCGGTCAGCAACTCACCGGAAACATTGCCTAAGCGCCGGCGCATCCTGTTTTGCTTTTTTTCAATTTCCGATTTTTTGCGCATTATTTTTCCGAACATTCATTTTCTCCGATAATGACTACTTCCGTCTCCAGCGCCACGCCCTTTTCTTTCCGGGCCCGGAATTGAATCAGCTCAATCAGGCCCAGAATATCCGCGGCAGTGGCCCCGCCCCGGTTAATAATAAAATTGGCATGCCGGGGCGATATTTCCGCGCCGCCGATCACCGTGCCCTTGAGGCCCATGTCCTCAATGATTTTTCCGGCCGGCATCCCCGGCAAGTTCTTGAAAACAGATCCGGCACTGGGATATTCCAGCGGGTGTTTTTCCTGCCTCGATTTCATGATGTCATTTATTCTTTCCTTAATCTTCGCACGTTCACCCTTTACCAGCTTAAACCGGGCGCCCAGGATAATCGTCCGGTCAGGAAAATCCGTATGGCGGTAGCTGAAAGCGATTTCGTCCCGACTCATGACTCTTTTCATGGATGAGGTATCCAGAATATCAACCTCCTGAATCACATCCTTCATTTCTTTTCCGTAAGCCCCGGCGTTCATCCAGACGGCGCCGCCAACGCTGCCTGGAATGCCGGCGCAAAATTCCACGCCCGTCAGCTCCTCCGCGACAGACTGAGAGACAACTTTGGCAAGCGATGCTCCCGCCATCGCGGCCATCAGGACGTTGTCTCCGGCCAAAGGCCGGCACTGGATATCTTTCATCCCCGTCATCAGTAAAACAGCCCCCCTGTATCCTCCATCCCGCACGATGATATTGGTCAAATTCCCCACCGTGAAAAATTTGATATTCTTTTCCCTGAGCTTTCGGACCACCGCGACCAGCTGATGCTCATTTTCAATCACGATGAGCGCGTCAGCGCTGCCGCCAACCTTCAGCGAGGTATGGCCGGACATCTTTTCATCGTAGAAAACCCTCCCGGCATCCATTGAGCCGAGCGCCTCTTTAATCGCGTTACCATCGGTCATTGCTTCTTGGTTTCCCTTGCCACTAATTCTTGGATGAACGCCTCACCAATCTTGTAAATGCTCCCCGCGCCAATGGTGGCGACGGTATCCTTTGCCCGAACCGTCCGGAGCAGATATTCGACAGTTGCTTCCGCGCCGGAAATATACTCCACCTGCTTTGGCCCCACCTTGCTGATCGCTTCGCCCAGCGCCGCGGACGTAATCCCCTCGATCGGCTCCTCGCTGGCCGGATAAATGTCATTTAAGATTAAGATATCCACATCTTTGAAGGCCCGGGTGAACTCTTCAAACAGCGCCTTCGTCCGGGTAAAGCGGTGCGGCTGAAAGACGACAATCAGTCTGTCCTGCCAGATCTGACGCATGGCGGCCAGCGTCTCCTTGATCTCCGTCGGATGGTGTCCGTAATCATCCACCACGGTGATATCGCCCACCCGCCCCTTGATTTCCATGCGGCGCTGCACGCCGGAAAAGCTCTTCAAACCTTCCCGGATGGTGGGCATGTCGAGATTCAGCTCCCGGGCCACCGCGATCGCCGCCATGGAATTGTAAACATTGAACAGACCGGGCACAATCAATTCAATTTTGCCCAGTTTCTCTCCTTTATAAATCAGCGTGTAGCATGTCTTTCGTTTCGAGAATTTAATGTCCACGGCGCTGTAGTCCGCGGGCGTTTCAATGCCGTAAGTGATCATCCGGCGTTTGATCGAAGGAATGATTTCCCGCACGTGCGCGTTATCGACACAGACCACCGTGCAGCCGTAAAAGGGAACGATGTTGGCAAATTTAAGAAACGCGTCTTTGATTTCATTGATCCCCGGATAATAATCCAGATGTTCGCGGTCGATATTGGTAATCACCGCGATGGTCGGCGACAATTTCAGAAATGATCCATCGCTTTCATCGGCTTCCGCGACAATGATTTCACCGTCGCCCAGACGCGCATTGCTGCCGATGCTGGCCAGCTTTCCCCCGATGACCATCGTCGGATCCAGTTCGCCCTGCGCCAGAATGGTGGAAACCATGGACGTGGTCGTGGTTTTCCCGTGGCTGCCGGAAACGGCCACGGAAAATTTCATTTTGAGCAGCTCCGCCAGCATTTCCGCTCGCGGGATGACCGGAATACTCCGCCGGTGCGCTTCCGCCACTTCCGGATTATTTTCCCGGACCGCCGTGGAGGTGACCACCACATCGGCATTGCCGATGTTCTCCGCCGCGTGCCCGATTACAATCTTCGCGCCGATTTTCTGAAGTCTCGCTGTCGTCTCCGACGGCTGAACGTCGGAGCCGCTCACATTGTAGCCCAGATTGACCAGAACCTCGGCAATGCCGCTCATCCCGATCCCCCCGATGCCGACAAAATGAATGCGCTTGACTTTGCGCTGCATCAGGCTTTTTTCTTTATCTTTTTTCATCATGGTTTCTATGCTCTTATCGCTAAAGGTTGCTGTTTTTCTCAGTCATCAAATGCATACAGGCGTCAACAATGGTTGCCGCCGCGTCAATTTTGCTGATTTTCAATGAATTTTCTTCCATCCGTTTCAGTTTTTTCTCATCGCGGAGCAAATCCTCCACCACGCCGAACAGCTTGCTGCCACTGAGCTCACGTTCGGGAATAACCGCCGCGGCGCCTTCCGCCTCGAGCGCCTGAGCGTTTTTCAATTGATGATCATTCGCGGCCCACGGATAAGGAATTAAAATTGCCGCTTTGCCCGCCGCGGTGATCTCCGCCAGTGACGTGGCACCGGCGCGGCAGATGATCAGGTCGGCATCGGCATAAGCCTGGGCCATCTCCACAATAAAAGCCTTGACCTCCGCCTGAATTCCAGATTGTTCATACGCCTTTTTAACATCCTCCAACTGCCGCTGGCCGGTCTGATGAAGAACGTGTATATCATCTTTCATCCGGCTGAGTTGCGGCAGAATTTCGATCACACTCCGGTTTATCGCTTCCGCTCCCTGCGAGCCGCCAAAAACTAGCAGTTGCCGATGCGTCTTTGCCACTTTCTCTTTCCGCTTCCCGGAAGAAAAGGAAGCCCGGACCGGATTGCCGCTGATAATGACCTTGGACTGCGGAAAGAATGATCGGCTCTGCTCATAGGTCACGAATATTTTATCGGCGAACCTCCCCAGGATCTTGTTGGTGACGCCGGGCACGGCATTCTGCTCCGCGATCGCCGTCGGCAAACCCATCCAGTGCGCCGTCAGGAGCGCGGGGCCCGAGGCGTAGCCGCCAACCCCCACCACCATATCCGGACAGAACTGTTTTAAAATCCGTCTGGATTGGCCCATGCTTTTGGGAATCTGATAAACACCTTTCATCAACGCCTTCACTCCGCGTCCCTTGACGCCTTCAATATCAATTTCTCTAAGTTCATAACCCAGTTGACCCAGCAGTCTGCTTTCAATCCCTCTCCTGGTTCCGATAAAAATAATCTGCGCCTGATCATCCCTCCTCAGAAATTCTTCAGCGATCGCAATGCCGGGAAATAAATGTCCGCCCGTTCCTCCTCCCGCAATGACAATCCGCATTTTACTCCGCCTCAAATCAAATTTGTTCCACGTTGCGCTATGACGTCTGTGTGGAAATATTCAGCAGAATACCCACCGCCGTCATACTCATAATAAAAGCCGTCCCGCCGTAACTCAGGAAAGGTAGCACCAATCCCTTTAAAGGGATAAGACCCATCACGCCGGCGATATTGATGAACGCCTCTAGAGAAATCACCATCGTCAGACCGGCGGCCAGCAAACTCCCGAAAAGATCAGGAGCTTTCAAAGCGATCACAAAACCGCGAAACGCGAAGAGTGCGAACATGGCGATGACAATCGCCACGCCGATGAAGCCGCTTTCTTCCGCAATGATGGAGAGAATGAAATCCGTATGCGGCTCGGGCAGATAAAATAATTTCTGCATGCCGTCACCGATCCCCACGCCGAAAGCGCCGCCGGAACCGAAAGAAATCAGCGACTGGATAATCTGAAATCCGGTATTATCCGCGTCTTTCCAGGGATCCAGGAAAGCGGTTAAGCGCGTCAGTCGGTAACCCTTGTATAAAATCAGCGCCACGCCAATGGGAATGAAAGCCCCGACCAGACACAGAAGATGCTTCATCTGCGCCCCCGCAATGCACAGCATCATCAGTAAGATGCTCGCGATGATCGCCGACGTTCCGAAATCCGGCTCCAGCAGGATCAGCACGATCACGACGGACGTCGCGCCCAGAGGCACCAGCACCCCCCGGGCAAAGTTTGTGATCTGATACGCTTTACGCGTCAGCAAATGCGCCAGAAAAATCACGATGGCGATCTTGACCAGCTCGGTCACCTGGAATGAAAATCCGCCCAGGTTCAACCAGCGGGTCGCACCGCCGCGCCTCATGCCAACGGACGGGATAAACAGAGCGGTCAGGAGAACCAGCGACAGCACAATCCCCGGGTAGGCCAGCTTCCTCAGATAACTGTAGGGAAGTTTGGTCATCACAATCATGGAGATCATGCCGATAAAAACAAAGGCCAGTTGTTTCTTTAAAAAATACTGGCTGTCTTTGAATTTTTCCAGCGCGATAATGGAGCTGGACGAATAGATCATCGCCGTGCCGACCACCACCAGCAGCAATGTGACCAGAAGAAGAATAACGTCCGGGATTCGGTCCTCTTTTTTATACGCCGCTTCCATTTACAGATTCCTCACCACTTCTTTGAAATGATTCCCCCGTTCCTTATAATTGGCAAATTCATCAAAACTGGCGCAGCCCGGGGACAGCAAAATAATATCGTCCGGCTCCGCAATCCGATAAGCGCTCTCGATCGCTTCCCTTAATTTTTCTGTTTTTACAAGCGCCCGGTCTTCGCCGATCAGTGAAGCGATGCGTTCGCGCGCTTCGCCGAATAAAATGACATTTTTAGTTTTTGTTTTCAGCAGCGGCCGCAGGGTTTCAAAATCACCGTCTTTATCCCGGCCGCCTAAAAGCAGAATCACCGGCCGGTCGAACGTCTCCAGCGCCCGCAGCACGGAACCGACATTCGTTCCCTTGGAATCATCGTAAAATTTGACGGATTTCTTTTCGCCCGCGAATTCAATGCGGTGCGGCAATCCCCGGAATGCGTTGACCGACGCGATGATATCCTCGCGGGAGCATCCGCAGAGACGCGCCGCCATCACGGCCGCCATCACATTTTCCACATTATGAGCGCCGGGAAGATGGATCATGTCCAGGGGATAAGTTTCCTCAGCGGCCTGCCCCATCTTCAAAACAATTTCTGCCCCGCGGACAAAGATGCCTTCCGGTAAAATATTTTTGGAGCTGAAGGAATAGGTCCGGGCGCTGATCGACTCGGCGATACCGGCCTGTTCCTGATCTTCAGCGTTGAGAACGGCAAAATCCTTCTTCGTCTGACGGGCAAAAATGCTGGCCTTCACGCGGCGGTATTCATCAAAAGAACCGTGATAATTAATATGGTCGCAGGTAATATTCAAAAGCACAGCGATAAACGGTTTGAATTTTTCTATCCACTGCAGTTGAAAACTGCTGATTTCGGCCACAATGAAGTCATCCTGCTGATCTGTTTCCGCGTATTCAATCAGGGGATTGCCGATGTTGCCGCCGACAAAAACTTTCTTTCCCGAATCCCGCAGAATCTTGCCTAAAAGCGTTGTCGTGGTCGTCTTGCCATTGGTGCCGGTCACGGCAAGGATCGGAACTCTGATCAGCCGGTAGGCCAGTTCAATTTCGCTGATGACAGATATGTTTCTTTTCAGAGCTTCGACCAGCAGTTGATTGTTCGGAGGAATGCCGGGAGAGGGAACCACCATTGATGCACCATTCAAAATATCGATATGGTGATAGTCGCCGATGGTCAGCCACGGCTCACGGGCGATCCGGCTGAATTCATCGCCCCATTGATCCGGCGATTTCTCATCCACCGCGATCACCTTCGCGCCCTGTCTTCCCAGAAACCCGGCCGCGGCGATGCCTGTTTTTCCCATGCCGATCACGACTATTTTTTTACTCTTCCAATCCATGGACTTACCTTAACTTCAACGTACTGATGGCCATTAACGCCAGCAAAATAGAAATGATCCAGAACCGGACAATCACTTTGGGTTCTGCCCATCCCTTTAATTCAAAATGATGATGCAGGGGCGCCATGCGGAAAATCCTCTTCCCCCCGGTCATCTTGAAATATCCCACCTGAAAAATGACTGAGAAGGTTTCCACCACAAATATACCGCCCACGATTGCCAGCAGGATTTCCTGTTTGGTGATGATGGCCACTGTTCCCAGCGCGCCTCCCAGCGAAAGCGACCCGACATCTCCCATGAAGACTTCCGCCGGATAAGCGTTAAACCAGAGAAAGCCCAGACCGGCGCCTACCAGGGCTCCGCAAAATACCGCCAGTTCGCCGGCGCCCGGTATATAGGTCACGCGCAGATACGACGCGACTTTGATGTTGCCGGCAAAATAGGCAAAAAGGAGATACGTGGCAAAGCAGATGACGGCCGGCCCGATCGCCAATCCGTCCAGACCGTCCGTTAAATTGACGGCATTGGCGGCCCCCACAATGATAAAGGTGGAAAGGAAAATATAGCCCCAGCCCAAATCCGGCAAAATCGTTTTGAAAAAAGGAATCGTCACGTGCAGATTAAATCCCGGCTTGAAATAAAGAACGGTGCTGACAAACAAAGCGATAATGATTTCCGCGATCAGTCTTGTCTTGCCGGGGATTCCTTTGGAGCTCTTGCCGGCCAGTTTGCTGTAATCATCAACAAAGCCGATCAATCCGTAGCCGACCGTCACCAGCAGGACCAGCCAGACGTAATTAATGGAAAGATTCGTCCAGAGGAACGTGGAAATGACCACCGCAAAAATAATCAAAATGCCGCCCATAGTCGGCGTTCCCTTCTTCACCAGATGGCTTTGCGGCCCGTCGTCCCGCACCTGCTGGCCAATCTGCATCGTTTGCAGTTTCTGAATCATCCACTTGCCCAGAACCAGACAGATCAGAAGCGCGGTAATGGAAGCGAAAATGCTCCGAAACGTGATGTAGCGAAAAACGTTAAAGAACGAAATCGTGGTGTGTAAAGGATATAACAAATGGTAAATCAATTTATTTTACTCCCTTTGCATCCGCCGCTTTGCTGTCTGCGCTTAATTGGTATGAGCCGAACTGATCGCCTATCTGAGTGATGATCCGCTCCATCTTCATTCCCCGCGACCCCTTGACCAGAATCCAGTCTCCCTTTTTCAGACGATCCTTCAGACAATCCAATCCGTTCTCCCGACCGGACAGAAAGAAAATATGATCCGGGGACAACCCGCCCTCTTCGGCACCGGCAGCCGTCGTCTTCGCAAAATCTCCCTGAAGAAAGAGAGCGTTGACTCCGATCGTGGCCATCAGCATTCCGATTTTTCTGTGCATCTCTTCCGACTGCGCTCCCAATTCCAGCATATCACCTAAAAAAACAAATCCGTTATGGCCGGTCTTCAGATCTTTCAATGTCATCAATGCTTCCCGCACGGAAGCGGGATTGGCATTATAGGAATCGTCAATTAAAAAAGCCCCGTTGCGCAGCTTGATGATTTCCATGCGGCCGCTGAACGGCCGGAAATCGGATAACCCTTCCGAGATGGTCCGAAGATCCATACCGGCGGCAACAGCCGCGGCGGCCGCCGCCATCGCGTTTTGCACATGATGCAGACCGACGATTTTGATTTCCGTTTTCTGCGTGATGCCGCCAATCACCAGGTTAAAGCGCATGCCCCGGGCGCCCATCTTCTCGATGTCGTTGACCGTCACATCGGCGTTGGGGCTCATGCTGAAGGTGATCTTTCTTCCCCGCCAACGCTCCGCGGCCGGGGCAATTAAATCATCATCAAGATTAATCACAGCGGTGCCCGAATCCGGCATATGGATGAATAAATCACGCTTCTCTTCCCCGACAACTGACAGGGAGCCGAATCCCGCCAGATGCGCGGGACCGATATTCGTGATCAGTCCGATGTCCGGGGCGGCTATCTGCGTCAGTCGCTTGATTTCTCCTCTGCTGTTGGTGCCCATTTCCAGAATGGCCAGTTCATGTTCATCGGTGAGGCGAAAGATCGTCTGCGGCAATCCGATCAGATTGTTCAGATTGCCCTCTGTTTTCAGCGTCTTTTTGACCCGGCCGGTGATGGCCGTAATCATTTCTTTCGTTGTTGTCTTGCCCGAAGAACCGGTTAAGCCGATGACCGGAATGGAAAACTTCTTTCTCCAGTGATGAGCGAGGTCTCCCAGCGCAACGAGCGTGTCCGCGACTTTCACAACTGCTGTTTTTTGATCCGCTCTCCCCCGCGGGATTGTCCCCTCATCCTGAATCAGAATTCCCGACACACCCTTCCGGATAGCCGCTTCGGCAAAGTCATGGCCGTCAAACTTCTCACCTTTGAGAGCGACAAAAAGATTCCCTTCTTTAATTGCGCGGGAATCAGTGGAAACGCCATGAAAGACGGTCTCCGGCGCGCCGGACATTAAAGTTCCGGCCGTTGCCTGCAATACTTCCGTTAATGAAAAAGAAGGCGATTCCTGGATCATGGCTGAATTTTCATCCGCTCCTTGACTCTAAAATCTTCCGGGCCACCACACGATCATCAAACGATATCTTTTCGGTTCCCAGAATCTGGTAATCTTCATGGCCTTTCCCCGCGATAAGCACGATATCTCCTTTTTGGGCCGCACCAATCGCCGCTTCAATCGCTCCTCGTCGGTCGGGAATCACCGCATAGGAATGCTGTCCGTCGTCCAATGTCAACCGGTCCGCTTCCAATTTCCTGACGTTGCCCCCATCGATGCCAGCCTCTATTTCAGCGATAATGTCCAGAGGCTCTTCCATCCGCGGATTGTCGGACGTGATGATCGTCAGATCGCTGTTAGCGACGGCCGCTTCGCCCATCAACGGTCTCTTGCCCCTGTCCCGATTGCCGCCGCAGCCGAAAACAGTGATGATTCTTTTCTGTCTGAGTTCACTGAGCGTCTGCAAAACCCGCCTGAGAGCGTCATCGGTGTGCGCGTAATCCACAAAAACATTGAACGGAGCCGCTGAGGCCACCGCCTCCAGCCGCCCCGGAACATTGGCTAATTTTTCGATGCCCCGCTGAATAAAACGGACGGGAATTTGTAAAATAAAAGCCGCTCCCACGGCGGCCATCATATTGTAGAGATTAAATTTGCCGATGAGGGGTGATTTGATGAAAACCGTGTCGCCTGCCAGATTCATTTCCGCTTCAATGCCTTGCAGCGACAGCGCATAACGGACAGGTCTGACGGCGCAGTTTTTTTCCATTCCGTACGTAAACGCCGGAAGCGAAACCTCATTTAAAATCCTCTGCCCCCACGGATCATCGGCGTTGATGACCATCTTCTGAGCGTGAACCTTTCGGCTTTGCGGCAGAATTTCCGCGAAGAATCTTTTCTTGGCCTGAAAGTAATTTTCCATGGTCAGATGATAATCCAGATGATCGCGGGTGAGATTGGTAAAAATACCCAGATCAAAATCGCAGTCATCGACCCTTTTCAAATCCACCGCGTGCGACGAGACCTCGGAGACAATATGGGTGATGCCGTCATCCGCCATATCGCGCATGATTCTCTGCATTTCGTACGATTCCGGCGTCGTGTTCGGCGCCGCATACGTTTTATGGTTGTAGCGATAATTGATGGTGCCCAGAACACCGCATTGAAAACCGGCTTCCTGCAGGATGGACTCCAGCAGATACGTGATGGTGGTTTTTCCGTTGGTTCCCATCACCGCGATGAGTTTCAGGCCGGCCGACGGATCGCCGAAATAATTCCTGGCGATCATGCCCAGCGCCCGGCGGCTGTCGGACACCTGGATCACTGTTACCGCCGGCGGGAACGGTCGATCCTGCTCACAAACAATGAACTTCGCCCCCCGCGCAATCGCTTCATCAATAAAGTCATGGCCATCCTTCTGTAAACCCTTAATCGCAACAAAAAGAGAATTTTCAATGCATTGCTCCGCCGAAAAAAACACTCCGGAAACGTCTTCCGAAGTCTTTCCCTGAAGTTTGATGATGTTCAGTCCTTCAATTAACCGGTTCAGCTGCACGTTAACCTCAATTATTTAATTCAAATACGACACTGCATAAACGATCGCCGCCCAGGGGCGAGAATGCCGCGGGGGACTGGCGGACCGCCCACCCATGGCCTGATATTTTCAGATCGATGGATTCGGCTTTTGCTTTTTTCATCGCTTCCCGGATGGTCAATCCCGTAAAATCAGGCATGATCGGTAGATCGCTTTCAACAGCGCTCTGGGGCACGAGGGTTTCCTGAGCGGAAACCAGCTGCACCTTTTCCACTTTGTCTTTTTCAAAAACAGGCGTTTCCCGGATATTGGTTTTGAAGCAATTAAGAATCTGCTCGCCGATCTTTTTAAAGACCGGCGCGGATGCCACGCCTCCCCATCGGTCTTTCTGCGGCTCATCGAGAATGACCAGAATGGCAACCTGCGGATTGTCCGCCGGGAAAAATCCGATAAACGATGTCCGCACTTTTTCTGAAGAAAAAACGCCGCGGGCCGCGTCAAATTTCTGCGACGTCCCTGTTTTGCCGGCAACGGCGACATGTTCCATTTTCGCGTTTTTGCCGGTGCCGTCTTCAGCGCCGACCACATCCGTCAGCATGTGGGTCAGGCGCTTCGCCGTCCCGGGAGAAATCACTTTACGCACAACGGTTGGCGTGTAGAGTTTGACCAGATTATTATTCTGATCGGCGACACCACGGACCAGGTACGGTTTCATCAGAACGCCGTCATTGGCGATGGCGGAGAAGGCCGAAATGAGCTGAATGGCCGTCACGGAAATGCCCTGACCGAAGGCGATCATCGCGGTATCCACGGGCACCCAATTCTTGACCGGTCTCACCAGTCCGGATGATTCGCCGGGTAGTTCAATGCCGGTCTTCGATCCGAAGCCGAAATTCTGAATGTACTGGTGAAATTTTTCTTTCCCCATCTTCTGGGCAATCTTTGCCGAGCCGATATTACTGGAGTATTTCAATATCTCTCTCACGGTCAATATTCCATGACGCTTCCGCTGCGCTTCATGAATCACACGATTCGCCACTTTATAGTTTCCGTTTTCACAGAAGAATCTGTCGGATTCCCTGATAATCTTCTCTTCCAGCGCGCCGGCTACTAAAAAAGGCTTAAAGGTCGATCCCGGATCATAATAATCGGCAATGGCGTGATTGCGCCATCTTTCCGGTTTCAGATCCGCAACATTATTGGGATTGAATCCCAACTGGTTGGCCAGCGCCAGAATTTCTCCCGTCTTGGGATCCATGACGATGGCCAGCCCCCCTTTAGCGCCTTTGTCCAGCACGGCTTCTTTGAGGCTGGTTTCCACGAGGTATTGAATTCTGTTGTCAATGGTTAAAACCAGGTTTTCCGTATCATCTTTGGGCGTGTCCGTGTGTTCCACCCTGAGAAATAGTTTTTTCCCCTTCGCGTCCCTGGCCCAGGCCAGTTTTTCCGGCTTGCCTTTCAAAGAGTCATCAAACTTTTTCTCCAATCCCTCCAGGCCGTGGGCGTCCAGACCGACAAATCCCAGCAAATGCGCGGCCAGTTCCCCGTTGGGATAAAAGCGCTTCGGCTCTTTGACCAGAAAAATTCCTTCTATATCCGCATTAGCTACCGCCGCGGACTGTTCCGGCGAAATTCTTCTGGCCAGCCAGCAAAAGCTCTTCGGCGCGGACAATTTTTTGAAAACATCCTCCCGATCCACACCGAGAATTTTCGCGATCTGCGAAGACGTCATGGCCGGATCAATGATTTTGGAAGGATCCGCACAGACGGAATCCGCCATGATGGATATGGCCAGCTTCTCGCCGTTGCGGTCGTAAATGACTCCCCTTTCGGCCTGCAACTGCAGCACCGCGGTATGCTGTCTGTTCGCCAGTTTTTTCAGCTTCTGGCCGGATAACACCTGCAGCTGAAAAGCGCGGGAAATCAACGCGACAAACAAAATGAAGAAAAACATGAAAATCATGATGATTCTGAATTTCAGTCTTTCTTTCGAGGCGGCTCCCATTTTATTCTCCCGAATGCTTCAAGACGATGACCTGTCCGTTATCGGGATAGGCCATCTGCAGTCTGCTGCTCGCGATACTTTCAATTCTTTGCGGCGATTTCAGCATCGCGTATTCCAGCTTCAATTTTTTCTGTTCTTCCAGCTTTTGCTGCTGCGTGCTGAGTTCGGCCGCGATCTGATATTCCATCTCGGTCATGCGGATGTGCGAGCCGACATAGATCAGCGCCACAAACATCAGGACAAGGGCAAAAACGATGAACGTGGGAAACTTGATTCCCAGAGAGACTTCTTCCGTCTCTTTGAGATGCGGCATCACTCGTGTTTCCACAGACTGCGCGGACTGTGCCATTTAAAGTCTCCCGGCAACCCGCAATTTCGCGCTGCGCGCCCGCGGGTTGGATTCGATTTCTTCTGCTGTCGGCATGATTGCCTTTTTCGTGATATTTTTCAGTTTTGCTTCTCTTTTACAGACGCACACCGGAATATCCGGAGGACAGACACAACCGCCCTCCAGTGAACGGATTTCGTTTTTGACAATGCGGTCCTCCAGCGAATGGAAAGAGATCACACAAAGGCGGCCGCCCGGCTTTAAAACATCGGCGGCGGCATGAATCGCGGGTTTGATATTCTCGAGCTCATGGTTGACGGCGATTCTGATGGCCTGAAATGTTCTCGTGGCCGGATGAATTTTCTGCCATTTTAATTTCGCGGGCATGCAGGAGGCAACAATCGAGGCGAGCTCGGTTGTTGTCCGAATGGGCGCTTCCTGTCTTCTTTTTGAGATTGCCCTCGCTATTCTTGCCGCCATTTTCTCTTCCCCGTAAAGTCTGATCATCTTTTCCAGTTCGCTTTGCGCAAACGTGTTGACAATATCATAAGCACTTGACTTCATGCTGCGATCCATGCGCATATCAAGCGGCGCCTGCTGACTGAAACTAAACCCTCTTTCCGAGGCATCCAGTTGACGGGATGAAACGCCCATATCCAGCAGCACACCGTCAACTTGTTTGATATTTAAACTTTTCAGTATATTGTCTAAATTAGCAAAATTTTCTTTTACTAGAATTTTACGCGATCCGAATTCAGCCAGCCTTTTTTCCGCGAAACACAGAGCGTCTTCATCACGATCAATGCCCACCAGCAAAGCTTCGGTTGCTTTCAGTATGGCATACGCGTGGCCGGCGCCGCCGATGGTGCCGTCTACATATACGCCCGTTTTGCTGACCAAAAGTGAATCAATAACTTCTTTCAGCATTACCGGCTCGTGATAGAACTCGGCAATCATGGCTTTCAAATTCCCAGGTCAGCGATAATGTCAGCGCACTTGTCGATTTCGACGTGTTTCCTCCATTCTTCGTGACGAGCCTTCGACCAGATTTCGATATTCTTCTGCATGCCCACCAGAACAATATCTTTTTCCAACTGAGCATATTCACGAAAAGCAGGCGGTATCAGCACACGTCCCTGTCCGTCAATGTTGCAATCGATTGCCCCGGACATAAAAAAACGCTGAAACTCCCGAACTTCCCTGCGCAACTTGGACTGATGAGCTACTTTTTCTTCAATGATCAGCCACTCATCGTACGGAAATACCATTAAATATTGATCCCAGGTTGTAATCACCAACTTGTTTTCATATTCTTCAGAAAATATTTCACGAAATCGGGAAGGGAAAATTATCCTTCCTTTTTCATCGATAGTATGATGATATTGACCCCTGAAAACAGACATCAACTTACCTCCACAACAAGCCACTTCACTCCACGTGGCAACTATAGAGGCGGAGATGGCCTTTGTCAAGAAAAAAATGCAACTTTTTTTCAATTAAAACGACTTAAAATTACAGGGAAAAAAGGGTAAATGGTGTGACCCGTCATTCGGGATGAAAAAATGAAAAAAAATGGGAAGGCTCCGGCGCGGGAACTTACTCGTTTTAGTTTTCCTGATCTAATGCTCCATCTTCAATACGCTGCGACGAGCCCTCTTCAACCGGCTGCGGAACGTTGCTCCCAAGTTCCTGTATTTGTTCATTTTTCTCATAAATATATCGCTGAACAGCCAGATTGTGTTCGGACAAGGTACTCGAAAAATAATGCGTTCCGTTTTGCTTGGACACAAAATAAAGATAATCAACAGGAGCCGGATTGACGGTTGCTTTCAGCGAATCCAGGCCGGGATTGGCAATCGGCCCCGGCGGCAAGCCTTTGATTAAATAAGTATTATAGGGTGAATTTCTTCTCAGATGACTGCGTAAAACTTTCCCTTTAAATTTATAAAAATCATAAACAGCGGTCGGGTCGCTCTGCAAGCGCATCCCTTTCTTCATTCTGTTTTTAAACACGGCGGCGATCATTGGTTTTTCAGCATTATGCGCTGATTCTTTGCCGATGAGGGACGCAAAAGTCACCAGTTCATGAATACTCAAGCCGCTGTCGTTTGCTTTTTTAATCATCGCGGGCGTTACATTCTGCCAGAACGTATCCACCATTTTCTTCATAATCAGCTGGGTATTCATTGAACGGTTAAAAAAGTAGGTTTCCGGGAAAAGATACCCTTCGATGGAATCCGCCTGAATATTCAAAGAGGCCAGAAATTCCCTGTCTCTGGCCAGCTGAAAAAAAATGTCTTTATTGATTAATTTATCCTTATCCAGAATTTCGGCAACATCCCGTATGGAGAGATCTTCAGGAATCGATACCCTATATTGCTTGATTTCGCCGCGAACGATTTTATTAATCATGGTCCACGGCGTGATCATCGTATTGATTTCATATTCACCGGCGCGGATGTGGCGTCCGGCTTTTTTAAGGGTTGCCAAGCTCAAAAAGAAAAAGCGATTCTTAATCAGCCCCGCTCTGCTTAGATTTTCCACACTTTCCAGAAAGCTGGAGCCGGTCGGTATATTCACAATGACGGTTAGATTATTTCTGTCAATCGGACTGAATGAGTAATTCAAAAAAAGAAGACAGAGGATGAGAAGACCGGCGGATATTATGAGAAGACCGCGGCGGATGATTCTATTAAAAGATAAATATTTTTTCACGAAACGAAAGAAGACGGGGAACTTGCTGGTCCACCAGTGCGGATGCCCCAAACGGTCTCCCGGAAATTTATTTTTCGCGGGGACTTTGCGGGGATGGTTATTTCTTTGATTTTCTTTCATGGTCGGCATTGATGCGGGCGTGGATTCACGATCGGGCAAGGGAATCCAGATAGCCCTGAAGAATCAGACAGGCGGCCAGTTGATCCACCTTTTGTTTTCTTTTTTTCCAGCGGACTCCGGAGTGCATCATGATGTCTTCAGCTTCCTTTGTGGAAAGCGTTTCCGGCCATTTAATCACGGGAAGAGCGAATGTTTTCTCCATCCATAAAGCAAAACGATTGACCTTCTCGCACTGGATGCCCTCGGAGCCGTCCAGCCTCACCGGGTAGCCGATCACAATCTTTTCAACTCTGTAATCATCAACCAGTGTGCCTAAAATCCCCCCGTCGTGTTTTTTATCTTTTCTGATAATGGTGGGCAGCCCCTGAGCGGTCATGCCCAATTCATCGCACACCGCCACACCTATTCTCTTTTCGCCGTAATCAAGACCCAGGATTCGCAAGCCCTACCTCTTTTGCAGCGCTTGTAACAATTCCAACCGCCATTTTCAAGGATTAATTTGCCCGGCATATCTATCAGCGAGGAGTCATTGTGTACCTAAATTCAGGCTGGTTTGCCACCGGATATCCTTCTTATGACCTGGCCTGAAGCGCGCGGCCAATGGTCATGATTTCCGCTTCCTTGGTGCCTTCATAAAGCTCCAGAATCTTCGCGTCCCGATACCATTTCTGCACGGGATATTCCTCGATATAACCATAGCCGCCGTGCAGTTCCACGGCATAATTGGCGCAAAATACCGCCGTCTGCCCGCCGTAGAATTTAGCCATCGCAGCCAGTGTATAATCGGGCCTGTCCTGATCAATCAGCCAGGCGGCTTTGTAAACCAGACCGCGCAGTGCCTCAATGCGAATGGCCATCTCCGTGAGCTTCATCTGGGTCATCTGATAGGCACCCAGCGGAGCGCCAAAAGCTGTTCTTTCTTTCACATATTTGATGCTGGCATCCAGACAGGCTTCCGAAATTCCCAGCGCCTGGCCGGAAACCATCACGCGGGTGATGTCGAAAAAGTGCATGAGCTGGCGAAATCCCTGTCCTTCCTTCCCGACCAGATTGGTTTGCGGAACGCGCACATCCTCAAAAGCGATTTCCGCAGTGTCGCTGGCGCGGATGCCCATCTTCCCGTGAATCTTGTTGCGCGTAATTCCCTTGGCATCCGCCGGAACAATGATCAGGCTGAAGCTATTGTGCTTCTTTTCTTCGGGATGAGTGATGCACTGCGCGACCATGAAATCGCAGACCGTGCCGTTGGTAATGAACATCTTGTTTCCGTTGATGATGTAGTCTCTGCCGTCTTTGACCGCACGGGTTTTGTAGCCGGCGACATCCGTCCCCGCATTCGGTTCGGTGTAGGCTCCGGCGCATACTTTTTCGCCCGCGCAAATCGGCGGCAGATAGGTCTTTTTCTGCTCATAGGTCCCGAAGTTTAAAATGGATTCGCAGCCGAAACCGGAAGCGACAATATTGAGACTGATGCCCATATCGATCTTGGATATTTCTTCGGTGATGATGGCATTGCCCAGGATTCCGGCGCCCGGACCGCCGTATTCTTCTGGAATCCACGCACCGACCAGACCGTTTTGTGCGGCTTTCTGTCTGATTTCCGGCAGGTATTTTTCATGCTCGTCGCATTCCTGCGAAACCGGCTTTATTTCTGATACGGCAAACCGGTAAGCCATCTCCTTCAACATTTTCATCTCTTCGGTCAGTTCAAAATTCATCTCGGTTTCTCCTTTATTGAAGCCGTTTTTCCAGCAATTTTTTTGAACGTGTAATGCAAACGCAATAAAAAAGCAACACCCTCCGTGTTCTTCAGACAAGATTGCCTTGACATGCATGACTGCTCACCTTATACTTCAGCTCTAAGATCATCATTCTATTTTCAACCGTACGGATCGTACAGAACCATAATCGGCGGGTCAACCCTATGAAGCCTTCCGTTCTTAATAAACTCACCTGCCCTGTTTGCTCCGCGTCCGGCAGCCCGATGAATTCCCTGCGTGCGGTGACGGCGAAAAAAAACGGCGGATCCCCCGCTTTATTCTGCCGGAATTGCCGATCACATTTTCCTGCCATTCATAGCATCATCAATCTGGCGCCCGACAGCCCGGAGCCTGTGATTTTCTCCACCCAGTGGGCGATGGAGTTCGCGCCGCTGGTTGCCGTCTACGACAATATCTGGCGTCCGATATTAACCTCCATTATCAGCGATTTAGGCTGGGAGATGAAAACGTCGAAGCAGTTGATGAACGTATCGTCAGGCATGGATATTCTTGATCTGGCATGCGGCACGGGAAACTTCACGGAGCTTTTCTCCGACCCGGCAGAGCCGGTTGACATAATTGGCGCTGATCTTTCCATGCCAATGCTGGAACATGCCGGCCGGAACATGCAAGCCCGCGGGATTCACAACGTCACTCTGATCCGCGCCGACGCGGCAAACTGGCCGTTCGCCCCGGAAAGCTTTGATCGCATCCACTGCGCGGGCGCGCTTCATCTGCTGCCGGATGTTCAAAACGTGTTTCATTCCATTTATCGCTCTTTAAAAAAAGGAGGGTGTTTCGTGGGCGCTACCTATTGCCGGGGAGGTGATTACGCGACTCAAATACTGCAAACCATGGTATCCAGTGCGCATTGGATTCACTGGTTCGATCAACAGGAGTTGCGGAATCTTTCCTCAAGAGCAGGCTTTGCCGAATGGGAAGAGCGAACCCATAAGCAGGGCATTGTCTTCAAGGTTCAGAAAGCGTAGACAAAGAGAAGCTGGGCGTAATTCTTTTTATGTGACTTCGAATCCCTGTTTGCAGGCATGATAAGTCTTGATTCAGAATTTGAGATTCCTAAACCCGATAAATCGGGGATTCGGAATGAAAGTCTTTGTCATAAAAAAAGGGGAAGTGGAGATTATGAAACAGATTACAATGTTCGTTTTTGAAGGTTGTCCTCACTGCCGAAGAGCCAGGGAAATGATCATCGAGATTTTTGCCGAACATCCGGAATATGCCAAAATTCCATTCATGATCATTGACGAGAGAAAAAATCCGGAAATTGCCGATCAACACGATTACTATTACGTTCCGACCTTCTACGTGGACGATGTAAAAATGATGGAAGGTGTTCCGACAAAGGAAGCCATCGAAAAAGTTTTTGCCAAAGCCTTGTAAAAAATACAGGTGTAACTATATTGACGTAATGAAAACGAATCGTCTGATTCATGAAAAAAGTCCTTATCTCCTTCAGCATGCCCGCAATCCGGTGGACTGGTTTCCCTGGAGCGACGAGGCGTTTGCCAAAGCAAAGAAGGAAGACAAGCCTGTTTTTCTTTCCATCGGATATTCCACCTGTCACTGGTGCCATGTAATGGAGCGGGAATCCTTCGAGAACGAGGAAGTTGCCGCGCTGCTCAACGATGCCTTTGTGAATATCAAGGTTGACCGGGAAGAGCGCCCCGACATCGACGCCGTTTACATGAAAGTCTGCCAACTGATGACGCAAAGCGGCGGCTGGCCATTAACGATCATCATGACGCCGGATAAAAAACCCTTCTTTGCCGCGACCTACATTCCCAGAGAAAATAAATATGGCCGGCCGGGAATGATGGATATCATTCCCCGGATTCAATCCGTCTGGCAGCAGAGGCGCGCAGACGTTCTTTCCGCCGCGTCAGAGATGACGAAAGCTTTACGTCAGTCGCTTTCTGGCAAGGCCAACGATCTGTCGGAAGAAACGTTGCATCGCGCCTACCGGTCGCTGTCCATGAGCTTTGATCCGATAGTCGGAGGCTTTGGTCAGGCCCCAAAATTCCCCTCTCCGCACAATTTCTTTTTTCTGCTCCGCTACTGGAAGCGGACCGGAGAAGCAAAAGCCCTGCGGATGGTTGAACAGACGCTGCAAAACATGCGGCACGGCGGAATTTATGATCATATCGGATTCGGATTTCACCGCTATTCAACCGACGCCCGCTGGATCGTCCCGCATTTTGAAAAGATGCTTTATGATCAGGCGCTGATGGCGATGGCCTACATTGAACTTTATCAGGCAACGGCCAACCCGGCATACGAGCAAACCGCCCGCGAAATCTTTACGTATGTTCTACGCGATTTGACGGATGAGCAGGGCGCTTTTTACTGCGCCGAAGACGCGGACAGCGAGGGTGTGGAAGGGAAGTTTTATCTCTGGACGGAAAAGGAAATCCGCGAGGTTCTGACGCCCCAAGAAGCCAATCTGTTTCTTTCGCTCTACCAGCACGGGGAGGATTTTGACTCAGCCGGGATGAACGAAATTCCCGCCGGCCACTTCATCGCCCATCTCCAACCCGTGACAGAAGCCGGCAATCCTATCAGACCGGTGGACGACGCTATGGAGCACATCCGGGAAAAGCTTTTTGCCCGCCGTGCAAAGCGGATACGGCCACACAGGGATGACAAGATTCTGACCGACTGGAACGGTCTGATGGTCGCCGCGCTGGCGCGAGGCGCTCAGGTCTTTGATGAGCCCGTTTACCTGAAAGCCGCATGTCACGCCATGGATTTTATTTTGGAGTCACTGCAAACCGCAGATGGACGGCTGCTGCACCGGCACAGAAAAGGCGAATCCGCTATCCAGGCCCATATTGACGACTATGCTTTTGTCATCTGGGCTCTGCTTGATATTTACGAAGCAACCTTTCAGACAAAATATCTGCAAAAGGCTCTGGAGTATCATGATCACTTATGCAGCCGCTTCCTCGATGAAAAGAACGGCGGACTGTTTTTCACATCCTCAGACGCGGAATCGCTTCTGATACGCCCCAAAGAACTCTATGACGGAGCGATCCCTTCCGGCAATTCCGTTGCTTATATCAATGCTCTGAAAATAGCCCGCCTGACCGGAAAGACCGACATGGAAAACAAGGCGAATGACATTTACAGAGCTTTCCGTCAGCAGGCGGACGCGGCGCCGACCGCCTTCGCGCATTTTCTCTGCAGCCTGGACTTCGCCATTGGACCATCAACGGAAATCATCATCGCGGGACACATCGATCATCAGGATACACAAGCGATACTGAAAACTTTAAGACGGCACTTCACGCCCAATAAAGTGGTTATTTTCCGCCCCGAAAAACCGGATCCCTCCGATATCGAAGCGCTCGCGCCATTTGTGCAATCCTATTCCGTCATAGATGGACAAGCCACCGCTTATGTCTGCTCAAACTTCGCCTGCTCATTGCCCACCCATGATTCGCAAACGATGCTGGACATTCTAAATACCCGTCCAAAGAGTTGAAGTGCGCTCATCGTCAATTTTAAACTGCCGGGGAAAATATTTTCCTACGTCAGATTTCTCCATCATGACAACTGCGGCATGATAGACTGCTCAAGAGACAAACAGCATTTCCCTTTGTGAAACCAAAAAATGGCTGAACTCCACGGGAACATATGGTACATGAACCGGCCATGGTAAATAAACCGAATATACGTTCCCAATTACAAAATTTGATTATTTATATCGCACTGGCTGTTGTAACCCTTGCCGTCTACTGGCAGGTCCATCGGTTTGATTTTGTCAATTTCGACGACGTTGTTTATGTCAAAGAAAACCTCCAGGTGCAGTCTGGAATCACCCCGGAGAGCGTTCAGTGGGCATTCACCACCCTTCACGCCCAATTCTGGCATCCTGTCACGTGGCTGACCTTGATGCTCGACTATGAGTTTTACGGCCTGAATGCCGGCGGCTATCATGTCACCAATCTTCTCCTGCATGTTTTAAGCGCTTTGCTGCTCTTCTCGCTCCTGAACCGCATGACAGGAGCCGTCTGGAAAAGCGCTTTTGTCGCCGCCGTCTTCGCCCTTCACCCCGTCCATGCAGAAACGGTCTGCTGGATTTCCCAGAGAAAAGATGTGTTGAGCGCCTTTTTCTGGATGGCCACCCTTTATCTTTATGTCCGCTACACGGAAAATCCGGATCTAAAAAAGTATCTCCGGGTTCTAGGCGCGTTCCTTCTGGCGCTGATGAGCAAACCGATGGTGGTGACACTGCCGGTGATCATGATGCTCCTGGACTACTGGCCGCTGAGACGTTTTGAAAAGAAAAAAGAAAGAGATTTCTTATGGCTGTTGAAAGAGAAAATTCCTTTTTTCATCTTGTCCGCTGCTTTTTCACTCATCACCATTCACGCGCAATCTTCCGCAAAACAGGCTCGCTTTCCGGCCAGGATTTTCGGCGAACTGTTCAACGGAGCGGCCCAGCTTGACACGCGAATCGCGAATGTTCCGGTTTATGTTATGAGTTACATGGGAAAAATATTCTGGCCCGATCATCTGGCGGTTTATTATCCTTTCCCGGAAACGTTTCCGGCGCTACGGATACTGATGGCGACCATGCTGATAATCGTCATTAGTGCCGTCACCGTCGCCGCCGTTAAAAGAAAGCCCTTCCTGCTGGTTGGCTGGTTGTGGTTCTTAATCGCCCTCTTGCCCGTGCTCGGCATCGTTCACAAAGGATTTTTCGCGATAGCCGATCATTACGTTTATCTGCCGTTTATCGGCATTGCCGTGATGACGGCCTGGGGCATCCCCTCTTTCTTACGCGGCGCGGAAGCAGGAAAGAGATTTTTATTCCCGGCCTCAGCAGTCTTGCTCGTCATCCTGACGTTTTTAACCTGGCGGCAGTGCTCCTTCTGGAAAAACAGCTATGAACTTTTTAATCATACGGCACGGGTCACCCAGAATAATTACCTGGCCTACACTAATCGCGGCAATGCCAACATTTTACTGAGCCGGTATCCGCAGGCGATCGAAGACTGCAACAAAGCCCTGCAGTTGAAACCTGATTATTCGTATGCCTATTTCAACAGGGGGTTCGCCCACGCGAAACTCGGCCGGTATCAGCAGGCCATCCGGGATTTAAATGAGGGTCTGCGTCTGCAGCCCGATGACGGCACCGGCTATTTTACCAGAGGGAATGCCTACGCGAAACTCGGCCAGTATCAGCGGGCCATCGAGGATTATAATATGGGCACGCGCTTAAAGCCCGACCGGGCCGAAGGATTTGCCAACCGGGGAGACGCTTACGCGGAACTGGGCCGGTATCAGCGGGCCATCGAGGACTATAATCAGGCCATCCGGCGAAAACCCGATTACGCTGACGCATATTATAATCGCGGTTACGCCTATTATCTTCTGGGTCAGAAATCCTCTGCAATGAGAGACTTTAACGAAGCCATCCGCCTGAAGCCTGATTACACCGAGGCCTACTACATCAATAAAGGAAATGTGCTTGACGAGCCGGGCGGTTCTCAGCAGGCCATCGAGAATTACAATAAAGCCATCCGGCTGAAACCGGATGACGCAGACGCCTACCACAACCGTGGAAATGTTTATTACAAGAGCGGCTGGTATCAGCGGGCCATCGAGGACTATACTCAATCGCTGCAACTTAAACCGGACAACGAAAAAGCTTTTTACAATCGGGGCAACGCCTATATGAAACTCGAACATTATCGCTTGGCCGTCGAAGATTACAGCCGGGCGATCCGGCTCGATCCCGGATATCTCAAAGCTTATAACAACAGGGGCGTCGGATACTTCAAACTTAAAAAGCCGTCGCTCGCCATCAAAGACTATGATGAGGCAATTCGGCTCAATCCTGATTATGCCGAAGCCTATTTCAACCGGGGCAATGCCTGCAGGGAACTCGGACGGTATCCGGAAGCGGTCAGAAACTACAGCGAAAGCATCCGTCTGAAACCAAATTACGCTCAGGCCTACGATAACAGGGCGAGCATTTTTTTCCAGACGGGCGATACGGCGTCCGGCTGCCGGGATGCTGAAAAAGCTTGTGCTCTGGAAAATTGCGTGACACTAAAGACCGCAGAGCGTCAAGGATTCTGCCGCTAAAATAATCAGTCTCAAAAAAGTTAAACGTATTTCTGAAGAAGTTTCGATAAATTTATGAAGAAAAAAAATGTTTATCTCATTATTATATTCTTAATCATATCTTCCTTTATCGCCTTCAGTCCTGTCGCAAAAAATGAATTTATCAATTTCGACGACGACGTGTACATTACCGAAAACACCCATATTCAATCAGGCTTTAATCTTGAAAACATTCAATGGGCATTTTCCACTTTTCATCGCAGCTACTGGCACCCGCTGACGTGGATGTCGCATATGCTGGACTGGCAGCTCTTCGGCAATGATGCGGGAGGACATCATCTGGTCAGTCTGCTGCTCCATATCGGCACCGCCATCCTGCTGTTCCTCTTCCTGCACAAAACAACCGGCAATCTCTGGCCGGCCGCTTTTGCCGCTGCCTTCTTCGCCCTGCATCCGCTGAGGGTGGAATCCGTGGCCTGGGCCTCGGAGAGAAAAGATGTGCTCAGTATGTTTTTCGGCATGGCCAGCGTTTACGCCTATGCCTTCTACGCGGAAAGAACCAGCATCTCCCGTTATGGTCTTTGTCTGCTGTTATTCATTTTCAGTCTGATGTCCAAACCGATGTGGGTGACCCTGCCTTTTGCCCTCCTGTTGCTGGATTACTGGCCGCTGGGACGAATCCGGAAAGCGTTTTCCCTCCCGGGAGAAAATAAATTGAAGTCTGTGGGAATGCTGGTGTGGGAAAAGGTTCCTTTTCTGGTTCCGGCCGCTGCCGTCAGTCTTCTCGCAATCTTCGCGCAGAATCAAATCGGCGCCATGGCAAAAGCGGACAGCATCCCGTTTGACGCGAGATTATCCAATGCTATTTTCTCCTATGCCGCCTATCTTGGAAAGATCTTCTGGCCGACTGATCTGGCCGTCTATTATCCCTATGACGTCTCTCTGATCGGTTGGAAGGTTCTGCTGGCAGGTTTGGGAATCCTATTCTTCATGGGTGTGGTCCTGTGTTATTTTAGAAAATTGCCTTTTCTCTTTGTGGGCTGGTTCTGGTATCTGGGAACGCTTGTTCCGGTTATCGGCCTGATACAGGTCGGTTCCCAGGCCATGGCGGACCGCTACACGTATCTACCTTCCATCGGCATCTGTATGATGCTGACCTGGGGAACTTTACATTTCATCAGCAGCGAATCGATGCGCCGGAACCTTGTATTACCGGCAGCCGCTATCCTGCTGTCTGTCTTGCTCATCCTGACGTTTCATCAATGTGGGTATTGGAAAAACAGCATCACTTTATTTAGCCAGGCCATCAAGATGACCAGGAATAACGATAAGATGCACCACAATATGGGAACTCTCTTTTATAAAGAAGGAAATCTCCGAGCCGCGCTTGATCACTTCAGTAGAGCCATTCATATCCATCCCAATTATCTTTCCTGCAATAGCAGAGGGGTGATTTACGCCAGGGCGGGCATGTACCAACAGGCTCTCAGTGACTTTAACAAATCCATCTCACTGAAGGCGGATAATCCGAACGGATATTACAACAGGGCTCTGACCTACCATAAAATGGGTGACTACCGGCAGGCCACTGAAGATTTTACTACGGCCCTTTCTCTGCAACCCTGTAATATTCAGGCTTATACCGGCAGAGGCAACGCTTATTTCTCGCAGGGCAACCATAAATTCGGCTGCCGGGATGCGGGAAAAGCCTGCTCCATGGGCGAATGCGGCCTGATGAAAAAAGCACAGGATCAGGGATTATGCCGCTGACGATTGTTTGATGATTGGTACCGCTTGACATTATGATTAAAAAATTATTCTTTAAAAAATAATTTTCGGGACAACACAGGCGCTTGATATGTTAAAGAAACGGAATCTCCATAATCAAAAAATATCATTAATGATTTATCTTGCTCTGGGCGTTATGACGTTGGCCGTTTACGGGCAAGTGTTCACGTTTGATTTCGTCAACATTGACGACAACATTTATGTCACCCAAAATAAACATCTCCAATCCGGCTTATCGGCGGCCGGCATTGTCTGGGCGTTGAGCACAACCTATGCCGAATTCTGGCATCCTCTGACCTGGCTGTCTCTGATGGCCGATTATCAGTTTTACGGTCTGAACGCCGGCGGGTATCATATCACCAATCTGATTCTGCATATCCTCAGCACTTGGTTGCTCTTCTGGCTCTTTTGCCGCATGACGGGAGCCCTCTGGAAAAGCGCTTTTGTAGCCGCTTTCTTCGCTTTGCACCCACTGCACGTGGAATCCGTCGCCTGGATTTCGGAAAGAAAGGATGTCCTGAGCGCCTTTTTCTGGATGCTGACCTTATGCCTGTACGTCTATTACACGGAAAAGCCGGCTATCAAACGATATCTGCCGGTTCTTTTTTCTTTCGTCCTGGCGCTCTTGAGCAAGCCCATGGTCATCACGCTGCCGGTCATTATGATTTTACTGGATTACTGGCCGCTGGCCAGATTCCGCGTCGGGAGTGAATCGCAGAAAGGCAATATGTTCCTCTGGCAATTGAAGGAAAAGTGGCCCTTTTTCGTTCTATCCGTTGTTTTTTCCATCATTACCGTTTTAGCGCAGCATAAGACAGGAGGTCGGGACATTAGCTTTTCTCTTATCTCACGCGTGGACAATGCCATCATTGCTTTGATGACTTATCTGGAAAAGACGCTCTGGCCCCATCATCTGGCGGTGTTCTATCCTTTTCCCCTCGAAATTTCGGCGACGCAAGTCATGGTCGCCCTCCTGCTGACGATCGCCATCACCGCCGTCTCCGTCGCGGCCGTCAAACGTTTGCCTCCTCTTTTTACGGGATGGGCCTGGTTCGTGATCACGATCGCACCCGTCATCGGCATCATTCCGATCGGAGATTTCGCCATGGCCGACCGTTACCATTATCTCCCTTCCATAGGTCTTGCCGTGATGGCGGGATGGGGAATTCCGTATGGCCTCCCAAGCAGGCCGATGAGAAAAAGTTTTTTACTGCCGGCGGGGATGATAGTACTGACCCTCATGGCCCTGTTCTCATGGCGGCAATGCGGCTACTGGGAAAACAACCGCAAACTCCTGACGCACACGCTCGAGGCAACCAAAAATAATTACCTGGCGCACATCAATTTCGGATCGGAGCTGCTGGCCGCGGGAAAAATGCAGGAGGCGATTTATCACTATAATAAAGCGCATGACGTCATGCCGGACAACATCCTTATTTACAACAACCGGGGAAAAGCGTACGCGGGATTAAGCCGTTATGAATCCGCCATTCAGGATTTCACCGAGGCCATCCGGTCGAAGCCGGATTACGCTGATTCTTATTATAACAGAGGTGTTATGTATCATCAGTTCGGACAGTATCCCCTGGCCGTTCAGGATTTCACCAAAGCCATCCGTCTGCAACCCGACAATGCTCTTGCCTATTTCAACCGCGGGAACAGCTATATCAGCCTGAACCGGCACCAGGAGGCTATCCATGATCTGAGTCAAGCCATCGTCCTGAAACCGGATTACGCCGATGCTTACAACAACAGGGCTTTTATTTATTTTTCGCAGGGACGGCATCAGGAAGCCATTGGCGATTACAGCAGAGCGATTGCTTTAAAGACGGATTACGCCGATGCCTATAACAATAGGGCTTTTGTCTATCTCAATCGTGGAGATATGGCTTCCGGCTGCCGGGATGCGAAAAAAGCGTGCGCGCTGGGCAACTGCGCAACATGGCAAGTTGCCATAACCAAAAAGGTCTGTAAGGAAAGATAATGGCTGAGCAGGCGCGGAATGTTCTTGTTATGTTTTTATTGAAAACAGGTTACCCGAATCGATGAAGCAGAAATATACTTACGTCATTATCATATTTTTAATTGCCGCGTCCTTAACAGCCTTCGGCCGTATAGGGGGCAATCACTTCATCAACCTGGACGACCCCGGTTACATCACCAAAAATCATGTCGTCCAGAACGGTCTTACCCTCCAGAATATCAAATGGGCCTTCACGACCACCTATCTCGCATTCTGGCATCCGCTGACGTGGATTTCGCATATGCTGGACTGGCAGCTCTTCGGCAATGATGCGGGAGGACATCATCTGGTCAGTCTGCTGCTCCACATCGGCACCGTCATCCTGCTGTTTCTCTTCCTGCACAAAACAACCGGCAATCTCTGGCCGGCCGCTTTTGCCGCCGCCTTCTTCGCCCTGCATCCGCTGAGGGTGGAATCCGTGGCCTGGACCTCGGAGCGAAAAGATGTGCTCAGCATGTTTTTCGGCATGGCAAGCATTTATGCTTATGCCTTCTACGCGGAAAGGACCAGCATCTCCCGTTATGGCCTTTGTCTGCTGTTATTCATTTTCAGTCTGATGTCCAAGCCGATGTGGGTGACCCTGCCTTTTGCCCTCCTGCTGCTGGATTACTGGCCGCTGGGACGAATCCGGAAAGCGTTTTGCGTTCCGGGAGAGAATAAATTGAAGTCCGTGGGAATGCTGGTGTGGGAAAAGGTTCCTTTTCTGATTCTGGCAATCGCCGCCAGCATCATCGTCTTTCTGGCGGAAAACACATCGGGCGCTCTTTCATCGGTGGATACTCTGCCGCTTACCGCGCGAATGACCAACGCGGTTTTTTCCTACGCCATGTATCTTGCCAAAACCTTCTGGCCGGCCAATCTGATTGTGTTTTATCCTTATGATTTTTTTCTACCTCCATGGAAAATTATCCTCTCTCTTTCCGTTCTCATCATCATCAGTCTGATGGTCGTTTATTATATCAAATCATTGCCGTTCCTGTTTTCAGGCTGGTTTTGGTATCTGGGAACGCTGGTTCCCATGATCGGTCTGGTTCAAGTTGGAAAACACGCCATGGCCGACCGTTATACCTATCTGCCCTCGATGGGCATCGCCATGATGCTGGCCTGGGGAATTCCTCTTTTCTTCCGTGAAAAAGAAATCCGCAAAAGGCTTTTGCTGCCATCAGCCATCGTAGTCCTCGCCATGCTGTCCCTGTTGACGTGGCATCAATGCGGCTACTGGAAGAGCGGTTTTTCTCTCTTCAACCACGCCGCGCGCGTGATGCAAATAGATCGTCAGACTCTGAAACATATGGGCGGTGATTTTACTCAACTGGGAAGATATCAGCAGCAAAAAGAAATCCAGAGCTACAGCGAGGCGATTCGCCTGAAACCGAATGACGCGGAAGCCTATTTCAACCGGGGCAATGCTTATTCCAAAATAGACCGGAATGAAAATGCCATTCAGGACCTCACCGATGCGATCCGTTTAAAGCCTGACTATGTCGAAGCCTTCAACAACCGCGGCAATATTTACGGCCGGCACGGACAGTATCAACTGGCCATCGATGATTTCAATAAGGTGATTGCTATCCAGCCTGATTACGTCAAAACGTACAATAATAGAGGACTGGCTTACAGCGCCCTGGGACAGCATCAGAAAGCCGTTGAAGACTTCAGCCGGGCGATTCAGCTGAAACCGGATTATGTCAGCGCTTACCTCAACAGAGCCGATGCTTATCTGAAGCAGAACCATACGGTCGCCGGCTGCCGGGACGCCGAAAAGGCATGTGGGCTGGGCGACTGTTCACTAACGCAGGCCTTAAAAGCTCAAGGCACGTGCCGCTGATCGTATCCCTTCTTTTGGATAACCTTTCTATTCTTTCCCACTGTATTTTTTTGTGAGGCCAACCGGTAATCCAGGATTTAGTTGACACAGGATACCGTCCATCTTATATTGCGCGGTCATGAAACCCCGTCATCGCCAAACGCACATTTTTATGCTGGCTTTTCTGGCCGCAAATCTCTTTATATCATCGTTTTACGTTGATATCTGGTGCACGCCAAACGCCGTATCCAGAGCGCTCCCCGTTCTGACGCTTCTGGAAGACGGCTCTCTGGCCATCGATAAATATGTCAGGCGCACCGGCGATAAAAGCAGAGTCGGCGAGCACTATTTCTCGGATAAGGCGCCACTGCCGACTTTGGCGGCTGTTCCTTTCTACTGGCTTATAAAAACCGTCGGGCTCGACAAAACAGACATAAGAACAGGCAAAAAATATCCGATCTATATCTGGGGGCCTCTGGGGATCAGGGATGGCAGGCTTTCGGTATATCCGGATATGATTCCATTGTTATTTATGTGCAGTCTCCTGTTCGGGAGCATTCCTTTCGCCGCCATGGTTTTTATAACGCTGAAGAAAGCTCTGGCGGCCTCAGGCCGACCGTCCACGGTTGTGCTGGTCATGGTTTCGTTTTACGGATCTTTCCTCTTTGTCTTTGCAGGAACTTTTTTCAACCATATCTTCGCGGCTTTTCTGCTGCTGTTCGGCTATATCTATATTCAAGACCGCGCCTATTTCCGCTCCGGCCTCTGTGTGGGACTGAGTTTTTTAACCGAATATACGGTGGGCATCGCGCTTCCTTTGTGGCTGCTGATCATTGCCGTTCGTGAAAAAAGTTTTAAGAAAAGCGCGTTATACGGATTAGGCGCACTGCCGGCTGTTCTCGGCTTCATGGCTTATAACTGGATCACGACAGGACATATCCTTAAAACGCTGAATGCTTATCATGTGGCTCAGGCTTTTACGGGTCTGTCCAGTCATTACGGCTTTTCGCTTCCTTCCTGGCAATCGATATGGGGGCTGTCTTTCGGTGTTTATGCCGGTTTAATACCGCACGCGCCGGCGCTGGCGCTGGGCGGCTATTTCCTGATCAGGGAATTTTTCACCGATTACGACTATAGAAAACTTTTAACCAGTTATCTGGCAACATTTTCTGTGGTCTTTTTTCTCGCGATTTCATCTTTTTTTACCTGGTGGGGCGGCTGGACTTACGGTCCGCGTTACTTGCTGGTGATGACTGCCTTGCTGCTTTATGAAAACGCTGTTTATCTGAACCAAAAAAGAATCAATGCTTTTGTGTTCTGGACCATAGCCGGTTTTGGCCTGATCAGCACCTGGATGGCAAAAGTAACCGTTATGTATATGGTTCCCGACAAAAGCACGGCTCTTGCCCCGCTGGCCGGCTCTATATCCGGCAAACTGTATCTTGTGAAAGAATTCCTCCATTATCATTTCAACGGCAACAATATATTGAGTCTCGGACTTGGCATAGAACCGGGAATTGCCGCCTGCATCTGGCTCATTGCTTTTATTTTAATTACCCTTGCCTTTGCCTGGTGGTGGGGGAAAATCAGTCAAGGACAAAATTCACCTGAACCGTTTTCCTGATCACGCCAAATAAAACCAGAAAGATTTGAAAAATTTATCGAAATAGCTTAATGATGACTCTCTTTTTAACAAGTTTATATGAGCATGCGGACTGCTGCCGTCCTGAAAGTCCGTAATGGATACGGGTTATGTTAAGCAAACAAACTGTCCAAACAAGTAAAAAGAATATTGTTATTTATATTCTTCTGGCGTTAGTGACCTTAGCGGTTTACTCGCAAGTCCACAGGTTCGATTTTATTAATTATGATGATCCTGTTTACATCACAGAGAATATTCACGTTCAATCAGGGTTAACGCTTAACGGATTTCTCTGGGCATTCAGCACCAAACTTTTCGGTCTGTGGAATCCTCTGGTGTGGATTTCCTTCATGATGGATTATCAATTGTATGGATTCAACGCCGGCGGCTATCACATCACCAATCTTATTTTGCATGTCCTCAGCACTTTGCTCCTCTTCTGGCTCTTGAACCGCATGACCGGCGCCGTCTGGAAAAGCGCTTTTGTCGCGGCATTTTTTGCCCTGCATCCGCTTCATGTGGAATCCGTTGCCTGGATATCGGAAAGAAAAGACGTTTTGAGCGCCTTTTTCTGGATGACCACCTTGTGCCTCTATGTTTTCTATACCGAAAAAGAATCCGCAAAACGATATCTGCTCGTTCTTTTTTCTTTTATCCTGGCTCTTTTGAGCAAGCCGATGGTGATCACGCTGCCGTTCATTATGATCCTGCTGGATTACTGGCCGCTCAAGCGTTTTAAATCGCAAAAAGAAAATCCGGTGTTATGGCAACTGAAGGAAAAACTTCCCTTTCTGGCTCTTGCCCTGGTTGTTGTCATGGTAACTTTTTACACGCCGGGCCATAGTGCTTCCTATGAACTTTTACCCCTGAATGTCCGGCTCGCCAATGCGCCCGTGGCTTTTATGACGTATCTGGCAAAAACTTTCTGGCCTCATTCTCTGGCGATTTTTTATCCTTTCCCCGTTCACATCCCCTTGTGGAAAGCGGCGGGGGCATCGATTGCGATTGCAGCCGTCAGTGTCTATGTTCTGATAAAGGCCGGAAGCCTTCCCTGCCTCTTCGTTGGATGGTTCTGGTTTCTGATCGCCATCGCGCCCGCCATCGGAATCGTTCAAATCGGTGATTTTGCAATGGCCGATCGCTATCATTACCTGCCTTCAATAGGCATTGGAATTATCCTTGCGTGGTGTTTGCCGCTTCTAGTCCCAAACGAAAAAATGCGCCAAAATGTTTTCTTTCCTCTGGCCATTGCTTTCCTCTCTTTTATTGCTTTCTCCGCGTGGAAGCAATGCGGCTATTGGGAAAACAGCAGCAAAGTTTTCGGTCACGCTGTACGCGTCACAAAAGACAACTATCTCGCGCACAACAATCTCGGTCTCGCTCTCTTTGCCGGGGGGAGAAATCAGGAAGCCATTTTTCATTACGATGAAGTCATCCGAATAAGACCGTTTGATGTCGTGCCCTATCATAACAGGGCGATTGTTTACACGCGGCTCGGTCAGCATCAAATGGCCATCGAAAATTACACGGAGGCCATCCGGGTGAAGCCGGATTATGCCGCCGACGCCTACCTAGGCAGGGCAAATCTCTACCTGCAGCTCGGTCAGGATCAGAAAGCTCTTGACGATTTAACCGCGGCTATACGATTGGATCCCGGCAATCATTCCGCGTATTTCAATCGGGGGAATATCTATATTAAACAGCGCCTTTATAAACAGGGTATTGATGATCTCAATCAAGCGATTCATCTGAAGCCGGATGATGCCAATGCATACAACAACAGAGCCTTTATCTATCTGAACCTGGGCATGGCTGGGCAGGCTCTAAGAGATTACAGCAAAGCCCTGGCGTTGAAACCGGATTATGCAGATGCCTATAACAACAGAGCGTTTGTTTATTTGAATACCGGGGATGTGATTTCCGGTTGTCGGGACGCAAAACAGGCCTG
Source organism: Deltaproteobacteria bacterium (assembly GCA_022710585.1). Lineage (GTDB taxonomy): Bacteria > Desulfobacterota > Syntrophia > Syntrophales > Smithellaceae > Smithella. Next base: position 170,043 of record JAKLGV010000002.1, on the reverse strand, counting down.
TCAATTGGGAAACTGCGCAACGCTGCAGGCCGCCGCGGGAAAAGGATTATGCAGATAAATTCAATCTGCCGAGTTGCGCTATCCAATCTCATTTGAAATAAAATATTGGTTGAATTTCTGACTTAAAAAAAGGATTATATTTGTCAATGTTCAATAAAACAGATATCAGCGCCAAAAGAAAAACTTTGATGATTTACATCGCACTGGTTTTGGTCATCACTGCTGTTTTCTGGCAGGCGCATCGCTTTGATTTTATTGATCTGGATGATTTTGTATATGTTTCGGAGAATCTGAACATTCAGTCGGGAATCACGGCGGACAGCATCCGCTGGGCGTTCGGCACCACCTACGCCGATTTCTGGCACCCTCTGACCTGGCTCTCCCTGATGGCCGATTATGACGTTCACAGTCTTCAGGCAGGCGGCTATCACATCACCAACCTGATCTTTCATATTCTGAGCGCCCTTTTACTCTTCTGGCTCTTTCACCGGATGACCGGCGAGATCTGGAAAAGCGCTTTTGTCTCCGCTTTTTTTGCCCTTCATCCCCTGCATGTGGAATCGGTCGCCTGGGTTTCGGAAAGAAAAGACGTTTTAAGCGCCTTTTTCTGGATGCTGACTTTATGTTTTTATGTTGTTTACACGGAAAAGCCGAACACAAAACGATACCTGCCTGTTCTATTTTGTTTTACCCTTGCCTTGATGAGCAAGCCCATGGTGGTCACCCTGCCGGTCATTATGGTTCTTCTGGATTACTGGCCGCTAAAGCGTTTTCAAAACAAGGAAAGCTTATCCAAACTTTTCCTATGGCAGGTAAAAGAAAAGCTGCCCCTTCTGATTTTATCGGCGGTTTTTTCCGTCATTACAGTTTATGCTCAGCACGATTCGTCCGGCGCCTACTTTCCCTTAATGGCCCGGCTGGTCAACGCGCCTGTTGCTTTTGCATTGTATCTGATCAAGACTTTTCTGCCCCATAACCTGGCTGTGTTTTATCCTTTCCCGTCGCACTCCCCGTTATGGCAGGTCATCGGAGGATCTTTACTGATTCTGGCTGTCACCATTTTTGTTATTCTGAAAGCGAAACGTTCGCCGTATTTACTGGTGGGCTGGCTGTGGTTCACGATTATCCTGCTGCCGGTCATCGGAATTTTGCAGGTCGGGAATCACGCCATGGCCGACCGCTACATGTATTTGCCTCTAATCGGTATCGGCATCATGCTGTCCTGGGGAATTCCTCATTTCTTTGCCGACAGGAAAACAGGGGGAAAGATTTTGTTTCCTGCGGCACTGGTTTTTCTGTTACTGCTGACTTTGTTGACCTGGAAGCAGTGCGGATACTGGAAAAACAGCAAAGCTCTTTTCCATCAGGCTTTAAAAACGACCACCGGCAACTACATCGCGCACGGCACGCTGGGCGTTGCTCTGCTGAAAGAAGGACAAATTGAAAAGGCCATCGACCATTTGAACAAGGCGATTCAAATCAGGCCGGACTATTACAAGCCCTATGACAGCCGCGGCGTCGCTTATGACCAACAGGGACAATATGAACAGGCCATCACAGATTTCAGCACCGCCATCCGTTTCTATCCCGAATATGCTGTGTCCTACAACAACCGGGCGGCTTCCTATGACAAATCCGGTCAGTATCAAAAAGCGCTTGAAGACTACAGACGCGCCCTCCTGATCAAACCGGATTACGCCGACGCCTACAATAACAGAGGCATTATTTTTGCCCGACTTGGCCGGCATCAGAAAGCCATCGAAGATTTCAGCAAAGCCATTGCTCTGAGCCCCGCGTTTATTGATGCCTACAACAACCGTGTGGCTGTTTATGCCGCGCTTGGGCAGTACGATCGGGCGATTCAGGATTTAAAAATGGCCGTCGCCGTAAACCCGGATCACCTGCAATCCTACATCAATATGGCCGCTCTTTATGGAAAATTAAATCAATACGACCACGTCGTCAAAAGCCTCTCTGAAACCATCAGGCTGCGGCCAAGCAATGCTCTTTTCTACTTTAACCGGGGATTGATATACGCGAAAACCGGCCGATATCCGGAGGCCATCCATGATTTTGACAAGGCTGTCAGCCTGAAGGCAAATTATGCGGATGCTTACAACACAAGGGCTGCCGTTCATTTCAATCAGCGCAATATGGCCTCCGGCTGCATGGATGCCCGGAAAGCTTGTGAACTGGGCAACTGCGCAACGCTGCACACCGTCGCGGAAAAGGGATTATGCCGCTGAAGGATACGCCGCCTGAGTGGCCTTTGGACTTTATCTAATGAAGAGACTTCCGGAAATTCAGTATGTTTGCGGGACGCTAAAAGCGCCTGTGCACTGGGAGACTGCACTGTCCTGCAATCAGCAGTCCGGAATGCGTTCTGTCGGTGAAAAAGTTTTCGCATATGACAGTCGCTTAAATGAGAATGATTTTTTTATTCTTTCTTATTATCTTTTGCGGGTGATGTGAACAAATCAAACATAGATTTAAAAGATGAGAGGCCAGCCATCGCCTGCGGATTTACTTTGGAAAAATTCTCGCCGTATTCGAGCCACTTCTTAAACTGATCATCAGCCATATTTCGATAAACAAGATAATTTTTTATTGTCTGCTCCAGATACTTCTCAAAAAAATCGGTCAGGACATTTTCTCCATACTGAATAATCAGATAAAGCAACGGCGGAGGCAAGAGATATTTCTTCTTACGTGCTTCTTCGAGAACGATCTGGGTTAAAATGGCTGAAGTTACATCTTCACCGGTTTTGGCATCGGTCACTTTTATTTTTCGCCCTTTTTTAACCACATCGGTTACGTATTCAAGCGTGACATAAATACTTTTTTCGGTATCATAAAGCCTTCTGTTGTTATATTTTTTAAGCAAAAGAATATTGTCTTCCATCTCGATAGTCCTTTCAGATGTCTGTTTTAATTTATAGAAATATCATAATTATTGCAACATAAATATTAATCTTTATTAATAAAAAATGCTTAATCATTATATAAGTATTTGTATTATATTATATTTTTGCATAAGTGGCTCGAAGTAAAAATATATTGCATTGCAACATTTTCCTATTGACAAATTCAAATGGCTGATTATAATACTATCGAAATCAAAAAAAACGAAAGGAGTTTTATAATGGATAATAAAGATCAAACCAGACAGATGATCGAATATCACAAGGCGGCGTTTGAAACCTATTATAATTCCGTGCAGATGCTTCAGGATCAAACGACCAAGGCTCTGGATAATATGCTCAAGCAGTCGCCATGGATTCCGGCACAGACCAAGTCATTTATTAATGAATGGATCAGCATCTACAAAAAAGTGACGTCTGATTTTAAGGAATCCGTTGATCAGAATTACGAAAAGATGGAAGATTTCCTGAACGCAGGAGCCGAAGCGCCAAAAACGAAAAACAAAAAATAGGAATTGTAAATAAATCAATTAACCAAATAACAAAACTTAAATAATTTAATTCATGGAGGAAAACAATTATGGATCCCAAACAGATTGCCAAACAGATGGTTGACTTCAACAAAACAGCTTTTGATAATTCATTCGAAGCCATGTCAGCTCTTCAGGACCAGGCGGAAAAAATGTTCATCGCCACGATGGAGCAGACTTCCTTTTTCCCGGCCGAAGGAAAAAAACTGATCAATGAATGGATTAAGAACTACAAGAAAGGCCGTGACGAATTCAAGGCAACCGCTGATGAGAACTTCAAAAAAGTGGAAACTTTCTTCGCAGCAAAATAAATTTTAAATCTTATGATTAAAAAAAGACGGACTCACAAAGAGTCTGTCTTTTTTGTTTTTACGACGGGAATAATGCTCTATTCCAGCAATGCGGCCATATGAGATATCATCTCTTCCGTCATTCCCGGATAGACGCCCACCCAGAAAGTATCTTCCACAATTCGATCCGTATTCTTGAGGTTTCCCACAACCCGGAATCCTTTTTTTTCTCTTCTTAAAACATCAAAGCAGGGATGCCGCAGAATATTTCCGGCAAAGAGCATTCTGGTCTGCACACCGTTTTCTTCCAATCGATTCACAATATAATTTCTTTGATAACCGTCCTTCACCGTTAAAAGAAATCCGAACCAGCTCGGATCGGATTTCTCCGAAGCTTCGGGAAGAATATATTTATCGTTCAGATGAGCTACTTTCTTTTTGAGGAAATTCCAGTTCTTTTTCCGTTTTGCAATAAAGTCGGGAAGTTTGTCCAGTTGCGCGCAGCCGATCGCCGCCTGCATATCCGTCACTTTCAGATTATATCCGAAGTGCGAATAAACATACTTATGATCATAGCCAAGCGGCAGCTCACCGAACTTTCGTGTAAATCTTTTTTGGCAGGTATTATCCTTTCCTGAAGGACAGAAACAATCTCTTCCCCAATCCCTGAGCGATAAAATTATTCTCGATAATTCAGAATCGCTGGTATAAACCGCGCCGCCCTCTCCCATTGTCATATGATGCGGCGGATAGAAACTGGATGTCCCGATATGCCCGAAAGTTCCGGTATAGCACCACTGATTTTTGTATTTGTATTGAGATCCCAGCGAATCGCAGTTGTCCTCGATCAGCCACAGTTTATTTTCATCACAAAACTGTTTCACCTTCCCGATGTTGAAGGGATTCCCCAGCGTGTGAGCCAGCATGACCGCTTTTGTTTTTTTGCTGAGCGCCTTATGCAGTAAAGACACATCCACGTTGTATTCCGGAATGGTGACATCAACAAAAACGGGAACGGCGCCGTATTGTAACATAGGCGTCACGGTGGTTGGAAAACCGGCTGCCACCGTAATCACTTCATCGCCTCTCTTTATTTTTCTGTCCTTGAGTTTATCGCTGGTAAGCGCCATAAAGGCGAGAAGGTTGGCAGAAGATCCGGAATTGACCAGATACGCATGCTTGATTTTTAAAAAGGCTGCGAATTTTTCTTCAAACTCATCGGCAAATCTTCCCGTGGTCAGCCAGAAATCCAGGGAAGCGTCGATAAGATTTATTAATTCCTTTTCATCATAAACCCTTCCCGCGTAAGGTATTCTATCGCCTGATTTGAATTTTTTTGATTTTCCTTTGGAGTCCAGGTTTTCACGATAGTATTGCCGAACCAGTTCCAGGATTTTCTTTCTATCCATAGTAGCTCTCGATCTGTACCGCTGTCATTTTTTCCAGATTTTCTTTATTCAGATAGGCTTTGTGCCATTCGACCGTCTTTCGAACCGCCGTTTCGCTTTTCCAGCGCGGCTTCCATAAAAGCAGCTTTTGCGCCTTGGAAGAATCAAGCTTCAAGTAGCCTGCCTCGTGCGGTGCATGGGGATTCCTCTTAATTTTATATCCGGCGTCGTTTCCCCAGAACCTGCAAAAGACATCTATAATTTGCAGAACAGATTTCGCGTCTTTCTCTTTCGGTCCAAAATTCCAGCCTGAAGAAAATACTTTTGGCGATGCGTACAACGACTCTGCCAGCATCATGTACCCGGCGAGAGGCTCCAGAACATGCTGCCATGGTCTCGTCGAATCCGGATTCCGGACAACGATCTTTTCTCGCTTCATCACACCGCGAATACAGTCCGGAATCAGCCGGTCTGCGGCAAAATCTCCTCCACCGATGACATTCCCCGCCCTGGCTGTCGCTATGCCGATTTTTGCTCCAGAATCAAAAAACGATTTTCTATAGGCATCGGTAATCAGTTCCGAGCAGGCCTTGGAATTGGAATAGGGATCGAATCCGCCCATCGGCTCATTTTCTTTGTAGGCGACGGCCGGATTCTCCCGGTTTTCATAACACTTGTCGGTTGTGACGTTCACAATCGCTTTTAAAGTTTTCTGTTCGCGGCAAGCCTCAAGCAAATGGATAGTGCCCATTACATTCGTGGCATAAGTCTCCACCGGATTTTTATAGGATTCAAGCACCAGCGGCTGCGCGGCCAGATGAAAGACAATTTCCGCGCCCCGGATATGTTTTTTAAAAAAATCCAGTTCACGAATATCACCGTGAACTGATTTAATTTTCGATTTCAGCTTCAGCAGACCAAAAAGGTTCGGTTGCGTCGGAGGATCAAGGGCGTAGCCTGTGACATTTGCCCCCATTTGATCAAGCCAGAAGGAAAGCCAGGAACCCTTAAAACCGGTATGACCGGTGATAAAAACCTTTTTCCCTTCCCAGAATTTGCGCGAAACGTTTCGCATCATTTCCAGACCTTCCAGGGAGCTTTACCACTTTCCCATAGATCGTTGAGGTACTTGACATCCTTCGCGGTGTCCATGCACTGCCAAAAGCCTTCGTGTTTAAAAACATTCAGACCTTTGTCTTTGGTCAGATCTCTCATCGGTTCCTGCTCCAGAAAACAATCATCGTGTTTCTTCAAGTATTTAAAAAAGGACTTATTGAAGACAAAAAAGCCGCCGTTGATGAATCCGTCTTTCACCTGTTGCTTTTCAGAAAACTTTTCGACCGTATTTTCTTTAATAAATAATTCGCCGAAACGGGAATCGGGATGCACCCCTGTGACTGTGCCTGTCTTTTTGTGCGCTTTGTGAAACGCGTAGAGCTTTCTGATGTCGATATTGGAAACGCCATCGCCGTACGTCAGCATAAAATCATCCGAGTCTATGAATTTTTCCACTGCCAGTAAGCGGCCTCCGGTCATGGTTTCCTGTCCCGTATCGGCCAGCGTTACTGTAAAATCATCAAACTTTTCCCTTTTATGCACGCGGGTTGAACATTTTTTGCCGAACGTCATGGTCAGGTCATTATTAAAGGCTTCATAATTCAAAAAATATTCCTTGATCATTTCGCCTTTATATCCGAGGCAGATAATAAAGTCGTTAAATCCGAAATGCATATAGGATTTCATAATATGCCAGAGAATGGGATGACTGCCCACAAGAACCATCGGCTTGGGCCGGTATTCCGTTTCCTCCCGCATTCTCATCCCCATGCCGCCCGCCAGAATGACAACTTTCATAAAGTTCTCTTACCCCGAAGTTTATTATTTTTATTTAAAAACGGACTTTTCAAAACGCGATTGCAGACATTACATACACGAATATTGTAAAAACTACAATTCCTATCAGACGAACAATAAGATTACCTAAGGTTCAAATAACCTTCATTATGCAAACTGATACATGCGCAGCATAAAGCGGATAAAAATAATTGACATAAAAAAGTAAATTCCTTATACGTTACCCAAACAAGACAAAATCTAATCAGAAATAAATCAAAATATCACATGAGCAATTTAATTCCAGTTGATAAATGTAGGGTGTGCGGTTGTGACTTTTTCAAGAAACCGCTGTTGCAATATAAAAACATGCCAAAGGCCGCTCAGTTTATGCCCGATGTCGAATCCCTGAAGGAGGACAAGGGGGTCGATCTGGATGTCTGTCAGTGCTCCGGATGCGGGCTGGTGCAACTGAGCAATGCGCCCGTTCCCTATTACAGAGAGGTGATACGTGCCTCCGCCGTATCGGAAGAAATGAAAAATTTCCGCAAACGGCAGTTTAAGGATTTTGTCAATCAATATTCGCTTCAGAAGAAGAAAATCATTGAAATCGGATGCGGCAGAGGAGAATTTCTTGCGATTATGCAGGAATTTGCAGCCAAGTCGTATGGGCTGGAATTTTCGGAACCATCCGTCTCTGATTGCAGAAAAATGGGATTGAAGGTTTCCCCCGGATTTATCGAAAAAGCTGATTACAATATAAACAGTGGTCCTTTTGACGCTTTCTTTATATTAAACTTTCTTGAACATCTTCCTGAACCGAATGAAGCACTCAGGGGAATATACAACAATTTAACGGATGACGGTATCGGGCTTGTTGAAGTGCCGAATTTCGATATGATCCTGCAAAAGAAGCTTTTTTCTGAATTCATCGGCGATCACCTTTTTTATTTTACAGCAGAGACTCTCGGCTCAACGCTGCAGTTCAACGGTTTTGAAATCCTCGAATGCAAGGTTAAATGGTATGACTACATCATTTCCGCCGTTGTCAGAAAGAGAAAAAAGACGGATTTGTCAGATTTTCAAAACTATCAGGTTAAATTGAAGAACGAAATAGAGAAATATTTATCACATTTTCAAAATAAGAAAGTTGCCATATGGGGCGCTTCCCATCAGGCGCTGGCGATTCTCTCCTTATTAGATTTATCAGATAGAATTGAATACGTCGTTGATTCTGCCGCTTTTAAACAGGGAAAGTTTACTCCTGCCACACATTTACCCATCGTTGCTCCCGATAAATTGAATTCGGACCCGGTGGATGCCGTTATTGTTATGGCCGCCGGTTATTCCGATGAAGTCGCCGGAATGATCAGACAGAAATTCAGCAAAAATATTAACATCTCCATATTGAGAGATTTCGGACTGGAAATTATTCAATCTTGAAAGCGCAAAAAAACACGAATGATAATCCCTTGAAGGAAGATCTTGACCACATCCTTGTGCACATCAAAGGATTATGGAATGAACTGCGGGATAAAAGAATTTTCATGACCGGAGGAACCGGCTTTTTCGGGTGCTGGTTTCTGGAGAGTTTTGTCCGGGCAAACGAAAAATTAAAGTTGAATGCTTCCATGGTTGTCCTGACCAGAGATATAAAAGCTTTCCGGAAAAAAGTCCCGCATCTGGCAAACCATCCTGCCATACATTTTCTTGTCGGCGATGTTCGTTCGTTTGATTTTCCCAAGGGCAAATTTGACTTCATCATTCATGCAGCGGCGTCACTGAATCCTCCGAGTAATGAAAAAGAAGCTTTGGACGTGTTTGACATAACCGTTGAGGGAACACGCCGCGTTCTTGAATTCGCCAGGAAATGTAAAGTAAAAAAGTTTCTTCTGGTCAGTTCCGGAGCGGTTTACGGAAAACAATCAACGCAAACAGCCCGTATCAGTGAAGATTATTATGGCGCTCCCGACCCGGTTGATTGGCGTTCCGCCTACGCTGAAGGAAAGAGAGCAGCGGAATTTCTAACCGTGTTGAAAGCCCGGCAATGCGGATTTGAAGTAAAAATTCCCCGATGTTTTGCCTTTGTCGGTCCCTTTCAGAAACTGGACGGCCAGTGGGCACTTGGTAATTTCATCCGCGACGGTCTTAACGGCGGTCCGATTGTTATCAAAGGTGACGGCACGGCCATCCGATCATATTTATACGCGGCGGATTTAATGATATTCTTGTGGACTATATTTTTAAAAGGTGAATCGTGCGTGCCGTATAACGTCGGCTCGGAGAAAGAGATCAATATTCGTTCCCTCGCCCGACAAGTTTCATCTGTTCTTAAGCTAAAAAAAGATATTGTCATTTCCAAAAAACCGGATATAAAGGCTCAAATTGATCGCTATGTTCCCTCAATAAAACGTGCACAGAAAAAATTGAATTTGAAACAACGGGTCACCTTGCGGGATGCTATAGAGAAAACGATTAACTATATAAAACTCAATGAGGGGGGCAATAATAATGAATAACATAACCATTGGCAAGCATAAAGTCGGGGACGGGTATCCCTGCTATATTATCGCGGAAATCGGCATCAATCATAACGGTGATGTGAATATCGCAAAAAAATTGATTGACGTCGCGGCTTTCGCCGGATGTGACGCGGTGAAATTTCAGAAACGCACGGTGGATGTCGTCTATTCGGCTGAAGAGCTGGCCAAGCCTCGCGAAAACCCCTTTGGAAAAACCAACGGTGATTTGAAGTATGGACTGGAATTCGGTTTAAAAGAATATAAAGAAATTGATAAATACTGCAAAACCAAAAAAATCGCGTGGTTTGCTTCATGCTGGGATGAAGGTTCCGTTGATTTTATAGACCAGTTCAATGTTCCCTGTTACAAGATAGCATCGGCAAGTTTGACCGATGACGGACTTTTGAAATATACAAAAAGAAAGGGAAAGCCGATTATCCTTTCCTGCGGCATGAGCACCATCGAGCAGGTCGATCACGCCGTAAAAGTCATAGGCAAAAAAGATTTGATCATTCTGCATACCTGCAGCACCTATCCGTCCGACTATAAAGAACTCAATCTAAAAGTAATACCTGCCTTGAGAGAACGATATAAAGTTCCCGTGGGATATTCGGGACATGAAACCGGCATTCCTTCATCAAGCGCTGCTGTCGCTTTAGGAGCCTGCGTGGTGGAAAGGCATATCACTCTTGAGCGTTCTATGTGGGGCTCGGATCAGGCGGCATCCTTGGGCCCCAGTGGTCTCATAAAATTAGTAAGGGACATCAGGCTGGTGGAAATGTCTTTGGGCGATGGTGTCAAACAGGTTTATGAAAGCGAAAAACCCATCATCATCAAGCTGCGGAGAAAAGGCCGGTAATGATGGAAGATATTAAAGCGGTGGCTCTGGATGTCGACGGCGTTCTGACGGACAGCACATTTATCTGGGGAAACAACGGCGAGGAATACAAAAAATTTTCGTTTACCGATGTCATGGGCATTTCGCTGGCGTCAAAAGCAGGCATTGTCTTTGCTCTAATTTCCGGAGAGGATAATTCGCTGGTTGACCGATTCGCTGAAAAAATGAAAATCGTTCATGTTTACAAAGGGATAAAAGACAAAGCGTCGGCTTTGAGTTCATTTGCCAAAAAAAACAAACTGGAGTTGGACCAAATCTGTTTCATGGGCGACGATGTAAACGATCTCGGTGCGCTGCAATTGGCGGGCTTCTCCGCCGCACCGGCTAACGCTCATGAAAGCATAAAGCACATCGTCAAACTCGTGACTGTGAAATCCGGCGGAAACGGCGCTGTCAGGGAATTGTTAGATTTGATTTTAGCAAAGAAAGCATCCGGTAAAAAATGAAACTTTCCGATTATATTATGCAGTTTATTGCCCGGCTGGGAGTCGGGCATATCTTTTATCTACCCGGCGGCGGCGCCATGCACCTGGTCGATTCGTTGGGCAAACTCAAAGATGTGGAAGCTGTGTGCTGTCTGCACGAACAGGCGGTTGCCATTGCCGCCCAAGCGTATGCCATGCACACCAATCATCTTGGCGTCGGTCTGGTAACCACCGGACCCGGCGGCACCAATGCCATCACAGGAGTATGCGCCGCCTGGATCGATTCCGTTCCCTGTTTATTCGTTTCCGGTCAGGTCAAAAGATCGGATATGATGACAGGAAAGGGGATCCGGCAGTTGGGTATTCAGGAAGCGGATATCGTCACCATGGTCAGCTCCATAACAAAATATGCGGTTACCGTCACGGAACCTTCTTCAATCAGGTATCATTTGGAAAAAGCTCTGTATCTGGCAAAAAACGGCAGACCGGGGCCTGTGTGGCTTGATATTCCTCTGGATGTTCAGGGAAGTATCATCGATGAAACGGTGTTGGAAGGTTTTAATCCGGTAGAACCGAGTGAGAAGAAATCTTCGTCATCTGCGTTGAAAAACGCTGTAAAGAAAATAATTCAATTTCTGAATCAATCCGAACGGCCCGTGATTATCGCCGGTGATGGAATAAAGATTTCCAACTCGAAAGATTTGTTTCTGGACATCATTGAAAAGCTGGATATCCCGGTCATTCCCACCTGGAAGGCCATGGACATGCTTCATGAAGAACACAAATTATACGCCGGACGAGGCGGAATTCTGGGTGAACGTTCCGCCAACTTTGCGGTGCAGAATTCCGATCTGCTTTTATGTATCGGTTCAAAAATGGATTTCACCCAGACCGGTTTCGATACCAAATCCTTTGCCCGTGCGGCAAAAAAGATTGTCATTGATATTGATAAAAATGAAATTAAAAAACTCAATTTCAAAATCGATTTAAAAATCATCGCCGATGCCGTATTGATCCTTAACGAAATCGCCGACCAGATAAATAACATTAAAACGAAAGACAGAAGTTCATGGAAAAACAAAATTAAAGAATGGAGAAAGAAATATCCGATAGTATCGGAGGAGTACTATACAAATACAGGACTGGTAAATCCTTACATGCTGATTGACGTGTTATCAAGAGAAGCGACCCGTGATGACATTATCAATCCCTGCTGCGCCGGTACCGCCGCTGAATATAATTTTCAGGCCTTTAAAATCAAAGAAAATCAGAAATTCATTACGAATCACGGCCTTGGCCCCATGGGTTTTGAATTGCCCAGCAGCATCGGCGCCTGTCTGGCCAACAACAGGAAACGAACTATCTGTGTTGCGGGAGACGGAGGTTTTCAATTAAATATACAGGAATTGGAAACCCTCCATAGACTGGATTTACCGGTAAAAATATTTATCATGAACAACAACGGCTATTCTTCGATTCGAACGATGCAGGAGACGCATTTCGGAGGGCATTATGTCGGCAATGACCCTTCGTCGGGATTGACTTTGCCTGACATTATCAGTGTGGCGGAAGCATATAAATTAAAGGCTATCCGCATTAATGATGCGAGTGAACTGGAAGCTAAAATCAGGGAGGCACTTGCTTTCCCGGGACCGGTCATATGCGATGTTATGGTCATCCCAGGCTTTAAAGTGTCACCGAAAGTCGCTTCACAGCGCAGGGAAGACGGAACCATGGTTTCCAAACCGCTGGAGGATCAATGGCCGTTTCTGGACAGGAAGGAACTGGAATCCAATATGATGATTCCGCTGATTCCGGAATAACGCAAAGGTATAAACCATGAAAGATTTATTTTCGGTCAAAGGCAAAGTCATTATTCTTACGGGAGGCAGCGGTTTTCTGGGATCTCAGTTCAAAAGGCATTTGACTTCATGCGGCGCTAAAGTCGTAGTCTTTGATAACCAGACGCAAAATCCTGTTGATATTACAAACCCGGAAAATGTGAAAAAAGCCGTGGATAAAACATTGAAAGCTTATAAACACATCGACGGCATGGTCAATGTTGCCGCGATCAATGCTGTTCCGGGAAGTGAAACATCTAAAAATTTCTGGAAGCCTTACGAAAAATATCCGCTGGAACTCTGGAAAAAAGAACTGGATGTCAACCTTACCGCCGCCCATATTATTACGCAGGCTGTCACGCCCGTTATGATGAAACAAAAAAGCGGCTCCATTGTTTTTCTCGCTTCGGATCTGGCGGTTATAGCGCCCAACAACAGCATTTATCAAAAGGGAAATTATAAAGACATCGCTTACGTTACGTCCAAAACCGGTTTGCTGGGACTGATGCGCTCGTGGGCATCTTATCTCGGCAAATACAATATCCGGGTTAATGCCGCTGTCCCCGGCGGAATGTATAACGGTCAGGCAAAAGATTTTGTGAAAAAGAACAGCGCGCTGAATATGCTGGGCAGAATGGCAAAAAAAGATGAATATAACGGGATTATCCAGTTTTTATTATCCGACGCGTCTTCGTATATGACCGGCGCATCGCTGATCATTGATGGCGGCAGGACGGCTTGGTAATGAAATTCTTAATTTGCGGCATCGGTTCCATCGGACAGCGTCATTATAAAAACCTGAGATCTTTGGGTCATGAGGTCGCTTTGTTCAGAGCAGGCGGAGGAGCCAACGCTCCTTTTATCGAGAAATTCCTGAGTGAAGAAAAATCAGCAGGTAGAGAGGTTAAAGCCTATTATAATTTTCAGGAAGCGGTTGAGGATTTCCGACCTGATGCTGTTTTTATAACCAATCCCAACAGCCGGCATCTGAAAACAGCCCTGCTTGCGGCAAAATCAGGGCTCCATCTGTTTATTGAAAAACCTTTGTCATATAACAAAAAAGGCATCAAGGAACTGATAACGCTTGCTGAAAAAAAGAATCTGAAAATCATGATCGGTTATAATCTGCGCTGGCATCCGCTTTTGATAGAGATGAAGACGATGGTTGCCGACGGCAAGATAGGCCAACCCATATGCGCCAACATTGAAATGGGCGAAAACATCGAAGACTGGCATCCGTGGGAAGATTACCGTGAGGCATACGCCGCGTATAAAGACGGCGGTGGAGGAGCGGTTTTGTGTTTCAGTCACGATATTGATTATCTGTACTGGTTTTTCGGCATGCCGGAAAAAGTCAAGGCCATCGGCGGTAAAATAACGCCCTTGGGCGGTGACGCCGAGGATATGGTCAAAGCGTTGCTGGAGTATAAGAATAATTTTATTGTTTCCCTGCATCTCGATTACTGGCAGAGACCTCCTAAGAGATTTTTTGAAGTCATCGGCACAAAAGGCAGGGTCGTATGGGATTATTATGCGAAAACCTTAACTGTGATTTCCAGAGACAGTAATATTTCACCGATTGTGCACTCCGTGCCTGACAATTTTGATAGAAACGATATGTTCGTTGATGAAGCAACGGATTTCATCGACGCGCTGGAAAACAAAAAAGAGGTTGCTATCCCGCTTCATGATGGCATAGATGTTCTGGAGATTTCTCTGGGCATTAAAAAACAAATCGGATTTTAAACACAAAGGACTGATATACGGCGATGGATTATAAAAAAGAAATCTCTGAATACCTTGACGCGGTAATGCAAAAAAAGGAATTCAGTATCGACAGGATCAAACGGGAAATCAAAAACTCAAAATACGTTTGTGTTTTCGGCATAGGCGCTATTTCCTACCCGATTATTTCATCCATCAGAAATTTTACGGACATCAAGATAGATTTTTTATCAGACAATGATCAGGCAAAATGGGGGAAAATATATCACAACGACTTGAAATGTATCCCGCCCGCTGAACTGGAAAAGTATAAGGAAGACATCGCCATCCTGATCACCACTCAGCATTACAAAAAAATACATCAACAGTTATTACAAAAAGGATTTAAAAAAGTATTTGCCGTTACCGAGTACAGGCTTCTGAACGACGCTTATTTCAAAAACATGCAGAATCTGAAGCTGGTTAAAGAAAACGTCGCAAGCGTCATGGACATTCTGGAAGATGAAAGATCAAAAGAAATCATGTTCACGCTGATAAAAAACTGGTTTGATTTTGACGTTGACGCGATAGGCTATGAAGAAATCTTTACCAATGATCAGTATTATCCATCAGACATTATCAAATTGAGCGACACAGAATCCTTTGTTGACGTCGGAGCTTATAACGGCGATACAATATTTGATTTTATGAAAAGAACAGGGAATAAATTTAATTTCATCTATGCCTTTGAACTGGATAAAAAAAATTTCAACGAAATGACATCGGCGGTTGACAAACTGGATTCAAAACAAAAAGACAGAATAAAATTATATAATTTCGGTCTGCTGGATGAAGAAAAAGACGTTTACTATGAGACCGGAGGATCCGGAATGCAGAGTACTTTTATCAACGTCATCAATGCCGCCAGCGACAGCGGCAAAACCGTCCGACTCTCCGACGTTTTAAAAAATGAAAAAGTTACTTTTATTAAAATGGATATTGAAGGCTCTGAGGTAAAAGCGCTGAAGGGAGCTGAAAAAATTATCAAAACACAAAGGCCCACACTGGCCATCTGCGTTTATCACAAACCCGAACATCTCTGGGAGGTTCCTCTGTATATCAAAGAAATCGTCCCGGAATATAAAATATATATCAGACATCATACACCACTGGAGTATGAAACCGTCTGCTACGCGATCATATAAAATAAAGATGATTCGAGAAGAATGCGTATGGTAACGGAAAAAGAAATAGAGCAGCAAAAAAGAGCAAAACTCAAAAGCGAAAAACCTGAAGTCTTCGAAAAAGTCATCAAAATCGAGGAACGGTTCAAACAGGGCATTCCCACGCCGATTATCGATATTGCCTACAGTTATGCCTGCAATCTCAAATGTCAACACTGTACGGCTTCAAGATTTAAGAAGGATAGTCGAAAACTTACACCAAAGGATTTGCTTCATATAAGCAATCAGGCGCACGAACTGGGACTTTGCCAGTTTTGTCTTTCCGGCGGGGAACCGCTGATTTTTAAAGATCTTGATGAAGTCATCGCGGCGCTTCAACCAGACAAGTTCCACCTGACCATGAGCACCAACGGACATTTTATGACATCGGAAAAAGCCAGACACCTGAAAAAACTTGGACTCGATAAGGTCAAGATAAGCCTCGATGATTTCGATGAAAATATTCACGACACCAATCGAAACGACAGGGGAGCTTACCGCAAAGCCATTAATGCCATGATGAAGGCCAGAGAAGCGGGATTAAGTGTGGTTATTCAGACCGTTGTCACTCATCAGAACTGCCAGACAGACCGTTTGTTTCAAATGGCTGAGTTTGCCAGGGAAAATGGTTTCACTATTGACGTGCTGATCGCCCGGTGTACCGGCAAATGGGAAGGCAAACATGAAGTACTCATCAATGAAGATGATGCGGAATTCCTGCGTAAGGCACACGACAAATATCCCGTTTTGCACCGCGATACGTTCCCCTCTTACGGGATGGATAAAGGTTGTGGAGCGGTCAACGCCTGCCTGCATATCACACAGTATGGCGATGTTCTCCCCTGTGTTTATATCCATATCGGAATCGGCAATATTTTTGAGGAAAGCCTCCGGGCCATTATGGATAGAGGGATGAGCATAAAACATTTCAGAAACCACAATCCAAAGTGCTTATCCGGCGAAGACAGAAATTTTATCGAAAATTATATGACCAAATTTTACGGCAAGAAACTTCCTGTTCCTTATATGGAAGTATTTAGCAAAGAGGATTTTTGCAATTAAAATTAATCTTTTATGGATGTCAATAAATGCAAAAGCTCATTAGCATTGTAACCCCTTGCTTCAATGAAGAAGAGAATGTGAGGGAAGTCTATCAACAGGTTAAAGATGTCTTCGCACAAATGCCCGATTATCGATATGAGCATATCTTTATTGATAATTCCTCAACCGATAAAACCGTGTCAATATTAAAAGAAATCGCAGCGAATGATTTTAATGTTAAGGTCATTATCAACTCCAGAAATTTCGGAGCAGGTCAGTCGCCCTATCACGCACTTCTTCAATCAAGAGGAGATGCATCAATCGTTGTCATGGCTGACCTTCAGGATCCCCCTCCTATGATCAAAGATCTTGTCAGAAAATGGGAAGAAGGTTACAAACTGGTACTTGCCGTTAAGGAAAGTAGCGAAGAATCTTCCATCATGTTCTCTATCAGGCGACTTTATTACAACATATATAATAAGATTTCCAATATTCAAATAGTCAACAATTATTGCGGATTTGGCCTTTATGATAAATCAATCATCGACATATTGAGAAAGCTGGACGATCCGCACCCCGACCTGAGAAGTCTTCTTGGTGAAATAGGTTTCGAAAGGGCTTTGCTTACATACATACAACCGATAAGAAAAAAGGGAAAATCAAAAAACAATTTCTACAATTTATATGATCAGGCCATGCTGGGAATCACCAGGGATTCCATCATTCCTCTTCGTCTTGCCAGTTTTATCGGTTTTTCTGTCGCCGCTGTTAATCTCTTAGTGGCCACGGGCTATTTCATTTATAAACTACTTTACTGGCAGAGTTTTCAGCTGGGTATCGCTCCTCTCGTCATCGGCATTTTTTTCTTTGGCGGTGTACAGCTGTTTTTTCTTGGAATTATCGGGGAATATATCGGTGCAATTTTCACGCAGGTTAAAAAACGTCCGCTGGTCATTGAAAAAGAAAGAATTAACTTCGACTAATTTTAACGGTGCACATCTTTGAACATATCATGGGAAAAACTGTGGCAAGCCCATCAGGTAAAAATCCGTTTTTTCTTAATTGGTGTCTGGAACACAATTTTCGGTTATCTAACCTACATCAGCCTTGATTATCTTTTTTCATTAGTCTTTCAAAAACGTTATGTGGCGTATATGACGGCTGCTATTTTATCCAATGTTATCGCCACCGTCAGCGCTTTTCTTTTTCACAAGCACATCACCTTCCAGTCAACGGTCAAGGGAAAAGGCGTCATTATTGAATTCTTCAAATTTTATTCTACCTACACGGTAACAAATATTCTCGGCCTGGCTTTACTGCCGGTTTTTGTCGAGGTGTTCAAGATAGATCCCAAAGTTGCCGGAGCCCTATTAATACCAGTTGTAGCTATCGTCAGTTACTTCGGACACTCCAGATTTTCATTTAAGCAAAGTTGAAAAAAGCATTCGCTGGAAGGATCAATTTCATTTGAGTCAGGATCCGCAACAATACAAATCCTGACCCGCGGATCTTTCGTTTTATGATGCTTTGGAAGCTTTCGGCGGACTGACCAATCCCTCGCCGGTCAGGACAACCACGCCTTCCTGATTAGTGCAGGTGGTTTTCAGCCGAACTCTGTTCTTCTCCATTAATTCCAGAACTTCCACCCTTCCGGTAATGGTGTCTCCGATGCGCACCGGCGCAAGAAAACTCAAATTCTGATTAAGGTAGATAGTTCCCGGACCGGGCAGTTGATTAGCGATAATGGCGGAAATAAATCCTGCGGTCAGCATGCCGTGTGCGATACGCGTCTTGAAAAAAGTATTCCTGGCGTATTGCTCATTGACGTGGGCTGGATTGAAATCGCCGGTAATGCCCGCGTAAAGATAGATATCTGTTTCCGTTACGGTCTTGGCGAATTCCGCCGCGTCTCCGACTTTGAGCATATCAATCGTTTTTCCTGCGATCATGAAAATTCCCTCCCATCGATTTTTAAAAACAAAAATGTTCCTTTTTCCCAAATTAAAAATGATATCTCGGCGGCAAGGAGTCGGCACCGGAAGCGTATATTTTAATACGCTGAGGGAGCTGACGACGATGCCAACAAAGATAGCGCTTTAATTTGGGGAAATAGGCTAGAACCAGCACTTATGGCTCCATATATTATCCTTCAAATCCTTGATATCTTCCTGCAGCATCATGTACATGCTGGCATTGCTGATCGCCAGGCCTCCCTGATAGGCCAGGGCCGTGACCAGAAGAATTTCATCTTCCGTAAATTCCCTGGACCAGCTGCTGTAGGTGTTCAGCACGCCGATAATTTTATCCTGGGACTTGATCGGAACATAAAGCATGGACACAATCCCTTCCGCGGCCTTTTCCTTTTTATATTGAATTCCCAGATCGGCCGAAACATCCCTGATGTAAATGTTTTCCCCCTCGAGCGCGCGGGCGATATTCTTATCCGCCTTCACCGGCCCCTTGTTGAGATATTGATCGCTCAGACCATAACTGGCGATCAGTTTTAAAGTTGATGTTTTTTCTTCCAGTAGTCTCACCGAAGCGGCCTTAATATGTAAAGCCTCCACCAGCTCCTTGGTCGTGGCCTGAATTATTTTTTTTACATCCAGACTGGACGACATACTGGCGGACAGATCGAGAAATATCTGCGATTGATGACGCAGTCTTTTAACGAGATTGGCGTTCTGTATGGCAAAGCCTCCCTGCTCGGCAAGGATGGATAGGAAATCGATTTCATCTTTGGTAAATTCGCGGATCTCTTTGGTATAGACACTCAGTAGTCCCAGCATTTTCTTCTTATCCACAATCGGCACGGAAATAATCGAGCCGATGCCCTCCTCTTTTTTTGCTTTATGATTCGTGAGGCGCTTATCGGTTGTGGCATCACGGAAATACATATAACCATCTTTCAACAGCTGGGGGCTGATTTGGATGGCGTGAGCCGCTCCGGCATGGACGTATTTACGGGAAAGGCCCACCTGCGCGACGGCCTGATTACTGATGAAATTTTCCTTATCTTCATCCCTGAGAAAAATAACCGCTGCCTTGGCCTTCAACCCCTCCACCGCTGCAGATACAATGAGCTGCGGGATTTTATCCAGATCTTCGGTCGTACTGACTTGCTTGGTGAGTTTGCTCAAAACCCAGAAAAAACTTCCTTTTGCTGCCATATTTTCTCTCCCTTTTTAGATGTCCTGAAACACTTTTATTCAAGAAAGCATCGGTGTACCGTCAACTAATTTTTTCTTGCTTTTGTAATCCCTTCCCCGGTCTTCGCGACCTTCTTCTTAACCGTTGATTTTCGTTTGCCAGTCGCACGTGCCGGCTTCTTCTCAGGTGCCGCCACGATGTCCTCACTGTCTCTGTCCCTGAGCCATTGAACAATTTTCGGCGCAAACATTTTCTGAAATTTAGAACTGACATAAATGCCGATGTGTCCGGTTTCCAGACAGATGTCCTCAACGTCGCTGCTGCCCACGGCTTTGGTCAACTGATTACAGGCCTCCGGCGGAACCAGGTGATCGTATTCGCCGTAAAAATTCAAAAGAGGCATGGTCAGATTCTTTAAATTGACTCTTTGATCGCCGAGATACATTTTGCTTTGAATCAGCAGATTTCTTTTGTAGCAGTCTTCCACAAACTGACGGAATGTGGCGCCAGGAACATCGGGACTGTCAAAAATCCAGCGTTCCATCCGCACAAAATTCTCCACGAAATCTTTGTTGTCCATGTTTTCCATAAATCCCACGTACTTGTCGATCATCAGTCGCGCGGGGTTAAGCAGCAGAAATCCGAAATTCATCAGATCTCCGGGAATATTGCCGTAGGTGTTGATAATCCCGTCAACGTCAATATCCCTCATCCAGACGTGCAAAAGCCCTTTATCTGTATCAAAACTGGAGGGGGTTACGGTGGTGACCAAATTTTTGATCTTGTCCGGATGCAGGGCCGAATACATGACGGAGAAACTGCCCCCCATGCATATGCCCATCAGATTGACTTTCGGAACATTGTGCTTTGCGCGGATGAAATCGATCATGTGATCCATATAGCCGTTGACATGATCGTCAATGGAAACGAAACGGTCTTTGCGCTTGGGATAACCCCAATCCACCATGTAAAGATCGATACCGCCATCCAGAAACGTTTTGACCACGCTTCTGTCCGCCTGTAAATCAAGCATGGTTTCCCGGTTAATCAAAGCATAGACCACTAAAAGCGGTGTTTTCTGGTGGTTATCGGCATCCTCACGACGGGTGTAATGTTTGAGTTTTACCCTGTCCTCTTCATAAACAATGTCATAGGGCGTGGTGGCAAGGTCCGTATTGAGCTGTCCCTGAAGAACGTCGGCAGCTTTGGAAACGCGCTGCTGCGCTTTTTCCGCGTCTTCGGCCATTTTTTCCAGAATCAAATCAATAGGGATTTTTGTCGGACTCATGAAAAAATTTTCCTTTCCTGATTTTTAAAATTCACACCCGATTCGGAAACGGCGCCTATTTTCGGGTATCCATAGCGTTCGGCGATATCCCCAGCATTTTTTCCATTTTTTTTAACCTTTTTTTCAGCAGATAAAACTCTTTATAAAGGTCGTCAATGTCTTTATGGCTCACCACGGGAAGCATTTGCAGATAATCCTGCATCGTTTCGTTGCGGACAATCATGAAATTTTCAAAATGGTTCAGAACGCGATGCAGCGCTTCCGTATAATCAGGAGATTTGAAAAGCGTCATATAGTGACCTTCAAGAATCTTGATCCACATGGCATAATTTTCCTTGGAGGAAGTCGGAATATTTCCTTCTTCCACCATCTGCTGGAGCTTTTCCTGAAACACTTTGAAAGACTTCTCCATCGGCAGATACAGAATGGAAAGAAATTCAGCCAGCGTCGTCTCAAAAATATTGTATTTATTGAGAACCTCATTGAAACGTTCCTGATAAAAACGGGTGAGGCCCAGCGGTGGAATTTTAAAGTAGGGTTGAATATCTTTCTCATAAATCTCCCCCCAGGCCCTGAAAACTTCCTGATCCAGGTTTTCAAAATTATAAGCTTCCGTGCGTTTGCCGATCCGGCCCGCTTTTTCCAGCAAGTGGTTCTGGATCTGCATTGCCGCGTCAAAACCGGCCTTGGTCATTTTAAGAAAAATGTCGGGCATGGATTTCATGGCGTTGGCGGCCGCTGATTCGGATTCCGGCTGTTTCATCATCGCGGAAAAAGATTTCAGAAGATTTAAATTCGTGTCGAGCTGCTGTGTGAAGCGGTTTTGCAGTGCGTTTTGCGCATTGAGCGCCGTCTTCGAACCGGACGGCACGGAGCCGGCCGCATTCATCCACATATCCATCACCATCTGCAGCCAGGGAAACATGGCCGATTCGTTAAATTGCGTATTTTTCTCTTCTTCAGTCATTGAACACCCCGTTAAAAAAAACTTATTGAAGAAAATGACATTTCAATGTTAGAAAATAACCATTCAAAACTAAGATTGCCGGAATTATGAAGATGAACACAAGTTGCGCCGAAATAGAACTGGCAACAGAACCTGCTTAAACTGCGCGTATTTTTTAATATATAGACATGGTTTTGTCAACTGAATTTACCTTCCGTCTTGTTTTGTGAACTGTGATCATATGTTTGCATAAAACCATAGCGAGGTTGCTTTATGCCCAGCAAAAAAATTTCGAAAATGACCCCGGATGAGCTGCTCAGTGTCATTGACTATTCTCCCGCTGATAATCTTGAACATCTTGCCACGACCATTCCCTGGAAAAGTAAAATGGTCGGTCAGCAGATCAGAGGCCTGTTTAATTACCAGCAGTTTCTGGAAACCATCAAAAAGAATCCCCTGGTTTTCGGTCCGCTGTCTTTTTCCGCTTCCTGGCAAAGCGCAATCCTGGATTCGATGCTGCGGCATGTCAAAGCCAGCGCCCGTCTGGCCGTCGGCGCTTCCCGCAATCCCGACGCCATTGCCGATCAGAACGGCTGGATCTACAAAAGTTATTCCCGCCTTCTCTACACGCTGACCGGTTTTTTCATCAAAGACGGGAAATTCAACCGGGATAAAGCCCTGATGATTTGCACCACCCCGAAGGGGAAAGAATATCTGAGAAATTATATCGATGAATTCGCCCAGTTGGAACAGCAATATAATAATATCGGTCTTTCGCGCCTGAAAGCGATGAAAGAGCTGTTGAAATGCCTGCTGGTCTTAATTACGGAACAGCCTTTTAGAAGCGAGCCTCTGCCCTTCGCCAAAACAAATCCCGACGGATCCCTGAAAACTTCCTTTGAAGAATATCTCGCAGAAAACCGAATGCGTCTGGAAAACCTCTACGAAGCCAATGCCTTCGATATCAAGGAATACTCCGAACGGGCGACCCTGGGCAAGATCGGCTGCTCCCGTTACGAATATGTGGAAGGCTCTCTCAACCACCGGGTGCGGCTGCGCTGTTATCCTCTTCCGGAAGGCATCACGTCCAACGGCAAAGTCATCTACATGTCCACACCGCTCATCAACAAACCGGAACTCTTCGACCTGGCCTCCGGAAAATCGGTAGTTGAGGCCATGGTGAAGAAAGGTTATGTCATTTACCTGGTTGATCACGGTGATCCGGGATGGGAAGAAACGGAACTGGGCCTTGATTTCTATGGAAAAATAATCCCTGATTTCTATCTCGATATGATTAAGAAGCGGCATCCGAAGGATGAAATATACATTATGGCTTACTGCATGGGAGGCACTCTCATTCTGCCTTATCTGGCCCGACGCGCGGAAGAGTTGTTGGCTGACGGGAAACCGATGGACATTAAAAAGATAGCCCTGATGGCTTCCCCCATGAAGTTTGATGACGATGAGAGTGGACACAATCCGATTCGCTCACTCATCCGTCGCGATTATGATCCCTATCTAATGAAGGAGCTCTTTGGCGCCGTGAACATTCCGCCGCAGGTGATCGAAGCGGGAATGAACGAAATTCAGCCGGGTGTTCAACACACCGTCGTTCTTGGTTTTTATGGACGCGCGGAGATCAAAGAATCCATTGCCGACTCGGCGCCTTTCCTGTACTGGCTCACGCATGGAACCAAATTCCCGGTCAGCGCCCACGTTCAGTGGATTCAAAATATATTCATCGGCAATCAGGTGTATGAAGGCAAATACTGTCTTCCTTCTTTTAATCCCAAATTCAACGGCAAACCGGTGAACATGGCCATTCTGAAAAAAGCAGGGGTCAGAATTTTCGACTACAAGGGCTCCCGTGATCCCATCGCGCCGGCAGGGTCCTGCGTGGCTGGAGAAACATGGGGCATGGTCGATACGGGAAACGTCAAATTTACGAGCGGCGGACTAAACCGTGTGATTGAAAAAAATATCGGCCATATCTTCGTTGTCAGCCGCAAACTGCTGGCCGAATATCTGGAGTTGGTTGAAGACTTCTATAACGATTCTTCCATCAATCAAAGGGCTATGCTGACAGGAAAAGACCTGTCCGCCCGACATTTGGCCGACAATGTCGTGGATATCAAGAAAATTCAGGCAAAGAAATAGTTAATGATAAATCAGATAGGATTAAAGCCTCAAAGACAGCAGTTTCTCATCAGCATCATTCTGACTGTTGTCACCCTGGCCGTTTACTGGCAGGTCCATCAATTTGAATTCATTAATTTCGATGACGTTATCTACATCACCGAAAACCCTATCATTAAATCGGGAATCTCTCTGAACGGCTTGCTCTGGGCTTTTGGTTCCAAATATTTTGGATTATGGAATCCATTGGTGTGGCTGTCCTTTATGGCCGATTATCAATTTTACGGTCTGAACGCCGGCGGGTATCACGTCACCAACCTTGTTTTGCATATACTCAGCGTCCTGCTGCTCTTCTGGCTCTTTTGCCGCACGACCGGAGCGGTATGGAAAAGCGCTTTTGTCGCGGCTTTCTTCGCTTTGCATCCACTGCATGTGGAATCCGTCACCTGGGTCTCGGAAAGAAAAGACGTCCTGAGCGCCTTCTTCTGGATGCTGACCTTATTCATGTATGTCTATTACACAGAGAAACCGGCTATCAAAAGATATCTGCTAATTCTTTTTTCCTTCGTCCTGGCGCTTTTGAGCAAGCCAATGGTCATCACGCTGCCGGTCATTATGATTTTACTGGATTACTGGCCGCTCAATCGTTTTGCTTCACAAAAAGGTAATTTGCTTCTCTGGCAGTTGAAGGAAAAGCTGCCCTTTTTTATGCTGTCGGCTGCTATGATTATCATCACATTTTATACGCCTAATGAACGGGAGGCGTATACCAAAATTATCTCCTTGAGTGATCGTCTGGCCAATGCGCCGGTGGCTTTTATACTCTATCTGATGAAAACCTTTTTCCCTCACAGTATGACGATTTTCTATCCTTTCCCCTCTCAGATTCCTGTCTGGAAGATCGTGGGGTCAGTATTGCTGATTATTATGATCAGCGCGGCGGCGATTGCAATGGTCAGGCGTCTGCCTTCTCTATTGGTCGGATGGTTGTGGTTCGTTATCATGATGATCCCGGTGATCGGCATCACCCGGATCGGAGATTTCGCGATGACTGATCGTTACCATTATCTGCCCTCTATCGGTATTTCCATCATGCTGGCATGGGGACTAACATCTTTCATAAAAGACAAGCAGACCCAAAACAGAGTTTTGTTTCCGGCAGGGATAATTGCGCTTCTTTTTCTGGCACTCCTAACCTGGAAGCAGTGCGGTTACTGGCAAAACAGCATCGAGCTCTGGCAGCACGCTCTCAAGGTAACCGACAATAATTATATGGCGCACAATAATCTGGCCTCCGCTTTGCTGGAAAAAGGCGAAACTCAACAGGCCATCGATCATTATCAGAAAGCGATTGCAATCAATCATTACCCCGCCGCCTACTACAACACGGGCGTGATTTATCACCATCTTGGGCGGTTTCAGCAGGCCATCGAACAATTCAGTCAGGCCATTCACGAGCAGCCTGACTATGGGGCAGCCCACTATAATCTTGGATATATATATCATTTGATGGGCCGGCATCAACTTGCGCTGGAACAATATAATGAAGCGATCAGGTTTATGCCCGAACATGCCGGTGCCTACAACAACAGAGCTTTTCTTTATTTAAATCTGGGAAACAACCTTTCCGGATGCAGCAACGCAAAAAAAGCCTGCCGGTTGGGAAACTGCCAGACATGGATCTGGGCGAAAGAAAAAGGGATCTGCAATTAATTTCTAATCACGCATCTTCGAGACATTTTCTGTCTGGAATTCTACTGATAATATTTTCTGACTACCGCCGTAATGACTCCGGCGATACGTAAATCAGTGCGCGGGATGATTGTCGGATATTTGGGATTGGCCGCTTCCAGGGTTACGGTTGGTCCGTTCTTGAAAAAATATTTCATCGTCCAGTCGCCATCCACCTCGGCCAGAACGATATCACCGTTTTTCGGCTCCCGGTTGCTTTCCACGACAACCATGTCTTTCTCCCGGATGCCCGCGTCAATCATGGAGTCACCGGTGACGGAAAGCAAAAACGACTTTGACGGATCTCTGACCAGATATTCGTCGAAAGAAACAATGCCTCTCAGATCCTGCTCCGCTGATGTCGGCAATCCGGCGCAGACCTCTCCCACCAGTTTCAAAGCCCGCGGGTTGCGTGTCAGAGTTAAAAATCCCTTGGCATCTTTCTGCAAAATACCGGCATCCAGCAATTTATTGACCCAGAAATGAACCACGCTTTTGGAACGGACCCCCATAATTTCAGCCATTTCCGAATAGGTGGGCATTCTTCCGTTTTCCAGGAAAAAGTCGGTGATTTTTTTCTCCACATCCTGTAAAGTTCGCTTGACTTTCATGCAAACTATGATATAGAACGATCGTTCTATTGTCAAGCATTAAAAACAAATTTTTCAAGATTTTAATATTTTTCATCTGAACTTCGGAGAATATTTTGAACGAAAAGCTGATAACATTTCTGGCCACGGGATTCGGTTCAGGATTATCGCCGGTGGCGCCTGGCACCGCAGGCACGCTGGTTGGTGTTTTGATTTGTTTGCTTTGTCTGCCCATGCCCTGGATTTTACGCCTGCTTTTTGTTCTTGTCCTGCTGGCTTTTTCCATTTATGTTGCAGATAAAGCGGAAAAGATTTATCAGAAGAAAGATGATCAGCGCATCGTTATTGATGAAATCATCGGCCTGCAATTAACCATGCTGCCGGTGGCGATCAATGCTCTGAATCTATTTGCCGCCTTTGTCCTTTTTAGAATTTTTGATATCTGGAAACCCTTCCCTGTCAGAAATCTGCAGGGACTGCCCGGCGGCTGGGGCGTTGTGATTGATGATGTCGCCGCCGGAATTTACGCCGGCGCTATAATGGGGTTGTTAAAATTTGGAGGAATCCTGACATGAGGATCGGAATTCTCACTATTGGAAACGAATTGATGAACGGTCGCATCGCGGACACAAACGCATCCTTCATCGCACGCGAAGCCAATCAGCAGGGCTGGACCGTGGAAGCCATCATGTCCGTGAGTGACGATTTCACCGCCATTAAAGACCGTTTGGATTATCTGCTTTCCCTGACCGACGCCATCATCTGCTCGGGTGGCCTTGGCCCCACCGCCGACGACATCACCACCGAAGCCATCGCCAAAGCCTTCGGCCTTCCTTTATATATGGATGAAAACGTTCTGAATTATATTAAAGACATCTTTACCAAATTTAACTTCCGCTGGGTGGAAAACAACGTCAAGCAGGCCATGTTTCCCCAGGGAGCGGAAGTCATCCCCAACGCCAGAGGCACGGCGCCTGGGTTCTGTCTACCGATAAACGGAAAACTGATTTTTGTCGTTCCCGGCGTTCCTGCTGAAGCAAAACTCATGATCACCAACGGTGTCTTTCCCGCGCTGCGCAAGCATTTTCCGCAGGAGGAACTGTATATCGTCAAACAAACCATCAGGACATTCGGACTGGGCGAAGCCGCCGTGGATGACCGGGTAAAGGATATTGATTTTAATTCGCTGGGCGTGAGTATCGGCTTTTATCCGGTGTTTCCCGAAAACCATATCGTTTTGATCGCGCAAAGCAACCATCGGGAAGAAGCGCAGAAAAATCTGCAACAAGCGCAGGACGAGGTAACGGCGCGACTGCAGAATTATATCTTCGCTTTCGGCGAGCAAACACTGGAAGAAGTGATTGCCGGTATTTTAACCGCAAAAAAACTGACCATCGCGGTAGCGGAATCCTGTACAGGCGGAATGATTAGCAGCCGTCTCACCGATGTTTCCGGCAGCTCAAATTATTTGGAACGAGGACTGGTAACCTACAGCAACGCCGCTAAAATCAGCATGCTGGGCGTGCCCGCTGAAATCATCGAAAAACACGGAGCGGTCAGCGAAGAAACGGCACGGTTGATGGCCGAGGGCGTACGCAAACTGGCCGGAACCAATCTGGGGCTTGCCTCCACCGGCATTGCCGGCCCGACCGGTGGCAACAAGGAAAAACCTGTCGGCACCGTTTATCTGGCGGTCGCAGACTCCAAACAAACGGTTTGCCGCCATTATGCCTATCGCTGGGACCGCAAAAGAAACAAGGAAGTATTTACTGAAGCGGCGCTGTTTTTGCTGAAAAATTTTTTAGAAGGAAAACACTCATAACGATGAATCGTCATAAAGGAAAATGTACTTTACAATATGTCATTTCAAAGCGAAGCGAGAAATCTTAATGATTGTTAAAGAATACAAGATATCTCCCGTTGGTCGATATGACAAAGGAAAGTTTAGAGTATGACAGCCGGTTCCGAAAAAAATATCCGCGCTTTTCTGGCCATTGAACCGCCGGAAAATGTTCTGCAGGAAATCTCGCGCCTGCAGGAAAAATTAAAACACGAAATCAGCGGCAGGCTGAGTTGGACAAGGCCGCAGGGCCAGCACCTGACCCTAAAATTTTTCGGCGATATTTCCAGAGACGATATTAACAGCATTAGTGACGCTGTGCAGAAGCGGGTGCCTGTCGAACAGAAGCTGAATCTTAAAATTGAAAAGCTGGGTGTTTTCCCGGATACCCGCAGACCGCGAGTGTTGTGGTGCGGCATAACCGGCGATGTAGAAAGACTTATCAATCTCCAGAAAAAACTCGATAGCGATTTCGCGACAATCGGCTTTCCGGCGGAAGACCGGTCTTTCAAGGCACACCTGACGCTGGCGAGAATTAAAGATCCGCGAGACATCACGGGAATGAGCGAAGCGCTGAAAAAATACGATTCATTCAAAGCCGGAGAATTTACCGCCGATAAATTATTTTTGTTTCAGAGCAATCTTTCTCCGCAGGGCGCTGTTTACACAAAACTGGCAGAGTTTGCTTTAGGTGAATGTCATTCCGAACGTATGTGAGGAATCTTAAAACAAGCCTTCTCCTTGCAGTCGAAGTGACATAGATTATTTCACGAAGGACGGCAGCGAGAATAAAAACTGTTGGCTGTCATTCCCTCGAAGGCGGGAATCCAGAAAAAAAGAATACTGGATTGCCCAATCAAGTTGGGCAATGACAAAATCGCAACTGGATACCGGCCGGAGTTTACCCCGCGCATGCGGGGCGAGGCATGACAAAATAATTGAAAAAATAAGTAAATTTAATTTATAAAAAATAACAGATTGAAGGAGGTCATAATTTTATGTGCGCAGATATGGATAGATCAAAGGCTGTTGATTTGGCGATTACTCAGATAGAAAAACAATTCGGCAAGGGCTCGATCATGAAGCTGGGTGGCTCGGAGAAAGTGGATGTTCCAGCCATTTCCACCGGCTCGTTGAGCCTCGATATCGCGCTGGGAACGTTCGGTGTTCCGCGCGGCCGTGTGGTGGAGATTTACGGGCCGGAATCCGGCGGCAAAACAACATTAGCTTTGCATATCGTCGCCGAGGCGCAGAAGAAAAACGGCATCGCGGCTTATATCGACGCCGAACACGCGCTGGATGTCACCTACGCAAAAAAAATAGGCGTGAATACCGACGACCTGCTGATCTCCCAACCGGACACCGGCGAACAGGCGCTTGAAATCGCGGAAACGCTGGTGCGCAGCGGCGCGCTGGATGTATTGGTGGTTGATTCCGTCGCCGCGCTGGTGCCCAAGGCAGAACTGGAAGGTGATATGGGCGACGCCCAGATGGGTTTGCAGGCAAGGTTGATGTCTCAGGCGCTGCGCAAACTCACCGGTTCAATCAGCAAATCCAAAACCACTGTAATCTTCATCAATCAGTTGCGTATGAAAATCGGCGTCTTCTTCGGCAATCCCGAAACGACCACTGGCGGCAACGCTCTAAAATTCTATTCTTCGCAGCGGTTGGATATCCGCAAGATGACCTCCATCAAAAACGGCCAGGATGTTATCGGTTTCAGAACCAAAGTCAAGGTGGTCAAAAACAAGATGGCCCCGCCTTTCCGGGAAGCGGAATTCGACATTATCTTCGGCGAAGGCATCTCTCGTGAGGGCGACGTGCTGGATCTGGCGGCGGAAAACGGCATCATCGAAAAGAGCGGCGCGTGGTATTCCTACAAAAGCGACCGTATCGGCCAGGGACGGGACAACTCCAGAATATTTTTAAAGGAAAATCCCGATATCATGGCGCAGGTGGAAAACGAAGTCCGCGTCAAACTGGGCGCCCTGCCCAAAGAGCAGGAAGAAGATAAGTGAAAGTTCTGGATTTAGAGGCGGCAAAACAAAAGGCGTTTCGCCTTTTGTCTCTGAGGCCGCATTCGGAAAAAGAGCTGGAAAAGAAGCTGCGGGAAAAAGGTTTTCCCGCAGTTGTTATTAAAGAAACACTGGAAAAACTCCACGATTTGAAGTATCTCAATGACGCGTCTTTTGCGAGTCAATGGGCGCGCAACCTCGTTGTGAATAAACTCTGGGGAAACAAAAAGATCACGTCAAGCCTGCGGGAAAAAGGCTTGACAGCAGACCTAATTGATTCGTCCATAGAGCAGGCGCGTGAGGAATTGCCGGAAGAAGAAGCGATTGAAATTATAATCAAAAAGAAAGCGGCAAAAAGAAAAACATCCGCTTTGGATTTCAAGGAAAAACGGAAAATTTTTCAGGCTCTGATGGGACGG
Organism: Deltaproteobacteria bacterium; assembly: GCA_022710585.1. Classification (GTDB taxonomy): domain Bacteria; phylum Desulfobacterota; class Syntrophia; order Syntrophales; family Smithellaceae; genus Smithella. Next base: position 139,312 of record JAKLGV010000002.1, on the reverse strand, counting down.
GGTTTCCCGCCGGGTCTGATTCTAAATAAACTGGGAAGGATGAAAAAGGAAGATATTGATGGCGAAGACTGGGAATGAAATCAGGGATAGTTTTTTTAAATACTTTGAGAGCAAGGGGCACACCGTTGTGGCGAGTTCATCGCTGATCCCCAAGGATGACCCCACACTGCTTTTCACCAACGCGGGCATGGTGCAGTTCAAAAATGCGTTCCTGGGGCTCGAAAACAGGGGCTACACCCGGGCGGCAACCTGCCAGAAATGCGCGCGCGCCGGCGGCAAACACAATGATCTGGAAAATGTCGGCGTCACCGCCCGTCATCATACCTTTTTTGAAATGCTCGGTAATTTCTCCTTCGGCGATTATTTCAAGGAAGAAGCCATCGCCTGGGCGTGGGAATATCTGATTGACGTGGTCAAACTTCCCAAGGAAAAACTATGGATCACGATTTATGAAGACGACAACGAAGCGTTTGAAATCTGGAATAAGAAAATGAATGTTCCCGCGGAACGTATCGTCCGCATGGGCGAGAAAAGCAACTTCTGGATGATGGGCGAAACCGGTCCCTGCGGCCCCTGCTCCGAAATCCTTTTCGATCAGGGCGAAGGCACCGGCTGCGGCCGACCTGAATGCGATGTCCATTGCGACTGCGACCGCCATCTGGAAATCTGGAACAACGTCTTTACGCAATTCGACCGCGATGAAAGCGGCAAGCTCACCCCCTTGGCAAAACCCAGCATTGATACCGGTATGGGACTGGAGCGTCTCACCGCCGTCATTCAGGGTAAGAAAAGCAACTACGACACGGATCTTTTCACACCGATCATTCGCTTTGTGGAAAAAATATCCGGCAAGACCTACGGACAAAACGCGGATAATGACATTTCCATCCGGGTTATTGCCGATCACAGCCGGGCAATAACATTCTTAATTGGCGACGGCATTACACCCAGCAATGAAGGACGCGGCTATGTTTTAAGAAGAATTCTGCGCCGCGCCGCCCGTCACGGCAAAATGCTCGGCATCAACAAACCGTTCTTAAATGAGAGCGCCAAGGTCGTGATTGACATGATGAAGGGTGTTTATCCCGATCTGGTGGAAAAGGCCTCCTTCATCACCAAAATGATTTTGAACGAAGAGCAGCGTTTCATGGAAACGCTCGATGCGGGTCTGCGCATCCTCAATGAAGAAACGGAAGCTTTGAAAAAAGAAGGTAAATCGGTCCTTCCCGGTACGCTGGTTTTCAAACTTTACGACACCTATGGTTTCCCGACAGATTTGACAGCGGATATCGTCAAGCGTGACGGATTTACGCTGGACAACGAAGGCTTTGAAGCCGAAATGGAACAGCAGCGCGAACGCGCCCGCGGCGCCTGGAAAGGCAGCGGTGAAGAAGCGGTTGCCGAATGCTATCTCAAAGTGTCGAGTTCCGGTGTCGCAACCGAATTCTGCGGCTACGAAAAAATCAAAAAAGACAACGCGGAGGTCAAGGCGATATTTATTGACGGGCAACCCGTGGAAACAGCGGGCGAAGGACAAAAGGCGGAAATCGTTCTTGACAATACGCCTTTTTACGGAGAATCCGGCGGTCAGACTGGAGATACCGGTTACCTCAAGGGAGCGGGATTTAACTTCACCGTCGAAGACACGAAAAAGCCTGTCGAAAATTTCATTGTGCACAAAGGTGTCGTCAGTAAGGGCGAGATCAAAGTCGGCACGAAAGCAAAACTTGTCGTTGACGAGGAAAGAAGAAAAGCCATTGCCGCCAACCATTCCGGCACGCACATTCTGCAGGCGGCGCTCAAAGCCGTGCTGGGAGATCATATCAAGCAATCCGGTTCACAGGTCACCGCGGAAGGCTTGCGATTTGACTTCACCCATTTTTCCAAAATCAGCGATGAGGAAATGAAGCGCATTGAAGAAATCGCCAATGACATGATCCGCAAGAACGTGGACGTGAAAACGGAAGTCTGCGCGCTGGAAGACGCGCTCAAGACCGGCGCGACAGCCGTGTTTGATGAGAAATACGGATCCACCGTGCGTATCGTGAAGATGGGCAAAATGAGTATGGAGCTTTGCGGCGGCACGCATGTGAAACGCACCGGCGACATTGGCCTGTTAAAGGTTGTTCACGAATCCGCCATTGCCGCGGGTGTTCGTCGAATCGAAGCGGTCACCGGCAGAGAAGCGTTTTTGCACTTCCAGAAAGCTGAGGAAGAATTAAAGCGTGCGGCAGGATTGTTCAAGGCCGGGCAGATGGAAGTCTGCGACCGCGCCGAAAAGATTCTGAAAGAAAAACGCGAATTGGAAAAAGAAATTGAAAATCTGAAAGGCAAAATGGCCGCTAAGGATTCCGGAGATCTGATCAGTCAGGCCAAGGAAATCAGCGGTGTGAAAATACTTGCGACAGAAGTGAGTATTCCTGACGCTAAAACGCTGCGCGACTTCGGCGACAAGTTACGCGACAAGCTGGGCTCCGGCGTTATCCTGCTTGGCAGCAAGTCGGGCGAGAAAGTCATGCTGCTTTGCATGGTAACCAAGGACCTGGCCGGGAAATATCACGCCGGAAATATCATCAAGGAACTGGCGCCCCTGGTCGGAGGAAGCGGCGGCGGCCGTCCCGACATGGCTCAGGCGGGCGGCTCCCAGCCGGAAAATTTGAGCAAAGTATTTCCGGCATTGGAAGCATTGTTGACCAAGTAATCAAAATACTGTCATACTGGCGGAGGCCGGTATCCATTTTTATTAATACTGGACTCACCCTGAAGGTACCATGAGCGGGAATGACAAACATTTGTGATGAAATTAATATGCAAATCTCTGTCATCCTTGCCCATCCTGATCCAGCGAGATTCAATCATACCATCGTAAAGACGGCGGTTGAGGCACTGAAATCAAACGGACATAAAGTTTTCTTTCATGATCTTTACAAGGAAAAATTTGATCCGCTGATCTGCGGCCTCAGAAAGGTTCATCGACGAACGTTTCATGTCATCGTTACCGACACAGAAAGACAGCGTAAAAAATGGCTTGACTCTGTCAAGAAAGATATTGATATGATTTTCCCCAAACAATAAAGTTATGTAAGGAGGATTCTTATGAAAAAATTAGTCATTATTGGTGCGTTGTTCAACATTGGCTTATTAATCATGTCAGGCAGTATTGCGCTCGCCGCGGAACAGGCGGGGCGCGCAGGTTTCATCAAAGAGGCTTATAAAGAAATCATGACTGCCGCTGACAAAAACCGTGACGGCAAACTCAGTATGTCAGAATGCACGGCCATCTCCAGGGATAAGAAAAAAATAGAAAAAGACTGCAAATACTGGGACGCCAATGGCGATGGGATCATCACGGAAGATGAATATGTCAAACAGGTCATGAAAATAATGCGCTAGTTTGCGCGGCATGATGTTTCTTGAACAATTTTATTGACACGCAATAAACAGGAGATGCACCTATGATAAAAAATAAACCCCTTTCCGGAAAAACGGCTATCGTCACCGGCGCCAGTTCGGGCATCGGACGCGCGACGGCTCTGACGCTGGCCATGGCCGGTGCGGCTGTTGCTATTTTCGCCCGGCGCAAAGACAGACTTATAAAGGTCGCGTCAGATATTCAGGCGAAAGGCGGTAAGGTTCTGTCATTTGCCGGTGACGCCAGTTATCCCGAGGATATCGACAAGTTGCTCGAGCAAACATTGCAATGGAAAGAAGGTGGCCGCAAATACGATATCGTTGTAGTCAACGCAGGTCGAGGTCTGGCAGGCGGCACACTCTCAAGTGATCATTCCCAGTGGGAAGAGGTTTATAATACCAATGTGCTTGGCGCTGCCTATCTGATACGTTCTGCAGCTCAATATTTTGTCGGACGAAAAAAAGGCGATATTGTGGTTGTCGGCTCCGTCGTCGGGAGAAACATTTCACCCTTCAGCGCTTTTTATGGATCAAGTAAATTTGCCGTGAATGCAATCGCGGAAGGTCTGCGACAGGAAGTCTGCGCACACGGTGTGCGCGTCTCGCTGGTCATGCCGGGCATTGTAAAAAGCGAGTTTCAAAAGGTGGCCGGCTATAATGAAGACAATTTTTACAAAAGCATTGCTCATATGGGCAAGCTGCTCAAGCCGCAGGCGATAGCCGACGGCATCTGCTGGCTGCTGACTCAGCCGCCCAATGTGAATGTGAGCGAAATTATGATAAGAGCGACCGGACAAAATTACCCATAATGAATAAAGGAGACTATCATTGTTCTACAAAGCGAATCAGCAGGGATACAAAGAAGTATTACCGGGGATCAAGCTCAAGACTCTGGTTTACGGAGAAAAGACTCTGGCTACAGAATTCAGAATGGATGCCGGCGCGGTCCTGCCCAGACATGCCCACATGCATGAGCAGACAGGCTATCTGGCGGAGGGAAAAATCCGGTTAACCATCGGCACACAGGTATTCGACGTCGAAAAGGGTGATAGCTGGTGCATCCCCGGTGATATAGAACACAGCGCCGAAATATTGATAGATTCTGTTGCCGTTGAAGTTTTTTCTCCCGTGCGTGATGCCTATCTGCCGGAAAAAGTCGGCAACCGGGCATCGGATTAACTTGCTCATATTTTTTATCGTTGCATTACCCCCTTTAAATTGTTAAGGAAATTTGAAGAACTATCTAAAAAAAAATATACCCCCAAAATGGCTGAAAAGGTTTTGATGTGGATATATCAGAACTTCTACAAAAGATGTTTTATGAAAAGAAGTTGAGTGCAAAACAGTTCAGCACTTTGCGGGACATCCATTCCGGAAAGATTTTTTCTTTCCACCGGGAATTACGATGCTTCCTCTATATTGGTATTCTGCTCATCGTCGCGGGCACCGGCTTAACCATCAGGCAATATTTAGCCAACCTCGGCGATATCGCCATCATCTTATCTCTGACCCTGTGTTTTACGGCGGCATTTTTTTACTGTTTCATCAAGGCCCCGCCCTTCGCCACGGACGAAGTTGCCTCTCCCCATATTGCCTACGACTATGTCCTGTTCTTCGGCTGCGCTTTTTTCGCTATGGATATTGCATATATTGAAACCCAGTTTCATATCCTGGGGGATTCCTGGAAAAGTTATCTCCTGATCTCATCCGCGCTATTTCTTCTGCTGGCTTATCGCTTTGACAACCGGCTCGTCTTATCGATGGCTCTTTCCACGCTGGCCGCCTGGTTCGGTTTTACTTTATCGGATTATCGTTTATCGTTTGAAAAATATTATCGCGAGTATGCCATCCTATACGGCATCGTAGTTTTGCTGCCCGGATATCTTTTCCGCCGCCTGGATATTAAAAAACACTTCTTCGACATCTATCTTAATTTTGCCATCCACTTCCTTTGCATCGCGCTGCTTTCAGGAATCTTCGAATACAAAATCTTTTCTCTTTATTTTCCTTCTCTGCTGCTGGTCTGCGCCGCGCTGGCCTTTTATTCCCTGAAAGTCCGCAAATTTCTTTATATGCTTTATGCCGTTGTCTATGGCTATATTGGAATCAGCATTGTGATGATTGATCATATATTCGGCCAGACTTTTTTTATGTTTACTTATTTTATTGTGACGTCTCTTCTGGTCATCGGCACCATTTTCATCATTTCACGCAAGCTCAGGGAGAATGAATGAATCTCTGCTTATATCCGTCACAGCAGGAAGAAAATATTTATATCCGCAAGCAGGCCCGGACATGGCAGCGTTCCGGCCTGATCACGAATGAACAGCTCGCCGGGATCGATCATCTCACCGATGTCAACATGCGCCAGACCAATATCTTTTTTCGCGTCATCTTTTTCATTTTCAGCTGCGTTTGTGTCGCCGCGATTCTGGGCTTATTTTTATGGGTTACGAAAATAAGATCTGAAATGGTCTTGTCGTTTATATTAATCATCGCCGGTGGAACAACTTATATCCTCGCGGAATACGCCGTCAAGAAATATCATTTTTACAGACACGGTATTGAAGAAGCACTGGCAATTCTCTCCATGTTTTTGTTCTGCATGGGTATAGTTATGGGAACAGAGGAACTTTTAGGCGGCCGATCAGGTGATTTCGATGCTTTTCAGAGTCTTCTTTTTGCTCTTTCGGCGCTTTGGATATATCTGCGTTTCGGCTTCTTATACGCGGCATTCATCAGCATTGCGGCGACCTGCATTCTTCCATTTCAGGGCTCCATGACTCTGACAGGGGAAAGATTATGTCTGTTGATGATCCTGTGCCTGCTTTTATGCATCATGGTTATTTCAGATAAAACGGATGATGAAGATTTCAAAAAAGAAAAAAACACAATCCTCCAGGCCTTCCTGTTTGCCGCGATATACATAACAGTTAATCTGCAGATGAGCAGCCTCCCGTCATCAATGATACCGGCCGCCGGAATATTTCATACCTATCCGGAATCGTTTCCGCCTACTATTTACTGGACATCCTATATTCTGACGTTCATAATTCCCGCCGGCGGAATATACTGGGGCATTCGAAGCCGCAAAAGACTTATTCTGATTGCCGGACTGGTTATGGCCTGCGTAACCCTGACCACAAACAAAAGTTATCTGGGGTGGACGCGCTACGCGTGGGACCCGGCCATTCTGGGAACGATGCTGGTTATGATCTCCATCGCTCTTAGCAAATGGCTCAACAGCGGCGGGAATCTATCAAGATATGGCTTTACGGCGGAAGATATCCTCAAGCCGGAAAGTCATGGCATCAGCCTGGCCGAAGTAGCCGCGGCCTTTGCCCCGGCGGCAACCTCACTGGAATTTCAGCAGCCAGCGGAGGATACAGCGAAATCCTTCGACGGCGGAACATCCGGCGGCGGCGGAGCATCAAGAAGCCTTTAATGATCATCACAAGGATAAAATATGACATTTGAACGCCACAAGATAAACAACCGGGTACTTCAGGATCTGAAAAAGCGCTCCACGTTCGGTATCTTTTTCTATATTGTATTGGGATTCATCATCATCCTTGCCGACAATTATTACGAAAGACACCCCTTATTCTCTACGTTATTCCTTCTTTTTATGGTCGGGATTTGTTTGTTTCGACTCCTTCACCTGGTGATATCCAAACAAAAGGGGGAGCATTACGAGCTGTCCACTCAAAACATTTTTTTTATAAGCGTGATTGCCACCGCGCTGATCTGGGGAATAATCTTCGCGCTGATTATGCTTCAGAAGGACGAAATTGCAACTAAAATGCACACGGTGGCGTTGATCTGCGGTCTTTGCGCCGGCGGCTCAGTTGCTTTCATTCCGCACAGGTGGCTCTCGTTCTATTTTAATATAGCGATGCTGATGCCGGCTACCGCGGTCATGTTTGTCAGCGGCTCCAATATTAATCTGGCCATCATGATTCTTTTCTTTTCCGCCTATTTGATTATCATCACCTACAGAGGAAACCTGGAATACTGGGATGCGCTTGAAAACGAACATCTGCTGGAGATAAAGTCCCGTGAATTAGCTCATCTCAGCAACACGGACGTCCTGACCGGTCTTTTTAACCGGCGTTTTTTTGACCAGGCGCTAGACCTGGAATGGAAACGTTCCGGCCGCAATAAGACAATCCTTTCGGTGATTCTCTTTGACATCGACCATTTTAAAAACATAAACGATTCTTTCGGCCATCAGGCCGGGGATGAATATCTGGCGAAAACTGCGGAAGCCATGATGTCTGTTTTCAAAAGAGATGGCGATATCGTTGCCCGGTATGGCGGAGAAGAATTTATTGTGCTGCTCCCGGAAATAAATGCTGATCATGCCTCGCTTCTTGCCGAACAGGTTCGTCAAAAGATCGAAGCTTTGATTGTTGATTATCAAGATCAGAAAGCCCAAACGACCATCAGCGCCGGGATCATGTGTTGTACTGCCGATTTTAACACAAGATCTGATTACATTGTTGCGTGCGCTGATAAAGCCCTTTATCAGGCGAAGCAAAGCGGCAGAAACAGGATTGTTGTTTTCACCCCTCAATCGGAGAGCAGCGTCTAAAACGATACTGGCCGGCAGCCGATCGCGGGATACCGGCAGCATTAATTCATCTTGACCGAAAATTTCATTTTTTATATACACGCCCATCACATGAACAGGGGTATAGAACCTTAAACAGATGAAGACACAGAAAAGAACAAAGACAGACTCTGGGGAAGCCAACAACAGCAAGACTAAATCAGGCTGTGTTCGCCGCATTCAGGTGCGTAAATCAGGAATACACGGCAAAGGTGTTTATGCCGTCCGTCCCATCAAAGCCGGCGACACGGTGCTGGAATATAAAGGCGAAATCATTACGTGGAAGAAAGCGCTGGATCGCCATCCGCACGACAAAAGCCAGCCTAACCACACCTTCTATTTTCATCTGGACGACGGACACGTCATTGACGCCAAGTATAAAGGCAATTCCGCCAAATGGATTAATCACTCCTGTAGACCCAATCTGGAATCCGATCAGGACGGCAACCGCATTTTTCTGAAGGCCCTGCGCAACATCGAAGTCGGCGAGGAACTCTCTTACGATTACGGTCTGATCATCGATGCGCGCAAGACTGCAAAACTGAAAAAGGAATACGCCTGTTTTTGCGGGGCAGAAACCTGCCGCGGCACCATGCTGGCATGTAAATGACAAACGATGCCGAAAAATCGTTCTATGTTCAATGTTCTAAGTTCAAAGTTGAAGGAAAGAGATTAATAGATACCCATCTGGCAGCCACCGGCGATGGTGGCGCCCAGTTCGAAGCACTGATCAAGAATTTCCTGCGTAATTTTTCCTTTGGCAATAACCGGCGCAAAAACAGTCTTGAATTTATAGCCCAGCGCAATGCGTTCGATGGATCTGAGCGCTCCTGTGCCGTCGTTCCCGGCACTGATGAAGATAACGAAAGGTTTGCGAAATACTTTTTCCTGTGCACCGACATACGTCCGGTCAAAAAAATCCTTCACCATCCCGGACATGTAGCCGAAATTCTCCGGTGTGCCGACCGCCAGACCGTCGGCGGCCAGCAAGTCTTCCAGCGTGGCCTCTGCCGCCTTTTTCAACATCACGTCCACGCCTTCAATAGACTTGGCCCCGTCAGCAACGGCCCGTGCCATTTTTTCAGTTTTCCCTGTCTGTGAATGATAAACAATTAATATTTTAGCCATGTTATCTTTTCTGTCTGGCGGCGATCATATATGAAAAGCAAGAATGGCGTCAATGGGATTCTTCGGCGCGTTTGGGCATCCCCTTTCCGCCAATCCATCAATTGATTTTATTGATTGACATTATGGCTATTTGGCTATATTGCCAAATAGCCATAAGGAGGAAACAAGAATGAAAAGCCATGTAAAAACCCGGCATGAGGCGCGGACGAAAATCATCAAGGCCATGGCTCATCCGAGCAGGCTTTTTATTATCGAAGAATTAAGCAAACGTGAATGCTGTGTCAATGAGTTGACCGCAATGATCGGCGCCGACACATCGACCGTCTCCAAACATTTGAGTGTTTTGAAAAATGCCGGCCTGGTGGCCGATGAAAAGAGGGGGAATTCCATTTTCTACACCCTGCGTTGTCCCTGTATTATGGATTTTGTAACCTGTGTAGAGGATGTTCTATCCACCAATGCTAAAGAACAGACCAAAATCATGAGGTGCTGTAAAACTCGGAAGTAAAGGAGGGTCATTATGAAAATAGAAATCCTGGGCATGGGTTGCGCAACCTGTAACAAACTGGAAGACACGGTTCGTCAAGCCGTTAAAGAAACAGGCAGTGACGCACAGGTTGATCATATCACGGATATCAAGAAAATCATGGCCTATGGCGTGATGACAACGCCCGCGCTGGCCATTGACGGCAAAGTTGTCGCTGCGGGTAAACTACCGTCTCTGGCAGACATAAAAAAAATGATCGGCGGAAAATAACATAGGATGAAATTTCACCCTCCCTCAATCCCTTCCCTCAAGGGAGGGAAGAAAAAAAGTACAAACTGAATTAATGAGGCTTACCAAATGAATGAGTGCTGTTCTACAGATAATAGTGAGAAGAAGAAAATAAATTATTATATCCCCTTCTTCCTGATTCCAATTGTTGTTGTGATTTATTTTTTTCTGGAAGAAGGCGTTAATTTCTTTGTCTATGAAATGCTCAAAATGGACAAATCTTCTCACCTGACAGAGGCAATACGTTTTTTCTTTTATGACACACCCAAGGTTTTCATTCTGCTGACCGTTATTGTTTTTGTTGTCGGCATTATCCGCTCATATTTCTCACCGGAAAAAACAAGGAAAGCACTGGAAGGGAAGCCTTTATTTGCCGGTAATGTCATGGCCGCCGGGCTTGGAGTTTTCACGCCTTTCTGTACCTGTTCAGCTATTCCTCTTTTTATCGGCTTTGTGGAAAGCGGCATCCCGCTGGGTGTAACCTTTTCTTTTTTAATCGCCGCGCCGATGATTAACGAAGTGGCTCTTGTTCTTCTCTTCGGTCTCTTTGGCTGGCAGACCGCGCTGCTCTATGCTTCCACCGGCTTGCTTATTGCGATTCTTTCCGGCTGGGTCATCGGCAAACTAAAGGTGGAGCGCTTCGTCGAAGAATGGGTTTATGAAATAAAAGCCGGCGATTTTCAGATGGCAGAACAGAAAATCACTTTCAATGATAGAATTCTCGCAGGCTGGAATGCTGTCATAGAAATAGTCTCTAAGGTCTGGATTTACATTGTGGCGGGCATTGCCATCGGAGCGGCTGTGCACGGCTATGTGCCACAAAACTTCATGGCCTCCATCATGGGCAAGGACGCCTGGTGGTCGGTGCCGCTGGCAGTCTTAATCGGCGTGCCGCTTTATTCCAATGCGGCGGGCATTATTCCTATTCTTCAGGCGTTGCTCGAGAAAGGCGCTGCTTTGGGAACAGCGCTGGCCTTCATGATGGCGGTTATCGGTCTTTCGCTACCGGAAATGATTATTTTGAGAAAGATTATCAAACTGCCGTTAATTGCCGTCTTCATCAGCGTAGTCGCCACAGGCATTATGATTGTGGGTTTTATTTTTAACTGGATCTATTAAAAAAGTTTATCGTTATCTCTGTGCAGAACATTAAACGAGTTGGACACATTATATACGGATACAGCAGACAAATGAAGAAAAGGTTTGATCATTATGCCTAGAACCAAAAATACATTTTATTGGATATTTATAACTATCGCTTATTTATTCTGTGTTGGTGCAACTCCGCAATCGCTGGCAGCCAAACAAGGCGGTACGCAGCCGGATACACTGTCCAACGACAAAGTGATCGTCTACTACTTTCATGGCAATTCTCGTTGCTCTTCCTGTATGACCATCGAGCGATATACGCGGGAAAGCATAGAAGCAAGCTTTGCCAAAGAACTCAAGAGCGGTCAAATTGAATTCCGAAGCATTAATGCAGATTTGCCGGACAATAATCATTATATGAAAGACTATAAATTGTTCACACGATCTGTAATTATTTCGGATGTGGTGAATGGAAAAGAACGACGCTGGAAAAACCTTCAGAAGGTGTGGGAACTTCTTCACAAAGAAGCCGCCTTCAAAAACTATGTCAAGGACGAAACGACGGCTTATCTGAAGGGAAAACGTTCTTGAATACAATGGCCTTTGACATTGGAATAGCGATCTGGTTCGGCATCCTCACATCCATCAGTCCCTGTCCCCTTGCGACCAATATCACCGCCATTTCTTTTATCGGTCGGCGGGTGGACAGTGTCAATAAAGTGCTACTCTCCGGCTTGCTTTATACGGCGGGAAGAATGGCTGCTTACATTCTTCTGGGTATTGTTCTGGTCTCCAGCATAGAACTCGTTCCTCCCGTGGCAAATTTCCTTCAAAGGTATATGGTTTATCTCATCGGACCGGCATTAATCATTATCGGGGTTGTACTCCTCGATATATTCAGGATTAACTTTTTCGGCAATGGCATTATTTGGGAAGGCATGCAGAAACGTGTTGAGCAGTCAGGAATGTGGGGGGCATTGTTGATGGGATTAGTTTTTGCTCTCTCTTTTTGTCCGGTTTCGGCAGCTCTTTTCTTCGGCAGCCTTTTTTCCCTGGCGGTTAAGCATCAGTCGATGGTTATTCTGCCGTCCGTTTACGGCATCGGCACGGCAATCCCCGTGCTGGCCTTTGCGTTTATCTTTGCCTTTTCGGCAAACAGTATCGGCAGGATTTTTGATAGCCTTAAAACCTTTGAAAAATGGGCGAGAATTGCCACGGGTATCATTTTCATTCTTGCGGGTCTGTATCTGGTTTTTATGAAAACGTAGCAAAGCGTGAATTGATTTTTGGAGAGCCACAACTAAAACTTTTGTTTTGCAGGAGGATCGGAATATGTCAGAACATGTTGCCAGCAGGTTATCATTTCTGGATCGATTTCTAACCGTGTGGATTTTCGGAGCCATGATTCTGGGTGTCGCTCTCGGTTACTTGGTCCCCGGCATCGAGGCCTTCATTAACAAATTTCAAGTGGGGACGACCAATATTCCCATTGCTGCCGGACTCATTCTGATGATGTACCCGCCCTTTGCCAAGGTCAAATACGAAGAGCTGCCGGAAGTATTTCATAACGGGAAAGTTCTCGGCTTATCGCTGGTGCAGAACTGGCTGATCGGACCGGTTTTAATGTTCATTCTGGCGATTGTCTTTTTGCCGGACAAACCTGAATACATGGTGGGATTAATCATGATCGGTCTGGCGCGCTGCATCGCGATGGTCATCGTCTGGAATGAACTGGCCAAAGGCAGCGCGGAATACGCCGCAGGCCTTGTCGCGTTCAACAGCATTTTTCAGGTTCTCTTTTACAGTGCTTTCGCCTGGTTTTTTATTACCGTGCTTCCACCTTATTTCGGATTTTCCGGCAGTATCGTTGATGTCAGCATCAGCCAAATTGCCAAAAGTGTTTTTATATATTTAGGGATTCCTTGCATTGCCGGGGCACTGACCAGACTGATCGGCGTCAAGCTCATGGGCAAAGAAAAATATCATGCGCGCTTTGTGCCGCTGATTTCTCCTTTGACGCTTATCGCCCTTTTTTTTACTATTGTCGTGATGTTCAGCCTGAAAGGTAATCTGATTATTACGCTTCCGATGGATGTTGTGCGCATCGCCCTACCTCTGTTGATTTATTTTGTGGTCATGTTTCTGGTATCATTTTATCTGGGCAAAAAACTGGGAGCGGATTACTCCAAAACAACAACGCTCGCCTTTATCGCGGCGAGCAACAATTTTGAGCTGGCCATTGCCGTGGCCATTGCCGTTTTCGGCATTAATTCAGGCGCGGCTTTTGCGGCCGTCATCGGTCCGCTGGTGGAAGTGCCGGTTATGATCGGGCTGGTGAACGTGGCCTTAAAATTTCAGAAGAAATTTTTTTAAAGATAGTATATAGGAACTCGCGTTTAAAATATTATCACTTATAATTATGAAAGATTTTATCAGTAAATATAGACACATTATAACAATCGTCCTGTCGCTGATGGGCATTGGCGTCATGGCGTATTACGATTACTGCGATACGGAATGCAGCTATCTGAGAGGGGACATATTAGGTTTCGATCTTAAATGGGTCGGCATTGTTTACATGTCCTTCGTCATTGTATTTGCCCTGTTCCAGCAAATGAATTTTGTCCGGGCGATGCTGGCGGCGGGACTGGGCGTGGAAGTCCATCTTTACGCCTTTCAGATACAGCACGACGTTTATTGCCCTTTTTGTCTTACGTTTTCCGTGCTGTTGATTCTGGCCTTTATTATTAATTTTGAGATTCCCTCCGCCTGGTATAAAAATCGCAGTCGGATGTGGTTATATTTTCTTGGGGAGGTTGATTTTCCTATGTTGAGACTTCATAAATTGCCTTTGCTGTTATTTAGTTTGTTGGGCTATTTGACGATTTTATTTACTTTCTCCGGTTCCGTCACACCGGCCTATGGAGAGATTTCGTCCGGCTCCATTCCATCGCTGGGCAAGGGACCATACGAAGTGGTCATGTTTACCGATTACTTCTGCCCGCCATGCAAACGCATTGACACAAAAGCCGAATCTTTATTGAAAGAACTGGTCACCAAAGGCCAGATCAAACTGACCTTTATTGATGTTCCTTTTAACAAAGCCACGCCGATCTACGCCAAATATTATCTCTACGCGGTCAATGCCGATTCCCGCCCTGAAAATATTTTCCGCGTGCGCAATTTACTTTTTGAGGCGGCGCAACCCAAAAACATCGAAAAAGAGGCTGACCTGGTCGCCTATCTGAAAAATCAAAAGGTGGCTTTAAAAACATTGGATGAAAAATCAATTTATCCGCTGCTCAGCGCCATGATAAAAGCAAACGACATTAAGAATACACCAACCTGCGTTATAAAATACTCGGCAAAGGATGTTAAAAAATTTGTAGGCGATGAAGAGATCTGGAACGGGTTGGAGGCATTGAAGGCACAGATATTAAAAGTCAAAAAGTAGCTCCTGGCCATTAAGATCGACAGGAACTCTTAGAGTTTAAAAAGAATTTTACACGCCCCCCCGCGTGTGTGATGATGGCCTGCGTATTGCTTGACAAATTTATAATGAAATGCAATACGAGGTGCACCACACATCAAACAAATTAATAAAAGAGTCGAAAAAAGAGCAGTACCAAATCAAATCAACAGGAGGGGTTTTTTTATGTCAAGAAGAAGCATAATTTTTACCGTAGTACTGATGTTTTTGATGGTTGTCTCAACCGGCTTTGCCGCTGATAAATATCAGTGGAAACTTATTGACAAAGAGGATGGCTGCGAACTTTATACAAGCGCCGTTGCCGGAAAAGACTACATCGCTGCCAAAGCCACATGTGTCATACCGGCCCGGATAGAAGTCCTGGGCACCATTCTGAGAGATATTCCCAACTATAAGGAATGGATGCACGACTGTAAAGACACAAAAATGCTGAAAACGGTTGATGACGAAAAAGACGTTTTCATTTTCTGGTTCCGTCAGCACATTGATCTCCTGACTGACAGAGACATGGTTCTTAAAAGCAAGACTGTGATTGACATGCATAATGGGACCAATCTTGTCTATGCCGATTCCACCAAAGAGCTTCCTTATGATGCCGGAAAAGGCTATGTCAGAATGCCTTCCTTTTATTCGCTGTTTACCCTCCAGTGGGTAGACCGTGAACATACCCGAGTCACTTTCATGATCGATCCCGACCTCGGCGCCGGTGTACCATCAGGAATTGCCAACAGCAAAATCAAAACAACTCCGTACAAGAGTTTGAAGAATATGGCGAAAATGGCCAAGAAATCCAAGTATATCGAGGCATCCAAGACATCGAAATACAATAAGATGGCGGAGGATTACGTCAAATCCGGACACAAATAACCATGAATTATTTATCGCAGTCCGTGCTTGACATTCGGGATTTAACAATATATAGGGCACCGTCTGTTTAAAAGGTTTACGGATGTCCCCATCGTCTAGAGGCCTAGGACACGGGCCTTTCACGCCTGTAACCGCGGTTCGAATCCGCGTGGGGACGCCAATATCAATTCAGAGATTCATGTTAATCATGAATCTCTTTTTTGTTCAGACCAGAATAATTCAAAAAGATTTACATTTCATTGATATAACCCCTTCAATTATCCACAATACGAATTTATGTTCATGAACCACCCCCCCCCTCTCCAGAGGGATTGACAATTAATTCACCTTTATATATAGGTCACACCGCTGTCATGATAACCGGTTAAATTGTTGATAAAAGTATTAAAATTAACATTATTTACCGAAAACTTACTGATTGACAAATGACATATTTATTTGTAACTTTCCTAAATTTTAAATTATTTTTGAAGTAAACGGTTCTTTATGTAATCCAGAGGGCGGAGCTGTATCAACAATATTGAAAGCTTTGCACAACTCAACATCACGTCATTTCGAGGAGCAAAGCGACGAGAAATCTTTCTTTTATATTATTATTTTATAAGATTTCTCCCTTCGGTCGAAATAACAATTTGATCATTATGCAAAGCTTTCATAACAAGAAGTGAAGTCGAAATGGACAGTTTGATCATTATGCAAAGGTTTCATATTAAAATGATGATTTGAAAGCAAAAAATAGATTTAAAAGTTTGATTTTTAAAAAAAATTGATATAGCTTAATCAGCTCAATTCAAGATAATGTAACACTCAAGAAATCTTAATATTGAATGAAAATATTTTATTAGGAGGCTTATGCAAAACAATACGATACGTTTCCAATCCCGTTTAGGGAGCTTACTGTTGATTGTATTCATGATGGGACTTTTTACCGGCTGCGCCCGACACGCGGTTATTTCGCCCGGAGAAGTTAAAAATATCCAGGACACGCAAGCATCCTCCTCTCTATTAAAACCCGGTGCACCGGGAAGCCCCGTCACCGAAGTGGAAAATGTGACTATTTCAGGGATGAAAGATACGGTTCCGACCGCTGATTATATTGTCGGCCCCAATGACAGTCTGCTCATCACCGTAACCAACGCCCCCGAGTATTCTTCCTCTAACACCACCCAAAACGGGCAGCTCCGCGGCAGCCGTGTGGACGGCAAGGGTAACATTCAGGTTCCGATGCTGGGACTGGTCAAGGTAGGCGGCATGACGTTGCCACAGGTCAGAAGCCACATGCAGGACCTGCTGAAACATTACATGCGGGACCCCTCTGTCGTAGTTGAAATCATTGAATACGGCAGCTCTCCCCTGTACCTGTTGGGACAATTTAAAACCCCCGGCGTAGTATACATGGATCGTCCATTTAACGTCCTTCAGGGCATTGCCCGCGGGGGCGGCTACGACAGCGCGTCCGCCAGTCCGCGCTCGGCCAGAATCATCAGAGAAAACAGAATTCTGCCCGTGGATGTCTACGAGCTTTTAATGAGAGCCGACCAGAGCCAGAACATCTGGTTGAAGCCCGGCGACACCATCTTCATGCCCGATAACAAAGACCAGCGCGTCTTTGTCTTCGGCGCGGGCAAAACCGGCATGATTATTCCATTGTCTGCCCAGGGGATGAACATTCTGCAGGCCATTGCCGCTGCCGGACTTCAGGAAATCGGCTACCATTCCCAGAACGTACATCTGATTCGTTCCATTTCCCCCACCAAGGGCCAGTTAATGGTGGTTAACGTGGATGCCATATTGGAAGGGGATGCCATGCCATTGCAGCTTTGTGAAGGCGATGTCATCTACATCCCCAAAAGCGGCATGACCAGTTGGAACGAGGCCATCAGTGAGATCCTGCCGACGTTGCAGGCCTTTGGCGCGATATTGACGCCCTTTGTCCAGTTGAAGTATCTGTTTGACTAAATGAGTAGCAAAAGAACAAACAACCAGTACCATTTAGAGGAAGTCACATGAGCCCCATGAACACCCCCCAGTTGCCGGCGCCGTCCAGACCGGTGGAACAGGCAGAGCAGGAAATAAATCTTTTCGACTATGTCGGCGTGATCATGCGACGTTGGAAGATCGTTGTCTTTTGCCTTTTCGCCGTCTTCCTGATAGTCGCTGTTTACACTTTTTTAATGAAGCCGGTTTACGAGGCATCCGCCACAATTCACGTGAAAGATAATAAATCCAAAGGCATGGTTCTGGGAGATCTCGGACTTAAAGATTCCAACCCCGTCAGCGCGGAAATCGAGCTGCTCAAATCACGCACCAACGCGGAACAGGTTGTCGAACGCCTGCACCTCAACTGGCTTATTTCTAAGAAGTCAGATGGACTCAAGTTTGATATCATGGAATTTACTACCAAGGCAAAAAAGCCTGACTATAAAATCACCTTAACCGGAGCTGATGCTTTTGCCGTGCGGGATAGCGATGGGAATCTTATCGGCAACGGTAAATCCGGTAATATTCTCAAGGTAAAAGACTTCTCATTACTCCTGAACAATGTCAAAGGTGACAAAGGAGACAGTTTCCGTTTGAGGCTTGCTTCCTTAAATGCCACAGCGGAAGGACTGCGCAGGCAGATAAAAGCCAACGAGGTGGGAAGAATGACGGGCATCATCCGGGCATCTTACACTTCGACCGATCCCGCTCTGGCCAGGAATGTCGTCAACGAACTGGTTAACGCTTATATCAATCGTTCCGTGGACGTAAAAGCGGCGGAATCGGCAAGAACAGTTTCTTTCATTGAAAATCAGCTAAAAGAACTGAGCGGGGAACTGAACACCTCGGAAAACAAACTCCAAAACTATAAAAGCCAAACGGGCATCATGCAGCTCGATGGAGAAGCGAACACGATCATCTCCAAGATTTCGGAAATGGAAAGAGAACGGGCCGCCGTCGCGATTCAGAGACAGCAGTTGGATTTTGCGGCCAACTCCATGAAAAACGCAATGAGAAAAGGGGATGTCTATTCACCGGGAAATATGGGAAATGATTCCACGGGCATGGCCATGTCGGCTCTGTCGACAAAACTTTCCGAACTGCAGGTCCAGAAAAGTGAACTCCTGGCCAAGTACACACCCAATCACTATGCTGTGAGAGCGGTTCAGACGCAGATTGATGCCGTACAGAAAAAGATCCTCGCCATTATGGAAACCAGCCGCAATAACCTGGTCAGACAGGAGCAGGCTATCTCCGGTCAGTTGAGCGCCTATGACAGCAAAATCAAAAAACTTCCGGCGGCTGAGCAGGACCTGGCATCCCTCACCCGTGTCTCCAAGGTGAATTCCGACATGTACACCTTTCTTTTGCAAAAACATGAAGAAGCCCGCATCGCCAAGGAATCCACCATCAGCAACCTGGATATCGTTGATCCGGCCAATCTTCCCGAATGGCCGATCAAGCCCAACATTCCGCAAAATCTGCTGCTGGGTCTGATTGGCGGCCTGGCGCTGGGCATCGGCCTGGCCTTCTTCCAGGAATATCTTGACGACACCATTAAAGATCCTGATCAGGCCAAACGCGCCACAGGCATATGCCTGCTTGCCACCATTCCCCCTTTTGTCAGACACGAAACGCAACGCGACGCGTTGCCCCATTTAAAATCGCTTCCCCAGATTGCCGGACGTGATGCGGTTTTAGACGAAGTCGTGCCGAAGAAAAATTATCTCATTACACATGAAGAGCCGAAATCGCTGGCTTCCGAGGCATTTCGCGCCCTGCGCACCGGTCTTCATTTTTCCGCCATCAACAAAGACAAGAAAACCATGCTCTTTACCAGCTCTTTCCCCAAAGAAGGAAAAAGCACCGTCTCTTCCAACACAGCCATTGTGATGGCTCAGACCGGCGCAAAAGTTCTGATTGTTGACTGCGATTTGCGCCGTTCCTCACTGCACGAAAAATTCGGCTGCACCAAAACTCCGGGACTGAGCGAAGTGCTGACCCGGGACGTCACGCTCGAAGACGCGATCAACAAAACGGCCATGCCGGGGCTTGATCTGCTGTGCGCGGGAACGACGCCGCCGAATCCCTCCGAGCTGCTGGGATCGGAGGAAATGCGTCAACTGCTGCTCAGTCAGCGCGATAAATACGATTACATCGTCATTGACGCGCCTCCCGTTCTGGCCGTCACCGACGCGCCGGTGCTGACCATGGTTTCCGATGTTGTTGTCCTGGTGATGGAAGCCGGCCGCGTGCCCATTAAAGCAGCGCAGCACATGCGCGAGATCCTGGGCCGATTGAATGCGCCGATTGCCGGCATCGTCATGAACGACAAGACCGGCAAGGGAGAACAATACAGTTACTACGGTCGCAGCTATTACGGCAAAGCCTACGGCTACCGAAGCGGTTACGGTTATGGATACGGGTACGGCTATGGATATTATTCCGACGAAGAACCGAAGCACGTCAGGAAAGGCAAGCGCTGGGAAAACTACGTCCCCGAAAAAATTCTGAGAAATTTAAAGAAATATATACCGCAATAAAAGATGCAGTGGTATATTGACTTTAATTCACACATGGCAGAGGCTGCCAAAAAATTTATTTTCAAGAAAGGAGTTGAAATATGAAGAAGCTGGGTATCTTAGTTGTATTGATGATGGTAATGGTAACTTTCTCAACAGCGCAGGCGGCAACCAAAGCCGGGGACTTTTCCATCGGTGCGTCTTTGGGCGGATATTTCTTTGAAGGAAACCAGGATTATAAAAATAATATCACCTGGGGCGTACGCGGCGGCTACAATTTTACGGATTATATTGCGACAGAAATCTTCGTTAATTTGGTTCCCTCCGAATTCGAAGAAGAGTACAGAGATGGCGACACAAACAGCGTATATGTAGCCGGCATCGAAGGCATTTTCAATTTGATGCCCGACAGCCGTTTCGTGCCTTATCTGGCCGTCGGCATTGGCGCCATCCATTACACCTCGGATGATAATGATCTCGTTCCCAGCAAAGTCACCGTCGATTACGGCGCGGGCATCAAATTTTTTGCAAGGGAAAATGTAGCCGTGAGAGCTGATGTCCGTCACGTCCTCCCTATCGGTGACGACGATGAATACGGCGACAACCCGCACAGCATTCATAATGATTTAATGGCCACGGTGGGTTTCACATATTACTTCAACTTCGGCGGTAATAAATAAATCATTATTGCGAAACGAAAGCTTTGCATAATGCCTATTGTGTCATTTCGAGAAGCGAAAACGACGAGAAATCTTTCTTTTATATTATTATGTTATAAGATTTCTCCCTTCGGTCGAAATGACAATAGGGATGGTCGAAATGACAATTTGATCATTATTCAAAGGTTTTGAAACGTTTAAAAGAAATTTTTCATTTATTACGAATAAAGTTTGCGTAGTCTTTTGAGAAGCATCGTTTGAAAGTGGAAAGCAAAACGTTCATTTTCAGCCCTTTGAACCGTTTTTGCTTTCCACTTTTCATTTTAAAAAATCATGATCGATTATCATTGCCATCTTCTGCCCGGGATTGACGACGGACCGGCCGCCATGGACGAATCCCTGGAAATGGCGGCAGCGCTTCATCAGGCCGGATTCCGGACAATTTACTGCACGCCTCATTTGTTGAAAGGACACTATGATGTCGATAACAAAGCTGTCCTTTCCGCACTCTCCGAGCTGCGCAAGAGATTAAGCGATGAAAGAATCGATGTCGACATTCTTCCCGGACGGGAATACTATCTGGACGAATTTCTCGGCCATTATCTCAAACACCCGATGCTGATGGGCAAAACAAAATACATCATGGTCGAAATTCCCAATTACGCGCCGGCCGGCTACGTCAAGGAAGCCTGTTTCCGGATCAAATGCGGCGGCTTTATTCCGATGATTGCCCATCCCGAGCGATGCAGGCTCTTTGCGGCCAATCACAAGCACAAACCTTCTTTTTTCAGCTTCGGAGCCAAAAGAAAAATATCCGAGGCGACAGCTAAAAAAATCGAGCTGATCAGTTATCTGAAAAACATCGGTTGCGCTTTTCAGGGCAATCTCGGCAGTTTTTACGCCATATACGGGCCGGACGTCCAGCGGACGGCAAACTATCTGAAAGATCATAAAATTTACACCCATTACGGAACCGATGCCCATTCCCTGAAAAGCATCAATCTCATCGCTAAACGCGCCAAGGATGAAAAACGAAAACTGAAGATCGAAGCATAAAAAGTAAAGAGTAAGGAGAGAGGGGTAAAGAGTAAAAAGTAATTTTTTTATAACGCCTATCACCTATCACCTATCGCCTATTACTACATTTAAACAAGGAGAAAACATGTCCAGTTCAAATCACAAAAACAATCTCATGAAAAAAATTCAAAATGCCGAGGCAATGATTGGCGTTATCGGATTGGGGTATGTCGGGCTGCCGCTTGCCCTGGCTTATGCTGAAAAAAACTTTCAGGTTTTAGGCTTTGATGTGGATACCAACAAAATTAAAGCACTCAAAAGCGGCACCAGCTACATATCGCATATCGACGCCGGCAACGTAAAACAGGTTGTCCAATCCGGAAAACTTTCCGCCACCACAGACTTTTCAAGACTGGGCGAGCCCGACGCCATTATCATCTGCGTCCCGACGCCTCTGACGCCTCAGCTTGACCCGGATATGTCCTATATCGTCAAGACAACGGGGCAAATCAGAAATTGCCTTCGCGCAGGTCAACTGATCGTTCTGGAATCGACAACCTATCCGGGCACCACGGAAGAACTGGTCAGGAATATGCTGGAGCAAACCGGCCTGAAATGCGGCCGTGATTTTTATCTGGCTTTTTCGCCCGAGCGCGAAGATCCCGGCAACAAAAATTTTTATACCACCACCATCCCCAAAGTCGTCGGCGGCGTGAATAAAGACAGCGGCGATCTGGCGCAGACCCTGTACGAAAAAGCCATTCAGCAGGCGGTTCGCGTGGGCAACGCGCGCACGGCCGAAGCCGTCAAGCTGACGGAAAATATTTTCCGCGCCGTCAACATCGCCATGGTCAACGAACTCAAAATCATTTACGAAAAAATGGACATCGATATCTGGGAAGTTCTCGACGCCGCGTCCACCAAGCCTTTCGGCTTTATGCGCTTCAACCCCGGACCGGGTTGGGGCGGGCATTGCATACCGCTCGATCCGTTCTACCTGACCTGGAAAGCGCGCGAATGCGGCATTGATACAAAATTCATCGAACTGGCCGGAGAAGTCAACCGCCTGATGCCCGGATACATCATCGGCAAACTTCAGCAGGCGCTCAACGAAAAAGGCAAATCCATCAAGGGCAGTAAACTGATGATCCTCGGTCTTGCCTATAAAAAAGATATTAATGATACGCGGGAAACGCCCGCATTCCCCATCATGAGCAAGCTTCGCGCGATGGGAGCGAAACTGTCTTATCATGACCCGTTCGTTGCCGAACTGAAGCGCACGCGACAATGGCCGGAAGCTCTAGTTTTGAAATGCCAGAAATTGACGGAAAAGACGATTGCCGACAAGGACGCCATCATTATCATCACCGACCATACGCCCGTTGATTACAAGTTAGTCGCCCGACACGCCAGGCTGATTATCGACAGCCGCGGCGTTTACAAAAAACAAATGAAAAACCTGGTCAAAGCCTGATGGGGCAATGGGTGGGGCAATGGGGTCAAATCTTTACTCTTGACATTTGCTGATGCTGGCTCAGGCCTGCAGCCTGAATCTAAACATTTCTGAAACATTTCGGAGCCGGCAGAATGCCCGCTCCAGCTCAAAGGAATGACGGCGGACCCATCGCCTATAGCCTTAAACCTTGACATTCGACCTATTTATGGACTATAATCAGTCCACTTCTTACCAGGAGAATGATTCATGAAATTATCCAGTCAGATAAAACCGATAAGTTATCTGAAAGCGCATGCGGCAGAAATTGTACGCAATATGAATGCCAGGCACGAGCCGCTTGTCATCACTCAGAACGGTGAAGCAAAAGTAGTCATCCAGAACATTGAAAGCTATGAACAGACGCTGGAAACAATGGCGCTCTTAAAAATATTGGCAATTGGTAATCAGCAAATCAAAGAAGGAAAAGTTGAACATGCCACTGCTGTTATTAAACGATTAAGAGAGACCCGGGAATCTCGCTGATGCCCTTTGAGGTTTTTTTGACAGCCGACGCGGTACGGGACATTGAAGAACTCTATCAATACATAGCCCGACACGATAGTCCCGGCAAGGCACAAAACATACTGACGAAAATTGAAAAAACATTTGGCAGTCTTGCCGAAAAACCGGAGCGCGGCGTTTATCCCGGAGAATTGTTAGCGTTAGGTATTCGTGACTATCGCGAAATATTTTTCAAACCATACCGGATCATTTACAAGATCATTAACAACAAGATTTACATTCTCCTTATTGTGGACGGACGCCGCGACATGCAATCATTGCTGCAGCGCCGCATTCTTGAAAAATGATTTTTCCCCTGACTTCTGACTCTTTACACTTTTTGGCTGGTTCAGGCTTGCAGCCTGAATCACAACATTTCGAAACATTTCGGAGCCGGCAGAATGCCCGCTCCAGCTCAAGATAACCTATAGCCCATCGCCCATAACCTATTATCCATTCCCTGCCGCAAGGCAAAAACAAAAAGGAGGAGACAACCATGATCAAACGTTCGCTTGGCTGGCTTCCGGATTATCCGGATTTCAGGGACTACACAGAAAAAACCGAAGAAGTCAGAAGCATATTGCAACCGGCAAAAAACGGGCGCGGCGGCGGCCGGAATCTCAGTCGAACCGTCCCCGAAACACAGCGACGCGCGGCAAAACTTCCCGCCACCGTTGATCTGCGTCCCTGGTGCTCCCCCGTTGAAGACCAGGCCGGGCTCGGTTCCTGCACCGCGCACGCCGGCGTCGGTATCATCGAGTACTATGAACGCAAAGCCTTCGGCCGGCACACCGACGCCTCGCGCCTCTTCCTTTACAAAGTCACCCGCAACCTGATGAAAGCCAAAGGCGACACCGGCGCCTATCTGCGGACGACCACTGGTGCCATGGTCCTCTTCGGCGTCCCCCCGGAAGACTACTGGCCCTATACCGACGACGAGAAGGACTTTGACAAAGAGCCCAACGCCTTCACCTACGCCTTTGCCTCCAATTTTCAGACCATTAAATACTTCCGGCACGATCCCCCGAATACCAAACCGGAAAAGCTGCTTGACAACCTCAAAACCTGGCTGGCCAAAGGACACCCCGCCATGTTCGGATTCACCGTTTACAGCTCCATCGAGCAGGCGGACAAAACAGGGCGCATCCCCTTCCCCTCGGCAAAAGAGAAAATCGAAGGCGGACACGCCGTCGTCGCCATCGGCTATGACGATAAAATCAAAATAAAAAATCAACACAGCAAAACTGAAACCACAGGCGCAATCCTGATCAGAAACTCCTGGGGCGCAGGCTGGGGCGAAAACGGCTACGGCTGGCTGCCCTATGAATACATCAACAAAGGCCTGGCCGAAGACTTCTGGACCATCCTCAAAAAAGAATGGCTCGACACCGACGCTTTCGCCGAATAAATGTCATTTCTGTGGGCTGGTTGTTGGCTGGTTCAGGCTTGAAGCCTGAATCGCAACATTGCCGAAAACATTTCGATCACCCATTACCTATTACCTATCGCCTATCGCCCATCGCCTATGCCTATAGCCTATAACCCATAACCCATCACCTATAACCTGTTTTATATAACCTATTACGGAGGATCCCATGGCAGCAAAAAAAATCGCTACTTCAAAAAAAGCCACATCACCCAAGCAAAACTCGTCTGTTTCCGTTTCACCCTCAGGCGAAGCATTTCCGCTTCCCACAGACAAAGATTACGCAAAAGAACTTAAGCGTCTACAAAAAATCGTTGCAGAGCAGCGCAAACTCGACCGTGAAATCGTGGTCGTCATGGGCGTCGGTTTCGTGGGCGCCGTTATGGCCGGCATTGTCGCCGATGCCGTCGACAAAAAGACCGGCAATCCCAACAAATTCGTCATCGGCATGCAGAGGCCCTCTGCCCGTTCCTACTGGAAGATTCCGTATCTCAACAGCGGCATCGCCCCCGTCGAAGCGGAGGACCCCGAAGTCGCCCCGCTCATTGCCCGCTGCGTCAAAGAAAAGAAAACCCTGACCGCAAGCTTCACTTACGATGCTCTCAGTCTCGCCGATGTCGTCGTCGTCGATGTGCAGTGCGATTATTTTAAAGAAAAGCTCGGCGATTGCCGCCAGGGACATGCCGAAATCAAAGCGCTCGAAGACAGCCTGAAAATCATCGGCGAAAATATCAACCCGCAATGCCTCGTGCTGATCGAAACCACCGTGCCGCCGGGCACCACCGAATACGTCGCCTATCCCATCATGAAAAAAGCCTTCGAGCAAAGAGGCATCCAAAGCGAACCGCTGCTTTCCCATTCCTACGAGCGCGTCATGCCGGGGCGCGAATACGTCGCCTCCATCCGTGACTTCTGGCGCGTCTGCAGCGGCATCAACGAGACCGCCCGTAAAAAAGTGGCCAAATTTCTCTCGGAAGTCCTCAATGTCGATAAATTCCCCCTCACGATTTTAGATCGTCCGATAGAAAGCGAAACCTGTAAAATTGTCGAAAACTCCTATCGCGCCACCATCCTGGCTTTCCTGGACGAATGGAGCCTCTTTGCCGAAAGAAACGGCGTTGATCTCATCAAGGTCATCAAAGCCATCAAAGTGCGCCCCACCCATTCCAATATGATTTTCCCGGGACCGGGAATCGGCGGCTACTGCCTGCCCAAAGACGGCGGCCTGGGCGTGTGGTCCTACAACAAACTCATGGGCTTTGAAGACGACATCTTCAAACTCACCCCCATGGCCATCGACATCAACGACACCCGCGCCCTGCATGCGGCAGAGCTTGTCCGCGATGCCCTGCGCAACATGAGCAAAATCGTCGCCGCCTCGAAAGTCGCCGTTCTCGGCGCTTCCTATCGCGAAGATGTCGGCGATACCCGCTACAGCGGCTCCGAAGCCCTGGTACGCAAACTCACCGAAATGGGCGCCGAAATAGACATTCACGATCCCTACGTCAAACAATGGCCGGAACTCGAAAAGCAGGATATCTATCCCGCCCCTGGCCACTCCTGGGCGCGCTTCTTCCGCAATCAGGACAAACTTAAAGAAACCTGCGTCAAGAAAGATATTGCCGATGTCATCAAAGGCGCCGACGCCGTTGTCCTCGCCGTCAAACACGAACCCTACCTGAAGCTGGATCCGGACAAAGTCATGAAAATGGCCGGCAGACCCATCGCCATCATTGATTGCTTTGGAATTCTGGATGACGATAAGATTCGCCGCTATCTGGAACTGGGCTGCGAAGTCAAAGGCCTCGGCCGCGGCCACATCAAACGAATTAAAGATCAGGCAATAGGTAATAGGTAATAGGTAATAGGCGATGGGTTATGGGTTATGGGTTATGGGTCATAGGTCATAGGTGATAGGTGATAGGTGATGGCGGGATTTCAGGAATTAAAAGTTTGGCAGCTTGGTAAAGAACTGGCTGTGGCGATATATAAAATTACAAATGAAAAAAAATTCAAAGCAGATTTCGGATTAACTGATCAAATCAGGAGGGCTGCTGTCAGCATTCCCAGCAATATTGCTGAAGGTGATGAACGTGGCTCAAACAAAGATGCAGTAAGATTTCTATACATCGCCAAGGGTTCTTTGGCAGAGCTAAGAACCCAATTGATAATAGCAAATGAAATTGGTTATATTGATACAATAACGCTTAATGATATGAATCAAAAATGTCAGACACTTGGCAAAATGATCGGCAGTTTAATTAAATCGCGCTGCACCACCCCATAACCCATAACCCATAACCTATTACCCATAACCTATTACCCATAGCCCATTGCCCATCACCTATCGCCCATAACCTATAGCCTTTTTATTTTGAACATTGAACTTTTTCCTTCAGCCTTCATCCTATTTTGTCGTTCCGAATCCGCCGAAGGCGCGTACTGTTTTCTGAGCTTGCATAAAAAAAGCGATACATTATAATAAAAAACAGAGTTAAACCCTACAATAGAGGAGTTAAGAAAAATAAATACTATTACCATGGAAACGATCTACAGAAAAATCATAGATCTCCAGCGGGATGTAGCACAAATTAAAAAAAGCCTTATCGAAGACCCCGAGTTGCGTGAAGATTTTATTTCGCGGATGAAAGACATCGACCTCGAAAAAACAATCATCGTTAAAGACTTCGAAAAACGATACGGCTTGAAATAATGTACAAACTCGCGATCAAAATAAGCCTGGATAAAAAATTCAAGAATCTCCAGAAAAAAGACAAGGAAATGTTGCAGTTAATTAATCGGAAGGTCATGGATATTCTTGAAGATCCGCATCGTTTCAAACCCTTAAGAAAGCCATAGCAAAACAAGCGCAGAGTTCACATAGGCGGTTCTTTTGTACTGGTATATGAGATAAACGAAACAGAAAAAATAGTGACACTACTTGATTTCGATCATCATGATAATATTTATAAAACTTGATCTTTTATCCACAGACGTCATGCCGGTGAAAACCGGCATCCACCCAGACGTCTTCCCGGCGGAAGCCGGGAACCAGTTTAAATAATTCCTGGATTCCCGCCAGGATCACGCGGGAATGACATGGCCGTGCTGGATTCCAGTTAGCCCCACGCTGGAACAACCAGATTTGTCCCATAACCTATAGCTATAGCCTATAACCTATAACCTATAACCTATTACCTATCACCCATTACCCGCTATTAAGGAGATTTTCATGGATTTCATTGATTTAAAAACACAACAAAGCAGAATTCAGGAAGCATTAAACAGCAACATCCAGAAAGTTTTAAATCACGGCGGTTACATCATGGGACCGGAAATCAAGCAGCTTGAAACAAAACTTGCCGCTTATACCGGAACCAAGCACGCCATCAGTTGCGCTTCGGGAACCGACGCGCTGTTAATGGCGCTCATGGCCTACGGTGTTAAACCCGGCGATGCCATTTTTACCACCCCATTTACTTTCATCGCCACGGCTGAAGTCATCAGCCTGCTGGGCGCCATGCCGGTCTTTGTCGACATCGATCCCAAAACCTACAACATCGATCCGGCCAAACTCGCCCTGGCCATCAAAGCCCTAAAATCAAATGATCCTTCTATTTACCCATTACCTATTACCCCTAACCCATTACCTATTACCCCTCGCGGCGTCATCCCCGTCGATCTCTTCGGCCTTACCGCCGACTACGATGCCATCGAATCCATTGCCAAAGAACACGGATTATTTGTCATTGAAGACGCCGCGCAGTCATTCGGCGCAAAATACAAAGATAGAATGGCCTGCTCGTTTGGCAACATCGGCTGCACATCCTTTTTCCCGGCTAAACCGCTGGGTTGTTATGGTGATGGCGGCATGTGTTTCACCAACGATGATCATCTGGCAGAAATTATGGCATCCATCCGCGTGCATGGAAAAGGCGGACATAAATACGACAACGTCCGCATCGGCATCAACGGTCGCCTCGACACCTTACAGGCAGCCATTCTTCTGGCCAAATTCGAGATATTCCCTGAAGAAGTCGAACTGCGCCAAACCGTCGCCCAACGCTACACCGACTTATTGACCAATAACCTATCACCTATAACCTCTGACCAGCGCCCTGCGCTTATTACCCCTTACCTGCCGCGCGGAGCGCGGTCCGCCTGGGCCCAATATTCACTTCTGGCCAGGGATGAAGACCATCGCACAGCCATACTGAAAAAACTTCAGGATAATAAAATTCCTTCAGCGATTTATTATCCCAAACCACTGCATATGCAAGATGCCTTCGCCGATTTAGGATACAAGAAAGGCGACTTCCCCGTGAGCGAAGACAGCGCCAGCCACATCTTCAGCCTCCCCATGCATCCGTATCTCACGACACAGGATCAAGAAAAGATAGTAGAAATACTAGCTCGTAGCTGATAGCTGATAGCTCGTAGGTGATGGGTCAGAGGTCATAGGTCATAGGTTATAGCTGATAGCTCATAGCTAAATAAAGATAGGTGCTCAAAAAATGGAAGATAATTCGAAATTAGGGTATGAAAATCTTGTAGTATGGCAAAGGGCTATCGAATGGTCATGTTCAATTATTAATATTTCAGAAGACTTAAAAACAGAGCGCAAGCATTATAGATTAATAGAGCAACTTGAATCCGCCAGCACATCCGTTGCTATGAACATAGCCGAAGGCAAGGGCAGATACTCAAAAAAAGAATTCGTACAATACCTATTTATTGCGCGAGGTTCCTTATACGAAACAGTTACTTTGCTTGAAATATTTAATAAGCAAAAATGGTTAGATACATCAATATTCATAAAGATAAAGTATGAAGCAATAGAAATAGCTAAAATGTTAAACAGTCTTATTAAAGCTATCAAATCAACTAAACAATCATCTATATCACATGAGCCATGAGCACATGAGCCATGAGCTATGAAATATGAGCCATGAGCTATGCGCTATCTCCTATGAAACTTTGTACAATCATCGGCGCCAGGCCTCAATTCATAAAAACGGCCGCGGTATCTCGCGCTATTGCCGAGCATAATCGTGTTAAAACTCAATCTTCGAATATCACGGAGATTATCATTCATACAGGCCAGCACTATGATGATGAGATGTCGGCCATTTTTTTCAGAGAACTGGAAATTCCCGAACCAAAGCATAACCTAAACATAGGTTCCGGTGCGCACGGTAAGCAGACTGGAGAAATGCTCGCAGCTATTGAAAAAGTACTGATAAAGGAAAATCCAAATTGGGTGCTTGTATATGGAGACACTAATTCAACACTGTCAGGTGCGCTTGCAGCTGCAAAGCTACACATTCCTATCGCACATATAGAAGCAGGCCTGAGGAGTTACAATCGGCTGATGCCTGAAGAAATCAACAGAGTCGTGGCAGATCATATTTCTCATCTGTTACTTTGTCCCAGTCAGGTCGCAGTCAACAATCTCTCTGCAGAAGGGATTTCCAAGGGAGTAAAAATTGTGGGAGATGTCATGGCTGACGCGCTTCAGTTTGCTGTCCGACATATCCAGACAAAAGCGGACATAAAGAAAAAATTTCAGTTGCAAAACAAAACATACCTTCTAGCAACAATTCACCGCGCAGAGAATACTGATAATAAAAAACGTCTTCAAAATATTATCAGCGCGTTGAATGCATTGGAGGAAACGATCATCCTGCCTATTCATCCCCGCACAAGGAAGATACTTCATGATATGAATCTGCTCCTAAAGCCCCATGTTAGAATAATTGATCCCGTGGGTTATTTTGATATGATTGCATTGGAATATTCAGCCAGGATGATTCTTACTGATTCAGGCGGCATACAAAAAGAGGCTTACTGGCTTAAAGTACCCTGCATTACTCTGCGGGATGAAACGGAATGGGTAGAAACTGTCGAAAACGGATGGAACAAACTAACGGGAGCCAACACAATCGCAATTATAGATGCCGTACATAATTTTATGCCACCCGCTGAACAGGCAACTCTATATGGAGATGGACAAGCGGCAAGCCGAGTTTTGCAAGAGATCTTGAACTATACGGAAAGGAAATAACAACCATGATTACAAAAAATATCGCGGTGATTGGAAGCGGCTACTGGGGTAAAAACCTCGTCCGTAATTTTTATCAACTGGGTGTTCTCAAAACGATTTGTGACGGAGCACAATCCATTCGGGAAGATATGGCCAAAACATATCCCGACGTTTCCATCACTGATGATTACGGTAAAATTCTTAAAGATAAACACATCAGCGGCGTCGTCATTGCCGCACCGGCCGAACGTCACTTTGAAATCGCCGAAAAAGCGCTCGATGCCGGCAAAAATGTCTTTGTTGAAAAACCGCTATCACTAAACCAGATGGACGGAGAAAAACTTGTCAAGCTCGCCGCGCAAAAGAAAAAAATCCTTTTTGTCGGACACATCCTAAATTATCATGCCGCCGTCATCAGACTGAAAGAAATGATCAAAGCCGGAAAAATCGGAAGACTTCAATACATCTATTCACGCCGCTTGAGCCTCGGAAAAATAAGACGCGAAGAAAACATTCTCTGGTCATTTGCGCCGCACGATATTTCCATTATCCTGAGCTTGACCGGCGAAGAACCCTGCTATGTCGATTCCGTCGGCAGCAACTTTCTTCATGCCCGGATTGCCGATGTCACCATGACCAATCTCAAATTCCCTTCAGGCATCGGCGCGCACATCTTTGTGAGCTGGCTTAATCCCTACAAAGAGCAAAAGCTGGTGATCGTCGGCAGCAACGGCATGCTGGTTTTTGACGACACAGAACCCATTGAAACAAAACTGGTTCATTATCCGCACACCATCGATTGGCAGAACGGCACGCCCGTACCCAACAAAGCGGAAAGCGTACCGATCGATATTAAAGACATCTGGGAAGAACCTCTGAAAGCCGAATGCAAAGCATTTCTATCCGCCATTGAAACCCACACCAAACCCTTGACCTCCGGCGAAGAAGGCCTGCGCGTTTTAAAAATCCTTGAACTCAGCCAGCAATCCCTCGAACAAAAAGAGTCTCTTCCCTCGTCCCCATTACCTATCACCTATAACCCATTACCCGCTTGCGAGCACCCCTCACCTGCGGCCCGAAGCTATTTTGCGCATGAATCTGCCGTAATAGATAAAGGTTGCGAAATAGGTTCAGGGACGAAGATTTGGCACTTCTCCCACATCCTTGCCGGCTCCAAGGTCGGAGAGAATTGCAACATCGGCCAGAACGTCGTTGTCGGACCCGATGCAACAATCGGCAACAAATGCAAAATACAAAACAACGTAAGTGTCTATAAAGGCGTCACCCTGGAAGACGGCGTCTTCTGCGGACCGTCGATGGTCTTTACCAACATCTACAATCCCCGGGCGGAAATCGGCAAGATGGATCAGGTTCGCCCCACGCTTGTCAGGAAAGGTGCCACCATGGGCGCCAACTGCACCATCGTTTGCGGACACACCATCGGTTCCTATGCATTCATCGGCGCCGGCGCAGTCGTCACAAAAGATGTTCCCGATTACGCCCTGATGGTCGGCAATCCCGCCAGACAGATCGGCTGGATGTGCCAGTGCGGCGAAAAATTAAACACAAAATTAAAATGCCCGGTCTGTAAGAAACAATACAAAAAAACTAAGGCAGGCTTACTCCTGACACCTGACACCTAACGCTTTACGGTCCCATTACCTATTACCCATTACCTATTACCCATTACCTATGACCCATTACCTATGACCTGTTGTTTTTACTCCTTACACCTAACTCTTCACTCTTGACTGTTTTCAGCGGCCTTCGGTCTAACCACCTAACGTCTTACACAGAAATCGAAAAAAACGCTTGTTGACAAAAAATAAATATAAAGTACAATTGTACACATGAAAATTATTGCTGATACAAATACGTTTCTGGCAGTGGCGCTAAACGAGCCTGAAAAAGACATTATCATCCGGCTTACAGAAGGTCATTCCCTGGTAGCGCCTGAAGTATTGCCGTTTGAAATAGGTAATGCTTTAACATCTATGATGAAAAGGAAAACATTAAAAGTCAATGAAGTCATTTTAGTTTGGGATGTTATCCAAAATATACCAGTCGATTTACGGAGAATCGACATCAAAGCGGCTTTGAATATAGCAATGCAACACAACTTATATGCATACGATGCCTATTTTTTGGAATGTGCACGTAATTTACGCAGCCCATTATTAACACTCGATCAACGAATGAAAAGTGTTGCCCGGACAATAGGCATCAAAATTATGGAGTAAATAATATGAAAGTCTATACCTATTCAGAAGCGAGACAACGCTTTACAGAAGTGCTTAATATCGCAAGAGAAGAAGATGTCATCATAAAAAGGCGGGATGGAGAAATCTTCAAGATTGTTTTCAAGAAAATGACAAAGTCACCTTTTGATGTCACAGGCATAAAAACTAAAGCGAAAACAAAAGATATACTTGCCGCTATAAAAGATTCAAGAGAAACTAAAACTGAATAGAAAACCATGCACTGAAAGCTTTGCACAACTCAACATTACGAAAGCTTTGCATAATGATCAAATTGTCATTTCGACCGAAGGGAGAAATCTTATAACGTCTTATTATAAAAGAAAGATTTCTCGTCGCTTGCGCTTCTCGAAATGACACAACAGGTATTATGCAAAGGTTGCGCCTTAACTTTAAACTTTGAACATAGAACCGTCTTTTTCTTAACCCTTTACTCTGAAATAATATTTTGTTAGCGTTACAAAAGAAAAGAGGAGGTAAATATGCAAAGAATAATTATTAATGTCAAAGATGACAAAAAAATAAACGCGCTAGTCAGCTTTTTGAAAGAGATTAGTTTTATTGATGTTGAACGCCAAGAAAAAAAAGTATCAGCGACATCAGGAAAAGGTGACTTAAAAAAGTTGTTTGGCATATGGCGTACCAGGCACATCACACTTGCAGACATCAGAAATAAAGCATGGCGGTAAATATGATTCTGTGTGATACGAACGTTATCATTGAAGTCCTTAAAAAGAATCAAGCAGTAATTCAGACAATAGAGAAGATCGGTATTGATAAAATAGCCATAAGCGTTGTAACGGCTATGGAACTATACTATGGCGCATTAAATAAAATGGAACTCAAAAAGATAAAGCTTCATTTGTCATCAATCAGAATTTTTCATATCGACGAGGACATCTCGATTGCTGCCTCGGAACTCATTGAACGATACGCAAAAAGCCATGGGCTACAAATACCGGATGCCCTGATTGCTGCAACAGCGCTAAGCCACAGGCTCAAGCTTTATACATGCAATAAAAAAGATTTCGTGTTTATTGAAAAAATCAGTTTATACTAACTATTCACTTTTCACGTTTCACTCTTCACTGTTCGATTTACTTAACTACTTAAATCTTAAAACTTAACTACCCTTATTTTTGCTTGAAAAGCATCAAGCATTGTGTGAAAATACTTACAAGTCAATACAGAACAACTTTTTTAAACAGATCAACTGAGGTAATCTGGTTATGTTAACAGAATATATTGAAGAAGCTTTAAGACGAGCACGCTATGAATTGATTGACGATGATGAACCCTACTACGGTGAAGTCTCAGAACTCAAGGGTGTTTGGGCAAATGGGAAAACGCTTGAAGAATGCAGAGAAAATTTAAAGGAAGTCATTGAAGGTTGGATCTTGATTAGTCTTAAGAAAGACTTACCGGTTCCGAGCCTGGGAACACGTGAAATAAAGGAACTAAAGATTGCGGCAGGTTAAATGTCAAAACTCAATAGCCAACAACCCACACAAGCAGGATATTGGTGTTGATCTCTTGAAAAAAATTCTCAGACAAGCGGATATTCAACGAGATGAATGGGAAAAATCTTAACCCATAACCCATAGCCTATAGCCCATCGCCTATCGCCTATAACCTGTTTTCTATGACCTATTACCTGCCGCAAGGCACCCATTACCTATTACCCATTACCCATTACCCATTACCCATTACCTATGACCTATTTGCTATCAGCTATGAGCTATGAGCTATTTGCTCTTTACTCCTAACACCTTACGCCTAACGGTCCTATTACCCATTACCGGTTATCTACATTTGGATTTTACCAAATTTTTGATTTTCTCTCAGCCGTGTGGTAATGTAATAAAAACCAAAATTACATATAGAACGAGATTAAAAGAGGACAATTATGGGAACATCAGTAAAATATAAAAAGCAAATAATGGATTTAGCTGAAAATCTTAAAGAAGATAAAGTCAAAGAACTTATTTCATTTGCCCAGTTTCTTAAGGCCAAACAGGAAGGATTTTCTTATTCAAAAATAGAAGACAGCGCGGAATACGTACGAAAATTAAGATCTCGGGAAACCCGCCGAAACATAACGGGAAGAGATTACATCGAAGAGATTATTAAATGGCAAAAATCAGGCTGCTAGTCGATACGGATATTCTTATTGATTACCTCAAAAAGGTCAAATCAGCCAAAATTCTTTTTTCCAACGATGTCCTGGATATTTTCTGTTCAATTCTCAGCAAAAAAGAGTTGCTCAGCAAACCCGGACTAAGCTCATCTGAAAGAAAAAAAATCGACAACATTTTATCCAAGCTAAAAATTCTAAAAATTGACAACGAAATAACCAACAAATACATGTTACTGCTTGAAAAATATGGGATGCATCGCGCGACAATGCCGGACTACATCATTGCCGCAACCGCATGGGCAAAGAATCTACCATTACTTACAAGAAACAAAAAACACTTTGAACACATTAAAGAAATAAAATTGATTCCCCCGTATCAAGATAAAAACATTAACCGACTATGATTTTTCAAGGTACTTAAATTTTTTCTTCAGCCTTCAGCCTGACACCTACGAGCTATGAGCCATGAGCCATGAGCTACGAACTATTCGCTATGAGCTATGAGCTATTTGCTCTTTACTTCTAACACCTTACGCCTAACGCCTAGCGCCTGACTCTTTACGGTCCTATTACCTGCCGCAAGGCACCTATTACCCATAACCTATTTTTCAAGGAGCTTTAATTTATGTCTAACTACCTCGTTACCGGCGGTGCCGGATTCATCGGCTCCAACATCGTTGAAGAGCTTGTAAAACGCGGAGAAAAAGTCCGCGTGCTTGATAACTTCTCCACCGGCAAACGCCACAACATCGAACCTTTTCTCGATAAAATTGAACTTATAGAAGGCGACGTCCGCAGCTACCATATCGTACGCGAAGCCGCAGAAGGTATCGATTACATATTACACGAAGCCGCCCTGCCCTCCGTGCCCCGTTCCATCCGCGACCCCATCACATCCAACGAAGTCAACGTTGTCGGCACTCTCAACATCCTTCATGCCGCCAAAGATGCCAGCGTCAAGCGCGTCGTATTCGCCTCCTCTTCATCTATTTATGGCGAAACACCCGAACTCCCCAAGCATGAAGGCATGATGTTGTCCCCCTTATCGCCCTACGCCGTTTCCAAACTAGCCGCCGAAAAATATTGTTCTGTTTTTACCAAAGTCTATGGGCTGGAAACGGTCGCCTTGCGTTATTTCAATGTATTCGGCCCGCGGCAAGACCCTACATCGCAATACTCCGCCGTCATCCCGAAATTCATCACCGCCATCATGAACAACCGCAAACCAACCATTTACGGCGACGGCGAACAAAGCAGGGATTTTACATTTGTTTCCAATGTGGTGAACGGCAACATCCTGGCCGCAACCACACCGGGCATTGCTGGTATTGCTGTTAACTGCGCCTGCCATGGACAAATCACACTCAACTATCTTGTAAAAAAGATTAACGAGATTCTGGGCAAAGACATCAAACCCGAATACGCCGCCCCCAAACCGGGCGATATCAAACACTCCTATGCCGCAGTTGAAGCTGCCGAAAAATATTTAGGCTATAAACCCAGCGTCCTTTTCGATGAAGGATTGCAAATGACTGTTGACTGGTATAAAGGAAAATCCTGAAACTAAATTTCTTTGTGAGCAAATAATGAATTTAAAAAACAAGAAAATTTTAGTAACCGGTGCTGATGGTTTTATCGGTTCGCATCTAACAGAAGAACTTGTTCGATGTGGTTATGATGTACGAGCATTTGTCTTCTATAATTCATTCAATTCATGGGGGTGGCTCGATACGTTGCCTAAAAAAGCACTGGCAAAAATTGATATCTTCGCCGGCGACATCCGTGATCCAAATGGTGTGAGAAAAGCCATGAAGGATATAGATATTGTTTTTCATCTTGCAGCGCTTATCGCCATACCGTTCAGCTACCATTCTCCAGACAGTTATGTTGACACAAATGTCAAGGGCACATTGAATGTCCTCCAGGCAGCGCGAGACAGCAATTGCAGCAGGGTTTTAATAACATCAACTTCCGAAGTTTATGGCACTGCCCAATATGTACCCATTGATGAAAAACATCCTTTTCAAGGACAGTCACCCTATTCCGCAACAAAAATCGGCGCTGACCGGATCGCAGAAAGCTTCTATCGCAGCTTTAACACACCTGTGACGATAGTCAGACCATTTAATACATACGGCCCGCGACAGTCCGCCCGTGCAGTGATCCCAACCATCATTACCCAGTTGCTTAATGGTGAAAAGAAAATCAAACTGGGCAGTATGCGCCCGACCCGCGACTTTAATTTCGTCAAAGATACCGCTGCCGGTTTTATCGCAATTGCGGAAACGCCAAAAACAATCGGCGAAGAAATTAACATAGCGTCGCAGAAGGAAATAACCATCGGCCAGATTGCTGCGGAAATTATCAACCAGATTAATCCGAAGGCAAAAATAGTAAGCGATGATATTCGTCTTCGACCGGAAAAAAGTGAAGTAGAACGCCTTTTAGGCAGCAACGAGAAGATACGAAAGCTGACAGGGTGGCGACCGAAATATACTTTGAAACAAGGGTTAAAGGAAACCATCGAATGGTTCAAGGATAAAGAAAATCTGCGGCAGTATAAATCCGATATCTATAATGTTTGAAAAAATCGTCACTTTTATCAAAGAACTCTATCCTAATGAAAATCCTGTGCCTTTGCATGCGCCTAGATTTTTGGGGAATGAAAAAAAATATCTGATAGATTGCATAGATACCACCTATGTTTCGTATGTGGGTCAATATGTAACCCGCTTTGAAGAACTAATCCGACAATATACAGGCGCAAAATACAGCGTAGCCGTATCAACCGGCACAGCCGCACTGCATACGGCACTGCTTCTCGAAGATGTCAAGCCAAATACGGAGGTTATCACCCAACCATTAACATTTGTCGCCACAGTTAATGCTATTGCTTATTGTGGTGCACAACCTGTTTTTGTGGATGTCGAAAAATCGACACTAGGACTTGATCCGCAAAAATTAAATGATTTTTTAATCAATCACGCTGTGTTAAAAGCAGATGGTCTGTGTTACAATAAAGCAACTGGAAGATTAATAACAGCCTGTGTTCCAATGCATACATTTGGACATCCCGCGCGGATTGATCAAATTATAGAAGTATGCAGTAAATATAATATCCCCGTTATTGAAGATGCTGCTGAGTCGCTTGGCAGTTTCTATAAAGACAAACACACAGGCACCTACGGAACAATGGGCATTTTGAGTTTTAACGGCAATAAGCCTGTAACAACCGGCGGTGGCGGAATGGTTATTACGAATGATGAGAGTCTTGCAACGAAGGCAAAGCACATGACCACAACGGCCAAAAAACCGCATCCGTGGGAATTTGTGCATGATATGGTTGGGTATAATTACCGTATGCCCAATATAAATGCCGCTGTGGGCTGTGCCCAAATGGAGCGAATCACAGAAACACTGGAAAATAAGCGCAACACAGCAATGATTTATAAAAATTTCTTTCAGGAAATCGGTGTAACATTTGTTGATGAACCGGAAAATGCTAAATCAAATTTTTGGTTAAATACTGTAATTTTAAAAGACCGACAGGAAAGAGACAACTTCCTTGCTTACGCGAATGAACACGGCGTGCAATCAAGGCCTGTCTGGACGCTTATGACAAAGTTACCCATGTATCAAAACTGCCAATGCGACAACATTGAAGTAGCCCAGTGGCTCGAAGACAGATTAGTAAATATCCCAAGCAGCGTCAGGATATAAAAAATGGCTAAACGAAAAATCTGCGTAATAACCGGATCACGTGCTGAATATGGCCTTTTATATTGGTTAATGAAAGAAATTCAGGGTGATCCTGAATTGCAACTCCAAATCATTGCCACGGGAATGCACCTTGCGCCCGAATTCGGTTTAACTTACAAAAAAATAGAAGAGGACGGCTTCATAATCAGTGAGAAAGTCGAAATGCTTCTTGCCAGTGACACACCAACTGGTATTGCAAAATCTATTGGATTAGGCGTTATCGGATTTGCCGATGCTCTTCAACGACAGAAGCCCGATATTGTCGTTGTCCTTGGTGATAGATTTGAAATTTTTGCCGCTGCACAAGCTGCAATGGTGGCAAAGATACCCATTGCACATATTCACGGCGGTGAAACGACGGAAGGCGCCATTGATGAAGCCATTCGCCATGCGATTACAAAAATGGCACATTTTCATTTTACCGCAGCAGAGCCATACAGAAAAAGAGTCATCCAACTCGGCGAAAATCCTAAATACGTTTTAAATTACGGGGCACCCGGTCTTGATAACATCAAGAAGTTGAAGCTTTTAAATAAAACTGATTTTGAAAAAGCTATTGATTTCAAACTTGATGATTTATTTTTCCTTGTAACGTATCACCCAGTAACATTGAGTGAGACAAAACCGGACAGGTCATTTATGGAATTATTAAAAGCTATCGATTATTTTCCGAAAGCTTCAATCATTTTTACCAAAGCAAACGCCGATACAGAAGGACGTGCGATTAATTACATGATTGACAATTACGTTAAAAATAATCCAAAACGGGCTAAAGCATTCGCAGCCATGGGATCACTTCTTTATCTCAGTGCGGTAAAGAATGCCGACATTGTTGTTGGCAACTCATCCAGCGGCATTTCAGAGGTGCCCTCATTCAAAAAGCCGACTGTCAATATTGGTCAGAGACAGCAAGGAAGATTAAAGGCTCTCTCTGTCATTGATTGTAAAGAGAATGCAGAAGCGATCATCACCGCAATCAAAAAAGGGTTTTCGCCGGAATTTAAAAACGAGGTAAGAAATACCAAAAATCCATATGGCGGTGGCAACGCATCATTCAAAATCAAACAATATTTAAAGAAGGTATCGCTAAATAATATTTTGATAAAAAAATTTTTTGATATAAATTGCGATGAATAAAATGAATGATCTTAATAATCGCTGTTACATAATTGCCGAGGCAGGTGTAAATCATAACGGCAGCATCAAGATGGCATTGCAACTTATTGATATCGCTGCTGCTGCGGGGGCTGATGCCGTAAAGTTTCAGACGTTCAAGGCGGAAAAGGTCATCAGCAAATATGCGCCGAAAGCGGCCTACCAGCAAAAAACAACAGCAAAAAACGAATCGCAATTGGAAATGGTGAAAAAGCTTGAATTAAATGAGGCTGATCATCACAAGCTGATAAAACATTGCCAGCGACGCAAGATTGAATTCTTATCGACACCTTTTGATTTTGAAAGCATTGATTTATTGGCACATCACTTGAATCTACCGAAATTGAAAATCCCTTCTGGTGAAATTGCCAACGGGCCATACCTTTTGCATGTGGCACAGACAGGCAAACCCGTTATTCTCTCAACCGGCATGAGCACGCTGGGTGAAGTGGAAACGGCGCTGGGTGTTTTGGCTTTTGGATATTTGAATAAAAAAGATAAACCATCACTGGAAAAATTCCAGGATGTCTTCTGCACAGACAAAGGCCAAAAAGTTTTAAAAGAAAAAGTGGTACTTTTACATTGCACAACCGAATACCCGGCGCCATTTGATGAAGTCAACCTGCGCGCAATGGAAACCATGCGCGTTGCTTTTGGACTGCCTGTAGGTTTATCAGATCACACACCTGGCATCAGCGTTCCGATTGCTGCCGTTGCTCTAGGAGCATCAGTCATAGAAAAACATTTTACTCTCGACCGTAATCTGCCGGGCCCGGACCATAAGGCTTCATTGGAGCCAGACGAATTGAAAGCAATGGTTGTGGGAATAAGAAATGTGGAATTAGCTATTGGCAACGGTCAGAAAATACCGACAATATCCGAATTGAAAAATAGAGATGTGGCAAGAAAAAGCCTGGTTGCTACAGAAGTTATTTGTAAAGGTGAAATATTCTCAGTATCGAATCTGGCCATGAAACGGCCGGGAAAAGGTATTTCACCGATGCAGTACTGGGCATTAATAGGTGAAGAGTCAAAAAAAGATTATGATGCGGATGAAATAATTTGATTGTGAGTAAACCAGTAATCATCATAGGTGCCGGTGGGCATGCCAGCGTATTAATTGCGACGCTAAAAACGCTTGGCCGGCAAATTATCGGCATCTTAAATCTTGATGAAGCCCTGGTAGGAAAAACCATGAATGGGATTCCAATTATCGGTAATGACAATAAGGTAAAAGATTTTTCCCCTGCAACAATTGAACTTGTCAATGGGCTTGGATCAGTTTCATTACCGGTTAAGAGAAAAGCCATATATATGAAGTTTATAAATGATGGTTACAAATTTACAGCCGTAATCCATCCATCTGCAACAATAGCAGAAAATGTTATTATAAATGAAGGCGCACAAATAATGGCTGGGGCCATCGTTCAGGCAGGCAGCACTATATCAATAAATGCAATTATTAATACCGGCGCAATCGTTGATCATGATTGCCAAATTGGTCAACATGCACACATTGCGCCTGGTGCAGTGCTGTCCGGCGATATTCAAGTTGGCGAAATGTCGCATATCGGCACAGGTGCAATAATCATTCAAGGTATAAAAATAGGCAGTAATGTCATCGTCGGCGCCGGGGCGGTGGTAATCCATAATGTAAAAGACTGCTATAAAGTAGTAGGGAATCCAGCAAAAGCAATCAACAATATCTGATAAGGTAAAAACATAAAGACCATGTTCAATAGAAAAATACTCATACATGATAATATCAAAATCATCGAAGCTTTAAAATTGCTGGATGAAACAGCCGATAAAGTGTTGTTTATAGTGGATGGCGACACCAAATTATTAGGGGCACTCACGGATGGAGATATACGAAGATATATCCTGAAAGGCAATAATATTGAAGAGACTATCGCTTCAGTTTATAATAAAAAACCCATATATTTACTGGAAAACGAATTCTCAAATGAGCAACTAAAAAAATATTTTTTGAAATACAAGGTTGAGGTTATACCCATACTCAATAAAGAGCGAAAGCTTGTCAATATTGTTACCTGGGATAAAGTCTTTTCAGCAAATGGTAAGAAAAAATCAAAAAGAAAAAAAAGGATTGATGTGCCTGTGGTTATAATGGCGGGCGGCAAAGGAACGCGGCTTGACCCCTTTACCAAGATTTTACCAAAACCGCTGATACCCATCGGTGACAAGCCTATCATTGAATTGATCATGGACAAATTCCATGAATATGGAATGGCTGACTTCTATGTGACATTGAATCACAAATCAAAGATGATCAAGGCCTATTTCGAAGAGTTTAAAACAAAATATAAGATTACATATATAGATGAAAACAAACCTTTAGGTACAGCGGGGGGGCTTAAATATCTGCCCTCTAAATTAAAAGGTGCAATATTTGTTTCGAACTCCGATATTCTCATTGAGGCAGATTACAGCAAAATTTTTAAATTTCACAAAGATCATAAAAATGAAATTACCATTGT
The DNA here is from genome assembly GCA_022710585.1 of Deltaproteobacteria bacterium. GTDB lineage: Bacteria > Desulfobacterota > Syntrophia > Syntrophales > Smithellaceae > Smithella. Next base: position 96,487 of record JAKLGV010000002.1, on the reverse strand, counting down.
GGCTTCTGTAAAAAATTACAACATCCCATACGGTGTCTGTGAAATCGAAAATGGCGGGCAACTCTGCAGAATCAACGAAAAACCGAATTTAAGTTTTTTGGTCAACACAGGCATGTATGTTGTCAATTCAACCGCTTTGAAGTTAATTCCTAAGGGTGAATTTTATCATATCACACAACTCATTGAAGATATTAAAAAGGCTGGGGAAAGAATCGGTGTTTTTCCCATAAGCGAAAATGCCTGGATGGATGTTGGAGAATGGGGAAAATATAAAGAAACCGTTGAGAAGTTTAAAATATAAAGAATTAAAAAATAATATTTATAAATGCTTGAGGCCTTAAGGTTTATGTACAAAAATATTTTTTCATGCAAAAATCGAACTGCAATTGTAACCGGCGGCTTGGGTTTGATCGGCAGCGAAATAGTTGAAGGTTTATATCAATATGGGGCCAAAGTTTACGTTGCAGATAATAATGTAAAGCCATTAAAAAATATTAAGTATGAAAATATTAAGTATATAAATCTCGATATCTCTTCCATTGAATCTGTACAGCATATCATAAAAAAAGTTGCAGAAGAGAATGACAAGATCGATATTCTGGTTAACTGTGCTTATCCTCGTACTGAAGATTGGGGGGCTAAGTTTGAGGACATACAATTTGATTCATGGAAGGTGAATGTAGATAACCATCTTGGCGGCTATTTTCTCATGTGTAAAGAAGTAGCCATGCACATGAAGAAAAAAGGTGGCGGTAGCATTATCAATTTAGCGTCAATCTATGGTGTTGTAGCGCCTGATTTCTCGATTTATGACGGTACAGAAATGACTATGCCTGTGGCTTATGCATCTATCAAAGCCGGCATCATTGCTATGACACAATACATCGCTACTTACTACGGAAAGGATAACGTTCGCGCAAACGTAATCTCCCCTGGTGGCATCTTCAACAATCAGGTTCAATCTTTTGTGGAAAAATATGCTCTCAAGACGCCACTGGGGCGCATGGGCAAAGCCGAAGAAATAGTAGGCGGCGTAATTTATCTGGCATCGGATGCATCCTCTTTTGTAACGGGACAAAACATATTGATAGATGGTGGCTGGACGACGTGGTGATATAAAATAAATGAACGTTTTAGTTATTGGATATGGCTCAATAGGCAGCCGTCATGTAAGATTATTAAATGATTTGGGTTGTAATGTTGCTGTCGTTAGTAAAAGGGCAATTGACTATAAGAATACATTTTTAAAAATAGCGGATGGCCTTGAAGCGCACAAGCCTGAATATATTGTGATTTCAAATAATACCACTGAACATCATACAACAATAAAAAATTTGATCCAGCTTGGCTATACAGGCACAGTACTTGTTGAAAAACCTCTGTTTCATCAAGTTCAGAACATTAACATTAAATCATTTCATCAGATTTATGTGGCATACAATCTAAGATTTCATCCAGTTATACAAAAACTGAGATCTTTTCTTGCAAGCGAAAAAATTATATCTGTAATGGCATATGCCGGCCAATATTTACCTAGCTGGCACCCTGAACGAGACTATCGTGAATCTTACTCTGCAAGTAAGATAATGGGCGGTGGGGTATTAAGGGATTTAAGTCATGAATTAGACTATCTCATTTGGTTGTTAAACGGTTGGACACGTGTGACAGCGATGGGTGGGCATTTTAGCGCACTGGAAATAACCAGTGATGATACATGTGCAATATCGATGGTTACACAAAGTTGTCCGATAGTAACGTTACAGTTAAACTATTTGGATCATACTGGTCGACGATTCATTCTGATAAATACAGAAGAACACACTATAGAAGCAGATCTCATTAAATCATCAGTAACAATAGATCAAAAAGTTGAAACGTTGTACACAGACAAAGATATGTCCTATAAGGCGATGCATCTTGCCGTGTTGGATAATCAATGTGAAAATCTGTGTTCATTTGATGAAGGGCTGGAAGTTTTAAAGGTTATAGAAGTTATAGAGAAGACAATAGAACAGGGAAAGTGGTTCCAAAAATGAAAAGATTATGTACGATTTGTGCGCGGGGTGGCTCTGAAGGAGTTAAGGGGAAAAACATAAGGTCATTACTGGGTAAACCTTTAATTGCATACAGCATTGAACAAGCAAGAAAATCAGAAATATTTAATGCTGTTGCGGTTAGCAGTGATTCTGATGAAATTCTTACCGTGGCAGAAAACGCCGGGGTTGATTATCTCATTCGAAGGCCTTCAGAACTTGCACAAAGTACCTCACCTAAATTACCTGTCATCAGGCATTGTGTACAAGAAGTTGAGAGAATCGCAAATGATCGTTACGATGTGATTGTTGATCTGGATGCAACTTCCCCGCTTCGTGTAAAGGAAGATATTATCAACGCAGTTAAATTATTGGAAGAAAAAAACGTTTCAAATGTTATCACAGGCGCACCCGCCAGACGTTCGCCCTACTTTAATCTTGTCGAAGTAAACGAGAAAGGTATTGTTCACCTTTCGAAATCATTACCTTCATCGGTAACACGGAGACAGGACTCGCCTAAATGTTTTGACATGAACGCGTCTATTTACGTATGGAAACACGATGTATTATTTAACAAGACAACTCTCTTCAATGAAGACACTTTATTATATGAAATGCCTGAAGATCGGTCCATTGATATCGATAGCGAGTTAGATTTTGATTTTGTAACCTTTATAATGAAGAAAAGAAACTTTAATCAAGAGCTGTTGAATGAAAAGTAATTTATTTATATCAGATTTTTTCAACAGGATTTCGTTCTGGAAAAGCGCAGATCGAATAGGGCCTGATATACTGGGTACTCACTGGCGATTACACTTCAAGTCTACAATGCTAAAGTTATGTAAAGAGAAGTTCAAATATTTTGACGATACAGCTGAGTTTCGGCCTGGTGCATATGCAATAGGTTGTTCTAAAATAAGCATTGGCAAAAGAGTAGTGATTCGCCCTGGCACTATGTTGTTTGCAGATACAAGAGAAAATGACATTGGTATTGCAATTCAAGATAATGTCTTAATAGGCTCGTGTGTTCATTTTTATGTTACCAAACATAATTTCGGAAATCCTAATTATCCTATTATTGACCAGGGATTTCTTGATTCGAAATCAGTACTAATAAAAAGTGGATGCTGGATTGGTGCTAATGTGACAATTCTTCCGGGAGTTACTATTGGTAAAAACGCTGTTATTGGCGCTGGAAGTGTTGTCACAAAAACCATACCTGATTTTGTTGTGGCGGTTGGAAATCCAGCGAAAATTATAAGCGAAATCAAATTGAAGCAACATATAGAATAAAATTAGCAGTTTTTAGATACATTAATAAAATGATTGCGCATGACACTTGATGATTAACAAGAATCTAATAATAGGCGCAGGTCAATTAGGAAGCAGCACTTCATAGGGTGTTGTTATAAACATTCAGTAGAGCAGTTTCGAACTTATAAATGCTGATTCTCTTTCCATAGCACCAGAACGCCTCCGTCATTTAATACGTAGCGTCATAATATTGTTTTTCAACAAATTCTTAAAGAGATATGTCAAAAATAATTAAAAACACCATTATCTACACCATCGGTAATGTTTTTCCTGATGTCGCCGCTTTTGTTCTATTGCCAATTTACACGCGCTATTTATCGCCTGCTGATTATGGTATCGTAAACTCCTTGCAGGTTTTGAATGCAATCCTTGCTGTTGTTTTAACTCTTGCAATTGAAAGGTCGGTTACGCGGCTGTACTGGGATCATAAGACTGAAAACGAGAAAAAAGAGTTTTTAGGTACAATCGTTTTAACTTTATTAGGCATAGCCACCGCAGTTTTGGCACTATTATTTTTACTTAAGGACCTTATTGCATTAATATACAGTTCAATCCCCTTTTATCCTTTTTATGTGTACGCTATTATCACGGCTTATTTTTCTGTATTCGAACGTGTGCCTAAATTATATCTCCGGTTGAAACAAAAAGCAAAAAGCTTTGTAATATTATCAATTATGCAGTTTGTTACAAAAGCAGCTTTTATTCTTTGGTTTATTGTGGAATTGAAAGCTGGTGCTGCTGGCATGCTCAAGGGCCAAATGATTGGCACTGCAATAATGGCACCTATATTCTTATTTATAGGGTTTAAAATAATTAAGATAACTTTTAAGCCCACTATTATAAAAGAAAGTCTGAAATATAGCTTGCCCATGATACCCGTTTTTCTTAGCTCTTGGGTTTTAAACCTATCTGACAGAATTTTTTTAGAACGATATTGTTCATTATCTGATGTTGGAATATATTCGCTAGGATATAAAATAGGAGGGCTTGTCTTAATTTTAGCGTCTGCCTTCAGTCTGGCTTACGAACCTGTTTTTTACAAATTAGCTAACTCTGACGATCAGTTAGATGCTAAAAAAAAACTTTTTTTCTATAACAATTCATTAGTTATTGCCATGTTATTAATATGCTTTTTTATCAGTTTCTTCTCCAAAGAAGCCATAACTATTTTACTGGATGCCCGATATATTGAAGCTTATAAAATAGTCCCTATTATAGCATTGGCTTATTTTATTGCACAGTCTGCTGGCGTAATGAATCGTTCAATCTACCAGGAGAAAAAAACAGTTGTCATGATGATAATCATGATATCGAGTGCCATGTTGAACATCATGTTAAATTTCATGCTTGTTCCCAAATATGGTGTCTATGGTGCTGCATTTTCGACTGTCTTGTCTTTCACGGGGATGTTTATAGTTGAATACTGGTACGCAAAAAAATGCTATTTCATAGATTATGATTGGAAATTAATAATCAAAGGCTTACTTGTATTCGTACCGCTTGCCTCACTAGTATATTTTATAGAGATAAACATTTACCTTTCATTGCTTATAAAATTGTTTATAGTAGGATGTATGACGCTATTTTTTTTCGTACACTTCAAGGATAAAGTGCATGTGCTAATAAAACATCACTTCTAACATTTAAAAGACAACTCAAGGCTAAAAAACCTAAGTCACTTACGTTTGGCATGCACCTTGTTACCACTTATTTTTCTAAATATTAACAGATGAAGATCCTATTACTTGCGTCTAAACCAAAACCTGCTGTACCTATTGAAAACGATAATGTTGTTTTCGTCAATGGCTCTATTTATTATAGCAAAGAGTTTACATGCAACATTTATCATGTTTTTGGGGATAGTATTTTCTATTGGAATTCAGATCTGGCATTAATTACTAAAGAGAATTTAAAAAATAAACATGTTATTAAGAGCTGGGTTATTAAATATCGCAATGTTGATATCGTTAAATTGCTGAATGAAGTTAACTACAAATATGATGAGGTTGAATATCTACGTTATGATGAAAAAGAAAATTTGACATGGGAAATTTTAGGAAAGAGTTTCATAAATAACGTTTTGTGGTGTAAGGGGTTTGCCTTAAGAGAAAAATCAAAGTATATCTTTTACGATTTATTTAGAAGGAAAATAATTAAACTTTCTACAGGTTTATTTGCCTTATTATTACTTCGTCAAAGGTTTCCTGAAGCGGAAATTTGTGTGTCAGGTATTGGCTTTGGCAATGATGTTTATGCTTGGCACAAAGGCACAAATAGAAGAAGAGGCCATTTAATAAACGATTATTGTGGTTTTATGACATTGAAACAAAAAGGCATGCTAAATAATGTAATTACTACAGAGTTTGAGTTGCATAAATTGTTTGACATTCCAATGTATAAAGGTCCAACTAAAATTTTATAATCGCAACATTCACAACCCCTTATGCTAAAAAAATATTTAAAATTCAAATATATTTTTTTATATTCTTACTTTTTCATTTTAAGTTATTTATTCTCCTATGAGTATGGTCTATATCGTGATCGTTTGTTTGCTATTCACGGATATATATTATTATACAGCTCATTTTTGTTATTTATCACTTACAGGTTATTGCATAAATCAGTTAAAATTGAAGTATCGACAGTAAAAATAAGGCCATTTGGTATTGCCCTATATTTAATAATTAATCTACTAACAATAATATTTGCGCTCTTTTCCAGTGATCAAAGCACAAAGTCTGCATTCATCATGGCTGGATCACAAATCGTGATGATTTTAACATTTTACAATATATTAAAAATCTATAATTTCAGCAAAAGAGAGTATGTTGTCCATGTTTGTAATTTATTTATTATTATAAGCGTAATATCAGCTATTTTCGCATATTACGTCTATACAGTTGGCAGTATTTCATTGGGACCACTATCAATACAACAGACGTATAGAACACTTTATCGCCTAACTGGTTGGTATGGTAGCCCCAATAGAACGGCTTCGGTATTTTGCATTGCAAGTATCTGTATTATATATATATTAAGCAATAGAATGTTGTTTAATTTAAACAATAAAAGTAAATATATATTGTTCGCGATACTGATATTAAATATTTTAAGCTTATTATTAACCGGCAGTCGTGGATCAATGATTGCATTTATATTTGGCCTTGTTACTTATATTTTAATGAAAAGAACGGCTGGCTTATCGTTAGCACGGTATTCAATGATTATTATCTCAGTGGTATTATTAATCATCGCAGTCTTTTCCTCTTTAAGCTTACTGGGGATTGATAGATATTTACTTGACGAAGAAATTATAAGATATCAAACTATTGACGAGCAGCTCTATGGGCGTGGTAGAGTTGACAAGTGGATAACAGCCATGGAAATGTACAAAAATGCCTCATCAGAATCATTATTGTTTGGACATGGCATTGGTACATTTATCGAGGAGGCGGGTACGTCAACCCATAATGGATATCTAAGCTTTCTAATTGATAGAGGCTTGATAATTCTGATATTATTAATAGGATTTATAGGATATATTTTTAAAATAGCATTTCAATACAAAGATGACCTAAGTATTAATGCTTTCGCCACTGCTATCTTTGTACAATTACTTATCAAGAACTTTTTTAACGACACAATTCCTACTGTTGGTTTTGCAGGAATAGCATTTCTTATGTCAATATTACTAATAGTTCAGAAAGATGAACAATCCACAAAGGAAAATCTTCAGATTAATTCAACTAGGTCCTTATTCTCTGGGTAGGTTAATAGAACCCAGAACTTTTGCCATGGTAAAAAATATTATAAGAAAACTTCCATTAAAAAAAAATGGCCTTGTATTAGAAGGATTAAGGTACATCCGTTATCTTTTCACGCGGTATCTTATCAAGAAAAAATTTTGTGTGATAGAGGGATGCGTTGAAGAACCAATTGCAGTGTATGATTTAACTGTTTCTTTTTTTGGTTACTATAATATATCACCTGTCAATAATAAAGGTGATCTCCTGTTTTTAAAAGTTAATAATGAAAAAACTCATGGAAGTTTAATTGAACCAGTAAATATTATGCTTAAGGAACGCAACGGACGCATAAAGCAAATAGCTGATTCAAGATCCTGGAACTGGCAACAGGGATGTATGTTGCAATGGCTCCTTGGGCATGAAGACATGGTTATATATAATGATTATGATGTAGAAAATAAAAAGTATGTATCGAAAGTTATTGATGCTTCAGGAAAATTGCAAACCATATATGATATCGCGATTAACAATGTTAGCAAAACCGGCAAATATGCTCTTGGCCTGAATTATGAAAGGCTGGCACTAATGAGACCAGACTATGGGTATTTCAACGTGAGAAGAAAAGACTTACCTAATGATGAAGAGGATGGCATTTGGTATCTTGATTTAACAACTGGTTATACAAAACTAATTATTTCGTTAGAACAGCTCAAAATAATCTCTAAAACAGATACAATGAATGGCGTTGCGCATAAAGTAAACCATATCGACATTAATCCTGCCGGTACGCGGTTTATGTTTCTTCATCGATGGATTGGCCCCCAAGGCAGATTTATGCGTTTAATAACTGCGAACCCTGACGGAACAGATCTACATATATTAAATGGTGATCTTATGACTTCACACTGTTGCTGGATTGATAACGAAAACATTCTTTCCTATTGTTTTGTTGAAGGAAAAGGTGCTGGATATTTTAAGTTTAAAGATAAATCTAATACAGTGTCTTTATTCTCCGACAAACTCCCCAAAATAGATGGCCATCCTTCTTTCTCGCCGAATAAGCGGTGGCTTGTCATAGACACATATCCTGATAGTACTAGAATGTCTTTTTTGTATTTATATGATGTTACGAAGGATGTAATCCACGAATTGGGTAAATTTCACCAGCCTTTCAGATATAGAGGACAGAAGCGGATAGATTTACATCCCAAATGGTCACCTTCTGGTGCAGAAATTATTTTTGAATCAGGCCATAATGGTAAAAGAGGTTTGTATACAATGTCAATATGTAAGAATCTGCCCTTGTAAGAAAGCATATACCTTTGAATAAAGTTAATCACTATTGATCAAAAATATGAATCTTTTATACTTACATAACGCAGACGTCGCCTCAGAAGTGGCAAATTTGGTGCAGGTCATATCAATGTGCAATGCATTTGCTGAGAACAATATTAATGTTACCCTGGTCTTAAATAGCCACAACAAAAATATTACTCAGAAGGATGTTCACAAAATAATCGAATCCCAATTTGGGATAAGGCCAATATTTAGAATTATATTGAATACGAGCTTATGCGCTAAATATAATCGTTTAGGAAAATACTTTAATGGTTTTTATTATAGAAACATTATTAAAAAATTTAACCCGGATGTCTGTTTTATCCGGCATCACTTGTTAATAAAATCATGTATTCAGGGGAAAAAGCCTTTTATTTTTGAAATTCATAATGCCAGTTTTTATAATCACCCACAATTTATTAACAATTTGTGTATAAAAAAAGTCATCACTGCGAGTAAATCGTCCTATCTATTGAAAATTGTAGTCATTAGTGAAAATTTAAAGAAGTTATGGGTAAATCGGGGAATTGAATCATCAAAAATTATTTCCCTTCATGATGGATTTAATAGTCATCTCTTTGAAAAAGGAATAACCCAGCAAAAAGCGCGGGAATTGTTATCTTTACCACAGGGTAAGAAAATTGCAATTTACACGGGTAGCCTATACCCTGATAGAGAAATAGATAATATAATTCAATTGGCTTCAAGAATACCTGAAGCGTTATTTATTGTGGTAGGCGGTCCACAGAACAATGTGGATTTTTTCAGTAATGTTGCACGAGACAAAGGTTTAAAAAACATTACCTTTGTGGGCCGAAAGAATCACAATGAAATACCACTGTATCTTTTTGCCGCCGATGTTTTGTTGGCTTTGTGGTCCAGAAAAGTACCAACTATAAATTATTGTTCACCACTTAAGGTATTTGAATACATGGCTGCCGGTCGGATAGTTGTAGCACACGCATTTCCAACAATAACTGAAGTCTTGAAGGACAATGAGAATGCTCTTTTGGTTGATCCAGATTCTTTTGATGACCTCCTGCAAAAAGTGAATGAAGCGTTAATGTTGATTTATCCTAATAAATTATCTCAAAATGCCCGTGAGTTGGCTTTTAATCAATACACATGGAACAAACGTGTTGGTAAAATTATAAAGACCTTAAAGGAACATAACTAACAATGGTTCATATACAGGTTCAATTATCCGATTGATTAATAAAAAGATATGCAGTGTGTGGAACTATGTTAAATGGGCAGATAGAGTGTTACTCTGAAAGGTACAAAAAATCACACAAGTTTTTAGTGGCATTAGGTTTTAGTTAATTATGAATACATATGTCAAAAATAGTAAAGACTCAGTAAAATATTTTATTGAATTTCTTAAGAGAGAAAAGATCTACCACTCTCCCAATAGCTTAAAATGGTACTTTGAAGAATATCTCTTCAAAAATATCGATTTTAAAAACAAAACCATATTGGATATTGGTGGCGGCATTGGTTTAATAAGTTTTTTTGCCGCAGCATCTGGCGCATCCCAAGTTGTACTTTTAGAACCAGAAAGCTCTGGTTCAGGATCAAATGAAATGAAAAAATTTACCAAGATGATCGATAACTTTTCTTTTTCTCACAATATACAATTATTAAACACAACCTTTCAGGAATTTAATGGGCAAGATATGAAGTTCGATATCATTGTTTCTCACAACTCAATTAATCATCTGGATGAAAATGCGTGTATTAATCTATTGAGCAGTGCTAAGTCAAAAGATGATTATCTTAATTTGTTCAAAAAAATGTATAATATTTTGAATAGCAACGCTGATAGTAGAAGCGGGATTTCTTAATCCTGAAATAGAATGGTCATCATATAAACAATTACGCGGGTTAGGTCATTTAATTTTTGGCAACAAAATCGCTGCTTATTTCTTGACTAGCCATTTTAAAATTCATGCGAAAAAAATATCAGCAGTGCATTCAATTGATAAAAGTTGAGTTGCCTAGCATAAATTCCTTATGACAAAAAAAGTGTGCATTTTTACCAGGTCACTCCAAAAAGGCGGCGCCGAAAAGCAAAGTCTTTTACTGGTAAAAGCGCTGAAAAATCATTTTAAAACACATTTAGTTGTCCTTTATGGTGATGAAAGCATCGATGATGAATATAAAGATTTTCTACTCAAAACAGAGATAAACCCGATCTTATTAAAAGGCAATCTTTTTCAAAAATTTCTAGGGTTCCTCCATTTTCTCCGCATCAACAAAATAAATACTTTATTATGCTTTTTATACAGTACAAATGTTGTGGGCAGCATTGCAGGTAAGTTATGTAAAGTGAAGCACATAATTGGTGGCGCCAGAAGTTCTGTGTATCCTAATGTCACTAAATTACTTGTTCAAAAGTTTCTGCATAATCATGTGCTCGACTATACAATTATCAATAACAAGAGAGGCCTTGAAAATCTTACAAAGAAAGGATTTAATAGTAAAAAATTTATATATATTCCCAATGGCATTGAGATAAACACAGCGATTGCAAAAGAAAAAAACAACAAAATAATCAATATATTATCAGTCGGCCGTTTTGTAGAAGAAAAGGATTATAAAACAGCGATCAAGGCAATAGCGTGTCTTAAGAACATTGTGGCAAGTGGTACTGATTATCAATACACAATTGTCGGTTATGGAAAACTTGAAAATGAAATCAGATCTTTAATAACAGACGAAGGCCTAGATAAATTGGTCAAAATTGTTATTAACCCTGAAAATGTTGAAAAATATTATCTTGAGGCAGATATTTACTTGCTCACCTCTATATTCGAAGGTTTTCCCAACACAATAATGGAAGCCATGACTTACTCCCTTCCAATTGTAGCCACCAAGGTAGGCGATATGGATCAATTGGTCAAAGATAATCAAAACGGCTTTATAGTAGAGGTTGGCGATTTTGAAAGTATTGCAGACAAGCTGTCTTTATTAATAAATTCACCTGACAAAAGAAACGATATGGGCAAAGCTGGCTATATGCTGCTTAAAAATAATTTTTCATTTGAAACATTTGAAGAACAGTACTTTAAATTTATTGAACAGTTGCATTAATTATGAAGAAACGAATAGCTGTCATCGGTCTGAAAGGATTACCCGCATTTGGTGGCGCTGCGTCTGTCGGCGAGAATATTATTGAGCAATTAAAAGATAAATATGATTTTACGGTTTATTCTATTTCAACACACACAACATGTAAAAATAGCGATTATAATAATTATCATCAAATTGTATTCGACCATAAAAAGAAAGGTGGATTTAGTACCTTATTGTATTACTTTAAATCAGTCTTTCACGTATTATTTAAAAATAAATATGACTTGATTCACCTTCACCATAATGCAGCATCCTTCCTAATCCCCATATTAAGAATTAAATACAAAGTAGTTCTTACGACCCATGGTTTACATACTGAAGAGAAATTTAATTATTTAAAATACGTTTATAAGATATTTGACTGGATGTTTCTTCGCTTTTCAAATGTCATCACGACAGTTTCTAAAGAGGATTTTATAAAATTGTCTAATTTAGGCATAAGACACAGGGTCTTTATTCCCAATGGCATTATTATGCCAAACAAGATTTATCCCCTATTTGAAAAAGAGAATCATTATATATTATTCGCCGCAGGAAGAATTTATGAAGGAAAGGGCTGTCATATAATGCTGGAGGCCCTTATTAGAATGAACTATCCTGGGCGTGTAATTATCGCAGGTGATCTGGACCAGAAAATAGAACACAAAGATAAAGTGCTTAACTTAGCCAAGCAGTTGGCAAATGTAAGATACGTTGGAATGATTAAAGACAAAGAAATTCTTTACTCATTAATTCAAAACGCAAAGCTTTTTATATATCCATCACAAAAAGAAGCAATGTCAATGATGTTGCTAGAAGTCAGTTCCTTAAAAACACCAATTATCTGTAGTGATTGTCAGGGTAACAAAGACTTATTTTCAGATGATGAAGTATTGTTTGCTGAAAAAGATAATATTCTTAATTGGAAGACTAAAATTGAATGGGCCCTAAATAACATTGATGAAATGAAAAAAAAGTCCAATATGGCCTATAATAAGTTACTCAAAGAACATTTATGGCAAAACATAGCCGAGCAATATGAAGTAGTATTTAATAACCTCTTATAAATTATTACGTCTAGGGACAATAGTGAATAGAAAAATATGTCTTATCACCAACGATGTGGAAACAACATCAATCTTAAATCACAAGCTTCGCGATAAGACAGCTGAATATTTATTGACACAGGGCATGCCCCGCTTGCTTGATCTGTATGAGACTTATAACATTAAAACGACATTTTTTTTTACCGGTTATGTAGCAAAACTTCAGCCAGCGCTTGTAAAAATGGCAAGTGCTAAAGGACACGAAATTGCTTCTCACGGTTTAAGGCACACAGTTGATTGTGCCTTTGACGTTTTGCCTTTAAAAACTCAAATAGATCATCTACAACAATCCAAGAAAATTTTAGAAGATATCTGCGGCAACGAAGTAATATCTTTTCGTGCACCGGCAGCTCGCGCTAATTATGATTTGCCACTTGCACTGGAAGAAGCAGGTTTCAGCATTGACAGTTCAGTTTCGTCTCAGCGGCTGGATATGATGTTTTCATTCGGCAGTATTAAAAAACTAAACTGGCTTATTTCACCACGACAGCCTTATTTTGTAAAAATAGATAATATTTTCAAAAAAGGTAGTTCAAAAATCCTTGAAATTCCGATTTCGGCTTTTGGATTTCCCTATATCGGTACTTTCATGAGGATCAGCCCAACCTTGAATAGATTAACGAGAAGGTTCCTTTATATGGAAACAAAGATTACCAACCGGCCAATAACTTTTCTTACACATCCAAATGAATTTATTGACGAGGATAAGGAAACAGATGTCATCGAAAGGCGTGGCACTAATTTCATATCTTACTTGCTAGGTGATGTTCTTAGGCACAAGCTTAAAGTACGTAATTTAGGCGCAAAAGCATTGCCCTTGCTAAAACGTGAGCTTGATTTCTTTGCGGAAAGGGATTTTAATTTTGTAACATGTAAGAAATATTATGCACTTAAAAAGACCGGAGACGCGACTTCGTGATAAAAGCAGAGGTATTATATGCCAGCAGATGAAGTACTAGAATTCTATGGTTTAAAAGGGTTTACTGGAAAAATTAGATATGGGGTGACATTTGTATGGCGCTTCATGTTGGATAAGCTGGCTTTCTTTTGTTTTGTTAAAAGCTGGCGCACAACAATCCATCGCATGCGTGGTGTAAAAATAGGGAAAGGTGTTTACATTGGACATGAAGTGCTTTTTGATCGTGTCTTTACCGATCAAATATCAATTGGTGATAATACTTCAATAGGTGACAGAACAATCATCACGGCGCATGAAAATATACCATCTAATACCTTACTAAAAAAAATATATCCCCGTAAGATAATGCCAACAAGAATTGGCAAGGGCGTTTGGATAATGCCTGGTGTCATTATTGCGCCTGGTATTACGATTGGTGATGAATCAGTTATTGCAACAGGTGCTGTCGTCATTAAAGATGTGCCGGCAAGATGTTTAGTTGCCGGTAATCCAGCCAAAGTAATTAAGGAACTCGATTTGGGTGATATAGGAAATGAGTGAGGAGTGACACGGTTAATAGTGAAGGGTGAAAAGAAGAAAGCAGCTAAATGTATTGAGCAAAGAGTTGAACTGAGAATCCTACGGCAGTCACCATCATAAGAATGTTTTTACAAAATTTTTTCAATCTTATTATTTACCGACGCGCTTCAATATTGATAAAAGAAAAACAGAACTCTCGGCCATGATCAGATCAAAACAGATTACACGGGAGGAAGCCCTTGCCGAGATAGCAGCAGCGCCTTATCAATATGATGAGACCGTAGTTAAATACGCCCTCAATAAATTGTGTATTTCAGACAACGAATGGCAAAGTATTATGAAAGCACAGATCAAATCACATGATGATTACTCAACCTATCTTCCTATGATTAGAATGCTGAAATTCCCGATAAAAATTGCTGTAAAATTAAAAGTTCTTCCCAGTATTCTTTATCTGAAATATGCAAAATAAAACCGCTCAGATTGTCATAGTGGATTATGGCATGGGGAATCTCCGGTCGGTTCAGAAAAAAATGGAACTTATCGGTGTTCATGCTTCAATATCAGATGATTTAAAACAAATTGAACAAGCCGATAAATTAATTTTACCCGGCGTCGGTCATTTCGCGAGTGGTGTCAGAAGACTTAAAGAAAGCGGTATCTGGCACTTATTAAATGAAAAGGTTTTGATTAAGAAGACACCGATTATCGGCATATGTCTCGGCATGCAATTGATGGCAAAATTCAGTGAGGAAGGCCACGTTGACGGCTTGGGCTGGTTTGATGCCCAGGTAATCAGGTTTCGCGTTTCAGATAAAATAGTTTATAAGGTACCGCATATAGGCTGGAACACATTGGAGATTAAAAAAGAAAGTGCTTTTCTCAATAACATATCTCCCGGTGCACAATTTTATTTTGTTCATAGTTTTCATTTTGTCTGCGCTAATTCAGATGATGAATTGACTTCTACGACATATGATTATCCGTTCACTTCAGCAGTATATAAAGAGAATATTTTGGGTGTTCAGTTTCATCCGGAAAAAAGTCACGATCAGGGAGAACAATTACTTCGTAATTTTGTAAAAATATAATTATGTTTCGTCCTCGCGTTATTCCCGTTTTGCTGTTAAAGAATCTTGGTCTTGTCAAATCCATTCGGTTTAAAGATTACCGTTATATCGGCGACCCTATCAACGCAGTCAAATTATTCAACGATTTGAAAGCGGATGAGCTTGCTTTCCTAGATATTTTCGCCAGCAAGGAAAAGCGGTTGATATCTTTGGATTTCGTCAAGAATGTGGGTGACGAAGCCAATATGCCTTTTGCCGTGGGCGGTGGCATCAGAACCATTGAGGATATACGCAACATATTAAAAGCCGGTGCGGAAAAAATTATTATGAATTCATATGCCGCTGAAAATCCGGACTTTATAAGAAATGCTGCTGAAGAATTCGGTTCTTCAACGATTGCTGTTTGTATTGATGTAAAGAAGAAATTGCTTGGTAAACATACAGCCTATATTTATAATGGCAGCAAAGCCATAACATACAGTCCGGTTGATTTTGCCAGGTTGATGGAAGAGAAAGGCGCAGGCGAGATAATTGTTAATTCTATTGACCAAGATGGGCGAATGGAAGGTTATGATATTGAAATTCTAAGAACTATTTCCAATAATGTCACGGTGCCTGTCATTGCGCTGGGGGGTGCTGGTAAGTATTCCGATTTTAAAGCAGTGGTTAAGGAAGGTCATGTTTCTGCTGTAGCGGCTGGTTCCATGTTTGTTTATCATGGGCCAAGAAAAGCAGTGTTAGTTAATTACCCGCAGCCCGATGAACTGAGTAATATTTTCAAATAATGATTCCAAAACGATATTTTTTAATGATGCAGTACAAGCAAAAACATAACAATACTTCTTGCTTATCTTCAAAATGAAAATCTTAATTGCACTCAATCATCCCGCACATTATTATCTTTTTAAATATATCGCAGAAGGCCTTTTGCAGAATAATCATGATGTTCAATTTGTAATCAGGGAAAAAGATATTTTAGAGAAACTGCTTATAAGCGAGAATGTTGCTTTTACAAAATTGTCTGAAAAAAAAACAACAGGCCAAAACAAAGTAAATTTAATGTTCTATGGATTAGTTAAGCTAATTAAACAAGAATTTAACCTTTTAAATTATGTCAGAAAGTTTCGCCCGACTATAATGATGGGGACAGATATAGCTATCACACACGTCGGCACTCTATTGGGAATTCCATCATTTGTCTTTAATGAGGATGATTTTGAGATAAACAAGTGGTTTTGCAAAGCCGCTTATCCATTTGCATCATATATAGTGGCGCCTGAATGCACCAGTGTTGGTAAGTTTTCCAAGAAAAAAATTTCGTATAACGGCATTCAAAAGCTAGCGTATCTTCATCCAAATTACTTTCAACAAGATATTTCAGTATTTAACACTCTTGGCTTAACGCCTGATGACTCATATTTTATCATCAGATTGGTGAGCCTGACAGCTGGTCATGACATTGCAAGTACGCACAAGGGAATAAACCGGAATCTATTAAATAAAATAATTAATAAACTTGAGCCCTTTGGAAAAGTATTTATTTCATCAGAAACCGAACTTGCAAATGAACTGCAGAAATACAAAATAAGTCTGCCACCGAATCGAATACACGATTTACTTGCATCAGCTAAAATTTTTATTGGTGATAGCCAATCAATGTGTTCCGAAGCAGGTATTCTTGGAACACCTTTCATTAGGTTTAATGATTTTGTTGGGAAAATTAAAATTTTGGCCGAAGTTGAAAATTACTATAAACTTGGTTGGGGCATCAGAACCCACGAGGAAGAAAAATTATTATCAACTATTGATCACCTTTTAGGAATAAAGGATCTTAAAATAATTTGGAAAGATAAAGCAAGGAAACTCTTTGAAGATAAGATTGACCTTACATCATTTGTCACATGGATGGTTGAAAATTATCCTGCGAGTATCAGAGTAATGAAAGAAAACCCGGACTATCAGCAGCGGTTTAGGTGATTTTTTTCACAACTTCTACGTCCTATCAGCGCAGGTGCGATAAAACATTACAAAAAATGCGAATAAAATTTATTAGCATAACAATATTTTGTGTTCTGATTAGTTATATATTTTTACCTCATGCAGCCTGTAGTGCTGATAATATAAAAGTAGAACACACTTTTATAGAAAAAAACGGGCAAATCTATGGTGCTAAACCTGATGCGAATGGCCCGATAGGCGGCGGTGCTGGCTATAAAAAAATCATCACAAAAGGTCACTACAATGTAAAAGATTTAGACGGCCTGTTGGTGGCTTTGAAAAGTGTCAAAAAAGGCGAGATCATCTTTATCGATGGTCACGCGGAAATTGATTTCACAAATCTTATAAGTACAGAGAAATTTCAGATCAAGCTGCCGGCCGGTGTAACTTTAGCAAGTGATAGGGGGGACAAGGGTTCGGAGGGCGCATTTTTAAGAAGTGATAATTTTGCAACCAGTCCTTTGATTAATGTTCTTGGTCCCAAGGTTCGCATTACCGGTTTGCGCATTATTGGCCCAGATCCTAAACCTCGTTTAGAACATCACAAGCGGGCGCATAACAAAGAACGCGGCGATCACAAAGCGCAATCAACGTATTATTATCTTCTTCCTAATTCTGCAGGTATATGGAC
Source organism: Deltaproteobacteria bacterium (assembly GCA_022710585.1). Taxonomy (GTDB): domain Bacteria; phylum Desulfobacterota; class Syntrophia; order Syntrophales; family Smithellaceae; genus Smithella. The sequence goes on along the minus strand of JAKLGV010000002.1, from coordinate 78,699 downwards.
AGATCATGAAGCACTTGAATTGGACAACTGTGAGCTAAGCGGTTGGAGCCACGCGGCAATTTTTTTAAAGAACGGAGACAAACATCATATCCACCATAATTATATACATCATAATCAGCGGCAGGGTTTAGGATATGGTGTGAGTCACGGTTACGGCAAGAATATATCGTCACTGATTGAGTTCAATCTTTTTAATTATAACCGCCACTCGATTGCGGGAACGGGTGTTTCCGGATTAAGTTACGAGGCGAGCAACAATATTGAGCTGGGGGAATCGCTGAGCCACAATTTTGATATGCACGGCGGAAAGGACAGAAAGGATGGAACGGATATCGCCGGCAGGCTTATTAAGATTCATCACAATACGTTTAGAAATCCGAAGGTCAGGGCGATTGGGATTCGGGGGGTGCCGGAAGATAAGGCGGAAATTTTCAATAACTGGTTTGCGCAGGATAAGCCGGGCAAGGATTTGATGATTCCCTGGCCGGCGGGGAAAGAAAAGAAGGTGTTTTTGTATAATAATGTGTATGGGAAAATGGGTGATAGGCGATAGGCGATGGGCGATAGGAAAAAAGTTCAATGTGCAAAGTTAAGGCTATAGGCTATAGGCAATGGGCGATGGGGGCCTTTCGGCAGGCGAGAAGTGATGGGTGATGGGTGATGGGGGCCTTACGGCAGGTAAGAGGCAATAGGCGATAGGTAATAGGACAACGTAAAGAGTAAGGCGTAAGGTGTGAGGGGAAAAGAGGAAAAAAATACTGGATGCCGGTTTTCACCGGCATGACGTCTTGGGGGGATACGGGATCAAGTCCGGTATGACTTTCCCTTTGCTGGTTCAAGTTTGTAGCTTGAACCTTTTTTATTTTATCATAATAGAAACAACCGGATTCAATCTGCAATATTGAATCCGCACAAGGAATAAAAAAGGCAGAGCCAATTGTGGCCCTGCCTTTTTGCATTTAAACTGAATATGCTTGTCATTACTTTTTAATCTTTCTGAGTATACCGCTTAAGTCGCCACCCAGATCCGGAGGAAACCGACACTCAAATCCGGAGGAAACCGACACTCAAATCCGGAGGAAGTCGCCACCCCCTGATCGGAGCGAAGCGACGCTGGTTTTTAGTCCTTTCTCATAAGTATTTTATCAAGTCAATGTGGAATGTTTTTTTCTCATGGAACCTCCTTTTAGATTAATTTTATGGGCATTGTGGATAAGCCGGTCAAGGATGCCATCGGCGATAGTAGGATCGCCAATGATGTCATGCCAGTTTTCTATGGGTAATTGACTGGTAATGATGGTTGATCCATGCCCGTGTCTTTCATCGACAACTTCGAAGAGATCTCTTCTATCAGGATCAGTCAGGGGCGCAAGGCCGAAGTCGTCAATGATCAGAACATTGGTTTTGGAGAGTTTATTCATGATTTTTCTATAACTGCCGTCATTTCGAGAAAGAGCCATTTGATAATAGAAACCGGGACTGCGCAGATAGAGACTGTGAAATCCATTCCGGCAGGCCTTGTTGGCTAAGGCACAAGCCAGGAAGGTTTTACCCACTCCGGTGGGTCCGGTAATAATAATGTTTTGGAAGTTTTTGATCCAGTCACCGGCAATGAGCCTCATCATGACGGATTGATCAATGCCTCTGTGGGTTTTATAATCAATGTCTTCTACACAGGCCGGGAGTTTGAGTTTTGCATCTCGAAGATAGCGCTTCATCCGGCTGTTTTCTTTCCAGTCCCATTGCGCATCGACAATCATGGCAAAGCGATCTTCGAAGGACAGATTATTCATTTTGGGTTGCTGAAGCTGTAAAGTAAAGTTTTCCGCCATGCCGTTGAGTTTCAAGGCGGCGAGTTTCTCGATGGTTTGCTGATTGAGCATGGTTATTTTTCCTTTCATGTTCATCGTGTTTAATCTCGGTTTAGTTGTAATAGCCCTTGCCCCGTATATTGGAATGAACGACAGGAGCTTTCGGCGTAAAATTGTTTAATGGATCCATGAAGCTTTTTTGCTGGTCGAGCTTTGTTTTGAGAATCGACTCGATACTTTTATAACTGTAGCCTTTTATATGCAGAGCCAGGCTACAGGCTGCTTCTAAACGTTCTGCAGAATAAAGCTTTCCCAGTCTGATGATTCCCAGGCAAGAACGGAATCCCTGCTCAGGATGGGGTTTGTTTTCCAGGATATGCCGGACTATCTTTTCCGTGTTGGGGCCATTCTTGCCTGCCCAGGTCACGATCCGGGAAGGCGTCCATTCCAGATAACGCTGATGCGACTGAGGCATGTGCCCCGTCAGTGTGGTATACTTCCATTTATCATAACTTCTTGGATGAAGAACCACCCGACGGTTTTTGAAAAAGATCTCCACAACGTTTGACGTCAGACGAACGTCCACACGTTCTCTGACTAATTGATAGGGCACACTGTAATAATGATGATCAATCTCAACATGGTAATCAACATTGACCGCCGCCGTTTTCCATTCTGCGTATTCGTAAGGAACTAAAGGAAGAGGCTTTAATGCCGGCTTGTCGATGGTTTCAAAAAGGCTGCTGCGTGAGCCTTCCATCTTCTGGAAGTTGCGGTTATTTAACTCGGTCAGTTTTTCGGCAATAGCTTTGTTTAATTCGTGAAGACCGAAGAAGGTATGATTCCTCAGGGCGGCTATGATCCATCTTTGGGCAATGCCAACGGCCGATTCCACTTTGGCTTTATCCCGGGGCTTGCGGACACGGGCCGGTACCACCACAGCACCATAATATTTTATGAGGTCATGGTAGGTCGGATTGATTTCCGGTTCATACCGGCATGGCTTGGTGACGCCTGCTTTCAAATTATCCGGGACAACGATCTCCGGAACACCACCAAAGAATGCAAAAGCCTTCACGTGGGCATCGATCCAGGAAGGCAAATCCTGTTTGAGGCTTGCCCAGACAAAGGTATAACTGCTGGCGCCAAGGGTGGCTACAAACAGATAAGCTTCTTGAACCTGTCCCGTCATCTGATCGGTAAACGGTATGGTCTGACCGGCATAATCGACAAAAAGTTTTTCCCCTGCCCGGTAGGTTTGCCGTAAGGTCACATTTCGTTTCTTTGCCCATTGATGGTAAAGATCACAGAAATAACTGTATTGATAGCCATCGGGATTGTTTTGTTTATATTCCAGCCACAATTGCTGGAGGGTAACGCCCTTATGGCTTAGTTCCTTATAAATCTCTCCCATATCCGGACGCTTGCCCTGATTGCAGATGCCCGCTCGGGAAGGAAAAAGAATGAACTGCAACTTTGCGTCATCCAGATCCTCAGGCAATGGCCAGGTCAAACCTGCCCGTTCTGCACGCCTCAGGTAATCCGTAATGGTGCTACGGGCAATATTACAACTGACTGCAATTTGTTTCTTGGATAGATGGTGTTCCCATTTTAATCGTAAAATCTCTTTAATTGTTCGCATGGATAACCTCGCTGCCGCCATTAGTGCCTCCAGGGTTTTTCCCTGAAACTCTAATGGCTTTCTCGTGAATTATCCAGCGTCTCAACTCTCTGCTAAAGGGGTGGCGGAATCTACCGGAATTGAGTGGCGGTTTCCTCCGGAATTGGGTGGCGGAATGCAGCGGAATTAGGTGGCGACTTCAAACGGAATAATCATCTTTCTTCTGATTCCTGCAACACCAAGCAAACCAAGACCAAGCAACAGCACGGTAGCTGGTTCCGGGACGTCTGTTGTGGTACCTGATATACTCCATGCATAAAGGTCATTTCCGGTGTCGGGAAAAGAAGATACGTCCTTAATTATTAAATACCAACGACCGGAGAGTTCAGTACCGTTGAATACGGATAATGGAGAATAAGGTTTAAAGATCCCATAATTACCATCTACTTGTCCAGTACGAGGATAAGCCTCCGATGCTTGATCATCAAACGTTGCATTTATATACGACCCATAAGTACCACCAGTGTTTCCCCTAAAATTGCTTCCCAAAAATAAATAACTAACTAAATTACTATCGGTGCGATATAATCGAATATACATATCATCAACATAAGGTTCACTGATTATTAAAGAAACATTCATATCGGAAATAATCCCCGTATCAGGTACATCTATATATAAGGCTAGGTAACCTTGATCAATGTTTTGATAAGGAGATCCATTATAGTTGAAAGGCAAGGCAAAAGCATTTCCGGCCACTATAAAGAACACCCCGAGCACAGCCACTAAAATTTTTGATTTTATTTTCATGACCCTATCCTCCATTATGGTGAAATTAAATATTATTTCAAAATTACTTTTCGTTTTAACATTAAAAAAGCATAGAATATGCCACAAGTCAGCTTAAATTTAATATCATACTTATCATACCGTTATTATTAACATATTTATAACAGAAAATATTATAAAACAAATTTCTAAAACCTGCGATTTTCAATATTGTAAAGATATCCGACACAAAAAATCATGGCTAAAGGCAATTAATGAAAAACATCAATGTAATTAGTGTATTGAAAGCTTTGCATAATGATCAAATTGTCATTTCGACCGAAGGGAGAAATCTTATAACGTCTTATTATAAAAGAAAGATTTCTCGTCGCTTGCGCTTCTCGAAATGACACAACAGGTATTATGCAAAGGTTTCGTATTACGAATTTTATTTCTGTAAATAATCCCAACATCTACATATTTAATGAAAAACAAACAACGAAACTCCCCGCAGCAAGTTGCAGGGCATCTTGAACGGCAAGGAGGGGGATTGCATCCCCCTTACGCCGGCACCGCATTCATCCCCACCATTAATGGTGGGGTATTCTGCGGGAGTTTCATAAAATTTTAATCACTTTACTCTGTCTGCCTTTTTGAATTTGTAAATAATTCCGACATTCTTGCGTTTCACAGATTTAAGTAGAAATGTCTTCCCGGTGGGGGCCTTACGGCAGGCAATAGGAGCCTTACGGCAGTTAAGAGGTTATAGGTGATGGGGGCCTTACGGCAGGTAATAGGTAAGAGGTTATGGGTGATAAAAAAACTGGATCCCCGATAGGCCCATTCGGGCATGACATGCGTGGGGTGGATGCACGACAGAATTACAATTGACATATTAACGGATAATATGCTAGGTACGCTAACATGATTGAGAGGCCTTTTTGGATTAGCCGTCTGGAAAAAGCATGGCAGGCAGCGCCTATTGTCTGGCTGGCGGGTGTGCGTCGGGTGGGTAAGACCACGCTGGTTAAAAGTTTGGGCGAAGATCACGTTTTGTATTTAAATTGCGATTTACCTGTTGTGGAAGAACTGATTGCCCAGCCGGAAATCTTCTTTAAAAATTGTGATAGAAAAATTATCGTTTTTGATGAAGTTCATCAATTGCGCGATCCCAGCCGAATTCTAAAAATAGGCGCGGACCAATTTCCCCATTTGAAAATCGTTGCCACAGGTTCATCAACTCTTGCCGCAACAAAGAAATTTAAAGATACGCTAACAGGCCGTAAGCGCAATGTTCATCTTACTCCTGTTTTATTTGATGAACTGGCATCCTTTAATAACGCGTCTATTGATAAACGTCTTTTCCATGGCGGTCTGCCACAAGCTCTGTTTTCTTCATCTAAAGAACCTGAGTTTTATCGGGAATGGACGGATTCTTTTTTTGTGAGAGACGTCCAAAAGCTTTTCGCTTTTCGCAATCCGGAAAAATTCACATCGTTGTTTGAGTATGTCCTTCGACAAAGTGGTGGACTTTTCGAGACAGCAAAGACGGCAAGCGCTCTTGGTATCAGCCGTGCAACTGTTGACGCCCACCTTCTGGCTATGGCCATAACTAAAACGGTGACGCTTGTTCGCCCGTTTTTTGGCGGTGGTCAGAAAGAGATTACAAAGATGCCGAAGATATATGCTTTCGATACGGGCTTTGTAAGCTTCAGCCGGGGATGGGATCCTTTGCGTCCGGGTGATCGCGGACCTCTTTGGGAGCATATCGTACTCGAGTATCTCCAAGCCTATGCTTATGATCATGATATTCAGTATTGGCGGGATACAGCGGGGAGAGAAATTGATTTTGTCATCCAAAGAAACCGCGACAGTGTTGATGCTATAGAATGTAAATGGGATCCGAAACAATTTGATGTCTCTTCGCTTAAAGAATTCCGCTCTTACTATCCCGGCGGCAATAATTATTTGATTTGCCCGGATGCGGGAGCAGGATATGAGAAGGAAATTAAAGGTTTGAAAGTGTTCGTCGTTAATCCCCGCCAGTGGTTGGATAAGTTTGCGAGAAGGTGATGGGTGAACCGGAGGTTCAGGTAAGGGGTAATAGGTAATAGGTTATAGGTAATAGGTTATAGGTTATAGGTTATAGGTTATAGGTTATAGGCGATAGGGAAAAAAAAGGCGATAGGTGATGGGGGCCTTACGGCAGGCAATAGGTTATAGGTTATAGGTTATAGGTGATGGGTTATGGGGTAAAGAATAGAAGATTGGGTTGACATTTCATTATATTATTAATTATAATAAGATTATGAAATACGATGATTTAACGAAAATAATTAAAGCTCCTTATTTTTCAAGAAACGATGCCTTGTTAATCGACCAGAAACTTTTAGATTATCAGATTAGTTTATGGGTCCAGAAAGGTAACTTGCTGCGCTTGAAAAACGGGTTGTATGCCTTTGAAAAGGATAAGGAAAGAATTAAGAGCGAAGAAGTAGCGGCGTTTATTTATGAGCCGAGTTATCTAAGCCTGGAAAGCGCGCTGGCCTTGTATGGTTTTATCCCTGAAATGGTTTACGCGTATGTCAGTGTAACGGCTCGAATCAACAGGAAGTTTACGAATGCCTTTGGAACGTTTCTGTACCGGCATATCAAGCCGGAACTTTTCTGGGGCTATACGGAAACGAAAACAGAATACGGACATTATTTGCTGGCCGAACCGGAAAAGGCGTTACTGGATTATCTTTATTTAAATCTTTCGAAAATAAGAAATGAAACTGACTTTTATAATATAAGATTCAACCTGGACGCGATTAACGAGAAAATAGATGTGGATAAATTTCAGAAGTATCTTTCAGCTTTCGGTATGAATAAAATGAAGGTTTGGGCTTTGCGATGCTTACAATAGATCAGCTTTCCGAATATTTCCCTTTAGCCTTGCGCCGGAAAAACCCTCAGGGTGTTTTGGTTGAATATCTACAGCATGAACTGCTGGATTCAATATTTAAGGAAAAGTCGGCGTCTTCGTTGTGTTTCATCGGCGGCACTGCCATTCGCATTCTCTATCAGAATCCGCGATTTTCAGAAGACCTGGATTTTGATAATTTCGATCTGTCTTTCAAGGCGTTTGAAAAGCTGTTGCAAATTGCATGTAAGGATATGGCCAAAAAAGGTTTCGTGGTGGAGTATCGTTTTGTGGAACGCGGTGCGTATCATTGCTATGTCAAGTTTCCGGATATTCTATATCAATCCGGGATTTCACCTCATAGTTCAAGAAAAATACTGATTCGTATTGATACTGAAGCCAAGAAGAAGTATTACGAGCCTCAACGTTATATCTTGAACAGATTTGCTCTGTATCGGCAGATATGGACGGCGCCTGCGTCGGTTCTGCTGGCCCAGAAAATGATGACTGTCGTGGAACGGAAACGCGAAAAAGGACGAGACCTTTTTGATGTGTCTTATTTAATGGGATTGGCTGAGCCTGATTTTAACTATATCGCCAAATGTATGGGCTGCGATAAAAAACAATTTCTAAAATTGTTTGATGAAAGATTAAAAGAACTGGATTTGAACTTTCTGGCTAAAGACGTTGAGCCATTTCTTTTTTCGGCAGAACAAAAAGAACGGATATTGACTTTTCACGATTACTGGAAAACAAAAAATATGTAAGAGGTAATGGGTGATGGGTGATGGGAAAGAAAGTTCAATGTTCTACGTTCAATGTTCAATGTTATAGTTGGAGCGGGAAAACATGGTCATTCCGGCGTGGGGCTAGCCGGAATCCAGAAAAAGAACAAATACTGGATGCCGGTTTTCACCGGCATGACGTCTTGGGCGGATGCCGGTTTTCATAACCTGAATAACCTGAAGGTCACTATAGGGTCATCTACGACCAGGCATGACGGGTGTGGGTGGATGCCGGTTGGAATGAAATTCGGAGCTGGAGCGGGCATTTTGCCGGCTCTTTTTTTGCGATTCAAAATAAAAATCCCTCTTGATGTCTCTGTAGAAGGGAAGAGTTATTCAGCAATGTTTTGATTGAGGCGAATCCAGAAAAATAATTTATTTGATGTTATTTATTAAAAAGGCTATATATTATCAAAAGCTTATGAGTTTCGATATAAGTGATTACATTGCATGGTTGATATAGCAAAGCAAATTGCCTTTTGGCAAGAAAGCGCAAAAGAAGATTGGGATGTTGGCCGACAGTTAGTGGATAATGGTCGTACGAGACACGGCCTTTTCTTCGCTCATCTGTCTCTCGAAAAAATTCTTAAGGCAATTATATGTAAAAAGTCTCAGGATATTGCGCCAAGGATTCATAATTTGTCGCGACTTGCTGAACTGGCCGGTCTTATGGCAGATAACGATAAAATGGAATTTCTAGCTGAGATGAATGCTTTCCACATCGAAGGCCGATATCCGGAATCTCTGACAAAACCTCCAACAAAGGAAGAAGCATTAGAGTTCATGGCTAAAGCCGAAAGGGTTTTTCAATGGTTAATGATTCAGTCCTGAATGGCGTTAGAAAATACTTGCGAGCGCTGAAAGAAAAAGGCATTGCTGTAAAGTTCGGTGTTGTGTTCGGCTCACAGGCAACCGGAAAGGCTGATGTGTGGAGTGATATTGATCTATTGGTTGTTTCTCCTCGATTTGACGAACAGCACAGCCGTGAAGATGTAAATCTGTTATGGAGACTTGCAGCAAAAACGGATAATCGCATTGAGCCTATCCCATGCGGTGAACAGCAATGGCTTACAGATGACGCTAACGCCATTATCGAATTGGCGCGGCGAGAAGGCGAAACTATAACGACGACGCCTGATGAATTGTCTATCTCCTGATTTTTTCGATTCACAAAATAAAAATCCCTCTCAATTCTCCCTATTACCCTGAAGAGCACGCGAGAAAAGGGAGAGGTTTCTTTGAAATGTTTGGATTCAGGCTGCAAGCCTGAACCAGCAGAAAAATAGGTAATAGGTCAGGGGTTATAGGCTATAGGTCCTGAGCTGGTGCGGGCATTTTGCCGGCTCCGAAATGTTTCGAAATGTTGCGATGCGGTTATTCTGAATGTTCTGCGTTTCGCTTGAATCAATTTTTATTTTTTACGCATTGAAAATGCATCAGGATAGAGGTAATAGGTCATGGGTTATGGGGGATGGGGATTTGAAAATGTCTTTTAAATATTTGGTTGTCGATTTTTTGCTGCTGATCGGGGCGTTTTTTGCAGTCAATTATCTGAAGACTGGGACGCTTGATCTGATTCATCCTTATGAGAAATTACTGGTTGTCTTTTTGGGCTTCTGGTTCCTTGTTTCTCTATTGACAAAAAAATTTCATCCTGAATTGTATGTAAAATTCTGGCCCTCTGTGTTTAATCTGCTCAGGGCGAATGTCTTTATTGTTTTCTGTATTTCGTTCTTTGTTGTCATTACCGGTTTTACTGAATTTTCGCGGATTCAGATATTCGGTACGTGTGGTTTGCTGTTCGCTGCGGAAGCGATCATTTTAACGATATATTTTGTGTTGGCGAAAGAATTAATCGCGGCTCAAGATGTGAAGCAGGACAAAGCGCACAAGACGTCGCTGTTTTTATTGACCAGTGATTTTCTTTTATTAGTTATTTCTTTCTTCCTGATTAATTATTTCAAGCGCGGCACTTTTAAACTCAGCCTTGAATATGAAACGCTCTTTTATATTATGTCCGGTCTGTGGATTGTCACGGCGTTCCTCACCCGGAAATTCGATAAACGCCATTTCGCGTCCTATTTTCACGCCATTTCGCCGTGTGTGAAATCGGTGATTTTTATGACGCTGATCATGACTACGCTGATGTTCGGCTTGCAGATGTTCCATTATTCGCGGGCGCAGATTTTCAGTTTTCTGACGCTGTTTACGGCCCTGGAAATGGTGCTGTGGCTTTTATATTATCTGACCCGGCAGGAATCTGTTCAGGATATTGAATCGTCACATGTGGTTCACTCGATTATGAAGCAGGAGCATCTTCCTGTGAATAACGATGAAGAAAGAAGAGAGATTCTTTTTCAGCCCATCGAGGCCAGGATGAAGGATGTTTATTTGAAGGACAGGCCGGCGGTGTTCGACTTTTTTCACAAGGCGGTCAATCTATCTGAAATTACGAGGGTGGAGACGCTGATTCTGGACACGTCGGAGATGTTGAACTTCAAGCTGATCAGTCTGTCGCATACGCGGCTGATGATTAATCTGAACAAGCTCAATAATATCCGCTGGATTAACAGGTATTTTTTACAGGCGCACGAGATGCTGGCGGACGGGGGATACATCGGCGGCAGGGCGGAAACGATTGAGGTCTTGAGAAAACGGTTTGATGAAAAATACCCGAAGTATTTCCGGGAGCTTTTTTATGCTCTGCATTTTCTTTGGGCGCGCGTCCTGCCGAAGCTGGATGCAACCAAAGGGATGTATTTTAATATTACGAAAGGCAGAAACCGGGCGATTTCGCGCACGGAGATTCTGGGCAGGCTCAGTTTTTGCGGATTCAAAATTATTGCGGAGGAGTATATCGGTAATGATTTTTATTTTGTCGCTCAGAAGGTGAAAACGCCTTCGCTTGATGAGAATCCTTCGTACGGGCCTTTTGTGCGTTTTGAACGAATGGGCTTCAATGGCAAGCTGATTTATACGTATAAGTTCAGGACGATGTATCCCTACTCTGAATATCTGCAGGAGTATGTGCATAAGCTCAATGAGCTGCAGGAGGGGGGCAAGTTCAAGGATGATTTTCGGGTGACGGGCTATGGAAAGCTGATGCGCAAATTATGGTTGGATGAACTGCCGATGCTGTATAATTGGATGAAGGGGGATTTGCAGCTTGTGGGGGTGCGGCCGCTGAGCCGTCACTATTTGAGTTTGTATAATGAGGAGTTGCAGGAACTGCGCAAAAAGGTGAAGCCGGGGATGGTGCCGCCTTTTTACGCGGATATGCCCAAGACGCTGGACGAGATCACGGCCTCGGAGGAACGCTATATTAAAGCTTATATGCAGAAACCTTTTGTTACGCAGTGGAAGTATTTCTGGAAGAGCTTTTATAATATTGTGGTGAAGAAGGCAAGGAGTGCGTAGCGCTGCAGGCGCTCGGGTAATGGGTTATAGGTTATAGGTCAGAGGTAATGGGTTATAGGTGCCTGACGGCAGGTTAGAGGTTATAGGTGATGGGTGCCTTACGGCAGGCGCGAGGTTATAGGTTATAGGAAAGATAGGCGGTTATTTTCTGTGAAAATTAACAAGCAAAATATTCTCAAGCTAATTAAAAATGGCGAATCGGAAACGGTTGAACTTAAAGCGTCTTTTGATCAGGCCGCTATAGAGACTATCGTCGCATTTACCAATACACAAGGCGGTTTTGTTATTATCGGCGCAACAGATGCTGGTAAGATTAAAGGCGTGCAACTTGGGAAAGAAACCATTCAACAATGGATTAATCAAATTAAATCAAATACATCACCATCCGTTATTCCGGATGTAAGTATTTTAACCATTGATCATAAGAATCTGGTGATATTTAGTGTTGAGGAATTCCCGGTAAAACCGGTAAGCTGTCGCGGGAAATACCTGCAACGGATAAAAAATGCGAACCATCAGATGTCTATACGCGATATATCTAATATCCATCTCAGAAGTTTTCAGGCCAGTTGGGATTATTATGCTGATCCCCGACACGGTCTTGATGATATTTCTTTGGTAAAAGTAGATAAATTTATTCAACTTGCCAATACAGTTCGTACTAATCCTATTACAGATAATTCTAAAAAGGTTCTTGAAAAGTTTGAGTTACTGAAAGGCAAATTCATTACAAATGCCTGCTACTTGCTTTTTACGGCAAAAGATACTCTTTTATCAACCATTGAAATGGGCCGCTTTTCGGAAGATACGATCATTCAGGATGGTTCAACAATTCGTTGCGATTTGCTTGGCGAAGTTGACGAGACGCTGTCATTCATTCGGAAACATCTGAATAAATCATATATCATCACAGGTGATAAACAAAGACAGGAAAGATGGGATTACCCTCTTGAAGCTCTTCGTGAAATCGTCATTAACATGATTGTGCATCGTGATTACATGGATTCAAACGATTCTGTTATTAAAATTTTCCCGGACCGTATTGAATTCTTCAATCCGGGGCGCCTTGCAGAGGGGCTGTCATTAAAGAAATTATTACAGGGTGATTATATTTCCGCCATTCGTAACAAGCAGATCGCTTCAATTTTTAAAGAGGCCGGTATTATTGAAAAGTATGGCTCAGGCATCAAAAGAATTTTGAACGCACTTAAATTATACAATCTTCCGCTGCCACGCTTTGAAGAAATTCAGAATGGCTTCAGGGTCACAGTTTTTAAAACCACCCAGAAAACCACCCAGAAAACCACCCAGAAAACCACCCAGAAAACTAATACAAATCTATCTGTGCTTGATCAACTGAGGTCCCATCCTGAGATAACGCGTAAAGAGCTGGCTTCTGTGTTGGGTAAAAGCGAAAATACCATAAAGGAGCACTTGGCAAGATTGAAATCGGAAGGTTTAATAGAGCGCGTCGGCAGTGACCGAAAGGGCTATTGGAAGGTATTATAGGCGATGGGCGATGGGTGCCTTACGGCAGGCCAGAAGTTAGAGGTTATGGGGGATGGGCGATAACAAAAACATGGTCATTCCGGCGTGGGCCTAGCCGGAATCCAGGAAAAAGAATACTGGATTGCCCGGTCGGTGCCGGGCAATGACACAAACTCCGGCTCCGAAATGTTTCCGAAATGTTTAGATTCAGGCTGCAAGCCTGAACCAGCAAGAACTATCCGTGATATGTTGGAACAGACGCAATCGTTGAAAAAATACTTTTCCATATATGTTCTTCTGATCATTATTCTTACGGTAATACCGATCGGCAATTCTCTTCATCTGGAAAATACGTATATCATTGATTTGCGTCTGGATCATATTCTGCATGCGGCGATGTTTATCCCCTGGGCTTTTTTTTGCATAAAATTAAAAAAATATTTGCCTGTATGGTTTTTCTGGGGAATAATGTTTTCAGTTTTCTGCGAAGGGTTTCAGTATATGCTGCCTTATCGATCTTTTAATATTAATGATATGCTGGCAAATATGATTGGCGTCGTCGTGGGATTTTTCATTTTTATGCCTATTATGGGTAAAAGATTTAAGCTTTAGGTAATTAAAGGATAAGGAATATGATGAGGAATCCGCAACTCAGGAATCCTAAATTTTATATTATGATAGCGATGGATATTGTTTTGTTCATCATTGCTATCTGTTCATCATATCTCCTACGCTTTGAATTCTCTTTTTCCAATATTAATATTGAACATCCATTTAAATTACTTCCATGGATGATTCCCCTGAAACTTGTGTTCTTCTATTCTTTAGGTCTCTACAAAGGGATGTGGCGATACACGAGTCTCAGCGATCTCTGGTTGCTGGTTAAGGCATGTTTTTTATCGACGGCTATGAGTGTTATTATCATCTTGGTCATGTACAGATTTGAAGGATACTCCCGCGCCGTAATGATTATGGACGGTTTTCTTACGTTGTTTCTGACAGGCGGCGTGCGTCTGATGATCCGCACTTTCTATTCGATGCGCGCTGAAAAGATGACCACCGCTTTTTCTTTACCCGATACGCCGGCAACAAAAATACTGATCATCGGGGCGGGTGACGCGGGCGAAAAAATGCTGCGGGAAATCAGGGATAACTACCGGTTGAATTACGAGATCGTCGGTTTTATTGATGACGATCTCTCAAAACAGGGGAAGACGATTCATGGTGTCCAAGTGTTGGGCACGGTTGATCGCCTGCCGAAGATTTTACTCGGGAAAAGTGTCGGGCAAATACTGATCGCGATTCCTTCTGCAACCGGTGAACAAATCCGGCGGATTGTGGAAACTTGTCAGCGATGTAATGTGTCTTATAAGATTCTGCCGGGTATCGGTGATTTGATTGACGGCCGGGTCAGTGTCAAATTGCTGCGGGATATCAGCTATGAAGATTTGCTGGGACGTTCGCCTGTCCAATTGAATGTTATTGACATCCGTAATTATCTTGACGGCAAAACTATTTTGATTACCGGCGCCGGTGGTTCCATCGGTTCGGAGCTGTGTCGGCAAGTGGTCAAATATCAACCCGACATGCTGATCCTGCTGGATTCGAGTGAATCTAATCTTTTCAATATTCAGATGGAACTGCAGAACGAAAACTATTTCCATAATTGCAAAGCCATTCTGGGACAGGTGCAGGATGAGATGCTGATGGAAAATGTTTTTGCGAAATATAAACCGACGGTTGTTTTCCACGCGGCGGCATATAAGCATGTGCCGATGCTGGAGAAAAATCCATGGCAGGCTGTTTTCAATAACATCATCGGCAGCCGGGTGGCGATGGAAATGGCCGTCCGACATCAAGTGAGCAGGTTTGTGCTGGTTTCCACGGACAAAGCGGTGCGTCCGACAAATGTGATGGGCACCAGTAAACGGGTGACGGAATTGATTATGCAAAGCCAGGCGGGCAACGGCACTCATTTTATGGCCGTACGCTTCGGTAACGTGGTGGGATCCTCCGGTTCGGTCATTCCCCTCTTCCGCCGTCAGATTGAAAAAGGAGGACCGGTCACTGTGACGCATCCTGAAATCAACCGCTTTTTCATGACTATTCCTGAGGCGGCGCAGATGATTTTGCAGGCGGGCACGATGGGAAAAACCAACGAGATATTTATTCTGCGGATGGGCACGCCCGTGAAAATCGCGGACATGGCAAGAGACTTGATCCGTCTTTCAGGCAAAGAACCGGATGTCGATATTAAGATTGTTTACACCGGCCTGCGCGAAGGTGAGAAACTTTATGAAGAGTTGATTTCCGAAGGTGAAGATATTCTGCCGACTGAACACAAAAAGGTGATGGTGCTGCGCTCCAATGGTTATTTAAACGGCGCAACTTCCCGGGAAGAGGGCAAAAAGAATCTTTATGCGGGAATTGAGGAGTTGAGAAAGCTGGCGGAAGATCACGATGCGGCAGGCATTAAAAATAAACTGCACAAAATCGTGCCCGAATACATCCCGCAGGAAAATGATAGCGTGCTTTGAAAATAGGCGATAGGCGCCTTACGGCAGGTCAGAGGTAATGGGCGATAGGGAAAAAGTGAGGTGTGAGGGGGGCAAAGATTCATTCCTGTTCGGCAATATTCCGGCAACAATAATCACATACAACTATAAATATTCCCTATCGGGAATATAATCCTTGACTGCTGTAATATAAAGGATTATTATTCCCGTTAAGGAATAAATATCATGAAAAATAAAGTCATCACGGTGGCGAATATAGGCGCTGCCATAAGAAAAAAACGCAGGGATGACGGTCTGACATTGGCCGATGCGGCGGCTTTATGTGGTGTCGGGTACAGATTTATGTCCGATCTGGAAAACGGCAAAGCAACAGTGCAGATGGGAAAAGTTCTGCAGGTTCTGAATGCTCTGGGGCTCGACGTTTATATAGAATCAAGGAAGTGGCCGAATGAATAATCATAGCGGCAATCAAGGGCTTGATGTCTATCTTTGGGACCATCTGGCCGGTCATCTCCGGCTGGATGAAAAAAGACGTTTTGTTTTTCAATATGATGTGGAATGGATCAAGAAAAAAAACGCCATTCCTTTATCTCTGCACCTTCCATTGAGAACGGATATATATCCTGATGATTTCTCCCGTCCTTTTTTTTCCAATCTTTTACCGGAGGCGGAAGTAAAACGAATTATCGCCCGGCGTCTGCAAATTTCAGCGAGTAATGACTTTGCCATGTTAAATAGCATAGGCGGTGAATGTGCCGGGGCTGTGTCTGTTCTTCCTGCCGGTTTTATCCCTGTTGTTAAACCGGGATATCAGCGTCTCAATGAGGAGGAATTGCATCGGATTATCGCCGATCTTCCTAAAAGACCCCTGATGGCCGGAGTGGAAGGAATGCGCCTTTCCCTTGCCGGCGCGCAAAACAAACTGCCGGTTTACATGGAAGGCGAAGGTATTTTTATCGCTTCGGGTAATGCGCCTAGCACCCATATACTTAAACCGCCGATAAGGGATCTGGAAGATACGGTGGAGAATGAAGCCTTCTGCATGATGCTGGCGCAAAAGATGGGATTGCCTGCACCGCCGGTTGCGATCCGCCGCGGCCTTGATAAACTCTACGTCATTCAACGTTATGATCGTAGCCGCAATAAGGATGGCCATATTATGCGCCTTCATCAGGAAGATTTCTGCCAGGCACTGGGATTTCTGCCCGATCAGAAATACGAAAGCGAGGGCGGTCCTTCTTTAGAGCATTGTTTTACATTATTGCAGGAAAAAAGCATCAGCCCCGCCGCTGATCGTCTGGCTCTTTTGCAATGGACGATCTTCAATTTTCTTATCGGCAATGCCGACGCTCATGCCAAGAATCTGGCCATAATATTCACCGACCAGGGACCGCGTCTGGCGCCCTTTTACGATCTGATCTGCACACAGGTCTATCCGGATTTGACCCAAAAGCAGGCGATGAGGATTGGCGGAGAGAACAGACCATCATGGATACAGCAGAAACATTGGGAGAAATTAGGCAAATCCGTCGCAATCAAATCAAGTCTTGTTCTTAAGACGTTGCAAGATATGGCAACTGATATTTTGCCGGCGGCGCAGGCGCTGTCCGATGATTTTGATAAGACCTATGACCCATGCGAAATGATCAGGAAAATAATTGCAGTGATTGAAAAACGGGCAAAGAGCAGTGAATAGTGAATGGGAAAGAAAAAAGGACATAGGTTATAGGTTATAGGCGATAGGTGATAGGTGATAGGTGATAGGCGATAGGCGATAGGCTATAGGCTATAGGCGATAACAAAAAAATGGTCTTCCCGGCGTGGGCTTAGCCGGGAACCAGGAAAAGATAATACTGGATGCCGGTTTTCTAGAATGTGTCGCAATACATTTTTATGTCATTTCGACCGAAGGGAGAAATCTTTCTGTACAATGATATCAACGTGTTAAGATTCCTCGCTTCGCTTCGGAATGACATCTGTGTTAATTACGACACAGTCTCTTTCGCCGGCATGACTTTTTTACGGGCCGGCCCCGCAATGTTTCCGAAATGTTTAGACTCAGGTGGTTCAACAGGTTGTTTTCGGTTGACATTCATGGTTTTTTCTTCCTATACTTCCCCTCACGCTGAAGAAGCATCTCATTAAATGAATGGAGGCAGGTTTGGATCATTCCGTTATTGAGTCCCTGAATAAACTGGGACTGCCGCCAAACGCAACACTCAAAGAGATCAAGCAGGCTTATAAAGATCTGGTGACGGTGTGGCACCCGGACAGGTTTGCGAATAATCCCCGTCTGCACGACAAGGCCAGCGAGAAACTCAAAGAGCTGAATGTCGCCTATAATGAGGTCATGGCCTTTTATCAGAAGATGATTCTGACTGAAAGAACGGTGAAATTTGAGGAAACACCGCAACCTCAGGAGCCGGAACCGACGCCTTTTACACCTCCGGATGCGCCTCGGAAATCTTTCAACTATACAGGGGTGACGGGATTGCTGGTCGCTGTTTTGGCGGTGACAGCGGTTTATTTTGTCTGGGATAAAAATTTCGGGATGGAAATCAAGTCCAATGAAATATTTAATCAAATTAAAATGACGTTGCCGCGAAGCACGGAGCCTGCTCCGGCAGCCGCAGCGAAAACTTCGCCGATATTAGATGAAGCAAAAACACAAATTCAACAAGTAGCCCAGACACCGGCAACGGTTGAACCGATAAAGATTCCGGCAGAAAAAATCCCGGTCCCGCCTCCGGAACCTGAGATCATACAGAAAATGGAAAGAAAGAAAATCGTTCAATCTCAGATCACGGATGATCGGGGCAGGAAATCATATCCGGGTCAATCCGCACAAACTCGGGATTTAAAAATAAAAAAGATGGCCGCCAGGCTGCCTTTAACCAAAATCACGCAAACACCCGACATTTCGGGACTGACAGACGATGAGCAATCCTCTATAAAATCCACCTGCAGTGAAGCAAAACTTGAAGGCGCGTCAAGTTACAACAATTGTCTTAAAAAACAGTTGACATTACTCGCGCAGGGAGAGAGAAGACCTGACTTATCCCGGCTGTCCTTAGAAGAAAAATCATCCATTGAATCTGTCTGCGTCGCTGCAAAATTCAAGGACGGGCCGGCCAGCTATAACCGATGTCTCAAAAATGAGTTTGCCACGCTGGCCCATCACGAGAAAAAACCGGACCTTTCCCGGTTGAGTGCCGAAGAAAAATCATCTCTGGTAGCTGTATGCAGCGGCGCCAAAATGGAGGGGCCGGTCAACTACAACAAATGCCTGACCCGCCATCTGGCAACAATTTCGACGGAGGAGAGAAAACCGGATATTTCTTATCTGGCTCCAGAACAAAAATCGGCGTTGTTATCCACCTGCACTGTTGCGAAATTGGAAGGGCCGGCAAGCTACAACCGGTGTCTGAACCAACATTTTAAAAATGTTTTGAGTCGCTGAGAACACAGGACCTGAAGGGTCAGGCCTGGGAACAGGATTTGATCAGAAAGTTTTCCAGAAGCAGACGCGGACTGGACGCGCCGGATGTTTTCAATGAACGCTCCAGATAAAGCAGGTCTTCCAGCAAATTGATCAGGCGCGCCGTTGTAAAACGCACGCAGTTGCGCAGGGCGTTATAAACGGAATAAGGATGCTGACTGAAAATCACACCCTCGCGTTTTACGGCGGATGTATTCAAGGCATTCACGGCGGGATAAAGAGTATTCTGGAACCAGCCGTATTCCATGCTGTGGCTGAACTTCGGCAGTTTGCCCGAATCCACCAGCACTCTGGCCTGAAGCAGCAGCCTGATTTCCCGGGAAATCATGGTCAGGATAGCCAGATAATGCTCCCCCTGATCCAGCAGGTTTTTTAAGGCGTCCAGCGCGGCGATCTGATTTCTTTCGCTAAGGGCATTGGTCAGAGCAAAAATGTCGTCTTCTTTTGTTCTACCCACCGCTTCTTCAACATCGCCCTTATCGATCAGCGCCCGGTCTCCGGTAAAAGCAATGAGCTTTTCTAGTTCCGACATCGAGCGCCGGAAATCAAATCCCGTTTTCCGGCCCAGCGCTATCCAGGCCGCCGGGGACATTTTCTTTCCGCAAGCCTCCAGCATTTTTTGCGCTTCCTTCTGGAGAATTTCTTTGCGCATACTTTCTTTTTTCACCTTGACGAATTCATGGACAACGCCCAGCTCTGCGATCACTTTGTAGAGCTTTTTTCTTTTATCCACGGACCCGGCGGTAAAAATCAGACAGTTGTCGGCGGGCAGGCCTTCCTTTAAAATTGCTTCCAGCTTTTCCGTTTTGTCAACGACGGACGCTTCCGTCAGACCGGACGTCTGACAGATTTCGAGAATGCGCGGCAGCCACTTGTGCCGGTCTTCAGCCGTATCTCCTTTCACAATGGCGTTCCAGTCGTCATCGGTCATTTTCTGCCAGCCGCCGCCCTGCAAGTCCTCCAGGGTGAGACCGGCAACTTTCAGAAAGGTCAGAAAAGATTTTGCGGCTCTGGCCGGATTTTCATCGATGCCGGTTCGGATCTTATCAATGAGTTTGGGCAGGTCTTCTCTGGCGGTGAAAATATTCGTTTCCTTCACCACGATAATTTTTCTGTTCCCCAGCAGCGAAGGGGTCAGGATATTGTCCATGAGGCTGTCCATATCCGTGTTTTCGCCTTCCAGATAAAAGAGGCCGAAGTCCCGATCAGCTTCAGGAATAATGATATCCAGAATTTTGTTCAGATTTTCTTTGATCAGATATTCTTCTTCTCCGTAAAGAAGATAACAGGGCGCGACAGCGCCCTTTTTCAATTTGCTGAGGATTTTCTCCATGAGTGCAGAAAAATGAACGGTTGGTTTAAACGATTACATATTTTTTGATAAGTTTCACAACGTCTTCCGGTTCATCAACAACCTGAATCAACTCGAGGTCGGCGGGAAGAATTTTATCTTCCTTGAGCATTTTGTTTTTTAACCAGTTGATCAGACCCTGCCAGTATTCGCTTCCCATGAGGATCACGGGGAAGGGTTTGGTCTTCCTGGTTTGAATCAAGGTCAGGGCTTCAAAAAATTCATCCATCGTCCCGAATCCGCCCGGCATAATGACATAGGCGACAGCATATTTGACAAACATGACCTTGCGGACAAAGAAATATTTATACTCGATATGAATATTCGCGTAGGGGTTCGGTTTTTGTTCAAAAGGCAACTTGATATTTAATCCGACCGATTTTCCGCCGGCTTCCGCAGCGCCTTTGTTGGCCGCCTCCATAATGCCCGGCCCGCCGCCGGTGATCACACTGAATCCCTCTTTCACCAGAAGCCCGGCCAGTCTTTCGGTCTGCTGATAATATTCGTCCTCCGGTTTGACCCGGGCCGATCCGAAAATGGTCACGGCATTATGAACATTGGAGAGCGTTTCAATCCCCTCGACAATTTCAGCCATAATGCGGAATACCCGCCACGATTCGTTGACGGACAGCGAATCCATTACGTATTGTTTATCATCCATCAGGCCATACTCTCCCTTAAACGGCGATAAAAAGTCAGACGCTGTAAAACAAAAACAGGTCTAGTATCGGCGGCGTCTCTGAACTTTAGCCAGGCGGCGCTGAGCTTCGATTTTTTTCCTTTTCTGCTTTATCGAAGGTTTCTCGTAAGCGCGGCGTACTTTCAGCTCCTTGAATAAACCGCTCTTCGAAAGTTTGTTCTTCAAAATTTTTAAAGCCTTCTCCACATCATTGTCAATTACTTTGACTTCCAAATTAAAATCCTCCTTTTTTAAGAAATAAAAAAGGGCAGTACGGCAAAGCAAAATGCCTCTGCCGTAATCCACCCTTGTTGTTCAAAAAATTTTTAAATCACGCTCCTCGCTCTGGCGTTATGTCCTGCAATGCTTTCAGAAAAGCTTCGTTTTCTTTTTTTGTTCCCACTGTCACCCGGATGCAATTCGTCATCAGCGGCGGCAGGTTGAGATTTTTGACGATGATCCCTTTCTCAACGAGTTTGTTGTATATGCGATTCGAATCAAAAGCGCAACTAAAAAAAATAAAATTCGCCCGGGAAGGATAAGCCTTGATCCATTTAATGGTTTTCAGCCCCTGATAGAGCTCGTCGCGTCTCACAGTTATCTCTTTGATTTGTTTGGTAAATTCATCCTGATGGTCCAGAAAAAACCCGGCGGCTGTCTGCGACAGGGCATTAATATTATAGGGCAGTCTGACTTTGTCCAACTGAGCAATCATATCGGGATGACCGATGAGAAAACCCAGACGAATGGACGCCATCCCTAATTTGGAAACGGTTTTCAAAAAAATAACATTGTCGTATTTCTTCAACAGAGGGAGAAGGCTTGGCCCGCAAAAAGCGCCGTAAGCTTCATCAATGACGACCAGTCCGGGCGTTTTCCGGATGACCGCCTCTATTCTCGCCCGGTTGAAAAGATTGCCGGTGGGGCTGTTGGGACAACTCAAAAAAATCAGCGCGGGAAAATTGCTTTTTATATTGGCAGTGATCGCATCCACATCCAGATCAAATTTTTTATCCAGCGGCACTTCGATAACTCTGCAGCCGGTATTGAGCGCGATAATTTTGTACATGGAAAATGTCGGGACAGGCACCAGTACGCCTTTAATGCGGCCCCTCACGGTCATACAGAGAATTTGAATCAATTCGTCTGAACCATTGCCGGGCATGATCATGTTTTTCTTCACGCCGTAATATTCTGCGAATCTTTCGCGCAACTCGGGCGATCCCGCCTCGGGGTAGCGGTTTAGATCAACCCCGAAAATCTTCTCCGTCAGGATTCTTTTCAGCGGCTCCTGAATGGAAAAAGGATTCTCATTGGAATCCAGTTTTACCGCGCCGGACTGCTCCGGGGCGACATAGCCGCTCTGTCTGTAAATTTCTCTGGCGATTAAATCCTTGATGTTCATTCGCAATTATGCCGCCTTAAAATATTTTTTCCGCTCGATGATCCAGTCCACATCCATGTATTTCTTCATCAATGTGTCTTTCAGCTTTTCTTCAGCGGACGTGATGCTTCCCGCTTCCAGCTCAATGCCCAGTTCGTCGGTAAAGCCTTTTTTCATCCGGAAGCAAAGTTCGCGCTCGTCAACCCGTTCAGCAAGCTCTTCGGCAATCGATGTCACGGATTTTTTCAATGTCCGGGCTTCCGTTGGCGCCGGCGCAACGTCCCGGGAAATAAGCTCAGCCGTTTTCTGGGCGTCAAAATCCAGAAGCAACATGCCGTGCTGAAGAAATCCCCCTTTTTTTCTTACCTGAGCGCTGCCGCAAATTTTCCGGCCATTCACCAGCAGTTCGTCTCTCCGGGGCAACGCAAAACAGCAGGGCGGGAGTTCATCTTTCTTCATGGAGCATCCGTCTCCGGCGAGACTCGCGTTGATGCCCAGGTCACTCAGCCCTCGGGCAATACACCGGCTGATAATTTTATAGGCGCCTAAAACGTCGACGGGAAATATTTTCTCGTGATCGCCTGCCGCTATCGAATAGGTCATTTCACTGAAATGGAAAACCGCCCTGCCCCCGGTGATCCGGCGGGTAATGTCAATTCCCTCGCGGCGGCATTTTTCAATATTCAATTCTTTTTTTGCGTCCTGAAAATAGCCGATGGTGATCGCTGACGGTCTGGACACATAAAATCTTATCGTCGGCGGCTGGTGATTGCGGATGGTCTCGTGGAAAACCGCCTCATCGATGGCCATGTTTTCAAAAATATTAAAACTCTGAAAATCCAGCAGTCTCCAGACCATAAAAACGTTTCATTCGCCTTCTTCCTGAGCGATGAAATCCTGATAATTGGTCGCAGCCAGCAGGTCTTCCAGTTGGTCCAGGTTGTCCATCTCAATGACAACGAGCCATCCGGTATCGTAAGGATCCCTGTTAATGATACTGACATCTTCAAGAATATCTTCGTTGATCACAACCACCGTGCCACTGACGGGAGAGATCAAATCCACGACTTCCTTGACGGACTCAATCGAACCGAAAGTCTCGTCACGTTCCACGTATGTGTCCGTTTCAATAAACTCAACAGAGAGAACATCCCCCAATCTTTCCTGGGCGTAATCCGTAATGCCGATGGTGGCCATGCTGCCGTCCACACGCAGCCATATATGTTCGCAACTGTAAATGATATCTTCCGGAAAATCTTTCATAATAGAACAACCTCTTTCTTTATTCTATGATGGTAAGCTCTTTATCCATTTTTGTCAGCTTTTCGCAACTATTTTCTTTCAAAAAAACCGTGTCTTCTATCCGGATGCCCCATTGCCCCGGAAGGTATAAGCCGGGCTCAACCGTGAACACCATCCCTCGCTTGAGCAAATCTCCGGACGTTGAAGACAGGCGCGGCGCTTCGTGCACTTCCAGACCGACGCCGTGTCCCGTCCCATGCACAAAGTAAGCTTCATATTTCCTGCCAAAAACAGCGCGCGCGCGTTGATCGATTTCCGCGCAGGGCACGCCCTCGGCAACCGCATCCAGGGCGCGGTCATGGGCCTCTTTGACAATCTGATAAGCATTTTTTTGTCGGTCTGTCAATTTCCCAATCGCGATGGTGCAGGTTTCGTCGGAGCAATAATTTTTGTATCGGACGCCGAAATCCATCACGACAAAATCTCCTGTTCTGATTTTCCGGTCCGTCGGTTTCGCGTGGGGCCGTGAGGCGTTGCGGCCGGAAGCAATAATGGCTTCAAAGGACAGACCGTCGGCGCCTGATGTGCGCGCGATGTTCTCCAATTGCAGAGCGATTTCTTTTTCCGTCCAGCCGGGCTTGAACTGCTGAATGACGGCGCCGATCGCTGAGGAGCCGATTCTGGCGGCCTTTTTCAGGCAGGCAACTTCATACGCATCTTTGCCGGCTCTGAGCATTCTTAATTCCTCGGACACGGCGACAAACTTATTTCCTGGATAATTTTTGATCAACTGATGATACATGTCCAGCGTGATGGCATCCGCTTCCAGACCGACACGCTTTAATCTTGATTTTTTTATTTCCCGGACAATAGCCGCGATTTTATCGGTAAATTCCTGAATGCTTACTCCGCGGGTTTCCCCTTGAGCCTGCTCCGTATAGCGGCCGTCGATGAACAGTGTCGCGTCTGAACGGCCAATCAGGAGAGCGCCTTCCGAACCGGTAAAACCGCACAGATAGAAGATATTGTGCATGTCGGAAATCAGCAGACCGTCGATTTTATAAGCCGGAAATTTTTGCCGAAGACGCGGGATTCGCTCCGAAAGATTTTTATTTTGCCGCAGCATTGACTTTCAGCCTTTCTATATTCTGAAGCCAGCGGGAAAGTATTTTAACCAGAGAATTTTTCGCTGAAGATTCTTTTGCTTCCGCTGACGGCGACGGTGGCCCGAGCCTCAGTTGATCAAGCAGCCTGACCGCCTCCGTATTATCGGGCTCGTTGTGGATGATTTTTTCCAGCATGGATTCCGCGTCCTGGATGTGCCCCTGTTGAATATATAATTGAGCCATCGTCACGGTGAAGAAATCCTGTTCCGTATCATTCCCCTGCCCGGTCAAGTCATGGTCCGGGCAGAGAATATCTTCCTGTTCCAGCAGAGTCATCTTCCCGATAATTTCCCGGGAGCGCTCCGTGTCGGGACGCAGAGAGAGAAATTTTTCATAGCAGGCGGCGGCCTCGCGATGGTAGCCTTTTTCCCGACAGGCATCGCCGGCGCGCTCAAAAATGATATTCAATCCGTCGATAATTTTGGGCACCTCATCGAGAACCGCGCGCGCCTCTTCCCTCCTGCCCATCACGATGAGCGCGTCACAGTAGATGCCGAGAGCGGCGGCATCCGTGGGAACATGCCGCAATCTTTCAGCGGCAAGCCTTAAGGCCTCGGCCGGGTTCTCCCTGCGCAGATGCTCTTCTGCGGCGAGTAAAAAATCACGAGCGGTTTCCTTCAAAATGACAATCCCTCATTTGAATGATTGAATGAAAAACTGCAATTGCGGGCTACGTAACACAGCGGGTATAGCGTGTCAAGAATTGATGGAATGGAATATGAACGGGCTATCTTAAGGAATGCAGATAATTTCTGGCTTTACGGCCGAAAGAGGAGTCCGGCGACAAATGGATGACCTGTTGAAACGCCCGTCGGGCATTTTCATGATCTCTATTCTTTAAATAGCTCTGGCCCAACAGAAAATAGGCGTCGTAAAGCGATGAATCAATGTCGACGGATTTTTTTAAGTGCCATATGGCTTCTGAAAAGTTATCCTCATCATAATAGATCTGTCCCATCTTTTTATAGATTTGCGGACGCAATCCGGTTAAGGGTTCGACCCGGAGAGCCTCATTATACTTCATCAGGGCTCTCTTATAATCCTTCTTCGCGTAGTAGGCTGCGGCCATATTATAAAGAGCCATGGCCGGCGTGTCGTATAAATAATTACCGAGCGCTTTTTCAAATTCCTCGATCGCCTTATCCCAGAGTTCTCTTTCCAGATACAAGGTGCCCAGATAATTATGAGCTTCAGAATAATTTTTATCCAGGGAGACAGCCTCCTCCAATTCCTCGATGGCCTTATCCTGCATCGCCTTGCCATGATAGGCGATGCCTAAATAATAATGAACCTTGGGATTGCCGGAGTAGTATTTTTCAGATTCCAGCAGTTCTTTTAAAGCGCTGTTGTATTGTCCGGTTGCCAGGTAAGCAACTCCTTTATTTAAAAAAAGCTCGGATTGTTCTCGGTGCCATGGCGTATACGTACAGGAAACAAAAAACAGGACGGCCAGAAAAGGCAACAGACGTGGAATTGTTTTGATCGTGAATTTCATTTGCCCAACAAAGATATGCTCTGCTCCAAAAATGAAGCAGCAACGCAAAAAAACTGATTTTCAGAATCGTGACGTATGGACTATGCTCCCGGACCTGCTTCTATATTTTCACTGTCCAGAACTTTGGGCGTCACGAAAATCAGCAACTGTCTTTTCTCTTTACTCGAATTATCGGTCTTAAATAACCAGCCGAGAACCGGAATCTTCTGGAGCCAGGGCCAGCCGCTGACGGATTTGCTTTCCGTTGATCTCAAGATTCCACCGATAACAATGGTATCTCCGTCATTAATGACCACTTTGGATTCGACTTCACTTTTCACGATCGGAGGATTACCCTGCGGGTTCAGGGCGGCTTTTGACCAGTCCGGCGTATCATTGCTGGCTTTGATGTCCATGGAAATTTTCCCGTCGGCTGTTAATTTCGGCGTCACTTCCAATTTTAATAAAGCTTCTTTAAAGGAAACTGTTGCCGGAGACGTTCCGGACGCCGGCGTGATATAAGGCACTTCATCGCCCTGCTTAATGACAGCCTTGATGCCTTCCATGGTCACGACCTTGGGAGAAGAAATGATTTTCCCGGTATTGTTGTCTTCCAGTGCCGCCAACTGAGTTTCCAGAAATCCCGTCGCACCGCCAAATACCAGACCAATGGCGGGAGCTGCTACACGCTGGGGAAAATTGACTGCGGCCATTGCTAAAGCTTCTCCATCGATATCTGTCACACCGATTTGAGAAGGATAGTTCTGCTGATAAGGTGTCCCTGTTTTGCCGCTGCCGCCGGTTGCTCCCAAACCATATTTGCCGCCGCCATAATTAACTTTTTGCTGATTGCCGAATCCCCATGAAATACCTAAATTTCTGGTAAAACCTTCCGTGGCCTCGACAATCTTGGCTTCAATTAAAACCTGCTTCAACAGGCCTCTATCGGCCTTTATTTTCTTTTCTCTTTCAATCACCGCTTCCTTGGCGGCTTCATCCGCTTTGCTTCTTGCCAGGGTGGTAATAATGATAACGTTTCCTTCTTCTCTTTTCGTCAGACCATTCACATCCAGAATGGTGTCCAAAGCCTTGGTCCAGGGAACTTGTTTCAGAGACAGCGTAATGTTTCCCTTGACTTCATCGCTGGTCACGATACTGGTATTGCCGTATTCAGCCATCAGACGAAACACACTCTTGATATCCGCGTCCTGAAAATCGAGTGAAATGAGCCTGTCGGTGAGTTTTTTCTCTTTGATCGCGGGAATCTTCAGCGGTTCATCTTTGACTGGAATGTCAGCGCTTTTGACTTTCGATAAATCCTTTTTGCGCGTGACCGCTTTTTTCACAACGCCCGTCTTTTGTTTTTCCAGGCTGGAAACGTTGAAATCAATAAAAACGTTCTGGTCTTCCTGTCGGATGGAGTAAGGAACAACCTTGTTAATGCTGATATTGAGGTAAACCCAGTTTTTGCCCTTGACCAATTTATGCGACGGAACAACGCTGATGATGTTATTGAGTTCTCCCTCACCGAGCGTTCGGGATAACTTACCCGGAAGAATCATATCCTCGAGTTTAATCAGATAGCTGCCGCTGATTTTGTTGCTTACATCAATGAAAGGCTGTTTGGTGACGACCAGTTGCACTCTTTCTTTTCCGGGCAATCTGGAAAGAAGAATATTTTCCAGTGTTCCTGTGTTGGCGGTTACCTTTATGGTATTTTCTGAAGACTTATCCTCTTCGAGGGAAGCAGCAACGGAACTTCCCGAGATATATGTAAAAATCAAGGTCGTGGCTAGAAAAACAGTCAATAGGGGGATTAAATATTTTTTCATAATTCTACCTCATCTTAATTTTTGCGCAATTTTAGAGTAACCCTTCTTGCTTTTTTATCTTCATACTCTTCCACGATGACGCGGTCAGCCAAAATTTCAACGACCTTCCCTTCATACAGCCCAATGCGTGTTCCCTTAGTCAGGGTATAGAATTTCTTTGCGGTGTCTTCAACAACCGCCACTCTCTGCTCCGGAGTACCGGCGATGCCGACTACCCGATAGCTGTCCGCTTCGGCTCTCTGCAGGGGAAAGATGGAATCCGGCGCTTTTTTTTCGGCCTTTTTCTTTTCAATTTTTTCCATTTCAATAAACGGCTTAAATGGATCCGGTTTATCCATGGGATTATAACTGTAATCAGGCACAGATGTCGAAATCGGCGTTGTGGCTACTGAATCTTTGCTCGGCTCCGGCGCCGGCGGCGCAGGAGCCTGCTTTTGGACAGGAACATTGGCCGCCGTTGGTTGTGTCTGAGGCTTTAGCGGTACGGTCGCGGTTGCCGCAGCAGGCACTGACTTTGGCTGCCCCGCCACGTTTGCGTTTGCCGCATGCGCGGGCTGAGGCTTGGCGGTAACATTGGCCGCCACAGGGGCCGCTTTAACAGTCTTGGGAGGCGCGGGAGCATTCTTAACTTCAGCGGCATAAACCGGAAGCGATGCCGCAAATAATATGATGATGACATAATGGATGAAAGTGAATTTATTTTTTTTCATTTTGTTTTTCACTGTTTTTACCGGTTATTTTTTCTCTTTTTTATCAATAAACATATATGTCTTAATGGTACAGGTTGATGAAAGTATATTTTTTCTGCTTTTTATATTGGCAGCTTTGCTCATCGTAATATCTGAAATATTGACGATTCT
The DNA here is from genome assembly GCA_022710585.1 of Deltaproteobacteria bacterium. Taxonomy (GTDB): domain Bacteria; phylum Desulfobacterota; class Syntrophia; order Syntrophales; family Smithellaceae; genus Smithella. Next base: position 49,901 of record JAKLGV010000002.1, on the reverse strand, counting down.
GGGCAGTTTGGCCACTTTATCAAAAAAATAAAGGGTGTCCTGATACGTGCCCGTTACCGCGACGCTCACCGGAATTTCTTCATAGAAAGGCTCGGGAGGTGGAGCCGCTTTGCCTTTACCTTTCGGTGCCGGTTCTCCTTTGCCTGAAGGAGTTGCCGCACCTTTTTCATCGCGCTGATCGGAAGGCTTCATGAGCGATGATACCTTCCCCTCCTTGGGGGGAGGAGCGGTAATTGTCCCCGGAACGGAAGCTTTCGGTTCAAACAAGATAAAATCAACGCCCGCATCTCTGCCGGCCAATGACACCGAACGAAACAAAGAAGGAATTTCCCGCTGGTCGGGAAGCTTTTGTAAAGCTACTTTATAATTGTTCTGCAATATGGCAATATCCGCCATGAATTTTTTAACCTGCCCGGCAACCTTGGATTTCTCCTTAATCTGATCCTGCATTTCCGTAAGTTTCGTGCTTAATTCGCTTTTTTTCTGCAGCGCTGTATTTAAAAAGAAAAACCAGTAGAAATAGCCGATTAAAAAGAAAACCAGTGCAATAATGCCCAGTTTGGCCTTTGGCGACATTTTTTTTATCGTATTGATATCTATGGCCATAAATTAGAATCCCTTCTTCAAAACACATGAGAAAGTGAACTGCTGGACGGTAACTCCGGCGACCTCTGTCTTTTTGGAAGCGATTAAATCAACCGATTTTACAGGATCGAATTTTTCCAGGCTTTTCATAAAATCCGCCACAACCAGATTATCCCTCCCAATGCCTTCCAGACTAATGTTATTGCCTTTTTGTGTCATCTTGTTCAGCCAGATATCCTTGGCTGGAACCAGAAGCGCCAGATTGTCAAGAGTTTTGACCGGCGCCAGACGATTCTCTTCCAGCGTGGAGATAACCCCCAGTTTATCTTCCAGACCCTTCTTATCTTTTTTAAAGGTTTCCAGATTGCTGATTTTCTTGTCCAGATCAGACAATGTCGTTTCCGATTCCTTGACCTTATTCTCCAGATCAGTGATGGATGACTGCATCCAGACAGTGACCCAACCGAGCACCAGAAGAAATATAATCAATGAACCGGCAAGAATAAAGATCTGCCTGGAAAAGGTATCTTTCTTCGCTTTTTCACGATAGGGTAAAAGATTAATCTTAATCATTTGTCGCCTATGGTCCTCAATCCCAAACCTATGGCTGTCGCCGCAACCGGTTTAATGCTTTCCAGATTTTTCACGTCTATATTTCTTTTGTTATAGTTGATTCTTAAGAGCGGATCGATAACCTCTGTTTTGACACTCAGCATCTTTGACAAAGTATCGGTTAATTTGTCAATTCTTGCCGTTCCGCCGGCAATCAGCACCATTTTGATATCTTCGCCGCCAAACGTTGAACGGAAATAATCGATCGATCTTTCTATTTCCATACAAATCGGCCGTGCCAATTCCAGAATGCTGGTTTTCAAATCCAGATTATCTCCTTCGCTCCCGCCGGGCAGTCCTTCTATCTTTATTTTTTCCGCTTCTTCAAAGGTGACTTTATATTTTTCCTGCAAAGCTTCCGTAATGGAATTGCCGGCAATGGCAAAATCACGGGTAAAGACCGATGTTCCTCCCTTAACGATATTGATGCCGGTGGTGCTGGCGCCGATGTTAATCAGGACAACGATCTCTTCATTGTCAAATTCATAATTCACGCCGTATAATGTCTCCAGAACAAACGGAGCCACATCCATGATAAAAATATTCTGTCCCGCGGCCGTTACGGCATCCATATAACTGTTGACAATTTCTTTTTTGGCCGCAACGATAATGATATCCATCTGATTGGGGTTGTAGTTGTTTTCACCCAGAATCTGAAAGTCATAATTCACATCATCCATTGTTTCAAAGGGCAGATACTTGCCGGCTTCATCGCGAATCAAATCACGCAACTGGGTTTCATCCATTTTCTCCAGGGTAACTTTTTTGATGATCACCGAATTGCCCGCCAGAGACGTTACAACCCCCTTGCGTCCACACTTGGAAACTTTGAATAATTCCTTGATATGCGACGTTAAAACGCCGGCGTCAGCTAAAATGCCGTCGATAATCACACCTTTGGGCAAAGGAAGCTCATGAAAGCGATTGAGATAAAACCCCTTGGAGGTGCCGGTGACTTCAGCAATCTTGATAGAGCTTGAGCCGATATCCAAGCCGACTAGACTCTTTTTTCCAGAGAACATTTCTTTGAAATCCAGCATTGAATCACCATTAACGGAATCTAACCAAACCTATTAGTTACTGCCTGGCAAACCGATATACGACATCACCCTTTTTAACCATTCCCAGTTCATTGCGGGCCATCATTTCAATGTAATCAATGTCGTTACGCAGCAGAAGTATCTTCTTTTTCAATTCATTATTTTCCGCCGCTATTTTTATTGTTTGCGTCTTTAAATCAGCCAGCCTTTTACTCATTAAATAATTATCAACCAGGCCCCTGTTACCGAAAGTTATTAAAAGAGCCATGAACAACAAAAAGAGAATTAAATACCTGCCTATTTTCATCTATAGTTAACATTTCTACTGCTTAAACGTGAAGGAATCTTTGCACTCCCGTTTACGGGAATACTTCTTCGTAAGGTTTTTGCAACGCTTTGGCAACCTTCAGCTCTGAATTCTTTCTGGTCAACATTCCCTTTTCCATCTTCGATATTGTCTGGGGAGTCAAACCCGCTCTCCTTGCCAATTCCGATATACTCAAAGGAATTGTTTCCCGAAATTTTCTGACCTGATTTTTCTTTATATGTTCTTTCATAGATAAAGCAAAACCTCACGTGTGTCCCATAAGGCACTAATTTTAAATAAAAGTCAAGATGTTTTTTAATATTGATTAATATTGATTAATATTGATTAATATTCGTTAAACTTTTTAAAAATTAGTAAAATTGCGGCACGATTGTCTTATTTGGATAAAATATAAGAAATGATGAATGGGTGGATCGAAGGATCGATAAAACAAACAACAAGAATTATACGGAAGGCAGATTTTGCTGGGACTCTCCCAGAAGGAAATGTCCGCTTAGAATCCATTCTTTTAAGACCTGGGCGATCTGTCTGGCTTTATAGTAACTGGAGAGGGGCGCGGTGATCACTTTCTTGCCGTCTATGGTAATCGTTCCGCTGCGCAGGTCTTTGTAGCTGACTTCGGCGATCGGTTTGGGATTGCCTTTGGGATAATCCATGCTGTAATCGTAAATCTGCGTATAGATATTTTCATCTTTTACGGACGTGTGCAAAGCCATTTCTTCGTCGAGAATGGGAATAGGAATACCTATGCCGACAAAAAGGGAAACGCCGTAGCCTAAAATACTCGCGCCCGCCAGCCATTCCGGGCTCATGTCCTTCAGGTTACCGACGACGGCTATCGTACCGGCGCCTTCTCTGGGAACTCCGTTGGGTCCGCGCATCGCGTGAGGATTATGCTGAGTCCCCGGCCAGGCCACAAACCCCTGCGCTCCGCCTAAAAAGATGCGCGTGCCGACGCCGATTGTCCGATAATAGGGATCATTAAACAGAGGACTTAATTGCCCGGACGTCGAATAGGCCGCGTTGGCCATCCTGGGACGCAGCATGCCCATATAGGTGTAAATGGTTCTGTCGGAGAGATTAACGGCGCAATTGTAATTCTGGTAGGCATTGCGCGGATTGAACAGAACCGCGTCTCTTAAATCTTTGATCGTGATGTTCCGCTCATATTTCCGCGCCGGATAACAGTCCGTTCCGTAGCCTTCCGCGCGCAGTTTGACCACATTTCCGGCCACCAGATCTTCGATCACATGGCCGCCGCCGTAATTAAACTCGCCGGGGTAAACACTGTTGAGCGGATCATTCTCGGCCACTTCCGTCGCGCCGATGTAGCAATCCACAGCGGCAATGCCCCCGTAAGCCGCCACGTCATTCAACCAGACTTTCGAGGCGCGGATGCGGGGTGATGTATGACCGAAATTAAGAAACGCGCCCGAGGAACACATGGCGCCGAATGTCCCGGTGGTCACAACATCTATTTTACGGGCGGCTTCCACGTCGCCGTTCCTTTCGACAACATCAATCATCTCCTCCGCCGTGATGACAACAGCCCGCCCTTCTTTGATTTTATCGTTTATTTCTTTTATGGTTTTCTTGACTTTGAATTTTTTCATATCGCTATTCACGGCTCCGCAATCAACACGCGTTTCTCATACCACTGTTTGATGCCAATTGCAAAAGCTTAGAAACAAAATCACATTGACCCAAATAAATCTATTTGAGCGGCCATTGCAAGCGTTTTGGCTAATAAATTTTGGCGAAGCTGAAGACTAGCGATTACAACTGTCTGAGCCGAAGGCGAGTTTTGTGATCGCCTGAAGCAAGCCTTAAATTTATCCAAAATGCTTGCTGGCAGCGAAAATGATTTTTGGGGACATCCTCCAATAGAAAGTCAGGTATGGCCGAATCCGCCCTCTCCCCGGGACGTGTTTTTCAGCTCCGCCGTTTCCATCCACTCCGCCTGACAAACTTTCTGCACCACCATCTGTGCCATACGCATGCCTCTTTTAACGACAAATGGCTCTTCACCGTGGTTAATCACAATCAATCCGATTTCGCCGCGATAATCGGCGTCAATCGTGCCCGGAGCATTCAGGAGCGTGATGCCGTTTTGCAGGGCCAGGCCGCTGCGCGGCCGGATCTGCGCTTCATAGCCTTCAGGCAGAGCCATGGCAATGCCGGTGGCAATTTTTTTTCTTTGACCGGGCAAAATAGTTTCTTCTCCGGCCACAGCCGCGAAAATATCCATTCCCGCCGCCTGCTCCGTCATGTATCGGGGCAGGGAAATATCTTCATTGCCCGGAAGTTTCTGAATGCAGACTTTAACTTTTTCCATTTTTTAAGCCAGAAATATTCTGATCGACTAAAAATATTTTTTATCGAAAGGATTCGTAAAAAAATTATGAAGAGAACCGTTCCGCATCCATTTTTTACAATGAATACGGAACGGTTTTTTAATTCAAAATAAAACGTAAAGCGCTATTGGACTTCCGCGCCCAAAGCTTCTTTGCGGCTGAGGCGAATCTTGCCGGACTTGTCGATTTCCAGCACCTTGACCATGACTTCATCGCCTTCCTGCAATACATCGGTCACCTTGGCGATTCTTTCCTTGGCAATCTGCGAGATATGCAGCAGACCTTCCGTCCCCGGCAGAATTTCGACAAACGCGCCGAAATCAACAATCTTCTTGACGGTGCCGCGGTAAATCTTGCCCACTTCCGCTTCTTCCGTCAGCCATTTCACCATGGCCACCGCGCGCGCGGCAGCTTCGGCATCGGCGGAAGCGATGGTAACGGTTCCGTCATCCTCCACGTCAATGGTGACGCCCGTCTCGCTGATAATCTGGCGGATGTTCTTGCCGCCGGACCCGATAACGGTGCGAACCTGATCTTCCTTCACCTTGACGGTCGTGATACGCGGCGCGTAGAGCGAAATATCGCCTCTGGGAGCGGCCAGCGTTTCGCGGATTTTGCCGATGATATGCAGGCGTCCTTCTTTGGCCTGCGCCAGGGCTTTGCGCAAAATATCTTCGGTCAGTCCGTCGATTTTGATGTCCATCTGCATGGCGGTCACGCCCTTCTCCGTTCCGCAGACTTTGAAATCCATATCACCGGCATGATCTTCATCGCCCAGGATATCCGAGAGCACAACAATCTGATCGCCTTCCTTGAGCAGGCCCATGGCAATACCGGCAACAATATCTTTCACCGGCACGCCGCCGTCCATCAGGCATAAAATTCCGCCGCAGACCGTCGCCATAGACGAAGATCCGTTGGACGATAAAATTTCCGAAACAATCCGGATGGTGTAGGGGAACGTCTCCGCTGATGGAAGAACGGGCACCAGAGCCTTGCGGGCCAGAGCGCCGTGACCAATTTCCCGTCGACCGGGACTACGCTGAGGTTTTGCTTCGCCCACACTGTAGGGAGGAAAATTGTAATGCAGCAGGAAAGACCTTGTCTCTTCGCCGCTGACATAATCCATACGCTGTTCATCGGAAGAGGTGCCCAGCGTTAATGCCGCCAGCGCCTGTGTTTCCCCCCTGTTGAACAGGGCTGATCCGTGAGCGCGCGGCAGGACGCCGACTTCCGAGCTGATCGGACGGATGTCCGTGGACGACCGGCCGTCGATTCTTTTTTTCTCCTGAATAATCATCTCCCGGATGATCCGGGACTCCAGATGCTCGATGATGGCCGCAACTTTCTTGCACAGCGCAGCATCATCGCCACCGATATTTTTAATAACCGCCGCCCGGACTTCACCCAGCTTGCTGTAGCGCTCCAGTTTGCGCGGCAGGCTGTAGCCTTCCTTTAAACCGGCCAGAGCCCCATCCTTGACACGGGCAATGAGCTCTTCATCTTCAACCTGCGCTTCAACCGGCCTCTTGGCCCGGCCAATTTCCGCGCGCATCTGATCCTGCAAATCGATGACCGGCCGGATGGCTTCCAATCCGCATTTGATGGCGTCAACAATCTTATCTTCGGAAACTTCCTTGGCTTCGCCTTCCATCATCACCAGTTCCACATCATAGGGACGTCCGGAAGCGCCGGGGGTGACTTTCCGGCCCACCAGGAACAGGCTCATCTCGCTTTCCTTCATTCTCTCCGGCGAGGCATTGACGACAAACTCACCGTTGATGAGGCCGACACGCACACCGGCAATGGGTCCTTTAAAGGGAATATCCGATATTTCCAGAGCGGCGGAAGCGGCCATCATGGAAGCGACATCCGGATCGTTTTCCTTATCCACGGATAACAGGGTGGCGACAACCTGCGTTTCCGAAAAATAGCCTTTGGGAAACAGCGGACGAATCGCCCGATCAATAATGCGCGACGTCAGAATTTCCTTCTCGTTGGGACGCCCCTCTCTTTTGAAGAACCCGCCCGGAATTTTACCTCCGGCAAAGGTCATCTCCTGATAGTCAACCGTCAGGGGGAGAAAATCCACCCCTTCGCGCACGCTTTTCAGCGAAACCACCGTAATCAGAACGACGGTATCACCATAGTAAACCAGGATGGATCCGTCAGCCTGCGCGGCGACATAATTCGCTTTCAGGCTGATATTCCGTCCGGCAAAATCCGCACTAAATACATTACTCATTCATTTTCCTCCATTTTTTTGAATTTCAAACCATAGGAAATTCAAGGGCGAAACGCATAAGACAACGATCGCAGACATTCCGGATGTCGCGCCCGCGATCATATATGCTTATGCCTTCCGCCCTTGAATGCTTTCTTTACTTTCTGAGTCCCAGGCGTTTGATAACGTTTCTGTATCTTTCTACGTCATTCTCTTTTACGTAATTGAGAAGTCTTCTTCTCTGACCGACCAGTTTGAGCAGACCCCGGCGCGAATGATGATCTTTTTTATGCGATTTGAAATGCTCCGTTAAATACTCGATTCTGGCGCTCAAAAGAGCAATCTGGACTTCGGGAGACCCCGTATCCTTTTCATGCAGCCGATACTCATCAATTACTGTTTTCCTCTTTTCCGAACTTAACACGCTTTTTCCTCCTTTTACAATTGTGTATTGTTTAAGTGTCTATTACAAATTTTCATTATTTTCCATTATTAAAAACACGGACAATTCTGGCCGCCTGTGCTTTCCCGTTAAAGCCGGAAAAACTGTGAACCGGCGCCAGCATTTCCGCAACCGCCAGCAGAGATCCGCCGTGGGTGAATTTTACCATATCACCGGCTTTAAGCAAGGGGAGATCATGCTGCCTGAGCATTTCCACCGAAGGCTGCCAGCCGTTGCGCAGTTTAATCGCCGAATGATCCTCCAGTTCAATAGTGGCAATCAGCGGCAAAAGCTCCGCCATCGGCAGGATTTTTTTGATCAACGCTTCTTTTTGATCCGTGCCGGTATAATCATTTAAATCCACGGCCATCTCTTCCGTAAATAAACCGCTTCGCAGACGGCGCAGACCGCTCAGACACGCCCCTGTTCCCAGAACGTCGCCGATATCAGAACACAGCACTCTGATATAGGTGCCCTTTGAGCAGGCAACCCGAAACGTCACTTCAGGGAAGGATATGTTTTCAACAGCCATGCTGTGAATTGTCACGTCTCTCGGCCGAACATCCGGCTGAATCCCTCTTCTGGCCCATTTGTACAAAGGCTTGCCCTGGTACTTAACCGCGGAATACGCGGGCGGGATCTGTTTGATCGTCCCCGTCATCCTGTCGATGACCGATTTTATTTCTTCCCCGGTAACGGAATGATCCGAACGGCCGGTGACTTTTCCTTCCGTATCCATCGTATCCGTCCTGACGCCCAGGAGCATGGTCGCGCGGTATTCCTTGTCTTCGCCCGTCAGAAAGCCGGCCAGCTTGGTGGCCTCATTCAGACAAACCGGAAGAACACCGGTGGCTAGCGGATCGAGCGTCCCCGTGTGGCCGGCTTTTTTGATGCCCAGCGTTCTTCTAACCGCGCTGACAACATCATGAGATGTTTTGCCCGCCGGTTTGTCAATAACGATCACGCCATCTATCATCGCTACTGCTCCCTGACCGCCTGGATAATCTGTGATTTGATGGTTTCAATATCCCCTTTCATCCAGCAGGAAGACGCGTGAATGTGGCCTCCGCCGCCGAATTTCCGGGCCACCTTTTCCACATCAAATTTCGCTTTGGAACGCAAGCTGAGCTTAAAATTATCCTCACCCCTCTGCGTGTAAAGAACCGATACTTCAATGCCCCGGACCGTGCGCGGAATATCCACAAAACCTTCCGTATGCTCCCAGGCGGCTCCCGCTTCCATCAAATCCTTCTGGGTGACGACCATGGAACCGACCTTGTTTTCCAGATCCAGCGACAAGGTTGAGAGCGCTCTGGCCAAAAGCTTGAGCCTTGCCGGGGAGTCGCTTTCGTAAATATTTTCCGAGACGCGCTGGGGATTGACGCCCTCACCCACGAGGACGCCGGCCGCGGCAAAAGTTTCTTTGGTGGTCGTCGAATAGCGAAAATTGCCGGTGTCGGTGATGATCGCCGCGTATAAATTGGTGCAGATATCTCTGGTCATTTTAATGCGCATTTCCCGCATCAGACGAAATACCAGTTCCCCGGTGGAACTGGCCCTGGCATCCAGCATTTTCAGCGGACAAAACCCGTTGTTGGAAACATGATGATCAATGTTAATCAGTTTCTTAATTTTCTGGATGTTTTCCGCCTCCTCACCGACTCTGCTCAAATCACTGCAATCGAGAACGATGCAGGTATCATACTGTTCGATATTGCTGAGGGTGTGGGTGATATGATGCGCGGCCGGCAAAAACTGATAGCGTTCCGGTGTGCGATCCTGATTATAGACAACCGCCTTCTTGCCCATATCCCTGAGCATCAGATACACAGCCAGCTCCGACCCCAGGGCGTCTCCATCCAGCCGCACATGCGCTGTAATGAGAAAACTTTCTCCCTCATGGAGGGCTTTGATAATATCACTGATCATGCTTGTCCTGTTTCGCTATCTCGGCCAGTATTTTTTCGATGCGGTTGCCGTAACCGAAAGACGTATCGTGCACAAACATCAGCTCCGGCACAAAACGCAGCTGCAGACGCTTGCCCAGTTCCCGCCGGATGAAACCGGCGGCCTTATTCAATCCCGCCTTAATGTCATCGGAGCATTCATCCCTGCCCATTTCGACAAAATAAATCTTGGCGTTGCGCAAATCATCCGAGATCTTGACCGACGTGATCGTCACCGCATGCAGGCGCGGATCTTTCACTTCTTTGCTGATAATTTCGGACATATCCGCCCGGATTAATTCGGCGACTCTGTCCGCTCTTTTAAAACTCATCGTCCTCGCTTATTGCTCTGTCGGTTGATTCCAGAAAGCTGGAGACAACCATAATTTCCGTCTTGGTGTCCAGAACGTCGGCTACCTGCAAGTCCTCAATAAAACTCAGCAGATGATCAACCTTGCCATTGATGTAGCGCGAATCATTGCCAACCACCGCAAAAGATACTTCGGCAAACTGATGATTATCGAGCCGGCCTGTTTCCGCGATGGACACATTAAATTCGTTTTGCGCCCGCTTCAAAATCCGGTTCAAAACACTTCGTTTGCTTTTTAAAGAGCCGCTTTCCGGAATTCTCAGATAAATTGTGCCGTAACCGACAACCATAAAATTTTCTCCGGAAACCGTTGATTGACGGAAAATAGAATTTAGCTCGTTTCGCAATACCTCAATAGATTACCGTCTTTCGGTATTCTATTCTAATTTCTTCTCCAGTTTTTCCGTATAATAAGCTTCAATAATGTCGCCCGGATGAATATCATTAAATCCTTCAATGCCGATGCCGCATTCAAATCCCGCCAGCACTTCCCGGGCATCGTCTTTGAAGCGCTTCAGGGATAAAATTTTTCCGTCGAAAACCACAACGCTGTCACGCAGAAGTTTCAGATTGTTGCTGCGCATGATCTTTCCGTCGGTCACGTGGCAGCCGGCAATCGTGCCGACCTTGGGCACTTTGAAGAGCTCGCGCACTTCCGCTCTTCCCTGAACCACTTCCTTGTATTCCGGTTCCAACAGACCTTCCATTGCCGCCCGGACATCCGCTATCACATTGTAAATAATATCATAGAGCTTGATGTCCACGCCTTCCTGCTGGGCAACCTCGGTCACCCGCGCATCCGGCCGCACATTAAATCCGATAATAATCGCCTGGGAAGCGGAGGCCAGCAAAACATCGGTCTCACTGATGGCGCCGGTCGAACTGTGGATAATCCGCAGTTTGATGTCATCCGTCGAGAGCTTGGTCAGGGCGTCGGAAAGCGCCTCGATGGAGCCCTGCACATCAGCCTTGATGATGACGTTGCATTCTTTCACGCCCTCTTTCATTCGCTGATAGAGCTGTTCCAGCGTCACCTTGGATAAGGAAGACAGTTCTTTTTCTCTGGCTTTCCTGGTCCAATAATCGGAAATGCTGCGCGCTTTCTTCTCGTCTTCAACGCCGAAGAATTCCGCGCCGGTTTGCGGCACGCTGGAAAAACCGATAACTTCCACAGGCATCGAAGGGCCGGCTTCTTTGATGCGTTTACCCTGATCATTAATCAGCGCGCGCACGCGGCCGAATTCCGTTTTGGACACAAAGGCGTCTCCCTCCTGCAGCGTTCCTTCCTGAATCAAGACGGTCGCCACCGGACCACGGCCGCGATCCAGTTTGGCCTCGATAATGATACCGTGGACAGGACGATCGGGATCGGCTTTTAATTCCATCACGTCAGCCTGCAGCAGAATCATTTCCAACAGCTCTTCGATATTGATTCTCTTTTTGGCGGATACCTCGCAGAAAATCGTATCCCCGCCCCACTGTTCCGATAATAATCCGTGTTCGGTCAGAGCCTGTTTAATTTTTTCCGGGTCGGCGCCCGGCTTGTCGATTTTGTTGATCGCCACGATAATCGGCACACCGGCCACCTTGGCATGGTGAATGGCTTCAACCGTCTGGTTCATGACGCCGTCATCGGCGGCCACAATCAACACAACAATGTCGGTCACCTGAGCTCCGCGCGCCCGCATCGCCGTGAATGCTTCGTGTCCGGGCGTATCCAGAAAAACAATATCCCGGTCATTGATATGAACGTGATAGGCGCCGATGGCCTGGGTAATGCCGCCCGTTTCGCCGTCCGTCACATTGGTCTGCCTGATCGCGTCCAGAAGAGATGTTTTCCCATGATCGACGTGTCCCATAATAGTGACGACCGGAGCGCGGGGCTTGAGATTTTCCGGAATGGAAGGAGCCTTCAAAGCGGTTTCATCAAATTCAACTTCGGCCGATTCGATCTGGAAACTGAATTCAGAGGCCACCAGGGTGGCGGTATCGTAATCGATGGCCTGATTGATCGTTGCCATAACGCCCATGGACATTAACTTGTTGATGATTTCGCTGACCTTAATGCCCATTCTTTTGGCCAGTTCACCAACGGTAATCGCTTCTCCAATCTTGACGCGCCGCTTAATCGCCTTGGGGACGGTGATTTCCGTTTTCTTCATTCTGGTCGGGGCGGCTTTTTTGGCCTCCCGCCATTTAGAGATAACAACCTCCTGGTCATCGTCCTGTTTCTTGAGCCTTTTTTCTATTTTTTTCTCTAATATCTTTTTGGTCGGTATTTTCTTTTCTTCTTCAATAAAGACCTCAACCTGATATTTGCCTCTCTTCTTGGGTTTCTCTACCGGAGGCGCCGGAACTTTTTCACCGGGTTTCAGCGGGGCTTTAGGCATAGCAGCCTTGCCGACTTCCGGCCTGATAATTTTATGTTTGGTAATAATGGTCGGTTTCGCTACAGAAGTCACGTGCTGTTTCGCAGGCGCAGCCGGCGCTTCCGTTAGAGGCTGAGTACCCGGTGCTTCTTTGATCTCCGCCTTTTGAACCTTTTCCGCGGCGGGGCCTTTTTCTTCAGGCGGGTGCAAAACCGGTTTACCCTCGATCCTGGCAAGTATTTCGGCAGGTTTCAGCGCTTCCGATACCGGCTGTTCGGCAGGTTTTGCCTCTTCCCCCCGGATCAGTTTCTCGGCATGCGGTTCAGCCTGGACGTCATCCGGCTTCTCTTTCTTGATCTTTTCTTCTTTAGACGGCAGAGTTTTCCGAACCTCTTCCGCGGCGGATTCTTTTTGCGGAATCTGCTCCTCTTCCGCAGGAGCGTGCTCTTCCTCCGGCGGCTTTTCCACAGCCGTCACGACGGTGCGGCGCCTGATCACCGTGGTTTTAATTCTTTGCTCGACCACTTCGCGAAGTTCACCGGCAGTCAGCTCTTTTTTAGCTCTTTCCACTTCGTCTTCTTCCAGCGAAGAAGACGCCGATTTAACGGAAATGCCGATCTTTTCCAGACGAGCGATCAGAACCTTGCTCTCCAGACCCAGCTCTTTGGCCAGCTCATGAATCCGCTTTTTAGGCATGCGCAAAAATCTCCATATTAAGTTTCTTGAATTTCAAATTACAAATCTTCCTTATTGCCGGTTACTTCTTCATTTAAAATTTTGCCGGACTCTTCAATCCACTGCTGAGCCGTCTTCTCACCGACGCCGGGGATCTCAGACAGTTTTTCCGGCTCCGTGGCGGCAACCATGGCCAGGCTCTTGATGCCCTTGTTGAAGAGCTTTTCCGCCATCGCCGGACCGATGCCGCTCAGTTTGGTCAGATCCGTCTGGCCTTCTTTTCCGTCCTCCTGGGCCTGCACCATCGATTCACTCTTCATATCGATGTTCCAGCCGGTGAGCTTCACCGCCAGGCGGACATTCTGTCCGTTTTTTCCGATCGCCAGCGAAAGCTGATCATCGGGAACAATCACCGTCATGGTCCTATTCTCATCATCGATAAAAACCCGGTTGACCTTGGCAGGCGAAAGAGCGCTGCTGACATATTTGGCGGCGTCATCGCTGTAAGGAATAATGTCTATCTTTTCCCCGCGCAATTCCTGCACCACGCTCTGCACACGCGCCCCTCTCATGCCCACGCACGCGCCCACCGGATCGATATCCTTGTCTTTGGAACGGACGGCAATCTTGCCCCGCTTGCCCGGTTCGCGGGCTACATTGAGAATTTCAATCAATCCTTCGGATATCTCGGGCACTTCGACCTCAAACAGAGCTTTCAGGAAGGCCGGATGAGTACGCGAAAGGATGATCTGCAATCCCTTGGCGCTTTTTTTCACCTCAACGATATAGGCGCGGATTCTTTCACCGCGTTTGTAAGCTTCGCGATGAATCTGTTCCGATTGCGGCACGATGCCCTCCGCCCGTCCGAGATTGACAACAATACTGCCGCCTTCAAATCGCTGTACAAAACCGTTGACCAGTTCACCTTTGCGATCCTTGTATTCATCATAGATGTTATCGCATTCCGCGTCTTTAACCCTTTGAATGATGATCTGCTTGGCCAACTGCACGGCAATCCGGCCAAAGGCGCTGGTTTCGATTTTCCTTCCCAGACTGTCCCCAAACTCGGCGCCTTCATCAAGCGTTCTCCTTGCCTCTTCTCTGGAAATCTGCGTTTCCGGATGCAGAACCTTGTCCACAACAGTTTTGTACTGAAAAACCTCCACTTCACCGGTTTCATCATTGTAATGCGCTTCTATTTCCACATTCTGTCCGAATTTCTTACCGGCAGCAGTAAGCATTGCCGCTTCGAGGGCTTCGACAATAATCTCCTTGCTTATACCTCTGTCCTTACCCATCTGTTCGATCAGACGTTTAAGTTCTGGCAACATTTGAAAATTCCTCCCTTTTTTCGCTGATATGATATAGAATTTCAGCCTACTGGCGTTATTCCCTTTTTTATATTATCCCTCTTCGGCAAGATTGGCCTTTAAAATATCCTGCCGCGAAATGCGGTAAGTTTTACCGGCAACATCAATAATGACAAATTTCCGGCCCGCTTCTTCTATAGAATCAACCAGAATACCGTGAAAATTCTTGACACCATCGATTTTAGCAACTGTTTTAATATTCACTCTGGAGTTCCGGTATTTAAAAAAATCCACATCCCGCGATATCGGCCGGTCAAAACCGGGCGAAGAGACCTCCAGCGTGTAAGAACCGTTAACCACCTCGCGAATATCGAAAATATCGCCCAATTGATTGCTTATGTTGGTGCAATCATTGAGCGTGATCCCGCCATCCTTGTCCAGAAAAAGCCGGATAATCCAGCGTGTATGCATTTTGATGCATTCCACGTGAATCAACTCCATTCCTTCCGCAACCACAACCGGTTCGGCTAACGACCATATTTTTTCTTTTACATCAGCATCCATACTCAGAAAATAAAAAAGTGGGCACGAGCCCACTCATCAATACTACCTTATCGATGGTTTCGAATTTTGCTAGCATATCCCCTGGGACAAAGCAAGCAAAAAGATTACGGTAAATAACCGTCCTTTTTTAAAAATTGGAGCGGGCGACCGGGCTCGAACCGGCGACGTCCAGCTTGGGAAGCTGACATTCTACCGCTGAATTACGCCCGCTCACGAGGCGCTAATGTTATTGAACGAAAATATTTTGTCAAGGTGTTTTTAATGACAGACATGTTGACGATCAGGACACTCCGCCGGACTTTTATCAATTCACTCAGTATTTCGTTTTAATTTTAACAATTTAGTTGATACTTCCGCCGAATTCAATTATTAGACATCGATGCTTTCAAATGACAGAAACACCGTAATTCAATTCATTATTGCCGGCATAATCCTTTTACTGCTGTTCGGCCTCTCTCTTGTTTTAGACGGCCCCGACAGAAAATTTCTGCTCAAGGAAGGCGGC
This sequence comes from Deltaproteobacteria bacterium, assembly GCA_022710585.1. Lineage (GTDB taxonomy): Bacteria > Desulfobacterota > Syntrophia > Syntrophales > Smithellaceae > Smithella. The sequence goes on along the minus strand of JAKLGV010000002.1, from coordinate 34,577 downwards.
CTGATTGAAGCGGCAACGGCGTTGGGTTATTTCCTTTGTGTCGCTGTAATGGTGTATCGGGGCGGGCTTTCCTATATTAAGAAATATTATGATATATTTACACTTATTATCTTTTTCATGCTCAGAGAACTGGATTTTGACACTCGCTTTACCACGACAGGAATCTTTAAACTCAGATTCTACACAGGCGCCAATGTCCCTCTTTTAGAAAAAATAATCGGCATCTTTATTATCGTTTTCCTTCTCTATATCATTTTCATGATGATCCGCCGTCATTTAAGAGATTTTTTAATTAATTTAAGAAGACAAGATATTGTAGCCGTCGGCGTTTTCATTACGTGTGCACTGCTGGGTGTCTCTCAGACTCTTGACGGTCTTGACAGAAAACTCAAGGGGCTGGGTATTGAGATATCACATCAGTTATCATTAGATGCCGGCGCGATCGAAGAAATAGCGGAACTGGGAGTTCCGATCATTATTTTGATTACCCTGTGCGCCTATTTCAGCAAAGACAGATTAACGCAAAACGCGCTGGATAAGAATTCATCAACACCTTGATTGCGGGAGCAGCCCTATCGGATGGCTATTTTTTCTTATCCCCCGGGTGATAAGGAGATTTGCAGGATGCGATCTATGTTAAAGACTCTTGGTTGCCGGCGCGCCAGGCAATAGGCATTCAATCCCAGAAAAGGATGTCCGTTGAATTCCATATCTTCAATCAATAACGGGCGGACCAACCGTTTTGACTTTTCATCTTTGGCTTTCAGGTAAACAATTTCGACGGTTTGCTGTTCTTGAATGGCCCTGGTCAGCATCCGCAGTTTGTCTTCGCGTGTGCAGGACAGCGCGGCCTTTGCGTATTGCAAACCCGTCAGAAATTTCACCACGCGCCAGTCCATCAAGACATGGCTTTTCTTCAACGGCGTCTTCAGGATAATTCCGTCCAGTGTCGTGCAGCGGGAAAGCGCCACATACATCTGTCCGTGGGCGAAAGTGCCGCGTCCGACATCAATGACAACCTTTTCAAAGGTTTTACCCTGGCTTTTGTGAATGGTGACGGCAAAAGCCAGACGGACCGGATAATGGCGGAAAGACCCGACTTCTTCCGACAGCAATTCCCCGTTTTTCAAGACATACTTGTAGATTTTCCAGACATAAGGAGAAACTTCCGCCGTTTCACCGTTGTCCAGTTGCGCGATAATGACATCCTCGCCATCCTCATTTTTTGCAAATTTTTTCACCCTGCCAATCGTGCCGTTGATCCACTGGCCGTAGGAATCGTTGTTGAGCATCATAATCTGCGCGCCTTTTTTGAGGTTCAACTCGACCGCCGTCGGCAGATATTCCCTGCCGAAATCACCCGATATTTCTCCCCGGGCTTTCCAGATTCTGCCGGGCAATTGCGACAGGCGCTGCGCGTTGATGTCATCCGCCAGATCGTTGGTGCTGGTGAGCGAAATATAAAAATCATCCGCGGCGGCAGTAAAGGATGAATCGCAGCGCCGGTTGAACAAAGCAATATCATCGTCCGTGATGGAATTGTTGCGAACGGCATTGAGCAGGCGGATGAAATCGTCATCCTTCTGGCGGTAAACTTTTTCCAGTTCGACAAATTCCAGCGCCAGTTGTTTCATGACGTGGGCGCTGAAAAAATAAGAACTTTCGTAATGCGACCGGAAAATTTCGCGCTCGGCGCTCGTGACAACCGGCGGCAATTGATAGAGATCGCCGATAAAAATCATCTGCACGCCGCCGAAGGGACGTTTTGCGTGCGGGCCGTTGAGCCTCAGAAATTTATCCACACAGTCCAGCAGATCGGCGCGCACCATGGAAACCTCGTCAATGACAATGGTGGTCAATTTTTTATAGAGAGAGGTATTGTCCAGCCCCGTACGCTTCTTTTTCTTAATGGCGGAAGGCGTCACATTGGGTTTGAACTGGAAAAAGGAATGAATGGTCTGACCGGCAATATTCACGGCGGCCACCCCGGTCGGCGCCAGCAGAACGGCATTTTTCTTCGTGTGACTGTAAAAATAATTCAGCAGCGTTGACTTGCCCGTGCCCGCCCGGCCTGTGATGAAGACATGTTGTTCCGTCTTCTCCATCAACTCCAGCGCGCGCTGAAATTCGGGATTCAACTCTATCTCTGCCGGTGTTTGTTCTTTACTCATCTTGGTTGATCTTCTTCGGTCCTGCCGCCGCTATTTTTGAATGAAACACATCATCCGGAAAAAATATCACTTTACCTTGAACTACCAGTTAAGATTCTGCTTTTTGAGAAGATCCTGTGATTCTTTGTGGCCTAATTTTGCCGCTGACCGGTAATCGGTCAATGCCTCTTTCTTCAGGCCGAGCGCCGTCTTGGCAAGACCTCTTTTGTAATAGGCATTTTCGTATTTCGGGTTCAATTCTATGACTTTGCTGAAATCTTTGGCCGCATTCCTGGGATTACCCATACCCTCATAGGAGTTTCCCCGGTTATAATAGGCATCGGCATTTTGCGGATTGAGCGCTATGACTTTCGTGAAATCTTTAATCGCCTGAGCGTAATTACCCGTTTTTTCACAGACAATCCCCCGATTATAATAGGCATCGGCATCATCCGGTTTTATCTTAATGCATTGCGTATAATCTTTTATCGCCTCGTCATATTTGCCGATGCTCTCATAGCTATTCCCCCGGTTAATATAAGACGCCGTATCCCGGGGGTTCATTTCCACCGCTTTTGAATAATCTTTAATCGATTGATTGAAATTGCCAAGCTTGTGGTAAGCATTTCCGCGCGTGCCATAAGATATTGCATTTGCGGGATTGAACTTAATGGCCATGTCCAAATCTTTGACGGCTTTTGCATGATTGCCCAGCATGTAATAAGCCATGCCGCGAGAATAGTAAGACGCATAGCTTTGAGGGTGTATTTCAATACATTGATTATACTGATTGATCGCCCGCTGATAATCACCTTTTTGGTAAAACTCATGAGCTTGCTTCAAACACATGTTGACGTCTTTCAGCATTTTATCGGTTGATAAAACAATTTCTTTATCCGTTACTTTTTTTTCAGAAGCCCACGTCATATCATTCATAACAAAGAAGGGTATCAATAATAATGATGTTATCAATAATAGATTTATATGCGCCTGTCTGTTCATAATATTTCTCCTTTAATTCAATGGAAGTGCATCTCCCTCATGTCTCAATTTGCCTTTGAAATTTACTAGCAATAAATGATGAAAAATTCCAGATATCAAAATATGACTTGAGAAAAAATTCTTTAATCACCTGTGATGCGAAGCCTCCCTAAATTTCCAAGAAAATATGTGGCAATAAGAATTAAGAAGGGGGATTAGATTCAACCAATCCCCCTTCTTAATTCTTATTGAGATTTTCTCGACAGTTGCCAGTGTCTCACTCAATGCTTTCAGATGTGCTTAAGAACCGTTTGTTCAAAAGGTGTCTGCTTTATTTTCTTTTATCCCACCACACGGGTGGTTAGTAGTTTGTTCCTCAGGCGATTTCGGGAGTAGTGAAGGAGCCGGTTACGCCATCGTCTGCGGTCGCTTTAAATGTAATTTTGTGTGCCGTGTAAAATGGTGGTGATAATGATATCTTTTTCGTCCCGTTTATTTCGGTTATTGTTGTCGTACCTGTTCCCCTGCTTTTTACTGTGCCACTCCGATCAGTATCTAACCATTCCCAGTCAACAATCGTATTACCATCCGGGTCTGTTACAGTTACCGTAGCGACAAAGCTTTTCGATCTTGCACAAAAAACTCCGTAAGGAACAACAGTCCCCGTATTATCCGGTGATATGGAAACTCTGATCGCTGTCGCTTTTTGTATCACCGTTTCTAGCGTTACCGTTACTGTGTAAATCTGGGTAGAAGCATCCGCCGCCGTCACGGTATAAACCACCGGATTGGTAAAGTTGTTGAGTGTCTGGCCGCTGATCTGAACAACGTCACCTACTTTCACTTCAGTGCCGGTTGTCGTGAAAGTCGCCGCCAGATTTGTCACATTCGTATCACTCGGCAATTTCACAGCAATTGTCTGGCCATTGATTGTACCATTGGCGCCCGCCAGAGAAAATGACGTAATTGCTTTGTCCGATGACGGAGCAATGGTCACCTTTACCGTGTAATCTTTTGTCGAATTATCATCACCCACTACCGTATAAAGCACTGAATTGGTAAAGTCATTGGTTGTTACGCCGCTTTCCTGCTCGGCTTCTCCTACCACCACTTTGGCTCCGGTATAAGTAAACGTCGCTGCCGAATCCGTTACATTAGTGCCGTATGGAACAGTAACTTCTATGTCCTCCCCATCAATTGTTCCTTCAACTCCCGCCAGAGAAAATGTTTCCATTGCTTTTGGGGAAGAATTTTTTTCTTCTTCACTACTGCCGCCGCAACCGGCAGCAAGAATGAGCAATAATCCGAGCAAAACAAAGCTCATTAATTTTTTCATCATATCTTTTACTCCTTTAAAGTATTTTTCATACAATTCCGGCAATAGCCGTAATATTCCATGCGCGTGTCCGTAATGACAAAACCGGCTTTGCGCTTGATATTCTTGGTTTCAATTGAGCAGGGGAGATCAAAATCACTGATAGAACCGCATTTTAAACAAACAAGATTAACGTGTTCGGAAAGATCCAGGTCATAACGGTTTTCTATTCGATCAAACTCCAGAGCCCTGATCATGCCATGTTCAGAGAACTCTTTCAGTGTTGCGTAAACAGTGGACAAACTGATGCTGGCTAATTTTTTACGCGCCTCCCGATAAACCAATGCTGCCCCGGGATGGTCGTAGCGGTTTTCCATAAGGGTTTCAATAACAGACAAACGCTGCGGGGTGACCTTCAGACCTTTTTCTCTCAATTGATCGATAAATTCTGTTTTATTTAACATTATCTTTCGGAATGATTCCTATTTGAGACATTATCAGCCAACGGTCTTATCTGTCAAGCAATATTATTGCATCAAAGAACGACCCGAAAATACTTCTTAAGGTTTTTTATGCCCAGTTGAAAATAAAAAAAACGGGACCGGCACGGGATAAAATGACTTTTTTCAAAAATTGAGCAACTACTTGATTTTAATGGAGCCGATGACCAGAATCGAACTGGTGACCTACTGATTACGAATCAGTTGCTCTACCGGCTGAGCTACATCGGCACCCGGCTTGAGAAGATCCTTAAAGGGGCACAACTTTTATCTTAAGGGGTTTCGCTTGTCAAGTTTTTACATCAATCAGGCGATAATTTCCAAATTCTGACCCAATCTTTAAAGACATCCCTTATCCTGATTGGATGAATCTTTGATTCCTGCATACAGGCAGGCAATGCCAAACGTGCGCGGGTAAATTTTGACGGCGACGATGCCGTTTTCTCTCATAAAGGCGGCAAACTCCTCGGGTGACGGAAAATTCATAATGGAATCAGCCAGATAATAATAGGCCGCGGCGTTTTTGGAAAATATTTTAGCTAGCAGGGGAAGCAGAAAGTTTAAATAGATATAATAAAACAATTTGAATAAACGGTTCTGGATAAACGTCATCTCCAGAATCATAATCTGTCCGCCCGGCACGGTGACGCGCAGCATTTCTTTCAGGGCCTGCGCTTTTTGAGGAATGTTTCTGATTCCGAAAGCCATCGCCGAAACATCAAAAGAATTGTCTTCGAAAGGAAGACTTAAAGCGTTTCCCTGAAGAAAATATATTCTACCGGAAAGGCCTATTTTCTTTACTTTGTCTTGTCCGACTTTTATCATAGGATAGACAAAATCAGCGGCGGCAGCGGATATGGCCTCGTGCTCCAGACAGGCGTTGATGGATAAATCTCCCGTACCGCAGGCGATATCAAGAAGTCTTTTCGTCTTAAAAAAATTCATTTTTTTGACCGTGAAACGACGCCAGGCGATATCACGGCGCAGGCTCAGAAAATGATTCAGAAAATCATATCGGCCGGTGATGGTTGAAAAAATTTCTTTCACCATGCCGATGCGCTCTTCGTCACTCACTTTTTTCACGGATGGATATTTATTGCTTTCGGATATTTTCATTTTTAGACAAAACTTACTTTCTGCGGATGAGAACCGAATTGGCGTGCGCATCAAGTCCTTCTTTTTGGGCAAATTGAGCGGTCGGTTCACTCAGTCTCCAAAACGCTTCCCGCGAGAAGGAAAGGTAGCTTAAGCGCTTGTAGAAATCATACACACCCAGTGGCGACGAAAAACGCGCCGTACCGCCGGTGGGCAAAATGTGATTGGTGCCGGCCAGATAATCGCCGAGCGCCTCCGGCGTATAAGATCCCAAAAAGACGGAGCCGGCGTTTCTCACTTTTTCTAGTATCTTTTTTGGGTTTTTGATCATCAACTCCAGATGTTCGGGAGCAAAGGCATTGGCGATGTCCACAGCTTCCTGAATACTTTTCGTGATGATCATGGCGCAGTATCTGGCCAGAGATTTTTCGATGATGCTCTGTCGTAAAGACGTCTTCACCTGCCGGTCTATTTCCAGAGATACCGCGGCGGCGATTTTTTCCGATGGCGTCAGCAGAAGGGCCGCCGCCATTTCATCGTGCTCAATCTGCGCCAGCATATCAGCCGCCGCAAAAGAGGCGTCAGCCGTGGAATCGGCAATAACAACCACTTCGCTGGGACCGGCAATCATGTCGATATCCACCTGTCCGAAAACCATTTTTTTTGCCGCGGCGACATAAGCGTTGCCCGGACCCACTATTTTATCCACCTGCGGAACCGTTTTCGTGCCGAAAGCCAGAGCGGCCACTGCCTGCGCACCGCCGATTTTGAAGATGCGTTGGACACCGCTGACTTCCGCTGCCGCGGCAATGAGCGGGCTGAGTTTGCCCTGCGGGGCGGGACTCACCAGAATAATTTCCTCCACACCGGCGATGCGCGCCGGAATCGCCGCCATCAGAATGGTTGACGGATACGAGGCCTTGCCGCCGGGCGCATAAATGCCCACCCGCTGCAGGGGCAGTATCCTCTGCCCCAGTTCCACGCCGCTTTCATTTTTGACCTGATAGCCGCGCGCGATCTGATGACGATGATAAGCTTCAATGCGCCGCGCCGCCAGTTTCAGCACTTTCAAATCTTCCGGCCTGACCCGAGCAATGGCCTTCTTTTTTTCCGCGTTCGTTGCTTCGATAGTCGCCGTCTTCAGTTTATATCCGTCAAATTTCTCCGTGTATTGAAACAAAGCCTGATCGCCGCAGTCCCGGACATCTTCTACAATTCCGGACACGGATGATAAAAGTTCGGGGGAGAAGGCGCCGCCTCTTTGTCGCAGATCACGGAAAAACAGTTTGAAGCCCGGTGCGCTCGATTTGATGATCTTCATCATTTTACCCTCTGGATATCCGCTCCGAGGGCGGAAAATTTCTTTTCAATGGTCTCATAACCGCGGTCAATGTGATAGACGCGGGATATTTCCGTTGTGCCTTCCGCCGCCAGTCCTGCCAGAACCAGCGAGGCTGATGCCCGTAAATCCGTCGCCATGGTTTGAGCGCCGCGCAGTTTGGGCACACCGCGGACAATGGCGTTTCCACCCTGGATGACAATGTCGGCGCCCATGCGCAGCAGTTCACTGACATGCATGAAACGGTTTTCAAAAACAGTTTCGGAAATCACGCTCAGCCCGCTGCCGATGCTCATATAAGCCATCATCTGCGCCTGCAAATCGGTGGCGAATCCGGGGTAAGGAACCGTTGTAACATCAACGCTGTTGATTTTTTTGCCGGCCGATACTTTCAGTCCGTGCTTGGTGGGCGTGATCTTCATTCCGGTATCGCGCAATTTATTGATCAGTGCTTCCAGATGATTCGGGTTGCAGCCGATGACATTGATCTCGCCGCCCGTCATTCCCGCGGCAATCATGAAGGTTCCCGCTTCGATGCGGTCCGGAATAATGGCCGCCTCCGTGGGCTTCAATGACGTGACGCCCTCAATGGTAATCACATCGGTTCCCGCTCCGTTGATTTTCGCTCCCATGCCTTTGAGCACGTCCGCCAGGTTGACAACTTCCGGTTCGCGCGCGGCATTGTTCAAAACCGTCGTGCCGTTAGCGAGCGTGGCCGCCATCATAATATTTTCGGTGCCGGTAACCGTGGTCAGATCAAAATAGATATCCGCACCTTTTAATTTTTTGGCTTTCGCTTCAATATAACCGTTCTTCAGTTCGACGTGCGCTCCCATATCTTCCAGCGCTTTGAGATGGAGATTAACCGGCCGCGCACCGATGGCGCAGCCTCCCGGAAGCGAAACTCGCGCCACCCCGGCGCGGGCAACCAGCGGCCCGAGAACCAGAATGGACGCCCGCATGGTTTTGACCAGATCATAAGAAGCCGTAGGACTGGTAATTTTATCGACATTGATCTGGACGGTTTCTTCCCCTTCAATCTGAGCTCCCATGCTCATGAGCAGTTTTTTTATCGTCTTGATATCCATCAAATCGGGAATGTTGCGGAAGGTGTTGGTTCCCGCCGTGAGCAGCGCCGACGCCAGAACCGGCAGCGCCGCGTTTTTCGCGCCACTGATCCGGACATTGCCGCGCAGCGGTTTCCCTCCCTGAATAACTATTTTATCCACTTATCTTCTCCTTGTTTTTATCACCCGCGGCAATCCGGCGTAATCCCGGCGCATCACTATGCCTTCATAAGAGCCGGTTTCTTCCATCAGTCCGCGAACCTGATTTTCCTGTTTAGCGCCAATTTCCAACAAAAGCCAACCATTTTTTCGCAGATATCCGGATGCCTGACAGATCAGTCTTTCATAAAATTCCAGGCCGTTTTTTCCGGCCCACAGGGCCATCCGGGGTTCGTAATCTTTCACACCGGCAGGAAGTTCCGCGTATTCAGCATCCGGAATATAAGGCGGATTACTGACAATGATATCAAATTCTCCTTTCACCGGTTCAAACAAATCGCCCTGAAGGAAATCAATTCTATCGTCCAGATTTAGAGAGCGGGCATTTTTCCGGGCAAGCGCCAGAGCGGCAGGTGAAATATCCGTGGCCGTGACTCTGGCGGTGGGAATCTCTTGGGCCAACGCCAGAGCAATCGCCCCGCTGCCCGTGCCGATATCCAGTATTCTGATTGCCGCCTGGTCCATTTTACGGCTGACGTCCAGCGCTTCTTCAACAATAATTTCCGTATCCGGACGGGGAATCAAGACATCCCTGTTCACTTCGAGCGTAAAAGTCCAGAAATTTTTACGACCGGTAATGTAGGCCACCGGCTCCCATTGCAATCTTCTGAAAATAAGTGTTCTGTATTCGGCAAGTTTATCCTCAGCGACAGTCATTTCGGGATTTTTTAGAAATTCCACCCGGTCACAATTCAGACAAAAAGCCAGCAAGACTTCGGCATCCAGTCTCGCGGAAGGACTGCCCGCGGCTTCCAGAGCATGAACCGCATCATTAAGAATATTGTGCACCATTATCACACTTCCTGAATCATTAAATGAAACAATAGAATACACTAATCAAAATTGGAAATATTTTGTTGCAAATTGATTGTCAAGTGTTTATAAACGCGAACCATTCATATTTTTATTAAGGGAACCATTATGAAACCGGGTGCCTCCCTCGAGGAAAGGTTTGACGGCTGGTTTATTAAGCCGATAGAAAAATTAAAGGAAATGCCGGAAGGGGACGGAGGGTTTCTGGCTCTGTCCGCCGCGCTTTTTCTTTGCGAACGGTATTATCGCGCGCTGACCAATACCCTCCAGGGCAAAAGGGACGACGAAACGTTTAAGGCTGCCGCCGCACAAGATTTAGGGATCAGGTTGGAAGATTTTAACCACTTCTGGATTGTTTACCGGAACGGAGTCCAGCACCAGGGAACGCCCAGGCATTACATCGACAAGAAAAATCAAATTAAATATTTTTTTCACATCTCCGACGAATTCAGCGGCATTCCGGAAATCTATAAAATCAACGCCTACAAGCGTGAAATCAGATTAAACGTCTGGAAATTTGCCGATCTGATCATTGGTAAATACAAGAGCAATCCGGCGGTCTTTCAAAAAGCAATCTCGCAAACCTTTCCGGAAGTGAAGTAAATAAAGGAATATGATTTTACGTTTTATTTAAGGCTTCGGCCTGAGCATGCGCTGCCAAAGCGTCGATCATGGCGCCGATATTGCCATTGATGAAACTATCCAGATCGTAGCGGGTCAGATTGATGCGGTGGTCGGTTATTCTTCCCTGAGGAAAATTATACGTGCGGATGCGCTCTGAACGGTCGCCGCTGCCCACCTGGCTTTTCCGGGCCTGAGCCTGCTCGGCATTCTGCCTCTGCACCTCGGCATCCAGAAGCCGCGCCCGCAATACTTTCATGGCCTTGTTCTTGTTCTTGAGTTGTGATTTTTCATCCTGACAGGTCACGACCAGTCCCGTCGGCAGATGGGTGATGCGGACGGCGGAATCAGTCGTGTTAACGCTCTGGCCGCCATGACCGGTGGAACGATAGACATCAATGCGCAAATCATTCGGATCGATATTCACCTCCACCTCTTCCGCTTCCGGCATGATAGCCACGGTAACCGCCGAGGTATGGATGCGTCCCTGCGCTTCCGTTACCGGAACACGCTGAACCCGATGGACACCGCTTTCATACTTCAGACGGCTGTAGGCCCCGCTGCCTTCGATCTGGGCAATGATTTCCTTAAAGCCGCCAACACCGGAAGACGAGCTGCTGATCACTTCCACTTTCCAGCCCTGAGCTTCAGCGTATTTGGCATACATCCTAAACAAATCACCAACAAAAAGACCGGCTTCATCGCCCCCGGTGCCCGCCCGGACTTCCAGAAAAACATTTTTGCTGTCATTGGGATCTTTAGGCAGCAGCAGTATTTTTAATTGATCTTCCAGATCGGTTTGCTTTTGCTTCAACTGTGGCATTTCGTCTTTGACGATGGACTTCAATTCATCGTCGCTTCCCCCCAGAACGTCCTGATATTCTTCAATCTGGCTTCTGACTTTATTGTAGACGCGAATCGTTTCCACCAGTTCTCTTATATCGGCATGCTCTTTGGCATATTTCTGATACATCCCCGGTTTGGCAACAATTTTGGGATCACTGAGCTGTCCCTCCAATTCCCGGTAGCGCAGTTCAATATCGTTAAGTTTATCCAGTATAATATCCATAGTATTTCTTTAATTAAAAACGTGGTTGTTTAAGATAATTTAACAGACGCCTTCACAGGCTTCCTTCTCTACAGCTGCGAAGGACACCTACAAATGGCTGCGCCGGACGGCGCTTGATAAAACGGCTGAAGGGCAACGATATCCGAAACGGGAAAAGCCGCTGATGCGCGGCTTTTCAGAGCAAATATCGTCGGATAAATACTTTATCGCACAACAAAGATGAACGATCTTGATCCGATATTCCAAGACAGTCATTTCCTTCATCGAAGAAGCTTCGGCAATGATTATTTTGCCGCTTTTTTGGCGGCGGTCTTTTTGGCCGGAGCGGCATCCGCTTTGGCTTCGTATTTCTTCTTGAATCTCTCCACGCGACCGGCGGTATCCATAATCTTCTGCTTGCCGGTTATAAAGGGATGACAGTTGGAACAAATTTCAGTTTTGATATCCTTCTTTGTCGACCGCGTGTTGATGACGTTGCCACAAACACAGGTAATGGTTGTTTCCTTATATTCCGGATGAATTCCTTCTTTCATTGTCTCTTTCTTTTCCTCCCTGGAGTTTATCTATAAATAATTATTAATGTTTTTTGCTTTCTTTCAAAAGTGTCGTTTGCATTACAATATCTGCGTTAAAAATTCAAGCAAAATAAAAACGCCTTTTTATCCGTTATGAATTCATAGAATCCAGGAATTCCTGATTGGTTTCCGTCTTTTTAATTTTGCTGATGATGAATTCCATGGCGTCCACCGGATTCATTTCCTGAAGCAGCCGGCGGAGTATCCAGACCCGATTGAGATTGTTTTTGGGAATCAGCATCTCTTCTTTTCTCGTTCCGGAACGAATCAGATCGAAGGCGGGGAAGATCCTGCGGTCGGCAATCCGGCGGTCCAGATGTAGTTCCATGTTGCCCGTGCCCTTGAATTCTTCAAAAATAACTTCATCCATCCGGCTGCCGGTGTCAATCAGCGCCGTGGAAATAATCGTCAGACTGCCACCGTTTTCGATATTGCGGGCCGCGCCGAAAAAGCGTTTCGGCTTATGCAGGGCGTTGGAATCCACGCCGCCGGAGAGCACTTTTCCGCTGGGGGGGACAACCGTATTATAGGCACGCGCCAGACGGGTGATGCTGTCCAGCAGAATGACCACGTCTTTTTTATGTTCGACCAGACGTTTGGCTTTTTCAATGACCATTTCCGCCACCTGCACATGGCATGTCGCCGGTTCATCAAACGTCGAGGCAATCACTTCGCCGGCTACGCTGCGCTGCATATCCGTTACTTCTTCCGGCCGTTCGTCAATCAGAAGCACCATTAAAACCACTTCGGGATGATTGGCGGTAATGCTGTGGGCGATATCCTGCAAAAGAACGGTTTTGCCGGCGCGCGGCGGAGAAACAATCAGCGCTCGTTGCCCCTTGCCGATGGGCGCGAACAGATCCAGCGTCCGGGTGGAGAAATTTTTTGGATCATGTTCCAGATTCAATTTTTCCTGCGGATAAAGAGGCGTAAGGTTGTCAAACAGGATCTTGTCGCGCGCCTGCTCCGGGCTTTCCAGATTGACGGTATCCACCTTCAGAAGGGCAAAATATTTCTCTCCTTCCTTCGGGGGACGGACTTCGCCGGAAACCGTGTCGCCCGTTTTCAGGTTGAATCTTCTGATTTGGGAAGGAGAAATATAAATATCGTCCGGACTGGGCAGATAGTTGTAATCAACGGCGCGTAAAAAACCGAATCCGTCGGGCAAAATTTCCAGCACACCCGATCCGGAAATGACGCCGTTTTGTTCCGCCTGTGTCTGCAGAATAGCAAAGATCAATTCCTGACGGCGCATCCCGCTCGCACCCGGAACGTTCAGTTTTTTGCCCAGATCATTTAATTCACTAATAGGCAATCGTTTGATATCTTCGATGTTCATAAATATTTCCTTATTTTAATATAAATGAAATAACGGTTTGAAATCACATATTTGATTTTGTTTAATGCATTATTTTACAGAAACACAATAAAGGCAGCTTAGATTTTCAACAATTACGGATTTTAATCTCGGGTTGTTTACGTGAATACTTGAAACGCTCCAAAGGATAGGGTTCAAATAGCCTTCATTAACGTGCAAAAACTTTATATGAATATAAAATAGCTGTCAAGAAATATTATTTCATCAAGCCGTTTTATATGGCATGGCCGTATTATCTCCCTATGCTCAGGTCAGGATATTTTTCTAGCCTCTTCTACCAGCATTACGGGGATGCCGTCCTTGATTTCATACAACAACTTACATTTATCGCAAATGATGCCGTTTTCTTTTTCATCATAACGAACCCTTCCCCGGCATTGAGGACAGATTAAAATTTCCAGTAATTGCTTGTTTAATGGCATTTTTTCACTCCTTAATCATTTTTTTCACAGCGGTAAAAACCTGCTGTGGCGTTATCTCTTCCATACATTTTTTCGTCGAACATTTTTTTAACAGGCAGGGACTGCAGTCCAACCCCGCCATGATCACCATATGGCCCGCGCCATAAGGGCCGGTTCTGTCCGGATCGGTCGGCCCGAAAATCGCAATCACCGGCGTTCCGACTGCTGCCGCCAGATGCATGGGGCCGGAGTCTGTGGAGATTACCAGCCGGGCTCTTTTGTACAAACCGGCCAGTTCCGGCAGAGAGGTTTCACCACCCAGGTTAATGCCATCTGACGTCACGAATGGGGTAATTTGCTCAAGCTCCTCTTTATTGCTACCGGTGAAGACGACTTTCATATGCAGTTCATTACTGATCAAATCAGCCAGCTGAGCGAACTTTTCATTGCTCCATAGTTTTGTTTCCCACAACGCAATGGGATTGACGGCAATGAACTTTTTATCCTCCAGAGCGTACTGGCGCATCAGAATTTTTGTCCGCTCTTCCGCTTTCGGATTTGACGGCAAAACAAATTGCACGCTGTCTATCCTTGCCCCCAGATGCCGGGGGAAATCCAGATAGCGGTCAACCGCGTGTTTGTTCATATCTTCAGGAATTTTTTCATTGAGAAAACATCCGCTTAACTCCTGCCACGAATCGTAGCCCAGTTTTCTCTTTCCGCCGCTGAGAAAAACAATCATCGCGCTCTTGAAAAGGCCGTGAAAATCAACAACCAGATCATAATGGCGCTTTCGCAAATCTCTTACAAAGGATCTTGCCCCGGCAAAAGCTTGTCTGCACTGACCGTCGCGAAAATCTTTACTCCATTTTTTGCGCCGGGAAATCAACACCTCATCCAGATAAGGATGATTCTTGATCAGATCGGCCGCGGCTTCCTCCACCACCCAGGTGATATGCGCACCGGGGTAGAGTCCACGTAGCGCGCCCAGCGAAGGCAGGGTGTGAATGACATCGCCGATCGCGCTTAACTTCACGATTAAGATGTTCACATCCTGTCCTTTAAAATCCATCGCACGGCATCCAGAATATCCTCCGCAACAAAATCCGGCTGATTATCCGGTTTCGGCTTATCCGGCCCGTCATCCTGCAATAGTTCGCTGCCGTATCCCGTTTTCACCAGAATGCCCCGGATACCCGCTTTTCTCGCGGCTTCCATATCATTAAACCGGTCGCCGATAAAATAGGATTGCTGCAAATCGAGATCCAAATCCTGAGCCGCCTGAATCAGCATGCCCGGAGCCGGCTTGCGGCATTCGCACACTTTACGGTATGGATCCTCGCCCTCCAGGGGATGATGGGGGCAGTAATAGAAATGATTCAGATAGGCCTCCTGTCTGCTCAGGATGGTTTGCAGATGACGATTGGCTTTTTTCACAAAATCTTCCGTGAAAAGCCCTTTGGCCACACCCGCCTGATTGCTGATCACCACAGCTTTCATCCCGCTTTGATTGATCAGCCGGATAGCTTCAAAAGCTGCCGGGATAACCTTCAATTTATCCAGACTATCCAGATAGCCGACTTCTTCATTAATCACGCCGTCTCGATCCAGAAAAACGGCGGCAGTCTTCTTCATCAATTTCAATCCTTCTTCTCTTCGCACAAACGTTCAGCCGCCTGCAAAACATCATTCACGGAAATCAATTCCATGCAGCGAAAATCCAGGGGACATTCTTTTTTCAGACAGGGGCTGCATGGCACTTCGTGGCGAACAATCACGGACTTCCTGCCTGCCGGGGCCGTTGTCCGGGGGTTGGTCGACCCGAAGACAGCCACGGTGGGAACATTCAGTGCACCGGCGACATGCATCAAGCCCGAATCGTTGCTAATAAAAACGCGGCACTGAGAAATCAGCTCTATCGCCTCGCGCAGCGATGTTTTTCCGCAAAGATTGATGAACTCCGTCCCGGCGAAGCCCTGAACTTCCCGCGCGGTTGCATCGTCGGCTTTTCCGCCCATAATCATGACCCGCGCCGAATGTTTTTTGCTTAAGCTTTCGGCGACGGCGGCGAATCTGTCGGGGAACCATTTTTTCGCCGGACCGTAAGTCGCGCCGGGAGCTATGCCGATGATATTTTCGGGGGCATCGGGAATATATTTTTTCAAAATCTCCCGGGCTTCGGAAACATTAATTTTTGTCTCCAGACGCATTTCCCGATCAACGGAAACGCATCCCAGAGACTTCACCATTTCCAGATAATAATCGATCTGATGCACTTTTTTGATTGCCCCGGTGCGCCGGACACTGTGGCTCAGCAGAAGACCGCGGGCATCCGAATCATAGCCAGCCCGCACGGGAATGCGGGCGGCCAGGGCAATAATGGCGGCTTCGATCGCGTTTTGCAGAAGAATGGCTGCGTCAAATTTCCGATCTTTGAGCGTCCGGGCCAGTCCGAATACTCCCGCCGGATGATCAAATTTCTTTTCATAAATGATGACTTCGTCAAGATCGGAAAAAATTTTATAAATATCGGCAACCCATGGTTTGACCAGCATAGCCAAATGCGCCTGAGGATAGGTGGCGCGAATGGATGCGACAGCCGGCAAGGTCATCACGGCGTCTCCGATCCAGTTGGTGCCGCGGATTAAAATCTTTTTCATACCTTTTTTCGGCAATATTTTATTTTTCCCCTGCTTCAATCAATCATCCTTTTTTCAGACTAAATTCCAATTTGTCCATAATAAATTTTTCAAACGCCTGAATCGAAGGCTTTATTTCAATTTCGATGCGCACCATGAAAACTTCCTTTAAAAACCAGGAATGGTGGTGAAGACGCATGGCATCTTTTTCCGTGGTCAGCAGATAGTCGGCGCCGCCTTTAATAAATTGGCCTCTGATTAGCTCCAATTCTCCGGCGGAGAAGCGGTGGTGATCAGAGAAAACATCAAACGCCTGAATAATGGCCCCGCTGTCCGTTAAAATTTTTTTAAAAGAATCCGGTCGGGCGATACCGCAAAAGGCGCAAATCTTTTTTCCCGCCAACACGGACAGCGGGATCGGTTCGCCGCCATCTTCCCTGACCATGTCCTTGGGCTGATGGATACTGAGAAAAACAGGAATATTCCTGTTGCCGATCAATTCCGCAACGGCCTGGTCCGCCGGGCGGGCTTCGTCGACGCGTGTCAACAGCAGCGCATCAGCGCGCTTCAGTTGCGTGATCGGTTCACGCAATTTTCCCAGCGGCAGAACATTTTTTCTGCGCTTCAAATCGCCGCTGTCGAACAGCACCAGGTTGATGTCTCTGAAGATCTGCCGGTGCTGCATCGCATCGTCGCAAATCAAAACATTCGCCCCGAATTGATTAATGGCGACCTGCCCCGTCATTTTTCTGGCGGCCCCGGTGATAACCGGCACGCCCTGGAGCGCCCGGGCCATCAAAAAGGGCTCGTCTCCGGCTGTTTCGCTGTCCAGCAATATTTGATGGCCATCCGACAGAATATTGACGGGCTGAACACTTTTGCCGCCATAACCGCGGCTGATGACAGCCGGTTGAAAGCCGTTGCGCTGTAACATCCGGGCCAGCATGATAACGCACGGCGTCTTACCGGTTCCGCCGACGGTGATATTCCCGACGCTGATGACCGGACAGGAAAGTTTTGTTTCCTTGAATATCTTGTGGTCATACAGCCAGTTGCGGATACTGACGACCAAAAGATAAAAATAAGACAGAATAAGCGCAATTATTCTGACCGGCGTATAAAAGAATGTCTTTCCGTCATCATCCCAGATCCTTTGCCAGTTGATCATCCTTTTCATCACTTCCTTCGTCTTTAAACTGCAAATTATAGAGACGGAAATATTCTCCTTTTTTCTTCAGCAGCGTTTCGTGATCGCCTTCTTCGACAATTTCTCCGTTCACTAAAGCGATGATTCTGTCGGCATTGCGAATGGTGGAGAGCCGGTGCGCGATCACCAGCGTGGTGCGTCCCTTCATAAGGTTGTCCAGCGCCTCCTGCACCTCCATTTCGGCTTCCGTATCCAGGGAAGACGTTGCTTCGTCCAGAATCAGAATCGGCGCATCTTTCAGAATCGCCCGGGCAATGGCCAGCCGCTGTTTCTCTCCGCCGGAAATCTTGCCGCCCAGCTCTCCGATGTTCGTGTCATACCCTTTGGGCATTTTCATGATGAAATGATGGGCATTGGCCGCTTTGGCCGCGTTGATAACATCCTCTTCGCTTTTGTCAAAACTTCCATAAGCGATATTATTCCTGACAGTATCATTAAAGAGGATCGTCTGCTGCGTCACCATCGCAATCTGCCGGCGCAACGAGTGCAGCGACACATCCCGGATATCGTGGCCATCAATCAGAACCCGCCCCCCGGTGACATCATAAAATCGGGGAATCAGGTTCACCAGCGTGGTTTTGCCACCACCGCTCATCCCGACAAACGCGATCACCTCGCCCGCCTTGATGGAAAGATTGATATTTTTCAAGACGGGTTTTTTCTCGTAGCAAAACGTGACATTTTCAAGATCGATGCTGCGGCGGACAGGCGGAATGTTCAGCGCGTCCGGTCTATCCTGGATATCGGGCGTCAGATCGATAATACTGAAAATCCGCTCCGACGCGGAAATGCCGTTTTGAATCGTGTTGTTGGAATGCGTCAATCTCTTGATCGGCTCGTAAAGCATCAGCAAGGCCGCCATAAAGGAAAAGAACGTCCCCGGCGTGGATTTGCCCTGAACTACATTGTAGCCGCCGTAAAAGATGATCGCGCCGATGCAGATTCCTCCCAAAAACTCCATCATCGGACTGGAAATGGCGTTGATGGAAACGGCTTTCATATTAAATTTGAAAAGCCGCTCGTTTTCCGCGGCAAATTTTTCATTTTCATATTTTTCCATGCAAAAGGCTTTGACAATCCGCGCGCCGGAAATCGTTTCCTGTAAAATCGTATTCAGACTGCCCATGCTGACCTGCGTGGACGTCGCCACGCTTCTCATCTTCTCTCCGAATTTCCGGATGGGGTAAATCGTCAGAGGAAAGACCAGCATGGCGATCAGGGCCAATTTCCAGTCTCGGTAAAATACGACAAAGACCAGACAAAGCAGCGTAAAAGTGTCTTTCATTAAGCTGGTCACGGCATCGGAAACGGCGTTTCTGATCAAACCGACATCGTTGGTAATTCTGGACATTAATATCCCGGTGGGATGCTGCGCGAAGAAAGAAAGCGACTGCTTCTGCATCTGTTCGTAAAGCCGGTTGCGCAATTGATTAACAATCCTTAAACCGATAAAGCTCATGATAACGGTTTGCGAGTAAGTGCATGCGCCCTTCACCAGATATATGACGATGATGGCCAGCGGCAGCCATTTGAGGGTTGCCGCGTCCTTTTTCAGGAAAATATCGTCAAGCGCCGGCTTGATCAGGAAAGCAAGGCTGGAGGTTGCGGCGCCGACAATCAGCATACAGACGCTCGCCAGCATGAATTTGCTGGTATAAGGCTTTGCCAGTTTTAATAAACGCTTAAAATGTTCCATAAGACTCTCTATAGCATATCCATCGCCAATTGAGCAGTTCTTCTTGCGGCGCCCGGTTCACCCAGCATGGCGCGTATCCTTTGCAGCTCACCCATCATTTCCTTTTTTCTTTCCTGATTTTTTAAGATAGAAAGAGCCTCCGCGGCAATACGGTGGCCGTCGGCGTCGCTTTGAATCAATTCCGGCACAATGGTTTTCCCGGCAATAATATTGACCAGACCGATGTTTTTGACATGAATCACGAATCTCCCGATCCAGTAAGAAAGAAAAGATACTTTGTAAATGATAATCATGGGCACATTGAGCAAAGCGGTTTCCAATGTGGCCGTCCCGGATTTGACCAATGCCAGATCGGCGCACGAGATGACATCGTAGGTGCGGCCCGATATGATTTTTATTTCGACGCCGGATCCGGATATCATATCCGATAAGGTTTTTTCCTCAATCGTTTCGGCCAGCGGGAGAACAAACTGGATCTCCGGCATTTCTTTTTTCAACAGGGAAGCCGCCCGCAATAATTCCGGTATTAACTTTCTGATTTCCGACATCCGGCTGCCGGGCAGCATGGCGACGGTGATCCGGTCTTCGGCGAGGCCAAATCTTTTTCTTGATTCCTGTTGGGAGCACTGTGTTTTGACCATATCCAGCAGCGGATGGCCGACATAATTCGCGGTGAAACCCGCCCTTCGATAAACGTCCACTTCAAAAGGCAGGATAACCGCCATTTTGTTGACGGTCTTTTTGATTTGTTCGATTCGGCCTTTACGCCAGGCCCAGACGGAAGGACTGATGTAATACAAGACCTTGATGCCCTTCTTGCTGGCCGCCCCGGCTAACGGCAAATTGAAATCGGGATAATCGATTAAGATCACCAGATCCGGCCGGCGATCCTCCAGAGACTTCTTCATCATCGCCATCGTTTTTAAAATATGTCTTAATTTGGAAACAACCTCGGTAATGCCGACAACGGCCATCTCGGAAACATCGACAAGAAGTTCAACGCCTTCCTCCCGCATTCTTTTTCCTCCGATGCCGTAAAAACACAAGTCCGGTTTTACCCGCAGCATTTCCCTGACGAGATCCGCGCCATACATATCGCCGGATGCTTCGCCGGCGATGATCATAATGGTTTTGTTTTTTGTGTTTAAAGGGTTCATGGGATGGATGCTTTGCCCGGCAAAACCGACTCGCGGGCGATAAACGTTTTTTGGTTTATGGCCCGCTCTCATCTATGATATTTAACAGATAATAATGACTGAGAGATTAACGTTCACGACTCCATTTATTTTTTTAATTCAAAATTTCAGCGGCAAATGCCCCTTTCCGATTCTTTAATAAATTTTAAAAAGTGTCTCACTTCCGGCAGGTCTTCCACTTCCGCCTCCGCTTTCCTGACGGCTTCCTCCAGAAGCATTTTGGAGCGGAAAATAATACGGTAGGCTTCGCTGATGGCTTTGATCGACTTTTCGGAGAAATTTCTCCTTTTCAAGCCGATCAGATTCAAACCGTACAGTTTGGCATGGTTTCCCTGGGCAATCGTGTAAGGCGGAACGTCCTTCACCGCCGCGGAGCATCCTCCGATCATACAATGCGCCCCGACGCGGCAGAACTGGTGAACTCCCGTCAGGCCGCTGATGATGGCATAATCCTCAACATGAACGTGGCCGGCCAGCGCGGCCCCGTTGGACATAATCACATGATTGCCCAGTTTACAGTTATGGGCGATATGACAGGACGCCATGATCAGATTGTGATCCCCCATCATCGTTACGCCGATATCGGCTGCCGTTGAACGGTTAATGGTCACAAACTCCCGGATCGTATTGAAATTTCCGATGACCACGCGGGTCTTCTCTCCGGCAAATTTCAAATCCTGAGGAGGCGCGCCGATGGAACAAAACTGAAAGATGCGGCAGTCTTCGCCAATATGCGTATAATCATCGATGACCGTGTGCGGACCGATGACGGTGTTTTTGCCGATGATGACATCGCCGCCGATGATGCTGTATGGCCCTATTTCCACGCCTTTCGCCAATTTCGCGTCGGGCGAAACAATCGCTGTCGGATGAATTTTCATACTTGAACCTTTTTTATATAAACTTTACTTTTTCTGGAGATCATCCACTTTTTTAACAAGCTCCTGAAGCGTCGCTCTCATTCTGGGAAGTTTGGACCGGCATGCCTCGACCTCCAGCCATTCCTTGTACGGCATTTGCGGCGCTCCGCCCACAATTTCACCGGATTTGATGCTTTTGTGAATTTTCGAAGAAGCCGCGATCATTACATGATCGCCAATGCTGATGTGGCCGACGATTCCCGTCTGTCCGCCAATCATCACGCCCCTGCCCACTTTGGTGCTGCCGGAAATGCCAACCTGCGCCACAATAACCGAATTTTCGCCGATAACAACGTTATGGGCAATCTGGACGAGATTATCAATTTTAACATTGCGTTGAATCCAGGTTTTCCCCAACGTCGCCCGGTCAATGGTGGTATTGGCGCCGATTTCCACATCATCATCAATCTGCACAAAACCCACCTGGGGGACTTTATGATTGCCCGCGCCCGGCGATGAAAAGCCGAATCCGTCAGCACCCACTACAACGCCGGAATGCAAAGTCACTCTGCTGCCGATGACACAGGAATGATAAACGCTGACATTGGCATACAGGACTGAATCTTCCCCGATGGAGACATTGTTGCCGATGAAGACGCCAGGATAAATGACCGCCCCCCTGCCCACTCTGGCGCCCCGGGAAATAAAAGCGCGGGGAAAGATGGTCGCCTCCGGCGACACCTCCACGCCGTCTTCAATATAAGCGTCCGCCGCCACGCCGCTTCGGCCATGGTCTGACGGATAAAAAAGCCCCAGTAATTTTCCAAAGGCAGAGTAGGGATCATCCACCACAACCAGGTTTTTCCCTTCCGCCGTCACCTGCGGAGAGACAATAACCGCCGAAGCCCGGGTTCCCTGCAGTTGCTTCAAATATTTCTTATTGGCGACAAAAGTAATATCGCCGTCACCCGCTTCTTCTATGGAACGGATATCGCTGATGAGGACATCCTCCGCGCCCACAACGGTGCCGCCGAGAAAAGCGGCTATCTCCCCTAAAGTCATTTTCATTGAACAAACTGATCCCGTTATTTGGCTTTATTGAATTCTTCAATCACCTTGCTGCTGAAATCATTTTCTTTCGCATGATAGGGAACGGGCATGGTGGCCACATCCATGACCAGCGTATATTTTTCCCTCTCGGCAATGGAGCGCACAATTTTAATGATTCCGGGCATCAGTTTCTGAGTCATTTCCTGATCACGCTTTTTAAGCTCTTCGTTCGTATCATTGACCAGCAGCTGATAATCTCTCATTTTCTTCTGGTAAGCGGCTTCCTTTTCGCTCTTTTTGCTCTGGGTCATTAGCGAGCCCTGCTTTTCCAGCTCGTCCTTCAATTTCTTCAGCTCCGCCTCCGCATTTTTGATTTCCTGTGTTTCTTTATCGTAATACTTTTTAAATTCCTCCGCTGCCTTTTTCCCCGCGTTGGAATTCTGCATGATTTCCTGCAAATTGATGAAACCGATCTTATCGGCAGCCGATGCGGTTGTACTGCAGACAAAAATCAACATGGTCATGATGGCCATCAGATAAATACTTTTTTTCATTGATAATCTCCTTTCTCTATTTATGATTTCTTTAATTTATTTTTTTACATTGGCATGCCAATGGTAAACTCCCAGCGCCCGTCCGTCTGATCATCCAGGTCTCCCCGGTTGATAATGCGTCCATACTCCAGTCTCAAGGGGCCGATCGGCGAATACCAGCGCAGCCCCAGTCCCACGGACTGCCTCAAATCACCAAAATCGTACTTGTCATCCCAGGAATTGCCGGCATCATAGAAAGCCGCTATCTTCATGCCGGAATCCTTGATAAAGGGAAAAACCAGTTCGACATTAAAGATGAGCATAGAATTGCCGCCGATGACGTCGCTCGTCCCCCCGTTCGTCGGACCGACATAACGAAATCCTCTCAGGCTGTTGATTCCCCCCAGAACATATCGGATGGAAACTGGAATTTCTTCATTCCCGTGCTCCTGAATATAGCCGATCCTGCTCTTGGTGCCAAAAACGACGCCGAAGGGCAAAGGAAGATAGGTATTGAAGCTCCCGCTGTACTGGGTATATTCAGCTTCACCCCCCAGCGGTTCGCCGGCGAAAGTCACTGAAAGATTGGTCTTCGTTCCTTTGGAAGGGAACATAAAATCGTCAGTGGTGTCGCGAATCAGAGACAGCGTGACGGCACTGGTGCTGGTTTCACCCTCCTGTTCCTTGACATAGTCCGTGGCGGAAGATGAAACATCCGTAACATTGTCAATATAATACTTGTAACCCAGATAGCCCGTGATTTTCCCCCAGAGAGGGTATCCCAGGGTCAGGCCCGCTCCCTGTGAATCCAGGTTAT
Source organism: Deltaproteobacteria bacterium (assembly GCA_022710585.1). Taxonomy (GTDB): domain Bacteria; phylum Desulfobacterota; class Syntrophia; order Syntrophales; family Smithellaceae; genus Smithella. Next base: position 11,056 of record JAKLGV010000002.1, on the reverse strand, counting down.
AATAATCGTATTCTTTTTTGTATTTCCAGATATCCGCTTTGAGCCAGAGCGGGATGTCGAAAAGCCAGGGTTCCGTGAAAGACAGATCATAATTATTGGTGGTAGAACCGAGAGACGCTTTCAGATTCAAGGTCTGGCCGTAGCCCAGAAAATTCTGCTGGGTAATCTGAGCCATCACAATCGCCTGATCAACGGCGCTGTATCCGGCGCCGATCATAAACATCCCCGTGCTTTTTTCCTTGACCCGCACGTTGATATCCATTTTATTTTTGTCGAGCCCCTTGTCCGTCTGAAAATCGATCTCTTCAAAATATCGCAGGCGGTTCAACCTGGCATAGCTGCTTTTCAGCTTGCTGCTGGAATACAAGTCGCCTTCATTGACATCCAACTGCCGGCGGATGACCTTGTCCCTGGTCACATTATTTCCATAGATATTAATGCGCTGGATATACACCAGTTCGCCTTTATTGATCTGATAATCCACATCCACCAGCTGTTCATTTTCCCGGGTGTTGATTCTGGGATTCACATCCGCATGGGCGTAGCCTTCATCATTGCACGACTGGGTTAAAAGCTCGATGTCTTTAATGATCGCTTCCCGGCTGTAATTGTCGCCTTTCCTGACTTTGAGAGACTTCTGCAAGTCTTCTCTTGATTTCTCCAGCAGATCTCCGGAAATTCCCACTTGATCGACCTTAAACCGCTTCCCTTCTTTGATTTTGATTTTTACAAGGATGCCTTTCTTATCCGTCGTGATTTCCGGTTCACCCACCTGAGCATTGATAAAACCGTTGTTGAAATAATACGCGTTGAGTTTGCCGACATCCTGTTTGAGCTGGTCACGCTTGAGCAGACCGGAATCGGTGATGAAAGAAAAGACGCCTTTTTCGGAGGTGCCCATCATGTTTTTTAATTCCTTGGAGGTATAGGCTTCGTTTCCCTCGAAAGCGATGGAGCGGATATAAAACCGTTCATTCTCCTTGATCTGAAAAATGACGCGAAAATCCTTCTCTCCATCCGGTTCAATCTTGTCCTTGATTTCCGCGTTATAATACCCCTTGCCGTCATAAAGCGCTTTGATTTTTTCAATATCCTTTTTGATCTGTTCCTGATTGAGATTCTGCTTCTTTTTGATGCTCAGAGCGCCCTGAATGTCGTCTTTGCTGACGGCTTTATTGCCGGTAATGCTGATATCGGAAATCAGGCCTTTTTCCTGCACGATAAAGGTAATGACCTTGCCCTCGGAGGTAGAGTCTGCTTCCGCGGTGACATCCAAAAATAATCCCATCTTATAGATGGTTTTGATGTCGGCGGCGATATCGGCTTCGGAATACTGACCGTCCTTTCTGCTCCTGATTTTCTCGGTAATGGCTGAAGCGTTGATTTTATTATTTCCCTTGATGTCCACCCGCGCTATTTTTTGAACCAGGCCGACGGAATTTAGAATGCCCGTTTTCAATTGTTCAACAACAGAGGTCAGATTGTCCAGTCCCCTGCCCTGGGCTGACGCGGTTAATAAGACGGCCCCCTTATCCACGTCAATGATTCTGGCGTCAATATTGACGGCGTCTCCAAAATGAACCAGGCTGCCATTGATGACAAAATCCGCCTGAGTTGCCCGGCCGATTTTAACAGCCTGATCATCCTCAATTTTGATGTAGTTTTTCAAATAATCGTCGGCGGCAACCATCTGAACCGTTTTTTCTTTTCCCAGGGTCTCCGATAAATTTTTATACAAGGATTCGCGGATCGCCTTCGTATCCTGATTGCTGTATACTTCAAAAGGCAGCACCATAATTTTTTTGACTTCCTGGGCATCAGACGGAGAAGCAAAGCACATTAAAAACAATAAAATAATTAAAAATATCCGTCTTGGCATTCTAGTGATTGTCATAAATTTTCCCATCGCGCAGAACAATCCTTTCCGACATTCTATCCGCCAGCAATTGGTTATGCGTTACCGCCACCAGAGTAATTTTTTTCTCAACGTTCAGATGGACCAGGATATCTTCTATCTTTCTTCCTGTTTCCGTGTCAAGATTTCCCGTCGGCTCATCCACCAGCAGAATGTCCGGCTCCATAATCAAAGCGCGGGCAATGGCCACTCTCTGCTGTTCGCCTCCGGACAACTCTCCCGGTTTATGCCTGATTCGGCTCTCTAATCCAACTTCCTCGAGCAATTTGCAAGCTTTTTCTCCGGCCTGTTTCCTGGACACGCCTCCAATCAGGGCGGGCATCATCGTATTTTCCAGAGCGCTGAATTCCGGCAGCAGATTATTGAACTGGAAGACAAAGCCGATATGGGCATTGCGAAAGGAAGCCCTTTTCTTTTCTTCCCAGTCGAAGACGTTCATCCCGTTGATGAACAGACGGCCGCCGGTCGGGTGATCCAGTATCCCCATAATGTGAATAAGCGTGCTTTTCCCGGCGCCGGACGCCCCCAGAACAGCGAGGGATTCCCCCTTTTCGATCTTCAGGTTCATCCCCCTCAACACGTCAATCTTATTTTCTTCCTTGACAAAAGTCTTGGATAAATTTTCCAGTACAATCATGTTTTGAACATCCGCCGCGGACTTTATTCATATCGGAGGGCTTCCGCCGGGTCGGTCCGGGAAGCTCTCAACGAAGGATAAATGGTTGATAAAAAACAAATCAGCAGCGTGCCGATCACAATAATGACCACATCACTGTAATTCACTTTGGAGGGCAGCTCGCTTAAATAGTAAACATCGCCCGGCAGAAACTTGAAGTGGAAAATCTTTTCCACCAGCAGCGACACCTCCTGCAGATTGAAAGCCACCGCCAGCCCCGCGATGCAGCCCAGCGTTGTGCCGATCACGCCGATAATCAGGCCCTGATAAATGAATATCTTCATGATGCTCTGCTGAGTAGCTCCCATGGATTTCAGAATGGCAATATCTTTGTTCTTCTCCATCACGATCATGATCAGGGCGCTGATGATGTTAAAAGCCGCCACCAGAACAATTAAACTCAGGATAATAAACATCACGCGCTTTTCCAGCTTTAAAGCGGAAAACAGATTTTTGTTCATCTGCATCCAGTTCTGCGCCCAGAAAGGAAATCCCAGCTGGCTTTGAATTTTTTTCGCGATCACATCCGCTTTGTAGATATCATTGACTTTAATATCGATGCCCGAAACGGCATCGCCCATCTGCATGAAATTCTGGCAGCTTTTTAAAGATAGATAAGCCAGGGTCGAATCGTACTCGTAAAATCCCGATTCAAAGATGCCGACCACGACAAATTTCTCCATCCGGGGCACCATCCCCATCGGTGTGGCAATGCTGACCGGAGAAATAATCGTGATGGTATCGTAAAGGACAATGCCCATATTCCGGGCCATTTCTCTGCCGATGACAATGCCCTCCGGCTGCGTGCCCTCAGCCGCCAGACGGGACAAAATCTCCTTCGGGATGGCGTTGAGATGCTCAATGCTGCCTTCCCTGATTTTGCCGAGATGGATTACCTGAAAAGCGCTTTGCGTATCGAGGCCGCGAATGACCACCCCGGAAACGCCGTTGCCGTTGCGCAGCATGGCCTGACTGTAGATAAAGGGCGTGGTCGCGACCACCCCTTCGATGCCGGCAATGCGCTGACGCACCTGCTGATAATCTTTCATGGGGCCGGTCATGTCGGTGGTTAATTCGATGTGAGACTTGATGCCCAGGATTTTCGTGCGCAGGTCTTCTTCAAATCCGTTCATCACCGCCAGAACGATAATTAAGGCCGCCACACCCAGAAAAATCCCCAGGATGGAAATGAACGTAATGACGGAAACAAACACCTGCTTGCGTTTCGCTCTTAAATAACGTCTGCTTATAAAAAGTTCGTAGGACATTAAACTCTGGTATTCCGTTGTCTATTAAAAACACGGATATGAAAATTTTATTAAATCTCTGTGTTATTCCTGCCTGGTTCTTAACAGAGGGAACAAAATAACGTCTCTGATGGAAGCGCTGTCAGTGAACAGCATCACCAGCCGGTCAATGCCGATGCCTTCCCCGGCGGTCGGCGGCATGGCGTATTCCAGGGCGCGGATATAATCCTCATCCATTTCATGCGCCTCATCATCACCGGCTTCCCGCTCATGCAACTGCTGCAGGAATCTCTCTTTCTGATCGACAGGATCGTTTAATTCCGAAAAGGCGTTCGCAATTTCCCGGCCGCAAATGTAAAGCTCAAAACGGTCAACCAGTTCAGGTTCCGTATTGGATCTGCGGGACAGGGGGGACACCGCAACCGGATAATCGGTCACGAATGTCGGCTGGATCAGTTTCTTTTCGACCACTTCGTCAAAAATGGCCATGTGAATTTTCCCCAGCGGGTCGTTTTCTTTGACATCGCAGCCGACCTTGCGGGCAAAAGCGATTGTTCGGGCTGGATCGGTCAGATCGGCAGGTTCCATCCCGGCGATTTGAAGAAGCGCATCCTTCACGGAAAGCCGCTGCCAGGGCGGCGTCAGATCAATTTCCGTCCCCTGATAGGTGAACTTGAGCCCCTGAAAAAGATCGCCGGCGATAAAAACGAACAGCTTTTCCGTAAAAGACATCAAATCCCGGTAATCCGCAAAACTCCAGTAAAACTCCATCATGGTGAATTCCGGATTATGAAAGGTGTCGATCCCTTCGTTGCGAAAACTGCGGTTGATTTCGTAAACTCTCTCCAACCCGCCGGTGACCAGCCGTTTTAAGTAAAGTTCCGGGGCAATCCGCAGATACAAATCCGTATCGAGAGTGTTGTGATGGGTTTTAAACGGACGGGCGACGGCGCCTCCCGCACGCGGCTGCATCATTGGGGTTTCCACCTCCAGAAAATCATGATCATCCATGAACTGACGGATTAACTTGATAATACGGCTGCGACGGTAAAAAATTTCTTTGACCCTGGAATTGGCAATCAAGTCGAGATACCGCTGGCGATACCTGGTTTCAACATCGGTCAGACCGTGCCATTTTTCCGGCAGGGGCCTTATGGATTTGGAAAGCAGCTTTAATTTTTGCGCTTCAATGGTCAGCTCATTGGTTTTTGTCCGGAATAATTTACCGGAGATAAAGATGATGTCGCCGATGTCGAGTTTCTTGAAAACAAAATATTCTTCAGGACTTAAGCTGTTTTTGCCGATGTAGCCCTGGATATGGCCTTTATAATCCTGAATTTTGATAAAAGCCGCTTTGCCGAAATTGCGCACGGCCATCAGACGGCCGGCAATGGAAAAGGTTTCACTCAATGCGGCAAGGGCATCGCTGTCGGAATTTTCAAATTTTCCCAATATTTCTGCTGTTGTATTTTGAGGTTTGACGTCATTGGGATATAAATCAACACCCGCCGATTTCAGATCCGCTATTTTTTCGCGGCGGATATTCAAAAGTTCATTATCTTCCATAATTTCTCCGCTTTTAAAAAAGTTTGTTTAATTATATTTTTTTAGCCAAATAGTCAAGTATGATGATTTCCGTCTGATTTTCCGTAACACGCAATATTTTTTGATTTTTTTCATACAAATTTCGTTTGCCACGGCGGGGTTGTAGTGTTATGAAGCGCGAAACAACGTCATATCAATGGAGGGTGTGCAATGATCAATAAAGTCATACTGGTGGGCAGACTGGGTAAAGATCCGGAGGTTCGCGTTACTCCGGATGGCACAATGGTGACCAATTTCAATCTGGCGACGGATGAACAGTGGAAAGACAAAAATGGCGAAAAAGTGCAAAAGACAGAATGGCACAAAATAGTCACATTCGGGAAGTTGGCCGATATATGCGGACAGTATCTTGTGAAGGGGAAGCTGGTTTATATTGAAGGGCGCATTCAAACCCGTTCCTGGGAAGACAAGGAAGGCGTGAAGCGCTACACAACTGAAATAGTGGCCAACGATATGAAGATGCTTGATTCTAAAGGACAAAGCAAATCGGATGGTCCTGCTTACGACGCCAACACCGCTAATCACAACGATGTCGGCGGCCCAATGGACGACGTTCCATTTTAGATGAAGATTGATTGAAACACTAAATCGTTTTTAGTTCAGATGCCCCTTTCCTGCCTGCAGACAGGAAAGGGGCTTTTTTATGAAAACAACAGGCGATGCTATCGAACGATGTCTCGAACCGGCAAACGGATGATTATTTTTTCTCTTCTTCTTTTTTGGATGACTGATCGGTAATCTCTTTATTATCGCTCATCGATTTTTTAAAGTTCTGAATTCCCCTGCCCAGAGCTGACCCTATTTCCGGCAATTTCCCCACACCGAAAATAATCAGAATAATGACCAGGATAATCAGTAATTCCGGCATTCCTATTCCAAACATAACATTCCCTCTTTATTTTTATTTTTTTGTCTTTACGGCAGTCTCAGGTGGACAACCTCTCCCTTTTTTCCCAGATTCTCAATATTCTTTTCTTTAAATTTTAGCTTAATGCCTCCGGCATTGCCAATATCTATATCAAAACTTTTTGCTTTATACTCAAATTTTTCTCCGGCTTTCAGCAAAACCTGAAAAGAAGGATTTTGATCCGGTTTCACACGCAGCCATGTTTCCTCCGTGGCTCTGATCGTCAGAAGATTCGAGTCTTTATCCGATAAATCCGGCACGCTGACCGCTATCGGCTTGACCTGTTCTGCAGCGGCCGGCGATGCTTTCTTTGCGTTCACCTCGGCATTCTTATCTTCACCCGGCACCGGCGCCAGCGGAACATCTGTTGTCCGGAAAACCGCATTCACGCCCACCTGCTGGCCGGCCGGAACATTCGCGCCGGAATTTCGTTCCTTGTCAATTTGCGAAACACCGGCCTTCATCTCCGCGGGAACAACGATATCCGAAGATGATTCCTGCTGCTTGGAAATCAGCCATTGCGCCACAATAACAGCTATTAAAATAAATGCAATGACCAGATAAGCTTTTTTGCCTTTCAGGCCGGCAAAAGATACTTTCTCTTCCGTTTTCTTTTCCGTCTCCACGGTTTTGACGACCAGCGAATTAAGATAATCTTCATACTCCTGAATGAGCGGTTCACTGTCAATGCCCAGAGCGCCGGCATAAATTTTTATAAAATTTTTCGCGTAAACAGGAAGCGGCAGCAAATTGAATTCTTTATTTTCGATGGCCTGCAGATAGACCACCCTGACGCGCGTCCGCTGATACAAATCTTCAAAAGAAAGCCCTTTGGATTCCCTGATCTTTCTTAAATCTTCAGAATTATTGCTTGGCGTTTTTTCAATAAACATATAATATCATTTACAAAGGTATTTTATGTATTCATCTAGCATTAATTTCAGAGTAATACAACTATTTAAAATATAACCGGTTATTACCGCACTGCGATAAAATTTTAAATAGTTTTTTATCGAATTGAAAAGGAGTTCTTATGCAGCAATGGAAATCATTTGCCGTTGATCTAGCAAGAAAAGCAGGATTGTTATTGAAAGAAAAATTCAGCCAAACGCACATCATTGATTACAAAGGCGATATCAATATTGTGACCGAAGCGGACAAAATGTCAGAAGTTTTGATCATGGAAGCCATCAGCCGCCAATTCCCCGATCACGGCATTTTATCCGAAGAATCCCCGGCCGTCACCGGCGCCGGCAAAATTCGCTGGATCGTCGATCCGCTGGATGGGACAACAAACTACGCCCACGGCTATCCTGTCTTTTGCGTTTCCATCGCTTTGGAAATTGAAGATAAAATTGTGCTCGGCGTGATTTACGATCCGATGAGAGACGATATGTTTGTCGCCGCGCGCGGCGAAGGCGCTTTTCTGAATGAAAAAAAGATAGCGGTTTCTTCAGTCAAAGATCTTTCCCGCAGCCTTCTGGCCACCGGCTTTCCTTATGACATCCGGGAAAGCAAAGAAAACAATCTGGATTATTTCAACGCCATGGCCGTCAAGGTGCAGGCCATTCGCCGCGCCGGAGCGGCCGCTCTGGATCTCGCGTATCTTGCCGCAGGACGGTTTGACGGCTTCTGGGAACTCAAACTCAAACCGTGGGACACCGCCGCAGCCAGCCTGATGGTGGAAGAAGCGGGCGGCGTGATTTCTGACATTACCGGCGGTAAATGGCACCTCCAATCTCCCGCCATTCTCGCCAGCAACGGCTTGATTCACGAACAGATGATCCGTATTTTACAAGATGTATGACAGAAATGATTCGTGCAAAATCTATCTTCAGAATACCCTTAATGAGTTAATTCTATTGCATATTATGAATCGTTTTGTTAGCTTCATCAGCCAGCGGACGTTTCATTTACTCAATAAACGGGATGATTATTGGCAGTGAATGTTCTTCTTAATCTCATTGAAAATGTAAATACTTGGGACAAACTGGAAAAAAGAATCGCGGCGCTAACCTCCGAGCAGCAGAGAGGCCATGCTTTTGAAGAATTCTGCCATGCCTTTTTCCTGCTCGATCCTGTTTTTAAATTCAAGAAAGTCTATCGTCAAAATGAAATCCCACCATCAATCAGAGAACGTCTGGGGTATCCGGGCATTCAGGACATCGGCATCGACGGCGTAGCTATTACGCATGATGACAAAATATTTGCCTATCAGGCGAAATTCCGCAGCGATAGAAGTACAACCCCGACACTCAGAGAACTTTCCACCTTCTTTACCGTTTCCGACAAGGCAGATTGGCGGATAACAATTTCCAATACCAACAAACTGCCTTCCGCCATTGATGACCGTGTCCGTCAAAGCAGAATTCTCGCCGATAGATTTGACGCACTCGAAGTTGATTTCTTTGATCGTCTGGCAAATTACTTAAAGACAACACAAATTACGCCGCCGACTAAAAAATCGCCGCACATCACTCAGCAGGAAGCCATCAAAGAAGCCCTAAGTTATTATGAAACGAATGATAGAGGTCAATTGATTCTGCCCTGCGGTGCAGGAAAAACCCTTGCCTCCATCTGGATTAGTGAAAAGCTGGGAGGGAAGAATATCCTGATTATGCTGCCCAGCCTGTCGCTTTTAAATCAGACGCTGAGAGAATGGGCAGTCAACGCCTCTGCGACTTTCCGCTATCTTTGTGTTTGCAGCGATACGACGGTTGATTTGGGTAATGACGCGCCGATAGAAAAAATATCCGACATGGATGTGCCGGTTACGACCGATGCCGAAGCTATTCAGACATTTCTTCAAAATACCAATTCTCAAACATCCATTATCTTTTCCACCTATCAGTCATCCAAAGTCTTGGCTGAAGCCGTCAGCAAGTCAGGTATAACCTTCGATATTGGAATATTCGATGAGGCGCACAGAACAGCGGGAACAAAAATAGGCGCGTGGGGCATTGCGCTGGATGATGCCAATATTCCCATCAGAAAAAGAATCTTCATGACAGCAACACCCAAAATTTACGCGCCGCATATTACCAAAAAGGCAAAGGAAGAGGATGTCTTGATATGCAGCATGGACGATGCCGCAATTTATGGAAAACCATTCTATGAAATTGGTTTTGCCGAAGCAGTCGCCCGAGGCCACATAACCGATTACAAAGTTATTGTAATTTGCGTGACTGATGCTGAAGTAAAGAAAATCATAGAGCAAGGTGGAAGGGTCATTACAGATCAGGAACACGAATGGGACGCTAAAGCATTGGCCAAAAGAATGGCGCTGGTGAAGGGAATCCGTGCCTACAATCTAAGAAAAGCTTTTACCTTTCACGGAAAGGTTGCTTCAGCCAAATCATTTACCGATAAAAACACACCTTACGGAATTGATAAAATTTTTAAACTCATTGAGCCGGAAACAGAAAATAAAAAGAGCATGGGATTTTTCCACGTCAACGGTGCAATGCCGTCCGGAACCAGAAGCAGTATATTGAAGGAATTTGGAAGCGTGGACATCGGCATCATGAGCAACGCCCGCTGCCTAGTGGAAGGCGTCAATATTCCCGCCGTGGATACAGTTGCCTTTATTGATCCGAAAAGAAGCCTGATTGATATTGTTCAGGCAACGGGCAGAGCAATGAGAAAAGCTGACTGGAAACAAAACGGATACATCTTCATTCCTGTAATCCTGGAAGAAAATGCCGACCCGGAAGAAATCATCAAAAGTTCGGACTTTGACACTGTGTGGGAAGTTCTGCAAGCCTTGCTGGATCAGGATCAGCGGATGCAAGGTATAGTTTCAAAGATGAGAATCCTTCAGGGAAAAGGTGAAGAAGGAACACAGGCATGGAAAGATGCAATGAATGAATATGCTGAAAAAATTGAATTTTATGATCTGCCTGTAAAGATTGATCAACAGCGGTTTATTGAAAGACTGAATACGAGAATAGTCGAAGTAATAGGACGGACTTGGGATTTCTGGTATGGGCTTACGTTAAAATATAAAGATGAATTTGGCAATGCCAATGTGCCACAAAGATACAAGACTTCGGACGGTTACAAGCTCGGTTCTTGGCACAATGAACAAAGACAAAGTTACAGAAAACGTATATTATCTCCTGAGCGGATAAAAAAACTTGAAAAAATTGGTTTCTCTTGGGATCCATATGACGAAAAATTTGAAAAAGGTTTTCAAGAAACATTACATTATAAAGCATCTACTGGTAATTCCAACGCACCAGATAAGTACAGAACCGCTGAAGATTATCGGCTTGGTAGTTGGCAAAATTCTCATCGGGGCAATTATAAAAAAAACAGATTATCTCCAGACAGAATAAACCGACTAGAAAAAATTGGTTTCACATGGGACAGATTTGATGAACAATTTGAAAAGGGATTTCAGGAGACTTTGATCTATAAAGAAAAAACTGGAAATCCAAACACATTTCTCCGTTATGAAACAACCGAAGGATTCAAACTTGGGTATTGGCAACAGATTAAAAGAACATCTTACAAAAGAGGTAAGTTGTCACCCGAAAGGATAGAACGACTCGAAAAAATTGGCTTCATTTGGGATCCATGAGCTGGTCTGGCAAAATCGGACAGTGACATAAGTGGAAAAAACTGCTCTATAATGTAAGAAGAAGAAAGAGGAGGAAACATTGTATGAGCAAGAGACCCAGACGGAATCATGCCCCGGCATTCAA
>JAKLGV010000019.1 GCA_022710585.1 Deltaproteobacteria bacterium | reverse complement strand
CGAAGCGACTGGGCGCGGATCAGGTTTATCTGGTTTACCGGCGCTCCCGGGCGGAAATGCCGGCGCGGGCGGAAGAGGCCCATCACGCCGAAGAAGAGGAAATTGATTTCCAGCTCCTGACAAACCCCGTCAGAGTCGTAGGTGACGAGAATGGATGGGTAACGGGACTTGAAGTGGTTAAACAACAGCTGGGTGAACCCGATGCTTCGGGAAGACGCAAACCCATGGACATACCGGGCTCCAACACCATCATCGATGTGGACGTTGTCATCGTTGCCATTGGACAGGGCCCGAACCCGGTCCTGACCCAGAGCGGACCAGGGTTGGAACTCAGGAAACCCGGTTATATCGTTGCTGATCCCGAAACGGGAAAGACGAGCAGGAAAGGCGTTTTTGCGGGCGGCGATATTGTGACGGGCGCCGCAACGGTTATTCTGGCCATGGGCGCGGGACGAAAGGCCGCTGCAGCAATGGATGAATACCTGAAAACGGGCCAGTGGTGATTTTTGTTCCTGGCGTTATTGCATTTGAGGATTTCACCTGACGCTAACGTCCATCGGGGATACCGCCAGGACTTCACCGGCCGGCAAGCGGTCAACCCCGGTAATATTTGTAATGGTTCGCATGCCTTCTGCCAGCGGGATATCCTCACTGGGCAGACGCTTTGGCTTACTCGTTCACGCCCGCCGCCCGAAATCCATCATTGAGCCCAATCCCTGCATCCTGTGCCCTAAATCCTCTTGGCACACAAAACAGCCCCTCTTATACTCAACTCCGAAAAAAGTAAGATCTTATCAATTCAATTCAATCAATTGAAATAGAATGGCCTCAAAGAAATGCTGGAAAATTTATTTTAATTAATATAAATGCCATCAGGCACCTTGACAACTCAAAAATGGTGCATAAAATACGCCTGTTAAATCAGCACTTTTAATAAATTACAATAAGGAAGAAAGGAGCAAAAGAGTATGAAAATCAGACCTTTACAGGATAGAATCATTGTAAAACGTTTGGAAGAAGAACAGAAAACCAAGGGGGGAATCATCATTCCCGACACCGCCAAAGAAAAACCTATTGAAGGCAAGGTTGTTGCTGTGGGTAAGGGCAAGGTTGCCGATGACGGCAAACTGATCAAACCCGAAGTCAGCGTAGGCGACAAAGTCCTTTTCAGCAAATACGGCGGAACGGAAGTCAAGATTGACGGCGAAGAATACCTGATCATGAGAGAAGAAGACATTCTCGGCATCATCGAAAAATAAGAAACTATTAAGGAGGAATATATACAATGGGAGCAAAAATACTTCTTTATGATGAAGAAGCAAGGAAATCGGTTCTGAAGGGCGTCAATACCCTGGCCGATGCTGTTAAAGTCACTCTTGGCCCGAAAGGCCGCAATGTTATTATTGATAAAAGCTATGGTTCGCCCACCGTTACCAAAGACGGCGTGACCGTTGCCAAGGAAGTAGAACTCGAAGATAAATTTGAAAATATGGGTGCGCAGATGGTTAAGGAAGTCGCCAGCAAAACCAGCGACGTCGCCGGTGATGGAACCACCACAGCCACCATTCTGGCCCAGGCCATTTACCGTGAAGGCGTTAAGGCCGTCGCGGCAGGCTCTAACCCCATGGACATCAAACGCGGCATTGACAAGGCTGTCGAAACCGTTGTTAAAGAACTCAGCAAGATGAGCAAACCCACCAAAGATCAGAAGGAAATCGCCCAGGTTGGCACCATTTCCGCCAACAATGATGAAACCATCGGTAACATCATCGCCGGTGCCATGGACAAAGTCGGCAAGGAAGGCGTCATTACCGTTGAAGAAGCCAAAGGTCTGGAAACTGAACTGGAGATCGTTGAAGGTATGCAGTTCGACCGCGGTTATCTTTCTCCTTACTTCGTCACCAACGCCGAAAAGATGCTGGTTGAGCTGGAAGACGCTTTAATTCTGATTTACGAAAAGAAAATCAGCGGCATGAAAGACCTGCTTCCCATTCTGGAACAAATTGCCAAGATGGGACGCCCTCTCCTCATCATTGCTGAAGACATCGAAGGCGAAGCGCTGGCCACCCTGGTGGTCAACAAAATTCGTGGCACCCTGCATGTAGCAGCCGTTAAGGCTCCCGGTTTTGGTGATCGTCGCAAGGCCATGCTGGAAGACATTGCCATTCTGACCGGCGGCAAGATGATTTCCGAAGATATGGGCTACAAGCTTGAAAACGTCAAACTGGAAGATTTGGGACGCGCCAAGAAAATCACAATTGATAAAGACAATACCACCATTATCGACGGCGCCGGAAAACGTGCCGATCTCGAAGGCCGCGTCAAACAGATCCGCGCCCAGATCGAAGAAACCACGTCCGATTACGACAGAGAAAAACTTCAGGAAAGACTGGCCAAACTGGTTGGCGGTGTTGCCGTCATCAAAGTCGGCGCCGCGACCGAGTCCGAAATGAAAGAAAAGAAAGCCCGCGTGGAAGATGCTCTACATGCGACCCGCGCGGCTGTGGAAGAAGGCATCGTTCCCGGCGGTGGCGTGGCTTATCTGCGCACGCTGCCCGCCCTGACCAAGATGGATCTCTCCGGCGACGAGCAGATCGGCGTCAACATCGTGAAGAAAGCCATCGAAGAGCCGATCAAGATGATCGCCTGCAATGCCGGCCTGGAAGGCAGCATCGTTGTCGAAAAAGTTAAGGAGAAAAAAGGCGCTTTTGGTTTCAATGCCCGTACCGATGAATATGAAGACATGATCGCGGCCGGCGTTATCGATCCGACCAAGGTCACCCGTTTCGCCCTGCAGAACGCGGCTTCCGTCTCCGGACTGCTGCTCACCACGCAGTGCATGATTGCTGACAAGCCCGAAGAGAAGGGTGCCGGCGGAATGCCCGCTATGCCTCCCGGAGGAGGATATCCCGGAATGGGTATGTAGGTAGCCACGACGGCATTCACACGGCTACCTTTGTTGGCAGTGTCGTTGGCTTCCTCGACGTATTAGCAATACGCCTGTGGAGCCTCCTCCTTGCCGCCTCGATATCCGGGCGAATGCGACGCGGCTTAGAATACAACATGAAAGCCTCCTGTTTTTCGGACAGGGGGCTTTTTTCATTCCGGCTGATTAGGATTCTGCAATATTTAATTTCGGAAAAGGCCAATAAAAAACCCCCTCAAGTTTTTGAAAGCTTGAGGGGGATATGATGTTCACAGAGCGTTGATTGATTTCGCGGAGCTTGAGCTCCATCTTTTCTACTGCTTTGTCCTAGCTGACGATCGTTTTGACAGCATCAATTACCGGGTTGGTGAAGAGAGCCATCAGGACTGCATACAGAGCAAACACGCCGACCACTTCGCCGACATACATCTTCTCATATTTGCGTTTCAGAGAAACCAGAATCAGCCCGCCCACAATCAGGCATCCCAGCTGGAAGAAGGGGAAATTGGTTGCTCCCGCTGCCGCGTATTCAGCAAAGCTGAAAGATGCTGTAATCAGAATGACTGCCGCCGCTACGATGATGGTTCCTAATGTTTTTTTCATGATCTGTTACCTCCTTGAGGGTTATTTGTTTGATTTGCCTTTAGATAATGAAAATACCGTGCCAGATATTGAAGAAGAAAATAATATTATTGTATCTTATTGAAAGATAAGGATTATAAATTAATATTAACCGGGACGACAGAATATTCAATGCCCGTTTCCAGTCGTTTCCTGTAATGAAACGTGCAAATCGTTGAATGAAACGTTGAGATTCTGCCGATAAATTTCTTTCACTGGAAAGCATCCTGGACCCGGGGTTCGGATTGCTTGACAAAGAAATACTCAGGTGATAAGCACGCAAGCAATCAATCACTAATGAACCATAGGACCTATAAAATATGGAATATATGGTGAAGTTGGATGTTATGAAGATGTACAAGTCCACCACTGATGAAATTTATCAGAAAACGTTTACAAAATGTGACAAGCCCATAACCTGCGCCGAGTGCGCCGAACAGGCAAATGGCAAATAATGATATTGTGTCATCATATAGCAGGGACTAAAAAAAAGGAAGGAGAGTAAACAAGATGAGCAAGAGAACGTTAAGATATGCCCTTGTGGTATTGCTGCTTTTACCCTGGATATCCCTTGCCGGAGCGCAGGATTATAAAGGGATCAGGGGAATTTTTCTGCAGGACGGAACCGCTGTTGAGGGACAAATCGTCTTTATGAGCGCCGATGTCGTGAAGATCCGCTCCGCGGACGGAAAAGTATCCTCCTATTCTTTTCTGAAGGAGGTCGATTCATTTATCAAGGAAGGCGATTTTGTCCCGGCAAAGTGTGCCGAAGACAAGCAGGCAACCGAGCAGAAATCTGTCCGGGCGGGCGGTCTTCCTGAGATTAAAATTGATAAAAATATTGCGGATTGTGATTGGAACACCTATTGCCAGGCACCGGTGGCTGCCGCGGCGCCGGTAATTGTTTCCCGGACCGAACCTGTTGTTGAAGCAACTCCGACAGCGGCTCCGGTTCAGGAAAAAATTACCGTGACATTAAATGTTGAATTCGATGCCAATAAAACCGTTGTCAAAGAAAAATATTATGACGAGATCAAGAAGGTCGCAGACTACCTGAAGGAACATCCCGATACAACGGCGGCCATTGAAGGTCATACGGACAATACAGGCGATGCAGTGCGCAACAAGGCCTTATCCGAGACGAGAGCAAACAATGTTCGCCAGTATATCATTGATAAGTTCGGCATCGAGGGGCAGCGGATGACGGCCACCGGTTTCGGAGGGGAAGTGCCGGTTGCCGGCAATGATACGGCAGAGGGACGTCAGAAAAACCGCAGAGTGGAAGTTGTGATCGAAACGAAATAATCAGTTTCAAAAATTTCATTATATTGAAAAATAAAAGCCAATTTCGCAGCAAGTCTCACGAAATTGGCTTTCTCTTTTGAATGATGCCTTATAGTCTATCGGTAGGTTGATTTTTTCAAGGCCTCGATGCGGTCCTCCAGCGGAGGATGGGTCATGAAAAGAACCTTCAGACCGCCTCCGGGTTTGCCGCTGATGCCGAAAGCGGCCATCTGATCCGGCAACGGTTCGCCGACGCCTCTTTTCAGCGCTTCCAGCGCGTTGATCATATTCTGCGTCCCGGCCAGTTTGGCGCCGCCGGCATCGGCCCGGTACTCACGCTGTCTGCTGAACCACATCACAATGATGCTGGCCAGAATCCCGAACAAAACCTGAGCGATCATCGACGTTACAAAAAAACCGATTCCCACTCCGCCCTCATCATCCTCGTTTTTGAAAATGACCCTGTCCACAAAATAGCCGACGACACGGGACAGGAAAATGACGAATGTGTTGACGACGCCCTGAATCAGTGAAAGGGTCACCATATCGCCGTTGGCCACGTGACTTATTTCGTGGCCGATAACCGCTTCCACTTCATCTTTATTCATGGCATGGAGCAGACCCGTGCTGACAGCAACCAGAGCCTTATCCTTGTTCATTCCAGTCGCGAAAGCGTTGGGTGAGGATGAATTAAAAATCGCCACTTCCGGCATGCCGATATGGGCGGCCATAGCCAGCTTTTTAACCGTTTCCACCAGCCAGATTTCCGTCGCGTTCTGAGGATTGGTGATCACTTCTGCGCCCATCATCCGTTTGGCCATCCATTTGGACATAGCCAGAGAGATAAACGAACCGCCGAAACCGAAGATGGCGGCGAAGATCAGCAGGCTGGCCATATTCAAACCGTTTTGAGTCAGAAAACGATCGGCTCCCAGCAGGTGCGCAACAATGCTCAACACAACGAGGACGGCGATATTAGTGGCGAGAAACAACAATATTCTTTTCATTTTTACCTCCTGATTAAAAACTGCCTTCAGCAGTCATTCAAATCTTACGTTTGTATTTGTTTTTCATATATTAATGGCGAGATGCAAGATGTCAAGCAATTATATGCAAAAATTATGAAGTTCTGAATATTTATCAATAAATTATCAAGCGTGGATTGTTTTTCAGTGCTGTTGAGTTCAGCATCCAATCATCTCGCTATGATTCTCTGTTACCTGAATTTTCTTGACACGAGATGCCACCTTGCTTCAATATCAATAACCTTGAAAAATATTTATCATCCGCCAAAAGGAGGAGATGAAAATGAAGCAGCAGGATATCGGGCAATACCCTCAAACCATCAGCAGTTGGGATTTTTTTGTGAAGTCGCTGGCAAACATCGGGCGGCTTCCTTATGTCGCTTATCACCTGATCACAGGTCTCAAGAAGATCGGTTCCAACAGGAACATCTCCTGGGGATCTTATCTTGAAAATACGGCAAGAGAATATCCTGACCATATGGCGGTGAAATCGCCCGACGGTATGCTGACGTATCGCGAACTCAACGCGAAGGCCAACCAATTCGCTCACTTCCTGCTTTCCCGAAAAGTGGCCAAGGGGGATACGGTTACCCTGTGCCTCGAAAACAGGCCGGAACTCTTGGTACTTTACTGCGGCTGTGCCAAGATCGGCGCAGTGTGTTCGCTGATCAATACCAATCAGCGCGGAGATTCTCTTATCTACAGCTTTAATCTCAACAAAGGCAAGGTGGTGGTTGTCGGGGAAGAATGCTATGATTTTTTCACGGAAGTGAAGAGCGGGATTGACCTGCAGGGTTCCGAACTCTGCCTGCTTCGCGATCCGGCCATCAATCGCTTAAAGGAACCGGAAGATATAACGGATAAATTAACGGCCCTGCCCGCGACCGATTTGCCTGAAACAGGCGTGGTCACCCTAAAAGATCCGATGGCCTACGTTTATACCTCCGGCACCACAGGCGGGATGCCCAAAGCAGCCGTCATCACCAACAAGCGCGCGATTTCGGCATCATTCTGGTTCGGACGGATCGTTACCGGAGTCACACCGGATCATACCATTTACATCCCCCTGCCGTTTTTTCACACTAATGCCATCACCGTGGGCTGGCCGCCGGCCATGCTCAGCGGCGCGGCGGTTGCCCTGAGAAGAAAATTCAGCGCGAGCGGATTTCTTGATGACGTGAACAAATTCCAGGCGACTCATTTCGTCTATGTGGGAGAAGTGTGCCGCTACCTGATGGCACAGCCCGCCAAAGAAGGAGAAAATCAGACGACGCTTAAATATGTCATCGGCAACGGTCTGCGGCCCGATATCTGGATGGCGTTTAAAAAGCGCTTCGGTCTCCGGAAAATTTTTGAGTTTTACGGCGCGGCCGAAGGCGTCGGTGTTTTTACCAATCTGATGAATTTTGATTATACGGTCGGAACCTGCCTCACGCCTTTTGCTCTCGTTAAGTATGATATTGAAAACGACCGCCCCGAGCGCAACGCCGACGGCTTTTTGACCAGAGTAGCCAAAGGTGAATCAGGACTTTTGATTATGGAGATATCCGAGAAGACGCCGTTTGCCGGCTATACCGACAAAAAGAAGACGGAGGAAAAGATTATTCGCGACGCTTTTAAGAAAGGCGATCTCTGGTTTAGTACCGGGGATATGCTGCGCAATATGGGATTCCGGCATGTCCAGTTTGTGGACCGTCTGGGCGACACGTTTCGCTGGAAAGGCGAGAACGTTGCGACGATGGAAGTGGAAAAGGCGCTGGATTCATTTTCCGGCATAGCGTCGTCGGCTGTGTATGGCGTGGTGATGCCCAAAGGCGACGGCAGAGCCGGTATGGCCGCCGTCATCAGGGAAGAGGGGAGCGATCCGGATTTGAACGCCTTGACAGCGCACCTGAGATCTGTTTTGCCCAAATACGCGGTGCCGATTTTTCTGCGTTTTGTCAAAGATTTTCAGTTGACTGCCACCCATAAGATCAAAAAGACGGAGCTCAAAAATGACGGCTATAATCCGGCGGTGCTGAAAGGCGATGTTTTTGTCCTCCTGCCCGGAAACGACACCTATGTTCCGGTGGATGACGTTCTGTATCAGGATATTATGACGGGAAAATATAAATTTTAGGGCAGTTTTTGACAGCATTCATCTGTGGATGACAGGGCGCGTCTTCACATGATGGGGGTGGAATGTGAAGTCACGCAAGCTGTTGTTTTTTGAGAGTTTGCTTGAAAGAGGAATATTTATGTGATAGTTGACATAGTTGGACGTATGAATCATATGAAAATCATTATGGGTGGTTAACTTTTTGCGGTTAAGCCGCTATTTTTATTTGAGATACCAGGAGTAATTAAAATGGACTACAAAAATACTTTAAATCTGCCGCAAACGGACTTTCCGATGAAGGCGAATCTGGCGCAGCGCGAGCCGGAAATGCTTAAAAAATGGGAAGAGACGGGCATTTATAAAAAAATCAGGACTATGGCCAAAGGGAAAAAGCCTTACATTCTTCACGACGGCCCTCCCTACGCCAACGGCAATATTCATCTGGGCACGGCGCTCAATAAAATCATCAAGGACATCGTGATTAAATCAAAAAACATGACCGGCTTTGACGGCGTGTACGTGCCGGGATGGGACTGCCACGGTCTGCCCATTGAACATCAGGTGGATAAGGAGTTGGGCGCGAAGAAGACGACGATGTCGCAGGTGGAAAAGCGCCGCGCGTGCCGTGTGTATGCGGAAAGATACGTCGGCATCCAGCGCGAGCAGTTCAAGCGCCTGGGCGTGTTTGGCGAATGGGAAAATCCCTATTTGACGATGGCTTATCCCTATGAAGCGGCCACCGTCGCCGAATTCGGCAAACTCTATCTCAACGGCAGCGTTTACAAAGGGAAAAAGCCTGTTTACTGGTGCGCGACCTGTAAAACCGCTCTGGCGGAAGCGGAAGTGGAATACGCCGATCATCACACGCCTTCTATTTATGTGAAGTTTAATTTCGTGTCCGATATCGCACAGAAACTGCCGAAACTGGCCGGTCAGAAAGTGTCGATGGTCATCTGGACCACCACGCCCTGGACGATTCCTGCCAATCTGGCGATTGCCGTCAAGGATGATTTTATTTACGTTGCCGTCAAGATTGATAATGACGTGCTGATTGTGGCCAAAGACATGCTCGATTACTGTCTGGACGCGTTTGATTATCGCGACAAATCCTATGAAATTCTGGATGAATTCAAGGGCGAAGTTCTGGAAGGCCAGAAGTGCGTTCATCCGCTGATTAGCAGAAACAGTCTGCTCATTCTGGCGCCGTTTGTCACGCTGGAAGCCGGAACCGGCGCCGTGCATATTGCACCCGGCCATGGTCAGGAAGACTATGAAATCGGTCTGGAGTATGGTCTGGATAATTACGCGCCGGTGGACGACGCGGGAAAATTCACGGAAGACGTGGAGCATTTTGCCGGTCAGTTTGTGTTCGACGCCAACGATAACGTCATCAAAAAACTCGACGAAGTGGGCGCGCTTCTGGGGCATGTGCCGATGCAGCATTCTTATCCGCATTGCTGGCGCTGCAAGAAACCGATTATCTTTCGTTCGACCGAACAGTGGTTCATCTCGATGGAAAAAAATGACCTGCGCAAGAAGGCGTTGGCCAGCATCAATGAAGTCAAATGGATTCCCTCCTGGGGCCGCGACCGCATTTACGGCATGGTGGAAAACCGCCCTGACTGGTGCATCTCGCGCCAGCGGCTGTGGGGCGTGCCGATTACCGTTTTCTACTGCGCGAAATGCAAAAACGAAGTGATGACCAAGGAAATTATGGATCATCTTGTTGAACTGGTGGAGAAGGGCGGCGCGGATGTCTGGTTTGAAAAAGAGCCGAAGGATCTGATGCCGAAGCATACCACCTGTCCGCACTGCCATTCGACCGAGTTCACGAAAGAAATCAATATTCTGGATGTCTGGTTTGATTCCGGTGTCAGCCATGCGGCCGTGCTGGAAAAGCGTCCGGATTTGAGTTCGCCCTGCGATATGTATCTGGAAGGCTCCGATCAGCACCGCGGCTGGTTCCATTCGTCGCTGCTGGAATGCGTGGGCACGCGCGGTCGCGCGCCTTACAAGAGCGTTCTGACGCATGGCTTTGTCGTGGACGGCGAAGGCAAGAAAATGTCCAAGTCCGGCGGCAATGCAATAGCCGCGGAAGAAGCCATCGCCAAATACGGAGCGGAAATTCTGCGCCTGTGGGTAGCAGCGGAAGATTATACCGACGACATCCGCATTTCAGATGAAATTCTCAAACGCCTGATGGAGGCTTACCGCCGGATTCGCAACACCAGCCGTTTCATTCTCGGCAACCTCTACGATTTTAAAGTTGATGAAGATGCCGTTTCGTATGAAAAAATGACGGAGATGGATCAATGGGCTCTGCATCGCCTGCAGGAAGTGATCAAACGCGTGACGGAAGCTTACGAGCGCTTTCAGTTCCATGTGGTTTTCTACACACTGTATAATTACTGCACGGTGGATTTGAGCGCCCTTTATCTGGATGTCTTAAAAGACAGGCTCTACACCAATAAGGCCGCTTCCACGATACGCCGCTCCGGTCAGACCGCGATGTTCATCATTCTGGATGCGATGACCCGATTGCTGGCGCCGATTCTGACTTTCACATCCGAAGAAGTCTGGTCGTCGATGCCTGCCTGGAAGGATAAAGAGGAAAGCGTTCATTTGGCGCAGTTTCCGCAGGTCAGTGACCAGTATTTCAATGCGGAACTGGGCGAGCGCTGGAAAGCGATGATTGATGCCAAGAGCGAAATTGCCAAGGCCATCGAGCAGGCGCGCAAAGAAAAGACCATCGGCCATTCGCTGGACGCGCGTATCAGCATCGCGACGCCGCAGAAACTGCGTGAACTGATTGCCGCGCATCTGGAAGATATGAGGGCCCTGCTGATTGTGTCGCAGTTGCAGGTCGTGGAGGAAAAAGATATTGCCGCTCCATTTAGGAGCGCTGAAATTGAAGGGCTGGTTGTCGGCGTGGAAAAAGCGCGCGGCGGCAAATGCGAGCGCTGCTGGATTTATGAAGAATCGGTCGGCGCGGATGCCAATCACCCGACGGTATGCGCCCGTTGTCTGCCGAACCTGTAGAGCATTTTAATCTATGAACGAGGGAAATCATTTGAAGAAAAATCTCATCATTTTTATACTGGGAGCGGCGGTTGTTGTTGTGCTGGATCAGGTCACAAAGGCGGCTATCCTGAAACAATTCGTTCTCCATGAATCCCGGCCCGTCATTGACGGTTTCTTCAATCTTGTTTATGTCATGAATCCCGGCGCGGCTTTCGGGTTTCTGGCCGGTGCGTCCGAAACGTTTCGCTATCTTTTCTTTATCGGGATTACCGTCCTGGTTATGGGATTGATTATTTACTATATCGTTAAAAGCGATTCTAAGAATATCATTAATATCATATCCTTTGCCATGATTTTCGGGGGCGCCGTGGGAAATCTGATTGACCGGATCCGATTCGGTTCAGTGGTTGATTTTCTGGATGTCTATATCGGGACGGCCCACTGGCCGGCGTTTAATGTTGCTGATTCTTCCATCACGATCGGCGCGGTGTTGATGATCTGGGGGATGATCACGCAGCGCAAAAATGAAGCTGCATCATAGTAAGGTTTTTGACCTTCTTTGGAAGGATTTTATATGAAACTTTATATGATCATCCGGACATTCTTTGCCAGACATCTGACCCCCGCCAGGATCTTTGTCTTCAGTTTTGCCGCCGTCATACTATTCGGCACTCTGGCCCTCTGGCTGCCCATTTCGGCTTCCGCGAGCAAAAGCAATTTACGTTTTGTTGACGCTCTCTTTACGTCGGCCTCCTCCGTCTGCGTGACCGGTCTGGCGACCGTGGATATTGGAAGAGATTTGTCGCTGATCGGTCAATTGATCACGCTGGTTTTGTTTCAGGTCGGCGGTCTGGGGATCATGACTTTTTCCCTGGTTCTTTTTGCCTTGATGGGCCGAGGCATTTCTTTTAAGGGGCATGAGATCGCCCAATCCACCTTTATGCAATCGCCCAGGCGTGATTTCTTTTTGATTGTTGTAAGAGTGCTGCGCTATACGTTTATTATTGAAGCCGTCGGCGCCGGCTTACTTTTTGTTCGTTTTGTCTTCGATTTTCCGGTCCGTGAGGCCGTTTATCACGCAGTCTATCATGCCGTGTCCGCGTTCAATAACTGCGGCTTTTCTTTTTTTCCGGACAATATGATGCGCTATCGCGATGATATCCTGATTAATGCAACGATGATGAGCCTGATTATTCTCGGAGGCATCGGCTTTGTTGTTTTGCATGAAGTGATGAGCAAAATACGCGGCAAGCAAAAGAGACTTTCTCTTCATTCCAAAATTGTTCTGATAGCAACGGCGGGGCTGATACTCACGGGTGCGGTTTGTTTTTATTTTTTAGAGATGGACAATATCCTGAGAGGCGCGTCCATTCAAACGATGATCCTGGCATCTTTCTTTCAGTCCGTCACAGCGCGAACGGCGGGGTTTAATACGGTGGATATCGGCATGCTGACCAACTCCACCATTCTGGTCATTATGGCGCTGATGTTTATCGGGGCGTCTCCCGGGTCCACCGGCGGCGGTGTCAAGACCACCAGCTTCTCGCTGCTGCTGCTGTTTATGATCAACCGGATGAAAGGCAATGAAAATGTCAACATCGCCAACCGCACCATTCCCAAGGAGCAGATTGAAAAAACCATTTCCATTGTTTTCAGTTCGGCGATCATTATCGGCATCATCATTGCCGTCCTTTTGCTGGCCGGCGGAAGCAACGCCGATCCTCTGGCCAGTCGCTATCAGTTCATTGAATACGCGTTTGAAACGTTTTCCGCTTTCGGAACGGTCGGGTTGTCGATGGGAGTGACGCCGAAACTTAATGATTTTCAGAAATATACTATTATCCTGATGATGTTTATCGGACGCGTCGGGCCGCTGACGCTGGCTTTCGCCTGGTATTCGGCCCGCAGGAGGGGATTAACCTACGCAGAAGAGTCGATTATGGTTGGTTAGGCCGGATTCGGATAGGTTATACAATTAAGGGGCTGTCTATTGCCGTAAGGAGGATGGAATGAGAAGAGCGGTTGTCATCGGATTGGGCATTTTTGGTTATCACATCGCCCGGACTTTGTTTGAAAATGGCTTTGAAGTTGTGGCGATTGATAAGAATAAAGATATCGTTCAGAAGATAAGAGATTATTCCACCAAAGCGGTGCTGGCGGACGGCACGGATCAGGAGGTCATGAATGAAATCGGCATCGGTGAGGACGATATCGCCATCATTTCTTTCGGTGAAGACCTCGCCGCGGCAACGCTGATTACGCTGCATCTGAAACAGATGAAAGTCAAAAATATCATTGTCAAGGCGCCCAATGAGGATCATAAAATGATTCTGGAGAAAATCGGCGCGACCGATGTGATCATTCCAGAAAAAGATGCGGGGCAGAAGCTGGCCAAAAGCCTGATTTCGCCCAACGTTATGGATTATATTCCGCTGTCCGAAGATTATATGATTTTTGAAATGGCGCCGCCCAACAGTTTTCTGGGAAAAACACTGGCGGAGCTGCAGTTGCGCAACCGGTTTAATATAGAAGTCATTGCGGTGCGCGATGTTATTTCCGACAGCATCCATATGGTGCCGCGCGCCGGTTTCGTGGTCAAGGACGGGGAAGTGCTTGTGGTGATCGGCAAAGAGACCGACATTCGCAAAATAAACTGATTGTGTTGCGGAAATTTTTCGTTGCGAGGCTTTAAACATGCTCCGCCAACACAGATCTTGACAATCTTTTTATTCATAGTAAGATAAAACATACACTGGTCATCATTGAAATATAGAATGTCCGGCTGATCAATTTCGCCTGATATAGATTTTACCTTAAAGGACTACAGCAATAGACAACCACCCTTGGAAAGGTCAGGCGGATTAATGAACATGAACACGCGCGCAGTCCGTTGATTCAAAATTCTTTTCTTTATTTCGGGAGGAACGAAAGAAATAAATGAGAGAATATATACGACACCCGTCAGACATCCCTATTCAGTACTACATCCAGGCGCCGGAGTCCGAGGAATCCCGAAATATACGCAATATCAGCCGGGGAGGGCTTTGTTTTCAGTCGGCCGTTGCCCTGCGGGACAATACCCTGATCAGCATCCATGTTCCGATCATCCACTCCGACGTTTATCTCCGGGGGATCGTGAAGTGGTGCCGTCCCCGTCAGGGGGCCTTTGACGTGGGCATGAAGTTTATTGATGAAGAGAGTGAATTCCGCATTCGCCTCATTGAACAAATCTGTTACATCGAACATTACCGTCGAGACGTCTTCTCGCGCGAGGGCCGTCAGCTTTGCAGCGAAGAAGCCGCTATGGAATGGATTGAAAAGTTCGCCGCGGATTTTCCGTCATCAAAACGATCCGAGTCATATTCTAAAAAAACTTCTCTTAAAAAGGAGGCTGTCATGGAAAATAAAAAAATAGTGAACCAGATGATTGATATGCACAGAAAAGCCTTTGAAAACTGCTTTTCAACAATTTTAACCCTTCAGGAACAGGCGGAAAATCTGATGAAGATTTTTATCGATCACGTTCCCGGCATCAGCGATGAGGGGATCAGGGTGATGAATCAGTGCGCCGATTCGTACAATAAGGGGCTCGAAGAATTGAAGAAGGCGATCGATGAGGGGTACACCAGATTCGAGACATTTTTTGACAGCAACACGATGGTCACGTTCCAGGACGGCACAGAGCAGATGTTCAATGCTCTTTTGAATCAGAAAAGCTGGATGCCGGAAGATGTGAGAAAGATTGTTGAAAAATTGTTTGCCAATTATATGAACGGCAGCGACGAATTCAAAAAATATTTTGATGAGAACGTCTGGTGCCTGAAGCACTTTCCGCCGGTCACCGGAAAACGAAAACCGCAGGACACCCCGAAGGCGGAGGTGAAGGCAGCGCCCGGAGGCAGGGCAAAAGTAAAACCGGCGACCAGGCAAAAGGCAGAGGCAAAACCGGTAACCAGAACCAGAGCGAAGATAAAGCCGAAAGCCGGGAAGAAATAATCGGCCGTCATTTGCTGTCTGAAATACGCATGGGTGAAAAGACTTCCGCGATTAAACATCAGAAAGACAGGGGCAGCTTTGTCCCTGTCTTAGTTCTTAAAAATATTTACTGTTTTGACTCTTTCAGTTTTTCCAGTTCTTCTTTGTAGCTTTCGGCCTGGGCTTTGATGGTTTCAATTTCTTTCCGGGCATTGGCCAGTTTTTCTTCCTGCCGATGTCTTTCCTCCCGGTTCTTTTCCTGCATTTCATCGATTCCGACATAGACGGCCAGCGCGCCACCCAGGAGCATGAAAATCGGCAAAGATCCCTTCAGGATGGTGATAAAATCCCCCCAGAAAAAAATTAAGCTGACCAACCCTAAAATGGCGGATAGTATGCCTCCGATAAGCAAAGACATGGTGGACCTCCGGCAGAAAAATGACATAGAAACTTGATTATTTTTTTAACATAAAAAGAATATTCCGACAAGCCGTAAATAGATGGTATGCATATAAAAATATTACTTGATTTAAAACGGTTCATCATTTAGATATGCGAAATCATAATGTTATGAGGTTGAAATGATTGAACCGAATTTTACGAAGGGTGACGGATTGGTTCCCGCGATTGTTCAGGACGCGGACACGAAAGATGTTCTGATGATGGCTTACATGAATCGTGAATCGTGGGAGGCCACGCTGAAAAGCGGCAAGGCGACCTTCTGGAGCAGGTCCCGTCAGAAGCTGTGGCTCAAAGGGGAATCATCGGGAAACGTGCAGATCATCAAGGCTGTTTTTATTGATTGCGATGAAGATACGATTCTGCTGCAGGTCAAACAGATCGGAGACGCCGCCTGTCACACCGGCCACCGCTCCTGTTTTTACCGGAAGCTGAGCGGCGAAGATTTTGTCGTCGTGGGAGAGAAGATTTTTAATCCAGAGGAAGTGTATAAATGAAAGTTTTGAAGTTGGGCATTCCAAAAGGAAGTCTGGAAACCAATACCATCGATTTGTTCAAAAAGGCCGGCTGGCGCATTACCAGCGATGCCCGCAGTTATTTTCCGGATATTGATGATCCGGAAATTTCCTGCAAACTGGTCCGGGCGCAGGAAATGTCGCGCTATGTTGAGGACGGAACGCTGGATCTGGGATTGACCGGCATTGACTGGATCATGGAAAATGAATCGGACGTCGTGGTAGTTCAGGACCTGATTTATTCCAAGGTGTCCACACAGCAGGCGCGCTGGGTTCTGGTGGTGAAGGAAAACTCACCGTGCAAGACCATTGAGGATATGGAAGGCAAAAGGATCTCGACCGAGCTGGTGAACTTCACAAAAAAATATTTTGCTGAACGCAACATCAATATTCATGTGGAATTTTCCTGGGGCGCGACGGAGGCCAAAGTGGTGGAAGGCCTGGTAGACGCCATTGTAGAGGTTACGGAAACCGGTTCGACCATTCGGGCCAATAAATTGCGGATTATCCACGAGCTGATGAAAACCAACACGCAGCTCATCGCCAATAAAACGGCCTGGCATAACGTATGGAAACGAAAAAAAATTCAGCAGATCAGCACGATGCTGACCGGCTCTCTGCAGGCGATGGGAAAAGTGGGCATCAAGCTGAATGTCGCCAAAGAAAATCTGGATAAGGTGATGGCGTTGCTGCCCTCGCTGAAGTCTCCGACCATATCCGCTCTGTCGTCCAATACATGGTTTGCCATTGAGTCGATTGTGGACGCGAAAATTGTCCGTGATTTGATCCCGACGCTTCTGGATGCCGGAGCACAGGGGATTATTGAATACCCTTTAAACAAGGTGATTTGATTGGAATTGATGATGGCCAGAAAAGCAAAAATCATCCGCAAGACGACAGAAACGGATATCCATCTCGAAATGGATCTGGATAAAACGTCCGGCAGCAGCATTGAAACAACCATTCCTTTTTTTAATCATATGCTGGAACTCTTCTCGCGCCACGGTTTCCTGAAACTGGTTGTCAAAGCCAAAGGCGACACCCATATTGACGATCACCATTTAATTGAAGATCTGGGCATCTGTCTGGGCAAGGCTGTCGCGCAGGCGCTGGGCAATAAGGCCGGGATTAACCGGTATGGCTCGTCTTGTGTTCCGATGGATGAATGTCTGTGCCGGGTCGATCTGGACATTTCCGGCCGTCCCTATCTGATCTACAATGTTAAATACGGCAGAAGAAAAACCGGCGGCTTTGATCCGGCGCTGGTGAAGGAATTCTTCAAGGCCTTTACCGATCAGAGCGGCATCACGCTGCACATCAATCTGTTGTATGGCGATAATGTTCATCACATGATTGAATCGGTGTTTAAAGCCTTTGCCCGTGCCTTTAAAAATGCGGTTATCGTTGATGCAAATATTAAAGGCGTTCTTTCCACCAAAGGAAAACTTTAAAATATGAGGTGGGATTATGATGAATCATTACTATAAAAATTTAAAATATATTTCGGGATTGTTTTTCGTATTTCTTCTGGCTTTCGCTCTGGTGGTTCAGGCGGAAGATGAAAATGCAGAGAAAGCAAAAAAGACCAAGCGTATTGCTGTTCTATCGTTTCAGGCATTATCCCCCGGAGAGGGTAATACGGTTTTCTGTCCGCTTTGCGGCAGCGGTTCTTCCAGCGGAAAAATACAGGAGGGATCGGAAAAAGTTGTCGAAGAAATTTTTGTCGACCGGTTGAGCAAAATACCGGGGGTTGAAATCATCCCTTCCGAGAAAGCGGAAAGCGTTTATAAAAGAATCTCCTCTGAAAAGCTGAAAGGAAGTTTAGCTGAAAATCTGACAAAAGTCGGCAGTGAACTGGGCGCGGATTTTGTCGCGGTAGGCTATGTTTACCGGTATACCGAGCGGGTGGGTTAAAAGTATTCATCGGCGCATCCGGCATCCGTGACTTTTGAGATTCACCTGGTTGACGCAGCCGGAAACATTATCTGGGGAAGGCATTTCGACAAAACGCAGAAATCTCTGATGGAAAATATTTTCGACATATCTTCCTTCTTCAAGGGCGGAGCAAAGTGGGTCACGGCACGTCAGTTGACCGAGCAGGGAATGGACAGCGTTTTTAAAACATTTCCCCGCTTTTCAAATTAAAATCTTTTTTATCATACTTTTTTTGCATGATGCCATAAAGGGGTGTTCGATTGATTATTATTCCGGCCATAGATATTAAAGATGGAAAATGCGTTCGTCTGGCTCAGGGCAAATTCGACCGCGTGACAACCTACGGCGATGATCCGGTCGAAATGGCGCGCCGCTGGATGGACCGGGGCGCCGAACGGATTCATATTGTCGATCTCGACGGCTCCGTTGCCGGTTTGCCCCGCAACGGGAATATCATTCTGGATATCGCGAAACATACCGGTGTGCCTGTTCAGGTTGGTGGCGGCATCCGCGATATGGAAACCATCCGGTTTTATTTAAATAACGGTGTTGACAGTGTGATTCTGGGCACGACCGCTCTGCAGAATGAAAGCGTTGTGCGCGAATCCTGCGCCTCTTTTCCCGATCGAATCATTGTCGGCATCGATGCTCTCCATGGCCGTGTAGCCGTTAAAGGCTGGACGGAGACCTCGGAGAAGAAAGCGGCTGACCTCGCCCGGCAGTATGAAGGCTTTGGGGTGAAGGCGATTGTCTATACGGATATCGAACGCGACGGTATGAGCACGGGTGTCAATATTCAGGCGACCGTCGATCTGGCGAAAGCGGTGAAAATTCCGGTCATCGCTTCCGGCGGCGTGGCCTCGATCGCGGATGTTGAAAATCTGCTGGCCGTCAAGGAGTGCGAACTTTACGGCGTCATTATCGGCCGCGCCCTTTACACGGGTGCTGTGTCGCTGGAAGAAGCGATCAAAAAAACAAAAGGTTGAACGGCAAAAAGTAACGGAGGTGATCTTTATGTCCGATTGTGTGTTTTGCAAAATTGTTCGGGGAGAGATTCCCTGCAACAAGGTTTATGAAGATGAAAAAGTGCTGGCCTTTGATGATATCCATCCGATGGCGCCGGTGCATGTGGTCATCATTCCCAAAAATCATATTGCCACACTGATGGATGTTGACACAGGACGTGATAACATCATCAATGATCTGATAGCCGCGGCGCAGAAAGTGGCGAAAATCAAGAAAATTGATGTCAGCGGATTCCGCATAGCCATCAACTGTAACGCGGAAGGAGGGCAGTTGGTGTTTCATCTTCACGTTCATATTTTGGGCGGCAGAAAGCTTCAGGATGAATTAGGCTAAAAAAAGAGGTGAATGACAATGGATATTAATAAAAAAATAAATGAAGAAATGGTGGCAGCCGCCAAAGCTCAGGATAAAATCCGGCTGTCCGCTGTACGGATGATTAAAGCGGCGCTGCACAACAAAGAAATCAGCCTG
The DNA here is from genome assembly GCA_022710585.1 of Deltaproteobacteria bacterium. Lineage (GTDB taxonomy): Bacteria > Desulfobacterota > Syntrophia > Syntrophales > Smithellaceae > Smithella. The sequence continues at coordinate 39,315 of JAKLGV010000019.1, read as the reverse complement.
ATGAGGCCGTTAAATGAAAATGAAACTCTCCAACTTCTTGCTTCCATGGTCAAGCAGAGAAAGGATTCCATTGAACAGTTTGCCAAGGGCGGCCGGACGGATCTGGTGGCAAAGGAAGAATCGGAATTGAAAGTGATTCAGGAATTTATGCCCGCGCAGATGTCGGAAGAAGAGGTTGACGAGATCATTAAGAAAACGATTGAGGAGGCGGGTGCTGTTTCCGTGAAGGATATGGGAAAGGTCATGAAACTTTTAATGCCCAAACTTGCCGGCGTCGCCGACGGCAAAGCGGCCGGCGAAAAAGTGAAAGCGTTTCTGTCCAAATAAGAGATTCCGACGCTGAATATTGCCATCAGGATAGCCCGTGTACGTTGATCAAAGCAAGATTGAAGAAATTAAGAACCGAATCGATATCGTTGATCTTGTTTCCGAATACGTGACGTTAAAAAAGGCGGGAAGAAATTTCACAGGCCTGTGCCCCTTTCATCAGGAAAAGACGCCCTCTTTTTCCGTCAATCGCGAAAAACAGATCTTTTACTGTTTTGGCTGCGGAGAAGCAGGCAACGCGATTACGTTTCTGATGAAAATTGCCGACAAGTCTTTCCCGGAAGCCATTAAAGACCTGGCGGACAAGACGGGCGTTATCCTGCCCCCGGTTTCCTCCGGCAGGGAAGGCAGACAGAAGGATCTGGTTAAGGAAGGCATTATCGGTTTGAATGCCCGGGCGGCGCAGCAATTTTCCCGAAATCTCTTTTCTCCTGCCGGCGCGATAGCCCGCAAATATCTTGAGGAAAGGGGAATCGCCGACGAGGTTGTCAAACAATTTCGTCTGGGATTTGCGCCGGATACCTGGCGATCCCTGACGGATTATCTGGCCAAAGAAGGCTGCTCTCTGAAACTGGCCGAACAGGCCGGCCTGATCATTCCGGGCAAGGAAGGCGGTTTTTACGACAGATTCCGCGGCCGTCTTATTTTTCCGATTGAAAATGTTTCCGGCGATATTATCGCCTTTGGCGGAAGAATACTGGGGAAAGGCGAACCGAAGTATTTGAATTCGCCGGAATCGCCGGTTTATATTAAGGGGAAGAATTTATACGGCCTCAACAAAGCAAAAGAAGAGATCCGAAAAAAAGGTTTTGTTTTAATAGTCGAGGGCTATTTTGATTTAATTTCCTTGTGGAATGCCGGCATTGGCAACGTGGTGGCCACGTTGGGCACGGCGCTGACCCGTGAGCATCTGGACCTTCTGCGCCGCTACACCATGGATGTCGTGGCTCTGTTTGATCCGGATGAGGCCGGGAAAAAAGCGCTTGACCGCAGTCTGGAATTATTTTTAAGTGCCGGAATGAAGGCCAGGGCGCTGATTCTGCCGGGTGAGTATGACCCTGACGATTATGTCCGGAAATTCGGCAAAGATAAAATGAATGCGCTGATCGCCCTTGCCCAACCGCTGAGCGATTATTATATTGAAAATGTTCTCGGCGCCGGTCGGACGTTTGAAGATAAAAAAGTCATGGTCAAAAACGCCATGGAATTTATCGCTAAAATCAGCGACAAAAAAGAAAAGGATCTTTTCATCAAGCGCATCTCGGAAAAAACCGGCGTCAACGAAGAACTCCTGATTAAAGAAATCTACCGCGATGCGAGAAAAAGCGGCGCCAAAACGGATGACGGTCAGCAGGGGGGCCATGGCCATTATGATCCGGTTGAACTGTTCCTGATTCAGTTGATGATGGACTTTCCCCAGAAAATTACGCAGGTCGACCGTGAAAAGATTCTGGATTTTTTTATGCAGCCCGAGCTGCTGACCCTGGGACGTAAGGTTATTGATACCTATAAACTGCTCGGCTTTATTGACATGAGCGTGATTTTATCGGACAGCGCGGATTCGACATTGCGCGAGAAAATGTATAAATTAATGATGAAAAACATGCCGATCGATGACGCCATGATGGAAAAGATTTTTGCCGATAGCGTCCGGCAGATCAAAAGAAAATGGTACAAAGAGCAGCATCGGCAGATCAAAATCAAGTTAAGTCAAGCTCAGGAAAAAGGCAATCAGGATCTGATCAAAGAGCTTCTTTACGAAAAAGAAAAGCTTTTGACGCAGGAAAAAGAAATGCCCTGAAGTCCGGCCAATAAAATATTTGAAGGAGACGCCAAATGGCAAAAGAAATTCAGTCAGATGAAGTTAATAAGCTCATTATGCTGGGAGAAGAGAAAGGTTTCTTAACTTACGATGATGTTAACGACGCGCTGTTGCCCGATGTGACGTCCGCGGAGCAGTTGGATGATATCATATCGCTTTTCGGAGAAAAGAATATTGATATCATTGATACCGAACAGGGTGAAAAACTGACGCTGAAGAAATCGATGAAAGATATGGGCGATGCGAATCTCAAGGATACGCTTCCTCTGGGGCCCGGCGCTGATAAGACGGGAGATCCTGTCAAAATGTATCTGCGCGAGATGGGTTCGGTTTCGCTTTTAAGCCGTGAAGGCGAAGTGGAAATAGCCAAACGAATCGAGGAAGGCGCCCGCGAGACGATGTCGGCCATATTTCGTCTGGCCGTCTCCATCGATGAAGTCTTGAGTATCGGAGAAAAGCTCCAGAGCGGCGAATTAAAAGTTAAAAATGTTGTGGATAATATTGAGGATGAAGAAGGCTTTATGGAGGAAGACGAGCATAAAGAAAGAATCCTCAAATTAATCGCCAGAATCAAGGATTTCAACGATAAAAATAAATACCTGAAAACCAGGCTGAAAGCGGCGAATCTACCGAAGAAGAAAAGAGACGCCCTGAATGCGCAGCTGGAAATCGGCACGCGCCGTATTGTGACGTTGTGCCGCAAGATTCGCTTCAGCAAAAAGCAGATTCAGCGCTTTATTTCCCGATTGCGGACCTACTCGGAAGAAATTGAAGCGGCTGAAAACGTCATCGCAAAATATAAAAAAGCAACCGGCCTGACCATTGTGCAGATGGAGAAAAACTGGGCGAAGTTAAAGAAATCCAAAAAGGATGATAAGCGCGTCGCCAAGGAAGTGCGCATGCCGGTAGAAGCTTTCAAAAAGATTAAGCCGGAAATTCAGGAGGCGCAAAAGAAAACAAAACAAATTTCTCACGAGGTGGGCATCCCGACCGCGACGCTGAAAACCATCATTAAAACCATTGAAGTCGGCGAAAGAAAGGCGGAGATCGCGCAAAGAACGCTCGTGGAGGCCAATCTGCGTCTCGTGGTGAGCATTGCCAAAAAATATACCAACAGAGGGTTGCAGTTTCTCGATTTGATTCAGGAAGGCAATATCGGCCTGATGAAAGCGGTGGATAAATTTGAATATCAGCGCGGATACAAATTTTCCACCTACGCCACGTGGTGGATCCGGCAGGCGATTACCCGCGCGATTGCCGATCAGGCGCGCACCATCAGAATTCCCGTCCATATGATTGAGACGATCAATAAACTGATCCGCACATCCCGCTATCTGGTGCAGGAACTGGGGCGCGAACCCACTCCCGAAGAGATTGCTAACAAAATGGAATATCCGCTGGAAAAGGTCCGGAAGGTCCTGAAAATTGCGAAAGAGCCCATTTCCCTGGAAACCCCCATCGGTGAGGAGGAAGACAGCCATCTGGGCGATTTTATTGAAGATAAAAGAGTCATTTCGCCTTCAGAGGCCACGATCAATATCGATCTGGCGGAACAGACACGAAAAATTCTCACGACCCTGACGTCCCGTGAAGAAAAGGTTTTACGGATGCGTTTTGGCATCAGTGACCGGTCCAATATCCTGAACCGGGAGGAAATCACATGGGTGGAACCAACAGAAAAGACAGGCGAAGATCATGAACCTGTCGAAATTCCTGAAACTTATGAAGTTGCTAAAGTAAAGGAGAAAACCAGGAAACGTTATACAAAACAGTAAAATATTATTGACAATCGATATATTTGTGTATATCAAACAACGTTTTTTATACTTTGGAAAGGGACGGGCCTATAGCTCAACTGGTAGAGCCACCGGCTCATAACCGGTAGGTCCCTGGTTCGACTCCAGGTGGGCCCACCAGATAAACACAAATGATGACAGAAGCAATAAAAAAACTTCGAGACGCTCAGGAAATTGCCAAAATAAGCTTCCTGACTGCCGCAATGAGACGCACGGAGTCATCATTAAACGGCACAGACAAGAAACTCGAAAAGTAGTTTGCTTAAGAAATGCACCCCTCAAAGGTGCATTTTTTTTATGTTAAAAACAGAGAAAGAAGGAGAAGAGTATTGAAAGAGAAACTGATGTTGTTGATAAAAATTCAGGAATGTGACTCCCAACTTGTTAAACTTTCCGCAAAGAAGAAAACCCTGCCGGAAGATATCGAGAAGCTGACGCGGGACTTCGGTGCATTTGAGGAAGGGATTAAGGCCAATAAAACAAAATACGATGAACTGAAGGCACGTCATTCAGAAAGCGAGAGCAAAATCAAAAAAATTAACGAGGGCATTGTCAAAACAAAAGAAAGAATGCTGGAAGTAAAAAACAACAAGGAATACCAGGCGATGCTCAAGGAAATCGAAACCGCGGAAACGTCGCGCGGCGAGGTGGAAACAGGCATCATCTCCATTCTGGATGAGCTGGATAGATTATCGGTCCTGGTGAAGAAAGATGACGACGTCCTGAAAGAGAGAAAAACTCAATACGAGCAGGAAAAGAAAACCGTCGAAGATGAATTAAATGCCGTGGATTCCGACGCGGCCGACTGGGAACAGAAAAGAAATGAACTGCAAAAGAACATTCCCGAAGACCTGATGGTGAGATACGAAAAAGTTAAAAAAAGAAACAGGGGAATCGGCGTGACGTCCGTCTGGAAATCAGTGTGCAACGGCTGCCATATGAACATTCCGCCGCAGCTTTATAATGAAGTGCAGCGGTCTGAAGAGCTATTTAGTTGTCCGAACTGCAACCGCATTATCTATTTTCAGGATATGGAAAAGCCCGCTTAAACGCTATGCCTGACGTGATTTACATACTCTTCAGCGACGGCGCCTGCCGGGGCAATCCGGGGATCGGCGGCGCCGGCGCCGTCATCACCGATTCTGCCGGCAAAATCATCTGGGAAGGCAAGGAATATCTGGGGCATTGCACCAATAACATTGCGGAATATAAAGCGCTCATCCTGGGTTTAAAAGGGGCGCTCTCGCTCGGATACAAGCGCCTGAAAATTAATATGGATTCAGAGCTTCTGGCCAAACAAATCAACGGATCTTACCGCGTGAAAAATGATAACCTCAAAATATTAATGAAAGAAGTTCGTGATTTGATGAATGCTTTTGACAAGGCAGAAGTCCAGCACGTCCCCCGCAGCCGCAACAGCCACGCCGACAAACTGGCTAACCAGGCCATTGATGAAAAAACATAACAAAACTGCTCCGGCCCTACTGATACTCTGCTGGTTCAATCGTCCTCTGATTGAACCATTTTTTTTGTCCAGTGCCTAAACATTTCCCAAACATTCCGGTTCAGGTAACAGCCCTGAACCAGCATTGTCTTCTAAAGATTAAGGTTTGCTTTTGTAATTTTGTCTGGTAACCGCCAGATTATCCCGGTGAATAACTTCGTCGTAATCCTTGTGTCCCAGAACCTGTTGGATGTGGCTTGATTTCAGCCCTTTGATTTTTCGCAGCTCATCGGAGCTGAAATTGACCAGGCCTTTGGCCAAAACGCTGCCGTCCCGTCCTATGCAGTTGACGGCATCTCCCGGATTAAAATCGCCTTCCACGTCGATGATGCCGGAAGGCAATAGACTTTTTCCTTTTTCCAGCAGGGCTTTTTTCGCGCCGTCATCAAGCACCAGTTTGCCGCGGGGGCGCAAGGTAAAGGCGATCCAGTATTTTTTGCTGTTCAGCCGATCAGCCATCGGCAGGAACAGGGTGCCGATTTCGTCTCCGGAGATGATGTCGGACAGAACATTTTTCTTTTTTCCGGGGGCGATAATGCAGGGGATGCCGATGGCGGTTACTTTTTTGGCGGCCTGAATTTTACTCTTCATGCCTCCCGTGCCGGCGGAGGAAGTATCCGCGGTGGCGGCTGCTTCGAGTTCTTCCGAAAATTCGCTGACCAGGGGGATCAGTTGAGCTTTTTTGTTGACCGAGGGATTGCCGTCATAAAGGCCGGCGGTGCTGGTCAGGTTAATAAAGAGATCGGCTTCAATGATATTGGCGATCATCGCGGCCAGGTTGTCGTTGTCGCCGAACTTTATTTCATCGATAGCGACGGTGTCATTTTCGTTGATAATGGGAATGGTTCCCCATTCCAGCAATGTGGAAAGCGTGTTGCGGATGTTCAGATAACGCTGGCGGTCGGTCAGGTCGGACAGGGTTAAGAGAATCTGTGCCACATAATACCCGTTTTTTTCAAAAGCTTTGGAATAGACGCGCATCAACCGGCCCTGCCCGATGGCGGCGGCGGCCTGCTTTTCGGGAATGCTTTTGAGTTTTTCGGTTATCTTCATGCGATGCTTGCCCGAGACAATGGCGCCGGAAGAGACCAGTACCACCGCGTAGCCCCGGTTTTTTAATGCACACATATCCTGCACCAGTGAATCGATTACCTTGAGGTCAAGACCGTCCTCTCCGGTCAGCACCGCCGAACCGATTTTAATGAGGATTTTTTTCGCGTGCGCGAGTATTTCCGGGCGAATGTTCTTCATGATTTTATCCTGATTGATTGACAATGGTGATGAGCTTGTTGAGTATCTCCTTCAGTCCTTCGCCGGTCACGGCGGAAAAAAGATGCAGTATGATGCCTTTTTTCTTGAAGAGCACAACTTCTTTCTTGGCTCTTTCTTTCACATCGGGAAGATCGATTTTATTTAGCGCGACCACCTGTGGCTTGGCGGTCATTTCGGGTTTGTAACGCTCCAGTTCCTGATTGATGGCGGTGAAGTTTGACCAGGCGCTTGTATGCGGTTCGACGGAGATATCAATGATGTGCAGCAGCACGGATGTTCGTTCGACATGTTTTAAAAATTTGTCGCCCATGCCCAGCCCTTCATGCGCTCCCGAAATCAGCCCCGGAATGTCGGCGATGACAAAGCTTTTCGTGCCTGAATATTGGACGACGCCCAGATGCGGTGTCAGCGTGGTAAAAGGATAATCGGCGATTTTGGGTCTGGCCGCGGACACGCGGGAAATGAACGTTGATTTGCCGGCGTTGGGAAATCCGATAATGCCGACATCGGCCAGCAGTTTCAGCTCCAGTTTGAGCGTGAATTCTGCGCCTTCCATGCCTTCCTGAGCGAAGCGCGGAGTCTGATGGGTGGATGTTTTAAAGTGCGCGTTGCCCTTGCCGCCGATGCCGCCGCGCGCGGCGATAAAGGTCTGGTCTTTTTCAGATAAATCGGCCATCTCTTCGCCCGTTTCGAAATTTTTGATGACCGTTCCCACCGGGACGGGAATCACCAGATCCTCAGCGCTTTTACCGGTGCGGTTATTACCGGAGCCGTGCCCGCCGTTTTTGGCGTTTTGATGCTGCTTGTATTTCAGGTCCAGCAGCGTGTGATGACTTTCCGTGGCGCGAAAGATGACATCGCCACCCTTGCCGCCGTCGCCTCCGTCGGGTCCGCCTTTCGGCACAAACTTTTCCCGTCGGAAACTCACGCAGCCGCTGCCGCCGTGGCCGGCCCTGATATAGATTTTGACTTCATCAACGAATTTCATGATTTTCAAAAACAAAAGGCGCTTTGGTGTAAGCGCCTTTGATAATCCAAATATCTAAACGAAATTTCTATGCAGCGTAAACGCTTACTTTCTTCCTCGTTTTGTCCAATCTTTCATATTTTACCACGCCGTTAATCAGTGAGAAAATGGTAAAATCTTTGCCCAATCCCACGTTATTACCGGGGTGAATTTTTGTTCCCACCTGCCGCACAATGATAGAGCCGGCATTGATTTTTTCGCCGCCGAAGACCTTGATCCCGCGCCGCTGCGCGTTGCTGTCTCTACCGTTGCGGGAACTTCCCTGACCTTTCTTATGTGCCATGACTTCCTCCGCTTATGCCGTAATCTTTGTTATTTTCATGCTGGTCAAGTTTTGACGATGACCTGTTTTCTTGTGAAAGCCCTTGCGTTTTTTCATGTGATACACGATCAACTTCTGGCCTTTTTTCTGGGCGACGATTTGACCGACCACTTTGGCGCCTTCCACGAAGGGTTTTCCGACTTTGACTGCTTTATCGTCGGACACCATCAGCACTTCATTGAAAACAACTTCATCGCCTTTGGCTCCGGCCAGTTTTTCCACGGATAAAACATCACCTTCGGACACTCTGTGCTGTTTCGCTCCTGTTTTTATTACTGCGTACATAACCAATCCTTTTTTTAATAGAATTAAGACTGGCATTTATAGACAAAATGTTTTCTTTTGTCAATAAAATTTAAGGATCGGCTGGGAAAATTTTGCCGTATATCCGGTTAAATATTAAGTTATTGTAATTACAGACAAATATCGATTGAAAGGCGTGTCGAGCTCTCAGCAATATGCGATTATTGCCTGCATAGATCAAAAAAATGAAGGATAGCAACTTGATTATAAAAGGAAATTGTGTCATTTTCTCAAGAAAAAATCCTGAGGTGAATGATGAAGAATGCTCCAGTCGTCCTGATCAGCGGCTGCTCAACCGGCATCGGCCGCGCGCTGGCTGTTGAATTTTCCGCACGTCACTGGCAGGTCTTTGCCACTGCCCGAAAACCGGAAGCAATTAATGATCTGAAAGCACCGAACGTTGAAATAGCATACTTAGACGTGACGGATGAAAGTTCCATCAAAGCGTGTGTTGATTCGGTTCTTTCAAAAGCCGGCCGTATTGACATGCTGGTCAACAACGCGGGACTTCTTCTGATCGGACCTCTGGTGGAACTGGAAATCAGCGAATTGCGCAGGCAGTTTGAAACCAATGTGCTGGGATTGGCCGCGCTGACCCGCACGGTTGTCCCGCAGATGATGAAAAATAGATCAGGTAAAATTGTCAATATCAGCAGCATATCCGGCGTTTTGAATACGCCGTTTTCCGGCGCTTACTGTTCAACGAAAGCGGCCGTAACGTCGTTTTCCGATGTCCTGCGTATGGAACTGGCGCCTTTCGGCATCCAGGTGATCACCGTTCAGCCGGGCGGCATCACATCAAAATTATCCGATAACGCTGATCAGGGTCTCGATCGTTTCAAAACAACCCCTTACGGTCCGATACAGGAATTTATCGTCAGGCGGGCGCATATGTCGCAGGAAGGAGCGACGTCTGCGGATGTCTTCGCAAAATGCCTTGTTGATCAACTGGAAAGGGAAAAAGTACCCGAATTAATTCGCATCGGTAAAGGTTCCACGCTTCTTCCGCTGGTTGCCAAACTTCCCCGTGCTTTCACCGACAAACTGCTCGGCAAAAAACTGGGTCTGAACAAACTATAGGCGAACGTGCATTCAGGACTGACGACCAGGAACCTCGCCTGCCTTTCACGCAGGATAAAGCATCCCCGCCCACGATATATAAATATCAAGCATCTTCCTCGTGTAAGCGGGTACCTTGTCAAATTCCACACCGGTATCCCATGACCGGTCGGAAGAACTGCCTTTTATCCATTTTACTTTTCCGAAGGTGATGATCCTTTCGCGCAGATTATTCAAGGTTAAATCCAACTGGAGGCGGGTGCCGACCGGCAGATAATTATTCGTGAGAATCCGGGCGCCGGATTCGGAAATATCCTTGCTGTAATTATGGAAAATTTTTTCTTCAACCGGATTATTTTCTCCGCATAAGACGGATAAGGTTGTCTCGTTGAAATCCTCAATTCGTCTGTCCCTTCTTCTTTCATTCATAATGTTTGGCATAGGGGCCTCCTTTTATTGAACTATTTGGAGTGTTTTGCCGGTAAATTTATCGTCTGGTTAACGGATTAACAGGATTACGACTCTTTTTAATTTAATTCTGAGGGTATGAGCTGTCAAGAGTGCGAAAGGAAGCGAATTGATAAAACGCCAAATACAAGAACGGCGCCCGGGCAGCGGCGTCAAAAAGGCAAATCTTTCAAGGGAACACTGTTCTTAAAATCCAATCTGCCTTTATCATTGGACAGCTCCTGCCCCTCCTGAAAAAATCTGTCAATGATGCCGTGCTGATCCAGGTATTCCTTATCGACCTGTTTCAGAAGATTGCGCATCAGATAAAAGCAGGAACGATAACAGTTCGCCTGATCTGCAATAAGTTTCTGTCCATAAGTTTGTTTAATCATTTCCATGGTCAGGTAGGCCAGTTCAATAATTTCCTGATTATTGAGTTTTATTTTTTTTGTATTAAATCTGAAATTTTGATCTTTCATGGCCTCATTTTTTTCCGTAGCCGATGGTTTTGGCGGCCTCGGCGATGATATCCAGAACCGAAGGATCGTCGATCGTGGAAGGAACCACATAATCCTTGCCGTCAACGATTTTGCGCATGGTGCTGCGCAGCGTTTTGCCGGACCGGGTTTTCGGCAGCGCCTTGACCACTGCGGCTTCCCTGAAGCAAGCCAGCGCGCCAAGTTCATCGCGAACCATCTGGACGAGTTCCTTCACGATTTTCTGCGGATCCCGTTCCACGCCGGCTTTGAGCACAACAAATCCCACGGGAACATGACCCTTGAGCTGATCTTCGGCGCCGAAGACGGCGCATTCCGCCACGTCCTTGTGACGGGAGACAATTTCCTCCATCGAGCCGGTGGACAGGCGGTGTCCGGCGACGTTGATGACGTCGTCGATGCGTCCCATAATAAAGATATACCCGTCTTCATCAAAGCGTCCGCCATCGCCGGTGACGTAATAGTCGGGTCTTTCCGTGACGTATTCCAGATAGCGTTTGTCATCCTGCCAGAGTGTGGGCAGACATCCCGGCGGCAGGGGAAGTTTGATGACGACGCTTCCTTCTTCACCGTTGGGGAGCGGGTTGCCGTCGGAATCCAGTATCTGCACATTGTAGCCGGGGACCGGTTTGGTCGGAGAACCCGCCTTGATCGGGAATTTTTCAATGCCCATGCAGTTGGCGGCAATCGGCCAGCCGGTTTCCGTCTGCCACCAGTGATCGACCACAGGAATCTTGAGCATATCGCTTGCCCAGTGATACGTGTCGGGATCGAGGCGTTCGCCCGCGAGAAAAAGATATCTCAGGCATTTGATGTCGTATTTTTTCAGGTAATCGCCGTTGGGGTCTTCCTTCTTGATGGCGCGGAAAGCCGTTGGAGCGGTGAATAAAACAGAGACGCCGTGCTGGGAAATCACTCTCCAGAAAGCGCCCGGATCGGGCGTGCCGACCGGCTTGCCTTCGTAGACGATGGTTGTGCAGCCGTAAAGAAGCGGCGCATAAACGATGTAGGAATGGCCGACCACCCAGCCGACATCGGAGGCTGCCCAGTAAACTTCTCCCGGCTTCACATCGTAAATGTATTTCATCGACCACTTTAACGCCACGGCATGACCGCCGTTGTCCCGCATCACGCCTTTGGGCTTGCCGGTTGTTCCGGACGTGTAGAGAATATAGAGAGGATCGGTAGCGGCAACGGACACACAGCCGACGGCTTCGGCATTTTTCATTATGCCATTCCAATCCAGATCGCGGGAGGCATCCATGTCCGCCTTGACCTGCGGACGCTGATAAATGACGCAGTTCTGCGGTTTATGCGATGCGATTCTGATTGCCTCATCGAGAAGCGGTTTGTAGGGGAGCGTTTTTTTTCCTTCAATGCCGCAGGAAGCGGAGACAATCACCTTGGGCTTGGCATCATCAATGCGGATGGCCAGTTCATTGGGCGCGAATCCGCCGAAGACAACGGAATGAACCGCGCCGATGCGCGCGCAGGAAAGCACGGCGACCAGCGCTTCCGGGATCATCGGCATATAGATGATAACAGTATCGCCCTTTCGGACGCCAAGAGATCTCAGAGCGCCGGCGAACTTGGAAACCTTGTCCAGTAATTCCCTGTAGGTTATTTTTTGGACGGTATCGGTTACGGGACTGTCATAGATGATTGCGGTTTGTTTACCGCGGCCCGCTTCAACGTGATAATCAAGAGCGTTGTAACAGGTATTCAATTCCCCACCGGTAAACCAACGGTAGAAAGGTTTGCTGCTTTCGTCGAGAACCCTGTCCCATTTTTTGTTCCAGACAACGTCTTCGGCTGCTTTGCCCCAGAAGATATCGGGCTGATGAACGGATTGAGAAAACACTTCGTCATACAGTGATTTGTCGGCCATATTGCGTCCTTTGATGTGTGGATTTTATTCATTCATAGCAGATTGAAATTGATTTTGTCAAAGATAAAGCGAAACGGATTAAAAATCGAATATAGCTTGTATGCGCCTGAAACGGGCGAAAGAAAAGCGGGGGAATGATTTTTCATTCCCCCGCTTGAACGAACCGGCCGGCAAAGGTTTTTCCTTCACCGGGAAAAAACAGGAAAAACTATTTCATCTGTTTGAAGGAACCGTCCACGATTTCAGGTTCAGGTTTGAAAATCTTCAGACCGAAACGGGCGTGCAGTTTATTGAGCGTATCCGCAATCTGTGCGGGTTCCATACCGGCGCCAAAGGCGAACGGACCGGCAAACGCTCTCATGCAGTGAACCATGCCTAGGTCGATATCAGCAGCGGATGCCGCAATCTTTTCTTTGTAAACGCGCACGGCTTCGTTGATCTGAATAGCCAGAAAATCCAAGGGACCGAAGTCCTGAGATTCTACGGACATATCGATTTTGGCCTTGCCGCCTTCCCACGTGTAAATGCCCTGACCGCTCTTCATCCCCAGTTTTTTACTGTCCAGCAGACCCTGAAGAACTTTGCCGGGTTTAAATTCCGGAGAAAGCGTCTCCTCATAATATTTGAGGGTGTGATAGAAAACGTCGATGCCGACGTAGTCAGCAAGCTCGAAGGGGCCCATAGGCATACCGGCCTTGGTCTTCATGACGGCATCAATCGTGTCCACTTTGATTTTGCCTTCATCCAGGATGGCGCTGATCAGGGCCTGGTTGGGCGCGCCGATGCGGTTGACGATAAAGCCGGGGGCATCCTTGAGAACCTTGATGGGAACCTTGCCGATCTTCTTGGTCAGCTCGCAAAGCAGGTCCACATTGGCGTCGGTGGTCTGCTTGGCATAAATCACTTCCACGCCTTTCATGACCGGCGCGGGATTGAAGAAATGCATACCGAGAATCCGTTCCGGATTTTTACCGGCCGTGGCAATTTCACTGATGCTCATGGTAGAGGTGTTGGACGCGATCAGCGCGTCGGCCGGAGCGGCGGCCGATATTTCGGCACATACCGTTTTCTTCAGAGACATGATTTCCGGAACGGCTTCAATAATGACCTGAACGTCCTTGACCGCTTCGGTGTTGCTTAATGATGTGGACAGGTTGCCCAATACCTCTGCCTTTTTCTCGGCAGTCATCTTGCCCTTGCTCACCAGGGTATCCAGACTCTTGGTGACCGTGGCCATGCCTTTGTCAAGAAACTCCTGTTTAATGTCCACCATCACAGCCTTAATGCCGGCCTGCGCGCATACCTGTGCGATGCCGTTTCCCATAGCTCCTGAACCGATTACCGCAATTTTCTTTACATCTTCCAATTTCATAGTGGTCGTTCTCCTTCTTATTTTTTTTGATAAGACTTGATGCAGCAATTCTTTTTTGGATGGCGGAGTATAGGTAAATGATGGCTAAACTGTCAAGCGAAAAAAGAATAATTATAAGATTAATATGGCGGCCGAGTGGGCCAGTCGAAGTCATCCATAAAAGCACCTTATCAAGAGAAAGAAATGGGAAAATCTGTGCGCCAATGACCGCTGCATGACCGGCATTGCGGAATGGATTAATTGGATAGTAGATTGGATTTGACGGGTCTATTTTAAAATGTCATACTTCATTATCAGATGAAGAACATGTATATTAAAATATCCGATTAACTATTCAGTAAAACTCTCTGAATAATTAAATGTTTAACGGAAAAAGAAAAAAATATTATGCGATTTTTGTTTATCACGCACGGTGTGGAATCGATTAAGCGTCCCAGTCCCCACTGGGTTCCCCTTGGATTCGCTTATATCGGTGCGCTGCTAAAAAAGCACGGCCATGCCGTGCAGGTTTTTGATTGCCATGCAGCGATGGCCCGCTTGGGACCGGATTGGAAAAAGATCGACCATGAGATGCTGGCGGCGGTCAAGACGTTTTCTCCTGACGTAATCGGTATGACAACTATTTCTCCACTGGTTTATCAGACAGTGCATTGCGCAAAAATTATCCGAGATTCATTTCAAGGAATTATACTGGCAGGCGGACATCACGCAACCGCTTTACCGCAACAGACACTGGAAAAAATTCCGGAACTGGACGGTGTGGGGATAGGAGAAGGTGAAGAATCTCTGCTTGCCTTTGCTGAAGGCGTAAGACAAGATGAAATCAAGGGGATTCTTTGGCGTAATAGATTGAAAGATAGTCAGGAAACAAACATGGATCGGGGCCAAGAGATGGGTCATGGCCGAATCAAGGATCTTGATACATTGCCTTTTCCTGATTTTTCATTGCTGGATATGGCGTTTTATACGCGTCGCACCTCCGCTATCATTCGTGGGTTTTATGTGTCTACTTTAACAATGCTCGGATCGAGGGGATGCAGCTATCGATGCTCTTTTTGCACCGAATCTCTGGTTTACGGAGGCGGGGTGCGTTTCCACAGCGTTGATTACTTGTCAGAGATGATTGATCGCACTATCAAACAATTTCCGAAGGTCGAAGCCATCTATTTTCATGATAATGATTTTATGTTTGACCGGGCGAGAGTGGAAAACATTTGCCGTCGGTTTATTCAAACCGGACTTGCAAAAAAGTTTTCATGGGCTATACAGGCACGGGCGGACAGATTGGAACCGGATTTGTTGAAATTGATGCGGCAGGCCGGCTGCATCAAAATAGAAATTGGCGTGGAAGCCACAGCGCAGAAAGATTTGGATTCATTAAGAAAAGATACGACGGTCGGCACGAATGAAAAAGCCTTGCGGTTGTGCCGTGATGCAGGGATCAGTGTGCATGCATATATGTTGACTCAAACGGCAGAAGAATCGTTAACAGATTTGGATGTGAAACTCGATTGGCTAAAACGCAATCGGCCGGATACATTTATGTTGATGCCTTTGGCTCGTCATCCGGGATCCATTTTATATAATGAAACCGGGAAAAGATTTTTTGAGACAAGCGAATGGACCCGGGAAAATGTGCTGAACTTTTATGAGGAAGATATCTTTTCCAAAGTGTCGCCGCGCGCGAGAGAAATTTGGGTACAATCGCGATTTGCACCGTTTTCAAGAAAACATCTCCGGCCGGTATATATGCGGCTAAACCCGATGAGGAAGTGGCCGCAGATGTGGTGTGAGATCATTACGCATCAGCTGAAAAAGCGCATCTTGTCGCTGCCGCAGCGTGGTAAGTCAATTTCTTTATATCAATGAACAAGAAAAGATCCTATGTAACGAAAAAAAAGGAAGACGATGCAATTTCAACAAATCGGTCCATTAAAAAATATTCATACATCATATTATTGATTACTCTTGAAAATGAGCCTGAGAAAATTTTTTTCTATTGACAAAATATCGTATCTTTTATTATAAAAATATATAAATAAACAATTCATGAAAGGAGGAGGAAACCATGGGTGGCTCTTGCGGTGGTCCATTAAAGTAAAAATCAGACGACAGAAAGCGTACGTTACCTTTTCTGTAAAAAAAGGTAACGTACAAAAATTAGTGTTTTATTATTTGCATAGCATGTTCAATTTCAAAAACCAGAAATATTGAGGGAGGAAGTTATGGGTATTGCAGGTGGTCCGTTAAAATAACAACTGTTGTATCAATAATCCTAGAAAGACCATGAACTTGAATCATGAATATGTCTAAGGCTTTTGCAAGTTAATGGTGTTTTTTATCTTCTGTTTTCATAGAAGAGGTGGGGCAATAAATCCGTAGTCATTGAGTTGCGATAAGTAACTTTGTGTCGAAGAATTTATTTCAATGGGTATCTGCTTGTAATTTGCGCAAAGATTCTTCCACTTTTTTCTTTCAACATCGTAAAACCTGTTTGAACTGACGCGTCAATGTATAAAATACTTCCGACGTTGGATCCCATAAACAGAGATTCCAGATCATTCAAGTGAGTTAAGTTGCTGGAAACGATGTCCCTATCAGTATCAAAAGGAGGATAATGATTAAACATTTCAGCATTGAGTTCTATCCCATATTCTGACAAATAAACTATTTTTTTCATGAAATTCGCATTTCTCATCTCAATAATTGATTCATTCAAACGGCTGGCAATTTGAATTACTGACATTTTATTGATTTCGTCTTTAGTGAATTCGGCGATGCTGTTAAAATATGCATTGCCGATATACATTGAATCGATATCCGGATGTATGTTTCTGAGGTTGATGGGGTTTCTAAATACAATTCTGTCCGTGTTAGGCAACATTTGATGGTGATATTTCTTTAATAAAAATGCAGCCATGATTTGATTATTTGAAATTGCGTGTTCTGCATTATATGATTTTAACATATATTTCATTTCGCTGAGATATTCATCAGAGAAGTATTCCCTTGCTGTATAGGTTTCTATGTTGTCTCCGATTTTGAAGCGCTCCTGAATTTCTTCACTAAGCTCCGATAAGGGTGGAGTGAAAACCTTGTCAATTTGTTCAGACCGAATCGGATTCCCTTTGAATAACCTTTGAGCTGATGGAAGCGCAACTGGATTTCCCTCTATACTGCAATTCCATGCGTATAGAAAAAGCATCAGGGCAATTCCATCGCCTATTGCGTGAGAGCAACTGATTGCCCCCAGTATTCCGTCTTTGATTGGCATTCCTGTTACGGCAAGAAGAGGTTCTCCTGGAAGAGTTTTAACATGGACCATCATTTTTTTTACATCATCGATATGAATATCCTCAAAGGAAATATTGACAGGCGGTAAAATGTTTACTTCAATTCCATCCGTACAGTATTGCAGAGCAAATTTATTGTGATCAATCATGATCAAACGAGTCGAAAAAAGATTATACTGTTCAACAGTTTTAAAAAACAGTTCCTCGAGTTTTGCAAGAGAAGTTCCTTTTTTATAGAAGATTAGTACTTCGGAAGGGATCTTTCCCGGGTAGCAATCATTTTCAACGGCTGATAACGGCAAAATATTCTTGCCATAATTTTCTTCCAGATATTTTATTTTTTCTTCATCATTGATGATGCCTGTTTTCTTCATGATAATTCCATTATTTTGATCAGCAATATTTAGTTTGAGAATAATAATAGGTGGAATATTTTTGTATGTCAATGAAATCGTGGCTGATTACATACAGACTAAAGTTCTATTTTGAGGGATGCCTCGTAACACAGGGGCCAAATATCAGATTAATAATTTGCCCCCTGTGATTGGAATAATTGAGCCTGTTAAAAGGCTGGATTCTTATTAAGACTTTTTAGATGAAATTATTACCTCACATCCGGCTTCTTCGGTCTTAGCCGCAGGTAAATCAGCACCGACAGCAAAAATCCGGCTGCCGCAAAGGGCATGGTGCCTGAAATCAGAAGGAAGGAGATGCCGATCAGAGGATACAGCGCCGCCCGGACTGCCGCTTTGGCCAAAGGCTTGTCCTTAATCCAGTTGGCGGCGACAGGGCCATAGTGATAATACCAGGCGACAAACTTTTTTCCCAGGGCATTTGGCAGCAGATACCGGTCTCTGAACTGCTGTAGAACCCGGACCTGTTTGGCTAACGGCGAACCAAATGCTGCCGTGGCGATGAAGCAGGTGATAAAGACATGGTCATCGTCGTCATCGTCACAATAACAGAGGCCTTCACAATGGCAATGATCATCGCCATCACAATGGACTGCACCTTCACAGTTACAGCCGCCTTCGCAATGGCCGTCATGATCGCAATGGCCACAATCATCATGACTATCACTCAGCGCGTCGAATTCTGATTTTGTGGTTATGCTGAACGTGTCGGATACATCGCCGATGGTCAGGGTGGCTTCTGTTGTCGCGGTGTAGCTTCCGGAGGAGGTCAACTGAACAGTGACAGTATCGCCGTCACTCACGGTGCCTTCTTCAGTTGTGTAGGGTCCACCGTTGATGGAGTACGCACCCGCAGTAATGGAGACAGGCGTCGTGTCATCGATTCCTGACAATGTTATGGTATTGGAAGTGACCAGTACGTTCAGTTCCGCGCCGGTCTGATCGGTAAAAGAAAAGGGATCGGGAGACGCAAATGATGGATTGACAGCCCACAAACAATACAAAAGCACAACCAGACCTAAAATATATTTCTTCATACTCTTATCTCCTTTCTGACGCTTGTCGATGATGGATAATTTTTTTGTTTTCATGATAACACAATACGAGCTGATCCGGGTAAATATTTATGCGCTGTGCGAAATGATTTACGCGCCATGGACCGCTCTTTTTATTTAAAGCGGTTTTTAAAAATTATGAAAAAACGAAACAAATACGTCATGTTCCAACGATCATATCGTTTTTTCTTTTGTGGCATAGATTGTGCTCATCGTTTAATAATTTTGTCGTTGTCATTATAAATATTTTAAGATAAATTGAGACCCCTTAAAGGGGGTGCTGGATTGAATGAAAGATCATAAGAAAACAGCAGTCGTTTTTCCCGGCCAGGGTTCGCAGAGGTCCGGCATGGGAAAAGATTTTTATGAACAGATGCCGGTTTGCCGGCAGGTTTTTGAAGAAGCGGCGGACGCTCTGGGCTGGGATGTCGGGGCGTTGTGTTTCGGTGAAGATGAAAGACTCAATCTGACCGAGTTCACGCAGCCTTGCATCGTCACGACGGAAATCTGCATGCTGCGCGGATTGAAGAAACGTTATGGCTTCGCGCCGGATTATTTCGGCGGTCATTCGCTGGGGGAGTTTACGGCCCTGGTGGCCGCGGGCGTGCTGCCGCTGGCGGAAACCGTCAAGATTGTTCAGGCGCGTGGCAGATTGATGCAGGAAGCTGTGCCGGTAGGCGTCGGCGGTATGGCGGCGGTGATTGCCGATAACATCGATACGGAGATGCTGAGGCGGTTGATGGACGGGCTGAATGCGGGTGTTGCCAATATCAATTCCGCCAATCAGGTGGTCATCAGTGGTGAGTTGAAGGCGATTGACGAAGCGGAAAAGCGCCTGACGGAAAATTTTCCGGCGGAGAAGAGTTTTCGCTTCATACGCTTGAATGTCAGCGCGCCTTTTCACAGCCGTCTGATGAAAACAATTGAGGGGCGGTTTGCCGAGACGCTGGAAAAATACGCCGGTTCTTTAAACGTGCAGAACGCGTCCAGTGTTACATCGAACTTTACCGGCGGTTTTCACCGGGCCGACGCTGATGAGGTCAGGCGGAATCTGATCAACCAGATCAGCAATACCGTGAACTGGCGAGAGAACATGCAGGCGATTGCCGCGCAGGCGCAGGACGTCTATGAAGTCGGACCGGGCCGTCCTCTGCGCGATTTTTTCAGGACAATTGGTGTGGCCTGTCAGTCCGTGACCGGACTGAACGCGGCGGAAAAGATTTTTAAAACTTCAACCTGATTTATTAAAATTCAAAGCGAATAATTCGCAAAGGAGATAATATTTTGAGAAACACGGAGAATAAAAAAAATCCCCTGAAAATTCAGGATAATACTTTTCGCGACGGGCATCAGTCGATCTATGCGACCAGGATGCGTACAGAAGATATGATCCCCATCGCCGAAGAAATGGATAACTGCGGCTTCCACGCGATGGAAGTCTGGGGCGGAGCGACGTTTGATACCATGCACCGGTTTCTGGATGAAGATCCCTGGATGCGGCCGAAGATTTTGAAAAAATATATCAAAAAAACGCCTTTTGCCATGCTTCTGCGGGGCCAGAATCTCGTCGGCTACCGCCATTATGCCGATGATGTCGTGCGCGCTTTTGTGGATAAGGCCTGTGAAATCGGCATTGATGTTTTCCGGTGCTTTGACGCACTGAATGATTTCCGGAATATGGAATCGTGCGCGGAGCGGATCAAGGCCAACGGCAAGCAGTTTCAGGGAGCTCTCTGCTATTCACTGACCGATGTCCGTCTGGGTGGAGAAGTTTATACCGTGGAATATTTTGTCCGCAAGGCCAAAGAACTGGAAAAGATGGGCGCGGATGCGATTTGCATCAAAGACATGGGCGGCATTATGGCCCCTTTTGACGCCTATGATCTGGTGACGGCCATCAAGAAGGAAATTAAACTTCCGCTGCATCTGCATTCCCATTACACCAGCGGCATGGCTTCGATGACGTATTTAAAAGCCATAGAAGCCGGTGTGGATGTGGTGGATACATGTCTGGCGCCTTTTGCGTTGAGAACGTCCATGCCTGCTATTGAACCCATTGTTGCGGCCCTGCAGGGTACGGAGCGTGAAACTGGAATTGATTTAAACAAGATACTCGTGCTGGGTGATCATCTGGAAAGCATCGCGCCGAAGTACAATACGCATCTGGCCACGCATAAACTTTCCATCATTGATAACGGCGTACTGGCGCATCAGATTCCCGGCGGTATGATTTCCAATTTGACCGGTCAGCTTAAAGAAATGAACGCTCTGGACAGACTACCCGAAATATACAAGGAAGTGGTGCAGACACGCAAAGACATGGGCTCTCCGCCTCTGGTTACACCGGTTTCACAGATTATCGGCGCGCAGGCGGTCCTCAACGTTTTGTTCGGTCGTTATGTCCGGGTTTCCAATCAGCTCAAAGACCTGGCTCTGGGGCTCTACGGCAAAACGCCGATGCCGATTGATGCGGAGTTAACGAAAAAGATACTCAAGAACTATAAGCGAGGGCAGGAGCCAATAACCGGCAGGCCCGCTGATCATCTGGAACCGGAAATTGAAGCGGCGAAAAAAACGATGGGGGATCTGGCCCGCAGTGATGAAGATGTGCTGGCCTACATTTTATATCCGGTGACGATGACGAAGTTTTTGCAGAAAAAGTACGGCGTAGAACTGCCGAAAGAAGCGGAAGCATAAAAACACCATAAAAGGGAGTTGGAAAATTACAGGCAGAGTTCCTTTCTTGAACGGCGAAAGTTCATCAAAGGAGTGGGTGGATAAGTTTGTCTTGAAATACAAATAAATCAAGTGATGGATTTTACTTATGGATTTTAATCTTAGCGAAAGTCAGCGGTTGTATCTGGATATGGTCCGCAGGTTTGTGAAAAATGAAATTTTGCCGCGGATTCTGGAAATGGAAAAGGAGCATGTCTTCCCCTGGGAGATCATCAACAAGGCCTGGAAAACCGGCTTAATCAATTTGAGCATTCCGGAATCCGTCCGGGGCTATGAGCTTGACGCCTTCACGTCCGCCCTGATCGTTGAAGAGCTCTCCTATGGCGATACCGGAATCGCCACATCGGCTATGTGCAACGACCTGGCCAATGTGGTTATCGGTCTTCACGGTACCGAAGAACAGAAGAATCTATTCCTGAAGCCTTTTGTCGAAAAACCAATTCTGGCCTCTTTCTGTCTGACGGAGCCGAACGCGGGATCGGATAATTCGATGATGACGAGCTTCATCAGTAAGCGGGATGACGGAAACTATATATTAAACGGCTCCAAGTGCTTTATTACCAACGCATCCTATGCTTCCCAGTTTACGGTGCTTTGCAAGGTCGGCAAGCCGACGGGCAATTTTATGGCCTGCGTCATTATTCCGGTGGAACACGTCATGTCTGCCGACATTTTCGATATCGGAACGTCAACCAGAGAAATCAATGTTCCGGCGGGCGGAAAGATCATCATCGGCAAACCGGAGGACAAACTGGGACAGCGATTGTCCAATACTGCCAGCGTGACATTTGAAAATGTCGTTGTGGCGCCAAATCAGATTATCGGCGACCGGCGTCTGGGCTTCAAGTATATTGTTGACGTTCTGGATTACGCCCGCCCGATGGTGGCCGCCATCGGCCTGGGGCTGGCCAGAAGGGCGTTTGATTTAACCCGGGAATACACAAGGGAACGAAAACAGTTCGGCAGCCGGATTTGTGATCTGCCTGTGGCAAGAGAGATGCTAACCGCCATGTGGAAAAAGGTCGAGCTGGCCGAGATGGCCCTGTTCAAGGCGATTTTTAAGATTCAGGAAAAAGCGGCTGATGCCGGGATTTATGCTTCGCTGGCCAAGAACACCGCCGCCGAAGCGGCCGTGTTTTGTTCGACGGAAGGCCTGCATCTGCATGGTGGCTACGGTTTTACAAATGAATATGAAATTTCCAAACTGGCGCGCGACGCTCACATTATCGACATTTATGAAGGTGTCCGGGAAGTTCAGAATATGATTATTGGAAGGGAGATTGTGTAATGCTTTACCTTCACGCCATGGGGCACTTTCATCCCGAAAATTTTATTTCCAATCAATTTCTGGAAGAGCTGGGTATGGGCACGACCAATGATTGGATTATGGAGCGCGTCGGCATTGCCAACCGCCGGACGGTTTTGCCGCTGGACTATATCCGGGAGACAAAAAACGTTAATCCGCTCAAATCTTTTCCCATCCGGCTCTACACCAATGCGCAGATGTCGGCGAAAGCCGCGCGGATGGCGCTCAAGCGTGCCTCGTTGAGGCCGGAAGATATCGGTCTGGTGATTTCCGGCTCCTCTTCACCGGACAATATTACCCCGGCGGAAGCGGGAGCGGTTGCCGCGGAACTGGGTATTGAAGTTCCCTGCTTTGATTTAAATTCCGCCTGCTCGACATTCGGCATGCAGGTGAATTTTCTGATGCGGATGCAGCCGGAAGAAATGCCGCCTTATGTGCTGCTGGTCGGAGCCGAATCCACAACAAAAGTCATTAACTATACGGATCGCAATTCGGCGGTGCTGTTCGGCGACGGCGCTTCGGCGGCGATTGTTTCGTCACAGATCCCAGCGCGCGCCGCTTTTGTCAGCGGTGGCTATAACGCCCGTCCTTCGGGATGGACAAAAGTCGGCGTAACCGGAGACTGGGTCTTCAGCCAGGACGGCAACGCCGTGCAGGGTTTCGCCATCCGCACGACAACCGAATGCCTGAAAACGCTTCAGGATCAATACGAAGGCCGGGCCGGGCGATTTATGTTTATCGCGCATCAGGCCAATCACATGATGCTCAAAACGGTATGCGAGCGCAGAGGCATCAAGCCGGAAAATCACTGGTACAATGTGGATCAATTTGGAAATGTCGGCTGTGTCGGCGCCCCGGCGGTTTTGAGCATGAACTGGGATAACATTCAGCCGGGCGACAATATCGCCATGGTGATTGTCGGCGCCGGACTGGCCTGGGCTTATGCCATGCTCAAAGTGGAGGATATAAAATGATGGATAAACCCGTTGCTCTGGTTACCGGTGGAGCGAAAGGAATAGGAGCGGCGTGCTGTCGCGCTTTGGCCGCGGAAGGATTCCATGTCGGCATTCATTACAATAAAAGTGCCGGGAACGCGCAGCAGTTGCTGGATGAAATAAAAGAAGGATTTTTAATTCAGGCTGATCTATCGGACGTAACACAGGTGGACGCGATGGTCGGCAAGATTAAAGATACCGTAGGCCGCGTTGATGTTCTGGTCAACAATGCCGGCCATTCCATCAATGCGGATATCATTTCCATGAAGGTGGAACAGTTTGACGAACAAAGAGCTCTGACGCGCGGCGTGTGGTACCTGACCAAAAGAATTCTGCGTCAGTTCATGTTCCGGAGTTCCACCGGTCGCATCATTAATATTTCCAGCGTGGTCGGTCATACGGGCAACGCCGGCCAGATTCCCTATACGATGGAGAAAGCGGCGCTGGATGCTTTTACAAAATCGCTGGCGCGGGAACTCAAAGGCAGAAACATTCTTGTGAATTCCGTGGCGCCCGGTTTTATCGATACGGAGATGACTAAAGAATTACCGGAAGAAATAAAAAATAAAGCCATGGAGGAAATTCTTCTGGGGCGCGTCGGTAAGCCTGAGGAAATCGCCGAGGTGGTTGCTTTTCTGGCAAACAAGGGAAGTTACATCAACGGTTCGGTCATTCATGTCAACGGAGGTCTTTATGGAGGCTGATGCCGCTTTGAAGCAGGAAGTCCTGTCGCTGGTTCCTCAGCAACCGCCTTTCCGTTTTATCGATGAAATTATCTATCTGGATGATGACCGGATCGAGGGAACGTATCGTTTTCGTGAAGATGAATATTTTTACTGCGGGCATTTTCCCGGCAATCCCATCACGCCGGGTGTGATTCTGATTGAGACGATGGCGCAGGTTGGCGTGGTGGCCTTTGGCATCTATCTTCTGTCGCGCCAGAAAAATGCGCGTCCCGGCGATATGAAATTACCGATCAGCCTGTTTTCGCTGGCCGACGGCGTGGAGTTCAAACAGATTGTGAAACCGGGTGAAAGGGTTATCGTCAAAGCGGAAAAAATTTACTTTCGCAAAATGACCATCAAGGCCCGCGTGGTCATGGAAAAGGAAAGCGGCGAGCTCATTTGCAGCGGAGAATTATCGGGAGTGGGAGTGGATCAATGAAAAAAAGAATTGTCATTACGGGGATGGGAGTTGTCGCGCCCAACGCGCACGGTCTGAGTGCTTACGAAAAAGCGCTGAGAGGCGGCGTGTCCGGCATCCGTTTTATTCCTCAACTACAGGAATTGAATTTCGGCTGTCAGATTGGCGGTGTCCCTGAAAATTTCGACGAGATGAAGGCGCGTTACTTTGATCAGGAAAAACTTTTATCCATCAACGAAAACATCGGCTATGCCTCTGTGTCGGCGGTGGATGCCTGGAAGGATGCCGCATTCAGTCTGAGGAGCGATGATGATGATACCGTAGATTGGGATACCGGTGTCATTGCCGGTTCCGGCATTGGCGGTATGGACACCATTGCCGGCAGCATCGTTCCTCTCATTAACGAGCGCAAGGTCAAAAGAATGGGAAGCACCATCGTCGAACAGGTCATGGGGAGCGGAACCAGTGCGCGCATATCCGGTCTTCTTGCCGTGGGAAATCAGGTAACGTCGAATTCTTCCGCCTGTTCCACCGGCAACGAAGCTATCATTGACGCGATGTGGAGAATCAGAAATGGTCTGGCAAAGCGCATGGTAGCGGGCGGTTCGGAAGGCTCTACGCCCTATATTTGGGGCGGGTTCGATGCGATGCGGGTGCTCTGCCGCAAGTTCAACGACGACCCGGCAGCCGGCTCAAGGCCGCTCAGCGCCTCGGCAGCAGGATTTATTCCCGGTGCCGGCGGAGCGATGCTGGTTCTGGAAGAGCTGGAAACGGCACGGGAGCGGGGAGCCCGCATTTATGCGGAGATCCTCGGCGGCTATGTGAACTGCGGCGGACAGAGAATGGGCGGCTCGATGACGGCGCCCAATCCGGAAGGCGTGAAAAGGTGCATTCGCGGCGCGGTGGCCGATGCCGGCATTGACCCCGCCGAAGTGGACGCCATCAACGGACATCTGACGGCGACCTATGCCGATCCTTATGAAGTGAGAAACTGGGCGGAAGCACTGAAACGCGATCCGGAAGATTTTCCTTATATTCAGTCCACTAAATCGCTGATCGGTCATTGTCTGGGGGCGGCGGGCGCCATAGAGTGCGTGGCGGTCGTTTTGGAACTTTATAAAGGATTCCTGCATCCTTCGGTCAACAGCGAGGATGTTCATCCCGATATTGAAAAATACGCGCCGAAAATTCCGCAGACATGTATGGAATTTCCTGATTTGCAAATTATCGCCAAAGCCGGATTCGGCTTCGGCGATGTCAACAGCTGTCTCATCTTCAAAAAATGGGACGAGAAATAAAACAAATTTTAAAGGAGAAAGCAATTAATGGATGTCACGAAAATTTTTGAAGAGATGATTAATATTTTAAGGCCGTACGCCAAAAACCAGGAGCTTCTGGCCACAGCAACATTGGACACGCACATTTTGAATGACCTGAAAGTCAATTCCGCGCGTCTGGTGGACGTGATCATTAAATGCGAAGATGTTTACGGCATCAGCGTTGATGATGATGAAGCCGATAAAATCCGCACCATCGGTGACGCGGTTAAAATCATCAAGCAGAAACTGGCGTAGAAAATGACCCGGAAATCCCTGAACCTTTTGCGTCTGCAAAACCTGATCGGGCGGATGGCCATCTGGGTGATCGCGCCCCTGTATTTCACGGCCGCCAGACTGTTCCGCTACCGGGTCAGGGATTTAAGGGACGTCCGCCGCCGCTGTGCCGCCGAATTCGCGAAACATCAGGGAGGATGGATTATCTGCGCCAATCATCTGACCATGATTGACTCTTTTATTTTAAGCTTCGCGATGTTCAGCCTGCCGCAGCATATCATCCGTTATCGAAAAACGCCCTGGAATCTGCCGGAATGGACGAACTACAAAGACAACATCTTACTCACGCTGCTGTGTTATCTGTCCAAGTGCATTCCCATCAACCGTGGCGGCGCCCGCGAGAAGATGAAAGAAGCCATGGACAAATGCGTCTACCTGCTCAGAAGCGGAGAAACGGTGATGATTTTTCCGGAAGGCAGGCGTTCCCGCACGGGCAGGGTGGATCAGGAAGGCTTCTCCTACGGCGTCGGACGGTTTATTAAAAATGCGGAGAACTGCAAAGTGATGTGCATGTATCTGCGGGGCGACAGGCAGGAGCATTACAGCATTATCCCGTACTGGGGTGAGAAATTTACCGTGCAGATGGAAATTTTCACGCCGCAGCCCGCCGCGGGAAGCGAGCTTCGGGTGCAGCGGGAATACGCCACGCAGATCATTGAAAGGCTCGTGAAATTGGAGGAGAACTATTTTACCCTTCGTCGGAAACGATGTGGTGGATTTGAGGGAAGCGGCGAATGTGGGGAAAAGCGGGGATTCGCGCTTTCTAAAAAAGATCCTCACGGATGCTGAAATTGACCTTGTCCGCGATACAGAAAATCCGGATCAGGAGCTCTGGTCGCTGTGGGCGTGCAAGGAGACCGCGTATAAAGTAGCGCTAAAAAAATCTCCTGACGCCCGATTTCTGCCGCGTCGATGGCAGACAGTTTTTCACGGCTCCGCGTCCGAACCGTCAGATGGAAAAGTAATTCTTGTCGAAACCAGCATTGTTTTCATCAGTCTTTTTGCCGATGCCGAATATATCCATTGCGTGGGATCCGATCAACAGGAGGCGCTGGATACATTCATCTGGAAGGTGGAACCGCTGCCCGATGTAAAAACAGATCCATCCCTTTTTGCGCGTCAATGTCTTGCCCGGAGTCTGGCAAAACACCTTTCCTTGAACATCCAACAGATTAAAATCAAACGAAAAGAAAAGAACAGAGATCTCTCGCCGCCCTTGGTCTACGTCGATGATAACCCAACCGATCTGGACGTCAGCCTCAGCCACGACGGCCGGTTCGTCGCCTACGCTTATCATCTATCCTACCCTTAATGAACCACCATCTTGCTGACTAAATAGATTTTGCGCAGATGGTAAAAATCGGATATAAAAACGTCGGCCCACGTTTGAAGAGCATTATTCTTTCCCCGGCAAGAAGGAGACGTCATGCACATCTACGAACTGCACAAGATTGGACTGCATTTATTTATGCCCCTGATCTTCACCATCTGTGTATCCCCCGGGTTTTTATTACTTGCGGGCGGAAAATTGAACCTGCGGATGAATTATCCAAAACGCAGACTGTGGCTTTGTCTGCCTGTCATGGTCACCTGCGTACTGGATGTGGCCGTCACCCTCGCGGGGCAGCCGGCGGAATACTGGATCAGCTCCTATATCGTGGTCAATGAAGCGAACCCCGTAAGCTATTGGCTGCTGACCATGAATCCTGGTGCGTTCGCGCTCTATAATCTTTATGAACTATTGATGATTTCTCTGCTGATTCTCGCTCTGCCTGAAATCGTTTCAAAATCCATTGCGGTCTTTTATACGATCGGCGCCGCCAAGGCCATCTATTACTGGATGGCGGGCGCGCTGCACAGGGGCTACTGGGTGTCCAACCTGATGCTGATTATCCCGGCCGTGATCCTGGTTGTCGCTCTGGAAAAAGCATCCGACCGAAGACCGGGATCAAATCTTGATTCCTGAATTTAACACTGGAGCTTGAGGAGGTGGTCAATTAATTCCAATGGATGAATTGCGGAAAATACCAGGCGTCGGCAAATCGATTGCCGAAGATTTGAGGAGTCTTGGGATCAGGTGCGTCAGGGATCTTCGCCACCGGAATCCCGAAGACCTCTACAATGATTTGTGCGCAGGAACGGGAAAGCCGGTCGACCGCTGTATGCTTTATGTTCTAAGGTGTGCCGTATATTTTGCATCCCATACCCGTCATGATCCTGAAAAATTGAAATGGTGGAACTGGAAGGATGCGAAATAATTTCTTGTCTTCTTTGCCCGGATTGGGTTAAGAATAGGAAAAACATCCCAGATCTCAATGCCCGGACGCGGAATTTTAACGCAATCATGGTTCAATGAAAAGGAAGGATCGTTATGAACGAAAAAAGAAGGGCGAAACGGCTGCATGAGGAAAGCGAAATTACCGTTACCATTATTGCCTGCAGCAAGAAATTTCCCAAGGAAAAGGTGATTTATAATACCGGCAAGGATGTTTCCGAATCCGGCGCCAGAATTCATTCCAACATCTTTTTGCCCATCGATACCATGCTGAGAATCGATTTTAAATTCAAGAATCTTCAGCACATTATAACGGCGATGGGAAAAGTGCGGTGGATAAAAGTTGTCTGCGAGGATGAGTCCTATGACGCGGGCGTCGAATTCGTCAATACGCCTCAGGAAGCCGTTAAAAGATTGTCCGATTACGTTGCATGGAAACTGAAAAGTTAAACCGCTATTCGGCCATTGACTCTTTAATTTATGGCGGTGATCGTTTTGATGTGATAAAAATATTCCCCCTTAAGACTCTCATTCGCAGGTGATGGTTGTGAAAATCGCTGTTTTGAACGGCTCACCGAAAGGTGAGGTCAGCGTGACCATGCAGTATGTTCATTTTCTGGAGCAGAGATTCCCGGAAACTGAATTTAAACTTTATGATGTGGCGCTGAAGATTAAAAAACTGGAAAAAGATAATCAAGCGTTTCAGGACGTTCTTGCCGGTGTGGCAGCCGCTGATGCGGTGCTTTGGGCTTTCCCGCTTTATTTTTTGGTGGTTTGTTCCCAGTATAAAAGATTCATCGAACTGATTTTTGAAAAAAACGCCGTTTCCGCTTTTCGCGGCAAACCTGCCGCATCCTTATCGACGTCCATCAATTTTTTTGACTACACCGCCCACAATTATATCCATGCCGTTTGCGATGATCTGGAGATGCGATATTTTGGCTCTTATTCGGCGGAGATGAATGATCTGCTGAAAACCGCTGAACGGCGGCGGCTGAAAGCTTTCGGTACATTGTTTTTGAAAGCGATTAAAGAAAGAACGCCTTTTATCAGGAGCCATCCCCCGTTGAAGATGCCGGATGTTGTTTTCGAAGCGGAAAAAACAGCGCCGGTGGAAACAGCGGGGAAAAAAGTCCTGATTATCGCCGACAATCTTTCCGGAAATTCGAATCTTCAAAAGATGGTGGAGAGGCTCAGGCAGAGTTTTTCTCCTGAGGCTGAAGTTGTTCAGCTTATTGATGTTGACATCAAAGGCGGATGTCTGGGCTGCATCCGGTGCGGTATGGATAATCGCTGCGTTTATGACGACCGGGACGGTTTCCGGCAATTATTCAACGCGAGAATCAAGACGGCGGATATTTTGTTTATTGCCGGAGCCGTGCGTGACCGGTATCTGTCCGCTTTGTGGAAATGCTTTTTTGACCGCAGTTTTTTCAACGGGCACACGCCGTTTTTGAAGGACAAGCAGATGGGATTTGTGATCTCTGGTCCACTCAATCAAATGTATCATTTGCGTGAAATATTTGAAGCGTCCGTCGGATTCCAGAGGGCCGGTATGCTTGGTTTTGTCAGCGACGACGCGGGAAGTTCCTCCGAGATCAACGCGGCTCTGCAGGTCATGGCCGCAAATGCGGTCGCGAGAAGCCAACTCGGCTATATCCCGCCGCCGACCTTTTATCAGGTCGCGGGAACAAAATTATTCAGGGACGTGATTTGGGGAAGGCTGCGTCCCGTATTTCAGGCGGATCACCGATACTACA
Organism: Deltaproteobacteria bacterium; assembly: GCA_022710585.1. Lineage (GTDB taxonomy): Bacteria > Desulfobacterota > Syntrophia > Syntrophales > Smithellaceae > Smithella. Next base: position 9,087 of record JAKLGV010000019.1, on the reverse strand, counting down.
AGGAACACGGCATGTACAATTTTCCCCAGACGTATTATAAATGGTGGATGATCAACAGCACACTGGTCCTTCTGACAAAGATTCCTGCATTTCGCCGGGAATTTTTCAAGAGAATAAAAAATGAAATGATAAAACCCGCGGCCAATGCGCTGAAGAGAACGGAATAAAGCATAAGTCAAACGATTATATTTTTTTCAGACAAAGGAGAAGGAATACAATGAATATTCGGGAAGCAGTTGCGCTGGTGACCGGCGGCGCGTCGGGACTGGGGGAAGCCAGCGTAATGGAATTGGTTCAAGCGGGCGCCCGGGCGGTTATTGTGGATGTTGATGCGGACAGGGGTGAAAAACTTGCGGCCCGTATCGGCGGCAGCGCGGTATTTGCGAAGGCGGATGTCACTTCTGAAGCAGATGTCCATCAGGCCATCCAAAAAGCGGTGGACGCTTTCGGCAAAATCAATGTGGCGATGAATTGCGCGGGGGTCGTCAATCCGGGAAAACTGATCGGCAGAAAAGGCCCCTTATCGCTCGAGGCTTTCAATAAAGTTCTGCAGATTAATCTGGTCGGAACGTTCAATGTGATCAGACTGGCGGTGGAGCAGATGATGAACAACGCACCGGGTGAAGAAGGCGAGAAGGGCGTCATTGTTAACACCGCTTCGATTGCGGCTTTTGAGGGCCAGGTGGGGCAGGCGGCCTACAGCGCATCCAAGGCTGGCATTGTTGGCATGACACTGCCCATCGCGCGGGAGATAGCGGATTATGGAATGAGGGTGGTGACCATTGCTCCCGGAATTTTTGACACGCCGATGATGGCCGGTCTGCCTCCGGCGGTCAAGGAAGATATGGCCAACACCGTGCCCTTTCCAAGACGTCTGGGGCAGCCGGTGGAATTTGCCCGGATGGCGCTACAGATCATTGAAAACAGAATGCTCAATGGTTGCTGTATTCGATTGGATGGGGCTTTAAGAATGCCTCCCAGGTAGAATGCCGGGAAGCGTGTTTCAAAAAATTGTTTAAACGGGGGTGGGGATGATGTCGTCCGTCTTTTCAAGATGCCTGTAGCCTTTCTCCCGCATAAGTCTCAAACAGGAGGCGACGACCGCTTCGTCATAAAGACTGCCCCTGTTTTGCTCGATCTCTCTCAGAGCCGCTTCTATCCCCAGAGATGCGCGGTAGGGGCGGTGAGACGACATGGCGTCCACAACATCGGCCACAGCCATAATGCGGGCTTCCAGAAGAATTTCATTCCCCCTGAGATTGCGGGGATAACCTGTTCCATTCATTCTTTCGTGGTGTTGATAAACAATCTGTGCCAGCGGCCATGGAGATTTGATATCCTTCAGCATGTCGTATCCGCTTTGCGGATGCTCTTTGATGATTTCATATTCGATATCGGTTAATCGGGTGGGTTTGGTCAGGATTTCCGCAGGAATGGATAGTTTGCCGATATCATGAATGGAGCTTGCCATGCGAATGCCTTCAATATTATGGGAAGAAAGGCCCATCTCATTGGCAATGGCGACAGCCAGTCTTGCCACCTGGGACTGGTGGCCGGCCGTGTAGGGATCTCTGGCTTCCAGAGCGGCGACCAATACCTGGATCGTCGCACCGACGGCATTCTTGAGACTTTCGAGGGTTTGCTGAAGTTGTATCTCGGCAAGTTTGCGTTCCGTAACATCCCGGACCAGTCCCCTGAAAACATTTTTTTTGTCCTGGGGATTTTTTTGCAGGGATATGGAGGCTTCAACGTATCTCTTGTTCCCGTCTTTTCTGATAATCTGCCAGTCGAACCCTTCGGCAGGCAACTCCGTGTTGAATACGTTATGAAAAACCTGAAAGAGTTTCTTCGCGTTGTCTTGATCGGTATATTGCCGGTAATTGATGCCCTCCAGTTCTTCGGGAGCATAGCCGAGCAGATGACATGTGGAGTTGTTAAAAAAGGTAAAGTTGCCGGCGGCATCAACCTCAAAATAGCCTTCCTGAATATCCTCGAGGATGGTTCGATATTTTTCCTCGCTCTGGCGCAGTTTTTCTTCCGCTTGCTTCTGTTTGATTCGGACCTTAGTGTCTTCCAGTTCCCTGGCAATGGCCGGGCAGAGACGCGACAGTTTGCCCTTCATAAAATAATCATGCGCGCCGGAGCGCATACATTCAATGGCGGTTTCTTCGCCGATCGTTCCCGATATAACAATAAAAGGAATGTCGAGACCGGTTTCCATGAAAAGGGCAATTGCTGACGGCGCATCAAATGTCGGCATTTTATAATCGCAGAGAATAATGTCCCATGGCTTTTCCCGAAGGGCTTTTTTCATGTCCTCAGCAGTTTCGATGCGTTCATAGATGAGATGATAACCGCCTTTTTTCAATTCACGGACGGTGAGCAGAACATCATCTTCCGAATCGTCGATCATCAATGCCCGAAGTGGTATATCCTGCATAGAATCGCCTTCCCCTTACATACATTTTTAATGAATGTGTGTCCCGGCTGCCATAAGATTTCACAATGATTATAATAAATGCTCTTCTTCAGAATGAATTTGTTCACAAAAATATATAAACAGTCATCCCGGTTGTCAAAGAAAAATCCATTTTACAGATACGCTCCCATATTCAGCGCGTTAATATCCATGCTGACACCCAGCTTAGTGTGCACCAGATCTCGCGCACTCATTTTGAAGGGATGAAGAATCAGCGAAGCCTCTTCCAGCGTGAAATCGAGTGACGGCAACAAATCCGCCAGACTTTTTCTGTCGGGATGGACGCCGCTGAGGATCATCTGAGAACTTTGAAGTCTGACCCCCATCATGTCGCGATCTTTTCTTTTCAAGCTGATTTTGAAAGGAAACGGATCCAAAGAAACATCTTCCAGCGTAAAATTGGATGAAGGCGGCGCCTCCACGATATTGGTTTTGTTGCCCATCAGACTACCCAGGGTAACCAGAGAAGTTTCCAGCGCTTCATTCAGGGGAAGCGTTACCGGATGAACGTTCTTCACCTGAATATCAGCGTCCAGATCCCGGGGCGGCGGCGCGACGGTCAACTGTTTGCACCAGCGCAAGTACAAAGCGGGATTGAGCTTGAACGCCGGGGTATAAAAATAAAAAGGTGTTTGCTGCCAGGCCGGTGTAGGAGCTTTGGGCAGATTGGCGACTTTAATCAAATCGGCGTAGGTTTCCAGCTGAAGGCCGCTGGCCTTAACCTTCAATTGCCAGAAGGGAAGATAGGTAATGTTGTCTCCCTTTTCCGGCCATACCGCAAATTTGACCCGGTTGAAATTCTTTCCCGAAGGATTCCAGGCACTGTGGCAGTTCCCGCAAAAGAGAACCAGAGCGTTCTTTTCTCCCGGCAGATCGGCGCCGCAGTCCGGGCAGAGCAGGGGGAGAAAATCAATATGCCATTTTTCCTCAGCGGCCGAAATCAGCGCCTGTTCCACGTCCGCGTCCTGGTGTTGCAGATCCAGAGGCTTCTTTAAAACAGCGTCATAAATCCGGTTATCGCGGCTGAATAGAGGCGAATAAATGACGCTGGCTGTTTCGCCGATGAAAATTTCCTTCAGGGCGCCGGTCTGGGTTTTAAAATTTTTAAATATATTCTCTTTGGTTTTATGGGCCGAGGAAATGAATTTCCCTTCATTATCCCGGTTACCCACAAATTTTAATTTCATCGCCTGCGGGCGCAGGCCCAGTGAATAGGGCAACAGGGAAGAATCAAACGATAAAAAATTGGCGTCAAAATATTTATAGGCAATGTCATGGGCCTGAATCGCGTAGGACAGACCTTTGATGCGCCAGTAGGGGACGAAATAAATATTTTCCGCGATGCCCGGCGCCGGGGGAATGTAAAAACGGAAATGGTCGTCTGTCGCCAGATAGACGTGGGTGCGGCAGAATTGGCACGAGAGAATACGATCCGTTTCGTCGAGGATTATCGGCGCTCCGCACTGAGGGCACTGCTGTTCAATCTGAAAGTTAGAGCCGTTCACCGCACTTATTGCAATAGATGGATTCTGGTAAATTTTCAAAACCGCACTTGGCGCACGGTTTGAGAGCCGGTTTGACCGTCACCGCCGTGCCGCAATTGACGCAGAAATTGGCATTGACCGGCAAATTTCTGCCGCAGTGCGCGCATTTATTGATGACTAAAATCTGGTGTCCGCAGGCCGGGCAGAAACGCGCCTCCTTCGGCACGATCTGTTTGCAGTCCGGACAGGTGAACGTCTCGGGCGCAGTAGAAGCAGCGGATGTCGCTCCTTTAAAGGCTTCCAGAAGCATACCGGGCATCATAAAGCCCATGCCCAGACCCAGACCGGAACCGGCTTCGGATTGGGTCTGCGCGGCGGTTTCCACGGCCATCGCCGCTTTCATTTTCAAAAGCTTGTTCAAATCATCAAAAACGCCCAGCCGGCTTTTATCGTCGATCGCTTTCTGTACGTCCGGCGGAGGTGTGACGGAGTTGATGTAAAGGTCGGTCAGCGCCAGGCCGAATTTGCTCAGATCATTCTGAAGCATCGTCTTCAGTCCTTCGGAGAATTCATTATATTTGCCCGGCAGGTTGAAAATGGTGTCCACTTTTTCGCCCATGTAATCGTTAAAGCGCGAAACGATGACGCGGTTTAAATACTCTTCGATTTCTTCGGTGCTGAAAATGCCCTGCGTTCCAACGAGAGAGTTAATCAAAAGAAGCGGCTGGATCACGCGGATATTGAAGACGCCGAACGCGCGCAGACGAATCAGCCCCAGTTCCTTATCCCGGAAAGCGACCGGATCGCGCGTGCCCCATTTCAGGTCGGGAAAGACTTTCATATTGATGAAATAGACTTCCGCGCGCAGCGGGCTGGTCATGCCCCAGGGAATCGCGAGGACTTTGGTCAGCAGAGGGATATTAGCTGTTTTGAGCGTGTGTCGTCCCGGACCGAAGGCGTCATAGGCCTTGCCGTTATAGAAGAAGACGGCGGCCTGGCTTTCCCGCACGGTCATCTGCGCGCCGAATTTGATTTCACCGGAGCCCTTTTCCGGAATTCGATGCACGATTTCTTTTCCTGATTCGTCAAACCATTCAATAACTTCCAGAAATATTACATTATTGGTTCCCATAATCCTCCGCTCCTTTGGTTGGTGGTCAAAAGTGAAATCAAAACGCTTTCCGATGATGCAAAATCATAAGGGACGGGCCTTCAATAGTCAAGCACAAATCAAGGATTCAATTTGATTTTTTGAGAGGGATATTATACAGAATCGGCTATGAAAAAAAACCCTTTTACCCAGCAGAACGTTTATAACGGGATGGCGCTGATCGCTGATCCGATTCATCAGTATATCCTTTTTACCGTGCCGGAGAACCGATCCGCCAAAGAAACCACCGAGCAGACCATTATCGATTCTCCCTGGATGCAGAGGTTGAGAAGAATTTATCAACTGCAAAGCGCGCGCTGGGTTTATCCGGCGGCGGAACATTCACGTTTCCAGCATTCTCTGGGGACGATGCATATGGCCGGGGAATTCGCCAAAAGCGTCTATCCGAGTTTATCCGCCGTCTGCCGGGATGTCCCGTCCTGCCCTTACATCGAAGAGCTGCTCAGGCTCGCCGGCCTGCTGCATGATGTTGGACACGGACCCTACGGTCATTTTTTCGATGACAATTTTTTGACCGACTGGGGGCTGACGCACGAAATCATGGGACAGAACATTATCGTGAAAAAGCTGGGCGCTGATATCGCCCGCATCCGGCGCAGCCCCTCCGGTGGGTTCGCGCGCGGCGAGGTCATGGACGCGCGGCTGGTGGCCTTCCTGATCAAAATGCCCGAAGCTTTGGAGGCGGACAAACAACCGCGCTGGCTGCAAATGCTCCGGCAGCTGTTTTCCGGCGTTTATACCGTGGATAATCTTGACTACGTGCAGCGCGACGCCTACATGACCGGCTTTTCGCTGGATATGGTGGATATTCCGCGCCTGCGCTACTACACGTTTTTCACGGAAGAAGGCCTGACCCTCCATCAGTCGGGCATTTCCGCGCTGGGACGTTTTCTGAACGCCCGTCTGAATCTCTACACAAATGTTTATTTCCACCGCACGACGCGCGGGCTGGATCTGCATCTGCAGGAAATTTTTCATGACACCATGAAATTCATTTTGTTCGGCAATCCCCTGGACAACCTCGATGACTATCTGCAGTGCGACGAATGGCATCTTTTCAATCACGTCCGTCTCTGGAAGCGGTCCGGAGACGGAGCGAAAAAAAGGCTGGCTGCGGAATGGAAAAGGCTTCACGACCGGGAAGTGAAGTGGAAAATGTCCTTTGTGGCTGAAATTTCGCTGGACCAGATGCAGCGCGGCGTCGGCTTTGCCCGGGCGGCGGATTACGAAAAAAAGATCAGAGAGTGCCTGCCGAAGAAATTCAAAGACCTTTCCTTCAAGGTGGACCTGGCGACGCAGGATCCGCGTCCGCTCAACCCCATCACCGAGAGAGAAAAGAGAATCAATATTTTTAATCCGGTCACGCAAACGACCTCCCCCGAACCCCTACTGGACATTTACCGGTTCATCCCGGCGCGCGTGATGCACTTCCGGGTGTTTTCGCTCAATCACGATCATGACAATGAATTGTCCGCCGCCGCGGAAACGGTTCTGGGAAGCTCCGAAAAATCATCCCTGACGAATATCTGATATGGCCGCTCATTCTGAAACGACAGACCTGACGCTCTTTGTGCGCACGTCAGGAGAGGAAATCGCCCGCTGGGACCGCCAGCGCATTGTGGACGCTCTGGTGCGTGAGGCGGAGATTGATGATCAGGTGGCCGATGAAATTTCCCGGGAAGTGGAAAAACAGATTATCGCTTCAGGGATCAGCGTGCTGACCACTGCGCTGATTCGCGAACTGGTCAACGTCCGGCTCATCGAAAGAGGACTGGAAAAGGAGCGCCGGCTTCACGGCCGTCTGGGGTTCCCGCTTTATGATGTGCGCCGGTTAATTCTGCACCAGAACAAGCAGGACGCCAACATTCCCCATTCTCCCGAAGCCACGAATCTTATCTTTGCCGAAGGTATTAAACGGGAGCTTTCCCTTTACGATGTTTTTTCCGCCGATATCGGCGACGCCCATATTGCCGGTGATATGCACATTCACGCGCTGGGCTACATCGACCGTCCCTATATCTGCTGCCAGTCGCTCGAATATCTGAAGATCAACGGCTTGAATCTGCCGCAGGCGATCAACTCAGCGAATCCCGCGAAGTATGCCGAGGTGCTGCTGGCGCATATGGTGCGCTTCAGTTCCGTTTTGCAGGGGCATTTTGCCGGCACCATCGGTTGGGACGCGGTGAATATTTCCTTCGCGCCTTATCTTGTGTCGATGACGGATAAGGAAGTGAAGCAGTTCGCGCAAATGCTGATTTATGAATTCTCTCAACTCGCCGCGACGCGAGGCGGTCAGGCGCTCTACACGGATATCCATTTATATTATGATATGCCTTCCACGTGGGCGGTTCTTCCTGCCCTCGGAGCGGAGGGAAAACCGACCGGCAAGACCTATGCCGATTATAACCGCGACGCCCAGCGTTTCGCCCGCGCCATTATGGAAGTCTTGGAAAAGGGTGATGCCCGGGGCAAACCTTTCATTCTTCCCCGTCCGCTTCTGCACATCACTGAAAATTTCTGGAAGAAACAAGACATCCATGACTTTCTGCTCTCGGCCTGCAAAGTGGCCAGTCTGATGGGCAATACCTGTTTTGTTTTTGACCGGAAGGAAAAATCTTTTCCCTCGGATTTCAGAGAAGAAGAGCGGGATCAGCCATGGCTTCATCGTTCGGCCACCATTCAAAGCGTGACCCTGAACCTGCCGCGGCTGGGCTACAGGGCCGGCGGCGATGAGGAAAAATTGTTTGCGTCGCTTGGCGAACTGATCCTAAAAGCGGCTAAAGCTCATGTACAGAAGAAGGATTTTCTGGAAAAATTGCTCTCCTACGCGGAAGACGGGCCGCTGGCCGTTCTGGCGATGAATCACGACGGATATTCGTTTTTAAGAATGAATCTGGCCAGCTATGTGATCGGGATTGTCGGGTTAAATGAGCTGGCGCAAATCCATGTCGGCAAAGAGCTGCATCAGTCGCCGGATGCGCTTGAGTTTGGCCTGAAGGTTGTTGAGTTTATCCGGCAGGAAACCGGACGTTTAAGCAGAGAACTGCAAATCAAATTAGTTCCGGGACAGTCACTGGCGGAAACAACGGCGTATCGTTTTGCCCGGCTCGATTTGCGATATTTTTCTCCGACTGCCGGCCGCTACATCAGGGGCGATGTCGCGGAGGGAGCGATTTATTATACAAACTCCACCCATCTGAACGTAGCTGCGGATGTTGCGCCCCTCCAGCGGGTTATTCAGGAAGGTCTTTTTCACCGGTATCTGGAGGGAGATGTTTTTACGCACATACAATTGGGCGAGAAAAATCCCGGCGGGGAGAAGCTCAGCGAGTTTGTCAAAAGAGTTTATTTTGACTCCCTCAACCGTCAGATTGATTTCAATCCGGAATTTACGTTCTGCTCGTCCTGCGGCAGGACAGGCCGAGGGCTTCACAAAAAATGTGTTTACTGTGGTTCACCGGATGTGGAGGGCATTGCCCGTCTCACTAAATATTTCAGCAAAACATCGAGCTGGAACAAGGGGAAACTGGCTGAGCTTAAATATAGAAAAATAAACGATAATTATGATGAGTAAAGACTGCCACGGAGCTCTTCGGCCGGCTTGGTCCGGGATTTGAAAAAATCTTTCGCAAATTTAAATATCGGTTTGACAGTTGTGCCGGATTTGGGTAAAGGGTAAAGGCATTATGGGATGCCGTTGAGGCGATAAATATTTTCAGGATAAGATCTATAAATTTTGTACCTACAGATGAACAATTAATGGTTTGCTATCGGTGAATAAAAAGAGAGGAACCATAAATAAAAACGAATATGAATGGCAGTATAGGAGGAGTTCAGTATGGCACATAGTAATTGGTTGTATCAGACGCGGGACATCATGTTCCAGATCAAAGAATGGCTCGGGGTGGAAAAGCTCCTGGCCCTTGACGCTTATAAGGATTACTATGGGATGG
>JAKLGV010000018.1 GCA_022710585.1 Deltaproteobacteria bacterium | reverse complement strand
AACTCGTTAAGTTCGTCTTTATTATAAACATACGAGACTTCGATCGTTAATCGAGAAAATAAGAAAGGCAGGACTATCTCTAAGCCTTTCTTAAATTAAACTGTTTTTTGCTATCTCTGAAACTTACGCCTCAATCCTGCCAAGCCAACTACGCCAAGGCCAAGAAGCAGCATGGTGGCGGGTTCGGGCACCGATGAAGTGAGTACGTACTGGCTCGGATCCAGTTCCACCCACTTCTGCAGGCCGGAGTCATACTGCAGCACGTTGTAAGGATCACTCGGGTCAAGGGTGACCGTGTTTCGCCAGTCGACGGAGCAGTCAACGCCCCCGCACCTTCCTTCGAGCCATATTTCGAAGGGGAAGTAGCTTCCGCTTGATATGAGGTAGGAGTCATACCAGGCAGGCCAACGAGTACCGTTGCCTATGGATGATAAGGTGATGACACTGCTTGAAGTCACCTCGAAATGTTTGTAGTCAAACTCGTAATAATCCGCAGGGGCCTCATAATCCATCGAAATGAACATACCTGAGTGCTGCGGGTCGCTGGTTGTGATAGCGACGTCGACTCTGAGGTTGAATTCGACAGCCGCAGGCTGACCGTTGGCCGTGGTGAGGAACAGTTCGTCGCCGAAGGCCATATCAACCCATCCCGACCAGTTCGCTGAATTGGACTCCGCCAGGCCGCGAAGATTCCACGGGGAAGCGGTTGCCTCCAGGTGGATCTCCGGAGGGAATTCGACAGCCGGTATGCTGGCCGCGGCATTCCTGCCTTGGCTTTCCCACGTGTCACTGTCAACCCATTGGTCAGGATTAGTTTGCTCCGGCCTATTATTCCACTCGTAGTATGTGTAGCGCACCTTTGCGTAGTGGTTGTCGATCGGGACCGGGTTGCCTATAGTGACCGTGTCAGCTGCCGCCGGACAGACGATCCAGGCGGAAAGGAGAAGGCCAATTCCTAACACCCTTAATGTATTTCGGCGCATATGGAGACTCCTTTCGTTTTTGTTTTGAATTACTGCTGTCTAAATTAACCTGCCACCGCCGGTTTCATTCCATGCCAGAATCATTCGGACAAATTGATAAGAACTTCCTCCCGCGGTAAGAACCACGGCATTAGAACCCCTCTCCATGCCGGGTTTATTTTTGAATCTTCCTCCTCACCCCCGCCAATCCTATCAGACCCAGTCCAAGAAGAACCATGGTGGTGGGTTCGGGGACGGAGGTTGTTGATCCGCTAACCTGAAAATCTATTCTGTAATCCCACGTAATGTAATCAGGAGTTTCATTTACAGTACCACTCCATCCGCCACCAGCTGTGTTCCATTGATAAACTCCTTCACCTATGGGGAGATCACCTGAAAACGGTGAAACTGGATGTGGGCCAGCTGCGAAAGAACCATTGGAATAAACATATATATTTATTGGATCTGATTGTATAAATCCTGATCCATAAGGAGGCTCTTCGATGCTATAGCTAACGTCAACATTGTAAATAAATCCTACAGGAGTTACGTTAGAAAAATCATAACTGATCGAGTTTAGCTGACTCCCTGTTGGCAGAACAAACGTAAAATTATCATAATTGTACTGATCCTCTCCCCATTCAGCACGGCCGAGAATCGTATTTTCGCCAACGGTGAAATTGAACGTCGGATTATCGCTAATGTCGCCTGAAGAAGTTTCATCGTAAATAGTAGTCGCTTCCACAGGTAAAGTCAGGCAAAATAAAACTATTAATACGCCGATAATTTTAATTAGGTGTAATTTCATTTCTCTCCTCCTTATTTAGAGCACATACTGTCAAAAGTCTTTTTAGCTTTTAACTCCAACTGCATGATTTATTGATTACAAATCAACCACTTGTGGTTTCCGGAAGCTCTCGTGGGCTTCCTCCCACCTCTCAACTGGCTTGAGTGGAGCCCCTATAGAACTCAAGGTCAAGCCAGTTGAGGAATTAAAGCTTTTTGCCTATCTGAAAAAGTCCATTATTTATCTCCCCATATTTATAAAATGGTTCATATTTTGTGCCAAATTATAACTAAATGAAATGATTGGTCATTATCGGTAAGCGTCTTTTAATGTGCATTAAAATTGTAAAGAATTCCAACACTTTTCATGAAAGGTAATCTTATATTCTAACAATTCTACAATAAATATAAGCGATTGTCGTTTTTATGAATTTGTAAAGGATTCCGACAACACTTCTTCATTTGGTAATCATCAATATCAAGGTCAAACAGGATGAACACAGTTGTAGATGTAGCAATGACCTCATTGGGTTTTATTTGCTAATTCAAGTAAACATCAAACCACATCATAATTTCTTATATTTCTGTCAGCCATATTGAAAAATCTCTTGACATTTTTTTTATAATATTTAAACGTTTGGTTAAACTATTCGGTTAAAAAATGGTGGGCAATCGTATTGATCAAAAAAGTCGTTGATATGGAAAAACCGCCGAGAAAATCTTGAAGGCGGCGCGGACGGTGTTTGCCGAAAAAGGATACAGTGGAGCCCATGTTGATGAAATTGCTGTACGCGCCGGAGTGAACAAAGCCACGATTTATTATCAGATTGGCGATAAAGATACGCTCTACGCCAATGTCATTCATCAAATTATCGGAAATAACGCTCAAGGCATTGCCCAAGCTGTAGGCAGGGCTGATCAACCGGAAGAGAAACTCAAAGCCTATATCAACTTTATCGCCGGCGCCGTGGACAGAAATCCGGAGCTGCCTCCAATCATGCTGCGGGAAGTCGCCTCCGGTGGGCATACGCTGCCGCGTGTCGTTATGGAAGATATTGCTTCCATTTTAACTACTCTGGCCGGAGTTCTGGAGGATGGAAAACAAAAGGGCGTATTTATGGAAACGGTGCCGTTCCTTATTCACATGATGATTATTGGAACGATTCTGCTTTATAAAAAAGCTTCACCGATTAAAGATAAACAGCTCTGGATACCGGCAGAGTTGATGGCTCATGACAAAAAGTTGAAATCGAGCGTCGGTGAAGAGGTGGCCACTCTGGTATTGAAGGCGATAAAGAAATCATAGAGTCCAGACGGGTCCCTAAAAAAAATGGAGATTAAAAATGGAGGGTCAACATTGAAAAAAAGATTCATCGTTGTCGTTTTCATCATTCTTTTTGTGACGGTCGGTGTCTTGGTTTATGTCGGTCAGAAAAATAATCGAGAACAGGGACTTTATTATTCCGGAACCATCGAAACAACCCAGGCCAATCTGTCGTTCCAGGTTCCCGGGCGCGTTGTGAAAGTCCACGTGGCGGAAGGGCAGGTGGTTGAAAAAGATCAAATCATTGCTGAACTTGACCGTTCGGAATTTGAATCCCGTTTAGATCAGGCGAAAGCCAATCTCGAGCGGGCGCAAAAAACAAAAGATCAACTGCAAACAGTGCTGACCGTTAACCAGAAGACACTTCCTTCAGAAGTAGCCCGTGCCAGGGCCGGCGTCCAAAGCGCAAGGGATACATTTAAAAATGCCGAAAAGAACTACAGGCGTTTTGAAGATTTGTTCAGCAGAGGCGTTGTTTCGGAGAAAGAGCGGGACGCGCTAAAACTCCAATATGATGTCGCTCAGTCACGACTTGCCGAAAGTGAATCCGTTCTGAAACTGGCGGAAGGTAATTTAACCAGAATAGACGCCGTTAAACAGGATATCGAAGTGGCAACCGCGCAAATCAACGCCTCTAACGCCTCATTAAATCAGGCCTCCATACAGCTTGATTATACTCAACTGAAATCGCCAATAAAAGGTACGGTCACCAGCCGCAATATCGAACCGGGTGAAATCGTCACGACCGGCAGAGAAGTGATTACAGTTGCGGATCTTTCCCGCGTGGACCTGACGATCTTCGTTGATGAAACGGAAATCGGCAAAGTCCGGCCCGGACAGAAAGCAGACGTGAAGGTCGATACCTTCCCCGGAAAAAGTTATACTGGCTATGTTGCTTTCATCTCCCCGGAAGGAGAATTTACGCCGAAAATCATTCAGACCAAAAAGGAGCGGGTGAAGCTGGTCTATCTGGTGAAGGTCTCCATTGCTAATCCGAACTTCGAACTCAAGGCGGGAATGCCCGCCGATGCCTGGCTCGCCAAATAACGGAGATGATTGATGACGAAATCACCGATCATGGTGGACGTGAGAAATGTGGTCATGCGCTTTAAAAGCGTTGAGGCCGTGAAGGATATTTCCTTTCATATCTTCAAAGGAGATGTGCTGGGTCTGGTAGGTTCCGACGGCGCCGGCAAATCCACCCTGCTGAGATTGATTGCCACCATGATTCAGCCGACGCGGGGAGAAATCTACATCAGCGGCCTCAACGTCACGTCCGACAAACAGAAAATAAAAGACATCATCGGCTATATGCCGCAGCGGTTTGGCCTCTATCAGGATTTGACCGTTGCCGAAAATATGGATTTCTTTATGGATATTTTTAACATCCCGCGGCAGGAAAGAAAAAAGCGGCGGGATAAATATCTGGGATTTTCCAATCTCCTGCCGTTCACCGATCGGCTGGCCGGCAATCTCTCCGGCGGCATGAAACAAAAACTGGGATTGGCCTGTGTGCTGGTTCATGAGCCGCAACTGCTGATTCTGGATGAACCGACCAACGGCGTCGATCCCGTATCGCGCAATGAATTCTGGGAAATCCTGAGTAATATGCAAAAAGAAGGGATGACGATTATCGTCTCCACGGCCTACCTTGATGAAGGAGAAAAATGCAACCGTCTGGGGCTGATGCACGCCGCGACGCTTCTGGATCTGGCCCCTCCCGCCGTCATCCGCGGCGGCTTTCCTTCGCTGGAAGAGGCAATCATTGAACGAATCAAACAGGCGGACGGAGCGCTGGCCCATGACACCTTCCAACTCTGATTCCATCTCCGTCAATCATCTGGAGAAAAAATTCGGCAAGTTCACTGCCGTCGATAAAATTTCTTTTTCCGTCAGGAAAGGTGAGATCTTCGGATTCCTGGGTTCCAACGGCTCCGGAAAATCCACCACCATCCGCATGCTCTGCGGCATTATCACGCCGACATCGGGCGGCGGAACGGTGGCCGGGCATGACATCGTCACCGAAGCGGAGGAAATCAAAAAGTCTATCGGCTATATGTCGCAGAAATTTTCCCTTTATGAAGATTTAACCCCTTTTGAAAATCTGCGATTTTATCTGGGCGTCTATAATGTTCCCGAAAAGCAGTGGTCCGAGCGCATCGACTGGGTTTTAAACATGGCGCGTCTGCAGGATGCCAGAAACCGCAAAACCCGGGAATTGCCGCCGGGCTGGCGTCAGCGGCTGGCGCTAGGCTGTTCGCTTCTGCACAAACCGGACATTTTATTTCTGGATGAGCCGACATCGGGCGTTGATCCCGTCACGCGCAGTCATTTCTGGAATTTCATCAAGCAACTGGCGGCGGGCGGCATGACAATATTTGTCACCACGCATTACATGGATGAAGCGCGGCTTTGTGAGAGAATCGTCCTGATTAACGAAGGCCGCATTGTGGAAACCGGTTCGCCCGCTCAGATTATTGCCGACGCCTGTCCGGATCAACCGGATGCCGATTTAAATGACGCTTTTATCAAATTGATGACGAGGAGCGGAACTTGAAATTCGTCAGACTCAAGGCCATCATCCGCAAGGAATTCTATCACCTGATCCGCGATTACCGGAGTCTTTATCTGGCCTTCGCCATTCCGCTTTTACTGATTATTTTGTTCGGCTACGCGTTGAGCCTGGATGTGGATAATGTGAAAACGGTCTTTGTCGATTACGACCAGTCGGAATTCAGCCGTGATTTTATCCGCAAGCTGGACGCATCTTCTTATTTCAATGTCATGGGAAACCTTCCCCGCACAAAAGACGCCGTTGATTATCTGGATCATGACCTGGCGAAGGTGGCGATTGTTATTCCTCCGGATTTCATGAAGAGCATTACGGCCGACCGGGAAGTCCAAATGCAGGTGATTATTGACGCCAGCGACCCGACCTTCGGAAATATCATCCGCGGTTATATTACCGCCTTTATTGAAAGGTATAATCAGAAAATCCTGGCCGGTTTTCTAAACCGTCAGGGTGGCGCGGAGCTGAAACCGCCGGTGGATGGACGCGTGCGGATCTGGTTCAATGAAGATCTGGAAAGCCGCAATTTCATCATTCCGGGAATCGTTGCCATTATTATCATGATCGTCGGAGCGCTTCTTACTTCACTGGTTATAGCGCGCGAGTATGAGAACGGCACCATGGAAACCATCAAATCCATGCCCGTCCGGGCGCCGGAATTTCTGCTGGGCAAGGCCATTCCCTATTTCTTTATCGGACTGACAGATGTGTTGATCTCCATTTTACTGGGGCAACTGCTGTTCGGCATTGTGATGAAAGGGAATTTCTGGTTGATGATTCTCTCTTCTTCTCTATATTTAATGGTCGCTCTATCGTTGGGGTTGTTGATTTCCAGCCTTACCAAATCGCAAATGATGGCCAATCAGGTTGCCATTATGACGACCTATCTGCCGTCGCTGCTCCTTTCCGATTTTGTCTTTCCCGTCGTCAATATGCCGGAGATTCTGCAATATATCACGCTGATTGTTCCGGCACGATATTTCATTGATATTTTGTCGGGCATTTACCTGCGTAATCTCGGGTTCGCCTATCTATGGCCGAGCATGCTGGTTCTGCTGGTGATGTTTATTCTCCTCAGTATGATCAATTTCCGTTTATTGAAGAAGGAAGGGCTATGAGCTGGTTGAGAATCCGGGAACTCGTGCGCAAGGAATTTATTCAGCTGCTCAGCGACAGACGCAACCGCGCCATCATGTTTATTTTTCCCTTTATTCAAATGCTGATTTTCGGTTACGTGGTGAATTACGATATCACCCATATCCGCATGGCGGCGCTGGATTTTTCCAAAACACAGGAGAGCCGCAGACTGCTGGATAATTTTACGGGAAACCGTATTTTCCACATCACCCATCACATGACCGATGAACGTCAGATGACTGAACTGCTGCTCCGGGGGAAAATCGATATGGGCATCAAGATCGACCGGGATTTTGCTTCCGTTATTAGATCGGGACAAACAGCTCCTGTCCAGGTTCTTGTGGACGGTTCGATGAGCAACATGGCTTCCATGAGGGTGGCATATACCGCTTCAGTTCTGGATAAATTCAACCGCGAAACGCTGCGCGCCCTTTATCCGATGAATATGCGCTACGGCAAGGTGGATGCACGCATCAGGACCTGGTACAATCCCAACCTCAACAGCCGTTACTTCTTTGTTCCCGGCATCGTCGCTTTTCTGGTGATGCTGACCTCATTTATCCTGACCTCTATCGCCATCATCCGGGAAAAAGAAGACGGCACCATGGAACAGCTGATTGTCACGCCAATGAAATCCTATGAGTTCATCATCGGCAAAACCATTCCCTTCATTATTCTTTCGCTGCTCCAGATGTTTGCTGTTACCGCCGTCGCCGTTTACTGGTTTGAAATACCTTTTATGGGAAGTCTCTTCCTGCTTTTGATCGCCACGTGTCTTTTTATGCTGAGCACGCTGGGCATCGGGCTTTTTATTTCCACCATCGCGGCGACCAAACAGCAGGCCATGATGACGGCCTTCTTTTTCATCCTACCGTTTTTCATGCTCAGCGGATTTGTTTTCCCAATCTCGAATATGCCTGAAGTGGTGCAATGGCTGACTTATCTTAATCCGCTGAGATTTTTTCTGGTCATCATAAGGAACATTTTCCTCAAAGGGGTTGGATTTGATGTGCTCTGGCCGCAGTATCTGGCGCTGACCATCCTGGGGGCGATTGTTTTTACCGGCGCCATCGCGCGCTCCAAAAAACGGCTGGATTAATAGAATGATTTTCGTATATTATCGCCCCAATGATACTGTGGGAAAGGCATAGATTATGCTCAAAGTCATCGCTGATCAGCGGACCATTAAGAAATATACCGGACAATTCAATAGGAATTTCAAGTCCTTTATTAGCGAGCAAATCAAAGTGAAGCTCGGCCATCAGGGAGCAAGTTTTCCCGCCAGGGTTCTCTGGTCTGAAGAGATGGGCATCTGGAAATTTTCTCAAACCGTCAAGGAAGTTCGCTACTGGAATGCCTTCGGTATCGGGAAGCCGGGAACCGGCAGTGTCCTGTCCATCGCTTCTGAAATTAATTTTCCCTGGGCCGGCATTGATCGAAAAACCGGCGGCGCCTTTGCCGAAGACGCCTGGGGCAATGTCTTTGTCATTCACCGCGGCAAAATCGGCGGCGGGAAAAAAGGTGTGGGAAAATCGCTATTCGAGCAAAGCTACCGGGGTGTCTGGTCGCTGATGGAAGATGGCGGAAACATCAACCAAGTGGCCGTGATAGGCAATCTCAATTCCGAACGCTTTGCCCTGCAGGTGGCTCAATTCGTAAAGAAAATTGAAATGATGAAAGTCGCCGCTGCCGAGTCCATCCAGACGGAAATGGATTTCTCCGAAGTCACGTTTCGGGAAGATTTAATCGGCAGCGAAACGCCTGTGCCGGAAGATGAAATAAGTTCCGGCTGTGATCACGATTTGGTGGTCAGTGAACTGGCCGCTCATCTGCAACAACGAAAAATCAAAATCGGCAACGATCAGGAGAGCGAGCTTTTCGTTGTGGATACGGAGCAAAACAGAATCTCGCATATTTTTGAAATTGTTACCGATGTAAAGGAAAAAAGCGTCATGGCCGCCGTCGGTCAATTGCTGGTGCAAACATCCGCCGCCGCTGTCCAACCGAAGTCAATTCTGGTTTTGCCGCAGGAAAATATCAGCCATTACGAACACGAACTGCAAAGAATCAACATTGCCGTCATTGGTTTTCTCTGGCAGAAAGAAAAAGTCATTTTCCCGGCACTGGAGAAAATGACCTTTCTTTGATGAATATATTTTGCGGATACAAGATCCCGATGTCGGAAGGAGAAAAATTACGGTGATCGAACCGGTATGACACGGAGGAAATAGGTCATCTGACCGGCAAATGCCGATTGGATGCCGGCGCCGAAATCAAAAATAACGGACTCGCTGGTTGTGGAACTGGTTTTCGATCCCCAGACATAGAAGCAGGAGACATCCATTAACTTCGTTGCGATATGAATGCTGTTGCTGTTGTTGCATTTTGCCGGAAAGTCTTTATCCGCGTCGTACAACGCTTCCAGTTCCTCAAGCGTGGGCAGACGCCAATCATCGTAATGCCCGCCCCGATAAGATTCACAGTAAAAGTTGGCTGCTGACCAGCTGATATCGCTGCCGTTATCTTTGGCCGCCCACATCAGATTGGTTCCGGTATCCAGGACCGTCCCATCGTCATAGGCGATAAAGCGACCGTCCCGGGCGATCTCCCGGGCACTGTCCCGGGTCGCGCAATTGCTCCCGACGCAGGCGCAGCCGGACAAAAGAATCAATATGAACAAGATACTCCATATTCGCACAGACATAATCAACCCCTTCAGATGAAAATAAAAATTACAATCTTTTCTTTGTGAATCCCTATCATTTTTCCTTCTGGAAATCTACCCGGAAAATCAGCGGCAATGGCCCTGGCCTGCCGCCCACTCCAATGTTTGACAGTTTCCCATAACGCAGGCTTTTCGGGCATCTTCACAACCAGACGGGTTGTTGCCCTGGATAAGGTGGACATAAGCACGACTGTTGTAGGCATCGGTATAATCGTTGCGCAGTTGAATGACCTGATTAAAGTCATCCAATGCCGACTGGTATTGATGCAGTTTGATACAGGCAAGCCCTCTGTTGAAATAGTCATCTGCATTGTAAGGTTTCAGGCTGATGGCGGCGCTGTAGTTTTCAGTGGCCTGTTGATCATTGCCCAGTTTCTCATAGGCAATGGCTCTCATGCGGTAGAATTGATCAATGGGTTTGATACGGATAGACTGATCTAAATGATTAATCGCCTCCAGGGGTTTGTTTTCATTTAAGAGAGCAATGGCTAAACCGCCGTGGGCCATGTAGTTCTCTTTTGTGACATGCAGAGCGCGTTCAAAGAGTGTAATGCTTGTTTTCCAGTAGCCGCATTGTTTCCAGGTGATGACCGACAGTGCCAATAATATGACGATAGCCGCCGGGAATAACACTTTTTTACGGCGATTATGTCCCGGCAAAAAATACAGAATTCCCCATGACAGCATAACGGCGATGCCGATAGACGGTAAATACGTGTAACGATCGGCCATCGCCTGTGAGGCGACCTGCACAAGTCCGATGACAGGAATCAGCGTTCCCAGATACCAGAACCAGCCGACGAATAAAAAAGGCATTTTCTTCCTCATGCCTATAACGGCAACAGAAACGCCTGTCAAAATCAGGAAGGAAAGTAATATTTTCCATAACGGGAATGGAAACGCGTAGGGATAATGGATGGCCAGATCCGCGGGCCAAAAAAGTTTGCCAAGATAATCTGTATAGGAAATGATCGCATTCAGAACACGCACAAAAAACGGGATGTTTTCTGTGGAGATCACCAGGCCCCCTTTATTCTGCGCCCAGAGCGTCAGGATGCTCGAAATGACAGTCAGAACAACAAACGGAAGCTTTTCCTGGAGCAAGAAGCAATTTGCGGAAGGCGCCGATTGCCAACGGCGAAGCGGCCAGTAATCGATCAGCAATAAAACAAAGGGCAGCGTGACCAGCATGGGTTTGCTCATCAAACTCATAGTAAATAACAGCAGACAAAGACCATAGCGGAGTGGTCTGGCGTGTTCGACATAGAAAGCATAGGTATAAAGACAGGCCATACCAAAAAACATGCTTAAAACATCTTTTCGTTCGGCAGCCCAGGCGATGGACTCCACCCGCAGGGGATGCAGGGCCAAAAGAGCAGCAACAAAAGCTGACGCCCAGAGATTGCCTGTTGTCTTATGGAAAAACAGAAATAAAAAAAGAACGGCGCCGATATGCAAAAGCAGGCTGACCAGATGATGGCCGGCGGCATTGGCTCCAAATAGACGCCAGTCCAGCGCGTGCGAGAGCATCGTCAATGGATGCCAGTTGCCCGAAACAACAGCCGTAAAAGCCCATTGAATATTTTTGGGATTAAGTCCTGATTGAACATGATGATTATTGATGATGTACCGGCCGTCATCAAAACAAATAAATTCATTGCCCGCTATCCGGCCAAAGGCGCCAGCGGAAACAACGACTAATAAAAATATGACGAGATAAGTATATCTATTCATAAACCAGGCATCACCAAATGACTATCGACAGCAGAATGCAAACCTGCTGCATGAAACATCAAGCAACGGGAAACGACTTTAGGGACTTGTCCCGTCAATTCCCAGAATAGCATAGAGTTCCAGTGGAACAGGACCGAAAACAAAAGGAAGCGGTCCAAACACGTGCGAATAAAATCCGGCTCCCGACGCCCTATTCATGGTATTCACTAGTCCTCGCACGGGAAACGCAGCGAACTCTATTCGATGTTCGGCAATATTATCTCCTAAAGAAAATGTGAAAGAATTATTTTTAGGAATCACCACAACATCTCCAGGCACAAAGTGTAATTGACCACGATCGATAATCTTTCCGCCCTTGAGTTCCATATAATACTGAAATCCCCAGTGTCCCTGAAACCATAATTGACCGCGCTCTTGGCCGTACCGGCTATCAATCTGCGCGGCTGCCTGACGAGCCGAACCGGCCAAGGCAAAATCTCCATGAACAGTGAAGAGAGCAAGGCAGATAGCCGGCACTGCCGGCCAGAATAATATTTGAGAATTTCTGCATAGAAGATTCATCTGATCCATTCTCCTAACTAACAGGATTGCCACAGCGGGAACTATGGGGAGAATAGATCTGCCGTTGATGCACCAGTTAACAAACGCCGCAAAAAAGAATGTCCCGAAAATCCAGCAACACAATAATACGCTGTCGGCATCCGCTTTGTGTTTCCATAACACAACAGCGGCAAGCAACAGCACATTGACACCGGCAATGATTGCTAGACAAAACTGAACCATAAAAGACCATTTGAATCCATGAGAACCGTGCAACGGGAAACCTTTTATCTCTGGCCAAAAAGCCATACTGATCATCAGAACAATTAAAACAATAAACTGAATCAAAAGAGCCCTCTTAGACCATAAGAAGGAAAGGTAAAATAAAACAATTGCCAAACATCCGCCTGTAAAAGCTGTGCCGATAAGTCCCTGCATAAGACTTCCGGTTTCCTGATGCTTGCGGAATTCTGTTGCATAATCACCGGCATCCAGTAATAGCCCCCTACCATATAGCATTTGCGTCTTCCATTGATACCACAAAAGAACCATAACCGGTATGGCTAGATAAATTAACAATGGATCTATTTTGCGTTTTTTTATAATTGCGTAGCAAGGCAGGAGCAACAGCAGACTCATGCCGAAATATTTTGTTAATGCACTCATTGCTATCATGACAGACGAAAGAAAAAGGGCCGGATGTTCATTGTTTTCCAAACCGCGCATCCAAAGCACAACAGCCCATACCCAGAAGGCAAGCATCATCATATCGCACATAATGGTGGTGCCGGAGATAAGAAAAACCGGCATTCCTAAGGCCATCACACCGGCCAACAGAGGCTTTGAACAAAGTCTTCGGGCGAGGAAATATGTGCCCAAGACAGCGGCAATCGCCGGGATAAGAAATGCGATATGCAAGGCTGCCTCGCCCCATCCAAATATCGATGCAATCAATGCTATATAGTAACATGTTAATGGTGGATTTTTGGTAACCTCCCACATACCCATTTGACTAAAATACCAGTTCACATAAAATCCATAAGGATTTTCCGGATGATTTTGTATATTCTTTGCGGCCCAGATGAACAGGGGATCATCCATATGAAATGCTTTAGCAGCAAATGGCGCCAATAAAAGGAGTGTCAGGATCATCAAAAAAAGTGGCGCCCATTTTTCATAATGATTGAAGCTACTCAAAGACATTGCGTTTCCGGCAGGAGCTACTTGCGAAACGTGTGCTTTTTTGGTTTTATCCATAAACGCGATTATTCCGTGCAAACATAAAATATTTTTAAAACTAACTATGAACGATGGTATCCAGTTGTTTTATAGCGTCTTCCATGGTTCCCGTATTTAAAATGTAGGCGTCGGCCCGGGCGATGGGAATGGCTGTTCCGTAGTCAATCTCACGCCGGTCCCGTTCATCAAAGGCCTGCGGGGAATCGTCCGCCCTGCCTCTGGAGCATATCCGTTCGAAACGCAATTGCTTTGGCGCGAGAAAAGCAACCACAACGCACTCGGCCCGGGCACGGATCAGTTCAATTTCCGGCCAGGAGCGCATGCCTTCCAGAAAACCTGTTTCGGTGCCGGATTGCAAAACTTTTTCCAGCGCCAGTCGGGTCACCCCCATGCCGTCCTGTCCTCGTAACTCATCCGATATTTTGGCCGTTTTTGCGGGGTCGGTTTCCACGCCCCGTTTTTTTACTTCCGCTCGAACAATGTCTCCTGTCGCGTAATAAACCAGACCTCTGGATTCCGCATAAATGCGGGCAATATTTTTACCGGCCGCGGGCATCCCCACGATAATAAACATTTTCATCAAATCCCCCTTTCTCCCCTTCAAAAAGAGTGAAATAATTATTTTATTTTCTCTGTTTTACTTTTGTGCCTTCGCTGATGGAATCATCCGGATAAGCGAGGGCACTTTCGTTTTCTTGCAGACCGGAAATGATTTCCGCTGCCAACCCGTTTCTCTGGCCGATCTCAACCAGACGCTTGCGAGCTTTTCCATTTTCAACAACAAACACCGACCACTGATTGCCCGTTCTGAAAAGAGCGCTGGACGGAATTTGCAGAACATTTTGCCCTTGCCAGATAACAAAATGTGCTTCCATCCGGAAACCATCCCCCAGCCTGCTCCAGTGTTCCGGCGGCGACGTAATATCAGCAATCACCAGCACTCTCTGCTCTTCCACTCCCAGGCTGGATATTTTGGTAAATCCGGCGGGCTCGACGAGGCGCACTTTTCCCTTCAGTGGTTCGTCTTTTCCCCATCGTTTGAACAGCACGTCCGTTCCCTTCTGAATTTTGACTGCGTCGGAAGAAAGGACTTCCACGCGCACTTCGAGATCCCGTGAATTACCGAGATCCATCAGCGGTTCGCCGACATTCACGGCCCCCTCGCTTTCACGATAAATCCTGAACAGGCCGCCGTTGACCGGCGATTTGACCTCAACGATATTGCCGCTTTCCCGGACGGAAGAAAAATTCCGCAGGGTTATCTTTGCTCTTTCCAGTTCAGACCTGGCCAGGCTGACTTCCGCGCCGACGGACAACAGCAGCGATTCTGCCTTTTGCGTTTCAGCATGAATCTGATCAAACTGATCTTTGGCAATGGATCCTTTATTGTAAAGGGCTTTCAATCGCACAAGCCTTTGCTCCAGATAAGCGGCATCGGCTTTCGCCACCCGCTCTCTTTCCATCGCGGCTTTCCATGACGCTTCGGCGGAAGCGACAGCGGCATGAGCTGTGGCGCGGCTTCGCGGATCAAGGGCCTGTGACTGCAAGGGCTCCAAAACAGCAACCACCTGACCTTTTTGCACCGGATCTCCAACCCTTAACTGGATGCGCCGTAGATAACCGGCCGTCGGGGCGGAAAGGGTATAGCGATCCTTGAGGCGTGTGCGGCCCTCTTCCTCAATGGTGATCTGAAGGGATCTGCGCTTCACGACGGCGATATCAACCTCCTGGGTTTTCGGCAGAAAGCCGTAAATCAGCAGGAAAGCCACGATCAGGATAACGCTGATGATCAATATTTTTCTGCGCAACAGCCCGTTCATCAAGAACTCCTCTGAGGCATATTACTCTTTTGTCTTCAAAACTTCCACCAAATCGAGATGATCAAGTTTCCGACGGACAATCCATCCCGAAAAAACCGCCGAAAAAATCACAACAGCCGCCGCGATAGTATAAGTTTTTAATTCGATAATCAGCGGGACACGGAAAAGATCGGAGGCCAGCGCGTTTGCGACATAAGCGCAAAGCCAGTAGCCGATAAAAAAGCCCAGCGGAATCGCCGCAAGTGTAATGATGGCCAGTTCCCCCAAAAGAATATAAGCAATTTCGCCCCGTGTATAGCCTAAAACACGCAGAGAGGAAAGCTCCCGGCTGCGTTCAGACAGGGAAATTCTCGCGCTGTTATAGACGACACCAAAAGCGATGGAGCACGCCATCAGCATGGCAATAAAGGTAAAGTAAAGCATGCTCTTGGCCATCACTTCGTAGATATTGTTGATTTCATTTTGCCGGATGAAAACATCGGCAACACGCGGCATTTCCACAAAAGACCGGAACAGTTTTTCGCGATAGGGAGAATCCGTAACCAGATAGGCTCCTGAAATGGCGTTCCCTTCCTGCATCAGACGGTTGAGCGCGTTTAAATTCATATAGCCCATCGCACCCAGATATTGTTTGGCCATCGCCACCACCGGTACCTGCCGGATGGCTTTGGCGCCTTCCAGCGTTTCAACGGTCAGCACATCCCCCACCTGCACGCCGAGAATCTTTCCCAGATAATCGGTCAGCAGGATTCCGGATTCCGGCAAAGGAATGCTCTGGAAGTTTGTATCCAGAACAAGATGCAGACGCCCCTCCGGCTCAATGCCATTGATGACCGTTTTGTAGCTGCGGTGGCCGAATTTGAGTTTTACCGGAACGGAACGGAAGGCTTCCGCGTCATGGATGCCCGGCGTTTGTTTGAGCTCATAAAGGGCCCGGTAAGACGTCGGTTCGATGAAAGAGATGGTCATGTCTTCCTTCTGCGAGAAGACATACTGCGCCTTGACCATGAAATCAACGGAGTCTTTGAAGAAGCCGCTGGAAACCATGGTCGCGCAGGAAACCGCAATGCCGACTATGGATAAAAAAGTGCGGATCGGTTTTCTTTCCATATTGCGGGCGATAATCCGGGCGGGTTGCGTGAGCCAGGGACCGATGCCCGTTTTCTCAATCAGCGTCACCCTGTATTTGGCCGGAGCTTCCGGCCGCATCGCTTCCGCCGGCGGCTGTCTGGCCGCCTTCCAGAGCGAATGCATGGTCCCGGCCAGTGCGGATAGGACGCTTACCGAAACGGCGGCGATGAGAACTTCCGGATGCAGTGTATAAATAAAAACAGGAAAACGGTAGAATTCCATGTACATATTTCCCATCATTTTCCCCAGCCATATACCGGCGGCAATGCCGGCCACAACACCGGCTGCAATGATCATGATAACCATCTGCGCGTAATGCACGCCCACGGCAAAATCATTGTAACCGAACGCCTTGAGGATGGCGATTTGTTCGCGCTGGGTATTGATGATTCTGCTCATCACCACATTGAGCAGGAAAGCGGCAACGCAGATAAAGATGACGGGATAGATCCTGGAACTCGTCCGCAGTTGCTTCATCTCCTCGCTCAGCAGCCGGTGCGACATCTGATTCTTGCGCCCGTAAGCGCCGAATCCGCCGTAGGGCCCCAGCATATTATCCAGTTCCCGGATCACATCGCCTTCTTTCACTCCGGCATAAAGGCTCAGCACCACGTCGTTGAAGGCGCCGTCCATATCGTAGGCTTTGCTGATGGCCTTGCGGCTCATCCACAAAATGCCGAAGCGTTTGAAGTCCGGCGTCATCGCTCCGATTTTCATCACCAGCACGAATTCCGGAGAAAGGGCGATGCCGGTGATCGTCAGTCTTTTCCATTTGCCGTTGATCACCGCTGCCAGTTGATCGCCGAGTTTAAACCCGTGCGCCTGGGCAAAGGTTTCGTTGATGACAACCTCATTATCCTTGAACGGATCGGGAAGCCGTCCCTGCCGGATATAGAGACGATTTAAAAGAGGATGGCCGTCATCGGGAATCGAAACGATCTTGCCGGTCACATTTTCGCTGAAACCCTGGATATCAATTTTAGCCTGCGCGGAAACACGTGTTTCCAGTTGCCTGACGCCCGGGATATTTTGAATCTTATCCTTGAGACTATCCGGCGCACGCTTGAGATTGACAAAGACATCGGCAAAATTATAGTCGCGGTAAAATTTACTGCGCGTATAATCCAGCGAATGCATGGTGCTGATAAACAGGATAAAAGTCGCCACACCGCTCATCACCACCATGGAGATGGCGAACACCTGGCCTTTCATCCGCCAGATTTCCCGCCAGAGCTTGAGGTGCAAAGCCTTCATGGGTTTACCACTGCAGTTCGCTTGCTGATTTCTTGACTTTGTTTTTTGACACTTCCGCGATCTTGCCGTTGCTTAAATGAATGACGCGGTCGGCCATGCCGGCGATATCGACATTATGAGTAATGATGGCCGTGGCAGTGCCCAGTTCGCGATTGATGCGCTCCAGCGCCTGAAGCACCAGAATGCCCGTTTTGGAATCGAGCGCGCCGGTCGGCTCGTCGCATAAAAGCACCGTGGGATTTTTGGAAATGGCGCGGGCAATGGCCACGCGCTGCTGCTCGCCGCCGGAGAGCTGGGCGGGAAAATGATTCAGTCGGTCGGTGAGCCCGACCAGATCCAGCGCTTTTTCCGGCGACATCGGATTGGCGGCAATCTCCGTAACGACGGCGACATTTTCTCTGGCGGTCAGACTGGAAATCAGATTGTAAAATTGAAAAACGAAACCGACATGGAAACGGCGATACTCGGTCAGTTCTTTTTCAGTCGCTTGGGTCAGCTCTTTGCCTCTGTAGGCAACGATGCCGGCGGTGGCCGTGTCCAGACCGCCCATAATATTGAGCAGGGTGGATTTACCACTGCCCGAAGGCCCGAGCAAAACTACCAGCTCGCCCGCGTAGAGCTCCATATTCACGCCGCGTAGCGCGTGCACTTCCACCTCGCCCATCCTGTAAACTTTGGTAAGGTCCCGAACCTGAAAAAAGTTCTCTTTCATGATGGATCCTCCCTACCGATGAGCTTATCCGCACGTTCGTTCATGCAGAAGCAGGTGGAGGTTAATAGGTGTAGCTGACGGCAAGACCGGCGGAAAATCTGTCCGCAAACTGTCCTTCCACGTTCAAGCGGAATCCCCTGATCAGCGGAATATCGGCTCCCAGAAATCCGCCCGCCATGGATTGGTTGCTGACCGTATGATCTTTTTTCGTGTATTCCGTTCCCGTCCAGTCGGACGATAAAGACATATCCGCTTCCGAATAATAGATATAGGGACCCGCGTATAATTTCGCGCCGCAGGGAAGTTGAGCCTGAAGTCCGATACCGAAATCGGCATCCCAGAGATTTTCAAATTTCATTTCGGTTTTGATCGGGACACCGCCGCTGGTGATGGAGGCATGGTCGGAGAAATCGGTGAAATAATATGTTCCCTGCATAAAAGCGCCGACACCGAAGACGGCATTGATCGGATAAAATACTTTGGCTCCCAGGGCGCCGAAAAATTCCCAGTCCGCTTCAAAATCGTCTTTGCTGGTTTCGACAAAATGATCCGACGACGCGAAAATGCCCGACAACTTCATGTTCGACACGCCGACGCGTCCGTATATTTCCCAGATGTTCTTCGCTCCGTAAGCGGCCTGCGAATAAATTTCATTTTGTTTGACGCGATAGCTTTCACCGTTTTCGTATGTGTCCTCATGATAGAGATAACCTACGGCGGTGTTCAATCCCCCCTGTTCCCGGGAAACCGTTTGCAGAGGGCCGAACAAGCCTGACGCGTCCGCCCGGGGAGGAATAGCCAGCGCCGACACAACCATCAGCAACATAACCGGAAAATAGATCGTAAGAATTTTCTTCTTCATTTAGTTCTCCTTATTCAGTAATTCCGCATCAGCCGGTTTTCCCTGCTGTGCCGCCGGCGCGGATAATGTGAGCTTCGTTTTTCTGGCCTTGATCTTTTTAAAACGATACTGCGCATAGGCGTCGCGAAAAGCAACGTAAGGGTCAATGGCCGCGTCTTTGAGCGCTTCATAATCGCCAATCCTTAAAGAGGTGGCGTTCACCTCTTCATAGGCGCGCACGCCCCAACTCGCGTACCAGGGATTGATGTACGAGACGGGATAGATAAAATAATCACCGGCGAGAATGACGGTATCGCGGAAACTGTAGGGTCCAAATACCGGCCAGACAATATAGAACCCCTGCCCCACTCCCCAGACGCCCAGGGTTTGTCCCAGATCGGTATCCTGTTTCTGGAGATTCAGTTCCTTACCGGAGGAAGGATCCATTAGGCCGCCGATGCCCCAGAGGGTATTGATCGTGAAACGCCCCGCTTCCGTAGCCGCGCCGCTGAAATCCGCCTGTAATAGGCAACTTAAAAAGCGGGCGGGAAAGGCAAGATTGGAAAAGAAATTCTTTACGCTGACACGCGCCGGTTCAGGCACCACGGCTTTATATCCCTGGGCTACCGGTTTGAGCGCCCAGAAATAAAGCTTGTCGTTGAATTCATGGAAAACCCTATTGAGCGGCTCCAGAGGATCGGCGATTTCCACCTTCTCCTCTTTAATCTTTGCGGCATATTCTTCAAGGATTTCATCTTCATGATAGTCTTCACTGAGTTCATCCGTGGGATTGTTTGAGGCTGTCTTGCTTTGATCCTCAGAGGTCAGGTCCGGGGTGGCTTTCGCGGACGACACAATCTGTTGTGACACCGATTCATCCTGCGGCCCGACTGTGAAACTTGTCTCCTGTCCGTAAGCCAATCCTTGCGCGCATAAAACGAAAACGCACACGATCATAGAAAGGTAAAATTTCATCAAACAAACCCGAAATATAGTTTATTGCCTGAACGGCTGGCGCTCCGCTTTTATTTTTTATTTAACTTCTTGCGTAGCGTTTCCAATAGTTTTTCCGGCTTATCCTTGGCCAGAATATCATTGAACTGCGTCCGGTAATTCTGAACGAGACTGACGTTTTCAATCACGACATCATAAACCTTCCATTTGCCGTCTTTGAGTATCATCCGGTAAAAAATGGGAATTTCCTTGGAAGATGTGATAATTTTACTCTGCACCTCCACCTGCGTATCCGACAGTTTGTTTTCTTTGTAGAATTCAACCTTTTCGTTGGTATAGCTCAGAATTTTATCGGCGTAGGAATTTTCCAGAATCTGCTCAAAGAGTGTGACAAATTCGGTGCGCTGCGCCGGAGAAAAAGTATTCCAGTTGCGGGTCAGCGTCCGTTTGGAAAATTCAACTTCATCGAACATATTTTTATAAATCACGCGAAGCTTTTCTTTCTTCAGCTCGGTGGCCGATGCGGGTTTGAGCTTGGGATCACGCAGGACATCCAGAACACCGTTAACGCTTTTCTGCGCCGTATCAAGCGCCACGCCGGCAAAGGCCGGAAGAGAAAAGATAAGAAGAGCCCATATGATGATCAATCCCGTAAGTTGTTTTTTCATTTTGTAATCCTCCTTGAAATTCATTATACCACATTCTACTCTTTTTTAATTTCCCCAAAAGCGTATTTGCTGATCAGGGCAATGATGTCCACCGGCGCCTGGGTTTCCGTGATGGTTCCGTTGGGTTTGATGAGCGTGCCCGACCCGCCCGGATCAATACTGATATACTGGTCGCCCATCAGACCTTCTGTTTTAATAGAAGCAATGGCGTCATCATAAATCTGGATGCCTTTCTTGATTTTCATTTTTACCACCGCTTTCTGGTTTTCCTGATCCATGACGATTTTTTCTACCGTGCCGATTTCGATACCCCACATATCCACCGGATTGCCCTGCCTCAGACCGGTAACGGTAATGAAACTCGCCGTAATTCGATACGACTCATCCTTAAAAAAAGACACTTTGCCGAGTTTCACCGTCATATAGCCCACACAGAGCAGTCCCAGACATACAAAAATGCCGACGATCGTTTCTATCTGATATTTTTTCATATGTTTACTCCTTGACGGCGCATTGCAGCCGTCCGATTTCTTTTTGTTGCGCTCTGGCTGAATCCACGATGGAATCGATATCGTCGTCAGCTTTTCCTTCGGCTATTCCCGCCCGGATGGCAAATTCAACACAGTTTTCCGAAGCATCATCCTTTTGAGCATTCGCCCGGAGATCACGAATCCCATTCTCATGAAAATCATCCACAAATTCATTCAGAATCTTTTCAGCTTCAGCGATATCGGAAAAAGGAAGCACTGTAACGAATTCCCTGGCTTTACGGCGTGTGGAAAAACCGCCGATAGCCCCAAAATGCCGGTCAATATAAAGTCCCATCGCGTGAATGGTTTCCTGCGCCTTATCGTACCCGATATGGGGCACTACCGCGTTCAGTTCCGCCAGATCAAAAACAGCGACGCAGTAACTTTCGCCCGACTTCCGGCTTTGCATCTGCGTATGATGCAGAATTTTAAACTGCCGCCGGGAATAAAGACCGGTCAGCTCTTTTTGCAGGCCTTCCAGACTCCGTAAGACTTCATCATTGAAGGGATGATCAAAATTGCTCAGTTCTTCGGGGGAACCCTGGAACACGATGGTCTTGTCGTAAAGAGCAAGAATCCGGTTGGAGATAAAATAGACATCCGGAATTTCGTGGCTGACCATCACCGCCGTAAAATTAAATTTTCTCTGGTACTGGGCAATCATACTCAAAATCGCGTTTTTGCGCACCGGATCCTGACCGGTGGTGGGCTCATCAAACAAAACAATGCGGGGATCGGTAATCAGCGCGCGGGCCAGTGCCGCCCGTTTTTGCATACCGCCGGACAGTTCGGAAGGATATCGGTGTGCCGCCTCATTCAGTTCCGTCTGTTCAATCCTGGCCATTACCCGGCGGTCAATCTCCTTTTTACTCAAATTTGTTGTCTCCCGCAGCGGCAGAGCGATATTGTCATAAACCGTCATGGAATCGAATAAAGCGTTGCCCTGAAACATGTAACTGATCTGACGGGTGGAAGAAGCGATTTCGCTTTTGCTCATTTCCTTCAACGGTCTACCGCGGAAGAGAATAGCCCCTTCGTCGGGCTGGAGCAGACCGATGATATGCTTCAGTAACACGCTTTTGCCCGATCCGCTCAATCCGATGATCGTGGTCACCTGCCCTTCGTAAATCTGCAAATTTACGTCTCGGAGAACCGTATGAGTCCCGAAGCTCTTGTTGATATCTTTAAATTCAATCAGCGGTACAATCATTTTTTATACCATCAGCAGCGACGTGACCACGTAGTCGGAAACAAGAATCAGCACACAGGAAATCACCACAGCCGATGTTGTGGCCATCCCCACCGCCTTGGCGCCCTTGCTGTCCCCGCGCATATGGACGAAATATCCCTGATAACAGCAGACCGTGGCGACAATCACCGCGAAAACAATCGACTTGATAAAACCGTCCGTGAGGTCTTTCATATCGACATTGCGCAGAATGCTGTGGGAATAAACCCCGGCGTTTAATCCCAAAAGCAGGACAGAGGTAATGTAGCCGCCGATAATACCGATAAAATCAAACACAGCCGTCAGCAGCGGGTAACTGATAATCGAAGCCGTGATGCGGGGGCTGATCAGATAACGAAACGGATCAACCCGCATAGTTTGCAGAGCGTCAATCTGCTCGGAAATGCGCTGAATGCCTATTTCCGCGGTGATGGCCGATCCCGCCCGGGCTGTAATCATAATCGCCGTCAGCACCGGCCCCAGTTCACGGATGAGCGAAAGGGAAACCAGGGCGCCCAGACCGCCCACAGCGCCGAATTGAATCAGTGCGTGATAGGACTGCAATCCCAACACCATGCCGGTAAATAAACTCACCAGCATGATAATGGTCGTGGAAGTGGCTCCAATATAGTAAACTTGGTGAACGACTTTGGAAAACTGTTTCGGCCGGAAAGTGTTCCACAGCGCCATCATCAGAAAAATGGTCGCCGAACCCAAGATATTGATCCCTTTGATAACTTTTCGTCCGATCAACGCAAAAGGCCTGGTCAGCGCCATGCCGTTTTCGTGGTTTTCAGAACCGTTCAGACTTTTTTCATCCGGACCCATGGACCGTTTTCCCTTTATTGATTGTTTATGATTGCTGCAGGAGGAAAGTTTACATATATCTTGAAATTCGTCAATCGTTTACTTAAACACGTCTTGCATGAAATCCTTGATGATCGCCGCGATTTCTTTGGGTTTTTGCATGGGGATCAAATGCCCGGCATCCGCCACCGAAAGGTAGCTGCCGCAAGCCAGCAGGGAAACGGCTTTGGGCAGATCGATAAATGTTTTGTTGGCGCTTTTTTCTCCTTCTACAATGAGAACCGGGCAGGTCAGATTTTTGAGCAGCGGCCACGGATTGGTGCTTTTGCCGCCCATAAACAACGCGGCCTCGTTGCGGGGAGCGCAGGTCAGTTTCAAATCCCCTTCAGCCTGTTTTTCCATTCCGTATTTTAAATAAAATTGCAGCATCTGTTCGT
Source organism: Deltaproteobacteria bacterium (assembly GCA_022710585.1). GTDB lineage: Bacteria > Desulfobacterota > Syntrophia > Syntrophales > Smithellaceae > Smithella. Next base: position 44,240 of record JAKLGV010000018.1, on the reverse strand, counting down.
CCCAGCCCGCGAAGAGCGATTTCGACCGCAGATAGTCCAGCGCCGCTTCTTCATCTTTCCAGCTGTTTTTTCTTTTGATGGATTGCGACGCCAGGGGGTGGTCTTTGAGCTGGATATCGATTTCGTAAAATTCTTCCGGCAGGAAAATCGGTTCAATGAGAATCATGCCGCGCGGCTGCAGGCCGAACAGGGCGGAGGCAATCATGATGACTGTCGCGCCCATCGAATGTCCGACGGCCAGATTATCCCGGATGTTTTGGGAACTGCAGAAGCTGATTAAATCGCGGGCGATGATGTCCCACCCCAGGCCTCTTTCCGGTTCGCAATCGCGGTAATTACAGATATAGGGCGCCCAAGCCTCTTTGTGAGGCGTCAGTTCTTCAATAATCGGGTGCCAGAGCCATGGCAAAAAACCGGTGGCATGGGCAAAAAGAATCTGTGGCGCTTCGCCTTCATAATAAAGATAAGGCAGCACCGTCCCGCCGACATCGTGATTCTTCAATTCAGGAATTTTTCTCTTATGACTCATGCGAATATCTTTTTGCGGCCTATTCAAACACCTGAAGCAGGACAAGACCCTTATCTTTCCCTGTTCATGCTTCAGGGATAAAATTTCTTAGAAAATAAATACAGCAACGGCGATCACGGTCGTAAACTTGTTATCCCGACAGATGGCCGATTGGGTAACATTCAGAGTGCGCACGATCTTGCCGCTGATTTTAAAAATTTCTTTTTTCTCATCCCAGCTTTCATCCACATTGAAATCGATACCCAGTGTGGACGCCAGCATAGCGGCGGCCAGATCCTCCGCGTAATCCCCGGCCTGTTTTTCATTCTGGCCGTAGGCGTGATGCTCGCTGATATAACCGTAAGAGGAACGGTCGGACGGAATCGCGCAGCCCACCGAAGCCGCCAGCAGTCTTTTCGGTTCGTTGGTACAGCAGCGGCTTAAAACACAGTAGGTAATGGCGCCGGGCGTCAATTCCTTCAGTCCCTGCGTCTTGGGAATCATTTTGCAGCGCGGCGGAAATATACTGGAAACCTGTACCAGATTGCATTTTTCAATTCCCGCATCACGCAATGCACGCTCAAAGGAATGCAGTTCATCCTTGTGCGTACCCACTCCCTTTGTAAAAAAGATTTTCTTGGGCACAAAACTATCCATTCTTCATCTCCTTCTTCTTCCCGTGAAAGAAACAATATTTTATTTTAAATCAGCGCCGGCATGCCGTTCGTTTACTTGGCGGCATTTATAGCAGGGTTCAAATTCTTATTCCATAAATTATTTATAAAATACAGTATTTTTTTCACCGTTTCACCTTGCTCAAAATTCGAAAAAAGTTTATAAATAGTTTAAAAGGATGTCAGGAAACTTTTCATGAGGATTCGAGGAGTGTTGCGAAAAAAATATCTCTTTTTTATTTTACCACTCATCCTGATTTCATGTTGTTTTAATGCGCAGAATTCTGTTCGGGATAATCACGAAGTTGCCGAAGTCAAAGATGTCACGGATATCCCCCAGGACCATACGGCCCGCGTCATCAATACGCCGGCGGAAAAAGTTCTTCTTCCGCCGGAAACGCAGTCCGCCATGAACGAGGCTTACGATAAAACTTATTTCTCCGTCTGGCATAATCTACAGCCTTTTCATTCCTCCGCCGAAAAACTGTCTCTCATTTTTAAAAAATTCGCCGCCTCACCCGGCTATGGAGAAAACAAGAAAAAACATGCTTCGCAGTGGATCAAGACACTGCAGCAAAACGCCGCGCTGGAAAATTTTCCCAATACCCTCAAACCGGCGATCACGATGAGAGGCACCAACCTGCGGATGCTTCCCACGCAGGGGCCTCATTTTTATCGTTCCGGCGGAGATATCGACGGCTGGCCTTTCGATAACCTGCAGATTTCCTCCGTGACCGCCAATACGCCGATTCTCGTCTGTCACCTCAGCGCCGATAAAACATGGGCACTGGTGGAAACCAGCTTTGCTTTCGGCTGGATGCCGGCGGAGGATTACGCGCCGGTCAGTCAGGATTTTATGGGAGCGTGGGAGACCGGACGCTACGCCGTCGTCATTAAGGATAAAGCCTCTATTTCCGATGACAAAGGTCTTTTCAGTCTCAGAACATCCATCGGCCAACTGTTTCCCCTAGTCCGGGAAACACTGGAGAATCTGGAAATTCTTATGGCCGTGCCGGATGAAAATAACAACGCCATCGTCAAACACGGCTACGTTTCCCGTCAGATTGTGGAGATCAAACCTCTATCTTTTACCTATCCCAATGCTTTGAAGATAGCTGATGAAATGATTGACGAACCTTACGGCTGGGGCGGTCTCTACGGAAACCGCGACTGTTCCGCGATGACCAGAGATTTCTTCGCGCCTTTCGGCATCTGGCTGCCCAGGCACTCCGAAGACCAGGTGAAGCAGATCGGCACCTATTTTAACCTTCAGTACTACACGCCGGAGCAAAAAGAGAAAATCATTATCGAACAGGGCGTTCCCTATTTAAGTCTTCTCTGGCGCAAGGGCCATGTCATGCTCTATATCGGAGAAGAGAACGGACGGGCGCTGATTTTCCACAATGCCTGGGGCGTCAGGACGCTGGATTTTTGCGGGAATGAAGGCCGGAAAATTATCGGCAAAGCCGTCATCACGACGTTATCTCCCGGCGCGGAGATCCATGATGTACCGCGGGAAAGTATTTTATTGAACGCGATCTCCGCCATGACGGTTATCGGACCTTTAAAACAAACTCAACCGATGGCGCAAAACAGTATTCCGCAAGCCGTCGCCGAAGTTGCCGGTGCCAACAATAACGCGGCGGACGCTTCCCATGCCCATGACTAAATACAAATTGATTCTTGAATACGACGGCACCCATTACCGCGGCTGGCAGACGCAGAAAAACGCCCGCAGTGTTCAGGATACGCTGATGACCGCGGCGGAGAAATTTCTGGGCGCGCCGGTGAACATCCAAGGCGCCGGCAGAACCGATGCCGGCGTACATGCGCTGGCTCAGACCGCTCATATGGAATCGCCCAGGAAAATTCATCCGGAAACGCTGCGCGTGGGCATCAATGATCTTCTGCCGGCCAACATCAACATCCTGAGCATAGAAAACGCGCCGCTGCTTTTTCATGCCCGCCATCACGCCGTCAGCCGCAGCTACCTTTATCTGATTTCCCGCCGGAGAACGGCTTTCGGCAAACGCTATGTCTGGTGGGTCAAAGATAAGCTCGACTGCGGTAAAATGAAGCCGGCGCTTAATGTTTTTCAGGGATTTCATGATTTTGCCTCTTTTGCCGATAAAAGAACGGACAAGGACTCATCCACGAAGGTCCAGGTGGACGGCTTATGGTTAAAAGAATTTGACGACCTGATTGCCATCCGGATCGCCGGGTCCCATTTCCTGTGGAAAATGGTACGCCGGATTATCGGCGTCACGGTAGAAGTCGCCCGGGGGCACTTCACCGGACGCGACATTGAAAAAATGCTCCAGTCTTATTCGGACATCCCCGCTCGTTTCACGGCTCCGCCTTCCGGCCTTTTTCTGGAAAAGGTTTTGTATGAAGGCGACAGCCTGCCGCCCATGAAACCACCGATCTGCCTGTTTTGAACAAAATCTTTTGCTTGTTTATTTCCTCAGCATTTTCGGGCCGACACGGCAAACCGGCTGCTTTAAAAGATGACGCAGCCGTTCCGGTCCAGTCTTTAATAGACAATCTTGAACCTGCAGGCGCATTCGTCACACCTATTTTTTCTCAAAGTCATCTTTGGATTCCATGTCTTTATATTTGTGTAATACTGTATATAATTATTTCATTTTCATAGTTTGACTAGGAGAATTAAATAACTCTTGACAGTGTGACTATGATCGTGTATTTTGTGATCACCCATGCCGGAGGATAAATTATGGCGGACAAAATCAAACCCAAAACCAGAAAAGATCTCATTATGGATGCCGCCCTGTGCATCTTTGCCGAAAAAGGTTTTCAAAACGCCACTATCACGGAAATCAGCAAAGAAGCGGGCGTTTCCGACGCCACCGTTTACGAATATTTCGGCACCAAAGAAGATCTGCTCTTCGCCATCCCCGAACGAATCACCAAAGACACCTTCGAGGCGTCGGCAAAAGTCATTCCCTACATCAAAGGGGTTGAAGGAAAGATCAGAGCCATCCTGCTTTTTTATATCCAGTTGTATCAATCCAATCCCAACTACTCCGCGCTGGTACTTCTGCAACTGATGTCGAACAAAAGATTCCGCCAGACGCCCGCCCACACCGCGATACGCAAATCGTCTCATGTCCTTCTGGACTGCATCCGGGAAGGCATCGCCGACGGCACGTTTAAAAAGGATTCCAATCCCTATTTGGTTCGCTCCATGTTCATGGGAACGATCGAACACCTGTTCATTCACTGGCACATGCAGGGAATGCCCAAAAGGAAACCGAGTATCGCGGAACTGCTCGATCCTTTGCTGGAGATCGTTTTTGACGGCATCCGCGCCAAAAAAGCGGATTCCGGAACAACGCTTTACCTGAAGCTGGAAGACGCCGGAGCTCTCGCTAAAATTCTGCAGAAAAAAGGCGGGGGCACAACCTCTTAATAAAAAAGATTAAGGCAAGGAGTATGTTTTATGAAAGTTGAAGATATTAAAAATGTCCTTATTGCGGGCAGCGGCACCATGGGCCAGCAGATCGGATTTCAATGTGCGCTTTACGATTGTAACGTGGTGCTTTACGATATAAAGAAAGAAATGCTGGAAAAAGCGCTGGAAAGATTAAAAAGAATCGCTTCCAGAATGACCCGAGAAGGCCGGATTACCGACGAGCAGGCTACGGCGGCATTGAGCAGGATCAGAACTACCACGGAGATGGCTGAAGCTGCGAAGGATGCCGACATCGTAAGCGAATCCGTGCCGGAAGACCCGGATTTGAAGGGAAAAGTTTTCGGACAGTTAAACGCCTTGTGTCCGGAATGGACGATCTTCACGACCAACACATCAACGCTGCGGCCGTCCATGTTTGCCCAAGCCACCGGAAGGCCGGAAAAATTTCTCGCTTATCATTTCCACGATATCCGCATGACCAACGTTGTTGATGTCATGCCTCATCCCGGAACGGCTCCGGAATATGTGACGCTGGTCAAAGAATTTGCCGAAAAGACCGGACTGGCTCCGATCGTGCTCCATAAGGAAAGCACCGGTTATGTCTTTAATTACATGTTCTCCGGTCTTTTTGAAAATGCTTTAACGCTTGCCTCAAGGGATATCGCTTCAGTCGAGGATATTGACAGGGCCTGGATGGGAATCATGCGCACAATGATAGGACCGTTCGGTCTTATGGATGGCGTGGGGCTGGACACCGTATGGCACATTCAAAATTTCTGGGCGAAAAAAACGGGCGATAAACAGAAAATTATCAATGCTGATTTCGTAAAAAAATACGTTAGCCGAGGGGAACTTGGACAAAAGACGCAAAAAGGATTTTATGAATATCCGAAACCGTCGTTCATGTCAGCGGATTTTTTAAAAGGGATTAAATAATGGAAATGAAACGCGGCAAACCGTGACAAAACAACAAACAGCTATCTTGAACAAAAGAGAGGTACCATGATGAGAACAAGAGAACAATATATTGAAGGACTCCGCAAGATGCGGAGAAACCTTTATCACAACGGCGAAAAAATTGACCGCGACGACGAAATCCATGCGCCGGTGCTCAATGTGATGGGAATCACTTTTGACGCCGTGAATGATCCGGATTTAAAGGATCTGTGCACCGCCAAATCACATCTGACCGGAGAAACGATCAACCGCTTCTGCCACGTCCATCAAAGCACAGAGGATCTGCACAAAAAACAGGATATGACCCGGGCCCTGTGCCGGAGAGCCGGCATGTGCATTCAGCGCTGTATGGGCACTGATGCCCTCAACGCCGTCAATGCCGCGTCCTTCGAGGCGGACAAGGTAAACAGCGGGAATACTTCCTATCACCAGAATTTTCTGAAATGGCTCGAACGCTTTCAGAAGGAAGATCTCGTGGGAAGCTGCGCCCAGACGGACATGAAGGGCGAGCGTCTGAAACGCCCCAAGGAACAGACGGATCCGGATATGTATGTCCACGTCGTGGAGAAAAAAAATGACGGGATTGTTGTCCGGGGCTGCAAGCTTCACATTTCGGAGGCCTCTATTTCCGATGAGATTCTGGTGGTTCCCACCCGCGCCCTCGGTCCCGACGAGAAAGATTACGCCGTGGCCTTTGCCGTTCCCTCCGACTATGAGGGCATCAAACAGGTCGTTTCCATCCACAGCCAGTACAAGCGCAAACACATCAAGCGCGGTGTTGACATCGGCTACTCGGACTCCTACATCATTTTTGAAGATTGCTTTGTGCCCTGGGAACGGGTGTTCCTGTGCGGGGAAAACGACCACGGCGGCATGTGCGCGCTGCTGTTCGCCCTCTTCCATCGCCACAGCTATTCAGGCTGCAAGCCCGCCATCGGCGATGTTTTTCTCGGTCTGGCGGCTCTGGCGGCGGAATATAACGGCATCGAGAAGACCCCCCACGTGAAGGAAATGATGGCGGAGATCATCAAGATTTCCGAGCTCGGCTACGCCGCGGGCTACACGGCCTCCAGTATGGGGAAGCCAGAAGTCATCATTCCCGGCCTCGGCCCCTGTCCCTACGGCCCGGGCAGCTACATTCCCAATTCCATCTACTGCAACGTGGGCCGCTGCCTGACGGGTGAGGCTGTTTTTCATGAACAGGAATTGATCTGCCGGATTGCCGGCGGCATCCCCTCCACCTTCCCCTACGAAGGCGACCTGATCCATCCTGACCTGAAAGCGGTTCTGGAAAAGTACCTGAACAGGAATCCCAAAGTCCCCGTGGAAGACCAGATTAAATTCTGGATGACGCTTGGCGACTACACCATTGGCTCCATGGCCGGTGTCATGAATTACGGCAACTATCACGGTGGCGGCTCGCCCATCATGGAGCAGATTGCCATCACCTCCCAGTATGACATCGGGGCCCGCAAAAAACTCATCAAGTATCTGGCAGGCATGAGCGGCGGTGACCTGAAAGCGATTACGGGAAAATGAAAAAGATAACATTTGACGGGTTTAGAGAAAGCATATTATAAAAAAATATATTGTACCCCTTCAACCTTGATGAAGGGGTACTATCAATGACAAGGAGAAATTAAATGTTTGATATGTCCCTGTTTTCATTAAAAGATAAAGTGGCGGTCGTTACCGGCGGCGGCCGGGGCATCGGTCAGTCCATCGCTTTTGCGTTTGCCAAAGCGGGTGCCAAAGTGGTTGTGACCAGCCGCAAGGCGCAGGATCTGGAAGCGACAGCAAGCGAAATTAAAGCCTTCGGTGGCGAAGCCTATCCTCTGCCGGCTCATCTGGGCAAAGCTGAAGAAATCAAGAAAATGATTGATGCCGTAATGGCCAAATACGGTCGGATTGATATTCTCGTCAACAATGCCGGCGCCAGTCCCGCCAAAGGCTCGGTGCTCGAATGCGACGAACGCCTCTGGGAAAAGCTGATGGACATTAACCTCAAAGGCGCGTATTTTATCAGCCAGGCGGCCGCCAACATCATGGTCAAGCAGGGCGGCGGCAAGATCATCAATATCGCCTCCATCGACGGGTACAACCCGGAACCGGGCCTGAGCATTTACGCCATTTCCAAGGCCGGGATCAGAATGATGACCAGAGCATTCGCCAGCGAACTGATCCGTCATAACATTCAGGTCAACACCATAGCGCCCGGGCCGATCGCCACCAAGATGCTGAAATCCAACTGGGAATTTCTTCCGCCGGAAGACGCCCGGAAAGTCAAAGAAATGGTGGAGAAAATGCTGCCCTCCGGCCGCATCGGCGAGCCGGATGAAATAGCGGGCGCCGCGCTTTATCTGGCCTCCAGCGCCTCCAGCTATACGACGGGAGCGGAAATTGTGATTGACGGCGGCGTGCTGCTGGGCATTCACGGTTCGTAATCACGGCTGTGCGGGATTGTTCGACTTACCAATTCCGCAACATAATATTTGCGGATTTGGAGTCTCACAAAATAATATCCCGGAGAAAATCAAAATGATCAGTCGTTCTGCCGCTGTTTTAGTCGTCATCGATATTCAGGGGAATCTGGCGCAGGCCATGTTCGACAAGGAGAATCTGTTCGCCAACGCCGTCAAACTCATTAAAGGATTTAAAGCGCTGAATCTGCCGGTCATGGTTACCGAGCAGATTCCGGAAAAGCTGGGGAGAACATTGCCGCAAATAGCGGATGAAATTGAAAGCTTCAATCCCATCGCCAAGAATTCTTTCAGCTGCTGGGATGAAAATAATTTCAGAGAAAAACTGGAATCCCTCAGCCGCCGACACGTCGTCCTGCTGGGCATCGAAACCCACGTTTGCGTTTACCAGACCGCCCTTGATCTCGTTGACAACGGCTATAATGTTTATCTGGCTGCCGACGCGGTGTCGTCGCGCGCGCCCGAAAACCGTCAAATCGGCATCGACGCGATGAAAAGCGCCGGCGCGCTCATCACCTCTACAGAAATGGTTTTGTTTGAACTGCTGCGAACCGCCGCCGACCCCAAAGCCAAAGAGCTTTTTAAAATTGTTAAATAACCTATCTCCATGGCGCTGTAAGCTTCGAGATAGACATCCATGCAAAAAGAAAAAAGTGTCATGCTTGACCAATAATCCGCGATTCCTCTCTGGTCATTGAATTTATACTTATGAATAAAGACGCGCATGTCTCCATTGATACGGATCAAACCGTGATGCAGCTGTATCCGCACAACAAAAAGCCGATGCACTATTTCATGGCGCTGCTTACTTATACGATATTCATTCCATTCAGCTATATCATGTTCCCGCTGATGATCATTGTGAAATTAGTTCTGTACACACCATTATATTTTATAATGCTGTCTTTGCCCGGCGATGCTGCTGTCGGCGCCCTATGGGACTTGAAAAACAGGGCGGCGGTGATCATCCAGAGTTTTGTCTATAAGCTATACTACGTACATATCGGATTATGGATCTCCTGTTTTTCCGATTACGATGACTACTGGTATGGGCTTGATATTACACCATATAGAGATCACGAAGACTATCGCTCCTCCTATCGCGATTCAAGGGTACGATGGCAATTTAAAAAAAAGATCAAGACGTATCGATCCTGTGATATCAGCGAGAAAATGATCCCCGATCACTCGGTATTCTTTAAATTTCTTTTCTCTTATCAATATTTTAAACTGATACGCAATTCCACTTTCAGAAAAAACAGCGGCCATGAACTTCTGTACGGACAGTATTTAATGATCAGGGAATATTTTTTAATCCTTTTTCTTCCTGTGCGTGTCCATGTTTATGAAAAAGATGGACACGCTGTGGGTCTTGCCACTTTTTTAAAGAGAGGCAATACCGTGATCATGTGTCAGAACATCATCGACAACGAGTTTATTCGATCTGGAATTTTTTATCAACAGATGGATACCTGTATACATTACGCATTTCATCAGCCCGCTGTCCGCTATGTATCATGTGCTATCACCTCGCGCCAGGCGAAGCAGACATCGGGGTGTTACCCTGTTCATTATCTCCTTACGGATGAATTCAGCTTTAAACCGTTTACCCGGTTAAACAAATTTTTATGAAATATGGGCCTGCCGGAAACGGTTGTGTTGAGTCGTCACTGAAAAAGTCAAATCATGATAATTTTTTGGGAGACGACTAGATATTCACCCGCACCGGCAGAATAACGGTGGTGATGCCTTCCCACTGCAGGCGTCTTTGGACAGCGAAAGCCGTTTCATTGTGCAGAATCCTCTGAAAAGCATTTTCCTGACGGAAAACCAGTTTCCCCGTGAAAACGGATGATTTGGGAAACTCCTGAACGATTTCCTGACAAAGGTGGGTGGCCGTTTCGACAACATCGGTCCCGACATCCATCCGGTAGTCGGCGGCATATCCGTAGGAACGGGCTATTTCAACGTACTTTAAAAGTTGCTCCGTGATGGAGGATTTGAGCGCTTCGATTTCTGAGATCCCCTTGAAGGCGCCGGAATCAATTTCCGCCACGGATACAAAAATAAAATTGCGGTAGAGTTTGGGAAATTCCCGGAAAACGGAGAGCCAGGAATGCAAACCGAATCCATTATAACCGCTGACCAGAAGAATGGCTGTCCGCTCATTCGGATTCAACGGTTCTTCGTTGGGCACCTTTCCGGACGGGATTGACGAAAGAATTTCCTCCAGTTGTCGCACGCCCTTGCGAACTTTCAGGTAGTGGCTTCTAATCAGATAACATAATCCGATCAGGGCGGATGTAATCACCAGAGTCACCCAGCCTCCTTCGCCGAACTTTTCATAAATGGTCACCAATAGAATCGTCAAACAGAGCGTCAATCCGATAATATGAATAACGATATGGCTTGCCCAGGCCTTATCTTTATCTCTGTTCTGGAAGAAAAATTTCGCCATGCCGAACTGAGAAAGTGTAAAATCCAGAAAAACGTTGATTGAATACATGACGACGAGCGCTGTGACAGAACCTTTGGTATATAACAACACTGTCAGAGACGCCGCTCCCATGAGCAGGACGCCGTTTTGCATGGTGAGGCGTTCCGAGAGCGCCGAAAAACGGCGGGGCAGCCAGGAATCCTTCGCCATGTTGGCCATGATGCTGGGCCCGCCGGCAAAGCCCGACTGAGCGCCGACGATCAGGAGAGCTCCTTCGGAAAGAATGGTAATAAAGGCCAACGCTCCTCCCAGGTACCAGCCGCTAAACGTCAAATCCGCCAGGATGGCATTGAGTGTTCGTCCGGTTACCGGTTTGATGTCAAACAGCGAGTAACACAGAAGCAGGCCGGATGCCGTAACAGCCAGAGACACCGCCAGATAAAGCATGGTGCGTTTTCCGGTCTGTACCTTCGGTTCCCGCATGACGTGCATGGATGTGGATACGGCCTCAATTCCGGTATAGGTGCCGCCGCCCATGGAAAAGGCGCGTAAAAAAATCGCCAGAATCCCTAGGAATCCGATGGTGGATAAATCAGCGTTGATGTTTCCCTGATATCGCTGCGCAACCGTCCCGAATTCACCGGCATGGGTAAATAATCCATAACCGATCAGAAGGATGTGGGTGATTACAAAAGTTACAAAAATAGGCGCAAGAAACGTAACAGATTCTTTTATGCCCCGGAGATTTAAGAAAACAAGCAGAACGATCAGTCCCATGACGAAGGGAAGTTTATAAGGCAGAACTGATGCGGGAAGGTAACTGAAAATGGCGTCTCCGCAGGCAGCCAAAGAAACTGTAATGGTCAGAATGTAGTCGACCAATAGCGCGGAACCCGACACCACGCCGGCTCCGCTGCTGATCGTGTGAGTTGACACCATGTAGCCGCCGCCGCCGTGGGGAAAGCGCTCGATAATCCGGGAATAGGCATAGGCTATAATGAAAATGGTAAACGCGGTGGCAATAGCGATAAAAATAGCCAGATAAGTGTGCGGCCCAAGGGCTTTAAAAGCTTCTTCAGGGCCGTAAGAGGATGATGACAGACCGTCGGCGCCCAGACCAATCCACGCCAGAATCGGAATCAAAGAAATTTTATGAAAAAGAGAAGGTTCGTTAATGTTGCGCGGTTCGCCGATGCATGTGCGTCTGAAGCGCTCAAAAGCGGATTGGTGGCAAGTGTTATTTTTATTATTCATTGTCGATATTCATACCGGAACAATAAGAGGGGCTTCTACTCCTCTTGATGGGCGATTGCAAGCGATTTCATCAGGCGCATTTGTCTTCATGGAAAGGGCTTTTTTCTTGCCAGCCTTCCGGAAATATGTTTTATAAAAACCTCTTGCGATGCAAAATATCATTAAGCTTTTAAGCATTTTAAGAATCGTAAAAGTTCATGGCCTGTCCTGGAACAGGGTCGGTAAAAATCAAAAGACGAAAATTTTGCTCATCGGTATCAACGATTAACGATTCATGATCAACAGATTGACAAAACTATTTATAGAATTTTTTGAAACCGAACAGGCTTCGGGCATCATTTTAATTTTCTGTATGATGATTTCCCTGGTCATGGCCAATTCTTTTTTGGGAAATGCTTACTTGGAGTTCTGGCACACAAAAATCGGGTTTGAGATTGGCAATCTGCTTTCCCTCCGCTTCAGTCTGGAACATGTGATCAATGAAGGATTGATGGTCATCTTCTTCCTGCTGATCGGACTGGAGATTGAAAGGGAACTTTATATCGGGGAGCTTTCCAATCTGCAAAACGCAACATTACCCTTCTGTGCCGCTCTGGGAGGCATGGCCGTGCCGGCGCTGATCCACTTTATGCTCAATCACGGAACGGAAACACAGGCCGGCATGGGTATTCCGATGGCTACGGATATTGCGTTTGCGCTTGGCGTGCTCGCGCTATTGGGCAGCAAAGTTCCCTTGTCGCTGAAAATATTTCTTGCCGCACTGGCAATTATCGATGATCTGGGCTCAATTGTTGTGATCGCGCTTTTCTATTCGCGCGATTTCTCGCTTTTATACCTTGTGCTGGCATCGGCGATATTCGCAGGCATGCTGGTTTTGAATCGCCTGCATGTGCATCGGCTGCTCTTTTATCTCATCCCGGGATTCATCATGTGGTACTGCATGCTCAAATCCGGTGTTCACGCCACCATTGCGGGCGTGCTCCTGGCCTTTGCCGTTCCGTTTGCCGGAGGCGATGAAAAATCACCATCTTACAAGCTGCAGCATTTTTTGCATAAACCGGTTGCCTTTATCATTATGCCGCTTTTTGCGCTGGCCAATACCGGTGTTGTGCTGGGAGGAAACCTGATTGAAAATTTGAGCACATCCAACAGCCTGGGCATCATGGCCGGCTTGCTGCTCGGCAAGCCGCTGGGGATTGTTTTGTTCAGCGTATTGGCCATAAAACTTGGATTGTCAAAATTACCTTCTGATTTGTTTTTGGGACACATCATCGGCGCAGGCTTTTTGGGCGGCATCGGATTTACCATGTCCATTTTTATAACATTACTGGCGTTTAGTAATAATGAAATTATTCAGAGTTCGAAAATCAGCATTCTGGTCGGATCATTTTTTGCGGGAACCATCGGTTTTTTTATTTTGAAAAGGCAGAAAGCACCTGTTTTGAATCCCGAGAGAGCATGATAATGATTTGTAGAAAAACCAAAAAAAGTCAGCAGCACGGTATGGCTTAAAATCGGAGCGTTCATGTTATTCAGCAGATATCAAATAAGATGGTCCATTATTTTCATCGTCGCGATGATCGTGGCGGGACTGTCTTTCTGGGAATCCAAAAATCTTAAAATCGAAACGGATATTCTGGAATCCATGCCGCACAAGGATCCGGTCCTCGCCGACGCGCGCCTCATTGTCAAGCATCTGCCCGTTCAGGATAAGGTATTCATTAATCTTGAACAGACATTTCCGGATCGCGACCGGCTAGTCAACACGGCGGCGAAAATTTCAGATAAGCTCGGTCAAAGCGGTCTTTTCTCCAGAGTCGGCATTGGGGATGACGCGCAGACTTTTCCCGAACTTGTAGCGCATGTCAACAACAACCTGCCCGCGCTTTTAAGCGCTGATAATCTGGAACAAGAAATCGCGCCGCTCCTGACGCCGGACAAAATCAGAGAAGCAATGGCGCAAAACCGGCAGAGTCTGGAACAGCTTGAAGGAATCGGCCGCGCCGAGATGATCTCCAGAGACCCGCTGGGATTTTCCGGCGTCATTCTCAAGCAGATGTCCGCGCTGCTTCCGGCCAACAAGGCGCAGTTTTATCAGGGGCAGTTGATTTCCGCGGACGGCAAATACGCGTTGATCATCGCCCGGATCAAAGGCTCCGGAACGGATACGGGAACGGCGGCAAAAATCGAAAAACTTCTGGAAGATTGCCGGAGAGATCTGGCCGTAAATGGTGATCAATATAAACTCACAGCAACAGGCGCTTACCGCGTGGCTCTGGATAACGAAACCATCGCAAAGAACGATATGCAGATGGCCGTGACCTTCACCACCCTGGGCATCGCTCTCTTGCTCATTGTCGCCTTTCCCCGTCCGCTCATCGGTCTGCTGGCGCTGCTGCCTTCGTCTGTCGGCGCGATTGCCGCTCTTTTTGTCTGTTCTTTTTTATTCAAATCCATGTCGATCATCGCTGTCGGTTTCGGCAGCGCGATTATGGCCTTTACCGTTGACCTGGGCATCGCCTACCTGCTTTTTCTGGATCAGCACCATGCCACTTACGGAAAAGATGTGGCGCGGGAAGTGTGGTCGGCGGAGTTTCTGGCCGTTCTGACCACGGTGGGCTCGTTTCTGCTTCTGCTCATCAGCGATTTCAAGATTCTGGCGCAAATCGGCGTCTTTTCGGCCCTGGGCGTCGCCTTCGCCTTGCTGTTTGTCCATCTTGTGTTTCCAAAGATATTCCCAGCCATGCCGCCGGCGACAAAACCGGGCAACCCATGGCTGCTCAATGCCGTCAAAGAATTTGCAGCTCCCGCGAAGTGGAAATTGATTGCTGCGATTATTTTCGGTTTGGCGATGCTCTTTTTTGCCAAGCCGGTTTTCAATGTGGATATGAATTCGATGAATTCCATGAGCGAAGCAACCAAAAGCGCCGACAGAAAAATGCAGGACGTGTGGGGCAATTTCTCCGGCCGATGCTATGTTTTTCTGGAAGCATCCGATATGACACAGCTCCGGAAAAAAAATGATCAACTGGCCGGCTGGCTGGCCGCTGATGTGCGGGATGAAAAATTATCTACTCCTTTTCTGCCGACGGTTCTGTTTCCATCACCGGAAACGGCGCAAAAGCATTTTGCCGCCTGGAACGCTTTCTGGACTAAAGACCGTCTGACTGCTTTCAAGCGTGATCTGGACGCGGCGGCCCGGGAAAACGGTTTTGCGCCCGATGCCTTTGATCCTTTCTGGAGCATTGTGAATCGGGAAAGTACGGCCCTCTTCGACATTCCGGAAAAGCACTTTGAAATGCTGGGCATTGCAAAAAGCCCCGCCGGCTACACGCAATTGAGTCTGCTGTCCACCGGGAAAAATTACAGTGCGGAAGATTTCTTCGGACGGATTTCCCGAAGCGGTCTGGCCAAAATATTCGACGCCGATTTATTCAACAAGCGGCTGGGCGATTTTCTGAAAAATCTTTTTCTGGAAATCGCAATCATCGTCAGCATCGGACTGGTGCTTGTCACCTTTATATATTTTCTGGACTGGCAGTTAACGCTTGCCGTGCTGGCGCCGATTGTCTTCGCGCTATTTGCAACGCTGGGCACCATGAAAATCATCGGCCATCCGCTGGATATTCCCGGTATCATGCTCTGGATCATCATCATGGGCATGGGAGATGATTATGCGGTTTATTACATTTGCCATTACCAGCGTCACTTCGATGAAAAGCGTCCGGCCATGCACACGATCAAACTCGCGATATTCCTGGCGGCGCTGACCACCTTGATCGGCTTCGGCGTTCTGGCGCTGGCTGATCACGCTCTGTTAAAGAGCATCGGCGTGGTTTCTTCTTTAGGAATCACTTATTCCCTGATCGGTGTTTTCTTTATCCTGCCGGTACTGATGGAAAAGATCTTTGCGCCGGTTCAATATCCAACAGGTCCATTTGATATCGGTTCAAAAGGACATCTGCGCCGGACAGTTCTGCGCTACCGCCATCTGCCGGCTTATCCGCGTGTTTTTGCCCGGATGAAAATGATGATGGATCCGATGTTCAAGGAACTGGACAAGTATGTTAAAAATCCCCGCAGGATGATTGACATCGGCTGCGGCTTCGGCGTGCCGGCTACCTGGCTGCTGGAAATTTATCCGCAGGCTCAGGTATTCGGCATCGAGCCGGATGAAGAACGCGTGCTGATCGCTTCGCGTGTCATCGGCAATCGCGGCAGCGTGGAAGTCGGACGCGCGCCCGACCTACCGCAGGTTGAAGGTCAAGTCGATCATGTTCTCATGCTGGACATGCTGCATTATGTCAGCGACAAGGACGTCCGAATTGTTTTCCAGCGGATTTTCGAAAAACTTTCCGATGACGGAACATTCATTGTGCGGGCAACCGTCCCATCAGACAAGCCCAATCCCTGGAAGCGCCGGATAGAGGAAATCCGATTAAAAATAACCGGCATCCCCAACCGGTTTCGCTCAGAGATAGAAGTTGCTGATTTCATGAAGCAAGCGGGCTTCGTCGTCCAAGTCTTCGCCTCCGACATGAAAGGTATAGAAGAAAAATGGTTTCTTGGCAGGAAACTTTAATCTGGTATATGCATTATCCAAAGCAGGAGTCTTGACGGATAAACAAATCATGAAGAATGCTGTCTTGTTCCAGAAATGACCGGATCAATGGAGAAATGCGATGAAGAAGATCAGAGGGCTGGATAAGAAAATGAAAAAAAGTTTTGGCGTATGTTGCGGCATTGCCTTGTTGTTGATGGGTATTTTACTCACCGATTGCTCCGGTTCATCCGGGTCTGATTCATCCGGTGCTCCTTCTGACTCGTCGCCCAGGATTACCACGACGTCATTGCCTTCCTGTCTGGTTGGTCACGCATACAGCCAGCAGATCAGCGTTACCGGCGGCGACGGCACGAAAATATTCTCCATCACGAAAGGATCTTTGCCCACGGGCCTCACCCTTTCCTCTTCCGGCCGTATTGCCGGTACCACATCGGTGGCTCCGGGGGTATTTCAGGTTACCGTTGGGGTCAAAGACGCCGCGGGCTCCGACACACAGGACCTTTCCCTGGTCGTTATCACCGAAAACATAGTTCGACAGCATCCGTACGAGACCATCAAGAAAAATCCGTCCTCCTACTATGTCTCGCAGGAAGCAGGATTGTGCGCGGCAACATGTTTTTACATGACCATGAAATATTACGGCGATCATCTAAAAAATATCAAAACCGGAATTGTTGACAAAGATTGTCCGTCGAAACTCACGGATCAAATTTATTATCCCCATGAACTGTCAGCAACATCACAAATAGCGACATATCTTGAATATATCGATGATCAGTTCAATAGCATGCCGGGCATCCGCCTCTCCTCGCTGGTGCCCGCCGCTGAAGGCCTTCTGGATGAGTCCGGTAGCCATGCGTTATATGGCAAAGTAATGACGGATAATTCCGACGAAGACCTCACCGGAACGGGAGATGACATTTCTGAACAAAAACGAAATATTTTTCTAAGTCGAATCGTTCCTTTTTTAAATAGCGGCGCTCCCGTGCTGGTGCACCTCTGGCGATCGCCTGTCCTCGGGGTTCCTTCTTCCGGCCATTATATCCTGGTGATCGGATATGATGATGCCGGGAAGGTGCTGTACTTTATGGATCCGAATGATCAGAATCACAAGGGAAACCAATGCGATTGCGTGGCGATGGACAGCAGTCATCCCGATATATGTTTCATTCAAAAAGTTGAATTCGACCCCTTCATAGAAGATTACTGGTATAAATCAGACGATCCATTGGTTCTCAATGCACGATGGGATGGCAACTGGGTCGGGTTTCATCATTAAAAATTAAAAAAGGGCAAGGCTTTGCTTGGCTCGTGTTGAAATAAAACTGGCTTCCCGCTTTCGAGACAAAGATGTATGAATAAATTACCTTATAAAATATTGCTTTATCTAACCAGGGGGCTGGGGTTGTGGTTTTTCCGCATCTTCTCCTGGTTTATCGCGACGGGTTATTTTTTTCTGTTTCCGGTGCGCGTGGCCAACAGTTTCGAGTTCTACCGTACACTGTTTCCACAGCACGGATTTTTCTTTCACCTGTGGTGCGCGTGGCGTCAGTATCACAAATTCACCGACGTTTACATCCACCGTTTTATCCGCTTCGATGAATCGGATATTGAATATATCAAGCAAGGCTGGGAATATCTGGAGGAGGCGGTGCAGAAAAAGACGGGGGCTGTTCTGCTGATGTCGCACATCGGCAACTGGGAGCTGGCCGCGCAGACACTCAATAAAAAAGGCCTGCCGATCATGCTTTATCTGGGCGCCAAGCACAAGGAGCAGATTGAGCATATTCAAAAACAGATTCTCGCGCAAAGCGGCATCAAAGTGATGGTGACCACAGAGGATGAAAAATCGCCCTTTGCTTTGATCGAGGGAATCAATTTTCTGCGTGAAGGCGGCATTGTCTCGATGACCGGCGACCGCCTCTGGGGGGAACAGTCTTTTGTCACGGTTGATTTCCTGGGACACGAAGTCAGATTCCCGGACACACCGCACTTGTTCGCGCTGATGACCGGCGCGCCATTGATGACATTTTTTGTCTATCAGGAAAAAATCGGTAAATATCATATTAAAGTTTCGCCGGGTCGTCGGGTGGTTGCCGCCACACGCGCGGACAGAAAAAAAGCGGTGCAGGATTCCGCGCAGACCTATGCGAATGATCTGGCGGATTTCGCCCGCCGTCATCCCTTCGAATGGCATCATTTCGAGCCGTTTTTAGGCAAAAAAATCAATTAAATGAAGTTCTGTTCGGGAAATCAGGTCTCATTACTTTTTACTTTGAGCTTTGCCGATTTTAGTATAAGAAAACACAAATTGATAATCAAATGAGGCAGGAGTAATCCATGAAAGTGAATGATGTCCCCCAGGATGATGTATTCGATTATTCTCAGGGAATAAAAAAAGGAAATTACGCCCTTGATGAACAGGGAAAATATGTTATGGTGCCCAGCAAGGGCTGGGATGTGGATGAATTAATCAACGGTCTTGCCTATAGTGAATATCTAAACAAACTGGAAGAAACCAGAAAAGAGGTTCTTGCCGGCAAGAAAAGTCCGCTCGCTTATTATATGGAACTGCGGCAGATGATCCCTCAATTGCTGGGAAAGACGGCGGGGATTGCCGCCTTCCGCGTCAAGCGGCATTTACGTCCGGAAATATTTGCCCGCCTCAAACCCTCTCTACTGGAGGCCTACGCTTCAGCTCTCGCGATTACAAAAGAAGAATTAAAAACCGTGCCTCAAAAACCAAAAGAAAGGTAATCCCCTTCATGACGGAAGAATTCGTGACTGAAGAAACTTTAGCCAATGGCAGAAAGTATATCCATGGTACAGCAGCGCATTGTGAAACGGGCGTCTCATCGGCCTTATTCCGCGATAAAGGGCTTGATATCTCCGAGCCGATGATTTTCGGTATCGGCAGTGGTATTTTCTTCGGCCATCTGCCGTTTATCAAATGGACGGGATTGCCGATAACCACGTTCAGGTCGATTCCGGGACTGGTTTTTAAAAAAGCCGCCAAAAGACTGGACGCAAAGATTTTTAGAAAGCGTTTTCGCAGCCCTCAAAAAGGCATGGATGAACTGCGCCGCGTTATTCGGACCGGTCAGATTGTCGGGGTGACCACCAATGTGTACTGGCTTTCCTTCTTTCCCAGACGTTACCGCTTTAATTTTAACGGACATAATTTTATCGTTTTATATGAAAATGAAAACGGTTTTCGCATCAGCGATCCGGCCTTGCTGGAATACACGACAGACTGCTCGGCTTTCGAGATGGAGAGGGCGCGTTTTGCAAAAGGACCCTTGGAACCACGCGGCCTGATGTATTATCCATTATTCATTCCGTCCAATCCCGACATTCGCAAGGCCTGCATCACCGGCATGACGGATTCCTGCAATCAGATGCTTAAAATCCCCATACCGCTTTTCGGCATCAAGGGTATGCGTTATGTTGCCCGGAAAGTTATTCAATGGCCGGGAAAGCTGGGTTATATTGAAGCCTGCCGGCAACTCGCTCATATACTGCGCATGCAGGAAGAAATGGGCACGGGAGGCGCGGGCTTCCGCTATATGTTCGCGGCTTTTCTACAGGAAGCGGGGGAATTATTCGGATCTAAAGTGCTCCGTGAATTATCCGATGAAATGACGGCCATAGGCGACATCTGGCGTGAATTTGCCGTGGTCTCGTCACGTATCATCAAACAGCGTAAATCAAAACGTGAAGAAACCTTTGACAAAGCGGGTGGATTGATGCTGATCTGCGCGGGACGGGAAGAGGAACTTTTTAAAAATCTTCGGGATACTGTTGCTACACTGAAATCATGAAGGCTCTGGAAATTTCCCAAATATCTTTTTCTTATCATTCATCTGCTGACCAATCGGCAGGAGGAATCGGGTATGCTCTGCATCATTTCTCCATGTCCATCGAGCAGGGAAAAATTCATGCGCTTTTGGGGCCCAATGGCGCCGGCAAAACCACGCTGATGAAAATTATCACCGGGGTTTTAAGAGGGTATGCGGGCGACGTTTTTGTGCTGGGAAACAAGATGCCTGATAACAAGGCCTTGATATCCATCGGTTGCGCGCCCCAGGCCATTGCGCTTTACATGTCTCTCACCGCCCTAGAAAATCTGCACTTCTTCGGTGTGATGGCGAATCTTTCCAAGGACCAAATAGCGGCAAGATCAGATGCCGTGCTGGCTCAGACCGGCCTTACCGATCACGCCCAAAAACTTGTTTCCACGTATTCAGGCGGGATGCAACGACGCCTCAATCTCGCCGTGGCGCTGCTGCATTCGCCTAAACTATTGCTCCTGGATGAACCAACGGTGGGCGTCGATCCGCAAACCCGCAATCATATTTACGAAACGCTGAGCCATCTTAATGCATCGGGGATGACGATTTTGTTATCCACACATATGATGGAAGAGGCCGCGCGCCTGTGCTCGAGCGTGACGCTGCTGGACAAGGGTGAAATTATTTTTGACGGACCGATGGCCGCGATAGACAATCTGGAAAAATTCTTCTTGGAGAAGACAGGGAGAGGATTGCGCGATGATTAAAAGGCAGTTGTCCGAAATCGTTAAAAAAGAAATGCACATCATGCTGCGAGATAAGCAGACGATTCTGCTTCTGTTTTTAATGCCGCTGGCCCTGATCTTTTTCATGACGCTGGCGTTTAAGGGAGTCTACGCGGACAAAATCTATGAAAAGCAAATTTCCACGATGATCGAGAACGAAAGCAAAACGCCGAAAGCGAACCTGCTGGAGCAAAAAATAACGTCAAATAAATTGATTAAACGGGTTGAGCTGCCTCCCGGTGTGGATAAAGACCGTATTTTTGAACAGGGCAAAGCACAGGTGCTGGTGGTGATTCCCGGGGGCTTTGAAACAGGAACCAGCCCTGTCGAAATTTATTTCGACCCCGTCTTTGACACAGGGTACAAGGTAGCCGTCCGGTCGCTGATGGCCAGCCTGACCGTCGAAGTCGTCATGGGTATCGAAAACATCGATGCCGTGGTTGCCGGCCTGATCACAGAGAAAACAAGGAAAGACATGATTGTTCCCAACCCTCTTCAGCTAACGGTTCCGGCCTACGCGATATTCGCGATGTTTTTCATCGCCATCCCCATGTCCATCGGTTTTCTGAAGGAAAAAAATGACGGCACCCTGCAGCGTCTTTTTACATACGCGGTAAGCCCCAACGCCATCGCCCTTGGTAAAATCATTCCTTATTACATCATCAATATCATCCAGTTTGTGTTGATGCTGTTCGTCGGCGTTTTTATCGCGCCTTCCCTTATCGGCACCCCTTTTCAAACGGGAACCCACCCCTGGCATTTGATTCCGGTCACCCTGGTTGTGGCGGCAGCCACCACCGGCTTCGGTGTCCTGATCGCGACGCTGGCTAAAACGCTGGAGCAGACGTCAACGCTCGCGGCATCCGGCGCGATTCTGATGGGTGTGCTGGGCGGCATCATGGTGCCGCACTTTGTTATGTCACCCCTGATGCAGAAACTGGCGATGATATCGCCGATATACTGGGCGCATCAGTCTTACCTGGATGTTTTTCTGCGCAACGCAAACCTTAATATCATCTTGCCGAAACTGGCCGTCTTGCTGTTTTTCGCGCTGGCTTGTTTCTTGATAGCGGGAAGGAGAGTCAAATGGATGTAAACCAGAAGTTGAAGGAGTTGAATGTATCTTCGAAGGAGGAGCTGATTTTCAAGCTCAAGGAACTGATTATCAGGGCGTGCGAAATTACCGATGTCAAGCCCGAAGAGGTACCCACCGATGTGCCTTTTATCGGCGGGCCCGGTCCTCTGATCCTGGATAGTCTTGATGCCATGGAAATCGCCATGGAAATACGATACGAATTCGGTGTGGAATTAAAGAACGCTTCGACGGCGGCCAAGGCCATGAAGTCGTTCGACTCGCTGGCCGACTTCATTATTGAAGCGCCAAAGGTTAAAAGATGAACCACGGAGACATTTATGTGCGCGGCTGGGGCGCGGTGACAACGCTGGGCTGGAGCGCTGACGAATCGGCGCGCCGACTGATTGCCGGAAACGTTTCGCCCGCGACGGCCGGCGTGTCTTCTCATTTGACCAGCAGGGATTTCAAGGCGTTTGAAGTTTCCCCCCGGGGCAATCCTCTGGAAAAATCGACGGCCATGTTGGAGAGCGCTCTTCAGGAAGCGTTCCGTAGAGGCAGTCTTTCCGCGGAAGAAATCGCCGAATCATGTTTAATTGTGGGGACGACAGGCGGTCTCTTCATCCGCAATGAGTATGAATTCACCGAAGCGGTTGCCGGCAATCCCGGCAAGGAATCGCCGGCCATATCATGCCGCAACCGGGGGCCCGGTGAAGTGGCGGATTTCATTGCCAGTCAATACGGCATCCGCGGGCTGTCGCTGACCTTGAGCATGGCCTGTGTTTCGAGTTCGCACGCCCTGGTCGTTGCCGCCGATCTTTTAACAAGAAAAAAATCCCGGCGCGCCATTATTGTCGGATTTGAGCCGCTTCTGAATATGACGCTGCATGGATTTGCCAGCCTGCTGCTTTTCGACTACGATCAGTGCCGGCCGTTTTGCGCGACACGCGCCGGCATGCAAATCGGTGAAGGCGCCGCTGTTGTGGTTCTGGAGACGAAAAATTCTTTTTCATCGAAATACAGATTCACCGGGGGCTATCTATACAATGATATAAAGAGCATGACGTCTGCCGGTCTGGACGGAGTCACCGTCAGCAATGTTGTTGAGCAAACGTTGACGTCAGCCCGGATCTCCGCTGCGGATGTCGCGGCGATCAAGGCGCACGGTACGGGAACGAGAGATAACGATCTTTCTGAAGGACGCGGTCTGGCGAAACTATTCGGTGAGAAACTTCCACCCGTCGTTTCTCTTAAAGGCGCTGTGGGACATACGCTGGGCGCGGCGGGGGCGGTGGAAACAGCCGTCTGGCTTTCCTGCTGCGAAGAAGGATTGATTCCGCGCAGTTTCGGCTTTACGGAAATCGATCCCGAAATCGGATTCGCTCCGTCTCAGGTCAATGTCGCAGCGCGGGACGGTGCTTACTTGTTTACATTTTTCGGCTTTGGCGGGACGTGCACAAGTTATTTGATTATCAAGGAGTGAAAAAATTCTCCCTCCTTTAGAAAAGGAGGGAATAACGATCTTCCCCCCCTCCCCATATCAGGGGGACAGAGGGGGATTTGTTGATGCTCACGGAAAGCACAGTTTTAATAAAGAGGTAAATTGATCATCCACAAATTATTCAGTTGTGATTTTGGAAAATAAAAAATTATGAACTCAGATAACAAACAAAACGAATCACAAACGCCCGTGCCTGTCATTGCGGCAAGCTACATCGGCCCCTCGCTGATGCCCAATCGGGACGCGCTCTGGGAGGAAAGCGAACTGCCGCTGAATGCCGATGCGCTGGTCCATGAAGTTATGGGACAGCCAATGCGACGCGCCGGCCGATTCATCAAGATGGTGGCGTGCGGTGGTCTGTCCTGTCTGCAGCAGGTGTCGCTCGACTATCTGAAGGGAAAAAAGACAGGCATCTTTCTGGCGACGGGATTGGGCAATGTCGATGAAATACTGCCTTTTATCACCGAGGTGTTCAAACACGGCGGGGGATTTCCCAGCCCCAATCAATTCGCCAATTCAGTCAGCAACGCCGCCGCGTTCGTTCTGGCGCGCATCTGTGACGTCACGGGAACCGTTTTGACCGTTTCCCAGGAAGAATTATCCTTCGAGTCGGCGCTCTGGCTGGCGCAAACCTATCTGGATAGCGGTCAGATCGAGCTGGCGCTGGTCGGCGGCTGTGATATTTTTACGCCGACGGTCGAAGAATACCGCGAAAGGGTGAATCTGTGCTGCAAGAATTCCCGTGAGCTTCCGATGGGCGAAGGCAGCTCCTGGCTGCTGCTGGGCCGGGATGAGAACAAAAATATCGGTAAGATTCTGGCCGTAGATTCCGGTGAGAAAATTATTATTCCGGAAGATATTTTAAAATTGAATAACAGTTTATCCGGCAGCGTGCCGCGGGAGAAGGCCGTCGGAGGGAGAAGCCGTATTCTTTTACCGGGATTCCGCGTGAAAAAAACCGACTTCAATTTATGGGAACAAAAAGGATGGAACATTTATGATTATCTTCCATGCTGCGGTATTCATTCCACAGCCGCCGCCTTCGGGATAGCGCACGTCCTGCGTGAAAAACCGTCCGCTCTTTTTGCGCATTACAACGTCCAGATATCCGGCAGACAGGCCCTTATTCTGGGTTCAACAAAATAAATATGGCCACTTCCCGTCAACAAAAGCGCGTCGTTCTGGTTCACCCGCGCGGATTCAACTGGTTTCCCGGTAAGCGCGACATCACCGACATTGCCAACCGGATGGTGCCGCAGGGACTGCTTTCCATCGCCGCCTATCTCATCAAACAAGGCCACGATGTTTTTGTTTATGATTGCCTAGGACCGGACGCACCGTTGGATTTGCAGAAACAAACCGGAGCAATTCTTGCCCATCAGCCGCAGATGGTCGGCTTTTCGGCGACAACATCATCTTTTCCCGATGCCGCGGATCTTGCTCAATCAATTAAAAAACAATCACCCGATGTGATAACCGTTTGCGGAGGCGTTCATGTTTCCGCGCTGGAAGATAAACTTCTGAAAGATTATCCGGCGTTTGATTTTCTGGTTGCCGGAGAGGGTGAAGAAACCATCGCCGAGCTTGCCGCCTGCCTTGAGCCCGCTGCCATCAAAGGCCTGATCTGGGACAACAAGGGAGAAATCATCGCCAACGAACCGCGTCCGAAAATAGCCGATCTGGACAGCCTACCGTTTCCGGCTTATGAGAAGCTCAAAGGATTTCCCCGCGATTACCATTTGCCACTGTTCAGCTATATCAACACACCGGGCGCGACGATGATCACCTCGCGCGGCTGCATGTATCAATGCTCCTATTGCGACCGTTCCGTTTTTAAAAAAGGTTTTCGCTATAATTCCGCCGCTTACATTTATGAGCACATGAAATATCTGCGGGAGAAATTCGGCGTAAGGCATATCAATATCTATGATGACCTGTTTACCGCCAACCGTCAGCGCATTGTCGATCTTTGCGAAAAGCTTAACCGTCATCCTCTCGGCATTCATTTCAACTGTGCCGTGCGCGTGGGCTACACCGATGATGATTTGCTCAAGCTTCTCAAGGATGCCGGATGTCTGATGGTTTCTCTTGGTATTGAATCGGCCGATCCGGATATGCTGGCCCGGCACAAATCGGGTGTATCGCTTGACGAGGTGCGCGACACCGTGCAAAGAATTCAGAAATCCGGTTTGCGCGTCAAAGGGCTGTTTATGATGGGTCTGCCCGGCGAAACGGAAGCATCCATCCGGCGGACGTCGGATTTTATCATCTCACTGGGATTGGACGACATGAACATGGCGAAATTTACACCCTTTCCCGGAGCGCCACTCTGGGCAACCATTAAACACGAAGGAACTTTTCATGAAGACTGGCGGCTGATGAACTGCCTGAATTTTGTTTTTGTCCCCAAGGGAATCGCTTCCAAAGAAAAACTTGATCAACTCTACAACGAACATGTGAAGCGCTTTTACTCCGACAAGGCGTGGCGCGGCAGATTCCGCGGGCGCATCTGGGAACATCGCAAAAGCCTGATGTATTTGCTGCGCCATCTGCCGTCTTTCTGGTCGGCAAAAAACCAATTCGAGCCGAAACAAAATTAAAATGTAATTGCGACAATAGATGTTGATCTCACATTTATCTTGTCGCTCCATAAAGATTTGTTGATCTTTTGATAGAATGTGCATAACATAAAGGCATAACTATTTCAAGGAGATGGTAAAATGAGAATCACAGCAAATATTCCGGACAACATTGGACGGGTCGTTAAAACCTTCGCATACAATGAAAAGAAATCTGTATCCTCGGTAATAACAGATGCTGTCCAGAATTATATTCTTCTGAAAAAGAAAAAGGAAAGCGGAAAAAAGGTTTTAGGTCTTATCGGCAAAGCGCGTGTTTCCAAAAACATTCATAAAGAAATAGAGACCATGAGGGCCAAGTCGCATGATAGGTATTGATACCGGTTTTTTTATCGAGCTTATCAAAGGCAACAAGCTAACCGCAGAAATATGGAACGAAATCCTGGAAGGCGAAGACTCTATTGTCTCCTGCATTTCTTTGTACGAGTTGAAAAAACTCGCTCTGAAAGGTTCAATCGACGACTATTCCGTTGATACTTTGCTGGACGCTATAAAGAATATTTGTATTATTGTCTGGCTCGACAATGCGGAGATATTGATGACAGCTGCTCATTTATCTCACGGCCTAGGCCTTCATATGTCCAACGCTTTGATCCTCTCCGGCTTTATGCAATATAACGCTACGATCATTTATACAGTTGATCCCCATCTTTGTTTGTATAAGAAAAAAGGGGTGAAAGTGATATTGTTGAATTCTGTTTCGTAGAAGTCTGTCTGTTGGATTCTATTTTTTCTTCACATTGCTCATCTTGTACCAGAATCCATCAATGTTTTTATAATGTATCGTATTATTACATTTCCCCTTTTTGAAACAATCAGGGCAGACTTTAATCGGTTCTTTCACGCCATTGTATTCCGTATCAAAAAATTCGTTTAAAATTTTATGATGACAATGATCACATTTATCCGGTTCGATGATATTAAACTTTTTCATTCAATACCTCCTGTGTTGAAAATACCAAATTGATGAAGTTTTACAAGGTAAAATATTTAAATAACCATCAACGGTAACTGATTTATTTTGACTCTATGGATTCGACATACGACAATGGCGTCAAATACGATGATTTGTGTGTCTTTTTTTATTAAAATAATATATGGTTTTTTCAATTAAATTCTGGCTACCACAGGAAACCCAAAGCCCCTGTAGCTCAGTAGGATAGAGCAACGGATTCCTAATCCGTGTGCCGCGCGTTCGACTCGCGCCAGGGGCACCAAATAAATCAATGGCTTACAAATCCAATTTTTTTAAACATGTTAAGGGTTCCAAAATTTTCCAGACGGAATTTTTATCAGTTCAAGTTTGTATTGACTTTTATGGTCTTGAGAATTACTCTTCTGTCCAAAGAGAAGCATTTTCCGCAAAGTAGTTACCTTCCAGCAAACCTTTTCAGATTAAGAATTAATTGTGAGGAATTTTAATCATGGAAAGAGATTTGACCATTATCGGTATTATTCCGCAGTACCCGAAAAATTCGCAGCAAAACATCTACGCCAGGATAAAAATGCCGCCAGTTGGGATTTTGTCCGTGATGAGTCAAATCAAGTATCATCGCCGGGTTAAAGAAATCTACGCTATTGATGAAAATAATTATAAGGGGCCTCAGGATTCCGCGGGCCTGCCGGATCATACTTTTTTACAGGCCAGGCAACCCGCACAGCTGGCATTGTTTTACGGCGGTATGAGCAATTCAATTCCCCGCATGTTTTCGGTCGTCCGGCAATACAGGGATTTTGGCGCCATAACGATTGCCGGCGGCAGCCATGTCGATGCCCTGCCGCAGGAAGCGCTGCAATCCGGTATTGACATTGTCGTCCATGGGGAGGGGGAAGAAGTTTTCGCGGAACTGCTGAACGTATTGCTGGCCGACAGAGGCGTTTTCCTGAACCGGTCATCATTGGCTCAGGTCAAGGGAATCAGTTTCCTGGACGAAGCCGGAACATATGTTTTTACCGGTGCACGTCCCCCTCTTGTTGATTTGAATGAATTAGCCGATCCCGATTTAACTCTTGTGAAGTACTTGAAAAAGAGATGGAGCTTTGTTCCCATCAACCGTGGCCGGGGCTGTAACTGGAATTGTGAATTCTGTGTCGTCAACAAGCAATATGGAAAATATAAATCAATATCGGTTGCCACAACTTTGCGACAGATCATCAAATATGCAGATTTGGGATACAAAGCATTCTTTTTTACCGACGATAATTTTGCCCAGAATCCGTCTGAAGCCATTGAACTGTGCCGGAAAATCAGCGACTATAAAAGACAATTCCGGGAAAAAATCGATTTAGTCGTTCAGGTGCGCTCTGAAGTGGCGGAAAACGACGAATTGCTCGAAGCGATGTGCCAGGCCGGTGTCAGCATGCTGGCCATTGGTTATGAAAGTCCGATTAACGAAGAACTCCGGGCCATGCGCAAAGGCGTCACAGCGGAAAAATTAATTGCCCGTTCCAAAAAACTTTCCAACTATTTTTATCTGCATGGCATGTTCATTTTCGGTTATCCTCTGCACAAAAACGCGCAGGAGAAATCTTTATTCACCCTCCGACAGCGGGCTAAATATTATAAAGAGTTTTTCAAAGAATCAGGCATCGACACCATCCAGGTCCTTAACGCCGTTCCACTTCCGGGTTCCGAACTTAGAGCAAGATTGGAGAGAGAAGGCCGACTCCTGCCTCTTTCGGTTGTCGGATGGGACAAGTATGATGGACTTTTTCTCTGTTACGACCCCCGGCCGGATGGGCTGGATGCATTTGCATTACAAAACATGCCGGCCTTACTGATGAAAAAAAAGTATCTTGGCGGTTTCATTAGAAGAAATTTGAATTATGGCAATTGGCTAAACTGGGCTTATATAGCCACCATCGGCTTTCCCATCATGTTTGTCGAGTTTTATGTCCGGCGCTTTATAAGTAATTTACTGGAAAAGAAACAGACAGGAAAATTGCTGTATGGGGATTGGAGCCTGCGCGCAATTTTTAAGGTCCCGCTGGCGAATGCCTGGAAAGATATAAAAAGGAGATGGCGAAATCTGTTTATTAGAACCTACGCGGGTGCCATTGTGAACCGGTGGTTAAAAGCATACCGCGCAAGCAATTACAAAAACAAACTCCGGCAACTCTTCATCAGTAATAAGATGGCCAAATAAAACTGACGCTTCATCGGTACCCTTTGGTCCTTGCGATCCCCCGGTTGGCAACGAGCCAGGTGCGTGCATGTCAGGCGGTAATTCAAATCAAGCATAGTCGATCCAACAAATTGAACTGCTATTAACCTGATTTTCCTGCCGAAATTTCTGAAGTAGAAAGGAAGGGGGGTCAATAACTATCGCGATCACTGGCCCAATCTGTACAGGTATTCATGTTTAATAGCAGGGATTATCTGAGAATACTTCCCCCAGACAATCATTGACTGATTCCGGGAATAGTGCAAGAGTACAAACAATAATGCCATCAGCAATACGGCACTACTAAAAATCATAAGGGAAGAAAAACACACATCAACCTGAATCACCGTAAAATAAAGATCTCAATGTAGAATGAGAGAATCTCTCTGCGGGCAAAAAAGGAAAATTTGCGCATGCGTCTGTTTCCGAAAGAAGAAAATTTTTTTAAATACTTGGAAGATCTGGCCAACAAAGTTGAAGAAGGGGGCAGGTTCCTTCTTCAAATGGCCGAACATCTCGATTATTCAGACGCGAAAGCAAACCGGCTCAAAGAACTTGAACATGAGGCAGATGTCATTACCCATACCACATATGCAAAATTGCATAAGACCTTTTTGACTCCCATAGACCGTGAAGATCTTTACGCGCTGCTTAACAAGATGGACAGCATTATGGACGCCATTGAATCAACAGGCCTCTGTATATGCATGTACAAGGTTACAAAATACAATGCAGAAATTATCGAACAGGTGAAAATTCTTCTTCAAACGATTCAAAAAGGCAAAGAGATTATTTTCAATTTACACGATATGAAAAACAGCCAAAGAATTCTGGATGGCTGCGTGGAAATCCACACCCTGGAAAACGCCGGCGACACTGTCATGAGAAACACCATCAAAAATCTCTTTATAAAAGAAAAGGATGCCATCGAGTTGCTTAAATGGAAGGAAATATTCGAGCGTATTGAAGAAGCGATTGATACGTGCGACACCGTATCAAACATCATCGAAGGGATTGTCTTGAAACAGGCTTGAATTGTCCTTTTTATATGACCGGAAACTCAAGTCCGTCCTTGGATAAATAAAGATCAGATGGGTATGCCTATCAAGAATTCTTTGCTGAAATTCCCTACTCGCGCCGGGGGCACCAAATAAAATCAAGCAAAGCTGAGTAATATGATCAAGCATACGCTGGAATGCAACCTGAATATGGATATCTGGGAGCGGTCCAAGGCACGATATATCTATAATTATCCCGCCTATTGCCGGACATGCAACGGGTGGGGCGGCCAATGGGATCAGTATGATCCCTCGCCTGCGGGATCAGAAGTCTCTCCCGGATTCAAAACCCGGTTTACGCTGTGTCCGAAATGCATCGAAATCGGTGTGTGTCCCCGCTGCGGGATGACCATGCGGGAACCGGACGAAGAAGCCGATATTGACGAGGCCTGTCCTTTCTGCGGATATAAACTCTCGGACATGGAGGGAATCCCGGACGAACCGGAGTGCACGTGCGATGAGTAATTGGAACCGGCCTGCATTAATTGCTTGACCTTCTGCGGAATATATTTATATTGATAATCGTTGCCAAGGCAACTACTAACACCCAAATAATAAAATGATGAAAGACACATTAATTGCTGAGCTGGATCAGACAATCACTTATCAGGTCTACCGGTCGGGAAGATTGTTAAGGCATTATCTGCAGCAGAAATTAAAAATCGATGAAGCGCAATTGACGCCGGAACAGTTTTATATCTTGCTGCGGCTGTATATGAAAGACGGCCAGACGCAAAGAGAGCTGGCGGATAGAATCCTCAACGACCATCCCAACATTACCCGCCTGATTGATAAGCTGGAAAAGATCGCTTATGTCCGGAGAACCGCCGACCCGAATGACCGCCGAAGTTTTTTGATCTTCATATCCGCCAGAGGCAGGGCGTTTTGCGAATCCAGACTGCCGCTCATCCAGCAGGAACGTAAGAAGATACATAAAGGATTGACGAACCAGGATATTAAAAAGTTTCAGTCGATTTTACGCCGGATTGAAGCCAATCTCATGGAGCAAGATGACTGACGAGGCATGATGCAGAACGAATATCCGAATGATGACATGACGCGTAGCGCCAAACCGGGAGGGAACCAGACCATGAAAAAATTATTTTTATTATTGTTGTTTGCCGCTTGCTTCATAAATGGCTGCACGGGGGAACCGTCGAATAAGAAAGCCCTTGATCCGATTTCTGTCATCACACAAAAAGTGGAAAAAATTGCCGTGAACAGGGAAATCACGGCGAGCGGCAATATTGAAGGCAGCAAAACAGCGCGTCTGGGTTTCCTGGTGGCCGGCAAAATAAATTATATTGCGGGCGAAGAAGGCGCCACCATCGGCGCCGGGCAGCTCCTGGCCAGTCTGGATCCGGAAAATTACCGGATCGCCAAAGACGCGGCCGATGCCAATCTCGCGCAGGCGCAGGACGAATTCAACAGGCTGAGCCTCATGCATCAGAGAAAAAGCTTATCGGAGAGCGATTTTTCAAAAATATCCAACACACTGAAAGCCGCCCGGGCCCAGCAAAATGTTCAAAATAAAAATCTGCTCGACACGAAAATTTATGCCCCCTTTAAAGGCGTGCTGCTCAAAAAGGGCGCGGAGGTCGGTGAAATTATCGGCACCGGTATGCCCCTGTTCGTTGTCTCTGATATTGATACCGTGAAGGTAAATGCTTCCGTGCCGGAAACGGATCTGCATCTGGTCAAAATCGACAGTGAAGCCAAAGTTTTCATTTCCGCGATTGATTCAAACGTGACCGGCAGGGTCATCGAGGTCGGTTCTGTTTCCGAACCGACAACGCGATCTTTCACGGTCAGGATCGCATTGAAAAATCCGGACTTGAAAATACGTCCGGGAATGACCGCCGAAGTTAAAATCACTACCAGCAAGCCAACCGAAATTTTGGCCGTTCCCGGTGAAGCGGTACTACGTGATCTGGACAATTCCGCCTATGTTTTTGTTGCGGATCAGCAGAAATCACAGGCTTTCAAGCGTAAAGTGTCCCTGGGACAAATTGCGGGAAACAATATTGAGATTACCTCCGGCATCAGTCCCGACGAAATCATCGTTGTGGGCGGGCAACATAAATTAACCGACGGGTCTTCCATCGTCATTAAGTAAGCGCTATGAATTTTGTCAGAAAATCCCTCAAATATCCGCAGGTAACGATTTCCGTCCTGGTGCTCACGTTTCTGGTCGGCATCTATTCTTTGATGTTTATGCCGCGGCGCGAAGACGCCAAAATCCATGTCCGGATCGGCCAGGTGATTGCCTACTACCCCGGCGCCAATTCATTGCAGGTGGAAGAGCAGGTCACCAAAAAACTGGAGCAATATCTTTTTCAGTACGAAGAAGTCAAAAAAGACAAAACGACTTCCACAACGCGTGACGGTGTTGTCATCATCAATGTATGGATCAATGACAATGTGGAAAATGTAGACGTCTTCTGGAGCAAGCTGAATCATCAGATGCTTGTTCTGAAAGCCGTTGGGCTGCCGCCGGACGTGCAGGGTCCTTTTGTGAATTACGAATTCGGCGATACGGAAGCGCTGCTGATCGCTGTGGAAATGGATCATCCCGATTACGCTCAGATGAGAGATTATGCCCGGAAGCTGGAAGACAGACTCAAAACCATTCCGGCGGTTTCCAAAATCAAACGAATCGGCGAGCAGAAAGAACAGATTGTCATCACATCTGACAGCGCCAGATTGTCTCAGTACGGCATTCCCTTCGCGAAAGTCGCTCAGGTTTTGCAGTCGCAAAACGCCATCGGTCCCGCCGGTAACGTCAAAACACCGGACAACAAAATTACCCTTTACAGTGACGGCTATTATAAAACCGAAGCGGAAATTGCCGACCAGATCATCGGCATCGCCAGAACCGGTCAGGTGGTCCGCCTGAAGGATGTGGCCCATATTCAAAGAGCGTATCAGGAACCATCCTCCAAGATCATGGTTAACGGACGCAATACCCTGCTGCTGGCTGTTCAAATGCATGAAAGCAATAACGTTGTCGCCTTCGGCAAAGAGGTGGACAAGAAGCTGGCGGAAACAGAGAAATTGCTGCCCGCCGGCGTCAAATTGACGACGATTGTCAATCAGCCCAAAATCGTCGATAAAAATGTCAGCCAGTTCCTGCATGAGTTCCTGATGGCCATTATTGCGGTGATCGTCATTATCGTCCTGCTGCTGCCTTTCCGCGTTGCCGCTGTTGCGGCCACGGCCATTCCCATGACGGTTGCGGTGACGTTCGCTGTCATGCATGCCATCGGCATTGAGCTGCATCAGGTTTCTCTGGCATCTTTAATTGTCGTATTGGGCATGGTCGTGGATGACGCTATCGTCGTTGCGGACAATTACGTGGAACTTCTGGACAAGGGCGTTGACCGGCAAACCGCCGCCTGGAAGAGCGCTACCGAACTTGTTGTACCCATCCTGACGGCGACCCTGACCATTATCGCCGCCTTCCTGCCGCTGGTGATTTTAACCGGCATGGTCCGTGAATTCATCATTGCCCTGCCGCTGACGGTCACGATTGCGCTTTCGTCCTCCTTTATGGTGGCTATGTTTTTAACGCCGATTTTATGTTTCACCTTTATCAAAAAAGGGCTCCATGATCCTTCTTCCGGATCGTCAAAAGGTAAAAATAAGTTTTCGCTGCTTTCGTTGATGCAGCGGGGTTACGACAAAACCATCACCTGGTGCATGGCCCATTCCACGATAACGATTGTCGGCTGCCTGTCCACGCTTGTTCTGGCCGTTGGCCTGTACCAGATTGTCCCGCAGAAATTTTTCCCGGCCGCCGAACGGAATCAGTTTGTGGTCGATCTCTGGATGCCCACGGGCACGAAACTGGAGAAAACCGAACAGACCATTTTAAAAGTTCAAAGCATGATTCAGAAGGACAGAAGAGTCACTTCTTACGCAACCTTCATCGGCGCCAGCGCGCCCCGCTTTTATTATAATTTTTCGCCTGAGCCGCCGGTGGAAAATTTCGCGCAATTACTGGTCAACACAAACAACGAAGAAGAAGCGAAACAGTTACATCTCGAATTAAACGCCAAAGCCGCGCGTGAGATCCCGGAAGGAAACGTACAGGCGAAACTCCTGATGCAGGGAAAAGCTCAGGTGACGTCGGTGGAAATCAGAATTGTCGGCGACGACATTACGACCCTGAAAACCATCGGCGGGCGCGTTAAAGAGATGATTGCAAAGACGGGTATGGCTGCTTTTATCCGTTCTGATTTCAAAGAAGATTATTACGGCGTCGCCATCGGGTTGAAAGAAGATGCCGAACGTCTGGGCTTCTCCACCTCCAGTATTTCCCGATCCATCTATGCGGGATTCACCGGCGCACCGGTGTCCACTCTTTATGAAGGCAATACACCGGTGGACATCCTTCTTCGCCTGGATGAACAAAGCCGGCGTAATTTCGACGATCTGCAAAACATGTATCTGACGTCACCGGTTACCGGCGCCGCGGTGCCGCTGCGTCAAATTGCAACGCTGGAACCCGAGTGGCACACGGGCCGGATTATGCACCTGAACGGCCTGAGAACCTTAACCATTCTTTGCGAACCGGCCGAAGGCTACCTGGCCTCTCAAATTCTGAAAAAAATAAAGCCTGACCTGTCCCGGCTTCAATTGCCGGCAGGCTACAGCATCAAGTATGGGGGCGAGTATGATAACCGGGTCGAAACATTCCAGCAAATGTATCTGGCGTTTGTCATCAGTCTGCTCCTGATCTTCCTTGTGCTGCTGTTCCAGTTCCGTAATCTGAAGGAAACATCCATCGTTATGCTGACGATCCCCTTGAGCGTCTTCGGAGCGATACTGGGGATATTGATTACCTGTAATACTTTCGGGTTCACGGCCTTCGTCGGCGTCATCAGTCTGTCCGGTCTCGTCGTCAGAAATGCCATCATTTTGATCGACCATGCCAACGAACTGTTGCGCACCGGCGCTTCCATCCCCACCGCCGCTCTGGAAGCGGGGAAAAGACGATTGCGCCCAATTTTTCTGACAGCCAGCGCCGCGGCCATCGGCGTCATCCCGATGATTATTTCCGGCTCGCCGATGTGGAGTCCGCTGGCCAGCGTGATCGCCGTGGGCATCATGTTTTCCATGTTCATATCCTTAGTATTGGTGCCGGTTCTGTATGCGCAGGTCATCAAGCCATCCGACAAGCAACCGTGGCTTGACGAAGAATCCGATAAAACAGTAAAAGTGATGAAACCGGAAACTGTCATTTCGCTGGTTCTCGTTGCGCTTTTTTTGTTTTCACCCGGCGCCGGCGCGCAGGAAAATCCGGAAAGGCTGAACCTGAACAAAGTCATCGATCTGGCGGTTCAAAACAACCGTTTGCTGAATATCAAGCAATTGCAGGTGGATGAAAAACAGCAGAAAGTCAATGAAGACAGGGTGAAATATTTCCCGTCGGTTATCCTGGGCGGCGCTTATCTGTATAATGAGAATGTGCCCGCTCTGGAGGTTTCGCGAGGCGCTTTCGGAGAATTGCCGCTGGGTGAGATGGGCATCCCTATGCCGCCGACGGACAAAGCCTTCGAGTTGGGCAATCATGATTTTGTTGGCGCCGGCGCACTTTTATATCAGCCGATTTCGCAAATTCCAAAAATCAAGGCCGGCGTGGATGTATCCAAAACCGATCTGCAAATTGCCAGAACTGAAAAGACGAAGGCAACCCTGCAGATCCGGCAGACCGCGGAGAAAATTTATTTTGGCCTGTTGATTCTGCAGAAGCAGAAAGAAGAAGCTCAAATCAAGTTATCGCTGGCCGGAAAAAAACTCTACGATGTGGAAAGCGCCGTCATGGCCGGCAAGGCCACCCGCTCCAATGAATTAGGATTGCGCGCCAATGTAGCCGATGAAGAGCAGAATCTTCTCAAAATAAACATCCAGGTTGAAGATTATACCGCCGATTTAAAACGCCTGACCGGCCTGCCGCCCGCGACAGCGGTCGTGCTGGATCCGGTTTCATTGGATGAAAAGCCGGACGGTGCCGAGACACTGGAAGGAAGTATTCTGGAGGCACAGAACCGCAACAGCGACATCCGAATGGCCGCGCTGCGTCAAGAGAAAGCGGGATATGCCGTCAGAGCCAGTCAATACAGCTATCTGCCCGATTTGGGCGTTATGGGCGGCTATACATATCAGGACGGCGTAACACTCTATCCGGAAAATAATACCTTCATTGGTTTATTAATGAAGTGGGATCTCAAGGATATTTTCTCCAATACTTTCATTATGAAGCAGCGTCTCTTGCTGAAAAAACAGGCTGAAGTAAACTTGGCCAATACGCAGGAGCAGGTCCAGACCGACATCGAAAAAGCTCACCGCAAACTCAATCAAACTGCTGAACTGATCAGCGTCGCGAACAAGGTTTTGAATTTCCGCCAGGAAGATTTCAGGATTCAAACCGACCGGCACCAGGCCGGATTAAATCTCGAAGCGGATGTACTCACCGCCGAGGCGGCATTGGCCAAATCTCAATCGGACCTTTACGCGGCGCACTTGAACTACAGAATGGCTTTGACCGATCTGAAGATATTGACCGGCCAGTATAATGATTAAAAATGCATAACGAACAAATAGAATTGTGGGAACATCATCACCTCTTCAACGTCGATAAGAAATCCGTTGAAAAAAGTACGTTCATTGTTGTGGTGATTACCTTTGTCACCATGATTGCGGAAATCCTGTTCGGCTGGCTTTCCCAGTCAATGGCGCTTCTGGCTGACGGCTGGCACATGGGCACGCATGCCTTCGCCCTGGGAATATCTCTGCTGGCCTATGTTATGGCCAGGAAATATGCGAAGGATCGCAGTTTTACTTTCGGCACATGGAAGATTGAAATTCTGGGCGCTTACACGAGCGCCATTGTGCTGGGGCTTGTCGGCCTGATCATGATTTTTTCCTCCGTCAAAAGACTGATTCATCCCCTGAGTATTTATTATAATCAGGCGCTGTTTGTTGCTGTCATCGGTTTGACGGTAAATGTTGTTTGCGCCATAATCCTCAACAGGGGCGGCCATGCTCACAGTCACGATCACCATCATGAAGAATCGCATCACCACGAAGACCTGAATTTGAAATCAGCCTATCTGCATGTGGTGGCCGACGCATTAACGTCCGTGCTGGCCATCGCCGCACTGCTCGGCGCCAAATATTTTGATTTTGTCTGGCTCGATCCGCTCATGGGCATCGTCGGCGCGGGATTAATTCTCCACTGGTCATCCATGTTATTAAAAGAAACCGGCGGTATTTTACTGCAACGTGAAATGGATAATCCAATCACCGATGAAATCAAGCAGGAAATTGAATCGGACGGCGATTCCGTCATCAGTGATCTGCATGTCTGGAAAGTCGCTCAAAACAAATATGCCTGTATCGTGTCTCTGGTAACGTCAAAAAATTGTTCCATCGAAGACTATAAAAAGCGCCTGGCGAAAGTTCATGAACTGGCTCATGTGACCATCGAAATTTATGAATGCAAAAAATAGATACAGATAGTGTCAAAATCATTTAAAGTTTTTCAATCTCTTCCATCAACTGATTCAACTTCTTGGGTGAAACGGGATAGGGCGTTTTGAGTTCCTGCGCGAATAGGGAGACCTTGTATTCCTCAACCATCCAGAAGCATTCTTCGATCATGGTTTTCTTTTCTTCCGGACAATCTAATGAAATATCCTCTTTAAAACGAGTGATTTCGCAAATTCCAATCTGTGGCAGCACGGTATCTTTTGCCTCCGGTACAATCATTTCTTGCAGCTGTTTGGAATAAATTAAAACTTCCTGCGTTTTCTTTTGCGCCGCGGAAAGGTTGAGGCTACCCCGCTCGGCGCGCAGAGCAAGAGCCTTGCAATAGCGCGGCAGTTCCTTCATCCGTTCAAAGGTATAAAGCTCTGGAAAATCAACAGGCATAAGACTGTGCAGTTCTGTCCGGATTTCTTTCAGAAAATTCAAAACAGGATTGTTGCCTCTATTTTTCTTTATCAGTTTGCTGATAACGGTGTAAGTATCGTCAAAGGCTTTCAAGACCGGTTCTATCGCCGTCAGCACCTGCTGGCCGTAAGGCAGAATTTTGGAATTCAGATAATCGGCATGCGCGATATACTCTTCCCGCCTTCGCCATGGTTTGAAAAACAAATCCTTCTTCACCCGATTGACGATGGATTGCTCCAGTTGTTTGGGCTTGCCGATATTTTCCACAACAGCTTTCAGAGCGGGTTTTAAAATAACATTTTTGTTCAGTTGTTTCACTTTGTCGACAAAGTGAATTTCGTAGAGCGCCGCAACACCCTGCGAATGATTGAATGTGCTTTGTCTTTCATCGGAGAAGAGCCGGAGGTCAATAGCATCATCGCTTACCGTGAGTGCCGGATAGGCGTAGCCGATCAAACCGTGAGTTCCCTTCAGAGGAATCTGTTGGGACAAGTCTCCAAAATCCCATGTGGTAATTCCTTCCTTTTCCCATTCGCCTCTGATTTTATCCAAAGCCGACGTGCTGACTGTTTCAGCAAGTTCTTTTTGCAGCAGACTGATATCCCGACTGTCCCCGATCTCCTTTCCTTTTTCATCAATCACGCTGTAGCGGATGTTCAGGTAGTCCGGCAGCTTTTCTAAAGCCCAGGAATCGCGGGGTACCGTTATCTTGTAATGATCGCGTAGCAGTTCACTCAAGGCCTGCGGTAGAGATTTGTTTAGATAGGATTCGTCTTCCATCAATAATTGTGCCGCCTGGGCAGGCGATGGAATTCTCTGGCGCAAGGATTTGGGCAGAGTCTTTAATAAGTGTACGGCCTTTTCCTTCAGCAATGAAGGCAGATGGCGGTCGATGTTTTCCCTGGCGGCGCTGGAGACCAATCCCAGCGGAACCTTGACCGTTACACCATCATCACGCTTGCCGGGCTCAAAATTATAGGTGCAGCGCAAAGACGCATCTTTCAATTTTATCTGATCGGGAAACCGGGATATTTCTTCTTCATCCGGTTCATAGGCAATCAAGTCCTCTTCACGGAAGCGTAAAAATTCATCACTGCCTCTTTCCCTGATGAGACTGAGCAGGGACCGGATATCGGAAAGCACCGGTAGTCTTTGTTCGTAAAGTTCGGCAATCGTTTCTTCGTTGGCGACGATCCCACGCCGGCGCAGCTTTTCTTCCATGGTTTGGACGCGGTCGTACAGAGATAGATTGTGCTCCAGGAAAGGAATCCGGCGGGCAACTTCTCCGGTAACCAGCGCTTCGCGGATGAAGATCGACTTCGCTTCTTCCGCATTGATTCTTTCATAAGCGACGGGACGGCTTTCCACAATGGTCAATCCGAAAAGCGTTACCTTTTCCAGGGCAACCACCTGCCCGCGGTTTTTCTCCCAGTGGGCAGCGGCATAAGAATAGCGGCAGTTATCGCCGCCCAGTTTCTCCAGCCACTCGCTGTTGATGTTGGCGACATTACGGGCAAACACCCGCGAGGTCAGGCTGATTTCCGCCGCCACAATCCATTGCCCCGCTTTATTGAACAGGCCGGAGCCGGGATAGATCATCACTTCTCTGCTCTTGGCTGCGTTGTAAAAATTTTTCTCTTTCTTTCGGGCGATGTTGGAAAGATACCCGCTCAAAACGCAGCGGTGAATCCGGTCGGAAATCTCCTGATTGATTTCAATTTTGTGGTGTTTCTTCGGTTTTGCCGTTTTGTTCTTGCCGTCGATAATGTCCATGATCTGATGATAGATGTCCCGCCATTCGATCATTCGCTTGTAGGAGAGGAAATGGTCGCGGCAGAATTTTCTTTGCTTGCTTTGCGTTGGCAGATTCTCCAATGAGCCATGATAGCGGTTCCAGATATTGAGATAGGTTAAAAAGTCCGACTCCGGATGCGCAAACTGGGCATGGGCTTTGGATGCTTCATCGGCTTTTTCGTACGGTCGCTCACGCGGGTCCTGAATGCTCAAGGCGGCGGCAATGACAGCGATTTCGTTGACGCAGTTTCCCTTCTGCGCTTCAATCAGCATCCGGGATGCGCGGGGATCAAGCGGAAACTCGGCCATCTTCCAACCGGTCTCCGTCAGCTTATAAAGATTTGTTTCTTCTTCGCTGTCATCTTTGACCAGCGCTCCCAGATCTCGCAGAATATCCAGGCCGTCGCGGATACTTTTGGGTTGCGGCTTGTCAATAAACGGAAAGGATGTGACCGCGCCGAGATTAAGCTCCAGCATGCGCAAGATGACACCGGCCAGATTGGAGCGCATGATTTCCGGCGGCGTGTAAAGAGGCTTTTGGGAAAACTCCTCCTGCGAATAGAGCCGGATACAAATACCGTTTTGCACACGGCCGCAGCGTCCTTTTCTCTGCTCGGCACTGCTGGCGGAAATCGGTTTGATCGGCAGGCCGGTTGTTTGGCTGCGGGGATTGTATTCCAGAATTCGTGCCAGTCCGGCGTCAATCACATATTTGATGCCGGGAATTGTCAGCGAAGTTTCCGCGATATTGGTGGCCACAATGATTTTCTGCTGTTCGGCGGCGGTAAAGATAAGTCTCTGCTGGGAGCCGGAAAGTCGCGCGTACAGCGGCAGAACAAGACCGGAACATTTTTTAGATAACAGATTACAAGTTTCCCGAATGTCCTGCTCAGTCGGCATAAAAATCAAGATATCTTCATAACGGCGTTCGCGCTGCAGAGCCTCCACACAGGCGACAACTTCATCGACATAGGTTGTTTCTCCTTTTTCTTCTTTCTCCGGATCAAGCGGCCGATAGCGAACCTCCACCGGATACATCCGGCCGGAAACCTTGATGACCGGAGCTTTGTTGAAAGCCTCGGAAAATTTTTCCGTGTCAATGGTGGCCGAGGTGATAATGACCTTTAAATCTTTTCTCCGGACAAGCAGCGTTCGCAAATAGCCCAAAATGAAATCGATGTTCAGGCTACGTTCGTGGGCTTCATCGACAATCAATGTATCGTAGGCCAGCAAATCCCTGTCTTTGACCGTTTCCGTCAGCAGGATGCCATCGGTCATGACTTTAATGAAAGGTTCAGCCGAGCTTTTCTCTTCAAAACGGATTTTGTAAGCAACGGATTGGCCGCATTCCTCGCCCAGCTCCGAGGCAATGCGCTGGGCAATGCTGATCGCCGCGATGCGCCTGGGCTGAGTGAGGCCGATCAGGCCCCGCAGGCCGAGGCCTGCGGCAATGCACATCTTGGGAATTTGGGTTGTCTTTCCCGAACCCGTTTCGCCGGTAATAATCGTGACCTGATTTTTTTGGACGCTTTCAATAATCTCTCTCTTTTTGGCGATGATCGGTAGGTTTTGCGAAAACTGAACCGCGGGAGTATTTTGTTTTCTGCTTCGATAGCGTGTGCTGGAAATCCCGGCGATTCTTTTCAGATAGCCTAATTTTCTGAAAACGGATTTTTCGTCCCCGGCTTTATGACCCTCGATGCTTTTGAGGTGACTGACAATGTTATAATAATCGGCAATCATGACAGAATCAAGGCCCTGCCTGATTTGCCGGATATCGTTCCTGATGCTTTGCAAATCTTTTCCCCGGAAGATTGTTTGTTAATGGCTTTATTTCACACTGAGAGTATTACTGTCAATGCCGGATATATAGAGCGGAAGGTCAAGTGCTTAACCTGATTGTGCTGAAAATTGATTTCATCTACAACTCCTCAACATTTGACAGTCGGCATAATTGAGAATTACTGGTAGAAAGGTTCAACGAAAAAATCAGCCGGAGCGAAGCGATCGGCTGTATTGCCCTTGTTAGAGATTTTATATAGTGTAACAGTTTATTCAAAATTTGTTGTATTGACTTGAAAAGTTTCGCCATTATGCCCCCAGTTCTCAACGAGTGTAGAACCATCGATATATATAGGGAGATTATATTTTTGCTTTAATGCCTCTGATGTAACTTCAACTTCTATTCTTGGTTTAAGATCCAAGAAGCAATCTGTACATCGTTTGACAGCAATAGGCATGATTAATGTTCCTTTCGGTAATTTATCTCTTGATAGTACATATCTATTTCTTGCCAATGGCGGTGATTTTATCGAATATACTTGGATTGTTTTTCCTGGATTTGAATCTAAATTATACCCATCAATATATAGGTCACATTTTGTTTTAAAAGTCATATTGACAATTATAGAATAAGGTGGCTCCTTGCTAACGTCCTCAAAAGACACCATATAGTAATCGCAACCATAAATAGGAAGCAGCAAAAAAATAATTATAATTAACTTTAAATTGCGAATCATGGTAATGCTCTCTAACAATTAATATACCAACTTGGTTTTTTCCGATTATTGTTACTTTAATACTATGGTTTAGTAAAAATAAAAAGAGAAAAAGTCCTTGAAAATAAAAACGAGATGCACTTTTTGCTACTTGGCATTTTGTGGTTATTAAGCACTTATGCCAAGTTGGTATATCAAAGGAAATTTGTCCAAGGTAAAGAAAACCTACATTAATGATTACTGTTTGAAAGAGTGTATGAATTTGAAAATTATCTGACACTCACTTACCGGAAGCAAGAAATAAAAATCCACCTTCTGAATCGGTGGGATTATCGATTGCATTTACAAACAGAATCAAGATAGTTAAAGTTTCTGTTGGTGCGATCAGGCGCTCAAAGACATGGAAAAAGGAAAAGTAAAGAAACGGAAGGAGAAAAAGCATGGCAGATGAAATATATCAAAAACTGGCGCGGGTGCTCGATACCCTGCCCAATGGTTTCCCCGCAACCGAAAGCGGTGTGGAGATTAAACTTCTGAAGAGGATTTTTACGCCCGAGCAGGCCGAGCTTTTTTGCGATCTTCGGCTGACTTTTGAAACAGCCCAGCAGGTGGCCGAAAGAACAGGCCGCCCTCTGGCAGAACTGGATAGACAGCTCAAAGATATGGGGAAAGCCGGACAGCTTTTTGTCATAGATTTCGGAGAAGTCATGGTTTTCCGGATGCTGCCCTGGGTTTTCGGAATATATGAATTTCAGCTGGACAAATTAGATAAGGAGTACGCCCAACTGAATGAAGAATACGCCCCGTTTTTCGGGCAGCAGTTTTTTTCGCAAACGCCTCAACTGATGCGTACGTTGCCTGTTGAGCAAGAAATATCCGGCCAGCAGGAGGTTATATCTTACGAGAGGGTTTCCGATGTTATTGACTCCAATCAGTCTTTTCTGGTCAACGACTGTGTCTGCAAAAAAGAAAAGGGATTGCTGGGGTACCCCTGCGACCGGCCGGTGCAGGTCTGTCTGGCGATGGCTCCCGTGGC
This sequence comes from Deltaproteobacteria bacterium, assembly GCA_022710585.1. Taxonomy (GTDB): domain Bacteria; phylum Desulfobacterota; class Syntrophia; order Syntrophales; family Smithellaceae; genus Smithella. Next base: position 639 of record JAKLGV010000018.1, on the reverse strand, counting down.
AGGGGTTTTTGACAAGTACCCCACAGGCCGGTTGATTACAAAACAGGAGGCGCATGACCTGATGAAAATGGCGGAAGAAGCGGGGCTTGTCCATCTGACCTATAATGTGCAGGGCGGCGGCTTCTATATCTGCAACTGTTGTAAATGCTGCTGCGGTGTGTTGAGATCCATCAATGAGCTGGGCATTCCTGCTTCACTGGTTATCAATTCCAGTTATTATGCCGAGATCGATGCGGAAAAATGCAGCTCCTGCGGAATATGCTCGGACGAACGGTGCCAGGTGGGAGCCATAGAAGAAGAACCCGATACGTATCGGATAATCAAGGATCGATGCATCGGTTGCGGCCTTTGCATAAGTACCTGCCCGAGCGAGGCCATCCGGCTGGTGCATAAAGGGGCCGATCAGATAGCGCAGCCTCCCGTCAATGAAGACGCCTGGTTTGAAGAACGCGGCAGGATGAGAGGCATTGATTTTTCACGGTATAAATAATGCCGGAATCCGGTTTCCGCCGTCATTGCGAGTTCACGACAGTAAACGTGGCAATCTCTTACAGCTGTCATGATCAGTTTTTATCATTAGAATTGAGCGTTACCGGTTGAAAGAAAGCATTCTCAGAGAAGCTGAAGTTTTGTGGATTA
>JAKLGV010000017.1 GCA_022710585.1 Deltaproteobacteria bacterium | reverse complement strand
TTGAGCTAAGAAACATCATTGAAATGAAGCTCAAAAAGATTACCCGGCTTCGGTAACATCTTTTATGAGGCAACGTTTCCTATCCACTCTCTTCGCTCGGTAACATTTTTTAATGAGGCAACAGGCCAGTTATTGAATGGTTCTATAGAAAGAAATTCAAGGTTTGCGCGGGGGTTTTTTCTCCAGCCATTTCAATAAATAGTAATTAATCATGCCGATAATAACCATAATTATCAGAAAAACAGGATAAGAGACCTTCCAGTTTTCAGGGCCGGTCATCATCGACCACTCCGACATGCCGCCGATGCCGGCCAGGAGCGTCAGCGGCATAAAAATGGTGGTGATAAAGGTCAGGCGTCTGACAATCCTGTTCGTTCTGTTGGCCGTCTCGGCCATGTGATTGTTCAGCATGGACAGATACATCTCCATCAGACTGGTGACGACATCACGGGAGGTTTCAGTCATTTCAAAAAATTTCGTCAGATGATCGTAAATATCCCGATAGAAGAAAAGCGCTTTTTCGGGAATGAAGGGGCAGTCCTTACGGGAAATTTTTACCATGATTTCCCGTTCGTGAAAGAGGCTCCGGCGAATGGCAAAAAGGTCCCGGCGCAGATTCAGCAGATCAGCCGGTTTAAAATTTGACAAGTCCGAAATGATCGTCTCCTCCGCTATGTCCAGATCATTTTCAAAAGATTCAATCGCCGCATATTTCCGATCAACGATGTCGTCCAGGATAATGTGCAGGAGGAAAGCCGGCCCTTGCAGGGATTTCTTGGGATTGAGCTCCGCCATTCTTTCAATACTCTGCAAAAGCTGCTGATGGGACGTACTCATGACATTGACCGTAATCAGAAAGTCCGCTCCGAGAAATATATTGATTTCATCAATCGTCAGTGTTTGTTGGACATAGTTGAACGCATTAAAGATAAAGAAGGTATATTTCGGATAATCATCGATTTTGGGAATCAGGTTTTCGTCAAGACAGTCCTCGATAGAAAGTGGATGCAACCCGAATGGCTCAATCAGAGAAGACAGGTTCTCTTTGGTCGGTTGGGTGTAGTCCATCCACACGAACCCTCCTTTTTGAGTTTCAGCAAGGGCCTCGGCCAGGGTCGCCAGGCTGACAAGTTTCCCCTCCCGGGTGATATGATAAAATCTGGATTCAGACATGTGCGCCTCCCGATATCATGAAATCAGAACAGGTTATGTTTACGTCAGAGATGCTTACCCAAAGTTTATGGTTGAAATTTTGCATATTTATAAAAACTCGTCAACGTAAACTTATGGTTAGCAAAGGTAATTTATCAGGGCAGTGGCGTGTGGAGTCCCCATTTATCTAAAGTATGCGGCAGCCATTAAAAAGGATTCTCAACGGATGAAATGAAATTTAATTTCCGTTGACCCGAAAATGTCCATCTGATATTTGATTAGGCAATATGGCGATAATATTCTCAATAGAGTGATCAGATTGTCGCGGAAAAACATTTTTTATCTGGGGGGACCAATGAAAATTAAATTAAGAATAGCGGTAATTTTCCTGATTCTCATGGCGGTCATGCTTGCTGCCTGCGGTAGCGATGATGATAACAATTCTCACAAATACACAGTCACCTATCAGGGCAACGGCAATACAGGTGGAGATCCCCCGGAAGATCCAAAAACCTATAAATCAACATTCTCCGTCACCGTATTAGACAAAGCAGACCTTGTCAAAAACGGATACATCTTTGCCGGCTGGAATACCCAGGTGGACGGAAATGGAACCGACAGGGCGCCGGGATCAACCTTTATCATGGGCAAAGCGGACGTCATCCTTTATGCGAAGTGGACAGTCAATCCCACCTACCATGTCACCTATAACGCCAACGGCGGCGCGGGCGCCGTTCCTGCCGACGGCAATAATTACCTCGTCGGAGCAACCGTTACCGTTCTGGACAAGGGAAGCCTTGCCAAAGACGATTATACCTTTGCAAGTTGGAATACGCAGGCCGATGGAAACGGCATCACACGGTTTCCCTCCTCCACCTTCACCATCGGATCAGCCAATGTGATCCTTTACGCACAATGGCTGGAAGAAACAACCGCGGCTTTATATTCAGTCACATATAACGCCAACGGAGGCACCGGGACCGCGCCGACGGACTGCAACAGCTATGGATGCGGGGATCAGGTGACCGTTAAGGCAAATTCAAACCTCACAAAGACCGGTTACAATTTTGCCGGATGGAATACCAGGACCGACGGCAGCGGAACCGACAGGGCGCCTTTATCCACCTTTGCAATGAGTCCAGCCGATTTAATCCTGTATGCCAAATGGACCGCAATTCCTACGTACACAGTGACTTATAACGCCAACGGAGGCACAGGCAGTGTTCCCGTGGACGGCAACAACTATCTGACAGGAGCGACGGTGACCGTTCTGGGCGCCGGAAGTCTTACAAATGCCGGATACATCTTTACAGCATGGAGGGATGGCAATGGGACCGGCAGGGTGCCGTCATCGACCTTTATAATGGGATCAGCCAATGTCATCCTCTATGCCCAATGGAAACAAACAGTGTGCGGCGACGGAGTTCGAGAGGGAACGGAACAATGCGATGATGGAAATACGATAAACGGCGATGACTGCGACAACAACTGTACAGTTACAGCCTGCGGCAATGGAATTGTAAGCCCGGAGGAAACTTGCGACGACGGGAATTTCACAAACGGCGATGGCTGCGACAACAACTGCACGTCTTCAGCCTGCAGCAATGGAATTGTAAGCCCGGAGGAAACTTGCGATGACGGGAATTTCACAAACGGCGATGGCTGCGACAACAACTGCACATCAACAGCCTGCGGCAATGGAATTCAAACCGGCTTGGAACAATGCGACGACGGAAATTCCGTTGGCAATGATGACTGTGACAACAGTTGCCATTCACCAGAGTGCGGCGATTCTGAACGGGAAGGCTCGGAACAGTGCGATGACGGAAACTTCTTTGATGGAGATGGTTGCAGCGCCACCTGCATGCTAGAGTCAACGCCAAATCCATAATAGAAATTTAATGTCCAATTCAGTCAGGTTTTTTCGGCCTGGCTGCCAATAAGAAAATCGGTCGGGTCCCAAAGGCCCGACCGATTTCAATGTAAATTTATTGCTTTATTGCTGGAGCAATCATTTTGATTGCTTCGAAATATTTAGGTTCAGTCGGAGGACGACTGAACCAGCATGGAAACTGGATGCCGGTTTTCACGGGCATGACAACAAGGATGTCATGCCCGCATGCGCTTAGCGGGAATCCAGGAAAATGCCTGTTGAAAATAATCCTTGCTATTAATCATGAATGCCTGTACAGACTTTGCCAGTGATCGCGATAGTTATTGACCTTCCCTCCTTTCTTCTTCAGAAATTTCGGCAGGAAAAACCGGCTAATCGTAACCGAATCCAACTTTAGAGTCATGTTGGCTGCCTGTTTTCAGACTGCCAATCACGACACAGAGCGGTGTATTCTCAACAACCGCCTGCATAAAGCCGGGTTCCAATGTCACAAATACTGAAAAAAGAAGGAAAAAGAAAAAAATGAGTTTTGAGAAGTTTGAGTTAAATGCGCAGATCTTGGCCGGCGTGCAGACGTGCGGCTATAAAGTACCCACCCCCATCCAGTTACAATCCATTCCCCCGATTATGGAAGGCCGCGACGTCATGGGACTGGCCCAGACCGGGACGGGAAAAACAGCGGCTTTTGTCCTGCCGATATTGCAGCGACTGACGCAGGGCTCGCGCGGCCATGTCCGCGCCCTGATTATCGCACCGACACGCGAATTAAGCGAGCAGACCCATCACGCCATCGGGCAACTGGGGCGCAGGACCGGTCTGAAAAGCGCTTCCATTTACGGCGGTGTGAACATCAATGGTCAGATCAACAAACTGCGGAACAAGATTGATATTATATCCGCGTGTCCCGGCCGTCTGCTCGATCACATCAACCGCGGCACAGTGGATTTATCCCGGATCGAAGTATTGGTCCTTGATGAAGCCGACCATATGTTTGATATGGGTTTTCTGCCAGATGTCAGGAAAATCGTGAAACATCTTCCCGCAGTGCGCCAGACATTGCTGTTTTCCGCGACGATGCCGGAAGACATCCGCTCGCTGGCTAATGATCTCCTGAAAAATCCGGTGGACATCACAATCGGCCACATCGCGCCGGTTGAGACCGTTTCACATAAATTTTATCCGGTGCAGATGGACACCAAAACAGCGTTATTAAAAGATATTCTGGACAAGACCGACGTGGAATCCGTTCTGGTTTTTACGCGGACGAAATCACGTGCCAAAAGCGTGGCTCTGCAACTGGATAAATCGGGATACAAAGTAACATCGCTGCATGGCAATCTAACGCAGCAAAAACGGCAACTTGCCCTCGATGGTTTTCGTGACGGACGCTACGAAATCATGGTGGCGACCGATATCGCCGCGCGCGGAATTGACGTGACCGGAATCTCCCACGTGATTAATTATGATATGCCCTCCACGACCGACGCCTACACACATCGCATCGGCCGGACGGGACGCGCTACCAGAACCGGTGATGCGTTTACATTTGTCACCGGAGAAGACATGGGCCTCGCCCATTCCCTGCAAAAAGTGCTCGGAGAGAAGCTTGAATACCAGAGCGTTGACGGATTAACCATGAGTATACCGGTTGACGACAGCACTTCCGGGCATCACCATAACAGAGGAAGGGGGATGAAGCCGGGCAATAACCGAAAGAAATTTTCTCCCAAAGCGCGAGCCAACAGCAGAATCGGGCAGCGTTCTTTCTCTGCCTCCAACCGAAGCCAGTGGGCACATTAAACTAAAAAAATATGTGCTTCAAGCAAATAACGGACGGCAAAGGAAGATTTTATGTTTAAAAAACACCGCTATTTATTATCGAATATTTTTCAGAATTTTCTTTACTATTTGATACAGGTGTACAGTTGGACATTGCGTCTCCGCATTGAAAATGAAAAGCCCTGGCTTGATCATCTTCAACAGGGGGGACGCGTTATCTTGTGTTGCTGGCATCAGCAATTTTTTTCGGCGATCCGACACTTTAAAAACTATGCCGCCTATCATCCGGCATTGATGATCAGCCAGAGCCAGGACGGCGACATCATCGCCAGAATTGCCGAGAAAACAGGCTGGCATACCGTGCGGGGATCTTCGTCACGGGATGGAAGCCGCGCCCTCAGAGAAATGATTTCTTCCCTGAAAGCATCCGGGTTTGTCGCCCATGTCGTGGACGGGCCAAAAGGACCTGCGGGAATCGTCAAGGCCGGAATCGTTTCCTTGGCTCAAGCCGGTGATGCTTTGGTGGTTCCGTTCTATGCAACTGCCGATAGCGCCTGGTTCTTTAATAGCTGGGATCGTTTTATGCTGCCCAAGCCCTTTACCCGCGTTACCCTGCGCTTTGGTGACATGCTGAATCTGACATCCGATGACGTCGAAGACGGCTTTGATCGTCAAAGGCTCCGGCTCCAGGACATTATGCAGCCGGGCCTGCATACCTGATTGCACGCCATCGCTTTTTGGGAGATTGACACCTTTGGACAAATGAAGGGCTTTCCGAGCTAATGCTGTGCCTTACCTTGCGAGCTGAAAAGAGTAGTCTTTATCCGGCATGGGCGACAAAACTTAAGAATCGTAATCCAAATCGATACTAAAATTTTCCGGCGTGTGCGGCACAATTGTTTTATAAAAAGCCATGATCTCTTGAAGGTCTTTTTTCATATTGCCGCTGGGATAAACCACTTTACCCACGCCTGCTTCCTTCTTCTGATAATCTAAATAACCTAATGCCACTGGAACATTGGCTAAAACCGCAATATGATAAAAACCCGTTTTCCATTTCGTGCGAAAAGAACGCGTGCCTTCAGGCGTCACCAGCATGATGAAGTCGTCATGCTCCTTGAACAAATCGACCATCACCTGTACCATGCTGGGGCGCTCCTCGCCTTCTTTTTTAGGTCTACGGTTAATGCCAATACAACCGAGAGCGCGAGCAATAGGACCAAAGGGGAAACGCATATAACTGTCCTTGGTGGTAATTTTGACAGGAATGTCCATTAACGCAAAAGCAAGACGGGTATAAAGGAAATCCCAGTTGCTGGTATGGGGCGCGGCAATCATCACACATTGTTTAATGTCTGAAGGCATATTATTTTTGAACGTCCAACCAGTTAATGTAAATATACTCTGGGCAAAAAGCTTAGTGAACATAAAAAGATCCTCAAATCCTTAGAATAAAAATATCATTAAAGTAGATTGTTTTCTTAAGGTGATACCGGCGGAGGTTTTTCCCGATGACCTCGTTTCCTGGCAGCTTCACAGTGTTGCAACTACTCTTGTTAATCATGTAGCATAAACAGTAAAATGAGGAAACAGGACTTTCAGCATGGATAGATACTTTTTTGTATTTCGGCCGGGGGCGCTGCGGAAACCAGTTTCCCTTCCCGAATGACATAAAGGTGTCATTCATTTAGAATCGGAACGCCAAAGCTGGTGAATTTAATTTTGAATCCATGTTTGTCCGCCAGATCTTTAATCCGCGCAATTTTGTTCAAATCCGGTTTGAAGCCTGTTGAAAAATCATCCTCAGTCTGACCTTCAAAAGCCAGAATCATGGTTTCCGCCATGCAGGCATAGATAAATCCGTCTTTAATGGGTAACTTTAAGCCGATTCTGACTGTTTCGGGAGGTTCGATCATCGCACCGTCAATCACAAGAATATCTTTACGCTGATTGCAGATTTCCTTGGAGATATTTCGCGGTGACGGGATGTCGCAGATAATGGCGCCCTTTTTGAGGTTGTCGGTTGTGGCTGTAGAAGGCACCTCGATGGCAGACGTGGTGAAAATGATAATATCAGCTTCTTTGATAACAGAATCCAACACCAGGCCTTTGTCGATAATGTTTGTTTTTGATTTTTGGCCATTTAGAAGTTCTTTCAGTTCGACGAGTCTGCCAGTATTTTTTGCCAGCAGGAATATAGTTTCAACTGTGCCCAGAAGTCCCTGGGCGCAGTTCTGACCGATGGCGTTCGTCGCTCCCACCATGGCCACTTTTGCTTTGGCGAGATCAACTTTGCGCAATGCCGCCGCCCTCTTCAGCGTTTCCAGAATAGCCGCGGAAGCAAGGCTTGAACCTGTCGTAATGGCGACAGATGTTTCTCCGGCGATGACCTGGCCCCCTTTTCCGTAAATTCCCATCAGAGCGCCAAGTCCGATGACGTTCGCGTCGTTTCGCTCTCCCAACCGCACCGCTTTCAGAATTTTCTTTATGACAGCCTCTTCTTTCATTGCGATAATCTGTTCGGAAAGCAGGGGACAGACGATGAAGCAACCTTCAATTTCCGCACCTTGCGCGGAACGCAGTTTCCTAGCCTGAGAAATTTTGAACGGCGGCAGGATTTTCAAAATCATTTTGATAATCGACGCTGGCGCTAATTTTGATATGCTACAATAATCATGAACGTTCTGGATGTCGAGCGGATAGACGACAAACGAAAATTTATTCATACGGTACTTTCCGTTATTTGACGTGCTGATGGGTTTCAATCATGTCGTTCACTTTTATTTCACCGCCGATCAGCACTTTGGCGAAGATTCCTTCCCGGGGCATGACGCAATCGCCGACGGTATAAAAAATATTGCAGCGGTTGTGACAGACCTTGCCAATTTGTGAAACCTCCAGCAGAACTTTGGCACCGACTCTCAACTTCGTGCCGACAGGCAGCGACGGCAGATCAATGCCTTCTGTCGTTAGATTTTCCGCGAAATCGCCGTATTTAACATCAAGGCCTTTAGCTCTGATTTTCTCAATGCTTTCTTTGGCCAGTAAGCTGACCTGACGGATGCCGGGTTCGGCGTGGGCATCGTTTTCCAGTCCCAGATTTTCCAAAAATAATCCGCAATCAATATTATTTTTCTTTTCGCCCTTTTTGGGGGAAATATTGACGGCCAGAATCTTCCCGCTTATTTTTTTCATATAGTATTCCTTTAAATGAGACGTTCTTCTCCCGAATAAACAAATCCGGATTCTTTTCTTACATAACCCAACAACGTTACATGGTACTCTCTGGCAAGATTAACCGCTGCGGCTGTCGGCGTCGCTCTAGAAACGAGCACCGGGACGCCCATCCTGATAACTTTGGTGATGATTTCCGAAGAAACCCTGCCGCTGACAAACAATACTGCATTAGCCACAAGATTCATTTTTTGATTTCTCAGGAGCACTCCCAGTATTTTATCAAAGCAGTTATGCCGCCCGATATCTTCATTAAAAACGGAAAATTCATCTTGCTGAAACAAAACGCTGTGCACGCCGCCAACGGTTTTGTATATTTCCGAGCGTTTCTCGAAATCTTTCATGGCCTGCATGATGCTGCTTAGCAAATATTTTTTGTCATCCGATAATATAATGAACTTTTCATGCTTCAACGGATTGATGTAGGTGAAGCATTTACCGCAGCCGGATGTCACACTGCGCAAACTCTCGCATTTTTCCACGGACTTTCCGGGGGCAAGATTGATCATCACGGCAAAAAGATGCTCATTGTAGGAAATGGAGGCAACATCTTCGATGGAATCGATAACACCTTCGCTGTAAAGAAATCCCAGCGCCAGCTCCTCCGTCAGTTGGTTGAGACACAGCAGCGAGGCGTATTCCGCCCCGTTGATATAAATTTTGAGCGATATCTCGCCGATGACCTCCTTCTCGCAATCGATTAAACGAACTGCGCCGTTATCGGAAAGAATTTCTTTTATACTGAAAGTTGAAAACAGTTTTTCGTCCATGCTTTAAACATCCGTTATGGAATGATCAGGTTATCCTGCATCACCTAACGCAACTTCTGCTTGGCGGCTTGTTTTTTGTAATGCTTGGCTCCGAAAATCAGATCCTGCTTTTTGATGAATACTTCCGTATCCGGGGGAACTGAATGCGTCAGCCACACATTGCCGCCGATGACGGAACGCGCGCCGACAACCGTATCCCCGCCCAAGATCGTGGCGTTGGCGTAAATGATGACATCATCTTCTATGGAGGGATGACGCTTTTTCGATCTTAATTTCTTGACTTCCAACTTGGACAACGAAATCGCGCCCAGCGTAACGCCCTGATAAATGCGCACACGGTTGCCGATTTCGCAAGTTTCGCCGATCACCACACCGGTGCCATGATCGATAAAGAAACTTTCGCCAATATGCGCGCCCGGATGAATGTCGATCCCGGTGCGGCTGTGCGCGTATTCCGTCATAATCCGGGGGATCAGCGGGATATTCAGATGATAAAGCTCATGCGCAATTCGATAAATCGTAATGGCGCGAATGCCGGGGTAGCTGAAGATAATATCATCATAACCCTTCGCGGCCGGATCGTCTTCCAGGGCGGCGCGGATATCTTTGGCCAGCGTCGTGCGCAATTCTGGAAGTTTACGGAGAAATCCCACGGTTAATTGATGTCCCAGCGGTTCGCAGTGAACGCAGGGCTGGTTATGACGGATGCAGTCATGACGAATGGATAAAATAATCTGTTCGGAAAGCGTTTCATACAACGCCGTCACCTGTTCACCAAGATAATATTCAAGATTGGTTGAATCCAGGCGGGCCCGAACAAAATACCCCGGATAAAGAATCAGTGCCAGGCGGTGCAGAATATCGATAATCGCTTCCCGGTGTGGAATCGGTTCGGCACTGACGTGATCAAAGCAGCCGGCGCTGCTGCAAGAAGCGACGAGTCCATCGACAACAGCCGGCACTTCTCTACGGTAATGCTTCGCTTCTTTAAGTTCGTTTTTGCATTTATCGCCGTTTGAAGAACGCTTCATAGTCACTTGCTCCTATTGATTGGTGCAGGCCTGCTGCCCCTGATTCCAGAAAGGGGACATTCCCCGCAGCCGTTCGATGATGGCCGGCATTTTTTCAATCACAAAATCCACTTCCTCTTCCGTGTTGTAAACGCTCAGGCTGAAACGGATTGAACCGTGCGCCATGGTGAAGGGCACGCCCATTGCACGCAGAACATGCGAAGGCTGCAATGAGCCGGATGTGCAGGCCGACCCGGACGAGGCGCAAATGCCCAGTTCATTCATCAAAAGAAGAATGGCTTCGCCTTCCACATACTCAAAGCTGATATTGGTCGTGTTGGGCAGACGGTGTTGGATATCACCGTTGACGCGGCTCTGCGGAACCGCTTTCAATAATGCCTGCTCCAATTTGTCTCGAAGCTGCTTCACCCGAATATTCTCCGTGCCGATATTTTTTGCGGCCAGCTCACAGGCCTTTCCCAAGCCGATGATTCCTGCCGTATTTTCCGTCCCGCCGCGACGCCCCTTTTCCTGGTGCCCACCGATCAGAAAAGGCGAAAATTTGGTTCCCCTTCGGATGTAAAGAACCCCTATGCCCTTCGGGGCGTGCAGTTTGTGCCCGGATATGGACAGCATATCGATGACGTTATTTTTCATATTAATAGGGATTTTTCCGGTGGCCTGAACTGCGTCCGTGTGAAAGAGAATGCCCCTGTCATGCGTCATCCGTGCCGCTTCCTCGACCGGAAAAATAACGCCGGTTTCATTGTTGGCCCACATGAGACTGACGATGGCCGTATCGGGTGTCAGACTTTTTTCCAGATTTTCCAGATCGAGAATCCCGTTTTTGTTCACCGGCAGTTCCGTGATTTTATAACCTTGCGTGCCCAAATGCGTGCAGAGCGCACGGATGGCGGGGTGCTCAACACGGCTGATGACGATATGCTTTTTGTCGGGTCTCGTTGCAAGCGCCGAGTGAATGGCGGCGTTGTCGCTTTCCGTCCCGCAACTGGTAAAAACAATTTCTTCGGGCAATGCCCCGAGTAGTGCTGCAACCTGTTCGCGTGCGTCTCGTATCCGCTGGCCGACCTGACCGCCGAAGGTATGCATGCTGGATGGATTTCCGTATAATTGGTTAAAGTAAGGAAGCATCGCCTCCAGAACTTCGTCGGCAACTTTAGTCGTTGCATTGTTGTCCAGATAGATGGTTTTCATGTGGAAGCCTCCTCAACATTGATGTCTGGTGAAACAAGTTCTCTGAGCCGGTATTCGACAAAATCCTTTAACGTAATATTGGAGGCCTTGCAGGTTGCGCAGGCGCCGCGCAAAGCCACAATGACGCGGTTGCCGATGATATCGATGATTTCGATATCGCCGCCGTCGTGTTTCAATGAAGGTCGGACTTCCCGCTCGATGGTTTCTTCGATCAGTCTTATCTTTTGAATATTCGTCAACTTCGGCTTGACCTCGGGCTTTGCTTCGGCTTTTACACGCTCCAGGATCTGAGCAATGGCATCCTGACAATTACCGCACCCGCCGCCAGCCTTGGTATAATTGGTCACATCCTCCACAGTGGCAAGGTTGTTTTCGCGGATAGCCCGCTCAATTTCCTTGTCGGTAACGCCAAAGCATTCGCAAATGATTTTCGCCCCCGGCTCCAGCGCCGGAGCGCCGCGGTAATTTTCAATTGCCTTTTCCAGCGCCTGCTTGCCCATGACCGAGCAGTGCATTTTTTCATCCGGCAAGCCCCCCAGAAACTGGGCGATATCCTGATTGGTGACCTTTAGCGCTTCGTCCACGGTCATGCCCTTGATCATTTCCGTCAAAGCCGATGACGAAGCAATGGCGCTGGCGCAGCCGAATGTCTTGAATTTGGCATCCTTGATGCGTTTGTTTTCATCCAGCTTGAAGGTCAGTTTCAGGGCGTCGCCGCAGGCCAGCGATCCGACTTCGGCCACGCCGTCCGGATTTTCAATTTCTCCTACGTTGCGCGGATTTAGAAAGTGCTCTTTAACTTTATCGGTGTATTCCCACATAAACACTCCTTAAATCTTAATATTTTTTGTTAAATCAATCTGTTCCACTTTTATAAATTATAAAGGTAAAATATCCACCATTATAAATGATTTCAACCCTGCCTCATCATTTTATTCGTTAAAACAAAGATGGCGTTTAACGCGAATAGGTTTGGCAAAAATCGCACGACTTCTTTTTCCCCAAGATAATGCGCTTCCACAATCCGGATCTTCTTTTCTGCGCAGAAAGTTTTAAAATCCGTAATGCTCAAAAACCGGACATTGGGCGTATCATACCAGAGATAGGGCAGGGATTTCGTTACCGGAGATTTTCCGTGGAGAAAAAGACTAAACCGCGATTTGATGTAGGCGAAATTGGGAAAGCCGACGATGACCTTTGTGCCGATGCGCAAGGATTCCTGAATCACACCATCCACTTTTTTGACTTGCTGCATACTCTGATTCAGTATTACGTAATCGAAAGAATTGTCAGGATATTCACGCAAACCGCTTTCAATGTCATCGTGGAAAACACTTAATCCCTTCTTGACACATTCCTGAATGGATTTGTCGTCCAGTTCGATGCCCTGTGCCCGGACATGCTTATCCCGGACCAGAGGGTACAGGAGTTCCCCTTCACCGCAGCCCAGATCCAGAACGCGCGAAGCCGGCTCAATAATCGAAAAAATAACTTGATGATCGAGATGAATATTTTCAGTTTCCATAATGGCCTGTCACCAGATAACCGTTAAATGTTTTATCCAGAAAATGTTTGATCAGGGTTGTCTGTTCTTCCACCTCGATCAGAAAAGCGTCATGCCCGTAAGTGGTTGTCAGTTCGCAATACGTGGCGTCAACATGCCTTCTTTTCAAGGCCCTGACAATGTCCTGTGATTGATGAGGAGGATAGAGCCAGTCCGACTTGAAAGAAATAATCAGAAAGCGTGTGTCGATCGTTTTCCCGTGCGGAATAAGCTTTCCGCCCGACAGATCAAAATAATCTATCGCTTTGGTAATGTAGAGATAGGAGTTCGCATCGAAGCGCTTGACAAAATTAGCGCCGCGATAACGCAGATAGCCCTCCACTTCAAAATCCGCGTCGAATCCGAAGCTGAAATGATCGCTCTTTAAACGCCGGGAAAACTTCTCCTCCATGGACTGATCGCTCATGAAGGTGATATGGCCGATCATGCGCGCCACGGATAGCCCCTTTTCCGGCTGGCCGTATTCGTAGTAATTGCCCTCGCGCCAGGCCGGATCGGCCATGATGGACTGCCGGATGACTTCGTTGAAAGCAATCTGCTGAGGTGAATGCTTCAGCGTCGTGGCAATGGGAATGGCTGACTTTACCCGCTCCGGATAAGAGGCCACCCATTGCAGAACCTGCATACCGCCCATGGAACCTCCGGCCACGCACAGAAGCTTTTCAATGCCCAGATGATCAATCAGATGTCTCTGCGCTTCGACCATATCGGCAACCGTAATAAAAGGGAAATCCAAGGCGTAAGGTTTTCCCATCGCCGGATTGACAGAAGACGGTCCCGTGGAACCTTTGCAGCCACCGATGACATTTGAGCAGATCATGAAATACCGGTTGGTATCGAAAGCTTTTCCCGGTCCAATCAGGTCCTCCCACCAGCCCGTATCAGTCTGTCCGTTATAAATGCCTGCCGCATGGGCATCACCGGAAAGAGCATGCAGAACGAGAATTGCGTTTGATTTATCTTTGTTCAAACTGCCATACGTTTCATAAGCAAGCGTCACCGGTCCCAGCTTTTCTCCGCTGACCAGATTAAGCTGTCCTGCAAATGTGAAAAGCTTGGTTTCCACAACACCAACGGAATTATTTTTTTCTTTTTTTGTTTTAGTCATAAATCAAATCGGATGATAATAAAGTATCTCTATTAATTCTCTTAATCCTAATATTTTGTCATGCCGCACTTGATGCGACATCCAGAATATTTTAAAAACTGGATTCCCGCCCACGCGGGAATGACATCTTAATAAGCTATTTCTGAAACAACCATGTTGATAAATAGCGTTCACCTGTATCCGGCAGGAGAGCAACAATTGTTTTTCCTCTGGCTTCATCTTTTTCCCCGATCTGCAAAGCCGCCCATAAGGCCGCCCCGCTGGATATGCCCACGAGCATCCCTTCTTCCTTTGCCAGACGCCTGGCCATCAGACCTGCGTCTTCATGCTTCACCGTAACAATCTCGTCGATGATTTTTCGATTCAAGACATCGGGAACAAATCCCGCGCCGATGCCCTGAATCTTGTGCGGCCCTGCTTTGCCGCCCGACAGCACCGGCGAGTCGGCCGGTTCGACGCCGATGATTTTTATGGACGGATTTTTCTCCTTCAAAATCTCGCCGACGCCTGTAATTGTTCCGCCGGTGCCGATACCCGCCACGAAATAATCAATCCTGCCGTCCGTATCGTGCCAAATTTCTTCGGCGGTGGTTTTGCGGTGTATAGCCGGATTGGCCGGATTGGCAAACTGTTGCGGCATAAAACTGTTAGGTGTGCTTTTGGCCAGTTCTTCGGCTTTTTCCACCGCCCCTTTCATGCCCTTAGCGCCTTCAGTCAGAACAAGTTCCGCGCCCAGTATATTCAATAGCTGCCGTCGTTCCATGCTCATCGTTTCCGGCATGGTCAGAATCAGCCGGTATCCTTTCGCCGCACAGACAAAGGCCAGCGCAATGCCAGTGTTGCCGCTGGTCGGTTCGATAATGACCGAGTCTTGATTGAGCAATCCCTTGGCTTCGGCAGCCTCGATCATGGCAACGCCGATACGGTCCTTGACGCTGGAGAGCGGATTAAACGATTCCAGTTTGACCAGAAACGTTGCCGGTAAATCCTTGGTGATGCGGTTGAGCCGCACCAGCGGCGTTCTTCCGACAGTCTTGGTGATGTCATCATAAATTTTAGCCATTTGATAACCTCCATGTCTGTTTGCTAGAGTTTCGCTTTTTGCAGCGCCTGTTCGATATCGGCAAGAATATCGTCCACATGCTCCAGACCGACGGAGACCCTGATGAAATCAGGCGTCACGCCCGTGGCCAGCTGTTCTTCAGAAGATAGCTGCTGATGCGTCGTTGTCGCCGGATGAATCGCCAGCGTCTTGGCATCGCCCACATTGGCCAGATGCGAAATCAGTCGCAGCGATTCGATAAATTTCTTTCCGGCTGCTGCACCGCCTTTGATGCCGAAGCCCAGAATGGCGCCCGCTCCTTTGGCCAGGTATTTCCTGGCGCGATCATTTTCGGGGCTGTCTTCTAATCCGGGATAATTCACCCAGGCCACTTGAGGATGTTTACTTAGATAACGTGCTGTCGCCAGAGCGTTCTCCGCGTGGCGGGGAAGCCGCAGATGAATAGTTTCCAGACCCTGAAGAAGCAGGAAGGAATTGAAAGGCGATATGGCCGGACCCAGATCACGCAGCAGCGTCACTCGCGCCTTGATGATGTAAGCGATGTTGCCGCTGGGTTTCAGCGCTTCGACAAAATCAATGCCGTGGTAGCTGGCATCGGGACCGCAGATCAGGGGGAACTTGCCATTCGTCCAATCAAATTTCCCCGAATCAACAATCAGGCCGCCCAGCGATGTGCCGTGGCCGCCGATGAATTTCGTTGCCGAATAAACGACAATATCCACGCCGAAATCAAGAGGCCGTAGCAGATACGGCGAAACCGTATTGTCCAGAATAAACGGAATGCCGTTTTTATGCGCAATGGCGGCGATTCCTTCCAGATCGGCCACATCCAGCTTGGGATTACCGATGGATTCCGCGTAAACCGCTTTTGTCCTGGTCGTGATGGCCGCCTGCAGCGCTTTCAGATCGTTGGATTTCACAAAATTGACTTTGATTCCCAACCGGGCGAAGGTATGACGAAACAGATTATAGGTTCCGCCGTAAAGATTATCCGCCGAAACAATTTCATCGCCGGCCTGCGCGATATTCAGCAGCGCCAGCGTAATAGCCGACTGACCACTCGCCACCGCCAGCGCACCAATGCCGCCATCCAGCAGAGCAATTCTTTTTTCTAGGACATCAGTGGTGGGATTCATCAAGCGCGTATAAATATTGCCGAACTCCTTCAGCGCAAAGAGATTGGCGGCGTGTTCCGTATCCTTGAACTGATAGGATGTTGTTTGATAAATGGGCACGGCTCGGGAACCCGTTGTCGGGTCAGGTTCCTGACCGCCGTGCAGAGCCAGAGTTTCTATTTTCAATTTATTTTCAATATTATTCATTTTATTTTCCTTTCATCAAAACCTCATCGATGATGCCGCCGCCGAGAACCCGGTCATGATCGTAGAAAACAACGGATTGTCCTGGCGTGATGGCTTCCTGCTCTTCGGCGAAAGTTACTTTCAATTTATCATGTTCAGATTTGACTTCGCATAATGCCTCTTTCTTCCTGTATCGGATTTTCGCGTGCACCTGCGCAGGCCAGTTTTCGGCCAGCATGTTTACATAAGAGGCCACAAGTGCCTTGCCCATTAAATCTTTTTTCTCGCCGACAGCGATACGGTTCTTAACGGGATCAATGGACACAACATACAGTGGCGTCGGGTTGCTGATCCCGAGGCCTCCGCGCTGGCCGATCGTGTGAAAGATAATGCCCCGATGCTGTCCCAGGACTTTCCCGTTCAGATCGACGATCGGCCCCGGTTTTATTTCCTGCACCCGCTCCAGCAAAAATTCCTGACTATTTTTCTGGGTTACAAAGCAAATGTCCTGGCTCTCCTGCTTTGCCGCTACGGGAAGAGCATGTTTTGTAGCCAATTCCCTTACTTCGTCTTTTGTCAGACGCGCGAGGGGGAACAATATATGTCCCAACCTTTTATAAGGTATGGAGTAGAGAAAATAGGTCTGGTCCTTTTTTTTGTCCTTTGGCCTCGTCAGACAATAACCATCGTCATTTTTTTCGATGGCCGCGTAATGGCCGGTTGCCAGAAAATCAAAATCCAGCATCAGAGCCTTGTCCAGCAGAGTCCCGAATTTCAGATGACGGTTGCACTCGACACACGGATTGGGCGTTCTTCCTTTTTGATATTCGCTGATGAAATTGGCGATGACCTTGTCTTCGAGCTGGGACGCGTAATCAAAAACATAATGAGGAATTTGCAGCCAGTCGCAAACTCTCTTGGCGTCGTCAATCGCGGAAGCGCCGCAGCATTTCGCGTCATCTTCCGTTTTAATGCCCAGACACATCGTCACGCCGGCGACCTCGTAGCCTTCATTTTTAAGTAGCAGGGCCGCGACGGATGAATCAACACCGCCGCTCATCGCCACCAGTACTTTTTTACGCATTGTCTTTCCACGCTTTCTTTTTAATGTTGCCGTTAAATGGACGGGCTGATGGCCTTCTCCATTTTCTCCCTGTTCATTATCACAAGTTGCTCCAGCGTGATCGAACTCAACGTCTCCGAAATCTTTCCGCCCAGCAACGCCCAAATATCCCGACTGGCACAGGTGCTGACCTTCGAGCAGGTCTTGGGGTTCTTCAGGCAATCAACCAGACAATCGCCTTCCAGAACATCCACGATATCTTTTAATGTAATCTGCGAAGGCTCCTTGGCCAGTGTGTAGCCGCCGGATGATCCCCGCAAGGAATTCACCAGACCGACTCCTTTCAGCGGAATCATAATAAGACTCAGATATTTCTCGGAAATTTCCTCCTCACGGGCAATATCCTTGAGGAAAGTATTTCCTTTACCGTAGTTTCTGGCCAAAGCCAGCATTAATCTTAATCCGTAGCGTGATCTTGTAGAAAGCTTCATATATTCAACACCTTATTATTTTCTATCAATACTATCGTTTTGCTAGTAATTAAGGTATTAGCGATTGTTTGTCAAGAAATATTATCAAAAATATGCAATGATGATATAATTTAACTAAATCAACGGAAGTAAATATTGCTGATAGGGAGAGAAAGTTATGAGAATAAAATATCTTCAGGGTATTATTTGTTTGGCCGTCATTTTTCTTTTCACTGTTTCGGCATGGCCGGGAGCATTATATCTTTGTATCGATAAGGATGGAAATGAAATCATGTCAAGTCTGCCTAAAGACGGGATGACGTGTCAGCTCAAGGAATCCTTTTCAAAACCTTCGATAGCAGAACAGGCCAACAAAGAATATATCGAGCAGCAAAAGGCTGTAACAGAGCAGGAAAAGGCCATCACGGAACAGGAGAAAGTAAAAGCGGACACGCTTCGAATCAGGAAGCCGAACGCTGAATGCGAACGCGAGTGCAAAATGGAGCGCAGTTCCTGTGAATCGGATTGTGCCCGCAACACGTTCATCAGTGCTGAAACTTTAGGAAGTTATGAACGTACGGTTTGCAATACAAATTGCCTGAATTACCAGAACACCTGTATCGACAGATGCTACTATTAGGATACTAAAATGTCATAAGTTGCCTTATTTGCTTCCGGTAAGTGAGATTCAGATAATTTTCAAATTTATAAACTCTTTCAAACAGTATTCATTAATGTCGGTTTTCTTTACCTTGGACAAATATTCTATGTTTTACCCGCCGGGTATTTCCCGATAATAAAGACCAAAAGACCCGCAGAGAAAAGTCAACAATATTGATTTTACGATGTATTTATTCTTTTTATTTTTTCGGAAATAAAGTAGGATTGCACAAAATATCGGAAAATACCCACTGGGTATATTAAACGTTAAGCGACACAAGCCCATGAGGGAGGCACACAACGAGTGATATCGATCTGGATAGCATTTATAGCGTTTGTCCTACTGATGCTGGCACTTGACCTGGGCATCTTTCACCGTAAAGCTCACATCGTCAGTGCTAAGGAGGCCGTCATCTGGTCGGCCGTGTGGTTATCCATGGGGTTGTCGTTTTCAGTGTTCGTGTATTTTGCATACAGCAACCAGTGGTTCGGCCTCGGCACTATGGTGGACGCAGTCGATGGGCTGACGAACGGGGGCGCAGCAGCAACGGAGAAGTACCTGACCGGCTACATCTTAGAGAAGTCCCTTAGCGTGGACAACATCTTCGTGATCGCAGTGATCTTTGGCTTCTTCGCGGTGCCGCCGATCTACCAGCACCGCGTGCTGTTTTGGGGCATCCTTGGCGCGCTGCTCCTGCGAGGTTTGATGATCGTTGTCGGAGCGAAGTTGATCGCCGAGTTCCACTGGATCCTGTACCTGTTCGCCGTATTTTTGATCCTGACAGCAACAAAGATGCTCTTTCTCAAGAACGATCAAACCGATCCGAATAGGAATATAATCGTTCGGTTGACGCGCCGCTTGTTCCCGGTAACCGCCAGGTTTCACGGCGAACACTTTGTTGTTCGCGCTGGTGCACCCGCATCCTACGAGAGTGAGTTTCCAGGTGCGCCAACTGTCCCGGATGAGGTCGTGGACAAAGCTCGACCGGGAACCCTGCTCCTCACGCCTCTGGCGTTGGCACTCGTCATGGTCGAGACGACCGATATAATCTTTGCCGTTGATTCGATCCCTGCCATCTTTGCCATCACGAGCGACCCGTTCTTGGTGTTCACCAGCAATGTATTCGCGATACTCGGTCTGCGATCTCTTTACTTCGCACTGGCTGGCATGGTAACTAAGTTCAGATACTTGAAGGTCTCTCTCGCGCTGATCCTGATGATAGTGGGAGTGAAGATGTTGCTTGCCGAATGGCTGAAGCTCACCCTAGGGGAGCACTTCAACTTATACCTGCTGGCTTTGATTTTCTCCATCCTAGCAGCGGGTGTGTCAGTATCCGTATTATCGAAGCGTCGTCAATGAGCGAACGTGGAGATAGGTAACGGATTGTTCTGGTTACATGGGTCATACTTTTATATGAGAGCTTAACCCGTCAATCCACCCGATCGCTACGCTCCGGCTGATTTTTTCGTGAACCTTTCGAATAGGAATAATCAACATCCAGAATTTTAAAATTCATTTGTTTGTAGATGCGTTCCATAATTCTGTCGGTTCGGAAATTAAATTTTCATTTGGTGCTTCCGGTAGTCCACAATTTATCAAATTCCATTTTTATGCTAGTTTACAAACAATAATCAATAAAAATGAAAAAAGGCAGAGCCCCTAGCCCTGCCTTTTTACTCCATGGTAAAAACAATGGTTTCTAAACCCGATGAAGTCGGATTTTATTTCTGAAACTTTCTCCTCACACCTGCCAGTCCAATTAGACCAAGTCCTAGAAGAATCAATGTTGTTGGTTCGGGAACGGTAACATTGATGCCATATCCCTCCAAAAGTAAAAACGCTAACGCTCCAGGGGGAGGCACAGAGTCATTACTGTCTATTCCCAAGTAGACGCTGTAATATCCCGGGCTTGGGGGTGTAAAAACCACATCGACTGAGATATATTCACCCACTGGTAATGCAATGGGCAAAATGGGATAAGTGTTAAATGAAAAGGCGCCCAATGTATATCCATCACTATGTGCGTCAGGCATGGGGAGTGTTGCATTGGCAGTAAGCCCTATAGTGTAAATCCACACCTCAGTTGGCCCCAGGCTCACCAAATCAAAACTTGCAGTTGAGAAAGTTCCGACAGGCACATTGCCATAATCCCACCCCATAGGGATTACATCCAAAAAATAGTTGTCAGCCCACACGGGTGCTACAAGTAAGCAGAAGGCGAATACCACGACAATTAACATAAATCTTTTTTTCATGATTTCCCTCCAAAGAAATATTGGTGAAATTCCTATGTCCCTTATTTAATAATTGCACGTTGAAGAATGCATAAAATGAACCATTTCTTATCTATTTAATATAACTGGCATATTAAAACATCATGCTTGGATGGAATTAATAAATGTAAAGAATACCGACGCTTACAAAGTAATGCAAACTTGTCTGGTTCTGAACGTGCTTGTGATGGGTGGCTATATTAAAGACTGTATAATATCCAATAAAGCTTAGACTTTTTGCTTTTTAAACAGCATGCACAAATATTCTAACCCAAGAAATTTTTATATTGGTTGCTATTTCAAACTGTAAATAATTCCGACAAACTTAAGATTTTTGATTTATCCAATAGTCACAAGCATTTTTTTCAGCTTAAAAAAAGATTCGGAAAAGAAAGGGGACGGTTCTATTAAATTAATTAATGTCCGCTAATGCTTTCCACATTTGAATTAACCGGCGGTTGGTTTTAACATCAATCGCCGGTTTTATATTTTAGATGGATAAAATCATTGCTTGATACAATTAGTATTGCAAGCAACCTTTCAACCCGTTATCATCAAATTTAATGACACCCAAATACCGTGGATAAGTAGATGAAGTCCACGACTGCGACAAAACTTCACTTGACATTGTTTGTCCTCTCAAGGATAGCCGGGCTCTGCTTTATTGAAGGAATTTGTTTTCGATCAAATCGGCGATACTTGTTATATCGTTGATATCGAAGCAGGGAACGCTGACGTCCAGTTTTGTGTCGGAGGCAAGGGCTAGCAGATTGTCTTCTTTACCGCAGAGCAATTCACGCTTGAGTTCTGCCCGGTAAACTTCAATTTTGGGGAAAGGATTGCCCTTGTAACCTTCGGCAAGAATAACATCCGCATCTTTAATATACTTGTCTCTGATTTCCGCGAGAGAGTAGTCGCGGTCAATGTCTTCGATCAAAGCCACTCTTGTCGGGCAGGCAATCACCGTCGTGCAGGCGCCTGCTTTTTTATGCCGCCAACTATCCTTGCCTTCGTGGTCGATATCGAATCCGTGCTTGTTGTGCTTGATGGTAGCGACGCGGTATCCCCTCTTGATGAGTTCGGGGATCAATTTTTCCACCAAGGTCGTTTTGCCGGAATTGGATTTGCCGACGATGGAGATGAGGGGCGTGGTCATTGTAATGTCCTTTGATTTAGCGCATGGCCCGATTGACGATATCCTGATCAAAGTAATTGCAGGACATGCCGGCATCAACCACGATGCCCGTGGCATTGATCCCGGCCGAAACAGGCGAGAGCAGAAAGATGGCCGTGTTGGCTACTTCTTCGGTTTTAAGCGCGGCCTTTCTCAGCGTTAATTGTTCGGCGAAAAGATAATTATTCACATATCCCGGAATACCGGCGGAGGCCGAAGTCTTCAAGGGCCCGGCGCAGACAGCATTCACCCTGATTCTTGATATTTCCGACAATGATTTAGCCAGGAACGCCACCGTGGCATCCAGGGCGGCCTTGATCGGCCCCATGTAACCGTAGGCTGTTGCGCGGGTGTTGCTGATGGAAATGGTAACGATGGAAGCGTCTTCCGCAAACGAATTTTTCAAAGCGTTGGAAATGGCCACTAGTGAAAAGCAGGAGATATTGGTCGCCTGCAGATAATCTTCAACTTTGGTTTCGTGAAAAGGCTTGAGCCCTTCGCTGTAATTGGCAAAGGCAATGGAGTGAACAAAACCGGAAAGCTTGATGTTATTTGTCTGAAAATATTCTCCCAACCGATTAATGCTGTCAGGATTCTCGACATCACAAATTAATACGTTGCTGTCCGGGAAAAGCTTCTGAGTCTTGCTTTGATTGTCTTCATTCTGAACGGAAAAAATCACCTTTGCGCCGTTATCGATAAGCCCTCTGGCGATAAAGTAGGCGACGCTCTTTTTGTTGGCGACGCCGGTCACCAAAAATATTTTTCCTGTTACCTGCAGAAAGTCCATATTTATCCTCTCATTGTTCCGGCGGAAGGAGCGCCGCCTGAAAGATGATCTTCAAAATTAACTTGTCGGCAATCCGGATTGTCCCGCTCATATAGAAGGCGTTGTCCACCTGATCGTCAAGCGTCACTGAAATGGTCAGGGTATCCCCGGGCCGGGCGAAACTTTTAAATTTTGTATCTTTTATTCTGGTTACCACGCCCAGACCCGGCTGGCTGCCCGCGCCCATTAAGATGGCGCCGGTCTGGAAACAGGCTTCGCACAACAGCACACCGGGCATGATGGGATTTCCGGGAAAATGCCCCTGGAAAAAATATTCGTCTGCTCTTAAGGTTCTTTCCGTCGCGATGGAATTGCCTTCTCTGGAGAGAATCCTGTCGACAAAAAGAAACGGCGGACGCTGCGGAATGGCGGCAAGAATCTCTTCCATTACAAACCTCCCGCGACGGTGATGTTTGTGCCGGTAATATAAGAAGCTTCCCTGCCTGCCAGAAAGAGAACCGCATGGGCCACTTCCTGCACCTTGCCGAAGCGTTTGAGCGGGATCATCTTCAGGTATTCTTTGCGCTGTTCTTCGGGAAGATCGCCGATGAGCTCCGTATCAATAAAGCCCGGCGAAACGCAATTGACGGTAATGCCTTTTTTGGCCACTTCTTTAGATAATGACTTGGTCATGGCAATCTGTCCGGCCTTGGAGGCCGCGTAGTTGGCCTGTCCCTGAAAACCGATGTCTCCGCCCAGCGAGCTGATGTTGATAATGCGTCCGAAGCGATTGGACATAAAACGTGGAATGATTTCCCGCGACATAAAAAATGTTCCGGTCAGGTTGACTTCCAGGACTTTTTTCCACTGCTCATCCGTCATGAGAGCGGCTACGGCATCCTGCCGGATGCCTGAATTATTCACCAGCACTTCCAGAGACGGATATTTTTCATCCAGATACGTGAAGAGATTTTTAACCGCCGGTGAAGAGGAGATATCATATTTTTGTATATCGAGCCTGTCGGCATATTGCGCATTTTTATTTTTAAATTCATTGGCGGCCGCGTCATTGGAAGAATAGACGGCGATTACCGTTGCGCCGGCCTGAAGAAACGCCTCGGCAATTCCCGCTCCGATGCCTCGCGTTCCGCCGGTGACAATGACCCTCTGATGATTGAAATCAAACATATGCACCTCAGTTTTGCTTATCCAGATAGTTATCCACTTCGTAAGACTGAATGACGCCGTAATTGGCAGCGCCAAGCCAGCCGGACATGATGATGCCAACGGAACCGGTATGAAATAAACCGCTTATCTCGTGATGCAGTTTCATGGAGACATCCAAGCCTTCATGCTTGGTTCCGAAAGAAGAACCCCTTTCGTGATGTGTGTATCGCTTGATCGTAAGAGGTGTCGCCGCTTCGATATAATCAATCTTTTTTCTGACATCCGGAATGATTTTTTCAAGGCTAACCAGCGTTGCGTCAATCAGTTCCTGTTTTTTTGCTTCATAATCTTCTTTGCTCAGTTTTGCCCAATCTTCATAACGCGCGTTGGTGGAGGCAACGATTGTGTAGCCGGCATCGGCCAGTTGCGGTCTGAGTCTTGGATAGTAAAGCGAAAACGTCCGGCTGGTTGTATTCATGGATAAAAGTTCATCGGTTTTGAATTCCCCGGCTTCCGAGTAGAAAATCAGATCGCCGATATCCTCAATCGTTTCCCCTTGCCTGATTCCCATGTAAACCTGACAGGAGCTGGTGTTGAGCCTGACCTTCTTCACTTTTTCGATAAATTCAGGCTTGAACTTGTCCTCTCCGACCATATTGAAAATCGTTCCGATGAGATTGCCGTTGGACAGAACCGACTTGGACGCAACAAACTCACCGTTCACCACGACACCCTGACAGATATTATTCTCCACAGCAATCTTTTCCACTTTTGATTTCAGGCGAATATCAACATTATTCTTCAGGAGCTCTTCCTGCATCATTTGAATGACCAGGTCCGTGCCCCCCTGAAAGGTGAAAACGCCCTTGCTCATAAAATTAGAAAAGACAATGCCGTAGGTAATGGCCGGGTCTTCCATCGTGGAGCCATTGGCGTAAACAATCGGCTCGATGAGAAATCGATGAACGTCCTTTCGGCCGGGGAAAAAACTTTCCAGCAGTTCGCCATTCGTCATTTCCTTGTTATCGTAATAATTCATATTCATAATCAGATTAAAAAAATTATCAACCTGTTCTTTGGGAATTTTAAAATCGTTGACGAGTTTGCTGGTAAAATCTTCCACTGTGAAATCTGTTTCGATCTGATACAGGGGATTAATGAACCGGACCCGCTTGAGCTGAATAATTTTATCGGCAATGGCCTTGCTCCAGTACTTGCGGCAGGTTTTCACCATGCCGACCGGAAAGCCGTGCAGCGAGACATCAAAAATATGTTTGCGGCGATGAAACCAGGTGGCGAATCCGCCAAGTTTATCGTGAGATTCCAGCAGGAGAACCTTGCGGCCGTTCTTCGCCAGTTTGTTGGCGGCTGTCAGACCTCCCAGCCCGCCGCCGATGATGACGACATCGTATTTTTGTGTGATTTGATCATTCTTGTTCAAAAGCATTTACTTCCTCACTGTCAGATTTAACGCTTGTTCAATATAAATCTTCGGCTCATAGCCGAAATCTTTTTTTGCCTTTTCATGGGAAAAATAATGGGAGCGCGAAAACTGCATCGCCACAAACCGCGTCATCGGCGGCTCTCCGTTAATTTTGAAAAATCTATACCAATTTTCAAAAAATAATCCACTATTAAAAGCAACACCCGCCGGCACTTTTTTGGTGATGGGCGGCAGATGATGGCGCGCCAGAATCTCGTTGATAAAATCCCACAGCACCACCGGCCACTCCTGACCTATGAAATAAGCCTGACCCGCTACCCTCGATTGAGGGGCCAGTTTTTCGAAGGCGAGAATATGCGCGTCAACCGCGTTTTGAATGTAGGTGACATCCACAAGATTCTTTCCGTTTCCAACTATTTTCAGTCTGCCTTGCTTTGCCGCCTGGACCAGACGGGGGACAAGATGCGGATCATCCGGCCCGATGATCTGATGGGGCCGCAGCGCGACAGTGCATAGTTTTTCATCATTGGCCTTTAAAACCATCTGTTCGGCAATTGTTTTGGTTTGAGAGTAGTAATTATAGAAGTGTTGGGCATACGGCTTGGTCTCATCGGCGCCGCAGATATCGCCGCCGTCAAAAACCACACTGGGCGTGCTGGTATAGATTAACTTTGTGATGCCGTTGGCCCTGCACGCCTTAATAACATTTTCAGTGCCGACAACATTTGTCCGGTAATACTTATCATAATCGCCCCAGATGCCCACGCGGGAAGCGACATGAAAGACAACATCCATTCCTTTGAACGCCGCCACCACATCGGCTGCGTTTTGCAGATTGCCGCAAATGGTTTCAACGCCCATCGCCTGTAGTTGGGGGTGATTCTGACGGCTGAAGTTCCAAACCTGATGACCTCTTGACAACAGGGCGGCAGCCAGATTCCTGCCTAGAAAACCTCCCGCTCCGGTCACGACAATTTTCATATCTTCCCCCGCGCAACTTCATCGGCCAGCTTCAGGCGATCGATTTTGATATTATGGCGGACATCAACCGGAAAATGATCGCAGAAATGGATGGATTTGATCCTGGCGGTCAAAGCGTTGTTTCCCGCCAGACGCAGCAGCTCTTGCTCTAATATTTTTTTGTTGAATTTCTTGCCCACCGTATTTCTTTCAATCACAATGGCCACGGATTGTTTTCCTTTTTCTCCCAGAGCGACAAGAGCTGAGCGCCGGACGTCCGGATGAGCATTAAAGATCGCCTCACACATCACCGAACAGAGCAGGCCGGAATCCGTCTCCGCACGATGCGTTTTGCGGCCGCAGAACCAGATCATTCCCCGGTCATCCTTGTAGCCCAGATCGCCGATCCGGTGCCAGATCGATTCACCGTCTTTGATCTTGGCCTGAGCGGTTTCCTGCGGCGAGTTATAATAACATTGCGTTACAATATCACCCTTAACGATAATTTCTCCGATTTCATACGGTTTCAATATTTTTGCTTTGGAAATGTTTTCAATGATGTTGTCCCTGATCTCGATGATGGAAACTTCCACACTGGGTACCGGCATGCCGACGCAGGTTCCCCTGCCCTGCGCGGTCAATGCAGCGGTCTGCTCCAGAATGATTTTTCCCGAGATATTGGCCACCGGCAGACTTTCTGTCGCGCCGTAAGGGGTGTAGGTCGTGCCGTTGGGAAGAATCCTGCTGAATTTTTCGTGAAGCTCGTTTCTGACCGGCGCGCCAAACATCACCAGATATTTGACAGAAGGCAGGGTGATTTTATTTTTTTCACAGTAATCCCCCAGCGCTTCCCAGATGGCCGGTGAACCGGCCATAAAAGTCACTTTGTTATCCGTGATGTTCTGCAGTAATTTGTTAGGATCGGCTTTGGCCGGCTGCGACGGATTCATATCCGGAATGCAGGAGGTCATACCCATGCAGAGGGTAAAAAGAGAAAAGAGCGGGAAGCACGGCAAATCGATTTCATTTTCGTTGAGGGAAAAAAGTTCCCGGAGAAGGCGTGTCTGTTCCGTGTAAATTTTATGGGTGTAAACGACGCCTTTCGGACGGCCCGTACCGCCGGACGTAAAAAGAATTGCGGCCATTTCATCCGGCTCCAGTTGAGCGCTCTCAAAAGTATTTTTGGAATCTTCCAGCATGGACAGGGGAAAACAATTTCCAACCTTGGGCCCTTTGGTTGTCACTTTGAATCGGACAGATTTAAAGGATTTGCTGAAAAGAATTCTCATCAAGTGGACTTCCGGTTCGGCAATCAGACCCTCCGGGGCGATTTCTTCGATGGCTGTGAGAAGATTTTTCCGACCCATGCCGGGATCAATCAGGACGGGAATGACGCCTATTTTAAAGAGAGCGAAAACCAGCGCGGGGAATTGGAGGGAGGGACGGACAAACAAAAGCGTTTTGCTGCCGCGGCGAAACCCGATGCCGGAAAGACCATTGGCGTACTGGTTGGAAAGCGATTCCAGCTCCCCGAACGTGATGGCGTCGTAGCGGTAATTCTTACCCGCGCGGCGGGGATATTTCACCGCAACTTTGTTTTTGTATTTTTTTGCCGTGTCGGTAAAACGATCAGCGATATTCATAATCGGCAGCTTCTCACCGTAATGAACCCGGATTTAAATAAAATTTTTCAGTTCTGCAATAATTTCGTCTTTGGCATCTTCCAGCACATAATGTCCGGCATTCTCATATATTTTAACTGTCGCGTGCGTATAAATTTCCCGCCAGCGATTGAGAAAATAATCGTGAAAGCAGAAATCCTTCCTGCCCCAGAGAATCAGGATGGGGCAGTGATGTTTGGAGAGCGATAGCTCGATGTTCTTTAATGTCTGATAACTGCGGTGGTTCGGGTTCATCGGAATATCCGCGACAAATTTTGCCGTGGCGATGCGGTTCGCATAACTGTCATAAGGGAAAAGATAACCTTTTCTGATTTCCGGCCGCATTTTTTTCGCTACCGCCATGTAAGTTGCCGTCAGCGCGAAGCCGTTCAGGCGACGAATCACCTGTTCGGCCAGAACGGGAATCCGGCACATATTAATCTGGAAGGCGATCACTTCTGACGTGTAAGCGGCGGTGTTCAGAATAACAATCTTCTTGACCAGTTCCGGATGCCGCTCCAGAAGGCCGAACCCGATGGCGCCGCCCCAGTCATGGATAATCAAAACAATATCTCTTAGTTTGAGATGTGTGACTAGTTTTTCCAGATTGTCGATGTGCTGCTTGAGCGTGTATTCGTAATCCTGAGGCTTGTCCGAAAGGCCGCAGCCGATATGATCAGGAACAATGACCCGGTGAGATCTGGAAAACTCCGCTGCCAGATTCCGGTAATAAAAGGACCAGGTGGGATTGCCGTGCAGCATCAGAATCGGTTCGCCCTTTCCTTCGTCCAAATAATGCAGGGAAAGATTCTCTTTCAGTTTAAAAAAATTGGACTTAAACGGATAGAGTTTATTCAGCCAATCGGGTCTTACCACTGGACCCCCAGCATAATGGAATTGAGGCCCGACCCGATGCCCAGCAGACCGACCCGGCTGCCTTTGGGAATTTTATTTTGTTCGTCAAAAATGTTGAGCGTGATGGGCAATGCGGAGGCTCCCGTATTGCCCAGATACTGGTAAGTGGTAAAAGTGGGGCAGTTTTCGAGTTTTAATATTTGTTTGAGAAGGGTTTCATGCGCGATGCCCACCTGATGGCCGACAAAATAATCAACATCTTCGTTGGTCCATTCCAGTTCCTGTTTGGTTTGGGCCCAGGTCTTTTCGGCCAGCGCGACGCCGGATTTCATCAGCTCTTCGGAATCGGTTTCCATCATCAGGGAGTGGGTGTCTCCGCCGCCGCGGCAGAGAACATTGGCGGATGAATCCACCAGAGAGGCTCCCCCCAGAAGGAGGTGTCCATCATCGACATAATCCTTGTGCGAAACGGTATAGGCGACAGCGGCAGAACCGATGGTTAAATTCGCAATATATTTCTTGATGCTTTTTCTGGTGATATTTTCATCTTTTAATAAATGCTCAATCGTATGAAAAAGCAGCGGGCCGCCGTTTTCACCGGAGACGATGAGTGCGTGCTTAATCAAACCGTTATCAATCATGTTGGCGGCGACGACAAAGGAGCTCATCATTCCCAGGCAGGCGTTGGAGAGATCAAAAAACATGATTTCCGCCTTCAGCCCCAGATTATGGTGAACAATCGAAGCCGTTGAAGGTTCCAGAAAATCGCGGCAGACGGAGGCATGAATCAACAAATCGATCTGCTCCGGCTGAACGATTTTTTTTCCAAACAGATTTCGGGCGGCCTGAGTGGACAAATCACTGGGCATGGTGCCAGGCGGCCAGAAGCGCCTTTCCTTTATGCCGGTCATCAGTTCGATGCGCCCGGCCGGCAGTTTGAGGCGCTGATACAGAGGGGCAAGTTTTTCTTCAATGGCTTCCGTCGTCATAATTTGTTCGGGAAGATGATAGGCAAAGGAAGAGATAACGGCGTTCTTAAACTTCATGCGCTTTCTCCGTTCATCAGGCCGTGCAGGTTGGCCATGGAAATGCCGCTGAGCATCGCGCCCACAATGCCCAGAAAGCCCTGATCCGTCCCGCAGATAAAAAGGTTTCTGATGCCGGTGCGTCCGTCCCGGGCTTTTTGCGTGGTTCCGTAAACGGCGCCTTGATAATGGCCGGTGTAGCGCGTAATCGTTTTCGGGGTGAAAACATCGTGATAAAGAAGATTGACCTGAAATTGCGGAAACAGTTTTGCTGTCAGGGCCAGCGCCTGATCGCGCACTTCTTTTTTCATTTGAAGATACGTCGGCCTCTCAAGTTCATTCCATTGATCGAAGTTGGCAATAAAGGTGACACGGATGATTCCTTCATCATAATCATCATGGCCAAAATTGTTGGGAAAGCAAAGAACGGCGCTGCGATAATCGCATAAGGTCTGCGGTCTTTGATAATGATATTTTTCGTCGTCGTTGTAGAAGATGATGGTTTCCCGGATACCGGCATCAGCGGGCTTCTTGTCAAAGAATAAAATGGTTTCCGTAAAACTCATATTGCCGGTGACCGGCGCATCCGCTTTTGGGGAGGCGATATTCATCGTTTCCGGCAGACCGATGGACGAGATGACCTTATTCGCCCGAATTTTTTCGCCGGAATCGAGCGTGACGCCGGTGACGACGCCATTTTCCACATCGATGTTTTTAACGCCTGTGCCCAGACGCAGTTCGCCGCCGGACTGTTTGTATTTTTCGAGAAGCAAATTAATTACGGTGCGCACACCGTTTTGGGGACGGCTGAAGCCTTCCAGATAAATGCTTTTGAACATGATGACAAACTGGGAAAAATCCATGTCGTTTTCCCAAGCGCTGCCGTAAATCAGGAGAGGACAGAAAAGCATCTCGAGCAGGCGCTCATCGGTGATGATTTCCCGGACTTTTGCTTTGGCGCTTTCGGCTTTATTGTGGAGATTAACATCATCAAAATTTATAATGAGATCGAGCAGCCGCGTAAAATTGTCTTTCTGATCGGGGAACTTTTTTTCAACTTCCTCCATCAGCAGCCGCGGGTCATTGGAAAAGGAAAGGTCACGCTCCGGAAAAGCAATCCGGGAAAAATTCTGCTGCGACAGTTCCAGTTTTTCGTAGGGGATTCTTAATTGTTTCAGCAGCTTGGTTAAAGGCCGGCCTCTTTCGCCCCGGAGGGCAAAATTGGTCATGGCATGCAGGCCGACATCCAGCTTCCGGCCCTGGCGTTCATAATAGGAATTCAGACCGCCGGGAACCTTATGCCGCTCCAGAATACATACTTTCTGGTCGAACATGGCCAGCCTGATTCCGGCGGCCAGACCCGACATACCCGCGCCTATGATAACAGTATCATACTGTGTCATTATGCCGGACTTAATGCAAATTTGGGCCCCAGATATTCAATGCAGCTTTTCAAGGTTGCCAGTTTCATGTAATCTTCGGTGGGAACTTCTATTTTGTACCGTTTTTTCAGTTCCATCACGACATCCAGAAAATCCATGGAATCCATATCGAGCTGTTCCCGGAGTCTGATATTGTCATCCAGGTTGGAAAGATCCTCATCGATGGCGATCTCCGCGATGATATCAATAATTTTTTTCCTGATAGACTGATAGTCCATGATTCTACCTCCCTGTAAAATTTATGGTTGATATTTTTTAATGATTAATATGGAATTAATTCCGAGCATTCCGAAAGAATTGCTCAGAATATAACGAACGTCCTTTTCGACAGGCTCGCCATTCACCAGATTTTTCATGCCACACTTGGGATCGACGTTTTCGATCATTTTGCATGAATGAATTTTGCCGTCGGTAAAACTGGGCAGGTTTCCCGCCAGTTCCAGCGCTCCTGCGGCGCCCATCGCGTGGCCGATGAAGCCTTTGGTACAATTGATGTAGGTATTGTCGGACTGGCCGAAAACGGCGCGGACGGCTTCCGATTCGTTAATATCGCCTGATGTTGTTCCAGTCGCGTGAAGATTGACAATATCAATGTCAGAGGCTGTAATTTTTGCCTTGGCCATTGCGGCATTCATACACTCAATCTGCCTTTGTGTATCCGGAAGAACAAAATCCGCGGCGTCGGAATTGATATGATATCCGGCGATTTCGCCGTATATTTTCGCGCCCCGTTTCAAGGCATCCTCCAGTCGTTCCAGGACAAAAACAGCCCCTCCCTCGGAGACAACAATGCCGTTACGATCGACATCCAGCGGACGGCTGGCTTTCGTGGGATCCTCATGAGACCCCAGCGCGCCCTGACTCTTGAAACCGGCAAAGATACCGAACGTTCCCGTGCTTTCGGAAACACCTCCGGCCAACGCCAGATCCACTTCGTCCAACTGCAGCATCTGCATGCCGTGAATAATTCCGATATTGCCCGCCGCGCAGGCCGCGCCGATGGTATAGGTCGGGCCGGTAATGCCTAAATTCAGGCTGACTTCTCCGGCCGGCGCGTTGGCCACGGTCCGGGGATTATGATGATGCGACCACAAACCCGCGTCGAGCTTGTTTTCATGAAGCTCATAGATTTCATTTTCCGTTTCGACGTTGCCGTGTTCGGTAATCCCCAGATAGATGCCCGTCCTGTCTTTCACCAGCGCATCCGCGGACAACCCGCTGTCGATCAGCGCTTCATGGGCGCAATAAATGGAAATGGAACCGGCGCGCGTTCCCCGTCTGCGCATTTTTTTCTTTTGATAGAGAAATTCGTCAAAATTGCAGTTGCCGACGGCCACTTTTCCCATGTAGCGCACGTCCATCTCGGTAATTCCCGATTTTTGGGACAGCAGCGCTTCGCGGAAATCCTTGAGATTGTTTGCGTTGGGAGCGGTTAATCCGACACCGGTAATGACTACGCGTGTTTTTGAGCTATGCTTCACAGACCTTTTCCATTCAGTTTATGATTAAGAAAAAATAACCACCTCTTGCCGACAACTGCGCCAGCGGTTGCGGTTCTCCAATTAAAATAAAATACAGGGTTGTTGAATCGGTTGTTCTATTAACAATCTTCATCGCTGATGTCAACAGAAAAGTTGAGGAAAGTCTCAATTTATATTGAGGCAGCGCTCATGTTTTATAAGCTTATGTATTTTTAAGAATTTCGATCATTATTTTCGTGCAGGCCAGCGTATCGGAAAGGGCATCGTGATGGCGCAAATCACTGTTAAAGGAATTAGGTGAAAACAAGTGATTGGTAGGGAGGGCGGATGAGTAACGATTTCTGTTCAACAATTTTATTGTCTTCGACTGGAAGCGGAACCGGGGCGCAGGCGCTGTCCGGGTTGTAATTTGCCGTTTCAAAAGCCAGGGCGAGGAAATTCATAACAATAGAAACGGGGGTGGACTTGCCGCCCACCCCCCAGAAAGAATGTTCAATCTCGCGTCAATTATTTCTTTCCTTTTGCCTTGGAGGCTTCCGGTTTCTTGGCTGCCGGTTTGGGAGCGGTTGCCTCTTTTTCAGGGGTATCTTTAATAATATCAAGCAGCTCAATTTCAAAAACCAGCGCCGCGCCGCCGGGAATCAAAGGCGGTCTGCCCTGATCACCGTAAGCGATATCCGAAGGACAAATCAGTTTGGCCTTGCCGCCGACTTTCATCTTCGCGACGCCTTCCGTCCAGCAGGGAATCACCTGTCCCAGGGGAAACTGAGCCGGTTCACCGCGCTTGACGGAACTGTCAAATTCCTTACCGTCGATCAGAGAGCCGGCGTAGTGAACCTTGACCGTATCCGATGCTTTGGGTTGAACCCCGGTTCCGATTTTAATCGGCTGGTAAATCAGTCCCGAATCCAATTTCTCGGCGTCCTTCTCATGCGCCGCTTTTTCCAGATAAGGCTTGGCCAGTTCTTTTTGATTCTTCGCGGCAGCCGCCATTCTTGCCTTGGCAAACTCACCGATATTTTTCGCGAAGGCTTCCGGCTCGACAGCCAGTTTCTGACCTTTGGCAACGTCGGCAATGCCCTGCTGAATGAATCCGTATTCTTCCACCGACAGGTTAAAAACCGACAGTTGTTTCGTCATCATGACACCGATCGCGTAGAGCGTTTTCTGATCATCTGTTTCGGGTTGTGCGGCCCACACCGGAACAGTCAGTACACAAATAATAAAACAAATTATAAATTTTCTCATAATCATCCTTTCCTGAAATTTTTTTGGTGAAAATTTTACCCACTATAGAAATCAACGCCTGATGTGTCAAGAGATTTTAATGAAGCAACCATCGGCTGTGAATATTTATTTGACTTTTGATTGTCGCCCCATTAAGTTTTGATTCGATGGGAGTCAGATGAATACCGGGAGAAACATAGGGTTGAAAAAACGTATCGTTATTACCGGCATGGGCACGCTCAACGCTATCGCCGGTAATGCTGATGATTTCGCAAGGGCGCTTCAGGAAGGCCGCTGCGGTATTGAGGTTATTGACCTGTTTGACACCGGCGGCTTTCGTTCTCAAACGGGCGGCCAGATCAAGCGTTTCGTTCCCCGCGATCATATTCCCCCGGAGTTTTCCATCAAACGAACGTCGCGGGCGGACCAGATGGCTCTGGCCGCGACCATTGAAGCTTTGCGCGACGCCGGACTTTATCCGCTGCCGGAAGCATTAAAAGAAAAAACCGGCATCGCCCTTGGCGGCGGTGCGGGAGGACTTCTGGAGGGAGAAGAATTCTACAAGGATTACCTGAGCCATCCGGGACAAAACGCGAAGTTTTCCGCTCTGGCTTCTTTGTTCTGCGCTTCTTCCACCGACTGCATAGCATCCGTATTGGGTTTGACCGGACCAAAATCAACTTTTATGACCGCCTGTTCCGCCGGCGCCACAGCCATCGGCTGCGCGCGTGATTTTATCGCTGACGGACATGCCTCTGTTATGATCACCGGCGGTGTGGAGCCTATGAGCCGGCTGACCTTTGCCGCTTTCAACGCGCTGAAATCCGTTGATCCCGAAACGTGCCGCCCCTTTGATCAAGACCGCGCCGGACTTTCTCTGGGAGAGGCTGCGGCCATTATGATTCTGGAGCCGCTGGAATCGGCTCTGCAGAGGGGAGCAAAAATATACGGCGAGATGCTGGGCTACGGCATTACCTGCGATGCTTATCATATGACAGCGCCGGATGAACAGGCTTCAGGCGCCGTGCGCGCCATGCGGACGGCGCTTCAGGACAGCGGCCTGACCGCGGATGATATCGATTACATCAACGCGCACGGAACGGCAACACCCGTCAATGATGTGACGGAAACCAGAGCCATCAAAGAAGTCTTCGGAAAGCGCGCTTACGAAATTCCTGTCAGCTCCACCAAATCCATGCACGCGCATACCCTGGGGGCCTCCGGCGCTCTGGAGGCCATTGTTTCCGTTCTGGCGATCCGTCAGGGGTTCATTCCGCCCACCGTCAACCATCGGCAGAGCGATCCGCAGTGCGATCTGGATTACGTCACGTCCGGTTCCCGAAAAGCCGATTTGCGCGCCGTTCTTTCCAACTCCTTCGCTTTCGGAGGCAACAACACGACGTTGATTTTCGGCAAATATTCAGAAAAGGGCGCCGCTCATGACTAACGGCCGGCAAATCGATAAGGCGCAGCGCGTCGTTGTCACCGGCATCGGCATGGTGACGCCTCTGGGGATCGGCAGGGAAGAATTCGGCGGCAGACTTTTTGCGGGCGAAACCGGCATCGCGGAAATCGCGTCCTTTAACACCAACGCGTTTTCCTCCCATCTGGGCGCGGAAGTCAGAAACTTCAACCCGCGTGATTTCATCTCCGTGAAAAACATCCGGCGGATGGACAAAATATCTCTGATGACGGCCGCGGCGGCGCGACTGGCTCTCAATGACGCGGGCATGCAAATCACCGCGGAAAACCGTGACCGCGTCGGCATTGTGCTGGGAACCGCTTTCGGGGCGACCGACATCACCGCCCAGTTTCTGCAAACCCTTTTCAAAGACGGCCCGGCATCCGTCAATCCCATTCTGGTGCCGAATACCGTGATGAACGCCGCCGCCGGCCATACCTCCATCGAACTGGGCTTTCGCGGCGTGAACACCACCGTAACGCATTTCGCCGTGTCCGCCGAAAACGCGATCGCTTACGCGGCGGCGGAAATCAGGCGCGGCACGGCGGATTTTATTTTTGCCGGCGGCGCGGATATTTTATCCGAATTTTATTTTCAGGCGCTGACGAAGTTCCACGCGCTTTCACCGCAAAACGGCAAAGAGGAATCCTGCCGCCCCTTCGACAGAGACCGCAACGGCACCGTCGCCGGAGAGGGCTGCGGCATTATTTGTCTGGAAAGTCTGCGATCAGCCGAAGCCCGGGGGCGTCATCCTTATTGCGAAATCAAGGGTGTGGGAATGGGCTCTTCGCCGATCCGGCCCAACGTTTGGCCGCGGAATCCGGATGGCATCCAACAGACGCTTCACCGCGCGCTGAAAAACGCAGGCATTGCTGTTCATGATCTGCAGGCAATCTTTGCGGCGGCCAACGGCGACACCCATCTTGACGCGGCGGAATCCGAAGCGTATTCGCAGATAGGGGGATCCCCGGATGAGCAGCCATCCATCATGGCGATGAAAGGCGTGCTGGGAGAAAGCTTTTCCGGGGGCGGGATCAGGGCCTGCGCCATGGCTCTGGCCATCGAGAAAAAATCTCTGCCCCCGACGGCAGGACTTGAGCATCCCCTGGAATCGCTTGCGTTTGTGAAAGATGAGAAGAAAGGTCTGGAAATCGACAACGCCGCTCTGGCGGGTATTTCTTTCGGCGGAACCTACTGCTATTTAATTCTGGGAAGGTAATCTCAGCCGGCTTTCGTTCATTTCGCCACGAGCACAGCCAATCACAGCTTATCGAATATTTTTATTTTGTGGCCCTGCTTTTTAACGTTGAGAAAATCTTTCGCGGGTTCCATATCGGGAAACCATTTCCACGGCAGCCCGGCATTTTTAATCGCGTTTGCATAGGGAGCATTTTCCGGAAGGTCCACAATTGCGGCTTGCATATCGTAAAGGAAAGAAGGTCGATTTCTGACAAAACGATAGATTTCCGCATGATTGATCCGCTCATCAAGACCACGAACATCAAGGAGTACCTTCGTCACTTGACCGGCTTTCACGATGGCACCTACCTCGCTGACCATGGTTTCAAAGTCGCGCCCCGCCGCCCTGCCTGTGACAGTCACCTCCATAATGCCATCGTTCATAAACGTTGAGATTTTATATTTTGTGTCATTTTCCAAAGGAACATCCCTTATTTTTTGGAGAATAATATCTTTTCAATATTCCTATAAGTTAAAATGAACGATTGTAATTCCGCGGGATTTAATTCGCGCAGTTTTCGCCGAAAAAAATTGGGGTAGCTCTTATCCTAATTTTTTAGAATTTGCAAGGATTATTTGTGAATATACAAGAATGAAATGTGTATGTAAAATAATTGCTATTTCAGAGAAAGAATATGCGTCCGAAGGTTGGTTTTAGAGTTCACCAGCTTCAGTTTCTTCCTGATATTGTTCCGATGGGTCATAACCGTGTGTTCGGATGCGTTGAGCATCTTGGCAATATCCTTTGTTCTTTTTCCGTTTTTAATCATATCGACAATTTGAATTTCCTGAGGCGTCAGGTTTCTATAGGCGGACTGAAAGTCCCTCATGTAAGGGGAAAGGATATCCTCAAGATTCTTCTCCAGAATACCCAGATATTTTGCGATGCGGTCATTCGGATCAGCGTTTTTCATTTTTTTCAGATAAGGCATCACAAGTTCATTGATGTTGGTCTGCAGCTTTTCCTCCAGGTTGTCCTGATCGGCATTTTTCTTGGTCATCAGAACACGCAGAGCGATATTGGCGTCTTCCAGGTTATCGGCATGATTTTTCAATTCCTGCTCGATGATTTTTTTGTCGGTGACATCGATGGCGTTACCGACCATGCAATCCGCGCCCCGATATTTGATTTTTCTTGAGTTGAAGAAATAGGTTTTGACCGTTCCATCTTTTGAAACGACATCCGCTTCCGCCCGGTGTTCTCCCTGGCTTAAGGCTTTTTTTGTTTCTTCTAATACCAGTTTTTGATCCGCTTCCCGGTGAAGATCGGAAACCTTCATCTTCCGGATTTCATCCGCCGAATAGCCGGTTGTGGTTTCCAGGTTTTTGTTCCAGAGGACAAATTGATAATTTTCATTGATGACATAAAACCATCCCGGCAGACTGTCGATGAGCGCTTTGCTGAAGTCCCTTTCGCTGATCAGAGCATCCAGGCTCTCTTTCTGGGCGGTGATGTCCGTCACGATCACCACAAAGAATTGTTCGTTCCCGGCACGGACGATTTCCCCGGACTCCACGCATGTGAAAACGCTGCCGTTCTTAAGATGGTGTACATTTTCCAGATTCCGGAATCCTCCATCCCGTAAGATCATTTCCTTTGTTTTTTCCGGGTCCTGACTTGACGTGATACCCACCTCTCTGGACGTCTTGCCGATTACTTCCTCTCGGGTTAATCCGAATTGTCGCAACGACGTGTCGCTGATTTCATAAATAGTGCCGTCGAGTCTGGTCACGACAACCATGCAGGGAGATAGACGCATGATCGTCCTGAGTATATTTTCTTCGGGAAGATGATGCTCTGTCGACTCTTTTTGACGCACGAGCTCTTCCAGTTCTTTTATTCTGTTCTTCAGAAAATTAATTTCTTCCAATGAATTATCAATGCTGACTTCTTTCATATACCTGTCCCTGAAATTGTTTATTTAATAGCACGAAGAGAGGCCTCCGGTGATTCTGCTCGCGTCTCCCTGCGTTTTATACCCCCCTCTGTAGAGGGATACCTTATACAGGCAAGGCAGTCGATTGTCAATGCGTGTGATGGTCTTTTTGATAAAAAAATGGTGGATGACTCAAAAGGGTTTCTCTCAAGATCAGGAGCAGGATATATACGGGTTGTTGCGCATATGCTTTCATTGCTCCGTCAGAATTCTTTTGCTTCGTTTTGCATAAAGATTGTCCGGACGGGATGGGCGAACTGAATGCCTTTTTCACGGAAGCTTCTGAAGATGGCCAGATTAATCGATTCCTGAACATTCATATAAATTTTATAATCCGGATTCGTGACAAAAAACACGACCTCATATTTCAGAGAAGAGTCTCCGTATTCTTTGAAATGAACACGGTCAAAGCGGACATTTTCCATCTTCCCGATGATTCCGGTGATGATCATATTAATTTCCTGCAATTTTTCCGGAGGCGTCCGGTAATCAATCCCTAAACCAAACACAACGCGCCTCTCGGACATTCGCCGGTAATTGCGGATGCGGCTCTTCAGTAGATCATTATTGGAGAAGATGAGCTGCTCCCCGCTGAGGCTGCGGAGCCGAGTCGTTTTCAGCCCGATATACTCCACCGTCCCCGAAAGGGAATCGACCTCGATAAAATCACCGATGACAAAAGGCTTATCCAGAATGATGGAAAGTGAGGCCAACAAATCGCCCAAAATGTTCTGCACGGCCAGCGCTACGGCGATGCCGCCGATTCCCAGACCCGCGACCAGTCCGGTAATGTTGAATCCCAGATTATCCAGGATTAACAGCAGTACAATAGTCCAGAGGATGAAACGGGAGATGAACTTTAAAAACTTAAGGGTGGTGATGCTGGAAGCATCCGCTTCCATTTTCCGGTGGATCGTCTGGTCAAAAGAGAATGAAATGCCGGCGCCGGCCCAAAGCCCTCCCTGCAAGATCAGCATCAGGATCGCCAGTTTCTGCCAGAATCCGGAAATCGCGGGAGAGATATAAATCGTTTGAGACGCGATATAAGCAGAAAGGATCAGAAGAATGAAAGATTTTGTGTTTCTGAGCATGCAGACGAAGAGATCGTCAATCTGAGTCTCCGTTGCCGCGGCCAGCCGGGAAAGCTTGCGAATCGCCAGCCGCTGGATGATTTTCAGCGCCGCGAAGGCCAGGATTAACGTCAATAAGGCGACAAGCCAGTTTTGGATGGTATTTCCCCCATAGACTTCCTGCAATAAATTCATTTAAACTCCTTCACCCGGCGGCGTTGCTTTGCAGCATTTCATTCTTTTATGGATCTGAAGGTTTTTCTTATAACATCGTGACGGCGTTGAAAAGAGGAAAAAATCCGGATGCGGAAATTTATTTTTCTGTTGATGGATCCGTGAAGAATTTCAAAACAAACGGATTGGGGCCTTCCGGTCTTTGATGAATAATTTTTTATTGGCGTAAATTGGAAAATGTTGTAAACAGGGCTTTGTTGCGTAAGCTATAAAATACGTGAAAGAAAATTTTATGAATTTTTTACTGATCTATCCGAAGTGGGAAAAGCTCGATCGGCAGACGCGGTTTATTCTGCCGCCGCACGGGCCGGTCGTTTTTGCCGCCGCACTGC
Organism: Deltaproteobacteria bacterium; assembly: GCA_022710585.1. Lineage (GTDB taxonomy): Bacteria > Desulfobacterota > Syntrophia > Syntrophales > Smithellaceae > Smithella. Next base: position 38,521 of record JAKLGV010000017.1, on the reverse strand, counting down.
CCGATGATGTGCGCGTTGAATTCATTGATGAAAACATTCAGGACATTGATTTTGATCAGGCGGTCGATTTTGTCGGCATTTCGATGATGCTGACGGCGCAGATCAAACGCGGCTGGGAAATCGCCGGTCAATTCCGCGCCAAAGGCATCAAGGTCATTTTCGGCGGCATTGCCACGATGCTGCACGCCGAGGAAACTCAACTGCATGCCGACAGTGTTTTTCTGGGCGAAGCCGAAGGCCGGATGGAACGGGTTTTTGACGATTTCCGAAACGGCAGATTGCAAAAAATTTATGACTACATGCAGGATTTTCCGCCTATTGAAAGCGTGGGCACAGCAAGGCGCGGCATTCTCAACCGTGAAATGTACAATTATCGCGGTGTACAGATGGTGGACCTGGTGCACGCGTCCCGGGGGTGCCGCTTCAACTGCTATCCCTGCGCGGTGCGGTTTCTGGGCGGTCGGAAGTTCCGGCCCCGTCCTTATGATAAGGTTGTCGAAGAAATGGCGAAGATCGACAATAACCGCCTTTTTATTGTGGATAATTCTCTGGCGCAGGACAAACAATGGGAGATGGATTTATTCCGGGAAATGATTCCCCTGAAAAAGAAATGGTGCTGCCATCCCATTGAAAACGACGATCATGTGCTGGATCTGGCCGCGCAGGCCGGCGCATGGTTTGTCTATCAGGCGATTTTCGACACGTCCGATTTTATCCGTGACCGCATCAAGCGCTATCACGATTACGGCATCGCGGTGGAAGGCAGTATCCTGCTGGGCCTGGATTACCATACCGAAGATTATATCAAGAAACTGGTTGATTTTCTCCTGGACGTTGAGCTGGATATGGCAGAGTTCACGGTTCTCACTCCCTTTCCGCACACAAAGACCTTCGACGATTTGCACAATGCGAAAAGAATATTTTCTTACGACTGGAACGATTACACCTGTGGAAAGGTCGTTTTTCAGCCTCAGGCATTAACGCCGGAAAAACTTCAGGAGCTTTATTATTACTGCTGGGACAAATTTTACGAAGAAGAGCCGCAGAATTACAAGATGTTTAAACTGCTGAAAAAAGTTATGGATAAGGAAAAGGCGGACGGCACTTACAAGCCGCGAGATCGACGGCCGGCAGTCCGGGAAAGGAAATTCGATGAAAAAGAATAATCACAAGGCCGTTCTGGTCATTGACGGCAGCTTTGTAGACTTCAATGATATTATTGCTGTGGCGCGCTACGGTGTTCCCGTGCAAATCAGCCCATCAGCTTCCTTTATAAAAAAAATGGAGAAGACGCAGAAGATTCTCATTAATGCCATGCAGAAGGGGATCCCTGTTTACGGCGTCACCACCGGCTACGGCAAATCGTGCGGCAAGCGCATGTCCATGGAAATCGCCATGAAAAATGGCGTCAACATTCTTGAATTCCACGGCTGCGGCACGGGAGAGCCCATCGGTATTGAAGAAACAAGGGCGGCGATGCTGTGCCGCATCATCTGTCTGGCCCGCGGCTATTCCGGCGTATCTATCGCGCTGTTGAAACAAATGGCCGATTTTCTCAATCACGGCATCACACCGGTGGTCCCCTGCGAAGGTTCGGTCGGCGCCTCCGGCGATCTGACGCCGATGTCTTATGTCGGCGCCTGTCTGACGGGCAAGCGCGACGTCATTTACCGGGGCAAGACCATGCCGGCGGCAAAAGCCTTAAAGCAGGCGGGCATTAAACCCTACCGGTATTTGCCCAAAGAGCCGTTGGCCATGCTCAACGGCACCACCACCATGACGGGTATCGCTGTTCTGGCGGTGGAGAGGGCCTGGCGGATTTTATCCGCCGTAATTTCCGCCACCGCGCTTTCCATTCACGCCCTCAAGGGCAACGCCCAGCATTATCATCCGGTTATTTCCGAAGCCAAACCCTTTCCAGGTCAGATTTTTGTCTCCGCGCAGATTGTCAAACTTCTGAAGGCCAGAGTGGCATCCGTCCACCTGGAAGATGACGCACTGGAGACGCTTCAGGATCCCTACTCCCTGCGCTGCGCCCCGCAGGTCGCGGGTGTCTTATATGACAGTCTCGAATGGATTAAGAAATGGGTGGAAAGGGAAGCCAACAGCTCCAACGACAACCCGCTTTTCGATCCGCAAAGCGGCGACGTGCTGATGGGCGGCAATTTCTATGGCGGCCACATCGCTTTTGCCATGGACGGACTCAAGGCGGCGCTGGCATCCGTGGCCGATATGTGTGACCGGCAGGTCATGCTGCTGGTGAATCCGAATCTCAACCGCGGACTTCCGGGCGATCTGGTCAGGAAATCCGCCGGGGAAAAGGGATTGCGCCACGGCTTCAAGGCCATGTCGATTTCTTCATCGGCGCTGACGGCGGAAGCATTGAAGGCCACCATGCCGGCGGCATCTTTTTCGCGCTCCACCGAATCGCATAATCAGGACAAGGTCAGCATGGGAACCATCGCGGCGCGCGACGCCGAACGGGTCTGCACGCTGACAGAACGCGTTGTGGCCATTCACCTTCTGGCCGCGGCGCAAGCCTGCGACATCCGAAACAATATCGATGCCCGGCCGGCACTGGCCAATCTTATGAGCAATATCCGGTCGGTCAGCGCGCCGGTGGTGGATGACCGGGCGATGGATCGGGACATCGAGAACGTGTGCTCGGCCATTCAATACTCCGACTTCTTCAAACTAAAGCCATGACGGAAAAACAAAAAAGCTTTGAAGTAAAAATAAGAATTCCTTTTTTTGATCTCGATCCCATGCAGATCGTCTGGCATGCCAACTATCTGAACTATTTTGAAGTGGCCCGCGCGGCGCTTTTTGAAAATAGCGGTATCGACCTCTACGCCTTTTTTGAAAAGCAGAAGCTCATCTTTCCCATCATCAAGACATCGACCAAACATATTCTGCCTTTGCGTCACCGCGATGAAATCATCTGCAAGGCGACGCTGGTGGACGCCCGCGTGAAAATCATTGTGGATTTTGAAATTCGCCATGCCGACAGCGGCAAGGTTTGCGCCCGCGGCCGCACGGAACAGGTCACCGTCAGGGTTCCCGACATGGAAATGATCTTCAGTGTTCCGCAGGAAATTCGCAGCGCCTTCGGTTTTTAATCATGGAAGATGTTCTGCAAAAATCTTTGATTGCCGGATTGGAGCGCCTGATTGCCCGCGCGGATCTCCTGGATTCCATCAATGTGTTTCCCGTTGCCGACGGCGACACGGGAAGAAACCTGAACTTAAGCCTCCTCCCGCTGCGCCACGCCGGACAGCCGAATGAAAAAATAGTTCATGACTTGCTGCTGTCGGCGCGCGGCAATTCCGGCAATATCGCCTCACAGTTTTTTTCCGCTTTTTGTATGGCGGACGACGTTTCACAGCTTGCCGACCGCGCCTCAGAAGGCTCAAAGAAAGCATGGCGTGCGGTGAGCCATCCCCGTCCCGGTACCATGTTGAGCGTCTTTGACGCGCTGGCTGAAACTCTGGCCGGGAAAAAAATACCCGATAAACCGGCGGCGGATGCCGTCATTGCGTCCCTGGAAAAGGCTGTTCATGAAACCTACGAACAAATCCCGCGTCTGCAGGATGCGGGTGTGGTGGACGCCGGCGCTCTGGGCATCTATATTTTTTTTGAAGGATTCTTTTACATGCTCGCCGGGATTCCGGATGGTTGCCGCCCGGTGACGGAGACGTTCAAAGATCGACTTAAAATTTCTTCTTCCTTTCATGAAAAAACCGAATCCGGCTATTGCGTTGACTTTGTCGTCAGGGCGCCCCGCGCCTCGTCTGAGGACATCAAAATCATCACCAGCGTTCAGGAAGAGGTGATCATTATTCCGGACGGCGAACTTTATAAAATTCATCTGCACACCGATAATAAGGAAAAAGTCCGCTCGCAGATAGACGGGCTGGGGCAAGTCATCCGCTGGGAAGACGATCATCTCGCCTCTCAGGTCACCGAGTTTATGCAATCCAAGGACGGCGGGGCCTTTCATATCATGACCGATGCCGCCGGATCGCTCACCCATCAGGACGCGAAGCAATACGGCTTCACGTTGCTGAACAGTTACCTGACCGTTGGCGATAAAAGCCTGCCCGAAACCTTTTTTCATCCCGAAGATCTATACAGCGCGATGAGAAAGGGTGTGAAGGTGTCCACATCCCAGGCCTCTGTTTACGAAAGACATCAGTTTTATGAAAGTGTTCTGGAGCGCTTTGAAAAAGTTTTGTATCTGTGCGTGGGCTCCGTTTTTACCGGCAATTATCAGACAGCACAGCAGTGGAGGAATGAAAACCATAAGCAGGACCGTTTTCTGATTATGGATACCGGCGCGGCGTCGGGACGGCTGGGAATCATCGCGCTGGCCACCGCCCGCTATCTGGCCGAAACAAGAGATATGACGAAGGCGGTCGCCTTTGCCGGAAAAGCCGTCGATGCCTGCAAAGAATATGTCTTTCTGGACAAACTGCAATACCTGGCCGAGGGCGGACGTCTGTCCAAAACCGGCGCTTTCTTCGGCGATATGCTGAACGTCAAGCCAATCATTTCACCTCTGCCCGAGGGGGCAAAGAAAGTCGGCACGGCAAAAAATCAGGAAGATCAGGTGAGGTTCGCGCTAAAAAAACTCGACGCCGCCATTCAAGACGCTTCCCGCGCTCTTATTATGCTGGAATATTCCGACAACAAAAATTGGGTGGAAGGCACGTTTAAAAAAAAGATCGAGGAGCTTTATCAGAAAGCGGAAATTATTCTGCAGCCGCTGTCGCTGACGTCCGGCGCGCATATGGGCCCGGGGACGTGGGGAATAGCATTTCTCCCGGACTCCAAAGGACTTTGATGTGAAAAAAAATTTGATTGAATCTAATAATCAAAATCGTTTTGCTTTTGTCATTCCCGTTTACAATCATGCCGGGACGGTGCCGCAGGTTGTGAATGATGCGCAGGCGCTGGGCTTTCCGGTTTTTGTCGTTGACGATGGTTCAACTGACGACATGTATAATCAGATCAAAGAAATCAAAGGCATTCAAATCCTGCGGCATGAACAGAATCAAGGGAAGGGCGCAGCTATTCTGACAGGCTTTGCAGCCGCAGCTGATGTGGCCGACTTTGCCATTACCGTTGACGCCGATGGCCAGCATTATCCGGAAGATGCAATCAATCTTATCAAGGCCATTCCTGAACATACGCGGCCGATTGTTGTCGGAGCCCGGGAAGGCATGGCGGGCAAGGATGTTCCCTGGACAAGCAGTTTCGGACGGAAGTTTTCCAACTTCTGGGTGTGGACCTCCGGAGGCCCCGCCATTTCAGATTCGCAAAGCGGATTTCGTATTTACCCGCTGCCCGAAGCGCGTCACTTAAAAACAAAGGCGCGTCGCTTTCAGTTTGAAGTGGAAATTCTGGTTCACGCCAACAGAAATGGCATACCGGTTATTGAAGCGCCAATTCGTGTTCGCTACAATCCGGAAGGTGGAAGAATTTCTCATTTCCGCCCTTTTGTGGATTTCTGCCGCAACTCCTCAACCTTCACCCATCTGATTTTCAGACGGATATTTTTCCTGAAGTAAAGTATATCAAGTCCAGGTCGTATTGGTCTGATTTTAACACCGGATGGTTTTTCTTTGGCCCATGAATTCATGTCCGGAAACACAGCCGATAAAAGAACTCTATTGTCAAATACGCCACCTGCAACAAAAAACCCGCTATTTCTAACGGGTTTTTGCACTTCTTGGGACTTTGTTACATTAGGTTTTGGTGGAGATGAGGGGGATCGAACCCCTGGCCTCGACATTGCGAACGTCGCGCTCTCCCAGCTGAGCTACATCCCCAGTTCCGGCATTATTACTAAAAACGTCGGGAAGCATATATTATTGGTTGTCTGTGTGTCAAGTTATTGTTCATTTGACAAAGTGGCCTGAAATCTATTGACAGGCGACGACGTTATTCATATACTTCCGTCTATCCCAACAATAAATATTGTTCAAAATAAAATACCACTTGGGGGCGAATCTCCCATGAATAAGAAAAAGATATTTGCGGTCGTCGTGGTGATCCTTCTGATATTGATCGTGGCGCTGGTCATCAGAAAAATGACAGAATCCGATGAAGTCAACGCCGATAAAGGTTTTGTTTTTGACAAAAACTCTCCGATTAAATTGAAGGACATCGAAATATTTTACAAAGATATCAACTTCAAGGAGGAAAGCGCGAAGGACTACTTCAAAGACAGCATTGTCAATCCCTACACCATAAAATTCTTTATGTTCCTCGACGAGAATTTCAAAGAATTCGATAGCGAAGAAGAGCTTCTGGAAAACGTCCGGAAATATCTTGATGACTCAATGCCGGAGGCCATGGCCGGGAAGCTTTTTGAATTATACAAAAAGTTTGTCCGGTATCAGTTGACGCTGGGCGAGAAGGCAAACGAATGGGGAATGCCTAAAACCACGGAAGAAACCGTGAGCTTTCTGCACAAACTTCAGAATTACCGCCGGGAGGTCTTTGGCCGGGAGATCGCCGATGTGCTCTTTGGCGCCAGCATCAAAGCCGAGGAGTATCCTCTGCGGCGCGGCGCCATCCTCAACAGCAGAGATATGTACGGTGCGGAAAAAGAAAAAAGGTTGCAGCAGTTGAATCAGGATATGTGGGGAGATGAAGCGCAAAACGTGGATGCCTATGCCGAACCCTATGTCAAATACAGAGAAAAGCTGGCGATGTATGAAAAAGACTTTTCGGAAATGAGCGAAGAAGCCAGAAAATCACAGATCAAAATTTTCCGGGAAGAGCTGTTCTCGCCCGAACAGGTGCGCGGTTTCGAGGAAGTGGACCGAGCCATCGCCAAAAACGAAAAGATGGATCAGGATTATAAAGCCAGGGAAGCGGAGATCATCCATGATGCCTCTCTGGAAAAAGCGGAAAAGGAAAAAAGGATCAGCGAACTTCAAAATCAGATGTATGGCGACGAAGCGGATGCCCTGCGCAGAAGACTGGCGATTGAAAAGGGTGCGGGCTCGGCGGTGAATAAATAGCCGATTTTTGAGTCCCTTCATCGCGATAAATTAGAAAAGGATTCCTTGTCGAGAGATTTACGCTTATGGAAAAGATCGGCCGTTACATCCTTCGGGAAAAATTGTTCGAGAGCAGAAATTCCACCGTTTACCGGGGCCACAAGGAAAATGAAACCGAATCGTTCATTGTCCGGCTGCTCAAGACGTCTCACGCAACCCCATCCGAGATGGCACAATTCCGGCTGGAATACGATCTCATTAAAAACCTCGATCTGAAAACGGTCGTTCAGACTATCGAGATGATCGACCAGAAAGACGGATTTGCCCTTATCCTGGAGGATTTTGAGGGAGTTCCCGTTAAAGACTATCTGCGCGGCGGTGAAAAATTCGATATCCAATCCTTTCTGATCATCGCGGCTAATATCGCTGAAACGCTCGGAGCTCTGCATGCCCGGAGCATCATTCACAGAAACATCAAACCCAAAAGCATCCTGATTCATCCGGACACGAAAGAATTGAAAATCACGGATTTCGGCATCGCAGCCATCCTGACGCATGAAAATGATGAGGTTTACAATCCCGGTTTCATCAGCGACACGCTGACCTATATGTCTCCCGAACAAACCGGCCGGATGAACAGATCTGTGGATTACCGCACCGACCTTTATTCGCTGGGCATTACGCTGTATGAGATGCTGACCGGTCTGCTGCCCTTTAAATCTCAGGATCCCATGGAACTCATTCATGCCCATATTGCCATGATGCCGAAGGCCCCGGTGAAGCTGGATTCGCGAATCCCGGTCATCGTCTCGGATATCCTCATGAGGCTGCTGGCTAAGAATCCGGAAGCCAGATACCAGAACGGCTTCGGTCTGGAGGCGGATTTCAGGGAATGCCTGAAGCAACTGAAAGAGAAGAACAGAATCGATTCATTTGAACTGGGAAAAAACGACATCTCCATCCGGTTCATCATTCCGCAGAAACTTTTCGGACGGGAAAAAGAGATCAATACATTGATATCGAGATTTGAGGAAGCCGCTGAACGGGGAAAGGGCATCTCGGTGATGATTGTCTCCGGCGCGCCGGGTATCGGCAAGTCGGCCATGATTCATGAAATCCATAAGCCGATCGTGGCCAGGCACGGCTATTTTATTTCCGGCAAATACGAGCAGTTCAGAAGAGACAAGCCGTACAGCGCCATTATTCAGGCGTTTCAACTACTGGTGAAACAAATCCTCTCGGAAAGCGCGGCCAGGATCAATCTTTGGAAAGAAAATCTTTCCAAAGCCCTGGGCGATAACGGCAAAGTCATCACCGATGTGATTCCCGAAGTCGAATTGATTATCGGGCAGCAGCCGGAACTGCCGCTGTTGGGGCCGGAGGAGTCCAAAAACCGTTTTAATTTCGTGTTTGAAAAATTCATGGGCGTCTTTCCGCAAAAGGAACATCCGATGACGCTTTTTCTGGATGATTTGCAGTGGGCGGACAGGGCGAGTCTTCAGCTCATGAAAAACATCATTTGCAGCGACATCCATCATCTCTTCATCATATTTTCATACCGGGACAACGAGGTGGATGAAGCGCATCCGTTTGCCGAACTTCTGAAAGACATTGAGCGGCAGCGTATCCGTATGGACAGAATCACGCTGGGCCCTTTGAAAAAGAAAGAAGTGACGGAGCTGGTCGTTAATTTTCTTCGCTGCTCCGAAGAAAGAGGATTCGGACTGGCCGGGCTGATCCAGGAAAAAGCGGGCGGTAATCCCTTTTTCGTGAATCAGTTCCTGCATACACTTTACAATGAAAAGATGATTATCCATAAAGGAACGCAGGGCTGGCAGTGGGATGTGGGCGAAATCAGCCGGATGAAAGTTGCCGACAATCTGGTACAGATGATGGCCGGGAAGATTGAAAAGCTCCCGGCGGCCACCCGGGATGTTTTGAAGATCTGCGCCTGCATCGGCAACCGGTTTAATCTGGAAACGCTGGCAGCGGTGAGAAATTCAACCGTTGAAGCGGCGCTGGGGGATTTGACCGAAGCCATACATGAGGGCATGGTCAGCAAGATCGGCGATGACTACGTCTTTCATCATGACCGGATTCATGAGGCGGCCTATTCGCTGGTGAAGGAAGAGGATAAATCGGCGCTTCACTACAAAATAGGGAAAAGGGTTCTGGATACAGCCGGCGAAAAAGATCTGCCGGGCAAACTCTTCTATATCGTTGATCAGCTCAACCTTGGCGTCAGGATGATTCAGGACGTCGCCGGACGGGAATGGCTGGCCGGGCTCAATCTGGAAGCGGGAAAGAAGGCGAAGGCCTCTGCCGCTTATGCTCCGGCTTTCCAGTATCTGAAAAGCGGTATAGATCTTCTGGAAGAAAATCCCTGGACAAAACAATACCCTCTTACGGTTGCCCTTTATACCGAAGCGACGGAAGCGGCCTACCTGATGGGCCATTACGACAGGATGAATGAACTGGCGGAAATCACTCTGCAGCACGCGAAGACCACACGGGAGAAAGCCGGAATCTACACATCGCGGATCAACGCCTGTATCGCGCGCGAGGATTACCGGGGCGCCATCGACGTGGCCATGCCGATTGTGAATACTATCGCGCCCAGGTTCGGTGTCCGGCTGCCGAAGAAAGCCGGCAAACTTCATATCGTTGTGGAACTGATCAGAATCATGCTCAAACTTGCGGGGAAAAAATCCGAAGATCTGGTCAACCTGCCGAAAACCAGCGATCCGGAAATCCTGGCGGCGGGAAAAATCCTGGCCAGCGTGGGCCACGCCGCTTTTTATACCGATCCCAATCTGCTCGCGCTGATTATTCTGAAAACCTTCCGGCTGATATTCAAATACGGTCTGGCGCCGGAGCATGCCTTCGCGTTTGCCGGTTTCGGAATTGTTCAGGCGGCGGGGCTGTGGAATTTTAACGCGGCGATGGCTTTCGGAAAAATGGGGCTGAAACTGGTGGATAAACTGGATGCCCGGGATCAGGAGTGCCGAACCATTTTTGTGTACAACGCACTGGTCCGGCACTGGGCCTCTCCGATGAAAGACAGCATTGAGCCGATGCTGGAGGGATACCGAATCGGCCAGGAGACAGGTGATCTGGGCTTTGCCACCTTCAATCTCTTTTTCACCGACGTGCATCACATCTTCACCGGCAAAGAGCTTTCCGAACTGGAAAAAGACATGGAGCGAAACAACAGAATCATTGCCGGAATGAAACAGGGGCATACCCTGACGCTGCAGTCGATGACCTGGCAATGTATCCTGAATTTGCTGGGGCGATCCGACCATCCCGTGGAACTGACCGGGAAAGCGATTGACGCGGAGAAGCTTCTACCCTCGTGGAAGAGTACTGAAAACCTGGCGGCTCTTTCGGTTTACTGGTTCGTCAAATTAATCCTGTATTCGCTTTTCAGCGAGTACAAACTGGCCCTGAAAGCCTCCGATGAATTCAGAAAATACATGGATTCGCAGCAGGGCGTGCTGATCAACAAATACGCGGTCCTGCTGGATTCGGTTGCCCGGCTGATGGTCTATAAAAATGCCGCCCCGGCGGAAAAGCTCAAACACTTGGCTTTCATCAAGATCAATGAGCGGAAAATGAAGGCGTGGGCTAAAAGCGCTCCCATGAACTGTTCCTACATGCATACATCGATGCAGGCGTTATATGCCTGGATGATGCGCGGCGATCTGCCTGCCGCGGAGAAGCTCTATGAGAAGGCGATTGAACAGTGCAGAACCTGCGGCGATCTGGTCGTGGAGGGCATCGCTTCGGAAATTATCGCGGGGATGCACCGATCCATCAACGACCATGAAAAGGCCGGACGGTATATGACTCAGGCGTATGCCTGCTATTCCAGGTGGGGCGCGACAGCGCTGATCGACAAGATCAGGAAAATGTATCCCGACCTGGTTCCTGCCGAAACCGCGACGTCCCGGGATGTTGAGGCAGCCGCCTCCGCAAAGACGAGAGGCGATCTGTCGGCTGCGCTGGACCTCTCCGCAGTCATGCAGGTGTCTCAGGTGATCTCCAGTGAAATGATGCTGGAGCGGCTCCTGCAGAAAATTATGCATATGTCCGTCACCAGCGCCGGCGCCCAGCGCGGCTATCTCATGCTGGAGTCGGAGGGGAAGTTGATGATCGACGCCAGCGAAGACGTGGATCGCGATGAAACAAAGGTGATGCAGTCTATTCCGCTCAGCGACTGTCCCGACATCTGCCAGGCCATTGTCAACTACGTTCATCACAGCGGAAAAGACGTCATCCTCGGAAATGCGGCGCAGGAAGGCGCCTTCACGGACGACGCCTATGTCATCCATCGCCGGTGCAAGTCCATTCTGTGCATTCCCATCATCAGCAAGGGCAAAATCTCCGGCATTCTTTATATGGAAAACAACATTAGTGAAGACGCGTTCACGCCGGAGCGTCTGGATATGCTCCGTTTGATTTCCGCCCAGGCGGCCATATCCATCGAGAATGCCCGGCTCTTCGAGCTGGCCACAACTCTGGAAAATATCGAAGACGGCTATTGGGAAATTGATCTGGCCGGCAACTATACGTTCTTCAATAACGCCGTGTGCCGGATTCACGGCTACTCCAAAGAGGAATTGATGGGCATGAACAACCGGCAATACACGGATCCGGAAACCGCCAGGAAAGTCTACAAAGCGTTTAACAAGGTCTACAAGACGGGACAATCCCTCAAAGGTCTGGAATGGCAGATCATCCGGAAGGACGGGACCCAAAGATATGTGGAGATATCCATCCTGCTGCAGAAGGATTCATCCGGGAAACCGATTGGCTTTCGGGGTGTTGTCCGTGACATCACCGAGCGCAAAAACATGGAAGCCAAACTGCAGCAGACCCTGGAGAGCCTGAGTAAAGCTTACGACAGCACGCTTCAGGTGATGGTTTCCGCCGTGGAAGTCCGGGATCCCTACACCGCCCTGCATCAGGTCCGTTCGGCGGATGTGGCCCGCGATATTGCCCTGGAAATGGGCCTGCCTCAGGAAAAGATTGACGCTATCCGCATGGCCGGCGCCATTCACGATATCGGCAAGCTGTCGATCCCGCCGGAGATACTGACCAAGCCCGCGAAGCTGACCAGTGTAGAGTTCGCGTTAATCAAAGAACATTCCCGAAGCGGATACGAGATTCTGAAAAACGTGGAATCCCCGTGGCCGCTGGCACAAATTGTTCATCAGCATCACGAAAGAATGGATGGTTCCGGCTATCCCAGAGGCCTGAAAGGAGATGAAATTTCCCTGGAGGCGAGAATTCTCGCCGTTGCCGATGTCGTATCGGCTATGGTTTCCCATCGCTACCATCGTCCGGCCCCGGGCATAGAGGCCGCGCTCGATGAAATCGGAAAAAACAGGGGAACGCTTTACGACGGTATCGTGGCCGACGCCTGCCTGAGATTATTCAGGGAAAAAGGCCATAAGCTTACCTGAATCAGATTAAATTTCCCCGGGTCGCAGCAATCTTCTTCATGTTTGCATCGGCGAGGATGAGCGCCATTCGTCATAAAATGCCGCATGTGCTTTTTCATCGCGGAGAATTACCCGGATGGCTTTGTGAAAGCTCGTGTCTTCCCCTGTGGCCAGAGCCTGTTCGATCTGTTCCACAGCATGTTTTTCCGCAATGTTCAGTTTTTTAAGCTTGGCCTCAAGCGGGAGGGGACGCATGGCCCAGGCAGCCATTTTTCCGACAAAATGCCAGAGCTGTTCTCCCCCGAGCGCGTTGCCATACAGGTTTTGGCTGCATTTCTGGAAGAGCCGTCCGTGCATGCGCTCATCGTCGGAAAAGGTCTGAAGCCTTTCCCCGAGATTAGGATTTTGCCTGCCGTATTGCTTTGCCAGGGCGCTGTAGAGGCCTGTGCCGATCATCTCCAGGCGAAATGATCTTTGAATCTCCTTTTTCAGATCTTTCATATTGGTTTTCCTTTTTTCAGTGAATATTGAAGATTTGCCGGAATTCCTCCCCGTTCATGGCGTTGCGAAGCCATATGGTTATATCGGGGGGATCGTAAAAAGGCTGTTCCCGGAACCGTTCAAGAAACGGGCTGAAGTAGCTCCGGTCAAAGGCTTCGAGACGTTCGGCCATGACATCCTTCACCTGCCGGCCGCCGGGCCGGCAAAAACGGGACTTGCCGGGACTGAGCATCCCCAGGTCGAGAAAAGTTTTGAGTTTGTTTTCGCACCGGCAGGGGTTGTTTTTATTGACCTGGCCGCAGACGCCATTCATATAGGCATGAACTTTTCGCCGCCCCCGGGAGAGGAGCTGGCGAAAACCGGCCCTGGTGACCTCCATCAGGTCGGCACCCACGACATCGGTGACGGCGAAAACAGCGCCCAGAATGAATGCCAGACGCTCCTTTCGATTCAGGCACATGAGCATGCCCATCATGCATCCCGTTTTCAGCTCTTCCGTGAGCATTTTTTTGTCCGGGTGGGAAAAGTCCCGATGGTCCGGCAGTTTTTCAATGAGGGAAACATACGTATCAAAGTCGTGGATTCGCACTTCAAATTTCCGTTTTTTCATGTCGAGGACGTGGTTTGCCGCAATACGGTAAAGCCAGGTCCGAAACAGCCCCTTTTGGGGATCATACGACGACAGTCCCGTGATCATTTTGATGAGAATCTCCTGGGTGATGTCGCCTGCATCGTCGGGATCCATGACCATCTTCACAGCGATATTGAAGATCCATGCCTGATGCCGCAGGATGAGCTTCTCCAGAGCCTCCTGACTACCGTGACAGGCCTCGCTGACCAGACCGCAATCGTCATCGTCGTCGTCTTGTTTTTCTATAAAAGGATTATACATGATTTTTTTCAGCCTGATGTCATCTTAATGGACAATATGCCGTTCTGGATTGTTGCCTGAAACGGCTTGAGAGGTTTTTTTGCCGGCCCTCTCAGAAGTCCTCCGTCCAGAGAAAATTTGGAGCTACCGAGGCTGGAGCAGACAAAACGGCAGTTCTTATGGTCGTATTCGACTTCCACGCCCCGGTGCGTGCAGGCAAGAGAGACAACCTGATAGGCGTTCTCCCCGGTGTGAGCAACCATGATTCCCTGGGGAATCGCTTCATTCTTGATCTTTACCGCACCGCCGACCTGATTCAGAACCGGCTCTTTTGAAAGATCGATGAGATATTCATCGTCCTTTCGGGTCAAAGCCTCGGGCCTGACGGCGACCGTATCGCCGACTTTTGTAAAGGTGGCGCAGCCGTTCAAACCGCACAGGCAAGTTGAGGCAACAACAACCGTTGCGGCGCCTGCTTTCAAAAACTCCCTTCTTTTCATTTCCTTCATGGCTTCCTCCATTATTTTAATTGACGGACGGGCAAGCGTCGTTTGTTATGCACTGATACGATTCATGACGGCATGTGTGACGAAAAAAATCTTAAAAGCGTTAAAAATAACAGAATACGAAATATGTCCGGAAATAATTTATGGATTAGAATGTTCCTTTAATGCAGCTGAATATATGAGGCGGCAAATTGCGTGTCAAGAAGATTTTGGCACAAGATATCATTTTCACTTCAGGGGAAAAGGCTATAAGCTTACATAGTGGTAAACAATATTAAACAGGACGTCGTTTCCGATAAACATTTATTAATAAAGAAATATTTTAAATATTTCGCCACAAAAACAGGTCAATGATTACCACTTGACAAATAAAATGGTGGTGGTATTATTTTCAAAAATCGACCGGTACGTTTTTGATCTTCACCTGCACCTTTTCTGTCCATATGAGATCCATTAAACCGCCAGCGCGTTAGAGGTTTGGTGTGTGGATCGCGCTTCATCGTAAAAACATCGACCATTTAAGAAAATTGATCAAGGAGGCTCCTATGAAAAAGCTGTTCGTTTTATCAATGAGTTTAATCATGTTATTGGGCAGCGTCGCCATTGGCAATGCCTGGTGGTGGGACGAATGCAAAACCAAATATCCGATCGTGCTCGTGCACGGCGCGTTTTTCCGCGACAAAAATATGCTGGGTATCAATTACTGGTGGGGGATTGATAATACATTAAGACAAAAAGGCGCCAAAGTTTATGTTTCCAATCAGGATCCTTTCAACGGCGTCAATCCCAGAACTCAGCAGCTCGCCAATGAGCTGGCCTATCAGTATAAGCTGTTCGGGGGACCGCTTTATAAGTTTTCGAAAATAAACATGATCGCCCATTCCATGGGACCGCTGGACAGCAGAAACCTGATCACCAACTATGCGATACCGGGCGTTTGCGCGGCCGGTTCCTGCAACTCTAAAGTGGCCACGCTCACCAGCATCAGCGGCACGCACAAAGGATCAGAAGTCGCCGATGTGTTGTACTGGGCGTCAATGAAATTCCGATTCTCGGCCCGATTGTCGGCGATGCTTTAACCGATCTGATCGATGTATTTGGCGAAACCTTTGAAATGGCCGGAGAACAGAATACCAAGCTGCTGCTTGATAATTTAATTTCCGACTTCGTCATCAATACCTTTAATCCGAATACGCCCAATATGCCCGGCGTGAAGTATGAAGCATACGGCGGCAAGATTAATTATATCAATCCGGCGGCTGATCTTCTTGGGCAAACCGTTGCCGGTATCTTGTATACCGTAATGAATCTGATGGGCGCCGGCGATAACGACGGTCTGGTATCCTTGGACAGCGCCCGCATTCCGACCTTGTGTAAAGCGGGGGCAACCTGCTCGGCGCCGGTATGGAAAGGGACTATGAAAACGTCATTATTGTATCCGGGCGTCAACCATTTTTATGAAATCAATCATTTCCTCGGCATAACTCCCGGCTGGAATGCCAAGGGCTTCTACGTCAACGTGGCCAGGGATTTAAAGGCAAGAGGTTATTAATATTTGGTTCATGAATTTCAGGAAAGGGGCTGACCGGCAAGGCAGCCCCTTTTTTAATCCGGGTCTATCGGCTGAACTTCCACAAGAGTCATCACCAGTCTGTAGTCAAAGGCTCCCCCGGCGCTAAGCTCAATATGCCGGTAAACATCCTTTCCCGATTGATCCAGAAGGATATGACGCTTCAGGACATCGGAAGGCGAGTATTGCTTAATTTCATTTTTCAGCGAATCATTTTCGATCACATCAATCCGGCTGCCGTTTGCTCCGGGATAGCGACAGACCCTCTCTCCGGAAGAGAGATATCCTTTCGCCTGCAAGTGTCCTTGCGGCTCCAGAAAAATCAGTTTGATGTCATCAACCATATTTTGCGCGAATTGTCCGGCATCGAAAGGCGGCAGAGCGCGAATGACGTTGAGGGCTTCCGGTGTTGACTCCGCTTCAAACAAAACCAGCCCTTCCGCGGTCATGACCGCGCAGGATATGGATCGGGAAACAGGATCAACCAGGGTGACGCCCATCACCACATTTCGGGTCTGACCGGCCGCCCTGATTTCGATGGCGTGCACCAAACGGGATTTCTCTTTCAAATAGGGGGACGGACAGGCGAAGGATGGCTCACGAAGCGGTGACGAATCGGGATGAATGGCCGGCAACGTGGTGCAGGAAAAAAGAAAAAAGAGGGGCCACAAAAGAAACAATTTTTTCATTGAACGTTCCGGAACACAGAGGAATCTATCGTCTCGTTGATTTTGACATTGTTGAAATTGATTTGTGTATAGCTGTCGGCGCCTTCAAAGATTTTGACAGATTGAATCACGCCGGCTTTCTGAGCGAGCGTGATTTCTATTCTTTGAATCATGCTTTTCATTTTTTCATCAACAGGTGTCAGCGTGATGACCGTATTGTCTTTCCGGCTGACGACGGCTTTAAAGGACGGATTGTGGTCGAACCTGCCGGTCATCCAACCGGCCACTTCGCTTAGGACAATTTTCATGGCCTGCACGCCGCCGGATTTGTCTTCCGCCATTTTCCCGTCGGCATAAATGTAACGTCTGGTATTGCCTTGATGGGCAATGACGACGCTCTTCAGCGGCTTGAAATATTCCCAGCGCAAAGCGTCAGGTGCCGCAAAATAAAAACGGCCTTCCGAGATCAGCGGCCGGGTCAGGATTTTCATGGATTTCTTCTGGACGAAATCAGCCTTGAGGGTTTTGATCCGTGCGGATTCCCGGCTCAACTTTTCCAGATCATTTTCGGCGGCAACGCCCGAATGATGCAGCATCGAAAAGACGCCGCAGAAGACACAAACCAGCAAACATAAAAAACGATAACGTTTGATCAGCATATTCCTCCATTGATGCCGATGACCTGACCGGTAATATAAGAGGCGTCGCTGGAGCACAAAAAGCGGATGACGCCGGCAACGTCCCGGGGTGTACCCAGGCGCGCCATCGGGATCATTTTTTTTATTTCCGCCACCGGCGCTTCCTTGATCATATCGGTTTCGATCAATCCCGGTGCGACAACATTGACGCGGACGCCGAAACGGGCGACTTCCGCGGCGAGCGCACGTGAAGCGGCAATGATGCCCGCCT
The DNA here is from genome assembly GCA_022710585.1 of Deltaproteobacteria bacterium. GTDB lineage: Bacteria > Desulfobacterota > Syntrophia > Syntrophales > Smithellaceae > Smithella. The sequence continues at coordinate 21,039 of JAKLGV010000017.1, read as the reverse complement.
TGGCTGCCGCGTAATTGGCCTGTCCACGATTGGGCATCAGCGCCGAAAGCGAGGAAACGGAAACGATGGATCCGCATTTCTTACGGACCATTTCCCGCAGCACCGGCTTCGTAATGTTGTAAAATCCCTTCAGGCTGGTGTTAATGACGCTGTCCCATTCCTCTTCGCCCAGCAGCATGAAAAGACCGTCGGCCGTGATTCCGGCGTTATTCACCAGCACCTGAATATGCTTATGGCGCTCGGTGATCGCTTTCACCGCTTCGATGGTCTGCGCATGATCGGCCACGTCAAACTGACAGATCTCGCCGTCGCCGCCCGCGGAGCGCACAAGATTGAGTGTCTCCTGAGCCGCTGTTTCATTGGATTTAAAATTGATCACGACAAAATAGCCGGTTTGCGCCAGTTCCACGGCTGTGGCGCGTCCGATCCCGCGGCTTGCGCCGGTCACAATCGCTGTTTTCTTCTCCTCCATATTCTGGCTCTCCTTCTTACTTATTGCTGATCATCGTCATTCAGGCGCATGGCCTGCAGTGTGGCGGTGACAAGGATGTTCTCTCCGCACTTTACGGTGCCTTCCACCACGCCATAATTGTCAAAAGAGTATTTACTTTCCAGCAGGATCAATAAATGAGTTCCCACCGGTATTCTGTCCACGTAAAATTCAGCGTTTTTGATGCCGACGAGCCACCCTTTTACGCCGGACTCCCCCCGCTGTTTTCTTTTATAACCCTCCACAATCGCCGCGGTTTGCGCAATCGCTTCAATCAGAACCAGCGAATCGGCAGCCTGGCCGTCATAGAGCGGCCATTCGGAAGTCACCGTTGCCGAGCTGACGGCGGACATGTCCTGAATGTCATGAACACCCGTAACGATTTTTATTTTTTCCCGATGCGGGATTAAATTGTCAATATCAATATTCAGCATAGGCAAGATGGATTTATTGCTGTAAACTAATGAAAAAAAAGGATAGAAGTCAATAAGAAATGTGATATTTATTGATCAGTAGTGAATTTTGCCTCTTTTTGCGGCAAACCATAAAGAATGACGGAAGGGATCATCATGACCGATTTCAAAAAAGACATCTTCCGGAGCGCCTGTCAGCAAATGCTGGCGCCGTCCAAAACGGTATGCCGGAAAGACTTTACCCTGTCCGGATACAGCTACGGCGATGTGTTCGCACTCGCCGCCGGATTGCAAAAGACGCTGTCCGGATGCAGTGGAGAAAAAAATCTCTGTCTCTGCACAACGAACAAGGCGGTGGCCGCCGCCTGCATTCTGGCCGCGCTGACCGGCGCCTGTAAATTAATTCTGCCTTATTCCTTTTCGGCCCTCGCCATGAAAGAAATGCGCGACGCGACCGGCTTTAACTTCGCGATTGCCGATCAGCCGGAAGAAATGCCGCCCGGTGTGGAAGTCATCACGCCGCTGCCCGCCGCGGCTGAAAATATAAAGCCCGAAGCGATTATCGATCCCGATGAACATTTCCTGCGTCTTTTTACCGGCGGTTCAACAGGCAAGCCGAAAGTATGGTCCAAATCCCCCCGCAATTTATTCACGGAAGCCTTTTATATCCGGGATAAATTTGCTCTGTCGGATAAAGATATTTTTGTGGCGACTGTCCCGCCGTACCATATCTACGGCCTGCTTTTTTCCATTTTAGTGCCGTTTGTCTCCCGGGCGCGCATTTTGCCCGATATCTACACTTTTCCGCAGGAAATCATTTCGACAATCAACAAAAACAAAGCATCGGTTCTGGTCAGCGTTCCCATCCATTACCGGGTTCTGAAAGTTGAGGGACTCTCTGTTCCCTCCCTGCGCTACGCCTTTTCTTCCGCGGGCGCTCTTGATCGGGCGGATGGACTGTATTTTCTGGAAAAGACCAAAGTGGGCATCACGGAAATCTACGGTTCGACCGAAACCGGCGGCATTGCCTCCCGTTGCGTGAGCGACAACACCGACCGATGGCAGACTTTCGATATTGTCTCGTGGAAACTGAAAGACAGCAGGCTCTGTGTCAAATCAGATTTCACCTCTCCGGAAATGGAAAAAGACGCTGACGGTTTCAACCTGACCGGAGACCAGGCGCGCACGGAAGAGAAAAACAGCTTCGTCCTGCTGGGCAGAGCTGACGGGGTTGTGAAGGTCGCCGGGAAAAGAGTCGATCTGCTGGACATTCAGAATAAAATTAAAACACTGCCCACGGTCAGCGACGCTTTTGTTCTGGCACTGCCTTCAGACAAGGGCCGGGACAGCGATATCGCCGCGGTTGTCGCCTGCGATCTGACTGAACCCCGCTTAAAAAGGCTGATGATGGACATGCTGGAGCCCTATGCCGTTCCCCGCCGCGTCAAAATTGTCTCGGCCATCAACCGGACAGCCGCCGGCAAAATCGACCGCCGCCGAATAGAAAAATTTTTCTTAAGCGAAAAATAACATCATCTGTATAGACTCATCATCTCCTTGCGGGCGCTCCCGCCGGAGGAATAAAAAGCCGGTGCATTCCAGAAACGAAGGCGTCATTGAACCGGTTTCGAATAGTTTATCGGGGTCAATTCGCTGATCTGATTGAATATTGTCATTTCCAGATGATTATGTTATCTAAAGCCATCAGGTCAGCATCGTAATGATCGCAGGTTCATTGTTAGGTGAACAGGGAAAAGTTTTTCATCCATTACAGAGTCCATCATGAACGTGAAATTTCATCCGCTTACGCTCAAATTTACCGGCGAGTTTTCGCATCTTGAAGAGCCGTTTCAAAACTATTATTATCAGGAATCCATCGCCCAACTCCGCATTGTCCTGATCCTGGGAGCACTGGCCTACTCGCTCTTCGGTATGCTGGATGCCCTGCTCATGCCGGAACAAAAATATACCCTATGGCTGATTCGTTTTATCGTTGTGTGCTGCATCCTATTTGGCGCTGCGCTGGCAGCGTTTTCCAGTCAGTTTAAATCCTACATGCACCCTTTTCTCACGGGTCTGCTGATTCTGTCCGGCGGAGGCATTGTCTGGATGATTGCCATTGCTCCGCCTCCATTCAATTATTATTATTATGCCGGCCTGATTCTTGTTCTTTTGTGGGGCTACTCCTTTCTCTGTGTCCGGTTCCTCTGGTCCTCATTTGCCGGTCTGGCGATTGTCTTGTTATACGAAATAACAGCCATCTGGATCCATCCGATTCCGCCGTCTGTTCTGCTCAGCAACAATTTTTTTCTTCTCAGCGGCAATATCGTTGGCATGCTATCCTGTTACGTCATGGAATTTTACGTGCGCCGCGACTTTTTCATGCAGCAGCAGCTGGAGATTGAAAAAGATAATTTCCAGAAAATGAATCAGGAACTGGAAGAGCGGGTCAGAGAGCGCACGATGGATTACCAGCTTGTCAATAAGGCTCTGCAGCAGGAAGTCGCGGGGCACCGGCTGGCGGAGCAGTCCCTGCGGGCCAGCGAGGAAAGATATCGAGCCCTGGTGGAAAATGCCAGTGACATGGTTTTCCGCACCGATAGAAAAGGATTTTTCACCTTTGTCAATGTTTCCACAATCCTGATGACCGGTTACGATGAAGATGAAATTATCGGCAAACGTTATATTGATATCATTCATCCTTCCATGCGTGAGCAGACTGTAAAATTTTTTGATAACCAGTTTGTCAAGAAAATCAAAAATACATATTCTGAATTTCCGATCATCAAAAAAGACGGCAGTGAAATCTGGCTCGGACAGAATGCCCAGTTAATCATAGAAGGCGGAAAAATTATGGGTTTTCAGGCCGTGTCCCGTGATATTACCGAACGTAAAAAGCTGGAAAAAGATTTGAAAGAAAGCGAAGAAAAATACCGGCAGCTCAGTATTATTGATGATCTGACACAGCTTTATAACGCAAGGCATTTTCACAGTCAGATCAAAATGGAAATCAATCGGTTGGAACGCTATGATTATCCTCTGACGCTTCTTCTTTTGGATCTCGACGATTTCAAAGTCTTTAATGATACGTACGGCCATATTGAAGGCGATCAGGTTTTAATGCGCCTGGGCCGGGTCATCAAAAGATGCCTCCGGAAGGCGGATTCCGCCTACCGTTATGGCGGCGAAGAATTTACCGTCATTCTGCCCATGACCACAGGACCGGAAGGCATTGTGACCGCGGAAAGAATCCGTGAAGAATTAAGCAAGGAAGATTTCTCTCCGCAGCCGGGCAAAAACGTGTATTTGACCGTCAGCATCGGACTGTCGCAGTATAAACAAAAAGAAAGCATCAGAGATTTTGTCAGCCGCGTCGATCAACTGATGTATCAGAGCAAGAAGAACGGAAAAGACAGAATCAGTTCTGGATAAGCATCATTAACGCGGCAAATCAAAAAATCACCTTTTATATCTGCCCATCATTTGCGCTTCCGCCAGGACATGTCCTTTGATCGCCTGGAGCAATTCATCTTTTGTCAGGCCGGCTTTCGCATTCAGCATTGTATCCAGAGCGTACAATTTGAAATAATACCGGTGCACGCCGTTCGGAGGACAGGGACCATCATACCCGAAGCGTCTGGATGTATTTTTGCCGTTTTTCCCCAATCCGGCAAGGTTTTCATCGCGGGCGACATTTTCCGGCAGAGCCTGAACCACGGCGGGAATATCATACAAGACCCAGTGCACCCAGAGTCCCACGGGCGCATCAGGATCATCGCAGATCAAGGCAAAACTCTTTGTTTTTTCAGGAGCGCCGCTCCAGGAAAGAGGCGGTGAAATATTCCGGCCGTCACAGGTGTATTTGGACGGAATCATGCCTTCATGATTAAAAGATGTGCTTTTTATTTCCATGGTTTTTCCTCCTTTGACTTGAGCGTTTATCGGATCTTTTGCCTGGAGCATCGCTGAGCCGCCGGCAATCAAGCAAAGACTCAGGAAAAAATAGAGAAGATATTTTTTCATTTCTTTTTCCTCCTCAAGGCTGTAGCCGATGGATTTATGGCTATTTTAACCGGTGCCGCGCAAACCGTCAATAGCTCTTATGAATCAATTTGACACCAGGACCTGCTGTGGTATCATTGCTTCACTAATGGTTTGGCCAGGCAATATATGAAGATCGATGAACAAATCCTGCGGGAAAGCGGTGTCCATGGAGAACAGTGGAACGCCCTGCACGAGGGGTATTTTTCCGATGCCCTCATTGCCCGTCCGCTTATTGAAACCATCACGCGTTATTTATCCGCTGCGGATGCCGATGTCGTCGCGGATCTGGGAGGAGGCACAGGATTTATTTTGCGCGAACTGGTAGAGCAAGGCATAACGGCAAATAGGATTCCGATCAATCTTGATTGTTCCGAAATGCAGCTGGAAGCTGCGGGACAGGGAGGCGTCTCCTGTATCCGCGGCATGATTTCCGACTTCCGCCGTAGCGATCTGGTCGCTGGCGATGAAAAACACATTTTTTTTATTATGCGGTCGGTTCTGCATTACTTCGGAAGGGAGGGCTTGTCCTCCATCCTTCAACACATTCGCCAACAGGCCCGGACGGGAGAGATGTTCGTTCACCAGAGCGCTTGTTTTGAGAACTCAAGGGAAGCGCAGTGCATCAACCGTCTGTATCTTGAAATGGGTTCTCCCAAATGGTACCCTGTCGCCGAAGATTTGCTCGACAGCATGACAGCTGCCAGATGGGACGTGATGGATATCACTCCGGCGCCGCCGCTGAAATTGTCATCGGCTGAACTCGGACAGCGCTATGGGATTGATGAACATGATCTCTTGAGAATCCGTAGCAGGTTGATGGATGAATTCGGAGAAATGGAAAATATCTTTCAATGCACAAGAAATGGTTTTGTGGCCTATCTCCAATACATGATTTTTGTTGGCCTTGCTGTTTAATGATTGTTCTGTTGTGATCTAAAAGATAAAGAGAGTTTACAAAAAAAAGGAGGATATCTATGAAACGTTTTTTATTCGTGATAATGTCAGTTTTATTTTTATCCGTTGCCGGAGGACAGGCGTTTGCTCAGGATAATCTGGAAAATGCTGCCGCTAAAATCGAGAAAGAAATTTCTACCATCTTGAAAGGACTGGGAAAGACTATTTCCCGTAGTGCCGGCGAAATGAGCAAAACAAAACCTGATGACCATGCCCGAATCAGAAAAATTCTGCAACAGAATTGGAAATCCGGTAGCCCGCATGTCATCGATTCCGCATTTATCGATAAAAAAGGCATTATGAAATTGATCGAACCGGACAAATACCGCCAATACGAAGGTTCAGATATCTCCGGGCAAGAAGCCGTCATCAGGATGATGAAGACAAAAAAACAGCGTATGGGAAATTTATTTCTTTCTGTTGAAGGCATAAAATCAGTTGACATAGAATACCCAGTTTTTTCGGACAAAAAACAATTCCTCGGTTCTGTGAGTATGTTGATCAAACCGGATGAAGTCATTGGCGTTGTGGCCGCTCCGATTGAGAAAGAACTGGGCGTGAAATGCTGGGTGATGCAGAAAGACGGAGTCATTCTTTATGAAACGGATGAGATACAGATAGGGCTTAACATATTTACAGATCCTCGCTATAAAAATTATCCTGAGCTGATCGCTCTGGGAAAAAGAATGATTAAAGAAAAAGACGGTCAAGGATTTTATTCATTTCAGGCCCAGGGAACAAAAAATATTGTCAGGAAAAAGGCTTGCTGGAAAACAATTCATTTTTTCAATAACGACTGGATTGTGGTAGCCTACAAGGAAGCAAAGCAGTGATTGCTGTAATCAATAAATAAAAAGGAGGATTGATGATGAATAGAAAATTTAAACGTTACGGAAGGGTTGGAACGGTTGTTTTCATGGCGGCCATATTCTCTTTAACATTAACCATGTTGAAAACCAATATCTGTTCTGCTGAGACAGGTTCCAGTCCCGGCATTGAGTGCGGCAAGGACATTGCGAAAAATATTGTACATGCTACCGCGTTGGGACTGGGTGAAATCCTGAAAGAGGTAAAGGCAGAAGACAAACGAGTTGCCCTGATCCGCAGCTTTGTCAGTTCCATCCGTTTCTATCCGGACAAATCGGGATATTTTTACGTTTACAACAGCAAGAACGTGAATATCGCCCATGCAACGCAGAAAGACTTACAGGGCAAGGACCTGAATGATCATAAAGATGTTAAAGGGAAATTTGTAATTCGCGAACTCAACGCGGCAGCGAAGAAAGGCGGCGGATTTGTTGAATTCTATTGGGTAAAACCAGGCGTCAAGGGAGAACAAAAGAAAATGGGGTATGTTGAACCCATTCCCGGCACAGACTATTTCATCGGTACCGGCGTTTATCTTCAGTAATCATTGATAACATTGAGCAATATTATGTTCTGCCCGAGATGCAAAAAAGGATACCAGGAAGGTGTTGAGACCTGCACCTCCTGCGGCGCTGATCTGATCGATCAGCTGCCGCGGGAGGCGCCTGATCATTCCAGTGGTGATGAATTTGTGGAGGTTTTTTCCACGTATCATCAGGATGATATATCTTTTTTAAAATCCATTTTCGATGGTGAAGACATTCCTTATTTTTTTCAGGGAGAAAGTTCCATCATGCTGATTGCCGCGGGCGCCTATGCCCGCCTGATGGTCAAGGCTGAAGACGAGCAAAGAGCGAAAGAGATTTTACAGGATCTGGGCTTTGTTGCAAACTCTGAAATCCAATCTTAGATGGTTCACCTTTCATTCAAAATCATTATTTCATCAGTTGCTGCGCTGCGGTACAAATACGTTTAACATTAGGGAGAACCTCATCCTCCAGATGGCGACTGTAAGGGATAGTCATCTGCGTGCAGACACGGGCGTACTTGAACGCTATGCCTGCTTCCAGAATCACTGCCGCCAGTTCACCCGAGAGACCAAAGGTTTCATAATCTTCATCGACAACAAGCAGACGGCCTGTTTTTATGACTTCCTGACAGACTGTTTTTTTGTCCAGAGGCGAAACAGTCCGCAGATCCAGTACGCCTGCTGAAATCCCTTCGGCTTCCAGTAGCGTCGCTGCCTCGAGGGCGCGATGCACACTGACGCCTAAACTGATGATCGTTAAATCATGCCCGTCCCGACGAAGAGTGGCTTCTCCGAGGGGAAGCGGTTCCCATTTTTGGGGAACGGATCCTTTGGTCCCCCCGGCGGGGATATCGAAGCTCACCGTCTTTCGTGCTCCCGAACCGAGAAATTCCAGCCACATTTCAGAGAGGAGTTTATGTTCGAGGATAATCACGGGGCCATCTTGTTTCAAAGCCGCCAGCATCAGTCCGCCGGCGTCTGCCGGCGTGGATGGCACAATGACAGTCAGGCCAGGAATATGGGCCAGCATCCCCCACAAAGACTGTTCATGTTGTCCGCCGTCGCCATAACCGCCGCCGCATGGTGCACGCACAACAAGAGGTGCGGTCCATTTTCCACCGGAAAAGGCCTCGACTTTGGCGGCGTGGTTCAGCAAGGCGTCCATGCACACTCCCAGAAAATCCACCATGTACATTTCCACCACGGGACGCAAGCCAGCCATAGCGGCGGCCACGCCCGCTCCTAAAAAAGCGCTTTCGCTGATAGGCGTTCCCCTCACGCGCCGGGGGCCAAAACGCACCAGCAGGTCGCGCCGCAACAGGGGAATATCTTCACCAAAGACAATAATGTGGGGATCTTCAGCCATAGCCTGGGCAAGAGCGTCGTCAACCGCCTGTATAAAGGACATGGTTTTCATGATGGTACCTCCCCCAAAACAGTGATCAGGATATTATGGATATCCTCTTCCATCCGGTCTTCCATGGCTTTTAATCGCGTTTCGTCCGACTGCAGGGCCGCTCGCGTATGGAGAATTGGGTCATGGGCATGATCCCGCCGTGGATCGCGCAGAGCCGCTATAACGGAAGACATTATACTTTTCAGACCGGTAATTCTTTCGCTCACCGCGGCGCCGTGCAACTTCAGGATGGATTTTGTCAATCCGACCGCGACTTTCGGCATTTCTTTGAGAGGATCACGCAAGATTCTTATCGTTTGCAATCCAAGAAAATGACCTTCGAGATGAACGCATCGGGCATGGAGAAAAACCGGCCCTTCTCCGGATCGGATACGCTCAATGGCCGAGTGCGCGATTTCCCACACCCGGGCTGCATCCACGCCGTCAACACTGAAAGCCAGTAGGCCCAGTCCTCGGGCGCGGTCATCCAGATTGCCGGCTGTCGAAACATCCGATTGGGTGGTGATGCCCCAGCCATCGTCCTTACAGACAAACAAGACCGGCAATTTCCAGACGGCGGCGAGATTCATGGATTCCATCAACATGCCCTGATTCATCGCGCCGTCGCCGAAAAAGGCAACAGCAATCGACTGGGGATGCAAATACTGAGCCGCCAGGGCAAAACCGGCTGCAGCCGGTCCTGCTGAACCGACAATGCCTGAGGAAGCAGCCAGGTGCTCTTTCGAAAAAAGATGCATGTGTCCGCCCATGCCACCGCAAAGGCCTTGTGGATGACCGAGAAATTCGTGGAGGAGAGATACGGAGTCAACGCCCCGCATCAGTAAGGCGGCGGTTCCGCGATGATCGAGAGCCATCGCGTCGCCATCCCTCAGTTGAGACACAACGCCGGCAATAATGCCTTCTTCGCCTGTTCCCAGATGCATCTCGCCGGAAATCAAACCCTCGTACCAGAGCTTCGTAGCGGCTTCTTCAAATAGGCGAGCCTTCAGCATCAGAGCGTAAAGGGACCATAAATCGGGTGCCATAATTACCTCGCTGTTGCTGCAAGTTAAAGTTGATATACTCCAATGTTTTTTTCGTGATTTGAGGGGATTCTACTGCCTTTCCGCGTAAGTGTAAATATAAAAATATTCCAGGTCATTCACGGGGATTAACATTGTGTCGATCAATGCCCCGTGCAAAAACATTAAAAGTTAAGAAAGGTCGTAAGGAATAGGATTGTACCGGATTCCCCTGCGTCAGAGGAATCCGGTACAATTAATTTATTTGATCTCCGCGTGATAGCTTTGCAGGGATTTCGCCCGGCCGTGACCCTGTTTGAGAGCCGCGATGCCCTTGACTGCCGCAACAGCCGCCGCGATGGTCGTGATATAAGGAATCTTGTATTTGATTGCCGCTTTGCGGATGTAGGAATCGTCATATTTGCTGAGGCGTCCCGCCGGCGTGTTAATGACCAGCTGAATCTCTCCGTTTTTAATGGCGTCAACAATGTTGGGTCTGCCTTCGTGCATCTTTAAAATTCTTTCGGCCTCGATGGAGTTTTCATTCAGGAATTTATGAGTTCCTTCGGACGCCAGTATTTTGAATCCTATTTTCTTGAACGCGCGCGCAACTTCCAGAACGCCGCCCTTGTCCTTTTCCTCGACCGTAATCAGAACGGTTCCCTGCGAGGGTAAATTCTGCTGCGTTGCTTCCTGCGCTTTATAGTAAGCCAGCCCGAACGAATCGGCCAGTCCCAGGACTTCTCCAGTGGAGCGCATTTCCGGTCCAAGAACCGGATCAACTTCTGGATACATGTTGAAGGGGAATACCGCTTCCTTCACGCCGAAATGACGGAATGCTTTATTCTGCAGATTCAAATCCTTCAGTTTTTTGCCCAGCATGATCTGCGTGGCCAGGCGAGCCATGGAAATGTTACAGACCTTGGAGACCAGAGGCACGGTGCGGGAGGCACGGGGATTGGCTTCCAGGATGTAAACGACATCGTTGGCAATCGCATACTGAATGTTCATCAAACCGACCACGCCGAATTCGACGGCGATCTTCTTTGTGTAGTCATTAAGGGTATCAATATGCTTCAGCGGAATGCTCACCGGCGGAATCACGCAGGCGGAATCGCCGGAATGAACGCCGGCCAGCTCGATATGTTCCATGACGGCCGGAACAAAAGCGTCGGTGCCGTCGGAAATCGCGTCAGCTTCGGCTTCGATGGCGTTCTCCAGAAACTTGTCGATCAGAATCGGCCGTTCGGGTGTGACGCCAACCGCCGCGTTCACGTAGCGTTTGAGCATGGACTCATCATGCACAACTTCCATGCCGCGTCCGCCCAGCACATAAGAAGGACGCACCATCAGGGGATAGCCGATGTCACCGGCGACTTTGAGCGCCTGTTCCAGATTGCTGGCCATCCCCGACTTGGGCATCGGAATGCCCAGTTTGTCCATCATCATGCGGAAGCGGTCGCGGTCTTCCGCCAGGTCGATGGTTTCCGGTGAGGTGCCGATGATGTTCACGCCGGCTCTGGCAAGTTCATCCGCGATGTTGAGTGGCGTCTGTCCTCCGAATTGAACAATCACGCCTTCCGGTTTTTCTTTTTCGTAAATGCTCAAAACATCTTCCACAGTGAGCGGTTCAAAATAAAGTTTGTTCGAGGTGTCATAATCGGTGGAAACCGTTTCGGGATTGCAGTTGACCATGATGGATTCGATTCCCTCGTCGCGCAGGGCAAATGCCGCGTGCACGCAGCAGTAATCGAATTCGATTCCCTGGCCGATGCGGTTGGGGCCGCCACCCAGGACCATAATCTTGCGGTTCTTGGTTACAGATACGGTATCTGGGGCATTGTAGGTGGAAAAATAATAGGCCGCATTTTCCACGCCGCTGACCGGCACGGCTTCCCAGGCTTCCGCCACGCCCAGCGCCAGACGCTGTTTGCGGATTTCTTCTTCATCCCTGCCGAGAATCTGCGCCAGATATTTGTCGGCAAAACCGTCTTTCTTCGCCTGAATCAGCAAATCATCAGGCAGTTTTTTCTTTTTGCATTGAAGAATTTTTTCTTCCAGGTCGACCAGTTCCTTCATCTGTTCGATGAAATATTTTTTAATGTAGGTTTTGGCCGACAGCGCGTCAACCGCGGCTCCCTTGCGCAGCGCTTCATACATAATGAACTGTCTTTCGCTGGACGGTTCGGAAAGCATTTCCATCAATTCTTCCAGCGATTTTGAATTGAAGTCTTTCACAAAACCAAGGCCGTAGCGTTTTTTCTCAAGAGAACGGATGGATTTCTGGAAAGCTTCCTTGTAATTTTTGCCGATGCTCATGACTTCGCCGACGGCGCGCATCTGCGTGCCCAGTCTGTCTTCCGCTCCGGGGAACTTTTCAAAATCCCAGCGGGCGAATTTGACGACAACATAGTCACCTGATGGCGTGTATTTTTCCAGCGATCCGTCGCGCCAGTAGGGAATTTCATCCATGGTCACACCGGAGGCCAGAATGGAAGAAATCAGGGCGATGGGGAAGCCGGTGGCCTTGGAAGCCAGCGCGGAAGAACGCGACGTACGCGGATTGATTTCAATGACGACCACGCGGTCGGTTTTGGGATCGTGCGCGAACTGCACATTGGTTCCGCCGATCACCTGAATCGCTTCCACGATTTTGTAGGAATAATCCTGCAGACGTTTCTGTAATTCGGGAGAGATGGTCAACATCGGCGCGGTGCAGTAGGAATCTCCCGTATGCACACCCATCGCGTCCACGTTTTCAATAAAACAGACCGTGATCATCTGATTCTTGGCGTCACGGACAACTTCAAGCTCCAGTTCTTCCCAACCGATCACCGATTCTTCAATCAATATCTGGCCGATGAGACTGGCCGAAATGCCGCGGCTCGCAATGGTACGCAGCTCTTCCAGATTATAGACGATGCCACCGCCGGTGCCGCCCATCGTGTAAGCCGGACGAACGACCACGGGGTAGCCCATTTTCGCGGCAATCTTTTCCGCCTCTTCCACGGACGTGGCCGGCTCGCTTTTGGGCATTTCGATACCGAGCTTGTTCATCGTTTCCTTGAAAGCGATTCTGTCCTCGCCCCGTTCAATCGCATCGACCTGGACGCCGATAACCTTCACGCCGTGTTTTTCCAGAACGCCTTTTTTGTATAGTTCCGAAGTCAGATTGAGGCCGGTCTGTCCGCCCAGATTGGGCAGGATGGCATCCGGTTTTTCGTTTTCAATGATTTCCGTCAGGGTCTGCAAATTGAGCGGTTCGATATATGTGACGTCGGCCATACCCGGATCGGTCATGATGGTTGCCGGATTGGAATTCACCAAGACTATTTGATATCCGAGTTTGCGCAGCGCCTTGCAGGCCTGGGTTCCTGAATAATCAAATTCGCAGGCCTGTCCGATGACGATCGGCCCCGAGCCGATAATCAAAACTTTTTTAATATCTGTTCTTTTTCCCATGGGATGTCCTTTCTTAAAGGGAGTTATTTTTTATATTCAGCATCAACGGTTATTCCGATTCCGCCGCGGACGGCAAATTCCGCGCTGACTTTACACCAGCGGGGTTTGAGCGCGGCGACAAGATCATCCAGAATAATGTTGGTCACGTGTTCGTGGAAAACGCCTTCATCACGGAAAGACCACAAATAAAGTTTCAGCGATTTGGATTCGACAATTTTCTTATCCGGAATGTACTGGATTTTTATTTTAGCAAAATCCGGCTGGCCGGTTTTCGGGCAGACACACGTGAATTCCTCCGTTTGCATGGTGACCAGATAATCGCGATTTTCATTGCGATTGGGAAAGGTCTCCAGCTTGCGCACCGGTTTGGCCGCTTTGCCCAGCAGAGTCAGGCCTGCCAGTTCATTTTTTGTGATGTTTTTCGGCATGATTGAACCCCGATTCAAAATATTGTATCCGTTTACCGAAAGTGGGGTATAATATCAAGAATATTCGTCTTGAAAGCACAAAAATACTTATCTTATTGATATTAATTATCTTTATTCAAATCGGGATAAGGATAAAATACGGCAACGGCGGGTGCTGAAAGGCCCGTCTATGGCAAATGCACGAGAAACATTTTTGAGATAAAGTCGAAACTCAATTACTGGCCGGGAATAACGATTTTTGAAGCTTCCTGTCGCTCCATTTCCTTGGCTTCGGCAATCATCGCCTGAACGGTTTTTTCAATGGCCGCCGGCAATTTTTCCGCCGCTTCGCTGAGTGATTTCGCGCCCTCAATAAGACATTGAACCGGAATCGGCCCGTTGGGCGACATCAGCTGGGTCAAGCCGGTAAAAATCGGCTCTCTGCTGTCATCAGGCGAGCCGTCAAGCTTGACGGGCAAAAGACGTCTGATGGTAGCAAAAGTCAGGTCTGTAAAAGCTTCTTCCCTATAAAGATTATCGGTATTAATTTTAATGTCCGTCATTTTGGGGGCGCCATTACTCATGTTTTTTCTCCTATGATGGGGTTCATCTTTTATAATCCCCGAAAAACAACGGAAACAGTCATCACGGCCTCCATCTTTTCGGATCATAATCGTATTGGTGTGACTACGTTAAATCAGTAAAAACTTCAATGAATATTTTTTCGTGCGGCAATATCGGTGGTACGCACTATTCAGCATGCTCATCCTGCGAAATTAAACGGAGGAAATGACTGCGTCTCAGAAGGGAAAAGAAGCAACGTCCTTGCGGGCATAAAAAATCGGGTCTTAACTTTTTCAAGCTAAGACCCGAAATTTATCTGCAAATTTATTGCTCAAATTACTTTGCAGGAGCAGGAGCAGGAGCCGGTGCTGCGGGAGCCGGTGCAGCTTCAGGAGCGGGAGCAGGAGCCGGTGTAGCTTCAGGAGCGGGAGCAGGAGCCGGTGCAGGAGCTTCAACTGTCGGAGCCGGTGCCGGTTCTTCAGCTTTTTTGCATCCTACAACTGACAGAGACAAAGAAGCAACAAGCATCATGGCTACAAAAATAGCAAATATTTTTTTCATTATAGGCAAACCTCCTTTCAAAGATTTATAAAGTTAATCCTTATATTGTGAGCAAAATACGCTTTTTTTTCGCCTTGTCAAGAACAAATTTAAGGTAATTTCATGCCTAAGACCAATTTATTCAACTTCCAACTCATTGTTTATTTTATGAATTGCCTCAAGCCAAAATATTTTTCAAAATATCTCTTGATTTTTGTTCATACTTTGCTACGGTGTTTGCACGCCATTTAATGGCGCAGCGACAAAAATAGCAAAGTAAAAACGGCAAAATCTTCAACAAATAAGCCCGTTACCGTAAGGAGCGGGTTTTTTGTTTTCTGACAGCATCTTTTAAAAACCCTGTTGAATGGAAGGTAACTCCCGTCAGGTACCGTCAGCCTTTCTCCATCGTCTTATGGAATTTGACTTTCGGCCATTCTTCCATCGTGTGTGAAAGTCGCCACTCGCTTAACGCCAGATAGACCAGGTTACCTTCGGCATCAAGAGCCAGATTGGTCTGATTCTTCTTTTGGAAATCATCCATTATTTTAACGTCGTCGCAGGTGACCCAGCGGGCGGCGGCGTAATCGGCTTTCTCGTAATCGGCATAAACGCTGTATTCGTCTTTGAGCCGCGACATGGTCACATCAAACTGCAGAGCACCTACCGCGCCCAGAATATTATCCGACCCCCACAGGGGTTTGAAAACCTGAATCGCTCCTTCTTCGGAAAGCTGGATCAATCCTTTTTGCAGATGCTTCATCCGCAGCGGATCTTTAAGCCTTACACGGCAGAAATGCTCGGGCGCAAAGTGCGGAATGCCGGTAAATTTGAGCGGTTCCTTCTGGGTGAAGGTGTCGCCTATTTTAATGGTACCGTAATTATGAATGCCGATGATATCGCCGGGATAGGCCTCCTCGATATTGGTGCGGTTCTGCGCCATGAAAATCGTGGCATTGGAGAGAGATACCTCCCGCCCGATACGGTGATGAACAACTTTCATGCCGCGCTGGAATTGTCCTGAACAGATCCGCATGAAAGCAATGCGGTCCCGATGCGCCGGATCCATGTTGGCCTGAATTTTGAAGACAAAGCCTGAAAAATCGTCCTCCTCCGGGCTCACTGCTCTGGTGGTTGTCGGACGCACAACCGGCGGCGGGGCGATTTCCACAAAAGCGTCAAGCAGTTC
Organism: Deltaproteobacteria bacterium; assembly: GCA_022710585.1. GTDB lineage: Bacteria > Desulfobacterota > Syntrophia > Syntrophales > Smithellaceae > Smithella. The sequence goes on along the minus strand of JAKLGV010000017.1, from coordinate 5,162 downwards.
TTTGACGCCGAAATTGTTGATGGCACTGCCGAAGAAAACCGGCGTCTGGCTGGCTTTTAAGTATTCCCTGGGATCAAAGGGATTGGCCGCGCCTTCCAGCAGGGCAACTTCCTCGCGCAGTTCATCGGCCTGACGCTCCAGCAATTCATCCAGCAGCGGATCAGATAAATCGTTGATAACCACTCCCTCATCAGAACGTCTTGCTTTTCCCGGCGTGAATAGATGGAGTTTCTTATCGTACATATTGTAAACGCCCCTGAAACGCTTGCCCATGCCGATCGGCCATGACAGCGGTGAGCATTCGATCTGCAGCTTGTCTTCAATATCCGAAAGAATTTCCAGCGGCGGCAGGCAATCGCGGTCCAGTTTGTTGATGAAGGTAATAATCGGCGTATTGCGCAGGCGGCAGACTTCCATCAGCTTCTGGGTTTGTGTCTCGACGCCCTTGGCTCCGTCAATCACCATCAGCGCGCTGTCCACGGCCGTGAGCACCCGGTAGGTGTCTTCGGAGAAGTCCTGATGGCCGGGTGTGTCAAGCAGATTGATTTCGCAGTCCGCGTATTCGAATTTCATCACCGACGACGTCACCGAAATGCCGCGGTCTTTTTCAATGGCCATCCAGTCGCTCAGCGCGTGTTTGGAGGCTTTGCGCGCCTTGACAGCGCCGGCCATCTGAATGGCCCCGCCGAAAAGCAGCAGCTTTTCTGTGAGCGTGGTCTTTCCCGCGTCGGGATGGCTGATGATGCCGAACGTGCGGCGACGTTCAATTTCTTTTTGGAGATGTTTGCTCAAAATTGCTTATCCTTCAATAACCAGGGCGCGTATATTATTCATTATTCACTGTCTGTCAACTACAATCCTCACGCCCCGGAGTAGGCCAAAACATTGTTGATGTCGTCTTCTCTGATGACGCCTTCAGCCTTGAGTTCCTTTAAATACGTCAGGGTTTCATTCAAGGACAGAAATCTATCAAAATCGGAAAGAGTGGGGCTGACCATCTCTTGTGAAATCTCATAGGTGGTTTTAGACTGTGTGTTTATATGATCCAGAACAGCAAGCTTTCTTTTTTGATGATGTTGGCGGATGTCGGATAATCTCTCACTGACATCGACAAAAGAATTGCCGTGTCCCGGATAAATGGCGCCGACAGGCAGTCTTTCAATGGCACTGAGTGAATCCAGATAAGCGGTCAGCGAGCGAAAGTCATCATCGAATATGTTCGGGCTGAGAATCGGCGCGATATAGGGCAGAATGTGATCACCGGACAGTAAAAAACATTTTTCCGGAAAGAAAAAACTGACGTGTCCGGCGGCATGGCCGGGCGTAAAAATGACTTCAAATTTCCAGTTGCCGAATGCACAGTCTTCTTTGTCAGACAGGAAATTATCGGCGCTAAATTCAGCAATGATACCGCGAATGTCTTCATATTCTTCAATGACAAGATCAATCAGTTGAGCCGTCATGCCTTGGCGCGAATAAAATTTTTTCAATTGTTGCACGGTCGGGTTGGTCTGACGGAAATGTTGATATTCTTCAAAAGCCGCACGGGAGAGATGAATTTCGGCGCCGGATTCTTTTTGCAGAAGACCGGCCATGCTGCAGTGATCCGTATGCACATGCGTCAGGTAAATATGCTTGATATCTTTGACGCGAAAGCCGATGTCGGACAGATCCTGAATCAGAGTTTCGTAAGCCTGCGGCATGTTCAGCCCGGTGTCGAAGAGCGCCAGTTCTTTACCGTGAGCAATCAGATATGCGTTGACATGCCTTAAGCGATAAGGCATCCGCAAAGTGATACGGTAAAAATTCGGTTCGATTTCAGTGATCATTGACTTTTAGTCTTCTTTACGGCTTTTCATCTGGCGTTTAGTCGCGTCCAGCTCCATTTTTCTGAGGCGAACGCTCTTGGGAGTTATCTCCACCAGTTCGTCTTCGGCGATGAATTCAATGGCCTGGTCCAGCGACAGAACGCGCGGCGGCCTTAGAATCACGGTGGCGTCGGATGTGGATGCCCGCATGTTTGTCAACTTCTTTTCCTTGATAATATTTACATTGAGGTCCGAGCTGCGGTTGCGCTCGCCCACGACCATCCCCGCATAAACTTCCGTGCCGATTTCCACGATCATCTCGCCGCGGTCTTCCATCGCGTAGCTCGCGTAAGAAGTGACACGGCCGGGACGGTCGGCCACCAGCACGCCGGTCAGACGCTGGGGAATAGAGCCCGCCCATGGCGCGTAATCTTCCAAAAGGGAATTCATAACACCGCCGCCTTTGGTATCCGTCAGAAACTGGCTGCGAAAGCCGATCAATCCTCGCGACGGAATCAGAAATTCCATGCTAACCCGGCCCGAACCTTTGTTGACGAGACTTTCCATACGCCCTTTTCTGATGGACAGTTTTTCGGTGATTCTCCCGACGAATTCTTCCGGAATATCCAGAAAGAGACGTTCCACCGGCTCGTGCGTTTTACCGTTGACTTCCCGCGTAATGACCCGCGGACGCGAAACCATCAGCTCGTAGCCCTCGCGGCGCATCGTTTCAATGAGCACCGCCATTTGCAGTTCGCCGCGTCCGCAAACCTCAAAGGCGTCTGTTCTTTCTGTTTTTTTGATTTTGATAGCGACATTGCGCAGGGCTTCTTTTTCCAGTCGCTCCAGCAGATGACGCGACGTTAAATATTTTCCTTCTTTCCCGGCAAACGGACCGTCATTAACATAAAACATCATGGACACGGTCGGCTCATCGACCAGCAGGCGGGGCAGCGCTTTCGGATCGGTAAAAGAGGAAATCGTATCGCCGATTTTAACATTATCCACTCCCGCGAGAGCGATGATGTCCCCCGATTCAACCACGTCCGTCTGTTTTTTCGTCAGCCCGAAGAACGTATAGAGAGCGGTAAACTTCACACCGGCGATTATTTTATCTGTCGCGCAGAGGCTGTATTGATTATTCATTTCCAGTTTGCCGCTTTGCAGCCGTCCCACCGCAATCTGACCGACGTAGGGATCGTAGTCCAGATTGGTGACCAGAAACTGTGGAATAGATTCATCGTTGCCGCTGGGCGGCGGCATATATTCGATGATCGTCTGAAGCAGGGATGACAGATCGGTGCTTTCATCCCCTAATTTTTTATGGCTGACGCCGATTTTAGCATTGGTATAAAGAATGGGAAACTCGATCTGATGTTCCTCCGCGCCCAGATCAATGAAGAGATCATACGTTTCATTGATCACTTCTTCGATGCGGGCATCGCTGCGGTCGATTTTATTGATGACCAGAATGATCGGCAGGTGCAGACCGAGGGCTTTTTTCAGAACGAATCTGGTTTGCGGGAGAGGTCCTTCGCTGGCATCCACCAGCAGGATCGCGCCGTCAACCATATTGAGGCTTCGTTCCACCTCGCCGCCGAAATCCGCATGGCCTGGCGTATCGACGATATTAATTTTCACTCCGTTGTAATCCACCGCGGTATTTTTGGCCATGATGGTGATGCCGCGTTCTCTTTCCAGATCCATAGAGTCCATCACGCGGTCTTCCACCACGCGATTGGCATGGAAAACGCCGGTCTGCTTGAGCATCGCATTAAGCAATGTGGTTTTGCCGTGATCGACATGGGAAATGATGGCAATATTGCGTAAATGATTTTTCTTCATCCTTCTACATCCTTTTAGGTTATGATTTATAGCAGTTTTGAGCACAACCGGTTATTTCTTGGAGACGGGTGTCGTAATTCGCGGCGACTATGCTACAATTTTCTTGACTTGTAAACCTCTTTTTCTTATGCTCACGCAACTTTCTGTAAATATTTTATTTTTAGGGTTGTCATGATGCTGAATTTTTTGCCGTCAAAAATCGTCGGGGTGATTGCAGGGCTTCTGCTAACCTTGAATGTCTTGTTCTGGGTTACTCTTTTGTTTATCGTTTCCATTCCGAAAATCCTGATTCCCTGGCCGCCCTTGATTAAGGTTGTCAATAACATTCTGCACTGGATCGGGGAAAATTGGATTGCCGGCAATATTGGCTGGATGAACCTTACTCAAAAAACCGAGTGGGATGTTCAGGGCGCAGAGCATCTAAATTATAACGGTTGGTATCTTGTGGTCAGCAATCATCAATCCTGGGTTGATATTCTGGTAATGCAGTACTTGTTGAATCGGCGCATCCCCCTGATAAAATTCTTTATTAAGAGAGAACTGATTCGCGTGCCTTTCATGGGTTTTGCCTGGTGGGCACTTGATTATCCTTTTCTTTACCGCCACAGCTCGGAATATCTGAAAAAGCATCCGGAACAGGCAGGCAAAGATTTTGAAGCCACCCGCAAAGCCTGTGAAAAATTCGGCACCGTGCCAACCAGCGTGATGAATTTTCTGGAAGGCACGCGTTTTACCCCTGCAAAACACGAAAAGCAAAAAAGCGAGTACCAATATCTACTCCGTCCCAAATCCGGAGGACTGGCGCTGGCTTTAAATGTACTGGGCGAAAAGTTTAATTCCATCCTGGACATTACGATCGTGTATCCGGATGGTATTCCCGGTTTTGGAGAATTTCTTTGCGGGAAAGTCAAACGGATCACCGTGCGAATGAGGACCATAGAAATTCCCAAGCATTTAATGCACGGCGATTATGAGGGAGATCCTGCTTTTCGCGAAGCCATGCACAAATGGGTACAGGAACTCTGGTCAGAGAAAGACAAAAAGATTGAAACTTTGGTGAAAAAAACCGAATCAAAATAATAAATTGATACGTTTTTCTCTCATTCTTTATCTGCTAAGAAAAATTTGACTTTTATGATGCGCGTGAATTATCCCGAATAGAATTTAAGCTGATAATGAATGTCGAATTTTGTATTGACTGCTTCCGGTAATCCACACAACGTCAATATTGAAAATTATACTGCCTTTCAATCCGTAAGAAACACTATCCCTACTCTTCACTTCTTCGGTCTTGAGTTTCATTTATATTCATTGCCATCAATCTCACGGAATCATTAAACAACACAGACATGCTTTTGTCCCAAATAGTTTTCTCGACAAAGCCTACCCCGAATACAGGATGATTGATGACATCATTGACCTTGTAGATTTCTTTTATTGAATAATTCTTTATGGGTTTTGATGGCGTCATATTGCTGTTTTTGAGAGCCCACTTTAGAGGCGCGTCGT
>JAKLGV010000016.1 GCA_022710585.1 Deltaproteobacteria bacterium | reverse complement strand
TTCTTCCTTCGACTTGGGACTCATAATTTAACCTCCGTTTCCGAATCTTTCTCGGTAACATCGGTTTATGAGTCAACGTATCCTTTTTATTCATCCCTTCGGTAACATTTTATTTGAGGCAATTCGACATTTTATTTTTACTTGACAAAAAATAAAAAAAGAATACTTTTAAATCCTATAAACCAGTACGTTTCCTCCCATTCCTTCTGGACGTTTCTCCATGTAAAGAAAAATATTTTTTCGTAAATATTAACCAGCCAACCAAATATCAACTTTCTGGTTTAAGTCATGAAAAGTAGTTGCCGGAAGTTGCCGATTATTAGTCTCCAAGGCGTTATTGCGCCCCTAGGAGGCTTTTCTTCTGATTAAAAAAATTAATCTCCGATTCAATAACAAGATTTTTCAACCTTTAAAACTAAAAAAGACATGGGAGGAAAATCATGAAAAGACGAAAACGAAATATTCTGGGAATATTTGCACCAATGGTCATTTTTTTTCTTATTTGTTTCTCAGTTCACGCGGAGGAAGGGGGCGGCGGTCATTACATGCCGGGCGCAACCGCGTCATTTATTGACGCTCTTCCGGGAAAACCGGGCCTGGCGATAGCCGATTTCTTCAATTACTATGATGCCAGTGGTAGCGGGAAGCGGTATTTGTATGGAGGAATGATTGCCGGAAACCTCGACGTCACGGCATATTCCAATACGATCCTGGCTCTTTACACAATGCCTGAAAAGATATTGGGCGGCTACTATACAATGGGTGTTGCCGTTCCGTATGTCTGGGCGGACGTCAAAGGCCATGTCCACATTACTGGCCCCGGAGGAGCAACAATAACCCGGAGCAAGAGCGACTCAGCCGACGGTTTCGGCGATATCACCGTTTATCCATTCATGCTGGGCTGGAGCAGTCTGGATGGTGAACTGAGATATGACGTCCGCCTGGGCATCTATGTGCCCACCGGCGAGTATGAGAAAGGCAAATTGGCCTGCCTGGGTAAAAACTACTGGACACTCGAGCCTGCCGTCTCGATCAGCTACTTGAGCAGTAAAATAGGATTGGAACTGACTGCATTTGCGGGAGTCGATTTTAACTCTATGAACGAAGATACAGATTATCAAAGCGGAAACCAGTTTCATCTGGATGTAACTGTGGCTGAACACCTTCCGCTATTTGGCGGCATCATCGGTTTGGGGGCAAACGGCTTTTATTACCATCAGATGAACGGCGACAGTGGGGATGGCGCTGTTCTCGGCGACTTTGAAGGTTACACGCTCGGGGTTGGACCTGTGCTTTCGTACGCCACAAAAATCTGGGGGAGAAATCTTGTAACTGAAATCAAATGGCTTTCGGACATCGATGTTGAAAAGCGCCTGGAAGGGGATAATATCTGGTTCAAACTGGCGGTGTTATTCTAAGGGAGTAATCACAAATTCAAGAATACAAAGAAAGAAAAGGAGAAAATGTGATGAGAACAAAATTGACTGCACGCAGTAAAGCCGGTGCCTGCGCCGTTCTCGGCACGGCACTGGCGGGTGGAGCGCTGATCAGCAGCGCTGCCGCCCAGGAAGTCCTTCCGGCCCCACCGGCCCCGTTCAAGGGTCAGATCGGGCTCTCTGTGAAGGATTCGAAGTCTGATTTCCCGCAGCCCATCAAGGCGCCCCAAAAGGCACCCAATGTCGTCGTCATCATCCTCGACGACGTGGGCTACGGTGCGTCGAGCACCTTCGGGGGACCGTGCGATACGCCCACCCTCGATAAACTGGCCGCCAACGGGCTGCGCTACACGCAGTTCCACACCACGTCCATCTCATCGCCCACGCGCGCGTCGCTGCTGACCGGCCGCAACCATCACACGGTACACACCGGCAATATCATGGAATGTGCTACCGGCTACCCGGGCTATGACAGCCTGATGGGCAAGGACACCGCCACGGTGGCGGAAGTCCTCAAACAGAAGGGTTGGAATACGGCCTGGTTCGGCAAGAACCACAACGTGCCGGACTGGCACAACAGCGCGGCCGGACCGTTCGATCTTTGGCCTACTGGGTTAGGCTTCGAGAAGTTCTACGGGTTTATCGGGGCCGAAACGGATCAGTGGCGGCCCGCGGTGTTTGACGGGACCAAGCCCGTGGAGCCATACCTGAACAATCCGGAGTACAACTTTGACTACGACCTCGCCGACCAGGCCATTGCATGGGTCCGGGCGCAAAAGGCCGTGGCCCCAGACAAGCCGTTCTTCCTCTACTATGCCCCCGGCGCCACGCATTCACCGCACCACCCGAAAAAGGAATGGATAGCCAAATACAAGGGCAAGTTCGACCAAGGTTGGGACAAGGTGCGCGAAGAAACCCTGACACGGCAGAAGAAACTGGGTATCGCGCCTGCCAATACGAAGCTTACCGAGCGCAGCAAAGGCCTGCCCGCCTGGGATTCGCTCAATGCCGAACAGAAGCAGCTCTATGCTTACATGATGGAGGTGTACGCCGGCTATCTCTCCCAGACCGATTATAATGCCGGCCGGGTCCTGGATGCTATCGATAAGTTGGGGCAGATGGACAACACCCTGGTCATCTATATTTGCGGCGACAATGGGGCCAGCGGCGAGGGCCGGCTCCAGGGTTCTTACAATGAACTGGCCATGATCAATATGGTTCCAGAAGATTTAAAGGATATTTTGAAGCAGAAGGATAACCTGGGAACCTGGAAGACACACAACCACTACCCGGCGGCCTGGGCGCACGCCATGAACGCCCCGTTCCAGTGGACCAAGGTCAATGCCTCGCATTACGGCGGCACGGCCAACGGCATGGTGTTCTCCTGGCCCGTGCGCATCAAGGACAAGGGCGGCATCCGGCCCCAGTGGCACCACGTCATCGACATCGTGCCAACGCTCTATGAGGTTACCGGCATTGAGGCTCCCTCCATGGTGAACGGAGTGGCGCAGAAGCCCATCGAGGGCGTGAGCATGGCTTACACCTTTGACAACCCCAAAGCGCCGTCCACGCATCACACGCAGTATTTCGAAGTCTTCGCCCACCGCGCCATCTATCACGACGGCTGGCTGGCTGGCACCACCCCTCCGTACGGCGGGAGCTGGGAAGACCAGACTAAATGGCAGCATGTCGATGTGATCAATGGCTATAAGTGGGAGCTCTACAACGTCGCCAACGACTTCAGCGAGGCCGTCAATCTGGCGGACAAGTATCCCGAAAAACTGCATGACCTCCAGTTGCTGTTTTATGCCGAAGCGTCCAAGTACAACGTGCTGCCCCTGGACGACAGCGGCACGGAGCGGACGAGCCCTGGCATTAGGCCAAGTCTTACAGCCGGACGCACCGAGTTCGTTTACACCGGTCCGGTGAAGCGCATCCACGAAGGCTCGGCGCCGGACATCAAGAACAGGTCGTACCGCATCACCGCGGACGTGGCGCTCTCCAAGAGTGGCGAACAGGGCGTGCTGGTGACGCAGGGAGGCCTGTCCGGCGGCTTCGCGCTGGTGTTCGAAAAAGGCAAGCCGGTTTTCTATTACAACATGGCGAATGTCGCTCATTACAAGATCGCTTCCAAGCAGGCCCTGAAACCTGGCAAACACATTGTGGTCTTTGATTTCCTCTATGACGGCGGCCTCGGCAAAGGCGGCACCGGAACGCTCAGCGTGGACGGAATGCAGGTGGCCCAGGGACGGATTGATCGAACCGTCCCTTTCCGTTACTCCCTTGACGAGACGTTCGATGTGGGCGAGGACACGGGCACGCCGGTGGACCTCGCTTATGACGTGCCGTTCAGGTTCACAGGTACCATCGACAAGCTGGTCATCAAGTACCTCGACGGTGGCAAGATTTCTGCGGCCGACCAGAAGCAAATCAATGCATTGGAGAGCAAGATCAAGGCTGATTGATACACACTCTTCCTGATTTACCCCACCCTCTTTACGGGGGTGGGGTTTGAGTATTTTGATCATTATGGAATGGAAACGATAGTACCCATGAACTGACTGGATATAAATTCAAAAAAGAGAAAGACGATGCGGCGGAATTCTGATCGCGCTATGACAGAATGAAAGAAAAATGACTCGAGTGGACATCTTGAATATGCAGAAAGGAATGGCTGATTCAAACGTGAACGAGTCCATGACGGGTATCCACGTCGTGGCCAAGCCCATGGGACCGATGTGCAACCTGGCCTGCGATTACTGCTTCTACCTGGAAAAAAAGGCTTTATTCGGAGAGGGCGAAGCCTTCCGGATGAGCGATGCAGTTCTTTCCTCCTTTATCAAAGATTACGTCACATCCCAGCCCACGCCGGTAGTGGAGTTTGTCTGGCAGGGCGGTGAACCCACGCTTGCGGGCCTTGATTTCTTCAGAAAGGTGATCAAGGAACAGAAACCATATACAAAGAAGAAGACTATCACAAACTCGCTACAGACCAACGGTACACTCCTCACTGACGAGTGGTGTGAATTCCTGAAGAAGAACAATTTCATGGTGGGCATCAGCCTCGACGGACCACAGGATATCCATAACACTTACCGCCGCGATCGCGCAGACAAAGCGTCGTTCGCGGAAGTCATGCGGGGCCTGAAGCTGGTGCAGAAGCACAGGGTAGAGTATAACGTGCTGGCCTGTGTGGGCCGGCATACGGCGCAGAAGCCCCGTGAAGTATATTCATTTTTAAAGAGTGAAGGCGTCGAATTCATCCAGTTCACTCCGGTCATCGAGCGCCTGCCCGATGAAACGAGCCGGCGGAACGGTCTGCGTTTAGCCGGACCAGCTGTTCTGGACAAGGATGAAACGCAGACTCGGGTCACCCCCTGGACTGTGGTGCCGGAAGACTATGCGGATTTTCTCATAGCCATATATGAGGAGTGGGTACGCCACGACATCGGTGAGGTCTTTGTCATGAACTTCGAGTGGGCACTCAATGCCTGGATCGGCAACCCCTCGCCTGTGTGCATTCATGCCGAACAGTGCGGCCGCGCCGTGGTCATCGAGCACAACGGCGATGTCTATGCCTGCGATCACTGCGTCTATCCCGAATACAAACTCGGGAACATCGCCGATGACACGCTGGCACACATGGTGAATCAGTCGCTGCAAAAAGGATTCGGGATCGTGAAGAAAACGGCGCTGCCCGGGTACTGCCGGGATTGCCCTGTCCTGAATGCCTGCCATGGTGGTTGTCCGAAGTATCGCTTCAGGACAACTCTGCGGGGCGAGCCCGGGCTCCATTACCTGTGTGAAGGGTACCGTAAATTCTTCCTCCACATCCGCAAGTATCTAAAGGCCATGACCACATTGCTGGAAAACGGTCTCCCGGCGTCCCGGATCATGGAAGCCGTGGATGCCCCCCTTGTGATACAGCTGAAAAACGAGAGGGTGGTCCCTTGAAAAGAAGAAGAATTTCGCTGACGTCTGCATGGCTGTTGTTATTGACTTTCACTGCGGGTTGCGGAGGCTCAGAGCCGGCGCCCGCAAGATTCTATCGGAATCCGAAGATTTCCAGAAACTTTTGAGAGATCTGAGAAACAAAAGCTCTTCTCAAAAAGCAAAAGGGAAAGCTCGATAACCGATAAAGAATCTGTTTTACTTGATTCACTCGTTGAGAAGCATGTTAAGAAATCTTGACAACCCGTTGAACCTACTTTAAATGGGACATGCTCGAGCGCTCGATCATTAACCGGGCATATGCCTTGGATGGAAATAAAATCACCAACACAGATTTACTAACAACAAGCTCAGAAAGGAGAATGGTCATGAAAAAACCGGGAAGAATCATTTTGATCGTTGGAATGTTTCTGATGATGTCTCATTACGCGGCATGGGCCGCCCCTCTGGAGGGAAAGCCTCCTTTTTCAGGCTTTCTCGGCGCGCCCGATGTTTATGAAAAATTAGCGCCCGGCCCCAAAGACGGGGTCAAGCTGCGATGGATCAATCCGAACGCGGATCTTACCAAATACAACAAATTCATGGTGGACAGCGTCATATTCTATTTTGCCAACGATGCGGATTACAAGGGCATCGATCCCGAAAGGATGAAAGAACTGGCCGATGCCTTTAACAGGGAAATTCTGTCCGCTTTAAAAGATAAATATACGCTGGTATCCGAGCCGGGTCCCGGCGTTGCGCGCCTTCGTTTTGCCATCACGAACGTCAAGCAGAGCAGGCCGGTTGTCAGTACGGTTACGACCATCATCCCCGTAGGGGCCGTGGTCAGTATTGTCAAGCGGGGAGTCACCGGGGGGTGGTCCGGCAGCGGCGAAACCGCCATGGAATTTCAGGCGCTCGACGCCGCGACCAATGATGTGCTCGTAATGGCGGTTGATCAGCAAAAAGCCTCTTTTACAGACCGATTTACATGGTATGGATCGGCCACTGACGCATTCAAATTCTGGGCGGAACGAATTGTAACCTTCGTTGAAAATACCAAGGCCGTTAAAAAAGAGGCGCAGAAGTAAGCAAGAAATCCTATCGGCCAATATTTTAATCAGATGCAATGGGGATTGGACGGGCAAGTTATGCGTTTCCTGCGTGACAGAAGGCGACTGCCGTCATCAGTAAAAGCGGCATTGCTGACGCTGGTTGTGCTGATTCTGGCCGGGTGTTCTTCCGCCAGCCAGTATCTTGATTTCTGGGGCCGGGTGCGGACGCAACAGAAAGAATTCAGCGTGGAACCGACAGCCCGACTGCTCAGAGAGCTCCGGCCCGATGACAGTTTCCTGCTGGCGGGGCCTGTTGGGCAAAAGACAAACGATGAAGAACCGGTTCTCGTTGTCGCCGTAACGGACACGTTCAAGAAACGGGAAATCGTCGTCGAGAGGATTCTCCAGACACCGGTTCTTTATTACCAGGCCTACCTGCCGGAAGGGGATTACCATTTATACTTTTTTGCCGACCTTAATCAAAACGGCTATTTCGAAGCTCACGAGCTGATCGGCCGGACAGCTCCGACGCCCATCCGGGTCAGAAAGACGGAAATCCGGGATGGCTTGACGTTTCACGGCCCCGCCATCACGCTTGACACGAATCATCCCGCCACAGCCGACCTTCCGGTAAAAGTACAGGTGCGAAAAAACGATTTTATTTTTTCCTCCCTAGACGACGCGTTTTTCGATCCCCGATACGGGGAGATGGGCATGTACGACCCTAAAAAATTTTTCACCCATACACAGCGGTTTATTTTTGCGCTGGAGAGGCTGGATCCCGATAAAACACCGGTGATTTTTGTGCACGGTGTCGCAGGCACGCCGAGGGATTTCAAACACCTCGTTGACGACCTCGACCGGAAGCACTATCAACCCCTGTTTTATTTTTACCCGTCCGGAATGCCCCTGCGGAAACTGGGTTCGCTCCTTTCCGACATCATCAGGGTATTGGAAGAAAACAAATCCTTTCAGTCGAGAAAAGCGATTGTTGTCGCGCACAGTATGGGCGGGCTTGTCAGTCTCGCGGCGCTGAATGAATTGTGCGTTCGTGAGTCTCCCGCTTTTGTCAAAGGCTACATTTCCTTTAACACGCCTTACGGAGGCGTCGCATCAGCCGGAAAAGCCGTTCAAAACGCTCCGGCCGTTGTCGCCGCCTGGCGCGACACGGCTCCGGACAGTTCGTTTCTGAACGACCTCTATCAGGGATCTGCCGTCCGGAAAATTCCTTTTCATCTTTTTTTCAGCTATGAAACGGGCCAGAGCGGCGACGGTACCGTTACGCTGCAGAGCCAACTGGAACATAAAATACAATTTGCCGCCGATAGGACTTATGGCTTTAACGCATCCCACATGAGCATCCTCCATGACGAGCAGGCCCGGCAAATATTTTATCGTATCCTGGATGTCCTGGACAGCGAACAACCGTTTCATGAAGAGAAGAAATCCATTGTAAAGGCAAGAGGGAATTGATAAACTGCCAAAAAAACGGAACAGGTGAATGGGTGCAAAATTTTTTTTAACCTTCTTCACAGACGGAAAAGAATTCATAGCGGCAGTTATCCGGTCAAGCGGCGGATGAAAATCAATAACAATAATCCCCGGAGACTCAGCATCCGGAGCAAGGAGTCATTATGAAAAAAAAGATTTTTGGTTTTTTGATATTAGCGTTTGCGGGTTTGATGTTCCTGGCGGCATCGCCATTCGTGCATGCTGAGCAGGCGAAATCCGCTCCGGTCTTTAAAAGCGCGGAGCTGGAGCAGATCCTTGCCCCCGTTGCCCTCTATCCGGATTCCCTGCTGACCCAGATTCTGATCGCCTCCACCTATCCGCTCGAGATCGTTTACGCGGACCGTTGGGCAAAACAAAACAAGAAGATGAAGGGCGACGCGCTGACCAAAGCTCTGAACACCCAACCCTGGGATCCGAGCGTCAAGTCTCTCGTGAAATTCCCCGATGTGCTATCTATGATGAGCGAGAAACTGGAATGGACACAGAAACTGGGTGACGCATTTCTCGCTCAGCAAAAAGATGTCATGGATACTGTCCAGAAACTCCGGGCGAAAGCACAGGCCGCTGGAAATCTGAAGACGACAAAGGAGCAGGTCATCAGGGTGGAAAAGGATATCATCATCATTGAACCGGCCAATCCGCAAGTGGTATACATCCCGGCCTATAATCCGACTGTGGTCTATGGCGTCTGGACCTATCCGGCTTATCCACCCTACACCGTTTATGTTTATCCTCCAGGCACGACCGTCGTCACGTTTACAACAGGGATCGTTATTGGCGCGGTCTGGGGCGGATATTACTGCAACTGGCATGGCGGATGGGTTTATCCGCCTCCCCCCCCACCGCCTCCTCCTCCGCCACCGCCACCACCTCCTCCTCACGGAGGGGGAAACCAACCTCCACCACCGCCTCATTCGGGGGGACAGCCTCCCGACGTAAAACCGGGAATGGAGCAGCCCGGCAAAGCAGGCATGCAGGAGCCATGGCAGCATAATCCCGAACACAGACAGGGAGTGCCCTATCACGACCAGGCAACCGCCCAGAAGTATAACCGGGGAACCGGCGGCGATGCGGCAAGATCCAGAGAAGCTTATCGGGGCGCTTCAGGAGCCGGCGGACGGCAGGCTATGGATCGTCCCGGCCCGGGAGGCGATGCCCGGGATGGTTTCTCGTCGATGCAAAACCGCAGAAATGAGAACGCCTTCGGTGGTCTGGACAACTGGAAAAACACGAGGATGCAAAGTGAACGCGGACAGTTCAGCCGTCAAAGCATGCCATCTTCGGGATCAATGGGCAGCAAGCTCCGTCGCGGCGGCGGAAGAAGATAAAGGAGAAAACATATGAATTCATTTCCATCTCAGAAAAAACAATGGTTGCCGGCAATGTTGATCCCGGCGCTCGTCGCGATAACGGCTTTTTTCCTGTTGACGGCTCCTGTAAAAGCTCTCGCGGCAAACGCCGGACAACTTCAATTTTCTTCTCCCGAAGATGCGGCGCAGGCTTTGATTCACGTGCTTCAAGCCGATGACGCTAAAAAACTGCGGCATATTTTTGGTCCCGCAGGCATGAAAATCCTATCCTCCGGAGACGCAGCAGAGGACAAGGCGGACAAGGAGAGGTTCCTGCAGGCTTATGCAGTCAAGAATGTTTTAATACGGGAAGAAGACGCGAAAGTGATTCTTCGCGTCGGCGAGGAGGAATGGCCCTTTCCCATCCCCATCGTAAAGAAAGGTAAAAAATGGTCTTTCGACGCCAGAGAAGGAAATCAGGAAATGATGAACCGGCGCATCGGCAGGAATGAACTCAATACCATTCAGGTCTGTCTCGCCTACGTGGACGGACAGAGAGAGTACGCGACGAAAGACCGTGACGGTGACGGCCTTCTTGAATACGCGCAGAAATTTGTCAGCGCGCCCGGCAAAAAGGACGGTCTCTACTGGAAGGCTCAGGAGGACGGGGAAGCAAGTCGCTTTGGCGATCTTGCCGCCAAAGCAGCCCGGGAAGGATATCGGAAGACTGACGACAAACCCATGCCCTACCACGGCTACTATTTTAAAATCCTGACGGCTCAAGGCAAAAACGCTCCCGGCGGCGCCTATGATTACATCATCAAAGGAAACATGATCGGCGGATTTGGCCTGGTGGCCTATCCGGCAAAATACGGCGTTTCCGGAATCATGACCTTTGTGATCAACCATGAGGGTGTTGTATATGAAAAAAACCTGGGGGAGGACACCGTCAACATGGCCCGGAAACTTCCGTTATTTGATCCGGACAAAACCTGGAAGAAGATGGCAGACCGGCCCTAGCTGAAAACCGGGGTCCCGTCCGGCATCTTGCCTTGTAATGACCGGCAAAAAAGTGTTCTGCAAACATTAAAAAAATTGAATTAACACGGAAAAGCTGCTATTTAGCGCACCAAAGAACCGGTTCCATTAATCTCAAGGAGAAGCTTTGCGATGAAGCCAAAACAGCTCATGAGCCTGACAAGGCATGTCCGATTTTTCGTCGCTGCCGTCATCGTTGCCGCCCTGGCCCTTCAAGTCTTTGCATGCGGCAAAGACAAACAGGCCGCCCCGTCATCCTCAACAACCGTTACTGCCATGGACATCGTTCAGAAGGATGTGCCGGTGGTGTTTGAGTATGTCGCCTTGACCCAAAGTTCACATCAGGTCAATATCCAGGCACGTGTCAGCGGTTTCCTCGATAAGCGTCTCTACACCGAAGGGGGTATAGTCAAGCGGGGTCAGGTGCTTTTTCAAATGGATCCCAAACCGTTTCAGGTACAATTAGATCAGGCTCAGGCGGCCCTTGCCAAACAGCAGGCCGCTCTCGAAACGGCCCGTCTGAACCTGGCGCGAACCAAACCCCTGGCCGAGCAAAAAGCGCTTTCCCAGAAGGATCTCGATGACGCCACCGGCCAGTATCAATCCACGGCGGCCAGTGTTGACCAGGCCAAGGCGCAGATGGAAACCGCCAAATTAAATCTTTCCTATACGACGATCTCGTCTCCTATTGACGGCATCAGTGGAGCAGCCCTGCAGACGGACGGTACGTATATCAATCCCCAGAACAGTCTGCTGACCACGGTGGCGGCTCTCTCGCCGATCTGGGTTAATTTCAGCCTGTCTGAAAATGAAATTCAAAATTTCCGCACACAGGTCAAAAACGGTCTGCTGCTCGCGCCGAAAGCCAATCGATTTGTTGTGGAAGTCGTCCTGGTGGATGGATCGGTTCACCCTTACACCGGACACATGACCTTCGCGGAGCCTTCCTATAATCCGGAGACCGGCACCTTTTCCATTCGGGCCAGCGTTGAAAATCCGGAGGGATCCCTGCGCCCCAACCAGTATGTCCGGGCCCGTTTGAAAGGCGCCATCCGTCCCCATGCGGTGTTGGTCCCTCAGCGAGCCGTGCAGCGGGATTCGAAGGGACATTTTGTCTGGGTCGTCGGCAGGGACAACAAGGCGGAAAAGAGGCCCGTGACCGTCGGGGAATGGCAGGGGGATAACTGGTTCATCTCAGAAGGACTGAAAAACGGCGAGCGGATTGTTGTGGATGGCGGTTTGACACTGCACTCGGGCAGCCCCGTCACTGTGAAACCCTATGAGCCGGCAAAGGAACAGGCCGGCAAATAATCATCAGCACCTGTAGATTCTAATGTTTGCATAAACCAGGACACAGACCGTATGTTCTCCAGATTTTTCATTGAGCGACCGATTTTTGCCACCGTCATCGCGATTATCATCTGTCTGGCGGGTCTGGTTTCCATGTCGGTTCTTTCCGTGGAGCAGTATCCGACCATCTCTCCGGTCCAGATTACCGTCCAGGCCATCTATCCGGGAGCGGATTCCCAGACTCTGGCGGACTCGGTTGCCGCGCCGATCGAAGCCCAGATTAACGGCGTCGACGGCATGCTGTATATGTCGTCGGCAAGCTCCTCGACCGGAAATTTGATGATCACCGTTTATTTCGATCTCAGCGTCGATCCGGACATTGCCCAGGTGCAGGTCCAAAACCGGGTCAACCTTGCCACGCCGCAGCTCCCCGATGCCGTGGTGCAGCAGGGGGTTTCCGTCCAGAAAAAAGCATCGACCATCATGATGCTGATCGGCATCTTCTCGCCGGAAGAGCGATACAGCAGTGATTACATCGCCAACTATGCCAATGTCTATGTGCTGGACGCCATCAAGCGCGTCCCCGGCGCCGGACAGGCGCAGATCATGGGCATTCCCGATCAGGCGATCCGCATCTGGATGAATCCTCAGCGGATGGCCTCGCTGGGCATCACAACCGCCGATATCCAGCAGGCGGTGGCCACCCAGAACGCTTTGTACGGGGCCGGACAAATTGGACAGACCCCCACGCCGGGCCCTGTCCAAATGACCTTCCCGGTGGTGACACAGCGGCCGTTTACCGATCCGGCGCAATATGACGAGATTATTCTCCGCGCCAACAGGGACGGCAGCAGCATCGTCCATTTAAAGGATGTGGCGCGAACGGAAGTCGGATTGAAGCAGTACGTTTTGAACAGCAAGCTCAACGGCAAACCGGCCACCTTTATTGCCATTTATCAGCAGCCGGGCGCCAACGGTCTGGAGGTTTCCAAAGCGGTTCGCCAGACCCTGCAGGATATGAAAAAACAGTTTCCCAGCGGCCTGGATTACACGATCTCGCTGGACACCAACGACTTTGTCCGTCTGTCGATCAAAGAAGTGATTCACACGCTGTTTGAAGCCATCCTCCTCGTGGTCATCATCGTGTATCTTTTCCTCCAGAGCATGCGCACCACGATCATTTGCGCCACGGCAATCGTCGTCGCGCTGATCAGCACGTTCACAGGCATGCTGGCGCTCGGATTTTCCATCAACCTGCTCACGCTCTTCGGCCTGGTGCTGGCCATTGGTATGGTGGTTGACGATGCCATTGTGGTGGTGGAAAATGTCGAGCGCAATATGGCCCTATACCATCTGCCGCCCAAAGAGGCCACCATCAAGGCCATGCAGGAAATTTCCACCTCGCTGGTTGCCGTGGTTCTGGTCATGTCTTCCGTTTTTATCCCCGCAGCCTTTCTGCCGGGCGCCACGGGACAGCTCTACAAACAGTTTGCCATCACTATCGTCATTTCGGTCGTGATCTCCGGTTTTACCGCCCTGACGCTGACGCCGGCCATGTGCGGGGCGATTCTGAAACACACCGCGCCGCCGACGCGTGGCTTCTTCGCCTGGTTCAATCGCGGGGTGGACGCCATCACCCGCGGTTTCGGAGACGCCGTGATGTTTGTCATCAAACGGGTGGTCATGGCTTTTGTCATTCTGGCCGTCCTGATCGGAACGATTGTTTATCTGTTCATGAGTATTCCCGGAAGCTTTGTGCCGAATGAGGATCAGGGCTACGTCCTGACGTCCATTATCATGCCCGACGCAACCAGCCTCAACCGCACGCAGGATGTCACGGACCGGGTGGATGCCATATTCAAGGACATCCCGGGCGTCGAAAACCGCACCCAGCTCACCGGCTTCAGCGTGATTGACAACGGACTCAAAACCGGCGCCGGAACATTTTTTGTCACCCTGAAGCCTTTTGAGGAGCGGTATGATTCCATTAAGAAGGCCAAAGCCGAGAACGCCCGCACCGTTCTGACCACTCTGTACAAAAAATGTCAGGATATTACGGAAGGCAAGGTCATCCCCATGGCGCCGCCGGCCATCCCCGGCATCGGAACAACCGGCGGTTTTGAATTCTGGATCCAGGACACGGGCGCCGGTGACGCAGTGAAACTGGGCGATCTCACCCAGGAGTTTCTGGCGAAGGCAAAACTCCGGCCGGAACTGACGGGGCTCAATACCACGTACCGCGCGACAACCCCGCAGTTGAGCGCGGATGTCAACCGCGCTAAAGCGAATCTCCTGGGCGTTGCTGTTCAGGATGTTTACAGCACGATTCAGGCGAATTTCGGATCGTTAACCGTCAGCCAGTACAACGAATTCAGCCGGATCTGGAATGTTGTTCTGCAGTCGGATGCGCAATACCGGCAGAATCCGGAAGACCTGACGCGCCTCTACGTCCGGTCAAAACAGGGAGACATGGTGCCCCTTTCGGCGCTCGTCACCACCCGCTGGGTGTCCGGACCGGACCTGCTGCCGCACTTTAACGGATTTCCGGCGGCGAAGGTCAACGGCCAGGCCGCGGAGGGATTCAGCTCCGGCGAGGCCATTGCGACGATGGAGGCAGTCGCCAAAGACGTGCTGCCGTCCGGCTACACATTTGCGTGGTCAGGACTCGCCTTTGAAGAAAAGAAATCCGGATCAACGTCTGCGGCAGCATTTGCTTTCGGGTTGATTATTGTTTTTCTCGTGCTGGCGGCCCAGTACGAGTCATGGACACTGCCGGGATCTGTCATGATGGCTGTGCCGTTCGGTATTCTCGGCGCGCTGGTTTTCAACTGGTTGCGCGGACTGGAAAACGACGTCTACTTTCAGATCGGTCTGCTGGTGCTCATCGGACTGGGGGCGAAGAATGCCATTTTGCGCGTGTCTTTTGCCACCGAACTGCGCAAACAGGGCAAATCCATTATTGAAGCGACCATCGAGGCCGGTGAACAGCGCCTGCGCCCGATCATCATGACGTCGCTGGCCTTCGCCTTCGGCGTTTTGCCGCTGGCCATCGCCATGGGCGCAGGAGCCAACGCCCGCCATTCGATCGGCACCGGCATCATCGGCGGTATGATCGGCGAAACCACGCTGGCGATGCTTTATGTGCCGCTGCTGTTCTACCTCTTTGACAAACTGGAAGAACGCAAATCCCATAAAGGACAACCTCCTCATGAGGAAAAAGCGCCGCCGTCATCACCAGCCGAGAAAAAGGAGGAGGACAAGAATGCGTAGATGGATTCTTATGTCCGTATTATTCTTCCTCGTGGCCGGCTGTGCAGTCGGACCCGACTATGTGAAGCCCGTTATCGAAACGCCTTCCGCGTTCAAATACGATGAGGCCGGAGCGCGCGACGCCGTTAACACGATCTGGTGGCGGCAGTTTCAGGACCCGGTTCTGAATGCCCTGATCAGCGAAGCTCTGTCTAACAACAAAAACATCAAGATCGCGGCAGCCAATATGGAGCAGGCGGCCGCCGTTATTATGCAGACCCGGTCGCCGCTGTTTCCGCAGTTCGGGTACAGCGGCAGCGCCGGCCGGAAACGCTTATCCGGACTGGACGGCACCCTTCTGGAAAAATTTGTGGAAAACCCCAACAATTCTTACCAGACCTTTGTCAGCGCGAGCTGGGAAATTGATCTCTGGGGACGCATCCGGAGACTGACCGAATCCGCCGAGGCCGATTGGCGCGCCTCCGAGGCGCAATGGCGGGGCGCCATCCTCTCCCTGGTCGCGGCGGTGGCCAACAACTACATT
The DNA here is from genome assembly GCA_022710585.1 of Deltaproteobacteria bacterium. Lineage (GTDB taxonomy): Bacteria > Desulfobacterota > Syntrophia > Syntrophales > Smithellaceae > Smithella. The sequence continues at coordinate 66,010 of JAKLGV010000016.1, read as the reverse complement.
CAACTTCTCGGACTGGACGAACAACTGGCGGTCTCGAAGCGCAACCGGGATGCCTACGCGGAGTCCGTGAAAATCTTTGAACTGCGTTTCCAGTATGGCGTGGTCTCTCAGATGAATGTCGAGCAGACCCGTTCACAGTATGAAACGGCAGCCGCGGCTATCCCGCAGATAGAATCCCAGATGGCTCAAACCGAACACGCTCTGTCGGTTCTGCTGGGACGCAATCCCGGGCCCGTCAAGCGCGGCAAAACGATTTACGAACTGCAATTGCCTCCCGTTCCTTCCGGGTTGCCCTCGGACATTCTGATCAGCCGCCCGGATATCCAGCAGGCGGAACAGAATCTCATTTCGGCCAACGCCCAGATCGGCGCGGCCCGGGCGCTTTACTTTCCGACAATCTCTCTGACCGGCGCCTACGGCAATTCCAGCGCCGAGCTGTTGGATCTCTTTAAAGGACCGGCCAACGCGTGGAGCTACGTGGGCTCCCTGACCGGTCCGATTTTCGCGGGCGGCGCCATTACCGCTCAGGTCCGGCGGGCACAAGCCGCGCAGAAGGCGGCCCTGAATAATTATGAATCCGTCATCCAGAATTCCTTTGCCGATGTCGAGGATGCGCTCGTGGCCAGAAAAAAACTCGTCGAGCAGATCGAGGCGCAGGAACGTCTGGTCAAAGCCAACAGCGAATATACCCGCCTGGCGCGCCTCCAGTACGAGGGCGGCTACACGCCCTATTCCACCGTGCTACAGGCGGAGCAAATGCTTTTTCCTTCGGAAATTAATCTGGTTCAAGCCCGGACATCAGCCTTCATAGCGCTCGTGAACCTTTATAAAGCCATGGGCGGCGGATGGCTTGCTGAAGCACAACAATTAACGGTTAAAACATTTTCTGCTCCGCCGGCGGATGAAATAACACCCTCAAAGGCAAACGCTCAATAGCTCCCGTGGCGCTGTTGAGATAGTCTTTGCCTCTTTTCAGCAAAAGGAGCCTGATCACGATCATGAAAAAAGCAAAATCGAAAAAAATCATTACGGCCATTTCGCTGCAGGGAGGCGGCGCTCTCGGAGCCTACGAATACGGAGCCATCAAGGCATTATATGCCAGCCGGGGCAAGAGCTTTTTCCCGCGGGTCGTCACGGGCGTATCGATTGGCGCCATCAATGCCGCCCTGCTCGTCGGCGCAAAAGGTGACCCCATGGAAGCCCTTGATCGGCTCTGGCGGGAACGGTTATGCGTGGACTGGCCGGCCTTTTCCTGGTTTTCACCCTTCGGGGAAACGCTATGCGATCCGTTTCACATGTTAACGACTTTATCCGAGCAGAGCCTTTCTTTATTCGGAAATCCAGGCATGTACCAACTGAGCCGGGAATTTATGACGACGCCTGTTTATGCTCCCATGATGACCAGCAGCATTTATGATACATCGCTCCTGAAAGAAACACTGGCGGAGTTTGTCGATCCAAAAAAACTCAACCATCCGGAAAAAACCCGGCTGATCGTGACCGCCGTCAATGTCGGGAATGGACAGTACGCGCGATTTGACAACGCCCAGATGATGCTCACTCTGGACCACATCATCGCCAGCGGGAGCTTTCCCGTGACCTTTCCGATGACGCCGATTGCCGGTGACTTTTACTGGGACGGAGGCATCTTCCTGAATCTGCCGGTCGGCGTGGCGGTCAACGCCCTGGAACAGATCGAGCCGGACAATCCGGATATCGAACGGGAGATCATTATGGTCTCGCTGCATCGCATGAAAGGAGAATTGCCAAAGACCATCCAGGAGTCCTGCGAACGCTTCTATAATCTGCTCTTTTCCGGTAAATTCGCCCTGGACAAGAAGCTCCATCGGAAATATAGCGCATTTGTGGACGCGATGCAGGAAATTGACAAGATTCTTCCCGCGAACAGTCCGATCCGGAAACATGAAGGATATAAAGATCTGGTCCGCCACCGCAAGATTGACCGCACCGTTGTCATTGGCGAAGAGGGAACCGGAGCGATCGGTTCCAGCAGTGATTTTTCCAGAAGGACCCTGACTGGCCGGATCGACGCCGGCTTCAACGATGCCATGGTCGTGTTCAATTGTTCATCCAAATGAAATTCTCCAGATCTGTTGAGCGCAAAGCCCCCGTCAATCAACCGGTTGACGGGGGCTTCTTTTTCAGATGAAGATTGAAAGCGATTCGGACAGGCGTTGTGAATAAAGACACCTACTTCGCGTTGTATTTGGATGAATCAATCACATAGTTCTCCAGCGCGTCCGGATCAAGCTGCGCCTGCGGCGCGGCGGTCGGTTTTCCTGTCTGCGGGTCTGTCATCCAGTATTTCGGCGTGTTCGTCTCACTGACATTCGGAACCTGAATCGGCCACTGATAATTGGAGACGACACCCCGGCGGACCTTGACGCCGGTCCGGGTGACGTTCACCACCATGGTATCGGAGGCGATGATGACGTCTCCCTTCGGATACCATGTGCGGATGTCGGACATGGCGGTCTTGATCGTGTCGTCGGTCGCCTGGAAGTGCGTGCCGACGGCCAGCCGCGGCGCTACGCCTTTTTCCTTGATCTGCTGAAGAATATAGCCGTAGGCCTTCTGCGGCGTGTGGGAACTGTCCTGAACCGACTGGGACTGGGCCACGGCGGCGTCAACGATCGTCTGCGAATATTTATCCGTGGTAATTCCCATTTTAGTGATCCAATTCGCCGCTGACATGACAATCTCATGAATCAGGACATCCACGCCGGGAAGGGCCTGGTCGATGACGTATTGACTGGGCAGCGTGTCTCCGATGTAGATCATCGATAGACCATTCCACTCCAGTTTGTAGCTGATGGAACCCTGCCGGGTATGCACGGCGGGAAAATGGGTGATCTTCGCGCCGTTGTAATCGTAGGCGACGTTGTCGCCATTGGGAACACCGTTCGCATCCTTGCCTGTATTCTTCCACGGTAGCTCCTTGACAACGAAATCGTAGCCGTCCGTTAAGGTGCTGTGGGTGGTGTCGAAATCAGGCAGCTTATAATCTTTCAGGCTGGTGGGCTCGAAGCTCTGGCTTTCGTTATGCCAGATCAGCATTTGTTGAAGAGCGGCGCAGTAGTCCGCAGTGCCGTCATTGAAAGGTCCGCGTGTGTTGTTGTCAGGATCGGTATACGTCAGTCCCGATCTCGTTGGGCCCCATATGTACATGGGCCAGAGACGGCCGTAGGACGGTCCGAACCCATAGACGAAGGGAATGTCCCCCATGTGATCCGCGTGCAGATGGGCGATGAAGACCTTGTAAATCTTGTCCATGTTGACCTTCATAGCCCAATATTTAATCATCGATCCTGTGCCCAGATCGAAGGAGAAACAGTCGCCGTTCCCCAATTCCACAAAGACGCTCACCGCCGCCTGACTGATCATGGCAATCGGGGTCGTCCCCATAAACGTAATACGCATCTCATCTTTGCCCAGTGTCTCCGTACCGGGATAGTAAGGCGGCAGATCGGCCAGCATGGAATTTTTCTGCGTGGGATCAGAGTGAGATTGATTGTCGTCCGAGTTGCACCCCGGCAGGGCGCTGCCGATGGCCAGCGTGCCGGCCGCCAGTCCGGACATTTTCAGCATGTCTCTGCGATTCATCTTGGGCATAATGTTCTCCTTTTGTCTGATGATAGGATTGTTCGGGAAAGAAATTTAGCGGGATTTTATAATACGTCATCCGGAGAGTCAAGCCAAAACCCCCTTCAAAAAAGGCCTGATTAATCAATTTCCGGTATAGCAGGAGGACTGCTCTGAGAAAGCTGAATCCCGTAGAAAGAGCTTGTAAAATTTATAAATCTCATATTTAAAATACCCGGAAATATATTTTTCACAGAAACAGAGACCAGCAACCAAATTCAACATAAGGGATCGAAAGTATGGAGCGGGAGATAAGCAGCCTCATCCACGAAAGTCCGGAAATCCTCGTATTCCTGTCCCTGGCAGCGGGGTATTTCATCGGTAAATTCAAGATCAAGGGGTTCGGCATCGGCACGACCGCATCCGTTCTACTGGCGGCCATGGTCCTGGGACAATTCAGCATAGACGTTCCGCCGATTTTGAAAAGCATCAGTTTTGCGCTCTTTGCCTTTTGCATCGGCTATCAGGTGGGGCCGCAGTTTTTCGGCGCGCTCCGTAAAGAGGGAATGAACTACCTGTGGATCTCACTGGTCGTGGTGCTGACCGGCCTGGCCACGGCCGTTGGCCTGGGCAAACTGCTTCATTTTGATGCGGGAACAACCGCAGGCCTGTTTGCAGGAGCCATGACGCAGTCCGCCGTCATCGGAACGGCCAATGGCGCGGTGGATCAGCTGGCGATCACTGCCGAGGCGAAAAAGATTTTATCCAACAACATCGCTGTTGCCTACGCCATCACTTATCTCTTCGGCGTGGTGGGCGTGATCATCTTCTTCAAACTCCTGCCGAACCTTTTCCGGATCAATCTGAAGGCGGAGGCCAAAGATCTCGAACGGAACATGGGCGGAGGAACGGAATCCAAAAGCCCCGGGTTGTTTTCCTGGTCACGGCAGGTTGGCCTCAGGGCTTATGAGATCACCAATGGAAAAATTGTTGGAAAGAACGTGCGGGAAGTGGAGGCGCTTTTCCTGCCGGCAAGAGTAGCCGTGTATCAGATTCTGAGGGAAGGAAAACTGTTTGAGCCTGACCGGGAAACACTCCTCAGCGCCCAAGATACACTTGTTGTTGCCGGCAAGTATGTCGGTCTCGTTTCCGCTCCGGAAATTATCGGCCGGGAGATTGACGTTTCGACAATTATTGACATCGTGGGCGAATCCCTGGATGTCTGTGTATTGAACCCCAAAATGGTGGGAAAGACCCTGGGCCAGATCGCGTTGGCTGGCGGCGCCCGCGCCCACGGCATCTTTCTGACCCGGATAACCAGGCAGGGTCATGAGTTGCCGATTCTGGAAAATACCATCATCAACAAATGCGATGTCCTGCGTCTGGTGGGCACTAAAGAGCTCGTGGAACGGGCCGCTGAGGACATCGGGTATGCCCAGCGGTCAACGGTGGTCACCGATCTGGTGATGCTCGGCATCGGCTGTGTCGCGGGAACCCTGGCCGGAATGATCGTTATTCCGGTGGCCGGCATTCCCCTGACCCTGGGAACGGGAGGAGGCGTGCTGGTTGCCGGGCTGATGTGCGGCTGGCTGCGCTCCGTAAACCCCGGTTTCGGTCAGATCTCGGACGGGGGGCAGTGGCTTCTCAATGATCTGGGACTGAGCCTCTTCGTTGCCTGCATCGGCCTGAGTTCCGGAAAGGCGGCGCTGGATGCTCTCCAGTCTAGTGGGCTGATCATCTTTCTGGCCGGCATCGTGCTTGCGCTGATACCCATTCTGGCCGGAATGATTTTCGGAAAATATATTCTGAAGATGAACCCGGTGCTGCTCTTGGGCGGTCTCACCGGCGCCCGCGTTATTCCCCAGGCCATGACCACACTGGAAGAAGACGCGGAAAGCACGACACCGGCTTTAGGTTTCGCGGCTCCCTTTGCCTTTGCCAATGTATTCCTGACGATCATGGGCAGTATCATTATTAATATCATGTGATACAAAAAATAGACTTTATCAACGGAGGAACAACTATGGATCTTTTAAAAGAAATCTTCGCCAACGAGGTATTTCCGGCCATGGGCTGCACCGAGCCCATTTCCTGCGCCTATACAACGGCAGCCGCCGTTGAGCAACTGCAGGGCTTCCCCGATTCCATTGAGCTCATCGTCGATCCGGGAACCTTCAAGAACGGAGCGGCCGTTACGATCCCCAACAGTGGAGGACAGAAAGGAAATATCATTGCCGCCGCACTCGGGGCTGTCATCGGGAAGTCAGCGTTCCGGCTCGAGATTCTGAAAACCGTTGATGCGGAAATATTGCAGAAAGCCATTGCCTTGATGGACAAAGGAGCCGTGAAATACGGCTGCAAGGAAGACGAGAAAAACTTTCATGTTGAAGTGACGGCGAAACGCGATGGTTCCAGCGTGCACTGCATCGTGTCCGAGGGACATACCAACATCACCTGCCTGGAAAAAGATGGGAAATCCATTCTGGAAACGCATCCCCATGGTGCGAAAGAAGGAGGCTCCTACCGCGATGCCATGCGCAGGATGAAGTTGGAGGACGTGCTGCGGGAAGTAATCAAACTGGATGACGAGAAACGGGTCTACATCCAGCGCGGCATCGATATGAACATGACCATCGCCGAAAAGGGAATCGATATGAAGCGGACGGGCTATCAGATCAGACGGATGATGCAGGATGGTCTCAAGTCGGACGACCTGTTCTATCAGGTGAAACTTCGCGTGGCCTGCGCCGTGGACGCCCGCATGGGCGGGATGCCGGAGCCGGTGATGACCTCAGGAGGTTCCGGCAATCAGGGCACGCTCACTATTATTGCCCCTTACATGGTGGGACGCCACCAGGGCATAGATATCGAACGCATCCGGGAGAGCATCGCCATCAGCCACGCTGTAAATTCATATGTAAAATGTTTCACCGGAGAGCTTTCCGTCATCTGCGGATGCGCCATTGCCGCCAGCCTGGCGTCGGCGGTTGCCCTGGTCTATCAGAAGGCGGGCATCGATATGGGCAAGATCAACCTCGCCATGGACAATGTCATCGGCGATCTGTGCGGCATTATCTGCGACGGTGCAAAACCCGGATGCTCCATGAAAATCATGAGCGGAGCAGAAACGGCATTGCGTTCAGCATTCATGGCCTTATCCGGTTACGGTCTCTCCTCCGATGACGGTGTGCTGGGCAGGTCTCCCGAAGAATCCATTCTCAATATCGGCAAGGTATCTCTTCAGGGCATGTTCGCGGTGGATCCTACCGTGGTACATATCATTCAGGCTAAATCCAGCCGAAGTGGACGGGCGTAAAAGGTATCTGATTGCGATCAACGCCTATGAAACCATTGCAAAATAAAAGTGCGGCCCTCATACGTGAAGCCATCATTTCCGTTTTTCTGGTTCTGACATTATTTTGTCTTCCGGCCATGAGCATCACGGCGGCGGACTGGTTCAATCAGGCGCAGGCCTTGTGGAGTGATGATCGGGGAAAATTTGCCGATTCCAAAAAAGCCATCGAATACCTGAACAGCGCCATTCAACTGCAGCCGGACTACGCCGCCGCCTACAACAGCCGGGGCAACGCTTATGCCGACCTCGGCCGCTTCAAACGCGCCATCGAAGACTATGATCAGGCGATCCGGATCAAACCTGATTACGCTTTTGCTTTCATCAACCGGGGGGATGCCCACTACAGCCTCGGTCAATATCAGCGCGCCGTCGATGACTGCACCGCAGCCATCCGCCTGCAGCCGAAAATGGCTCTCGCATATAGCAACCGGGGGAAGGCTTATGCCCAACTGAAAAATTTCACCATCGCCACGAAGGATTTCAACGAGGCCCTTCGCCTGAAACCGGGATATGTCAATGCCTACAACAACCGCGCGCTTGCTTATTTACTACAGGGCAATAACCCTTCGGGCTGCCTTGACGCGCAAAAGGCGTGTGAGCTGGGGCTCTGCAAAGTTCTGGAATGGGCGAAAAGCAAGGGCAAGTGCGGACAGGAAAAATCCGGACAACCGTCAAAAAACGAAACAAAAAATCTTCCGGACACTGCTCCCGTTTCCGTCACGCCGGCAAAGAAAACGCCGCTGCCCATGAAAAATTTTACTTTTCCGTCAACAGAAGATCAAAGCGTCCGGGAAATGAAGAAAATAAAAGGAATCGAGTTATTCAACGGGAAGATTATCGAAGGGCAGATCGTCAGCCTGAGCGCCGACACGGTGAAAATCAAGACTCAGGATGGAAAGATATTATCGTTTTCATTTTCCAGAGACGTATACAGATTTATCAAATAACACCGGCGGTGAAAAAATCTTTGAACGTCTATGATTACGGACCGAAATATCCTGCGATATAATTTCTTTGACTTCAATGGGTGAATCATGTATATGTGTTCTCCCCCCATTGGAAAAGCAGGCTATAATAAAACTAGAGTCGTGTCCTTATGAGAAGAATCCAAATGAGAAGCACCCAAAAACTCTTTTTCAAAAGAAATGACAGGAGGATTAAATCATGCGGGAAATTCATGCAGGAGGAAAACCCCTGAAGAAGGCCTACGTGGCCATCTTTCTATGGTTTACGGGCCGAGCCATTCAGGCGGCGGCAAAAGTCGACAAGGAAGTTCAGAAGGAATTCGCTGCTCTGCCCGATGATTTTACCTTTGCGCTGGGCTGCCTTCCCAACGGCCCGTGGATGGTGGTTGGCAAGGAAAAGGGCAAGGTAAAATATTTCGGGGGCAACCTCAAATGCCGGCCTGTTCATCTTCGTCTCGTTATTAAGAGTCTGGATGCCGCATTTTTAATATTGTCTTTTCAGGAAAGCACGGCTCTGGCAACAACCCGTAATCGTCTGATGACGGACGGCGAAGTGCCTTACGCGCTGTCGGTCATCCGGATTCTTGATATTGTCGAAGTTTATCTCCTTCCCAAGCTCATCGCGTCTCTGGCTGTGAAACGTTATCCTTCATGGTGGTCATTCAGCCGGAAGCTGGCGGGAAGGGTTGGCGTTTATACCCGCACGTTGTTAGGTTTTTAAGGAAAGGAATAAAAAATGAATCTTACAAACGGTTTTGCATTTACCTGTCCATTCAAGACAAATTCAGGAAACAAGGCGCTGGAGCATCTTCCCGTTGAACTGGCTGGCCTCAACGCTTTCAAGCCCCTGATCATCACCAGCCGGGAGCTGGCGGGCCCGAAAGCGATAGGAACATTGATAAATGCGTTCGGCGATTCTGGAATGACGATCGGTGTTTTTGACGACGTAACGGAAACGGCCGATCTGAACGTTGTCGAACAAATCAGAGAAATATTTCTTAAGGGCCAATACGATGTCATTATCGCCCTGGGCGGCGGGATCATTGTTGATGTGGCCAAAATACTGAATCTCGCGGTCTCGCTGAAGGTTGCCGATGCGCGTCAACTTTCTCCGGCAACAGCTATTCGCGATCCCCTGGGGCCTTTTGTCGTGATTCCGACGGCCGCTGCAACCGGAATGGAAACGTCGAAATATGCCGTTCTGAGCGGGAAGATATTTACCTCTGTTCATTTAATGCCCGGCCTCGTGGTGCTTGATCCGCGACTGACCCGGGCAAAAGACGGAAAAACAGTTGCCGAAGCTGGTTTTGCCGCATTCGGGCGCACCTTGGAGGCTTACATTGCTCCGGATAAAAATCCTTTTATGGATGCCTATGCTTTTACCGCACTGCGCTTTATCCGGGAGAACCTCGCCTCAGCCGTCAATAAACGCTGTAATAAGAAAGAGTCCCTTGCAGTCGCCAATGCCGTGGCCATGTCGGGATGTGTTATTTCCAATACCGATCAAAACATGCTTCACCGGCTGGGACAGGTATTTCAAAATACCGTCCATGTTCATCCGGGCATAATCATCGGAATGTGCCTTCATCCTTTCCTTGACGATTGCATGAAGAAGGACAGCTCTCGCATCGCCAGCCTTCTTCTCCCCCTGGCTGGAGACGACAAATACGCCGCCATGCCGGAGGCCGGAAGAGCAGGCGATGCTCTGAGGGACCTATGCGAATTTTCATATGAGATTTACCGCTCGCTGAAAGGAAAAATACCGCGAACCATTACGGAAGCAGGTATTCAGCAATACCTGATGAAAGATATATTTGACATCATTAATCAAGAACCGGATGGAGCTTACCTGCGCACGGTCATCGATCGTGTCGGCGGCAGCTCAATCAAAGCCTGAATGGAAAGGATGTAACCCATGATACTACCGGATTATTATGAATTCTGCTGCCGTGTAAAAATTGTTGCGGGGCACGACGCGCTGGAAAAGATACCGGCGCTGCTGGCCGAAATGGGATCAAAAAAACCGCTGATTATTACGGATAAGGGCGTTGCCGCCGCCGGTCTCGTGGATATTGTCGTCAATGCGCTCAAGGAAGGCGTCACCATCGGAGGCGTTGCCGATAACGTTCCGCCCGATTCCGATTTGAAGGTGGTCAACCAGCTCGCCGGTCTTTATCGGGATAACGCCTGTGATGCTATTATCGCCGTCGGCGGGGGTTCCGTGATGGATACGGCCAAAGGCGTCAACATCGTCGTTTCCGAGAATGCCACCGATCTGATGGCCTTCAGCGGCGCCGGCGCCCTGAATCGGCGCCTGAAAACTCTTGTTGCCGTACCGACGACGGCGGGCACGGGATCGGAAGTCACGCTGGTTGCCGTGATCAAAGATCATGAAAAGCATTTAAAAATGGCCTTTACCAGTTATTTTTTGCTGCCCAGCGTATCCATTCTCGATTCGCGCATGACCATGACGATGCCGCCTTTCATCACAGCCATGACGGGCATGGATGCCTTGAGCCATGCCGTGGAAGGATATTACTGCCTTCAGAAAAATCCGTTGAGTGACGCCCACTCTCTGGCGGCCGTCAATATGATTCACCAATATCTGCCTTCAGTGACCAAAAATCCTGCGGATAAAGACGGTCGTCTGGCCATGGCGGTAAGCGCGTGTCTGGCCGGAATTTCCTTTTCCAACTCCATGGTCGGAATCGTTCACAATCTCGGTCATGCCACCGGTTCTGTCTGCGGTGTTCCCCATGGAATCTGCATGGCTATTTTATTGCCCTATGGTCTCGAATACAATATGCATAAGCGCGGGGAAACCATCGCGGAACTGCTGCTGCCCATGGCGGGCGAGGAGGTCTACCGTAAAACGCCTAAGGCCGAACGAGCGGAAAAAGTTGTTTCCCTGATCCGGCAAATGAATCAGGATCTCAACGAGATCACCGGCGGACGGCATGCCCGGTACTTCTCGGAAGTCAAGGATCGCGATGGCAAACAGATGGTTCCACGGGAGATTCTTCCGGAAATTGCCAAAGCGGCCCTGCTTGACGGCGCAACCATCTACAATCCGGAAGATCAGGATTACGAAGAAAATTTATTGGTTCTGGAAGCGGCATGGGAAGGCAAACCCCTTGACCGGAATAAAATTAAAAAAGGATAAACATTTCAAGAGAGAGTTTTTATGAGCAAAGCTTATATGGGAAAAATCCTCATGGTGGATCTGTCGAGCCAAACCATGAACGAAGAGACCATACCGGATCGTGTGTATGAGCAATATCTGTCCGGAATGGGACTCGGAGCTTACATCCTTTATAATCGCATACCGGCCGGAGCCGATCCGTTGGGGCCGGACAATATTCTGGGCTTCTGTTCCGGTCTGCTGACCGGTACGGGCAGTTTATTTTCCGGACGATGGACGCTTGTCGGCAAATCGCCTCTGACCGGAGGCTGGGGCGACGCGAATTGCGGCGGTACGTTTTCCCCGGCCATCAAGCATAGCGGCTATGACGCCATTTTCTTCAAAGGCATCAGCCCCAAGCCCGTTTATTTATATGTCAAAAACGGCAAGACGCTCCTCAAAGATGCCTCGGACCTGTGGGGAATGGATGCCGTCGAAACGGAAGAGAAACTCAAAAAACAGTACGGCGAAAAAGCAGGTGTAGCGGTCATCGGCCCTGCCGGCGAGAAGGTTTCTCTGATTTCGGGCGTCTGCACCGACAAGGGCAGAATTGCCGCCCGATCGGGTCTGGGTGCTGTAATGGGCGTGAAAAAACTTAAAGCCGTAGTCCTCGACGGCGTGCAACGGATTCAAGTTCAAGACCCGAAAGAAATGAAAAGCCTGAGTCTGAAATGTATCAAGTGGACCAACTTCCCCATGCCGCTGAGCCTGCTCCCGGGTGTAGGTCTGGCTCTGATGGGAACATTTATGGGGACGACTCCTGTGATGTTCGCCCAGGATGGTCTCCTGTACAAGACCATTTTGAGAACATGGGGCACGGGCGGCATGAATCAAATGTCTGTCGAGATGGGCGATTCGCCGCTGAAAAACTGGGACGGTTCCAGCAAGGATTTCCCCTTGGGTAAATCCAAAACCATCAATCCGGATATCATCAGAAAAGCGGAAATCGTAAAATACCACTGTTATTCGTGTCCGCTGGGCTGCGGCGGTATCTGCGCCACCAAAGGAAAGTATTCCCATACCCACAAACCCGAATATGAAAGCATTCTGGCGCTGGGCGGTCTGTGCATGAATGAGGATCTGGACAGCGTTTTTTATTTAAACGAGCTTCTCAACCGGGCGGGCATGGATACGATATCCGCCGGCGCAACCGCGGCCTTCGCCATTGAGTGCTACGAAAAAGGCATTCTGACGAAGGAAGATACGGACGGTCTGGAATTGAAATGGGGAAATGCAGAAGACGTCGTTGCGCTCATCAGGAAAATGGTCAACCGGGAAGGCATAGGCGACATCCTGGCCGATGGATCGAAAGTTGCCGCGGCAAAAATCGGCAGGGGAGCGGAAGAATGCACCGTTCATGCGGGAGGTCAGGAGCCGGCCATGCATGACGGACGCAATGATCCGGGTTTCAATGTCCACTACAGTGTGGAACCCACGCCGGGGCGTCATACGATCGGCGCTCATTTGTATTACGAAATGTTCCAGCTTTGGAAACGTGTTAAAGGTCTGCCCAGACCAAGCCTTCTTTTTATGAAGGGGAGCAAGTATAAAGTCAATAAGGAGAAGGCCCAGGCTTCCGCCGCGTGCAGCAAGTTCATGAGCATGGGGAATGGCGCGGGAATGTGTATGTTCGGTTTGTTTATCGGAGCGAAAAGGGTTCCCACGTTTGACTGGCTCAATGCCGCGACCGGCTGGAAATTTACACCTGAAGAATACATGACGACCGGCGAGCGGATTCAGACCCTGAAACAGGCGTTCAATGTCAAGCACGGGATTAAACCGAAAAATAATTTCATCAGCCGCAGAGCACAGGGCCATCCTCCTCAGAAGGAAGGTGCGAATAGAGGCAGATCCGTGGATGTGGAAAAACTGGCCGCTGATTATTGGGAACAGTTCGGCTGGGACCGGACCACAGGAATACCTAAAGAGGAAACATTAAAAAGACTGGGGATAGAGTAAAATGTCATATACAATTACGGAAAAATGCAACGGCTGCGGCGCTTGCATGCGTCTTTGCCCTGCTGATGCCATTTCAGGCGAAAAAAAGAATCTCCACACCATCAATGCGGATTTATGCATTGAATGCGGCGCCTGCGGAAGAGTATGTCCTCAGGCGAGTATCCTGGACGGCAATGGGATTGCTTGTACGATGATCAAACGATCCGAATGGTCCAAGCCGGAAATCACCGTGGAAACGTGTATCGCCTGCGGCATCTGCGTTGATGCCTGTCCGGTTGGTTGCCTGGCTATGTCGGAACGGCCGCGAAATAAAGGCGTTGATGCCTTCCCTTATCTTAAGAATGCCAAAGCCTGTATCGGTTGTGGTTTCTGCTGTCAGGAATGCCCCACGGATGCGATTATTATGAATAAACCGGAAAAAACTGAGGCTACAACAAAAGCCAAAGAGTCCGCCTGATCCGGGCAACAGAGAAACTCCGGTCGTCAATCGCTGAATTTATTGCCATCTCCGGTGTCATCATTCCAATGCCGCCGGAGATTTTTTATCTTTCTCACGCACACCATCGCGCAATCCGGCATCATCAAAAGGCTAAACTACTGCCTGAATCTGTGATAAATAATACCAGGGTAAAATGATGACAGAAATCAAGAGAGCTTCCAAAAAAGAATTGTTCGGCTGGGCAATGTTTGATTTTGCCAACTCGTCCTATACGACCGTCATTATTACCGTCGTTTTCTGCATCATCTTCCCCCGGCTCATTGTCGGTGACGGGCCCGAATACCGTCTGGGAAATTTTCTCTGGAGCACCGCCCTTTCTCTCAGTTATCTGGTTGTGCTTCTCTCCGCGCCCCTCTTCGGCGCGATCATGGATTATTCCGGAGCAAAAAAGAAATTTCTCCTGGGCAGCTATCTGCTCACGGTGATAGCCACATCGGCTCTGTATTTCGTCGGCCCCGGAGACATTGTCCGGGGCATGCTGCTGATCATTCTGTCCAACATCGGTTTTTCATACAGTGAAGCTTTCGTTTCCAGTTTTCTGCCGGGCCTCGGGCCGCCGGAGGATCTGGGTAAAATCTCCGGATATGCCTGGGGATTGGGCTACTTCGGCGGTCTTATTTCCACGGCCATCGTTATCTGCGGCCTCAACGCCGGTATTTATACGCTGGATAATTTTCAAAATTTGCGGCTGGTGGGGCCGGTTACCGGATTGTTTTTTCTGCTCGCGGCGCTGCCCACTTTTTTATGGGTCCGGGAAAAAACACGTCCCAGACTGCTGCCCCCTCATGAAAACTATTTCACGATCGGATGGAAAAGATTGAAAAAAACATGCCTGGATATCCGGGATTATAAGGATTTACTGATTCTTCTGGCATCGTTCTTTTTTGCCTATTCCGGTGTGTCCATTGTGATCTCCTTCGCATTCATTTATGGAGACCAGGTCGTGCAATGGTCCGCGAGCACGCAGGTGCTGATGTTCGTCATTACACAATTTACGGCGGCGGGCGGGGCGTTTTTCTTCGGTTTCATTCAGGATAAATGGAAAGCGAAGCAGACCTTCATCCTGACGCTCCTCATCTGGCTCATTACCGTGAGTCTGATTTACGGCATCAATGAGGTGACCGCCCTGATAAATCAATGGACGGGGGCTTCGGTGAAGGGCGAACATGTTTTCCTGGCCATCGGCTCGATTGCCGGATTGGGGCTGGGATCGACACAATCCCTCTGCCGCGCGATGGTGGGACTTTTTTCGCCGGATACCAAGGCCGGCGAATTTTTCGGTCTGTGGAGTTTTACCGGACGCCTCTCCGCTATTTTCGGCCTGATGGGGCTGGGACTGCTGCAGGCATTTCTGGGTCTGCAAAAAGCGATCCTGATGTGTTCATTCTTTTTTCTGGTATCCGCGGTCATTGTCTTTTTTGTTGATGAAGAAAGGGGAAAAATGGCGGCGCTCGACCACGCCGGAGAATAAAGGGAATGATTTCATAAGAAATGGAGCGCCTGATTGCCGGTGGCAACGCCGTTAGTTGGAAAAGATGGTCCCCGTCATTATATTAACAGCAGTGAAGGTCACCTGATGAACAGTCATCAAACAAAAATGAGCGCCGACCGCTCGATGAACATTCTGCTCAGTCAAATCAAAGAGCTGGTTGTGGAGCTGCATCCTTCCTGGCCTCAAACCCGGCAGGTCCTGCCGGACAGTTCGCTGTCCAAGGATCTGGGACTGGACAGCCTGGCGCGGGTGGAACTTCTTGCCCGCGTGGAAAAGATATTCAGTGTTTCTCTGGATGAAAAGTTGTTTATCGAGGCGGAATCCCCTCGCGACCTCTGGCAGGTCATCAGCAAGACCGGCGCCGCCCTGACGCCTGCCGCCGTCATTGACATAAAGACGCCGGACGTGGGCACAACGTCCAATCTGCCGGTAAGCGCCCAAACCCTGGTCGATGTCCTGAACTGGCATGCAGAGCATCATCCGGACAGGCCGCACATCCGCTTATACAGCGATGAAGGCGACGGCGACATCATTACTTATCGGGAGCTCAGCGATGGCGCACAGGCAGCCGCCGCCGGACTTCAGGAAAAAGGATTGCTACCGGGAGATGCCGTCTCCATCATGCTGCCGACAAGCCGGGAATACTTTTTTACTTTTTTGGGCATTCTGCTGGCAGGCGGCATACCGGTTCCCATCTACCCGCCTTTCCGGCTCAACCAGCTCGAAGACCATTTGCAGCGGCACAGCGCCATTCTCAACAACTGTGAAGCGAAGATCATGGTCATCATTCCGGAAGCCAAGCGCTTTGCCCAGGTGCTCAAGGCGCAGGTGGAAAGCATGCACACGCTGGTCACCTTTACGGAACTCACCGCAGGCAAAGCCGCTTATAAAAAATATACACCGGCCATGAATGATATTGCTTTCCTCCAATATACGTCCGGCAGCACCGGAAATCCTAAAGGCGTTGTGCTCACCCATGCCAATCTGCTGGCGAATGTCCGTGCTCTGGGAGAAGTCGCGCAGGTAAAGTCCACGGATGTGATTATCAGCTGGCTGCCGCTTTATCACGATATGGGCCTGATCGGGACATGGCTCAGCAGTCTTTATTTTACCGCCCTGCTCGTGGTGATGTCGCCGCTCAGTTTTATTGCCCGTCCGCAGCGCTGGCTCTGGGCCATTCATCGCTATCGGGGTACGATCTCCGCCGCTCCCAATTTCGCCTATGAATTATGCCTGAAAAGATTGACGGAAAGTGATCTACAGGGGCTTGATCTTTCTTCGTGGCGGATTGCCTGCAACGGTGCCGAGCCGGTGAGCCCCGAGACCGTGGAGAATTTCTGCCGGCAATTCGGCCCATACGGATTCAGGCGTGAAACATTAATGCCCGTTTACGGATTGGCGGAATGCTCTGTCGGCCTTGCTTTACCTCCCCTTAATCGAGGCCCGCTCATTGACCGGATTGACCGTGATGTTTTTGTCAACACCGGACACGCCGTTGTGTCTTCAGCGGCAGACGAGAGTATTCTGCGTTTTGTCGCCTGCGGTCATCCTCTGCCCGGCCATGAAGTGCGCATTGTCGATGCGGCCGGTTTGGAGTTGCCGGAACGATACGAGGGCAGACTGCATTTCCGGGGGCCTTCGGCGACCAGCGGCTATTACCGCAATGAAGAAGAAACCAGGAAACTTTTTGATGGCAACTGGCTGGATTCCGGCGATATGGCTTATATCGCGGGCGGCGATATATTCATCACCGGTCGCAAGAAAGACATCATCATCCGTGCGGGAAGAAACATCTACCCTCAGGAGCTGGAAGAAGCCGTCGGCAAGGTTACGGGCATCCGCAAGGGCAATGTGGTCGTGTTTGCCACACAGGATAAAGTCAATCAAACCGAGAAACTGGTGGTGATGGCGGAGACGCGGGAAGAAAATCCGGAAAAATTGAATACCCTGCGGCAGGAAATCAACACACTGGCGATGGATCTTGTCGGGACAGCGGCAGATGAAGTGGTTCTGGCGCCGCCGGGAACCGTCCTGAAAACATCCAGCGGAAAAATCCGCCGCGCCGGCAATCGCGCTCTTTTTGAGAGCGGACGAATCGGCAAAGAATACAGAGCCACCTGGTGGCAGATCGCGCGCATTACCGCATCGGGAATTCTCCCGGAAATGAGACGTATTTGGCATGGTGTGCAAAGCGGCTTTTATGCCGTTTACTGCTGGCTGGTGTTTCTGATGCTCGCTCCCGTTACCTGGCTGACTGTTGTCCTGCTGCCCGGGGAAACCTGGCGATGGGCTTTCATGAGAAAAGTAGCACTGTTTCTGGCCCGAGCATCTTTCACGCCGCTTGACATACACGGCCTCGAAAATCTGCCGCAGGGAAATCCCTGTATGTTCGTGTCCAACCATGCCAGCTACCTGGATAATTTTCTGATGGTCGCCGTGCTGCCGGTGGAAGTCAGTTTTGTGGCCAAAGCCGAGCTGAAAGACAGTTTCCTGTCACGGGTATTCCTGCAACGAATACAAGCGGAATTTGTGGAACGATTCGACAAACAAAAAGGTGTTGAAGATGCCCGCCGCATCGCCTCCCGGGCGCGGGAAGGGCGCAATCTGTTCTTTTTTGCCGAAGGGACTTTCACGCGCATTCCGGGACTGCGTCCCTTTTACATGGGAGCTTTTGAAGCCTCGGTAGAAGCCGATGTTCCGGTCGTCCCTGTCGCGATCCGCGGTACCCGTTCCATGCTGCGCGATGTCAGCCTTTTTCCGCGGCGGGGCCGGATTGCCGTCACCATCGGGAAACCCATCGAACCCCATTGTGTCCAGGATCCCTCAGCACCGGATTCATGGACCACCGCCATCAGACTGCGTGACGCCGCCCGTGACTATATCCTCCGGCACTGCGGCGAGCCGGATCTTGCCGGCCGCTAATGGACGCGGATAAAACTTGATTCGTTAAAAGTGATAAAAAATGAATCTTTTTCTCCTTTTTTAAACGGCCATTAGAAATCAGCCGGCATTTGGCACTCATCAGACGTAAATTATTAACCAAACGCCATCATTTTATTCGCATAAATTATCAGAATGCTTTAACTTCTTATATATTGGCCATATTTGTCGAGTTTTCATAACTTTTTGATGTTTGACAATAATTTCAATGCCACTAAATTAAGAAAAGATAAAAGATGAAAATATAGCAATAACCTTTAAAATAACGCTGAGGCTTTGCTTCAGGTTCAGATATAAGGAGGTATTGTTATGGAAACAAGAAGAGAAAAAAAGAACATGATTTTAAAACAGCCGAAAAGTCAATGGGTTAACCGGAAAATCAAACAGGGCAATGCCAAAGTTCAGTCAACCGTTAGAAAAATTAAACACGGGTAACCGCCTGAATGCCTGTTGCCAAAGGGCAATTGAAGGCTGAAGGCTGTTGCCACTCAATCAGGAGGTCAATTTATGCCGATTTTTATGATGTTTGGAAAGTACAATCAGGAATCCCTCAAACATGCCTCTGAACAGAGGACAAAGAAAGCTGTCAAAATCATTGAAAAAAACGGCGGTAAGGTTATTTCCATGTTTGCCGTGATGGGAGAGCATGACCTTGTCTTTACGCTTGAATTTCCCGGCCTGGAAGACGCGCTGTCGACTTCCATGGCGCTGAACAAACTGACAGGAATTTCCTTTTCCACCTCACCGGTCGTTGATGTGGAACAATTCGACCGTTTGATCTCAAAAATTGACAAGATGTAACGCGGGAAGAATGGAATGGATTAGAAAGGCCGGCGGTTGATGAATCGTTCCTGCCGGTAAATTGAAAACCCTTCAGTGGAAATAATTTACCGCTGAAGGGCTGCATAAAAAAACGAGAACCGCTTGTGTCGTTGAGTCGCAGACTGGAGTCATGACTTTTTTAAACTTGATCTTTTAGGGTGGCTGTCACCACTAAGATCCTGCGGTTTTTTTCTAAATTCAGCTCCAGTGACATGACTTCATCGCGTGCACAGCAGTATCTCGTTAATCATAATTTAACAAACAAGTATATTTTTGTCAATATCAACCTTTATCCACGTTGATCATTTTGGAGGTGATACGATGACAAGCAGCGATTGCAGGAAATATATTGTCCGCGTCTCCGAAAATGCTTTGATATCCCTGGTTTTAAGCTCTCTGGAAGCCTATTCAGTCAAGAAAAAGGATATCAAGGAAAAAGGCAGGCCGAAATCACGAATCGAAGTTTACGGAAGCCTCTTCGGTCATGAAATCATTATGAAAAACAAGGAAGTCATCTATCAGATTGAGATGGCGCACACCGATACGACCGCCGAACAGAGAAGAAGTTCCATCGACGAAAATAAGGAAGCGATATCTTTAAAAGTGGATGTCATCACGTCATTCTGGCCTCATCTTAAATACCTGGGAGATTTTCATTCCCATCCGTTTAAAAACACCCGGGAAGTATTGGCCAATAAAATGTATTATATGTCGGAAAATGACCGGGAATGGCTGAATGATATTTTCTGGAAGCAGAAAGGATACCGGGTCGGCCTGGTCGTCACCATTGCCGCCATGGAAAAAGCCGGTCGAAAAGACTGCAACTGGGTGGCTAATAATTGCGTGGAGGCCACCATGGGCAATTACCGGATGTGGCTGGCGGCTTACTGCGCCTATTCAGCCAGAGATAAATACATTTATACCAAAGACAATGATGAATGCATAGTGCTGGACTGCCCGTCCCTGACCGGTTTGCGCTGGGAATACGAAGATTTCGGCAGATTCAAAAACGGCAAGCATATGCCGACATAGCTTCAAGGACGTGGCATATGAAAATGAATTCTCGGAACAAAACATTTTCATTCTTTTTTATAGCCTTTTTTTTATTTGCGATGATTTTTATTTCCGTAACAGGCATTGCTCAGGAGAAAAAGATGAATTCCTTGCAAAACAAATCAAATATCGATCTTCCCGCTCCTTCCCTCAAAGGAAAGATATCCCTGGAAGAAGCCATTAAAAATCGTCAATCAATCAGGGATTTTGCCGCCCACCCCCTGACGCTGCAGGAATTATCCCAGCTGCTTTGGGCTTTGCAGGGGAAAACCCGTGATTGGGGAGCCCGAGCTACTCCATCGGCCGGAGCCTTGTTTCCGCTCGAAGTCTATGTGGCGCTTCAGGAAGGGGTATTTCAATATTCATCAGCAAATCATCGTCTGATCCGCTGCCTGGAAACGGATGTCCATCATCAGCTGGCCTATGCTGCCCTGGGTCAAGATAGCGTCGCGAAGGCCCCCGCCGTTTTTGTGATTACCGCCGTCTATGAACGAACATCAAAAAAATACGGAAACCGGGCCGAAAGATATGTAAAAATGGAAGCGGGGCATGCCGCACAGAATCTTCTCCTGCAGGTCACAGTACTGGGACTGCGAGCTGTTCCCATCGGAGCTTTCCACGATGAAAAAGTCAAACAGGTTCTTCATCTGCCCGTCAATCATGAGCCCCTGTATTTGATCCCGGTGGGAAAGGAACAATAAAAAATCACAGGTAAGGGAAGTATGATCATAACAATTTTCAATAAGAGACGGAGGTGCTTTTCTCAAACGAGAAAACACTGTGTTTATCTTTTCACAGCCATAGTGATTTTATCTTTGTCCGTTTTGAATTGCCGGGCAGACGTCAATACGGAAAAGGATTACGCTTCTCAAAGAGAGAAAATGGTTACCGAACAAATTGAGGCACGAGGAATTCGCGATCCGAAAGTCCTCAAAGTGATGAGAACAGTTCCCCGTCATCAATTCGTTCCGGAAAAACTCCAAAACCTGGCCTATGGCGATCATGCTCTGCCGATCGGCGAAGGTCAGACTATTTCCCAGCCTTACATTGTCGCGCTGATGACGGAAGTCATTAAGCCGGAAAAATGCATAAAGGTGCTGGAAATCGGCACAGGCTCGGGCTATCAGGCCGCCGTTCTGGCAGAACTCTGTCAGAGCGTTTACACCATCGAAATTATCGGGTCGCTCGGAAAACGGGCTGAGCGGGTTTTGTCCGGGCTTTATAAAAACGTTCACGTTAAGATCGGCGACGGCTATCAGGGCTGGCCGGAAGCGGCACCTTTTAACGCGATTCTGGTCACCTGCGCGCCGACTAAAGTTCCCCGACCGCTCGCGGAGCAACTCAGGGAAGGCGGAAGAATGGTTATACCGGTCGGGGACGCTGGAGCACAGGAACTGGTCGTGCTGATTAAAAAGAACGGCCGCCTGGAACAACAGGCAATCATTCCCGTCCGTTTTGTCCCCATGGTGGACATTAAAGGAAAAACGTACTGATATTATAAGGATTCAGCGCATCAATCAGAAATCAGCAAGGCCCTTCTGCCCCGATCAATCATCAGGATAAAACAATTGACATAAAAACTTATATTCCCTATATATGACCTCGAAAAACATATCCGATGAACTTCATAGCAAGGAATTCCGATTGAGCAAAACCCTGTTTATAATTGATCTTAAAAAGGATGCCAATGATCGAAGTACAAAATGTCAACAAAATTTACCATCAGGGGGAGCAGGAAATCTGCGCACTCCGGGATGTCTCTTTAAAAATCGAGAAAGGTAATTTTCTTTCCATCATGGGACCAAGCGGTTCCGGCAAGAGCACGCTGCTGCATCTGATCGGTGGGCTGGATCAGCCGACCTCCGGCAAGATATTTGTCGATGGTCAGCCGATTCATGGGATATCCGACAATCAACTGACTCTCATTCGACGGAAAAGAGTCGGCTTTATTTTTCAGTTTTTTAATCTGCTCCCGATACTGAATGCTTTGGAAAACGTAAGTCTGCCGCTTCTGCTCGATGGCATCCCGCTTTCACGAATCCGGGAGAGAGCTGTTCATCTTCTGGAAAGAGTCGGTCTGGGGTCGCGCATCGATCACCGGCCGGAGCAGCTCTCCGGAGGAGAAATGCAGCGCGTCGCCATTGCCCGCGCGCTGATCACCGACCCCGCCGTGCTTCTGGCCGATGAGCCAACCGGCAACCTTGACTCCCATATCAGTGAAGATATTCTGGCTTTGCTGAAAAGTCTGAACCAAGCCGGCCAGACGATTGTGATGGTCACGCACGACCCCAAGGCTGCCTCCTACGGAAAACGCGTCATCCGGCTTAAAGACGGAAGCATTACTGAAGACATCTCCTTTTCCGAGAACGTAGCATGAATCTCTGGAATTTAATCAGGCACATCACGCTCAAGCATTTCCTGCTTCGCAAAACTCAGATGTTCATGGCGGCCGCCGGAATCTGCCTGGGTGTTACCGCCATTGTATCCATCGGCGTGGTCAACAAGAGCGTGCTTTATTCATTTGAGGATTCCTTTAACCGCGTCACCGGAAAAGCCAAACTTCAGATCACCGGCGCCCAGTCTGGATTTCCCGAAACCCTCGTCGAAAAGGTTCAGGCGGTTCAGGGAGTCGAATATGCCGTGCCGGTGATTGAGACTGACGGAATGCTCGTTTCCGGCAAGGAACGTTCCATCATGATTCTGGGCGTGGACGTGCTTGTGGACACCCAGGTGCGGGACTACAGTCTCTCCGGCGACAGCGCGGATGTTCCCGACCCCCTGCTGTTTCTGGCCAAACCTGACTCCATTCTGGTTACCAAAACTATGGCGGACCGGGAAGGTTTTGTCCTCGACCAGAAGATTCAGGTGCAAACGGTTGATGGAATCAAAAATCTGCGTATCCGCGGCATTCTCAATCCCGAGGGCCCGGCCAAAGCGATGGGCGGCAATATGGCGATGATGGATATCTACGCCGCGCAGATGGCTTTCGGAAAAAACGGGCGCATCGACCGGATCGATGTGAGCCTGCGGGAAGGAGAAGATCTGGAAACGGTCCGGCAGGCTATCGTCGACGCACTGCCGCAGGGATATATGGTTGATACGCCAGCCGGCAGAACCAAACAGGTTGAAGAAATGATCGCGCGGTTCCAGAAAGGTCTGGATCTCATCAGCTATCTTTCCATCTTTGTTGGTATGTATCTTATCTATAATGCCGTTTCCATCTCGGTGGTGAATCGCAGAAAAGAAATAGGCATTCTGCGGGCGCTCGGTTGTCTGCGCCGGGATATTATTTTGCTGTTTCTGGGAGAGATTTTAATCATATCAGTCATCGCATCTGGAATAGGAGTCGGCCTGGGCCTTCTGGCGGCAGATTCTCTGGTGAGTGCTTTCGGTAAGGTTATTTCCGAGGTTTACGTGCGCACCTCCGTCAGCGGCATCCATTTTACCTGGTTTTATCCGCTGCTGGGTCTGGCATGCGGCATCATAGCCAGTCTGATGGCAGCGTTCTTTCCCGCCCGCGCGAGCAGCTTCATTTCCCCGGTTTCAGCGATACGCTCCGTTCCTTATGCCGAAGAAAAATTTTTCACCACCAAACGTCTGAACATCGCAGGTGTTTTATCTTTAATGTTTTCCAGTGTTATTTTTGCCATGTATAAATTTATCGGTGATTCTCCGCTGACCAAAGACGTAACGCTCCTGATTATCGCCCAGTTGATGGTTGCCGTCGGAGTATCATTTTTTACCCCGGCATTTTTGAAAGGATTTGTTTTCGTCTTCAACCGTTTCTTTGCATCCGGCTTCGGAACAGCGGGAAGGTTAGCCGGTCTCAGCCTCCAGAAGAATCTGATCAGAAACTCTGTTGCCGTCGCCGCTGTTTTTTTCGGTATTTCGGTATTCGTCGCCAGCGTCGGCTTTACCCACAGCATCAAGCAATCGGTTGTCAAATGGCTGGATTCCATGATTATCGGGGACATTATTGTCACTTCCGGACATCCCGGAAGCAGCGCCAATGCTCATATCATTCCCATGCCGGTGGAAATGGCCGAACAATTGAAAAAAGTCCCCGGTGTAAAACGCGTGGCGCCTTGGCGCCGGATTTTTATGCAATACAATGGCCGGCGCGTCCTTCTTTCCGCTGCCTCGCTGGCCAGATACCCGGGTTTTCGAAACGATGAGACACATCAGGCTGCCAACAGAACATCGAATCAAAAAAAAGACAGGGTCGTTGTCAGTGAACCGTTTGCCGCCATTTTTAAAGTAAAAAAGGGAGATGTGATTACGCTTCCGACGCCAGCGGGACCGGTCAAGTTCGATGTGGCAGGAATTGTGATCGATTACTCGAGCGATGCCGGCGTCATCGCCATGGACATCCCGACTTACCAGCGCCATTGGAATGATATGCTCTGCAATTCTTTCTTCCTGGCCGTTCATCCCGGGGCAAATGTCAAGGAAGTATGCGCGGAAATTCAGCGCAGTTTTGGCGTCGAACGCAAACTTTATGTTCTCTCCTCGCTCGAATTCAAGGAAGAAATACATAAGATTCTGGATGATGAGTTTTTCTTCAACTACGCCCTGAACACCGTCACGTTGATGATTGCCTGTCTGGGTATTATTGTTGCCCTTCTGGCATCTGTCATGGAACGAATCCGTGAAATCGGTACGCTGCGCGCCATCGGCACGCTGAGAAGACAAATATATGGAATTATCATATTGGAATCCATCCTGATGGGTGTGGCCGGCGGTATTCTCGGATCGGTGGCAGGTATTTTTGCCGGATGGGTAAGTCTCGAAGGATTTTTTAGCGCCAATTACGGATCTGCCGCCCAGTATCATCTGCCCTGGAGTTCCATCATAATGATCCTGTGCCTTTCAGCCGGTCTTGCCGCGTTATCCGGAGTGATTCCGGCGCAAAAGGCAGCGAAAACTAATATCGTGGAGGCTTTGTCATATGAATAAGAAATGTGCCGCTGTTTGTATATTTGTATTGGTGTTTCTGATGCTGCCCATGGCCTATGCCATGAACGGGCGTGATGTTTTTGAAAAGGTGCAGGCGGTGCGCAATAGTAAACTTGATCAAAAGGTTGATGCCACCATGATGCTCTTTGACAAGGGAGGCGGGAAGCGAACGCGCACTCTCACCATGTACGGCAAAGACGCATCTCCTGAAGCGTACAAAATTCTCATCGTTTTTAATTCGCCGGCGGATCTTAAAGGCGTCGGGTTTCTGCTGCATGCGCATACCTTTGCCGACCGTGATCTCTGGGCTTATTTTCCGGAATACAAGCGGATCAGGCGCATTCCCGCGACCTCACAGGATGATTCCTTTTTCGGGTCGGACTTTTCCTACGATGACTTGAGCGGCCCGCCGGATCTCGACGATTATTCATTTAAGATTCTCAGGGAAGAGGAAATGATTGATAACAAACCCTGCTATGTGATTGAAGTGACGCCTAAGAAACCGCGCAAATATACAAAGTATATCACCTGGGTCGCCAAAAATCTCTGGATACCGACTAAAGTGGAATACTACCGGGACAAGGAATTATACCGATCCGGCACTTTCAAAAATATCCGGGTGATTGACGGAATTCCAACACCCTTTGAAATGGAAATGGCCAACTTTAAAACCAGGCACCGGACTATACTGACCATTCAATATATCAATTACAATACGAAATATCCGAATGATCTTTTCACACAGAAGACTCTGGAGCGTGGCGCGAAGTAGCCGGTTACACACTTAATCGATAACCCCGGAAAACTGCACGGGATTCAGTTATCGGGAGGAACTGTCATGAAAAAAGTATTGATTATTGTTTGTCTTCTTCTTGTTTTCGCTTCTGCTGGTTTCGCGGAGGATTTTTTTTCCACTTCGGGCAGACTGGAGCTCCGCGGGGTTTTACCCCTGCAAGAAACGGACACTGAACCGGAATATCCGAGCCTGCTGGGCATACTGAAGGTTGACACAACTCACCCGACCTGGCGCTTTCATATGTGGCTGGAAGGAGGATGGGACGGAAGTGTCGATCTGCCGGTTGAAGATCATGGCTTCATCAAAGGGTGGGACAAAGTTTACCAGAGCATCACTCCTTTTCTGGATTTTAAGGAAATTTACGGTTCCTATGCCAACGATTTTCTCGAGTTTCGCGCCGGCATTCAGCGTTTCTCTTGGGGTAAACTCGATGAGTACCCAATCAACGACCTTCTCAATCCCTGGGATTATTCGCAATTTCTTATAAAATCTCTGGAAAACAGAAAAATAGGCGTCCCCTCCCTTTCAGCGCGTCTCAATAAAGATGACTGGAGCGCGGAATTAGCCTGGGTGCCCATCCTGGTTCCCTATCGACTTCCTCTCTGGACAGAGCGCTGGTCAGTCTACCCCGGTATTATCACGATGACCAAAGACTATAACGCAGAAATCATCAATCAGGAGCCTGATCTCGAAAACCGCTCTCTGGAGGACAGCTCCGTCGGTTTACGGATTCAGAATTCAGGCACCGTGGACTGGGGAATAACGTTGTTTCACGGTTATGATCTTCATCCTGTTTTTAAAACTTCGGAAGGAGGCATTTACTACGAAGACGATAAGGTCATTGTCTATCCGGGGGCCCTGCCCGACTTCCACAAAATGTCGTCTTTCGGCATGGATGCCGCTTTTGTCCGGGGAGACTGGAGTATCCGCGCTGAAGCGGCTTATGCAATCGGCCGCTACTTCAATACTAAATACGAATTGTGGGGATATCCCGCCAATCCCTCGTTGGGAACGTTTGAGCTGAACCCCAACATGCACAAAAGTGACAGTATTGCCTACGGCATCGGCGTGGATTACCGCTTATTTGAGGATTGTCTGCTCATCATGCAGGCCCAGCAAACAATGATTACAGACCGGCCGGACACACTCTATGATCGGAAATACGAAACCATCCTCTGGGCGCATCTCAGAAATAACTTTATGAATCAGAAAATCGAGACCAACCTGAACATGGCCTGGAATCCGGAACACGGTGACACCATGATGAAGGCGGATCTCTGGTACGTCTTCACGGATTCATGGAAGACAGGAATCGCCGCTGTTTCATTTGACGGCCCGTCACAGTCGCTGTTCGGCCGCTACTCGCAAAACGATCAGGTGGAGCTGGATGTGGTTTTCTCCTGGTGAAAAATATTTGCGGTGAAACTTCCCTGACAAATTTTCTTATGCTCCGCGTCACGACTTGAAATTTACGGCCGGTATTTTCCTTGCATCGTTTACGGGAACGGCTCGATCGTGCAACGCGCATCAAATGGACCGGATATCTGGAGGACCGGTGCGGGTCAGCATTAACAAACCTACAACAAACTCGAATAACGGTGAAAGCGCCGTTTGAGACTAACGGTTCTTTATTTTTCGTCTAAAACAGGATTTTCCATAAGTGATTTTAGATAGTTCAATGCGCAAGCACAGTAAAAACCATCCTCAACGCGCTCGTCACAGGTAAAGCGCATGGTGACCGAATCCCGGAACTGAACCTGCCCGTCTTCTCCCCGGTAAACATCAGGCTTTGCTCTCCCGACGGTCATGAATATGGGAATATTTCCATACTCGTACAGATGGTGGTAGACTGCGTCCATGTCGAAGCTTCCGAGATTAACCACATAGATACTCGCGAACATGGAATCCCCCTCGATGTATTTTGCCGGCAGGAGTCCAAAGTAATCAAGCAGGTGAATGGCCTTCACCCCGAGCGAAAGAATCGAGCGGGGAAGGCGCAGACAGAACGCAAGCTGTTTGTCAAGTCGGCTCTTTTCGTCCGACTTGCCCTTCCTGATTTCGACCAAAACTGAATCGACCAGTTCCGGAAAGGCGATCTTCGGATCGAACTTCATTTTGATATCTACCACCGGGGCGTTTTCTTCAAAACTCTTTTTTGCTGAGAAGGAAATCCATATCCCCCTGCGTTGATATAATCGTTTCCCGGCTATGAAGCGATTGACCTGCGGCCATGCATCGATAGTCCTGACTATGCACCACAACAGGTAATGGAAAAGCGTGGCCTTATTCGCTTTGTTCGAGTTGAAGGCTTCAATGAACGGCAGCGTCCTGGTCAGATCTACTGTCAGCTCAAAATAGGTGGTTGCTTGATTTATATCCGGTAAGAGAAATGGGATTATCTGCCTGCACTCGGGAATATCCCTGATGAGTTCGCCATCCGTTCTACCGATTATGGGCATTTTTCTATTGCTCCTGTTACCCTATTCATAACATTTTGATTTTTTAAATAAGGAATTTTTTTGTTGAGTGCGGTAGAAATATAAGAAACGTGGTTTTATGTCAAGAAAATCTTAGCTTTCTGATGTGGTTAATATATGAATTGCGATTGCGAGAGAATATCACGGATGGCCTGTCCGTCTTCAAAAAAACTGATGATCCGCATGGTTTCCTGATCTTTCGGGCAGATCAGGGATCAACTTCACCATTCCCGACTTTGACCGCAAACAAGCAACGCTGAACGCCCGATCTATCATCGGTTACGGGAACGGCTCAATCGTGCACTGAGCATTACACAACCCGGATATATGGAGGACGGTGCGGGTCAGCATTAAAAAATCCATTGATTTATTTATTTTTTGATACTAAGCAATTAAAACAAAATTTACGATAAGGATGACCTTTATGAAATCACGGGAATGGATTAAGAAATTTTTTCTACTGACGATTACCGTCGTTTTTTTATATGCCTGCAGCCAGGGAGGTGATTCCTCTTCATCTTCATCGTCAGATCATGACTCGTCACCCGGAACGGATGACGGCTACCTGGTAGAGGCGACCAGCCTCGGAGAAGTATCCGCTGATAAAATCAGACAGAAAGCTCTAGAAGCGGGTTTTGCTTCACAGGCAGGCGAGTTTATCAAATACTCCGTCAAATTCTACAAAATCATCTATCGAACAACCTATAAAGGGCAATCCATTTTAGCATCGGGACTCATTTCTTATCCGACAGGAATTTCCGACGCCATCCCGACGATGATCGTCGGGAATATCCAAACTTACGCCGATCAGGATGCCCCTTCTACATTTTATTTTTCAGATATCTCTTTATCTTTCGCGTCAATTGCTGCCATAGCGGGATCGGCGGGATATTTGACCGTCATACCCGACATGCTGGGCGCGGGTGAATCAAAGGATGTCATAGCTCCAATGCGAAATTATGGGCATGCGGCCGGCGCGATGATTGATTTCATTCACGCAAGTGAAGAATTTATCCAAAAAAGAAAGATACAGGTCAACGGCAAAAAATTTATTACAGGCTATTCAGAGGGCGGGTACATTGCCCTGGCCGCTCTTAAAATGATTGAGGAAAAACCCGTCGAGGGATTGACCATTGAGGCGACCTCCGTCGGCGCGGGCGGTTACAACCTGGTTAATCTTTTAAACAAAATCATTATCGACGGCAGCGGCAGTTATTCCGCCCCGTGCGATCTCGCATTGCTGATCTATTCCTACAACGCGATGTACGACTGGAACCGCCCATTGACTGATTTTTTTCAGGAGCCTTATGCTGGCAACATGCCTGATTTGCTCAGCGGCAAATACACGCGTGAAGAAATCAATACTCAATTGACAGAGAGTCTGGAAGACCTGTTCAATCCGGTCTTTCTGGACAATCTGAAAAATAACGGAGAAACGGCTTTGATCAGCGCGCTGAACGAAAACAGCGTGGACAACTGGGCGCCAAAAGGAAAGTTAATGTTGTTTCACAATAGATACGATCAATTAATACCGTTTTCTGATACTATGGAAACATATCAAAAAATGTTGTTCAACGGGGCTCAGAACGTCATGTTGAGAGACACCAGTGACGTCGAAAGTCATTTCGATTCGGCGACGGCATTCGTGATCATCACCAGCCTGTGGTTTGATAGCATGAAGCAATAGAGAAGGTCTTTTGGTATATTCCCGGATATTTGAGAATAATATCTTATTGACCTCCGATGTTATTATTTATTCGTCGTGTTGCAGACTTTGTTCAATAATTTTTCATGTTCGCCGCCGGCCTCAATCATGCCCCACGCGTCATCTTTGTTGACAATAGTTTCCAGAACTTGCCCGCGATTGTCATATTCCAAAACCTTTTCAATTTTTGTAACTTTCTTCTGGCAATCAACTTTATTTAATATCGTAAAGTGATCAAAACGTTGATATTTTTTTGATTTCTCAGGTGCCTTGATGTTGGCAAGCCTCTTCTTTCTGATATCATCCGCCACAGTCCCATAAGTCCAAACGGTAATAATATTCTGTGTTTTAGTGATATTCTTTTTATTGTAATACCTATCCTTGGCAAAAGGCTCCCATATTTCACTGTCCGGTTGTCCCGCGAAACAAAGAAATGGAACGGAAAAGACAACCAACAATATGATAAGGACAAATAATTTGATGATTTTCATAAGGCCTCCTGAGAATGAAATATCCGTTTTTTGATGCATTGGAGCCCCTATAGCACCATTCATTTTTTTTGGAAACAGAAAATATCCTGATAGATAACAATTGCCGGATGATGAATGGATGGCTTCGTGCGGTATTTTATTGCCGCATCTCCCATAATGACCGGTTGATTTTGGCGGGGCTTGATGATAAGTTTCCCCACAAATTGACATTCAATGATTTTCAGGGATAGTCATGAAGCATTTCGTTCTGGGCACAGCCGGTCACGTTGACCACGGAAAAACCGCTCTCATTAAAGCTTTGACAGGTGTGGACACCGACCGCCTTAAAGAAGAGAAGCAAAGGGGCATTACGATTGAACTGGGATTCGCATCCCTCACCCTTCCCTCGGGCCAGACGCTCGGCATTGTGGATGTTCCCGGACATGAAAAGTTTATCAAGCACATGGTTTCCGGCGCGGCTGGCATCGATTTGGTTCTCATGATCATCGCCGCGGACGAGGGCATCATGCCGCAGACGAAGGAACATCTGCATATCTGCTCGCTGCTGGGAATTTCCAGGGGCATCGTCGCCCTGACCAAAATTGATATGGTGGAAAAAGATTGGCTGGATCTCGTCCGCTCGGAAATTGCCGATTTCTTGCAGGGCACTTTTTTGGAAGAAGCGCCGATCGTCCCGGTCTCGGCTGTTCAACAGCAGGGGCTTGGCGATCTGCTCACCGCCATTGACGCCACGGTTAAAAAAATCGATCAGAAGGTTGATGATGGAATTTTCCGCCTGCCGGTGGACCGCGTCTTTTCCATGAAAGGCTTCGGCACGGTGGTCACGGGAACACTGGTTTCCGATCACATCAAAACCGGAGAAGAAATTCAGATCCTCCCTGGAAATATCACGACGCGCGTCCGGGGCATTCAGGTGCACAACCAGGCGACGGAAGAAGCATGGGCCGGTCAGCGCACGGCGATTAATCTTCAGGGTGTTGAAAAATCGACCATTGAACGCGGCAACGTGCTGGTCCGCCCCAAGACCGTCTGGCCTTCTCAGCGCCTCGATGTTTTCGTGGAATTTCTTGCTTCCAATCCCAAAAGTCTGAAGAACAGAACGCTGGTCCGCCTGCACACAGGCACGAGTGAAATTATCGCCCGCCTGGTCCTGCTGGATCAGGATGAACTGGCGCCGGGCCAGAAAGCCTTCGCGCAATTGATCCTGACCCACAAAGATGTCATTGTCGCGGGCGACCGTTTTGTCCTGCGCAGCTATTCACCGGTGACAACGATCGGCGGCGGCCTGATTGTTGACCCTCTCCCTTCAAAACATAAAAGACACAACGAAAAAATCATCGCCGATCTAAACGCATTGCTTAGCGGATCGCTTCCGGAGAAAATTTCTGTCATCATCGAGCGGGCCGGCTTTGACGGCATCCATTTGCGCGGACTGAATTTCCGCCTCGGCCTCAGTGCGAAAAAAATCCGTGAAGCGCTGGAAGCTTTGTTTTCCGCCAAGAAAGCTATTCTTCTGGACAGCGACGATACGACCGTCATTTCTGCGATCCATTATCATCAATTGGAAGACCTGATCTGTCAGCATCTGGACGATTATCACCGGAACAATCCCTTGCAGGGGGGCATCTCCAAAGAACAGCTCAGGGAAAACCTTGGACGCAAGATTCCGGTCAAACTGTTCAACCTGGCCCTGCGGAATCTCGGCAAAAAAGGAACGATTGTTCTTGAAAAAGATAATGTCCGCCTGACGGGGCACCAAGTTCAGTTGGCCGGAGAGCTGGATTCTTTGCGCGGCCGCATCGCCCGGATCTATCAGGACGCGGGGTTGACGCCGCCGTCGCTCAGTGATGTGCTCAATGACTTCAAGGATCAGAAAGCCCAGGCGCAAAGCATTATCAAGCTGATGCTTCAGGATGGAGAGCTGATCAAAATTAACGAGGAGCTCTGCTTCGCCGCCGGGACACTGAATAAACTGCGTGATGATTATAAGGTCATGTTGATCAAAGACGGCAAGGCGACACCGGCCAGCTTTAAAGATATGACCGGCCTCTCCCGCAAATATATCATTCCACTGATGGAATATTTTGATGTCAGCAAACTGACCGTCCGGGTGGGAGATCACCGCGTTTTGAGAGAAAAGCCATGAATGATGTGGAAAAAATCATCAAGACCGTCAAAATATCTTCCGGCTCACGCGATGCCGTAACCACTGCGCTGGCCAGCGTGATTCAGGAAGTCACGCTTTCCATCCATGTGAACGGAAAACCGCTGGCCAATATCGCCTGCGCCGGCATCCATCTGAAAGAGCTTGCCGCCGGCTTTTTAAGATCGGAAAAAATCATCGCCCGCAGCACCGATATCGAAGATATCGGAATTAGAGAAAATATCGCAAATGTTACCTTGAAAGACAAAAAATATCTTCCCGACTTATCCGTCAAAAACATTGCCTCCAGCGGCGCGCGCGGCAAGTCTCATCTTCATCTGCTTCAGCCGTTGAAAAGCGACGCTGACTTTACGGTCAAAACAGGTCTGGCACTGAAGCTGATGGACGAGCTTTTAAACGGGTCCGTCGTGCATAACCAGACAGGCGGCACGCACTGTTCAGCTCTGGCTGTTGGAAAAAAAATAGCCGCTCTGCGCGAAGATATCGGCCGTCATAACACCATCGATATGCTGGGAGGCTATGCCCTCCTGGAAAAAATCAATCTGCGCAAGGCCATGATCCTGACCACGGGAAGAATTTCTTCTGAAATTGTTTATAAAATATGGAATATGGGCATTCCGGTAATTATTTCTCATTCCGCGCCGACGGCCAATGCAGTCGCCTTGTCACGCCGGGCAAATATCCTGCTGATCGGGTATGTGCGCCACGGCAGCATGAACATTTATTCTCACGAAAGGCAGGTCATCATTTGAAGACAAAAGAAATTTATCTCAAGGACATTAAACAGGGAGACAAGGTGGCGTCCACCTTTTTGGCCGCTGAAAAAAATATGGCCTTTTCCATCAAAGGAGCGCCTTATCTGAATGTGCGCCTGAAGGATAAAACCGGCGAGCTTGACGGAAAAGTCTGGGACAACGCGATGGAACTGGATCAGCAGTTTAAAAAAGGCGATATCATTTACATTGAAGGGAAAGCCGCCAACTATAAAAATGCCATTCAAATATCCATTGTCAAAGTTCAGAAAAGCGCCCCGGAAGATATCGACCCGACCGACTATTTACCGGCGGCCAAAGCCGACATCGACGCTATGTTTAACGAACTGCTCGTTTTTATAGAAAATATTGAAGACCGGCCGCTCAAGGAGCTTCTGCAATCTTTCTTTCATGATGCCCCGACGGCAGAGCTTTTCAAGAGAGCCCCCGCCGCCAAAGGTTTTCATCATATGTATCTGGGCGGACTTCTGGAGCACACGCTTTCGGTCGTACGCCTGCTGGAGAAAGCCGCCGCTCATTATCCGGCGCTCAAAAAAGATATTCTCATCGCCGGAGGCATTCTTCACGACATAGGCAAGATATATGAGTTCTCCTACGACAGTATTATTGATTACAGTGATGAAGGTAGACTTATTGGTCATATTGTGCTAGGAGTCCAGATGACTGATAAAAAGATAGCCGATATTGCTGACTTCCCCCCCCCAACAGCAATGGAATTGCGCCATATTATTTTGAGTCATCATGGCGAATTCGAATTCGGTTCTCCCAAACGCCCGAAAACTTTAGAGGCTTTAGTTGTTCATTACATAGATGATCTGGATGCCAAGTTTAACGCTTTTCAGACATTTATTACGGACGCCGGCGGCGGCGATTCCGGCTGGACAACTTATAATCGCTTTCTGGAACGTTTTCTTTTTAAAGGCAAATAGACATCAGCCGCATGATCGAATTTTGAGCTTGATTTCTGAAGGGCGAGGAGCGTATGAAAAGCGCACCGCTGACAGAATAAAGTTGAAAAAGAGAAAAACTATTCATCTATATCATGATGGTTAATTTAATTATCTAAAGGGGGGTAATGTAGCGTTATGAATTATAGAACAGATACTTTATGCGGTCTATTTCACAATCAGGCACTTCGTTATGGTGACCAGGTGGAACTGCTGCGCGCCAAGATCGACAAGAACGGCAATCCCAGCAGTGAATGGCATTCGCGAACCTGGAAAGAGGCTCGTGATGAAGCCATGGGCTTTGCCAGAGGCCTGATGGTTCTGGGGGTGAAGAAGGGTGATCGGGTGGTCATCTTTTCGGAAAGCAGACCGCGCTGGGTTATCGCTGATCAGGCCGTTCAGGCCTGCTGCGCTGTCGGGGTCCCTCTTTACCCCACGTTGACGGTCGAAGAACTGGGATACATGACGTCGGACAGCGGATCGAAGATCATCATCGCCTCCAATCAAGCCCGGGGAGAGATGGCCATAAAGGCCAAAGCAAAGGGAGTGCCCATTGATAAGATTATTACGATGGGATCTTGGGAAGGCGCCAAACCGGAAGGTGTTTATACTTTTGATGAAGTCATTGCCCTGGGGCAGGGTAAAGTAAGCGATGAAGTGCTGGAAAAAAATATCAACAGCGTGACACCCGATGATGTAACTTCTATCATCTACACCTCCGGAACAACCGGCAAGCCGAAGGGAGCCGTTCTGACCCAGAAAAACTGGGTCTCCAACATGCTTCAGAGCTCCAATTCCACCCTGGCCCGCTGTCAGAAGGAGCTCGGTCTTCATCTCACTTTCCTGGTGCATCTGCCCATGTGCCACGTTTTCGGCCGCACAAGCGACTACCATGTGGGCGCCCTTCAACAGGGGGGCATTCTGGTTTTCGCGGAAAGCTTCGACAAAATTCCGAAAAACCTCCAGGAAATCAGACCCAACGTCGTCTGTAGCATTCCGCGCCTGTGGGAAAAAATTTATGATACGACAAAATCCATTATATCCCGGCAGAACCAGACAACCCAGTCCATTTTCAACTGGGCCATGAAACTGGGGGAACAATATTCCGACGCCATGGCCTCGGCAACCCGGATGAATCAAATCGGCCTGCTTCAGTTCGCGGCGGCTAATATTCTCGTCTTCAATAAAATCAAAAAGACGGCCGGTCTGGACCACGTGGTTCTCGGCGTTTCCGGCGGCGGCAAACTGGCCAAAGAAGTCTGCGTATTTATCCGTTCCATGGGTATTCAACTGAGTGAAGGCTACGGTCTTACTGAAACATCCCCAGTCATCAACTTCAACGAACCTGAATTTAACAAAAGCTTTGACGTCAGCCAAGCCAATGGGTTTCAAAAAAAGATGCTGGATATGACGGTGGATCTGATGGTCACGAAGCAGTCTCAGGGGCTGTCACCCTATACCAACCCCGTGCGAGCGCTCAGCCTTTCTCTGGCCTACAACACGATTGCCCATAAATTGCAGATTAAGCCCGGCACCGTCGGCAGGCCGGTTCTCTGGACCGAAGAAAAAATCGCTGAAGACGGCGAGATTCTCGTTAAGGGCCCTCAGGTATTTAAGGGATACTGGAATCTTCCGGACGCGACCAAGGAAGCGTTCACGGAAGACGGATGGTTCAAGACAGGCGACATCGGCGAGTTTGACAGTGACGGATTTTTGCGCATTACCGATCGCAAGAAAGAGCTGTTTGTCACATCCGGCGGCAAGAATATCGCGCCTCATCCCATTGAACTGGCCATTATCGGCAAGCCTTATATCGATCAGGCGTGTCTCATCGGCGACGCGAGAAAATACATCTGCGCGCTGGTCGTTCCTGATTATCAGGAGCTGCGACGCTATTGCAAACACAATGGCATTCCGGAAATCTCCAACGCGGAGCTCATTGCCCATGAAAAAATAAAGGCCCTTCTCCAGAAACAGATTGATGAAGTCAACGAAACACTGCCGCGCTACGAACAGATCAAGTACTACCGGCTTATGGAAAATCCTTTCAGCATTGAGTCCGGCGAGTTGACGCCGACGTTGAAGCTCAAACGCAGAATTGTTCTGGAAAAATATAAGAGCGAAATCGAAAGCATGTACCAGGGCTAAAAAGCCTTTTTCAGATCATACCGAAAAGAGGGATTGTTCAGTGAACAATCCCTCTTTCCTTTTGCAGAATGAGCCTGGAAATACCCAGCTGTTATTTGATAAGCTGGAGCCATCATTCGGTAAGCGGTCTGACATTTTCAATATCAACTTTGTCTTGGAGAGCGGTCAGGACTTGATCTTTCATATCAAGGTGAACCATCAGGCAGATGCCGCAGTCCGAGCTGATATGCTTGGGCACTGGAATCAGCTTGTGCGGTAGGTTTTCCTTCTTAAGAATTTTTTCCGCCTTCAGGGCATAGCTCACCGCCTTGAACAGAATAACGTCGTATGACTTCTTATCTTTCATGGCGTCAACAATCGTCCCGCGCTGCTCATGGTTTCGACAATGTCATACATATTGGAGACGATGCCCACAGCCAGCTTCTCTTTTATTTCAAAATAATTGAGGCAGGTGCCGCAGACCAGAATCTGCACGCCTTCGCTTTCCATCTGTTTCAAATCATCCAGAACATCCGAGCCCTGCACGGTCAGTTTGACACCGGTGTTGTAGAAGATCATGACATCCGGCTTTTTAGCCTGCCCGGCGACGGTATGGATGAAGGCCTTGATTAATACCGTACCCAGTTCATCATTGCCCCGTCCCATTTTGTCTTCCGTCACGGTAATGACAAAAGGACCGGATGGAGACTCGCCTGTTTGACAGGAAACAGTAAAATCCTGATCTTTCTTGAAATCGGCCCCGCGGACGATGTGAATTTCATAAACACTTTTGCCTTTGGGTTCGACGTCGACATCGCAGCCGAACTTGCCGGCCAGACGTTTAACATTTTCCAGAGCGGTTTCGTTATCGACGATGGTCGTCACCATGGCGTTGGCCTCCAGTGCCTGTTTCGTCAGAACGACCGGTTGAGGACAGGAAAGCCCGCGGGCATCAATGATTTTAATGTCTGCCATATTATTTTTTCCTCCTGCTTATTTTTCTTATTGCGTCAATGGCTTTTGCTATTTGCTCCTGCGTATTGAAATAACTGAAGCTGAAGCGCACCGTTCCTTGAGGATACGTGCCGATGGTTTTGTGGGCGGATGGCGCGCAATGGATACCGGAACGCGCCATGATTTTAAAGCGTTCATCCAATTCCAGAGCGACCGCGGCCGGATCCATCCCGGCGATATTGAAGGAAACGACGGGGGTTCGTTTATGCGTATCGGTTTGTCCGTAGAGCGTAACGCCGGCTAGACCTTTGATGCCTTCCATGAAGGTTTTTACCAACTCCTCTTCTCGGCTATTAATTTGATCAACTCCCTCGCTCAAAACAAAATCCACTCCCGCCTGCAAACCGGCAATGCCTACGGTGTTGGGTGTACCTGCTTCATAGCGGTCGGGCATGAAGTCCGGCTGTTCTTCCGATTCCGAACGGCTTCCCGTCCCGCCGACACAAAGGGGTTCGATTCTTTTTTCCAGGCCTTCGCGGATATAAAGCCCCCCTGTTCCCGAAGGACCGAATAATGATTTGTGACCGGTAAACGCCAGCAAATCGATGTTCATTTCTTTCACGTCAATCGGGCAACAGCCCGCGGTTTGCGCGGCATCCACACAAAATACCAATGCGTGCTTCCGGGCAATCCGTCCGATATCGGCAACAGGCATCACCGTTCCGGTAACGTTGGAAGCGTGAGTCACAAATATTGCTTTCGTATTTTCCTGGATGGCAGCGGATACTTTTACCGGATCAATCAACCCGTCCTGATCGCAGGTGATGACCGTCAGATTGACGCCTCTGTGCTCCATTGCCCGCAGCGGCCGCATCGCTGAATTGTGTTCCATGCTCGACGTGATGACATGATCGCCAGGCTTTAAAAGACCAAGTATCGCAATATTGAGTGCTTCGGTCGCGTTTTTTGTCATGACGATCTGCAGAGGATCATCTACATTGAATAGCTGTACCAGCTTTTCACGCGTGTCGAAAATAATGCGCGCTGCTTCCACTGACAGGCGATGACCGGAGCGGCCGGGATTGGCGCCGATTTTCTTCAGGTATTTTTGCATAGCCGCATGGACTTCCGGTGGTTTCGGCCAGGACGTCGCGGCGTTGTCAAAATAAATAATACTCACGTAGTAACCTTATAACATTGAGCGAGAAATGTCTTCCCCTTTCTTCAGACTATTGACTATACACTTTTCACAATTCACTTCTTCGACACTGTTTCCAGAACCGCTTCCACGCGCGTGCGAATTTGTTCCACATCGCCCTGCGAATAATCTGTTTCGATTTTCAAAAACGGCTTTTTATGTTTGGTTTCCACGTGCGTCTTCACCTTGGATGATTCGATATTATAAGAATGACAGGCGTGCAGCACCACATCAATGACAACATCCGGACGGAACTTATTCATCATTCTGTCGAGTTCCGTCAAACGCTTCGCGTTCGGCGTCATGCAGGAGCAGGGCACGTCCAGATACCTGCGGGAAACGGATTGATAAGGATCGCTTGCGTTTTCCTCAAAATGACCGGCATAAGCTTTCATTCCCGAGCAGGAATCCAGACAAACAATGACGCCCCCTGCTTCTTCAATAACTTTAAGGACCTTGGTGGCATCGCCGCCGATCGGACAACCGGTAACAAGGACACGAGGTGAATCTTTTTTTCCGTGAGATACGCCGTCGGCCACACGCTTTCGGAGTGTCGCCAGAGCAGTTTCCAAAATCGGGAGCATATCTTCCGTAGTGGCCACCTGCCCGAAATATGTCAGATCATATATTTCCTGCCAGGTCAAAGGCACCGACGGAAGAGCGGCAAAATCAAAAATCACATTGAGCAATTTGTTTTTCAGATTTGTGTTTTTAATTTCCTGTGCGACACCGGCGTTCGTTATCTTGCAATCAAACGTGTTTTCCAGAAAACCGCCGAGTTTTTTAATCATTTTAGTCCAGTTATCCAGTGCTTCCTTCTGATCCGGCAGTTGCGGCAGATCCATAACATGCGTCGGCTTGATATCGGCGATGAATTCAAACATTTTCTTCTTGCCGTCGCAGGTCGTCTCGGCAATCACGGCTTCAGAAATTGCATAAAACGGACAGGTGTCTGTCTTG
The DNA here is from genome assembly GCA_022710585.1 of Deltaproteobacteria bacterium. GTDB lineage: Bacteria > Desulfobacterota > Syntrophia > Syntrophales > Smithellaceae > Smithella. Next base: position 26,593 of record JAKLGV010000016.1, on the reverse strand, counting down.
ATAAAGCCGTAGCTCGATTTGATGAGCGGACAGAGATTGGCCGGCAGCGTCGTTTCGCCCGCGGCGATGGTCTTATCGGCAAACGCGCACAGCACCGCCGGGACAAGACCGGCAGCACGGATGACTTCCATCGGCGCGTACCCGCAATAAATTCCTACAATATGCTTTCCTTTTTCTCTTTGAGATTGAATATAACTTAAACACCGTTTGGCCGCATCACCCGCAAAACCGTCGTCAATCAGCGGCTCAAAACCATCTTCCATTCCGATGCCTCCCTTTGTTTTATGCAGGTTAGCTATATGATTCACCGGCATATATCCAATAGATAATAGTTATAATGCAGGCGCTCAAATTCCTTTTATTCATTGGCGCAATCCAAATCACAATGATACGAAGGCGAAGCTTGTGCAACCCGCACAACGAACATCCGGACTTCTTCACTTTTCTGACGTGTGCGGTTAACTGTCAGACATTTCATCGATCCGGATAAAAGACTAAAATAATGGTTGGAGGTTTATTATGAGGGATTATACAAAGATGTGGACGGAGTTGGGACTTGACCTGAAAGGTCATGATGCGCTTCTTTCCGTTCTTGGCGGCGCTTACACAAACATTTTTCTTTCACAAAAAAATCGTCCCGAGGGCATGAAATATTTTGATTTCGTTATGACTGAAGTGCACGGGCTGCGCATCCAGGAACTGATGGATGCCAAGGCGCAGGGCAGAAAAGTGATCGGCTCCTATTGCGTTTTTGTTCCGGAGGAATTGATCCTCGCCGTTGACGGCGTATCCGTGGGTCTGTGCGCCGGAGCGGAATTCAATTTTGATGGCGCGGAAACGCTCCTGCCGAGAAACACCTGCTCTCTCATTAAGTCCGCCTTCGGATTTAAACTGGGGAAGGTCTGCCCCTATCTGGAAGCCAGTGATGTTGTCGTCGGAGAAAACACCTGCGACGGCAAGAAAAAATCCTATGAAATGCTCGCGCCGCTAGTCAAGGATCTTTACGTGATGGACATGCCCCAGATGAAATCGGAGTCGGGCAGGACGCTGCTCAAAGAGGAATACCGAAAACTCATCGACAAACTGGAAAAAGTCAGCGGAAAAAAGGTAACCGTGGAATCCCTGAAAAAGGGCATTGACATCGTCAACGCGAAACGCGCCGCCGTCCGGAGACTGACCGAACTGCGCGCCGCCGACCCGGCGCCGATATCCGGACTAGATGCACTCTTGGTCAATCAGGTCTTTTTCTATGACGATCCGGTGCGTTTTACCGATTCTGTCAACAAACTCTGTGATGAACTGGAAGAGCGCGTGAAAAAAGGCATCGGCGTCTTCCCGAAAGGCACAACGCGAGTGATTGTATCCGGCTGCCCCATGGCCGTGCCCAACTGGAAACTGCCCATGCTCATCGAATCCGTCAACGCGGTCATCGTGGGTGAAGAATCATGCGTGGGCGAACGCGGCGCCAGATGGATCACGGAGCCAAAAGGCAAAACCGTTGACGACCTGCTGAATACAATAACGGAACGATATTTCAATATTGATTGCGCAATATTCACCCCCAATCCATCGCGACTTGCATACATAAAAGAAATGAACAAAAAGCTCAAGGCGGACGGCGTCATTCACTACAGCCTGCAATTCTGCCAGCCTTACATTATGGAAAGCGGACCGGCGGGAAAAGACTTGGAAAAATCAGGCATTCCGACCATCCTGCTGGAAACCGATTATTCCGAGCAGGACGCGGGACAGCTCAAGACAAGAATCGAAGCTTTTGTGGAACGGCTGCATAAAAAATAAAAACGGATTCACAGTAAAAAACTTTCGCACGGAAGCGCCTGCTGTATTTAAGAACGGCAGGCGCTTTTATTATGAAAACGACATCCAGGAATTGTTAAAACTGGTTCCCGGCTGGAGTGCAATCCCGGACATACGGGATCAGGAAGATGATCGAAATGACTTTTTAAAGCTTAACGCCGTCAGGCGTATAGCCCTTTATATAATGGACAAAGGTTTTATGAAAAGGACGGAAGTCGAATTGGCGTCTGTAGATTAAATAAAAATTTCTTTCCATGGTTAGTCCCTGAATCGGGATTTCAGATAGCAATCCCTGAGACAATTCGCGTGAAACGGCATGAATGGAAATAACCGACACGCCCCATCCGGCGATGACAGCTTCTTTGATCGCTTCGGAACTTCCCAACTCGCCGCAGATATTGAATTGAGCAAGGCTGATTGATTTTGATTTCTTCAAATAGGATTCAAATAATTCTTTTGTTGCCGACCCTTTTTCCCTGATGACAAGCGGTTCGTTTAATAGTTCCGGTAAGGTCACTGACTTCTTTTTGCACCAGGCATGATGCCTGGAAACGACAAGTGCCAGACGATCCTTCCACAAAGTTTCTGACGCGAGTTTTTTATTGAGAGGTTTTTTGCCGATGACGCCCATTTCCACTTCATTATCCAAGACCATATTCATCGCATCTTCGCTATCCGCCGTTTTGATATAGACATGGATATCGGCATTTGCCTTATTGAAATCACTTAAGGCGCGCGGGAGAATATACGTGGCCGGAATCGTGCTGGCGCTCAAATAAATATTGCCTCCGGTATCTTTGGACAGCGCCAGAATGCGTTCCCGTGCTTCATCCCGTAATTTTACCACGCGGCGCGCATAGTCAAATAAAATCTTCCCTTCCGGGGTAAGCGAAATACCGGTACTACTGCGGTTGGCCAATCGTGAACCAAGGCAATCCTCCGCGTTCTTGATATTTTTGGTCAGTGCAGGCTGGGTTAAAAGCATTCTCTTGGCGGCTCTGCTGAAACTTCTTTCCTCCACCAGAGCGATGATGGCTTCCATCTGCTGAATGGTTATGTTCTTGAAACGGTCCATGGACATGAGGAGTCTATAGCACAATAGAAGGATTCATTAAAAGAAAATTTATAACTATTATAAATACAACGTATTCCAGAATATTATAAACAAAATGTCATTCCATGACTTTACATCAACAACATATTTACAGTGATGTCATTTCGACGTGAAGCGAGAAATCTTGTTCTCAATAAGTTCACGACTTTAAGATTCCTCATCCCGGCACGTCGGGATGAGGAATGACAGCTTTTACAATTGCTAAACAGTCTGGTTTGCCGATATAAAATACTTGTGCTGATCTATGACACTGAAAAGAATAATCTCCATCAAACTATTACTTTTATGAATTTGCCTTTTGGATTTTCTATTACTAAAAGCAACTGGAATGAATTTTGATTTTAAGCCTGACCGGTTATGTCGGATGGTTCCGGCCGCGGGCTTCAACCCCGTCGAGCAAACAATGAAATGTTTTCTTCAGTTCGATTCTGAAACCGGTCTCGAAAGTTTGTTATTCGCATATGGGTGTTGGCAAAATTGAGTATTTCTGATCGAAATCTGTTACGCATTAAAAAAATTGTATGTTGTCCCCGGTTTCGGTAAATTAATAATCACAAGCTGAACGGGTATCAGACATTGCCAAAGCGCCACGCAACGAGTTGCCTTTTCGTCTTATCACTATCAAATCATCGCGCAGATATAGCCAATCGAAAACCATTGAAATTTATGCTCCGGGCTGTTGGAAAAACAAAGCTGCGCACTGTTACACGAGCTTTTTGTTGGTCGCTGTACCAAGAACCACCACGTAGTATAAGAGAAGAACCAAATGGTGGTCCTGATGGATTGTTCCTGGGACTTCTAGAGTAATAATCTTCTGCAAACCAGTCTTGACACCATTCCCAAGCATTACCCGTCATGTCGTACAGCCCAAGACTATTTTGTGTTTTTTGGCCTACGGGATGAGTGTGATTACCGGAATTAGCATTGTACCAAGCATATTCTCCTAATTCATCGCCGTTGTTCGTTCCTGCGTACTTCTCAGTTTTCCCCTTGCTGCGTGCAGAATACTCCCATTCTGCCTCGGTTGGTAAGCGGTAACTTTTCCCTCCGCTGTTGTTAAGCCATTGTATGAAGGCCTGAGCATCATTCCAAGAAACACAAACCACAGGATGATTATCGTCTTGGATAAACCCCGGTGTACGCCAAGAAATATTTTCATCAAACCTCCATTCTGAACCATGTAAACATCCATCCCTGTTTTCTGAATCTGTTCGATAATGCGTTTCTTGTACAAATTTGCGATATTGTCCAACCGTTACCTCATACTTTCCAAGATAAAAGTCACTCACACAGGCTATATGCACAGGTTTTTCATCTTCAAAACCATCCCCCAAAGTGTCTCCCATTTCAAAACAACCACCTTTGACAAAAACGAATTTCATTCCCGTAGATGAATCGGTAAATTCGCTGCCCGATTTTGGCTTCTGAGAAGAGACTTTTGACTTAGCCAAATCGCTGATCCACTCCACAGGTACAGCGAAATTGAGTTGCTGGCTTTCTTTTAGATAGAAGGTAGTCAAACCAATGAGTCTTCCCTCAGTATCAAATAATCCACCACCGCTTGAACCATGCGATATTGGGGCAGTTATCTGGATATACTGTCCATCGGCTACCGGGCGTAGACTAGAAATTAGACCGTCAGACAAGGTAAGTTCCATTCCTTGGGGAGCGCCTATGGCATAAATACGAGACCCCACCTTCAATAAGCTGGTTTTCCCTAGAATGACAGCTGGAGCTTTAAGCCCTGTAACCACAAGAATGCAAACGTCTCTATCCTCGTCGCTATACAGCTGAGTTGCTACGTATACTGCTTTTTTGTAAAAGACTTTTATCTGCGCGGCATTTCCAATCACATGATAATTGGTTGCAACCGTTCCATTGGATATCACTACACCGCTACCAAATTTTTTTGTCTTACCCATTGAATCATAAGTTTGTATGACAACAATACTAGACGAAACCGTGTTGAAAATCTCATTAGCTGTTTTGGCATTCGCATTTAACGTTATTAATAAGATAACAAAAAGAAGTGACCAAAATATTCTCTTTTTCATTTTATCTCTCCAAAAAGATGAATTTTAATAAATATAGTTTTGTTTTGATAAGCACACCTTTTGTTAAAGGTCAGTATAAAACGCAATTTTGTCTGTCAATGAAATACTAACCTCAAGACACAGGGGAATAAAGTCTGATTGAGTTTATCAGAAAACTTTCTGTAATGGACAATTATCATAAATGACCTTGTTATATTTTGTGCAAAAGTGTTACCCATGTCTTCGGAACAAGCCATTATCTATATTTTCGTTCACCCACTTTGCAGCTGATTAAAATCAGGAAGAAACTTCTTTTGCGAAAGAACTTGTTCCCAATAGTACAGCGTGGCAAGCGCATGCCTACGTCCCGGCCCGTTATTTGGCATATGCTCCAGATGTATTTTTAAATAACCTACCAGCATAGAGGCCTCTCGTTCACTGGCCCAACACAGCATCGGGGTTGTGCCAGGCAGCACAGAATTTGGATTTATTGCAGACAAACGATTAGCTGCTGATTCGGTGAGAAAAGTTATTGCACCAGATCCAGACCTTTGTTCAATTTCATTAGCGATTACGAGACCCTTTCCATAAATGCGGGCGTACATCAAATTGGAACATGCATTAAAAAGTTCGTCGGCAGGTTTATAGTCCACCCAGCGAATCTCGCCATCTGCAATACCACCTCTGACAAAAATGAAATCAGCATACCACTGACCGTACATATATTGAACCGCTTGTAAAAATAATAAATCCTCTTCTTCATTGGCCGAAACAATTACTGAGTCAGAAAAAACAGCAAAACGGAGTGAAGGGAAGTGTTTTGCAGCCAAACCAACATGGCCAACGAAATCTAGAGCGACCAAGTCACCGAATTGATCGTTGATGACCGCATCTTTTGTTCCAAGTATGTCAAAAAATCCAACTAATGCCATAACAATTTAAAACCCAAACAATATTGATGCAGTCTGTATAAAAAATCTGTGAGCGCAGACCGATACACTCTGTTAAAGAGAATTAATTAATCTATTTTTAATAACTTATCATGGTTGAACCCTAGCATAAAATTAGAGTTTTGAAAATTGAGACTTTCAAAAGACATCGATTGTATTTATACTCTCACATTAAGTTCTGTTCAGGCATCTAAAAAAATTCAACGCCGCAGCATCGCGTCTATTATTAAGACGATGTTACGGCGTTATCTGTTGAATTTATTAAACCGTATTTTCTCTATAGTTTCTTTACCAACTTGCGCGCAGGTCCCACCGCCTTAACTTTCTCCGTCACGCCTTTGATGACCTTGGCAAAACGGTCGCCTTCGGAGGCGGAAACCCAGGTAAAGATGGTGCGATCGCCTTCCACGCCGATGTAATTCAGGAAGCTTTTTAACGTTGCAAATTTGCGGCGCGCCACTAAATTTCCAGATATATAGTGGCATTCACCCGGATGACAACCGGAAACCAGAACGCCGTCGGCCCCTTCCTGAAGGGCCTTGACGATATAAAAAGGATTGATTCTTCCCGTGCAGGGCACGCGGATAATGCGCACATTGGGCGGATATTGAATTCTACTGATACCGGCCAGATCGGCTCCCGCGTAAGTGCACCAGTTGCAGACGATGGCGGCGATTTTCGGTTCCCATTCTTTCTTGGCTAATTTTTCAGTCATATATTCTCCTTCTGCTGGACAAAGATCATCATAATTGGAGTGTCCATATATGACCAAAATGAATAAGTCAAATCACTAAAAGGAATAACTAAGTGGAGGTTATGCTGAATGGTTATGAAAATTCTTGCGCCGCAATGAGTTCAGGTTAAACCATGCGTACCCTCTCATTACGGCGCAATTGAAATAGATTATAAATCAAATTAAAAAACTATTCTTTTACCAGCAGAACATTAACTGCTTTGACCACAATTCTAACCTTATCACCTTTCTTGATACCCAGTTCTTTCAGGGAGTTCGTGGTCATTACGGATTCCATGAAATCGCCGCCTCCGGTTTTTACTTTCACCTCGCACATCACCGCGCCTTTCTTAACGCTTTCCACTTTTCCAACCAACTGATTTCTTGCACCGTACTTCATGGCTTCCTCCTATCGTTTGATAATATTGTTTATATAACCGAACAAACAAGACAACACGTCACGGCCTTTTTTCTGAGTTGTATTCTAACATCATCACACAAATTAAAAATAATGAATTATTGTAATATTTACTATAACTCAGGTTAATGTTCGATACCTTGCCCCGGCACGCGCTGGATCTGATTTGCCAAATATCATGGATTTGAAGATGTCGCGCTGAAAATAAAACTTCTGGAGATAAAAGACAAACGCCGCCTTGCTCAACGCACACCCAATGAATCTCAGGATCGAAGCGTTGCGGACAGCCGCAAGGGATGGCGTAAAAGATTGAGAGCATCCTGAATGTTTTGTGTCACAACGTCTGCGGCAAGAAGCGCTTCCCCGGCACATCCCTCTGTTTGAATCAAAGCGATCCCCAGAGCCGCTTTCTTCAGCATCAGGATGTCATTTCGGCCATTTCCGATGCAAACTGTTTTCTTCGCATCTAATTTCCGGACATAATCTGCCTTTGCCTGTGCCTGATCTTCTTTGGCAATGACGACAATTTCACAGGGGATGTTTTTCAGTTCTTCTTTTACGCCTCCAAACGTATCGGCCGTCAGAATATGGATTGCCAGGTGCTGTGAGAGTTCGATCAAAAGATCATTAATTCCAGGGATGAGATGCCCATCGCAGGCAATCGTTCCATTGTAATCCAGAACAAGAAAGGACAAGGAAAGCGTCTTGTAACCTGGAACATTTAATTTCAACATTCAAAATCGCCTCCTCGATGAGGGTACAGTCCACAACTTTCTATACCGCATAGAAACGAGATGTTCCTTCAAGCACACCACAGCCGCTTTCCTGAAAAAGGATATGGCACTGTGCAATGGTATGTCCTCTTCCCTTTTCCGTTTTCTTTGCTGTATCTCTGGGATTAGCCCCGATTTCCGCCCAAAAGAGGTTGGCCCCGGCTGCAGCTCCCAGCGTACAGGGTTCATGCGTGCAGTTTCCTAATACCGTTTCCGGCATCGCCAACCGTGTCACCGCCACAATCTGGGACATACGCAATTCGCTGATCATTCCTTTTTTGGCCAGGTCGGTTCCGGGAATGCTGATCCGCCGCGCAGCACCGCTGTAGGCGGGATTCAGGGTTGCCGTATAGAGAATCAACTCCGCGATTTCTTCGTTGGAATGTTCAGGACCCACCGGTTCTATACAGGTGCCAACCTTTAAACCGGCTTCTTGAAAATTACGGATGCTTTCTTTACGCCGTTCTGGATCGATGGCAGTATCGATGCCTTCCCGCAGCCGGAGAGCATGGTAAACGCCGTCAAAGCCGGCATCTTTTATTTTGATCGCATTGCTCAGTGACTGATCGGCAACATTGGCAATCAGCGTGGTTTCCGGCTTCAGATTTTTTTTCACCTCTTGGGCAATCTCAATAAACTTGCCAAAAGGGTATTGCGCCGTGGTCATGATAAAAACCGCATTGGCTCCTTCGTCTTCCAATTGTCGGGCGGAGGCCACGGCCTCTTCCTGAGTCATTCGGGATTTCTGCTTGAAAATCTCATTCGTTTTAGCAAAAGAACAAAACAGACAGTTGCAAGCGCAAGGTTCCAGATTCAAGGAAAACTGCGCGTGTATTTCCGCCCTGTTGCCTGTCAGTTCTTTGGAAATATGTTTGGCTTCGGCCATGAGCCGGTAGGTTGCGGAACAATCAGGGGGGTATCCCAGCATCTCCAGTAATTCGTCTTTTGAAAATTTACCGCTATCTTGCGATTTTTTTATAAAATCATTAATTCGCATTTTTTTACTCCACAATTTATTTGCTTTTTCCCACTTCAATGAACTCCAGATAGGCTTCCGCGCTGGTTCTGGTGTTGTCGGAATCGCTCATGACGGCAATTCCCGCCGTGGCCGGCGGCTCTTTACCGAAGGCATTGCGATAATCCTCCAGAACGTTGACGGATTCTTCGAACCACTGGCCGGCTTTTTCTTTTCCTCTCTCCAAAACCACCATGTACGCTTTACCCGTGTACGGACTGGCGATAAATCGTTCAGAAATATTTGCCCCCGTCCAGACATAATTGAGCGTGCTGTGCGGCGGGTACTTGCCGTAGATGGCTTTCGTGGCTTTATAAATCAGACTTTCTCCCAGAGAGGCGCGCTCCGGATCATACTGAAACATGACGTAAACGCGTATGGGATAATCGTCTCCCGCTTTTTCTTTGGGGTTGCCGCGATCGGAAAGCTGTGTCACCTTCCAGCGCCAATGCAATCGAGGATTTTCATAAATATTAAAAGTGCGGCGATAAACAATAGCCGAAGCGGAAGCCCGGCTTTCGGCCTTGAGGATCGACTTGTTTCCTTCTGAGACCAGCGAGTATTTTGAGTGCGTCTTGATCTTCGGAAAAGTCAGTGGTTCCCAATCGGTCAGGCTGTCAAAATTGATACGGAAGAGAACATTTGATTCAGCCAGCACCGCTATCGTTCCCGTAATAATGAAAAATATAAATAATAGCAAAATCGTTTTATGTTTCATGAGTTTTCTTTATTCCTTCATAATAACGCTTACTGTATTGTATCGGTATCTTTGTTTTCCCCGATCTTGCGGAACAAGGGACGCAGCAAAACAGGGATCAGAAAAGCAACGGCTGCAATGACGATGCCGATGATGACACCCCGGATATTCCCTCGCATGATCAGTTCACTGAGCGAACTGCCGAAGGCCACAAAGGCAATACAGGCCGGCAGCATAAAAACAAACGTGCTCCACAAATATTGAAAAAAAGCGATCGGCGTCAAACCGAACAGATAATTGAGCAGATTGAACGGAAAAACGGGAATCAGACGCGTAAAGGCGACGGCCTTCCAGCCATGCTGACTGACTTTATCCTGAAGCCAGTTCCAGCGTTCTTCCGGAACCCTGGCCTTGACGGCATCCTGAAACAGATAGCGCGACAGGAAAAAAGGCAGGCAGGCCCCCATGGTCGCCCCGGTAATGGAAAAAATCACTCCCCAGACGGGACCCCAGAAAAAACCAGCGGCCAGGGTGATGGGAATGCTGGGCAGAAATAGCGCGGGCGCAACGGAATAGATCAAAAGAAAAATGGCTGGCGCCGCGACCGGATGCCGGCTCAAAATGTTTTTTAATGCGTCTGCCGAAAAGATACCCTGCTGATTTAAATAAACACCGCCCGCGATCAGCAAAACAATCATTAAGATGAGGATGAATTTCGGCGTCATTAATCTTGCGGAAGTCGCCAAAACGAAACGGTTAATCCACTGCCTGACCGGGGAAGGAACCGTTTGACGCGGCTCCTCTTTTGGTAAACATTCCAGAAGATGAACCGCCTTTATTCCCCGCTGTAAAAAACGATTCTGACAGCCCGCGCAATAGGTCACCACCGTTTTGTTCTTTGCCTTCCGGACGATATGATCCAGAAAGCGATCTGCCATTTCAGATGAAACGGAATTCAGACCGCCGCCCAAGCCACAACAAAGCGGTTCGGATTTTTCCATTTCATGATTTATTTGTGCTGCCGGATACATATGCCCGGCAACCTTGCGGGCGGCGGCAGGAATATTTTCCCACCGGGAAGACGGACACGGGTGATGAAGATAAATTTCTTCTGCATTTTGTTTTCGGAATACTTCCGTCGGCAGCACCTCCAGGATAAAAATAACTTCCATATCCCGGAGATGCTCCGATAAAAGCTTGTGACAATTCAGGCAGCCGGTAATGACCTTTTTGACGCCTGAATCGTGAAGGTGCTTGTTGATTTCATTTAAAGCGGCAAAGGTTGTTTGCGTATCGCCCAGTCCATACACCGGATCATAGCAGCAGTCCAGAACCAGTCCCACTTGCTGCTTCAAATGTTCACCCAGGATTTTTCTTACCTGGCGAATAAGTCCCGGCCGATTTGCGGTAAGCCCGCATCCCGGCCAGAAAACGGTTTCTGTTTTTGCATAGAAAGAAAACGGAAATCCGTGTCCGGTTTTGGCAAAGGCCGTGGCGCCGTTTAATGCCTTGTTGACCGGCGCGGGAATCTGATGCTCGCGCATCAGATTTTCTTTTGTTTCAAAAAAGAATTTCGCCGGTGATAGATTTGAAGGGCACATCCCATCGCATCGGCGACAGGACGTGCAATAAAAAACCGCTTCCGGTTTTTTCCGAACAATCTTCAGGGGCGTCCCGAATTCCTTCAGAAACGGACAGGCATCAACGCAGGCGCCGCAATCCGAGCAATCTTTGCTGAAATCAGACAATTATTTTACCTTTTCGACCGGATAACCAGCTTGGTCCCAGCCTTTGATTCCGGCGGGATAACGGTAAACATTTTTATAGCCGAGCTTCACGGCCCACATGGCACCGTTGTGGCTGCGGGTGCATTTTGTGAAACCACAATAAAAAACAATCAGTCGATCTTTGTCCGATCCCAGAAGTTTCTGTAAATCGGCTTTGGTTTTGTCGTCGATGGTTGTCATTTCGGGAATCGGGAATTCCATCTGTACCGCGCCGGGAACATGCTGTTTCTTATAGCTGGCTTCAAAAGGCATGGTATCCACAATCAGCATGGGCTTCTTCGCATCAATCCATTTTTTCAGGTCCTGAGTAGCGACAATCTTATAACCGCCTCTTTCCACTTCCGCTGCAAAGGTCACGGCAACTTTTTCCGTATCCAATTCAGCCGTTCCCCAAGCGGCCATCGCCGCGCCGGCTAAGCCGAGAACAAACACAACCGCCATTAAAACACTAACCAAACTTTTCTTTGCTTTCATTTTTCTTCTCCTTTTCTTTTTTATGGTTAAATAAATTAGATTCCCCGAGGAAATCAAAAACACTTTTCTGGATATTTCTATGCGCTTACTCACCCTGCCCTGATTTTTTCCTGAACCACCGATGCGCATAGAGATAAGGAACAATAAATCCAATAAGGATAAGATCGCGGTAAAAGGCCGCACGCAAACCGGCTTGCTTGTCCAGTTCTTCCGCGCCGAAGCATCCGCAATCAACATTTAAATCCGTGAAGATTCCGTAACCCAGCACAAAGACAAACATCGCCATAAGTCCGGTGATGATATGAAGGCCCCATGCCAGGTCAAAAAGCAAAGCCAGCCCGGCAATGGTTTCGATAAGCGGGAGGCCGACCGCCACAACCGGCAAAAGCATTTCGGGAACAATATTATAGGTCGAAATCGTCGCGGCAAAAGCTTTAGGGGCAAAAAGTTTGATAACCCCGCCGTAAAGAAAGACAGCCGACAGCGCAATGCGCACAATACGATACAGCCACGGATTGATGAAAATCCGATGGAATAAATTTCCCTCGTCTTGAGAATGCTTTATTTTTAAAGAATCCTGCTCAGCCAATTTACCCTCCGATGACTCTATCAATTAACCTGCCGCATGAACGCGGTAAAATCTCGCCAGTTTTTGCGGCGACACACCCAGAACATACAAAGAAGCCAACAACCAGTTGCGCAGCGTGCATTTCCAGACGCCTTCTTTCTCCCAGCGGCGCGGCGATGTCCGCACGGTCTGTTTCAGGAAAAGGATTTTATCTCCCCTTTTTTTAACGCGACGCATGATTTCAATGTCTTCCATAAGGGGCACGTCGGCAAAACCACCCAGTGCCCTGAAATAAACGGCATTAAAGAATAGACCCTGATCTCCATAGGGAATTCCGGTCAGATGGGACCGCACATTAGCCATGGTTTCAATCAGGCGAAAAATTCTCCGTTCGGAGGCAATGGCCAGATCGAATGCCCCTGTTTTATAGCCTCGTTCGCCACATGCGGCAGTAATCACGTTTAAACCTTCATTGGGCAAACGCGTATCGGCGTGCAAAAATAAAAATATTTCACCTTGCGCCATCTGAGCCCCTTTGTTCATCTGGACGGCACGACCGGTTTGCCCCACCGTCGTTACAATGCTTTTGTCCTGAACGACTGCTATCGTTTTTCCTTCCGGATCACCGTCAACGACAATAATTTCCGCCGAAACACCCGTCGCATCCATCAAACCCTTTAAGTGTTTAATGGTCTTGTTGATGTTCGCGCTTTCATTCAGGACGGGAATGACAATAGAAATCTTCTTACTCATCATCCACTCGCTGTAAAACCGTTTGCTCTTAAAAATTCTATCGTTTTTGATTGGCTGAAATCAGACTGCTCACAATCTTTCAACAGAGCTCTGACATCATCAACCGTATCAATATCTCTCCATCGAGGCAGAACATGAAAGGACACCCCCTCTTTGTCGAATCTTCCAACCGTTTCCGCATAAACGCCATCCGTGCTCCAAGCTATGTTTTCAAAAAAGCTCGCGGCGAACGAACCATTCGAGAAGCCGATCAGGTAATATCCGCCGTCATAGGTTGGCCCGATGACAGCGTCATGACTCTGAAGTGATTGAAAAGCTTCTTCAATTATCCGTTGTGGAAGATCAGGACTGTCGCTGCCGATAAGCACCACCGATTGAAAGCCTTGAGCAAAACAGGTGGCAAGAGCATTGTACATCCGTATCCCCAGATCGGCTCCGGCTTGAGGCATGTATGATAAATCCTTGCCGAAAAGATCTTTAATATCTTTTTCTTTCTCCGGAGGATCAAAAGCTATTAAAAATTCATAATGGCCCGACGAAAAGCTTTTGAGCAGATCTTCAATAAAACAACGATAGAGATCCGCCACATGGCCATCATCACCGCCAAAAACTATTCTTGATTTAACCTTACCTTTTTCAGGGTACTTAACGAAAATGACCAGACAGCGTTCTTGATTCATTATGACCGATGTTCTCTAACAACCTTCATGTAACTTGTTCAAAACCTGAAAAAGGCTAGCAGACGAAAAGCTGAATAGCAAATTCATAAGAGTAATATGATTATAAGAATTATAACCGGAAGGAATACAAATTGATTCCGAAACCGTCTACTCAATCATTATAAATGGTGAAGCATTATTTCTTTCAAGGCCAGCGGGCATTGCCGGAAAATTGCTTAAAAAAATTTGTGGACAATAAATACAAAATTATTAAAAATGTAAAAAGACTAACTTTGCGGGAGGAAATTGTATGGAGAGCGACTCCCGTTTCAACCCGGAGCTGACGGATGCTATGAAGAAATACGTGGCCGGCAACAAGCCGTATGTGGTCGCGGCGGCAGTGGTCGGGGTGACCGGCATGAAGCAGTTTATAGCCAATACCATTATGAGATTTACCGGCAGAAAACTTATGTTGTTCAATACGACGGAGCTGGCCAAGGAGTGGCTGATCAAACAATAGAAAACTTATTGATGTTCATCATTGCGATCATATAAACAATGTCGAAATGATTATGAGCTAAGAAGACGTATGGATTCCTCTCCATGTCATAGAGCGGTATAAAAAAGATATTCCACACGCCCGCGTCATTGTATACGATGGGGCAGATCATGTTCCTATAGAAGAAATTCCGGAAATTACGGCAAAGGACGCGGAGGACTTTCTTAGCGGAAGATGACATCGGGAATAAATAGGGGACGGTGGAATTAAGTATACTGTCCCCCGAAATCCGCCCACGAGCGCAATGGCTAACAATCGCTTCGAGAGGGAATCTCCATTTTGTTTCCTATTTACAGGGCTTCGACGATAAACGCGTGACCGGAACCGCCGCTGGCGCACAGGGATGCGCAGCCGAACTTCTTGCCCCGCCGCTTGAGTTCATTAATCATGGTGATAATCAACCTCGCGCCCGTCGCGCCGACAGGATGGCCCATGCTGATGCCGGAACCGACGGCGTTGAGTCTGTCCAACGGAACCTTCAACTCCCGGTTGCAGCCGATGACCTGGGCGGCAAAGGCTTCATTGAACTCAAAGTAATCGATATCCTCCTGTTTCATTTTGGCAAATTTCAAAGCGTTCTTCACAGCCGGGACAACCCCCATGCCCATGATGCGGGGTTCCACGGAGCCGGGAGCGGAGGCAACCACCCGGGCAAGGGGTTTAATGCCCATTTCTCTGGCCTTTTCCGCGGCCATCATGATCATGCACGAGCCGGCGTCGTTCAAACCGGAGGCGTTGCCGGCGGTGACGGTGCCGTCTTTCTTGAAAGCGGGCTTGAGTTTGCCTAGGGATTCTATACTGGTGTCAGCCCGGGGATGTTCGTCGGTATCAAACATCACCATGCCCTTTTTCGTTTTTACTTCCACGGGAATGATTTCATCCTTGAACCAGCCGTTTTTGATGGCGGCACAGGCGCGTTGATGGCTCATGAGCGCCCATTCGTCCTGTTCCTGGCGGGAGATCTTGTACAGATCGGCGATATTATCCGCCGTGACACCCATGTGATATCCCAGAAGCGCATCGACCAGGCCGCCGATCATCAAACTGTCCTGAATCTTTTCTCCGTCCGCCAGGCGGTATCCCTTGCGGGCGCCGAACAACAGATAAGGGGCGTTGCTCATGCTTTCAATCCCGACCACCGCGCCGATATCGATCTTGCCCAGCATGATTTCCTGCGCCAGCAGTTCGGAGGCGCGCATGGACGAGGGGCACTGCTGGTGAACCGTAAAAGCGAAGGACTCCACCGGCAGTTCGAGACCCATGGCGATGTGACGGGCGCTGTTTCCCGGCGCGCCGGCCTGGTTGCACTGCCCGGCAATGACTTCCTGAATCAGGTTCTTGTCGATGCCGGCCTTGTCGATGGCGCCCTTCAAAGCAGTTATGCCTAGTTGAATCGGATTCAGCCCCGAAAGAGATCCCATGTAATCTCCAATCGCTGTCCTGGCGCCACTTACGATAACTACCTCTCTCATATTGAAACCTCGCTTGATTTATTTTTTTAGATAATCATTCATTATTGAAACCGGCAGCGTCATTCCTGCTTAACCTTCATAAAGCTCTCCTGTCATCACCTCAAAAGTTGCTGCGCGAACAAATCTGTTTTTGATTTCAAGATTGCCCAGCTTACCGGCGTAAAAAGAATTAACATATGTTCCTCTTTTTTGAGTCAATATAGCACTTGCCTTACACAAATGAAAGAGACATAAACGACAATAAAGGGTTCTTCCTGAAAATTAGTGTTCACTATTTTCAATAGACATTCAACCTTCCAATATGTAATAATTACAAATATTTTCTCCATAAGGGGGATTAATGTGAAAGACTCCATCGCGGATCCGGTGGCATTCCCGGATTCAGTTTTTAGCATGTTGTCAGTTTGCGTGCAGAGCGGTGTCCACCTTCGTGTCATGACTTGGCGACCAAAAAAACCCGTGAGTGAAGCTCCCATTGTTTTTGTTGCGGGATGGGTGTCAGCCGTATCCGGATGGATGCCCTTGTTAAAGGTGATGGCCTCCAGAAGGCCGGTTTATTATATCGAAACACGGGAAAAGCAATCAGCACTCATTGAAAAAAGGAAACTGAAGCCGGATGATTTCAGTATCAAGCGGATGGCGGAAGACCTGATCAGTGTTTGTCACCAACTGGAAATCGCCACACCAACCACAACCGTCGTCGGCAGTTCCCTGGGGGCAACCGCACTGTTGGAGGCGCTAAAAGTGGGTCACCTGACCGCGGGAACAGCATTCCTGATTGCACCCAATAGTGATTTCAAAGCCCCATGGTACTTGCAGTGGATTCTTTTTCTACCGGCTTTTCTATATCATGGGATTAAGTATTTTGTTCTCTGGTACTTAAGAACCTTCTTGGTGGATGTTAAAAAAGAACCCGAACAGATGATGCGTTATAACGATACGCTGCGGGTAGCCCATCCGCAGAGGTTTAAGCTGTCAGCCAGATCAGCCATTTATGATCATTACGAAGTCTGGCCAAACTTGAGCAGCGTGACCATACCTGTCGCTTTGGCTTATGCCCCTACGGATACGTTTCACTCATCGGACAATATCAGACTCCTGGCGGACAGGTTACCCAAGGCAACCGTCATTGCCTGCCCGTCAAACAAATATATGCATAGCGCGGAGGTGATGCAGGATATTGAGGCGTTTGTCTTCAAATCGGCATTATAGCTCTGGAAAAAAATGGACAGATAATAAGGTTTATTGTGCTCAATGAAGGTTTGTAATGTTAACTTTCAAACGGTTATCATTACATTAATATTTAGTGATGCAGATAAGTATGACATTGTAGGTATAGTCAATGACGCAGGCAGGACTTAACCGGACAATGTCTGTCAAGTCAAATACAGGTCAGGATAGTTAATTGTAGCCTTCATCATACGCGATCATATCGAGATGCAGGGTCGCGATGTCCTCGACATCCATATTGGGCTCTTCGCTGGATTTGGGCAATTCCACCGTTTTCACATAGCGGCGGCACTTATTGCAGACATCGACCCGATAGCGTTCCTCGCCCTCTACTTCAAAGTAAGCCAGAGAGTGCTGTTCGTCATTGCCGCAAAAGGGGCATTTGATGCGCTGAAAATGCCATTTGAAGCCGCATTGATGGCAGAACAGATACCGCTTTCCGTCTTCTTCTTCCCTGATTTCGCCGATCTTCGGTTCTTTGCCGCAAATGGGGCAATAGCCTTCCGACCATTCATATTTCTTGGCGATATTTTCATACTTTCTGGCAATAAATTCAAACTCCGGCCGCAGACTTTCTTCCAGGAAAAGTTCAATCAGGTCTATATTATTTTCTTCTTCGTGATCCGCCTTGGAGTCGCCGGCATCATTTTCTTCAGGCTTGCACTCGAAAGAGTCACGGATATTCTTTTCCCAATCGTAATCAGAGCTTTTGATGATCTCCGCGATGTTCTGCGACACCTCGGGGATTCGTTTATCCGCAATGGCAATCAGAGAATCAAAATATTTCCGGGGCTTCGCTAAATCATATGGTTTTCCCGTCAAGTCAATCAGGGGAAGACCGCCCAGCATCTTTTGCGAAATTAAATTTTCATCCACATCAAAAACGGAATCCTTCATGTTGTTCATATATTCTTCCCGCAAGATCAGAATGTCCGCCATGATATCCAGCAGCTCCGTGTAATGGGGATTAGCTGATTTATAATCTTCAATGGTTTTTAAAGATTTGGGCAGTGTTGAAACCATGTTTTTTGCTCCTTATATCCAATACTTCGATTTACTATCCTGAATGCTGCTGAATACGCCGGTTTTCATTAGGACAAGAACGCGATGAACCTATATCTACTTTATCCGGTATCTTCAAGAATTATTTTGTTTTATTCTTGACCGGTTATTATTTTTTGTAAATCAATTACTTATAGAGAAAATGGGTATTCATTGACATCCCCTGACAATTTTCCTATACTCGTGTCGCAAAAAAAATATTACTGAAAATGTCGAATGTTTTTTTCATCGAAACAGTCCATGATGGGTTCTCTTAAATAGCGTGCGCGGGGAGATTCTATGAAAACAAAAGATCTGATGGTCGCGGTTAAAACATGCTTGAAAACGGACAATACAATTCGGGAGGCTGTTAATTTTTTAAAGACGAACGGTGGCGAGAGAATCGAGAGAAGCGATGTCCTGCCTGTTGTTGATCAGCAGGGCGCCATCATCGGCATTCTGTCGGCTCATGATATTCTCAGGGCCGTTCACCCTTTCTACCTGTCCATGGCGGAAACCAATCTGGGAAATTTTACCTGGGACGGGATGGCCGAATCGCTAGCCAGACAAGCCGGACACAAAACAATCGGGGCTTTTATGACGAAAGATGTGGCGACGGTGCGTGAGAATGATTCTTTGATGGAATGCGTCAACCTGATGATTAAAAGAAATGTCCATCAGTTGCCGGTGCTGGATGATCACGGCAAAATTTCCGGGATCATTTACGAAAAGGATATATTTCACGTGATCACAGAAGTCATGCTGGATAAAGAAAAGGGTGCTCAAGCATGACATCTGATATCGCTCACACATCCGGGCAGATCGTGATGGGATGGCAATTCTGGACAGCGACAATCCTTTTCCTCGGCGCTTACGCTCTCATTGTCTCCGAAAAAATTCATAAAACCATTGTGGCGATTTGCGGCGCCGCTGTCATGATTGCCGTGGGCATTCTCGCGCAGGAAGAAGCTTTTCATTCCCTGGAACTGGGGGTGGACTGGAATGTCGTCTTTCTGCTCATCAGCATGATGGTGATTATCAACATTATGAAGCCCACGGGAGTTTTTGAATACATTGCCATTAAGAGCGCCAAGGTAGCAAAGGGTGAACCTTTCAAGATTATGGTTATCTTTTCACTGGTCACAGCCCTGCTTTCAGCCTTTCTTGATAATGTCACCACCGTCTTGCTGATTGCCCCGGTGACGCTGCTCATCTGTCAGGCGCTGGAGCTGGATGTCGTGCCTTATCTGATTACAGAAGCGCTGGCGTCCAACATCGGCGGTACGGCTACACTGATCGGCGATCCGCCGAACATCATGATCGCCTCCAAAGCTCATCTTGATTTCATGGCCTTTATTTATAATCTCACTCCGGTTGTTATTTTGGTGCTTATTGCCTATATCATCAGCATCAAATTTATTTTCGGCAGGCATCTGACCGTCCGTGAGGAGCTCAAAGAACGCGTGATGGCCATGAATGAAAGGGATGCTCTCAAGGATCCTGCGCTGCTGAAAAAATCACTAATTGTGCTGGTCATTACAATTACGGGATTTGTTCTGCATGGCATGCTCCATCTCCATCCCGCCACCATCGCGCTGTTCGGCGCGGGACTTCTGCTGCTGGTTTCCGGAATCAAGGATCCCCATCACGTTCTTGCCGAAGCTGAATGGGCAACAATTTTCTTTTTTATCGGGCTCTTCATCATCATTGGCGGCGTGGTAAAAGTTGGACTCATCTCATGGATGTCGCAAGGAGTATTAAATATCACACAGGGCAATCTTTTCGGCACATCGATGGTGGTGATGTGGTTTTCCGCGTTTGCTTCGGCTTTCATCGACAATATTCCGTATGTGGCCACGATGAATCCCCTGATCATTGACATGGCCAAACAGCTCTGGCCGGGATTAACGGGCACACAACTGCTTCATCATCCCGATCTGATGCCCATCTGGTGGTCGCTGGCACTGGGCGCCTGCCTGGGCGGCAACGGCACGGCAATCGGCGCTTCAGCCAATGTGATTGTTGTGGGGATGTCGGAGAAAATGGGCAGCCCGATTTCCTTTAAGAAATTCATGCTCTATGGCATGCCGCTGATGATTGAATCCGTGCTGATCTGCACGGTCTATGTGTGGGTCAGATATTACATTTTACACATTTAATGTGCATTTCCTTTCCTGTGGGGCGCCGCTGTGCAACGCAAGCATCGATTTCACGTGAGTCAGCACACATCATTTTCAGTGCTTTGGATTTATGTCCAACATCGGTTATTTTCTCCTTAGTCATCAAGAATCCGGGAATGATTTCTATTGTCTGGAATTTCTTTGACTTCTTGCCCCGAGGGCAAGGTTGATTTCCCGCAGAAGGCGATTAATTTCATTCTGTCCCCGCAGATAGAACCGCGCCTGAGTCGATATTTTTCTCCCTACCCGCACCGAAAAAAGATTTTCGTCACTTAGACGAAATACATCTTCATCCGTTTCATCATCGCCGACAAAAAAACCTTTGGGACAGCCTGATTGATTCATCAGGGTTCTGAGAGCCATTCCTTTATCAGGCGCTCCTTCGGGAATAAGATTTTCGATAAACTGCCCCCCCACTCGTCTGGGTTGAGGATTCAGCTCACGAATGGCCTGAAGAATCATCTGATGAGCAGATTTGTGATTGCAAACGTGTCGATAGTGAATCGACAGGGTGACGCCTTTGTTCTCTATCATGATGCCATCACGGTTATCGATGGGCAGAAGTTTGTCCAACTGCGATTGCCATTGATCTGCAATGATGGAAAATACCTGTTCCCGATCTTTCCAGCCGGGAAGCCCTTCGGCGCCATGATTGCCGATCAAGTACAGCGGAGCCATATCAAGATGATGCAACGCATCCGAACGGGAGCGTCCTGTAATTACGGCAACGCTTGCCTGCTCGTTGAGAAGGCTTAATTCCTGACGAATTGAATCAGGAATTCCTATAGCGCAGGGATTAGAAACTATGGGCGCCAGCGTCCCGTCAAGATCAAAAGCAAACAAGGTGCTCTTATCGACAAAATTTTTCATTTTGGGAAAAGCGGCATTCCCGAAAAGATAGGACAAACGTTCCTTCATGCTCATGTCTGGATTCCAATTCTGGCAGCGAGTTTTTCTCTCTGGCGTATCTTGGCCGCGTCAATCAGCATTCGTCCAGCCCATCGATAAACGTTGAAATCGCGCACCATAGAACGCATACTGCGCATCCGTTCCCGCTGCTCAAAGTCGGGCATGGTGAGCGCCTGATAGAGGGCGTCGGCCGTCTGTTCGATATGATAGGGGTTAACGATCAGCGCTTCATACAATTCGTGCGCCGCACCAGTGAACTGGCTGAGAACCAGGACGCCTCTCTCATCATCGCGGGAGGCAATATACTCCTTGGCAACCAGATTCATTCCGTCATGCAGACTGGTCACCATACAGACATCGGCGGCTCGGTAATAACGGTTGACGTCTTCCGGTTCATGATGTTCGATTTTCAGATAAACCGGTTGGTACGCGCCGGCGGCGAAACGCTGATTGATGTGTGCAGCCAGCGCCCGAACCGACGCTTCGAACGCCTGATATTCTTCCAATACCGAACGCGAGGGAGCGGCAATCTGCACAAAAGAAAATTTTCCGACCATTTCCGGATGATTTTCAAAAAGATTTTCGACGGCTCTTAACCGTTCGAGAATTCCCTTCGTATAATCCAGGCGATCTACGCCCAGTCCAATCAAACAGTTCTTGTCGATCTTTAATTCTTCACAGATTTCAGAGCGGCACGCTTCCACGGAAGGTTGAGTATCCTGCCAGGGAGACGGCCACTGGATGGAAATGGGATAAGCTTCCACCAGGGTCAGATTGCCGCCGTGAAAGATGGTTGACGAAGCATGTTCAATCCTTGTTTCCAGATAGCGGTCCACCGTTTCCAGAAAGTTTTTGCAGTGAAAAGGCGTATGGAAGCCCAGGATGGTGCTGCCCAGCATTCCTTGGAGAATTTCTTCCCGCCAGGGGCAGATCCCGAAGGATTCCGGATTGGGCCAGGGGATGTGCCAGAATGTTATAATAGTCGCTTTAGGCAGTTTTCTGCGCAGCATGCCCGGAAGCAAGGCAAAGTGATAGTCCTGAACCAATACCACCGGATCATCTTTGGTAGCTTCTTTGACAACCGCATCAGCAAAACGCTGGTTTATGGCCTCATAATATTCCCAGTCGCTGGTCCGGAAAATAGGACGGACATGGGCGATATGACAAAGCGGCCATAAGCCTTCATTGGCAAATCCGTAATAGTAGCCTTTTTCTTCTTCCTCGGACAGCCATATGCGCCGGAGGGTGTATCTGGGATTCTCAGGGGGAACGCGAACGTGATCATTCTTGTCTACAACCTCACGATCGGCCGTGCCACCGCCATGAGCAATCCACGTTCCCGAACAGGCTTTCATAACCGGTTCGACGGCTGTCACCAGACCGCTGGCCGGACGCTGAATTTCGACGCGTTCCTGCCCCTGAATATGAATGTAGGGTTCGCGGTTGGAAACGACAAGAATCTGCTCTCTCGCCAGTTGTTTGTATAAGAGCTCCCTTAATTTATCCGGATTCCAGGAAATGGTGACATCGTCGGCGAACTTTCTTTCAGCATCAATGGTCCTCAACAGGGCGCGCAAATCACCCATCAAGGGCTGCAATTCGGAATTGGACTCGCGCGCGAAAGGTTTGACCAGGCTTTCACCGCGTAAAAGGGAACGGACGCCTGTCATCCAGCCGCGCCAGCTCAGATGAGCGACCAGTACAGTAATAAAAGCAATGACAAGAAAAAGTACAACAAAAAGAAAAACGATGTATTTGCGCGTGTCGGCGCTGCGACTTTCAACAAAGCTCATATCGTGGATAAGAAAAAGATATCCTGACAGCGCGCCGGCAATCAATACCGGTTTCACAGCGACGTGAACCATTCCGCTGGGCAATGCGAGAACAGAAGGTTTATCCGGTGCGGGCGCGTTAGGAGAAGGGCAGGTCAGATCCTCCGGAAATTTTGATGTTTTGTAAAGCAATTTACCCTGCCCATCACAGAACCCCATCGCAAAGAGACGGTCATCCTGAACGGCCCGCCTCATCAGAGAATTTATTCTGGCCGCATTTCCCTGTTCCAGGAACTCACCGAGGGATTCCTGCATGGTATTGGCAATCAGCTGCGAACGGATGTCAAGATCGCGCGTAAACCAATGCAGGGTCAGTCTATCCACCAGAGGCAGCAGCGCGTAAGCCAGCAGCGTCATAGCGATGATCAGTGGAATGATAAAACGCAACGTCAACCGCAAAGATCGGAAAGACTTGATTTGTTTTGTTGATTGAGGGCTCATCTATTTTCCCTCCTTTAGAACGCGCTGTCCCAGCGTTTGCTTAATCGGATAGCGGCATTGATTAATCCCACCATGCTGTAGGTCTGAACATAATTTCCCCACGGCTCGCCAGTGCGGGGATCAATATGCTCGGCAAGAAATCCATGCCGGTTGCGGTGCGCGAGAAGATTTTCAAACAGGCGGCGGGCTTCATCGCCGCGATTCAGGGCGGCCAGAGCGTAAATATACCAGAACGTGCAGACCACAAACGCATTTTCGGGAACGCCGAAATCATCCGTTTCGATGTAGCGGTAAATATAGCTGCCCTGTTTAAGCTCCCGCTCAATGGCGGCGACCGTTTGGGCAAAACGCGGATCATCGGCGGCCAGAAAGCCGATGTCGTGGATAAGAAGAAGACTCGCGTCCAATGTCTGTCCATCAAAAGCGGCGGTGAAGGATTGCTTTTCTTCACTCCACGCGCGCCGGCATATCGTTTCGCGGATTTGATCCGCGTGATTTCGCCAGTACAGGGCGCGTTCCGCAAGACCGAGGTGAACGGCAATCTTGGACAGACGATCACAAGCCGCCCAGCACATAATGCTGGAAAAAGTGTGGACGCGCAGAATTTTTCTTGTTTCCCATGGCCCTGAATCCGGCTGATCATAATATTGGACCGCCATTTCCCCCAAAGGTTCCAGTCGCGTAAAGAGGGGGATGCCTCCCTTATGAGCAAGCCGCTGATCGAAAAAGATGTGGGCCACAGCCAGAATGGCTGACCCGTAAACATCGTGCTGAATCTGCTCGCAGGCCTGGTTGCCGACGCGCACAGGTCCCATTCCATGATATCCGGGCAGGCTTTCCAGTTCGCATTCGTTCAATCGTGCCCTTCCGTCAATGCCATACACCGGCTGAATGCGGCCTTCGGGCGTTCCGGCCACGACATTGACGAGGTAGCGCAGATAGCGTTCCATCGTGTTGGTTGTGCTGAGCCTGTTTAAGGCATTCACAACAAAGTAGGCGTCGCGAAGCCAGCAGTAGCGATAATCCCAGTTGCGTCCCGAGTACGGCGCCTCGGGGATCGATGTCGTCATCGCCGCAATGATGGCGCCCGTGTCCTGAAATGTATTCAACTTCAGGGTAATGGCGGCGCGGATCACTTCCTCCTGCCATTCAAACGGAATGGATAGATCTCGAACCCAGGTATGCCATTGCGCAATGGTTTCGTTCAAAAAGCGGCGCGAAAGCTCCTCGACCGGATCCGGAATGGTTTCGT
Organism: Deltaproteobacteria bacterium; assembly: GCA_022710585.1. Taxonomy (GTDB): domain Bacteria; phylum Desulfobacterota; class Syntrophia; order Syntrophales; family Smithellaceae; genus Smithella. Next base: position 1,885 of record JAKLGV010000016.1, on the reverse strand, counting down.
CTGTGCTCAGGATAAGCGTGGCTGACGTTTCCAGGAAAAAAGGAATCTCCTGGATGACAGCCGTAATGGATATGTCCGTTGTCAGTCTCATAATCCAGGATGGCGCGACATAACGGATGTGATGGCTGCCATGCGTGATGGCGCATTGCTGGCTGCCGTACTCACACAACGGACGGACACGCACACGAATGCGGGGATTGCCATGGATGCGTCGAATCCGTCGAATCAGCATCATCGGCATGAACATGCGTCCATACTGATGGAAACGCGGCGCGAAATCCGTTATTTCAACAGCGGCGCCATGCTGATCCGTCAGACGGGTCACCAGCACGGCCGTGTTCGGCAGGTAGGATTGCTGCGCCGATACCTGATCCAACAATTCTATAGCGCAATAACCGTGACCTTCGCCATCGGGGTGTTCATTGAGAAGGGAACAGAAGACAGGGTCTCCGTCAAAACGAGGCAGACAGTTCCAGACAATTTCGCCTCTTTCATCGATCAGAGCACCAATTTGACAATTGCCAATTAAACCAAGCTCCAGAGAGTTCTTCATGATAGGATTCCTCCCGGTCTTCAGTATAACTAATACAGTCAATCATATATGTCAACGAATTAAGATTAAGCAAAAAGTCTCCGATCCCGGAAACACCGGAATCGGAGACTCAAGATTTTTATCAATCAGCTGCTGTTTTTTATTCGCCCTTAAAGTTCGCTTCTCTCTTTTCGAAGAAAGCGCCTATGCCTTCCTGAGCGTCCTTGGAGTTGAAGAGCTTCCCTAGTTCTTCACGCTCAATCTTCAGGTGCTGTTCGGGGGTAATGTTCTGGCTGATGTTGCAAAGCTTTGTGATGGCCGCGACGGAGAGGGGTGCTCTCTTGGCAATCTTGTTCGCCAGTTCGAGTGCGTCGTCCACGACATTTCCCTCGGTGATGTGGTCGACCAGGCCGATAGCAAGCGCCTCATCCGCCTCACACTGCTTGCCGAGATATATCATTTCCAGGGCTTTGGCTTTGCCGACAAGTCGCGGCAGCCGCAGGCTTCCGCCGTATCCCGGCATGATGCCCAGGTTCGTTTCGGTCAAGCCTATGCGCGCGCCTTTTTTCATAAAGCGGATATGGCAGGCCATGGCCAGTTCGCACCCGCCGCCCAGGGCGTGTCCATTGATCGCCGCAATGACCGGTTTCGGGAAATACTCGACTTTGTTCCAGACATCCTGACCGCGTTTCAGGAAGTCAACGGGGCTGAAATCACCAAATCCGCTCGCCAGATCGGCGCCCGCGCTGAAAGCTTTTTCGCCAGTCCCCGTGATGATGACGCAACGGATTTCTTTGTCGGCTTCAACGGCATCGAGTTGTTTCCGCATGGCTTCGAAAACTTCGCCGCTCAGCTGGTTCATTTTTGGCTTGTCAATCGATAATATAGCCACTCTTTCTCTTATTTCTTTTGTTACTGCCTCACCCATGATAGTCCTCCTTCTTAATAGTATTGGTTGGTTCCGCCAGGCCGTAAAGCCGGGGAAACCGGTAATCAATTATCTTCCGATCATTTTGAACGAGCCGCTGATGATCTGAAGCTCGAACGCCAGAAAATCAAAATTTTCTCTGATCTTTGCAACGCTTGTCCGGATGCAGACTTGGGCGATTCCGTGGTTCAAGGCGTCTGATCAGCGAAAAGCGATTTTCTTTATGTCATTGATTTTGATTACAGCGGGCTCGAGTATAAGAGACAGGATGTTGCGTGTCAAGGGGATTTTGGCCGGACGAATTGCCTCAAATAAAATGTTACCGAAGGGATGAATAAAAAGGATACGTTGACTCATAAACCGATGTTACCGAGAAAGATTCGGAAACGGAGGTTAAATTATGAGTCCCAAGTCGAAGGAAGAAT
>JAKLGV010000015.1 GCA_022710585.1 Deltaproteobacteria bacterium | reverse complement strand
GCAATGCTTCGGCGAATACCCTATCGGGCGAAGGGGGTAATGATTACGTCAATGCCGGTGAGGGGAATGACCAGTTGCAGGGCGGAGACGGGAATGACACGCTGATCGGGGGCGTGGGGTCTGATACTTATCTTTTCGGTGATACCCAAGGTAAGGATACGATAACTGAAACAGCAGGAGTCAGCGGTGATATTGATACCTTGAAACTTACGGAAGCATCAACAGATAATCCGGTGATCGTCAAGAATGGCAATGACCTGTATGTTTTCACCGATGCCAATGACTATGTGAAGATAACAGGCGAATTCCAGGCGACCAACTATGGCATTGAACGATTGGAAGTGTCCGATGGCCATTACATCACCAGAAATGACATTCAAACCATCGTGGATACGATGAGCGCGATCAATAACAATTCCGGCATGGATATTATACAGAAGTACAATGCCATGATGAACAGCGAAGACTACCAGAACATTCTGGCCCAAAGCTGGCAGGGGTAAAATAACTTTTAAAAAAAGAGAAAAATAAATCCTCCGCCTGATAAATAAAAAAACAATTGTTGATACGGAAAAGACTCTGACAAAAAATTATCAAAACTGGGTCAGTTATGCGGGCAAACAAAACTTGCAAACAAACCCTTTTCCTAAAGGCAACTGGCGGGGTGTATACCAACTCAAGCGCAACGGTCGTGTACTGATAAACCTGGAACGAAATTTTATTGTTGATTGAATATGGTTCAACATCCGGCAAAATGATCGCGCGTTCTAAGAACAGAAAACCGTTTTATTTTTCTTTTTTGGGAAAAGACTGAAAAGAATACCCCTTTTTGACAGTTTATTACATGACTGAATTAACCGTTGTCAGCAACTAGTTGCCGGCATCATAAATAACTTTACCGTTTCTGGCGTAATAGAAAAGCAAAGATTTATCGTCTGCAAGTTCTTCCGGAGTCATGGTAACGACATCGAGTGGAATCATGAATTTTTTGATTGTCATGATTTCCGCTTCCTTCGTTAGTTTCGCCCGTTTAAAAATATTTTTATTCGTAAAATCATTAGAAACCACAATGATGTCTATGTCACTGTCGGTCTTATATTTTTCGGTTGCCTGAGAGCCGAAAACAATAATCTTCTGGACATTTAAGCCCGTTCGCTGAAGCCTGTCTTTCATGAATGAAACAGCTTTCAAAGTTGATTTCTTAACCATTTCAAAACCGCTTTGCTGTTATTGATAATTTCCAGGGCATTTTTCTTTTTATACACATTTTTCATTTTTGCTAAATCATCGGGATAGCGGGTTGGTATGCTTACTCTATTTAGCTCAAAAATGGCATCGTATAATTTATCGGCCGGATTTAACCCGCTCCTTTCAGCCAGATAAATTAAATTATGTACTTTGGGAGGGATATCATTCGGCTTGTACTGATAAATTCCTTTCAGTGCTTTTTCAATGGCGAGATTACTCCGGTATCTTGAACTTCTTGATCAATTCTTCCATATTTTTCCGGCTGGCCTGAATTTTTTGGATCATTTCTTTTCCCGATGCTTCAGGAATGGTTTTTTTTTCGATCTTTTGCTCCAGATCCCGGAGTGTCTCAGAAAGTTTATCGTAATCCGTTTTAATCGTGGAAACAAGCGTCCGCATGTTCGCGATCAGGATGTTGATATGTTCGGCCAGATCTTTCAGATCATCGCCTCTTCTCAATCGGATAACAACGCCCAGATCGCCGTGCGCGACTTGAGCAATGGACCTTTTCAAACGATAGACCGGTCCGGCGACTTTGTGCGTGATGAAGATGCTGGCGATGGAAAATACGGCGATGATTAAACCAAGCTTAGGCCAGATTGTGCTGTGTAAAAGCAGCATCGCTCTGGATGCTTCAGCCTTCTCGGCGAGCGGATAATCAAAATATAAGGTAAAGATATAGGGCGCGAAAATGAGGACCACAAATATAAATGTGTAGAACAGTAGCAGTAATATGGTCAGCAGGATATATTTTGCCTGAAACTTCTTTTCGATGAAATAGTTTCTGCGTTTCGGTAGTTTCATTGTGATTCAGCCTATTTCGTAATTTTATTCCTGGTCAGTGTGATCAGTGTTTTGTTGGTGTCTCTGGCGCGAGCTTTCAGAGTATAGATGCCGTTATCCAATGCATAGCTTTCCGGGATTAAATCCTTGGCCATCTGATCGCAAAAAGCCGTGGTGAAAACCGCGTGGCCGTTTTCGTCAACGCAATTGATAAAATTGACGCTTTCCGGATATTTGCCGTTGTCGATATTATATAATTCCAGATTGTCCCTGGCGTGATCCAGCGTGCTTTCCGCGATGGCGATTCTCGCCTTGTTTAGATAATTGCTGTAAACTGAATAGGCAATGGCGATCAGTATTCCCATAAGCATCATTGCCACCAACAATTCGATTAACGTAAAACCTGAAGTATTTCCACTTGTGCTGAAAGAAAACCCAGTTTTTCTCTTAATGATTTTTTTCATTCGCGCTTCATCCCTGTTATGGATAATTTTAATCCGTCGACCGGTCAGTGCTCCGTTCAATGCGAGAGATCCTGCGAAAATTTTTAAAAAGTATGAAAAGTATAGAGAAAGAGGATTTTGATGTCAAGCAATATCATGGGGCCAATGGGTTTTATCATTCCCTGACGCAAATGGTAGGCATTTGATTGATCGTCTCTCAAGCTTCAGAACTCGAAATAAAAATTAATCTGAGGCTCGATGAGGGTGCCGATATTTTCCAATGATTTGATTTTCGCATCATCGTAAATGATGGAGTTTACGGCGTTGAGAAAGTCTGATATCTGCTTTTCTTCAGTGACAGGATTCTTCTCAGGCGCGTTGGCCGTCAGATGTTTTGAGGCTGAAAAATTAATCTTTATAAATTTCCAGAAGGAAGCATCATCTGTTTTCAGTTCAGAGGCATCGTCCTGCCGACCGGCGGATAAAACATGCCGATCAAAATACATATCGTCAAAGCTTGGTTTCGCGTCCGGACGGCTCATGTCAAAAAAAGAAGTTTTTTCTTCCACGAGATCCGCAGCCAGATTCTTTTCCACGACAAAAGGCTTCCAGTTGAAAATGAATCCTGACGCATAACCCGGCGTTGCGAGCGTTAGAAAGATGATCGAGGTTATAGAATATAATATGATCCGGCCTGAATGTTTCATCTAATTTCTGGCATTGTTTAAAGGAATCTTGATGCGACTACCGTATAAAAGCGGATCGTTAATTTCCATTTCATTGATTTTGAGCAATTCGGCCAGGGTGGTTGAATTTTTTTTCGCGATGAGAAAAAGATTCTCGCCTTCTCTGACCGTGTAAAATTTAAAGGCTTTCTTCTGTGTTTTTAATGGATCATCCTTGTCCGCCGGCACGTTGATTTTCTGGCCGACCAAGACGATATCGTCCAGTTTCATATCATTCAGTTCTAGGAGAACTCCGACTTTGGTTTGAAAATCGTTGGCGATGGTAAGCAGGGTATCTCCTCTTTTGATGGTGTATTTTGTGGTTGCGATTTTGTCGTCGCTTTTGCCTGCCGGCACGTTGATTTTCTGGCCTACCCAAACGATATCGTCCAGTTTCATATCATTCAGCTCTAGAAGCACTCCGACTTTGGTCTGAAAATTATTGGCGATGATAAGCAGGGTATCGCCTCTTTTGATGGTGTATTTTGTGGTTGCGATTTTAGTGTTGCTCTGAGGTTCTTTGTCGCTTTCCCCGAAATAATTTTTGATCGAGGAGGCGATGGCCGTGGCCAGATCTTTCTGGAAACTGTGTTTTTTCAGCAGGCGCTCTTCCTGTGAGTTGGATATGAAAGCAGTTTCAATCAACACGGCGGGAATATCCGGCAGTTTCAAAACCCGAAACGGAGCTTCCTGAACTGTTTCAAATTTTAAGCCATTCACCAAATCAAGCTGTTTCATTAAGGCTCCGGCATAAATTTTAGAGACATTCATTGTGTCGGTCTGAAACATGTTCATGAGGATTTGATTGGAATCATTGTTGCCTTCGCTGTCCGGGACGCCGCCCAGGATGTCAGCCAGATTTTCATTTCTGGCCAGTAATTTTGCGGCTTCATTGCTGGCGGCGCCGGTGGAAAGGCAGTAGACAGACGCGCCTCTGGCGCTGCGGCTTCTTTCCGCGTCGGCATGGACGCTGATAAACAGACTGGCGCCCAATTTTTTCGCTTTTTGCAGACGGTTTTTGAAGGATACGTAATAGTCGCCTTCTCTGGTTAAAACAGCGCGATAGCCGGGCATGGCGTTGATGGCTTTCTTGAGTTCCCGGCTGATGGCCAGCACTATATTCTTTTCATAGGTTCCATTTTTGCCTACGGCGCCCGGATCTTCACCCCCGTGGCCAGGGTCGATCACAATAACTTTCTTCTTTCTCAGTTCAGGAATTCTTTCCGTGATTTTTTCTTCCGGAACGATTGGCTCCAGAAAAATATCAATCACCACCCGGTCGGGTTTATCCTGAAATTTCTTTAATTTGAAAACCTCAATTCTCTGGTGTTTGGCGAGCATAAACTTCGCCAGGATGATATCGTCATCGAGGCTGTAAAAATTGATCTTTTTGATACCGGGCTTATTAATCATCATTTGAGAAGGAATGGCGCTGCCGAGAGAGGACCGCCGGAAATTCACAATCAGCAGATGGTCGCCTTCTTTAAAGTCATAATCAGGCTCCCCGTCAACATCCAGAACGATTCGGGTATGATCCGGCGCTGTCCAGTGGCGGACATTCAATATTTCTGTCGCCGCATAGACTTCAGCGGATGCCATGACCGCCGCAAGCAACGTCAATATCAAAATAAGCTGCCGGAAAAAACTTGTCTTTCTGAAAATCATTTTTTTAAATTACCAAATTTACATCATTCCTGCAACTGTTTGGTAGAAAAGCTATTGACAAGCTTTTATTATGATGTCATTTTCTCTAAAAAAAATTCAAGCAGAACCCAAAATATCCATGCGGAAAAATAACTTTAGAGAAGCTTTGCTGAATCCGGATCTGTTTCCGGTGACCTGGGAATTGGTGCCGGGGCGGGGGGCAAGGGAGAAAGCCCAGGAGATGGCCATGACGCTGGCCGGACAGGCCGCCGCGGGAGGGAAGATTGCCGCGCTGACGCTGACCGACAATCCCGGCGGAACGCCGGCGATGTCCGCTGATTACATGGGCGGTGAGATTGTGAAACTGGGCATTGAGCCGCTCGTTCATTTTACCTGCAAGGATAAAAATCGCAATCAGATAGAAAGCCAGCTCTATGCTCTGGATCGCGCAGGCGTCCGGAATATTCTGGTGATGAGCGGGGATTATCCGATGTCCGGTTTTCAGGGCAGGCCGGCGCCGGTCTTTGATCTGGATCCGATTCACGTCCTGCAACTGATTGCGGAGATGAACAAAGGATTGGAGTATCCGGGCGCGAAGGGCGCTGTTCATCACGAGCCGGGCGATTTTTTTGCCGGCGCTGTGGTTTCCCCGTTTAAAGCTACGGAAGCGGAGCAGATGGCTCAGTACTACAAGCTGAAAAAGAAGATTGCCGCCGGAGCTCAATTCATCATCACGCAGCTGGGATACGATGTCCGCAAATTTCATGAACTCCTTTTGTATATGAAGCAAAACGGTTTGAACGTTCCTCTGGTGGGGAATATTTACATCCTTCCATACGGCGCGGCCCGAATGATGAACCGCAATGAGCTGCCCGGCTCCGTTGTCAGCGATAAGCTTCTGGCGGAAATTGATCAGGAAAGAAATGCTCCGGATAAGGGAACGGGGGCAAGAATGCTGCGGGCCGCCCGGCTGTATGCCATTATGAAGGGCATGGGATTCAGCGGCGTCCACATCGGCGGCCACAACATTAAATACGAACAGGTGGAAGAAATTATGGCCAGGGGAGAGGAGCTCGTCGCGCAATGGCCGGAGCTGTTCCGCTACTTCGATTATCCGCTGGAGAATGGCTTCTATTACTATGAACGCGATTCGGCAACCGGTTTGAACAAAGAAAATCCAGTGGAAAGAAAAAACAGGCCGTCTGAAGTTAAGGTGGAAGGCATCTATGGCCTATCAAATTTTGTTCATCACGTGATGTTCGAACCCGGCGAAAAATGCTACGGTTTTATGCAATGGCTGTGTGGCAAAGCGGCCGGCGGCCAAGGGGAAGCGGTGCTGCACAAAATGGAGCACCTGACTAAGGTCATCTTATACGACTGCCGGGACTGCGGCGACTGCGCGCTCATCGATCTGGCCTACGTCTGTCCGATGTCGCAGTGTCCAAAAAATCAGCGCAACGGCGCCTGCGGAGGCAGTTTCCAGGGATGGTGTGAGGTCTATCCCGGCCAAAGGCTGTGCGCGTATGTGCGTGCTTACGCCAGGTTAAAGAGCAAAGGCAAAGAGAGCCAACTGGAAGAGAATATCCTTCCGCCCTGCAACTGGGATCTTTACCGGACATCGTCATGGATAAATTTTTATCTGGGCAAAGACCATCACGCGAAAAAGCAGGAGGTGCAGAAATGAAAGTTCTGGTCATCAACAGCGGAAGTTCTTCGCTGAAGTACGAACTTTTTAATCTGGATACTGAAGCGTCTCTGATGAGCGGCGCTGTTTCCCGCATCGGCCTGGGTGGTGCGCAGCATGCCTACAGTTGCGCCAGTCAGGAAGAATCGCAAACGATTGAGGCGCCGGATCATCTTTCCGCCATAGACTGCATTCTTAAATCATTGACCGGCGTTGAAAAAGCGCCCATCAGTAAACTTTCAGAAATCGGCGCGGTGGCGCATCGAATCGGTCATGGCGGAACGCTTTATCGCGGGCCCGTGGTCATTGATCAGAAGGTTATCGATGAAATCCGCCGGCTCATTCCGCTCATGCCGCTGCACCATCCCGCCATGCTCACCGGGATTGAAGCCTGTCAGAAGATTTTGCCTGATGTCCCGCACGTGGCTGTTTTTGACACGTCCTTTCACAGCATGATTCCCGAAGAAGCCGCCATTTACGGTCTTCCCTACGAAATTTCCGCGCAGGGGATCAGGAAGTTCGGTTTTCACGGCAATTCCCATGAATACGTTGCATTGAAAGCTGCCGAATATCTGGAGCGGCCGCTGAAACGCCTCAACATCATTTCCTGCCATCTGGGCAACGGCGCCAGCATCTGCGCCATCCAGCGGGGACATTCCATTGATACCAGTATGGGCTTCAGCCCGCTGGAGGGATTGATTATGGGAACGCGAGTCGGCGACCTTGACCCCGGAATCATTCCCTACCTGATGCGCGAACAGAAACTGAGTATTGATGAAATCGATAAAATGCTGAACAACAAAAGCGGCCTCTTGGGCATTTCGGGTGTGAGCTCCGACATGCGTGAACTGATTGCAGCCGCCGAAGGCGATCATGCCCGCGCGCTGCTGGCCATCAAGACTTTCTGCTACCGTATCAAAAAATATATCGGCGCCTATCACGGCATTCTGGGAGGAGCGGATGCGCTGATTTTTACCGGCGGCATCGGTGAGAACAATCGGGGCATTCGGGTCCGCTGCATTCAGGGGCTGGAAAAAATCGGCTTTGCGGTGGATATCGTGCGCAATGACCGCTGCAAAGTGAATGACGCCAATGCGGTTTGCGATATCAGCGCACGCTATTCCAATATTCCGATTCTGGTTGTGGCGACGGATGAAGAACTGATGATCGCCAGGCAATGCGCCCTGGCACTGGATTACAAGCGGTCGATCAAACAGGATGTTATGGCCACGGACAAAAGACCGATACGCATTTCTGTCTCCGTGCGCCACGCGCACCTGAGCAAGCCGGATGTCGAAGCACTTTTCGGACCGGGGCATGTGCTGACGGCGAAATCTCCTCTCTACATTGACAGCGAGTTTGCCGCCCATGAAACCGTCAATCTCATTGGCCCGCGCGGCAGGGTCAACAGCGTCCGGATCATCGGTCCGGAGCGCCCGAAGACGCAGGTGGAAATATCCCGCACTGAAGAATTTCAGCTTGGCATCAACGCGCCCATCCGGGAATCGGGAGATCTGCAGGGAACGCCGGGCATCATCCTGGAAGGGCCTGCCGGGCGCGTCGAACTTCCGGAAGGCGTCATTTGCGCGATGCGCCATATTCATATGACGCCGGAAGACGCCGAAAATTACGGTGTGAAGGACAAGGATATTGTGATGGTGAGCATTGAAGGAGAGCGTGAACTGATTTTCGGAGATGTTCTGGTGCGCGTCAAATCGAACTACAAGCTGGAGATGCACATCGACACGGATGAGGCCAATGCCGCCGAGCTGCCGCCTGTTTCCCAGGGTTACCTGGTGCGCATCGAATCGCGCAATGGATAAGCGCGATCCGGTATTAACAAACCTGCCTTAAAAGAAGCAGCCCCGTAACCAGATGAAGTTGCGGGGCTGTCTGTTTCTTTTCAATCAATGAGCCGATTACCTGACGCCTTCCTTTTCCTGGCGCAACCGGACAAAAAGAAGCGCGGACAGAAGAAACACGATTGTAACGAACGGCAGGTAGCCGGAAAGCAGCAGGGCGGAAAATCCAATCAAAGGATACAGCGCCACCTGCACGGCTGCTTTCACCAGCGGTTTGTCCTGAATGTATATTGCGGCAAGGGGACCGTTTTGGTAGTACCAGGCGACAAACTGCCGTCCCCGGTGATTGGTCAGCAAATACCTGTCGCGGAACTGGCGCAGTATTTTCACCTGTCCGGCCAGCGGCGAACCGAAGGCTGCCGTGGCAATAAAGCATGGGCCGTCATCCACGCTTTCATGCACATACCTTGTGGTCACACTGAACGTATCGGATACGCCGGCAATGTCCAGTGTCGCATCTGTTGTTGTTTCGAAATCCTCAGAGGAAAGCAATTGAACCGTGACCGTATCGCCGTTATTCACTTCGCCGTTTTCACTGGTGTAATCCCCGCCATTGATGGCATAAGACCCACCGGTGATGGAGATGGGCGCCGGGGCATGGATGCCCGATACCGTAATCGCATTGGACGTATAGGTTGTATTTAATTTCACTTTGAGCTGGTCTGTAAACGTAAACGGATCGGGAGGCGTGTCGGCCTTTGTGGTGACGCTGAAGGTATCGCTGGCCACGCCGATGGTCAGCGTCGCGCCTGTTGTTGCCAGATAGCCTGATGACGACATCAGTCTGACCGTTATGGTATCGCCGTTGTTCGCCAGACCGTTCTCGCTTATGTAATCTCCTTCATTAATGGAATAGGTGCCGCCCGTAATGGAAACAGGTGTCGGATCGCTGAGACCAGCCACTGTGATGGCATTGGATGTTATTTCCGTGCTTAATTCCACATTCTTCTGGTCGGTAAAAGTGAACATTACGGTGGTGACGCTGAAGGTGTCGGACACATCCCCGATCGTTAAAGTCGCATCCGTTGTCGTGGTGTAGCTGCCTGACGAGGTTTGCCGGACGGTGATGGCATCGCCATCATTGACTGTTCCGTCCGCTCCGGTGTAGTCGCCGCCGTTGATGGAGTAGGTGCCGCCGGTGATCAGGATGGGAGCCGCCGCATCGATGCCCGATACCGTGATGGCGTTGGACGTAACAACGGTGTTTGTAGCCACTCGCGTCTGATCGATGAACGTAAACAGGTCGGGGGTTGTGTCGGCATACAGAGGATTGCAGTTAATCAAGCTATAGAGTAAGGCCATTAAAATCAATATCCCTTTCTTCATCGGTATATTTTCTCCTTTATGATTTTCTCATGGTATGTTTTGCCGGTGGTGCAGTATATGAAGAACGGTTTTCTATGTCAATTAAATACTGACCACGAAATGTTAATAATGTTAATAATGTCGCTTTGGGTAAAATCAGTTCGTTGAATGACAGCGCTTTAATCTAAAAATTGACAGCGGTAAGGTGTTGAGGTAAAAAAGATTAATCCTTTTGAGAGGCGGTTCGGTGGCGGGAAGAAAACGGGTTGTCACAATAGTCTTAATACTTTTGATGTTCCTCAGCGCTCTTTTTGCGTCTGCCTGGTTTTACGTGTCACACAAACTATCCGATCTGGAGGCATTCCGTGAAACCATAACAAAAGTTGCGGCGGAAAAAATAAATCGTGATATTAAATTTGAAAGCGGGAAAGCGAATCTTTCTTTTCATGACGGACTTGCTCTGCACTTTGACAATATCATCATTACAGAAAAGGATCGCTCGGCTATTTTTGTGAGCGCCCGCAAGGCTTCTTTCCGGGTGAACATTCTCCCCCTTCTGATCAATAAATTTATATTTAAAGAGGCTGTTCTGGATGAGCCACGCCTGCTTTTGAATCGTGACCGGCAGGGCGTGCTGAATATCGCCGATTTGCTGGAAAAAGAAAAAAAAGATTCCGGGATCGAGTTTAAAAATTTAACCATCAACAGCGGATTCGTGAGTTTTTTTGATCAGTCGGTGAGCGAGCAGGGTCTGATGATCTCCCTGGCGGATGTTCATTGCGTCATCGATTCCCTTTTCGGAGAAGATATTTCCCGTTTCCGTTTGAATGCTTTTCTTAATGAGGATGGGAATAAGGCTGGCATCCGCCTGAGCGGCAGTTATCAGGCTGCACCGGAGGAAAAACCGTTTTATGAAAGCGTGGTGGATGTCTCTTTTGATCTCCAGGGAATCGATTTGAAACATTATAATGCTTATTTGAAGCATTACACCCCTCTGACAAAATTTGACGGAAAGCTGGATGTGCAAACAAAAGTTTCGGGGAAATTATCCGATTTTACATCACAGGGCGTTGTGACAGTGCAGGACGCCGTCATGGTTTATCCGGAGGTTTTTCGCGGTCCACTTCAACCCAAAAAGGTTGAGGTTCATTACGCTTTGAATCGCTCGGCCGGCCATCTGAAACTGTATCTTTCCCGTCTGAAGATTGATCGTTTTGAGGCAAAAGGAGGATTTGCCGTGAAGGATATGGATCAGGCTGATCCGCTGTTTACAGCCCATGCCGTTACCTCCGTTTTCTCTTTGAAAGAAGTTCAATCCTATATTCCGTGGAAAATTATTCCCCGGGATGTGGGGAATTTTATCGAGACGCATGTCAAAGACGGCAACTTTAGACTGGTGGAAGGAAAATTCAACGGAAGGAAAAGCCAGTTGGCCGATATGAGCAAAAAAGAAAGCGCCTCCGTCGTGTACGTCCGGGCGGAAGTGAACAAGGGCGTTTTCGAAGCTCATCCCGAAGCGCCCGTTTTTCATCAGATCAGCGGCATTATGGAAATGAAAAATAGAGAGTTCACGCTGAAAAAGATGAAAGGCATTTTCGGCTCTTCTCCCTGCACCCTGAATGGTTATATTTCCGATTACGCGATTCCTTCCCCGAATATTTATACGGCCGAGATGACGATGGAGCCCGGAAGGGATGAAATTTTATGGCTGATCGGCAAAGAGAAGTTCAACGCGCTGAGTTTCCGGGGGCGTTCTTCTCTTCATCTTTCCGGCAAAGGTCCGACCGCGCAATACGCTATCAAAGCCAACTGGAATTTAACCGATGTCGCTTACGCCTATCCCGAGATCATGGAAAAACCCGGGGCAAGAAAAAATAATCTGACAGCGGAAATGATATTGAATGAGGATGCCGTCCATGTCAATTCCTTCCGTTATGATCTGCCGCCGGCCCAAATGTCCGGGGCGGCCGGATTTTTCTTCAGCGGAGCAATGCCCGTGTCTCTCCGTGTTCAATCCGGGTCTTTTAATATTAGCGAGGCGGCAACGATCCTGCCGGTTTTAAGGGATTTGAATCCCACAGGGAAGTGTTCGCTTGATTTCGCAGGTCAGGGTGACTTGAATGATCCCGGGTCTATCCAGTGGAAGGGTGACATCGCTCTCGATGATGTTTCGCTGACCCCTCCTTTTGCTGTCCGGAAAATAACCGGACTGACCGGTGAGGCCGTCTTCAACGGCAATAAAATGGAGACCTCGTTGTTGAAAGTTCAAATAGGAGAAAGCGCCGTCGAGGGCAGGCTCCGGATCGATGATTTCCACGATCTGAAATTCGACTGTGAATTGAAGTCAGACTTGCTCAGGACTGCCGATATAGGCCTGAAAAGCCGGGATGGAGAAGTGAATCTCCGGGGGCTGGAGGGCAAAATCGCCGTTGCCGATGAGAAAATAGAGGTGGAGAATCTGTCTTTTGGTCTGGGCGAATCGAAGTTCGATCTGGCCGGGAATATCAGCGGCTGGAAGAATCCGGCGATCCGTATGACGCTGCAGTCGCCTTATATCAATTACGATGATTTTGCCCGACTGCTGGCCCTGGATTACGAAAAGCAGAAAGATGAGCCGTCTTCCGACTGGCGGTTGAAAGCCGATGTGCGGGTGGACGCGGGCAAGTTCAACGGAGCGGACTTCAAAAACCTCAACGCCGCGGTAAAAGCCCAACAGAATATCGTTGACATTGAACGTCTGGAAGCAGGCATTTTTGACGGAAAACTCAACGCCAAAGGCAGCATCAATACCCAACAGGACGGTCAGAATCATTATGCCGTCAATATGGCGATTGATAAACTTTCACTGGAAAAACTCCAGCGCTATCTCGATATGGGTGAGCGGATGGTGACGGGCCGGTTATCGCTCAAGAGCGATTTCACGGCTGCCGGTAAAAATGCCGCTGATTTCAAAAAAACACTGGCCGGAACCGTAAACTTCAAAGCTGAAAAGGGCGTCATGAAAAAGTTCTCTGTCCTGTCCAAGATATTCTCTCTGCTGAATGTTTATCAACTGTTCAAACTGCAGCTGCCGGATATGGCCACAGACGGCATGCCTTATAATACGATTAAGGCCAATTTATCTCTTAAAGACGGTGTTCTCTATTCGGAAGATTTCTTTGTGGACAGCGATGCGATGAAAATTTCAGTTGTGGGTAAAATTGATTATCTGAAGAATAAGGTTGATTACATTGCCGGCATTCATCCGCTGCAGACCATCGATCGCCTCGCGGCAAAAATTCCCATTGCCGGCTGGCTGATCACGGATGAGAAAGGAAATCTGATCACGGTGGACTTTAAGGTGGATGGAAAATGGGACGATCCGAACGTCAGCATGATACCGGCCAGCTCCATTACCAGAGGCACACTGGATATGCTCAATCGTATTTTACAATGGCCGGAAAAGCTTTTAACCGACCCGGGCGAGGTTCTGTTCGGTCACTAGAAAATCTTACGGGGAATCATTCATCTCACAGGTGTCAACGATCATGTCATTGACTGACTTTTTCCGTCCCATCGGTTGCCGCTTGAACACCCACCGAACCGCCTAAGCCCTGCGGATCCGCGATCCGGGCCAGCGCCCGGTCCTCTGGCAACGTGTAATGTTCGTCGATCACACGGTCGAGGAACTGCAGTTGCTGGTGTAATTCCGAATGGCGATGAACCGGCAGGGTTTGGATGAGATTATCCAGCATGGAACGCATCCGCCGCGTGATCTGAATGCTGCCCGAACCGTAATGTCGAATTTCAGTGCAGGCCAGATGGACGAAGTCCTCCCAGTTCGGTGTCCGGAATAAGAGCCTCAATTCACCTGTTTTATCGCAAATCTTCTCATTACCAATATGCCGTAGTCCAACCATTCTGAGCAGGCGGTGAAGCTGGTCGACGGCGAGCACGGCCGTGGTCGGATCATTAATGGCCGGGGACAATGCTTTACTGGCAATATCGACCAGGATGCGGAAGGCAAAAGTAGGATCCTGCTCCAGAGTTCGCTCGGACCCCAGCGCAACAGATGCCCTCAAGTGAAGGTTGTCAATGGAAGTGGCTCCTCCATACAATTGAAACAGGGGTTCATCGACGGCTATGAAATCGCCAACATGAGGTACAAATTCAATCATACCGTTGGCACGTTGTGCTTGCCTGACCAATCCCTTGATATCTAAGGCGAGCACGATTCCCGAGGTGTCTGTGTTCGTTACGATCCGGGCCGGGGATATGCCATTGCCGGAAGATTCGATACGGTGCGGTGATTTACTGGTTTCCGGATAGACGTCCTGGATGACCGCCATGCCGAACTGTCCCACTCGCTGCACGATGCTTACGGGGCGAAGCAATCGGGCTGCATGGTCAATCAAATAAAGAAATACCACAATCGAAATCAATCCCAGTACCCCTGCAACAAAGCAATGGAATTGATAAACAACAACATCGCCCATCATGGTTAACACCCTCAGGGTGAACAATAGGGTAAAAACGAAATAACCGACGGTGAACCGGATGGCGTTGTCGCGCAGCAATGTCGTCGCAATGATACGAGGTGTGTACTGTCCGCCGGCGACTTGAATGGCTACCAGCAGCGAACCGAATGTGAAGACGATGAAAGAAAGGTTTATTGTAACGATCGTTTCGAGCAGCGACCTTGCTCCGGCCATGGAGTAACCAAAGAATGCCGTCGCTTCATTGATTCGTCCGGTTTGCAGAAGCCAGCCGCCCATGAAGCGCGTGAGGCGAATGACGACCATATACACCAGCACAGCGAAAAAAGGCACGAGCCACAGCGATGACTTCACGTAACTCTTGATGACGTACTGTCGATTCCAGACCATTTTTCAGATACCTTTAGTAATTCTGCTTCAGCTAATTCAATAAGTATTCCAAAACGAAAAATACGCGTAAAAAAACTGTAATTATATGATATTATTAGTTAATATAATTGTGAAGATATTTCTAAATAAGATTTAAGAAAACGATGAGCCTCAATATATTGCGGATTCGTAGTATATTAAGATTTTTATGTTGAAAATATTTTGATTCTTTGATGGAATTGAATTCAACGATTCTTAATTCATTATTGATGATGCTATGTATGTAACTTTTCTTGAAAATAAATAATGTTATAATATTTACATCATTGAAAAAGAGAAATTTGAATACTAATGGATGACTAAACAATAATACATTTAAATCATTAGAGATTTAAAAATATGAAAAAAACAGATATCAACGATCATCTTCCATCAGATCATTTGCAGGACGATAAAGCGCTGCTGGATCGTCTGGAATTTGAGCAACTGATATCGGATTTATCGGCCCGCTTTATGAATATATCTCCCGATAAGATGGATGAAGAGATTGAGAGGTCTCTCAAACTGATCTACGAATTCTTCGGGTGTGACCGTTGCGCATTGCTGGAAGGATTTCCGGACAAGACCAAATGGAAGATCGCCCATGTTGCCGCCAGAGAAAATTTGCCGCCGGTTCCTGTAGGGGAAGAACTCCCCATAGCGATCAATCCATGGATTTTTGAAAAGCTGATACAAAAACGTGAGATTCTGGTCATTTCGAATCTGGACGATCTGCCGGCTGAGGCGGATGGAGACAGGCAAATCCTGATGCAATGGGGAATCCGCTCCATTGTCAGTATCCCGATCATCATTGACGAATCCGTCGATTATGTGATCAATATCAACGCGGTAAACAATGAGTGTGCATGGCCGCAGGAGCTAATCTCAAGAGTTCAACTGCTCGGTGAAATGATCGTCAATGCCATCGAGCGTAATAAGAGCAGGCTGCAGATCGATGAGCAACTCCGCTTTGAAGGATTGATTTCCAATCTTTCCTCCGATTTTGTGAATATTCCATCCGATCATGTTGATGATACCATCCGAAAATGGCTCCGCACACTGGTCGAGTTTTTTCAAGTGGACCGATGCACCATCGGCTTGTTCAGCAATGAATCGAATCGTCTGAGCACCACTTATAATTACCAGGTGTCAGGTGCTGATTCACCCCCCCCATCCGCAACCACGGAACAACTTCCCTGGTATTTCGGGCAATTGATTGCAGGGAAAGATGTGATCATCAACCGTGTTGAAGATTTGCCGCCGGATGCTCTTGCTGAACGACGTCTTTGCCTAAATATGAATGTGAAATCGATTCTAGCCGTACCCCTTAGAATGGGAGGCCATACGCTGGGGTCCTGTGTTTTTGTGTCAACGCGTGCAGAACGGATCTGGCCGGAAAGGCTCATTCCCCGGCTGCGACTTGTAGGAGAAGTTTTTGCCAATGCGATCCTCCGAAAGCAGACGGATGTGTTACTGCGTGAACGGGAAGAGCGTATCAGCCTGATTACGGAAGCCGTGGATGCAGGGCTATGGATCATGGATGTCGACACGAAAAAAGTCTGGGTCTCGCCGAAGAGCCGGGAGATATTTCAATTTGCACCCGATGAAGAAATTACTTATGAACGTTACTTCCGTGTGATTCATCCCGAGGATCGGGACCGCGTCCACCGGGAGGTGGCACACACGCTGCAATCCGGAGAGACCCTTCATTGCGATTACCGGATCATCCTTTCCGATGGAACCATTCGCTGGATAGTTGCCCGCGGGCAACGATATCTCCAATCAACCGGTGAGACGATTCGTCTCTTGGGACTGTCTTTGGACATTACCGAACGCAAAGAGACGGAACTTAAATTAAACGAGTCGCAGACACTTCTCTCTTCATTGATCAACAGTACGCCCGACTTGATTTGGTCGGTGGATCCCGAGCGCTTCGGTCTTGTCGTATTCAACCGCGGCCTTTCCGAATACTTCCTGCACGGATCCGGCCTTCATATCGAAATCGGTATGAATCCTGATGATCTCCTCCCTACAGAGGAGTTTGCCCAGAAGTGGTATGCTTTCTACCGTCGCGCACTGAAGGAAGGGTCTTTCATAACGGATTACCAGACTTCCGCTCAAGGCCGGACGCTGCGTTTGAATATCAACACCCTCAAGCACGATGATGTTGTGTTCGGACTATCGGTATTCGCCCAGGACATCACCGAGCGCAGGAAGATGGAAAATCAACTTCAGCAGCAATTGGCGGAAATCAACAACTTGAAGACCCGGCTGGAAGAAGAGAATGTTTATCTCCGCAATGAAATCAAGATGGAACTGGGCTTAGGAACCATTATTGGAGAAAGCGATGCCATCAAGTATGTTCTCTTCCGGTCTCAACAGGTTGCCCCAACCGATGCCACGGTGCTCATCCTTGGCGACACAGGAACCGGCAAAGGAATGGTGGCTCATGCCATTCATGAAATGAGTTCCCGAAAGGACAAGCCCATGGTCACGATCAACTGTGCCGCTCTTCCGGAAAACCTGATCGAGAGCGAGCTTTTCGGACGGGAGAAAGGCGCTTTTACAGGCGCTCATGCGACGCAAGTCGGTCGTTTCGAGGTTGCCCATGGCGGGACGCTCTTCATGGATGAAATCGGAGAAATGCCCCTGGCTCTCCAGACCAAGCTCCTGCGGGTGCTGCAGGACGGGGAATTTGAGAGATTGGGAAGCACAAAGACCATCAAAGTTGATGTGAGGGTGATTACCGCGACCAGCCGGGATTTAAAGGCTGACGTGCGCAACGGGCGTTTTCGGGAAGACCTCTTTTACAGGCTAAACGTTTTTCCCGTTTCGATTCCTCCCTTGAGTATGCGGTTGGAAGACATTCCGTTGCTGGTCAATTATTTTGTCGGAAAGTACAATCAGAAATATGGCCGGCAGATTGAGATTGTGTCCAGGAACACGTTGCAGAAACTTCAAGCCTACCATTGGCCCGGTAATGTAAGAGAGTTGGAACACGTCATCGAAAGGGCCGTCATCATCAGTTCCGGACCGGAGCTTAATATTATAGACAGCCTGGAACGTGAGACAATCGACAAGGGAAAAGTATCGCTTAAAGATATGGAAACAACGGAACGGGAACATATTCTGAAAGTGCTTCAAAAAACCCGCTGGAAGATTGATGGAGAAGGTGGCGCGGCTGTCATTCTTGGACTTAATCCCAGCACCCTTCGATTCCGCATAAAGAAATTGGGTATTACACGTCCTTAAAATTTCTATCAACCCGCATAAATGACTCTCAATATATTACGAATCCACAAAATATTGAGGATTGTTGTTCCTTTTAAGTTTCTTCAGAAAAACGCTACATTCTTAAATAATTAATAATATCAAACTATTATAATTTATTTCCTCTTGTTTTCCATCTTGGAATGATTATTGAAATATCTCAAGAATAAAAAAATTAAGGAGGTTGTTATGAAATCATCAGTAAAGGTTATTTTGGCCAGTGCAATTGTTTTTTTATTCACTGTTTCAACCGTATTTGCAGACAGCAATCCACCCTTTTCCGGATTTCTCGGGGGGCCGGAGGTTTATAAGCAGTTGAAACCGGGACCTGAAGGAGGAGCCAAACTGCGTTGGATCAAACCGGGTGTGGATTTAAAGAAGTATAAAAAATTCATGGTGGACAGCGTCGTTTTCTATGTTTCTGACAAATCGGAGAACAAGGCTGTCGATCCCGAGTTTATGAAAGAAATGGCTGATACCTTCAACAATGAAATGGTGGCGGCATTCAAAGGCAAGTACGAGATGGTCAGCGAGCCAGGCCCGGATGTGGCGAGGATTCGCATTGCTATCACGAATGTCACACAGAGCAAGCCCGTGCTCAGCGCTATCACGACGATCGTTCCGGTCGGTGCGGCTGTGAGTCTGGTCAAGAGGGGCGTAACCGGAGGCTGGACGGGTGGAGGTGAAACCAGCGCTGAGGTGATGTGGCTCGATTCCACAACCAATGACGTGATTGGCATGGCCGTTGATCTGAAGCAGGCGGCCTTTCACGAAAGGTTCTCCAAGTCAAAATCGGCCAAGGATACCTTCTGGTACTGGTCCCGAAGCACTGTTCAATTCATTGATGATGTCAATGGTGTCGTGAGGTAACTGACAAAAAAATATCATAACGTTCATATTAAGATGGAATCTTTTAATTTCCATCTTTGGAATGCTGATTGGACGATCTGAAGCAGGCCTGTAAATACGGGCCTGCCGTCCATACCGTTTGAGCAAATGTAGTCAAAAATAATCAGTAGAAGCAGAACAATCCAAAAGGAGACAACATGGAACTTACAATCGAGGTCAAAGCAAAACGAACAAGTTTTCAGGAGCTCTATCAGACATTGCTGGCCCTTGTTCCCGTGATTCGCAAAAAGAAAGGTCTCCAAAAAATCAGTATCAACAGGGACACGAACGATGATGACGTTTTCCTTGTTTTTTTTGAATGGGAAGATCAGGAGAGCCTGGTGCATTACCTGCGGTCCAATGACGGCAGCGCGCTTCTCGGCGCTATTGAGGTTTTGAGCGAAAAAACGAAAGTGAAGATCGGCGACAACGAACCGATGGTTGGAATATTGCCTCTGCAGAAAATGAGAGAAGGAACTTATCGGCATTAAAAAGTAAATCAATGAAAGGGAGTGTTTTGATGAAAACAACATTGAGCATAAAAAAGATATTACAAATTCTCACGATTATTTTAGCGGTTACCATGATTGTTCCATCATCATGGGCGCAAGACGAAAAAGATGATGCTACGGAACTGGCCAAGAAGTTGGCCAACCCGGTAGCCGCGCTCATCAGCGTGCCGGTGCAGTACAACTATGACAAAAATTACGGTCCGGAAGACGACGGGTACGTCAATCTCGTGAATGTACAGCCGGTCATTCCCTTCAGTATGAATGATGAATGGAACATCATCACCCGCACCATTATTCCGTATAAAGATCAGCATGACATTCCGATGAAGGATATGGAGGAAGCGGGTCTTGGCGATATCACGGCCAGTCAGTTCTTTTCGCCGAAAGCGCCCACCGCAGGCGGATTGATCTGGGGTGTAGGGCCGGTCGAGCTGCTGCCGACGGCATCCCACGATGTCCTCGGAGGCGAACAGTGGGGACTGGGGCCGACAGCCGTTGCTCTGAAGCAGATGGGGGGATGGACTATCGGCTTGCTCACCAGTCACATCTGGTCACTGGGCGGCGAAGATACCCGGTCCAATATTAATCTGACCAGCCTGCAACCGATTTTCAGTTACATTACAAAAACCAAGACGACCCTGGGGGTCACAACCGAGTCCAGCTATGACTGGGAAGAAAATCACTGGTCTGTCCCGGTGATTGCACAGGTGTCACAACTTTTCAAGATTGGTCCCCAGATTCTCCAGTTTTCTCTGGGAGGAAAGTACTGGGCGGCGTCACCGGATAACGGACCGGAGGGCTGGGGCATGCGGGTACAATTGACGTTTTTGTTTCCCAAATAAGGAACTGAAGGAGGATTATTAATGATCAATCGTTATCGTTTTACTTTATGTGTGTTGGTTCTGCTGATCGTCGCAGGATGCGCATCGACAAAAGTCACCAGCCGTGAGCAACTCGTGAAAGAACAACTTCCCCGGCCTGCTCACATTTGGGTGTACGACTTTGCGGCCACCCCCGCAGACGTCCAGGCGGACTCGGAGCTCGCCGGTCAATATACACAGGATGCCACACCCCAGTCCGGAGAGCAGATTGCACTAGGTCGAAAGTTGGGTGCCAAGATCGCGACGGAGCTGGTTAAGAATATCCGTGATATGGGAATGCCCGCAGAGCATGTGATGGAAGGATCCATCATGCAAATCAACGATATCGTCGTTCGGGGCTATCTCCTTTCATTTGATGAGGGAAGTGCCGTCAAGCGTGTGGCGATTGGGTTAGGGGCCGGTGATTCCAACCTGAAGGTGGCGGTTGAAGGTTTTCAGGTCACGGCTCACGGTTTACGAAAATTGGGTTCCGGCTCAACGGATACCGGCAAAAAAAAATCTCCCGGTGCGGCTGTGGGAGCGGCGGTCTTAATTGCCACAAAAAATCCATTGGGGCTCGTCGTCTCCACCGGAGTTAAAGTGTACGGGGAAAAAAGCGGCAGCAGTACACTGGAAGGGCGTGCCGAACAAACCGCAAAGGAAATAGCTGACGTGTATGAAAAGCGTTTCAAAGAACTGGGCTGGATATAGCCCAATTTAAAAATAAATAAATCAAAAAGGAGATTATTATGAAGAAAATGATCAAGATGGTTATGGCAGTGGCTGTTATATTGTGCATGATGGTTCCGGCATTTGCCCAGAGCGCTTCATCAGACAACATGCAGATCCTGCGCGACAAGGTCAAGGCGGACAAGAAACTGGTTGTGGCAGTCAACATGCAGCTTACGGAATCAGAGTCCAAGGCTTTCTGGCCTGTCTATGACGCCTATCAGAAGGACCTCGCCAAGATCAATCAACGCGCGTTAGCGCTGATCAATGCTTACGCCGAGGCATGGAAATCTGAAATGGACAATAAAGCAGCGAAAAAAATAACGAAAGAATTTATCGCGCTTCAGGATGACGAGGTGAAGATGACGAAATCCTATGCAGCTAAGCTGAATAAGATCCTGCCGGCTACCAAGGTCGCCCGTTATCTGCAGATCGAAAACAAGATCCGCTCGGTCATCCGATACGAAGTGGCTTCTCAGATACCGCTGGTTCCGGATAAATAACCGGGTCGTCCGATCGTTAAACAGTATTTAACGATGGCTTGTAAAAAAGTTTTTTGATGTTTTGGGGAAGGAGAAGAAATATGAAGATTATTAAATGCATCATCGCTTCTTTGATATTGGTCCTGTTATCATCGATGGCGAGTATAGCGCAAGATAACGGCTGGCCGCGTCTGCGTAATGAAAACGGGAACACGTTAATCATATACCAGCCCCAGGTTGATAACTGGAAAGATTTCCAGGAACTTGATTGGAGAATGGCCATTTCTATTACGCCCAAAGGCGGGAAACCGGCCGTGGGTATTGTGGAAATGCGCGGTCGGACAACCGTCGATAATGATCGAAAAACGGTATTGATTGATAACCTCAGGATCAAGGAAACCAAATTCCCTTCTCTGGATCCAACAAACGCGGCAAAGATGGATCAACTGGTCAGGAAATTCATGCCTCCCGCCGTCACGATTGGTTTGCATCAGCTTGTGGCCAGCATCCCGAAGCCGGAGTCGATGCCCGGCGTACAACTGAAGAATGATCCGCCGGTTATTTATGTCAGTTATAAGCCTGCCATCCTTCTGGATGTCGATGGACAGCCGGTGCAGGCCTCCATCCTCAACGGACAGCTCCAATACGTCATCAATACGCGCTGGCCGCTGTTTATCGATCCGCAAACGTCGATGTTTTATCTGCTGGCCGGCGAACAGTGGCTGACGGCGGCGGCCCTGCAGGGACCATGGACATTGGCGAAGAAACTGCCCAACGCGATGAACCAGTTGGCCAGGAGTCCGGAATGGTCACACCTGAAGAAATTCATTCCTCCTCCCGTAAAGGCAAATGCCACGGTTCCTGCTGTTTTTTACAGCACCAGTCCGGCCGAGATGATTCTCTTTAACGGACAGCCTGCCTATGCGCAAATTCCGGGAACCAGGCTCAAATACGCGACCAATACGATCAACTATGTTTTTTTTCATACGGCAACAAACACCTATTACTTCCTGACGGCGGGCCGCTGGTTCAGCTCCGGCAGTCTGGCCGGGCCATGGAGATTTGCGACACCCAACCTGCCTGCCGATTTTGCCCATATTCCCCCGTCAAGCCCTGCCGGCCAGGTGCGCGCCTCCGTTCCGGGTACTGAAGAAGCCAAGGATGCCGTTCTCCTGGCGCAGGTTCCGACAACCGTGATTGTCAATCCGGCTGAGGCGGCTAAAACGGTCAAGGTCGTTTACGTCGGTGAACCGCAACTTGTTCGCATAGAAGGGACACAGCTTTATTACATCAAGAATACACAGCAGACCGTGATTAAAGCGGACAATCTCTACTACCTCTGTTATCAGGGGATCTGGTTCGTTTCCTCAAATCCGAATGGGCCCTGGCAGACAGCCCCTTCCGTTCCTCAGGTCATCTATACCATTCCGCCCAGTTCACCGGTTTACAACGTTACCTATGTGACCCAGGTGACGACGTCTGACGGCTATGTTCAGGCTAGCTACACGGCAGGATACACGGGCGCATTCATCATCGGTGTGGCCACCGGCGTCATTATCGCGGGTGGTACAGGATATTATTATCCACCCTACGTTGTTGTTCATCCCGTCTATCATCATCCGGTGTACTATCCGACGCCATACACCTACGGTTATATGGCTCATTACCATTCACCCACGGGGGCCTATGGCGTCTCCCATACGGCGTACGGTCCTTACAGCTCGGCAACGAGAATAGCTTCTTATAATCCTTACACAGGGACGTATGCGCGGACCGCCTCGGTTTCCACGCCCTATGGCAGCGCAGCAGCGGGACGGGCCTACAATCCCTACACAGGGGCGTCAGCAGCCACCAGGCAGCGCTCCAACGAATACGCCTCGTGGGGCAGTTCCGTGGTCAGGAAGGGAGGAGAGAGCGCTTACACGCGGCATTATTCTGATGACCGGGGGACGGTTGGTTCCGTGCGGACGTCCACTGGCGGGAAGGCTGTCGGTGTGTCTACCGATCACGGTACGACCGTCAAGGGCAAGACGGGGAGCGGCGATATGTATGCCGCTCATGACGGCAATGTTTATAAGAACACAGGTTCCGGCTGGCAGAAATATGAAGACGGAAGCTGGAACAGTGTCCAGAAGCCTGCCTCGGCGAGTGAATCGCGGCAATCCGCACAGCAGCAATACCAGTCTAAGGCACAGCAGCGTGAATCATCTCAGGTGCGTGCAGGCGGAAGCGAACAGATGCAGCGGGTTCAGCAGGAGGCGCAAAACCGGCAGCGGGGTCAGCAGACCTACCAGCGTTCGCAGGAGTATCAACGGTCGTTCAGTTCGGGCAGTTCGGGAAGCAGCTCAAGAAGCTTCGGCGGCAGAGGAGGCCGTGGTGGTCGTGGTCGTCGTTAAGGATAATTGAGTTAACGAATCCTGAGTGTAATAACTGATGGTTGATAAAAATAAATTATATTTAAAAAAGGAGAAAGAGACATGAAAAAGATTATGGGGAGTTTCCTCATTGCACTGTTGTTGTTAACCTTTGGCGCAACGAGTTTTGCGGCTGAGCCGAAAGGTTGGAAGTTCGAACTCATGCCGTATCTTTGGTATGTCGGGGTTGAGGGCGATGTGACGGTCAATGGCGAAGAATATGATTTCGACAGGTCGGCCAGCGATGTCTTTGACGCCGCTGAATTTGCGGGATCATTTCTCGGCGTGATTCAGTACAACCGGTTCCTCTTCTGGCATCAGTTTGACTATATGTCGTTGAGCACCGATGAGTTAGACGCTAAAGACCAACCGGCACGTGTGGATTTCGATTCTGATGTCATGATCAATGAGACGGCCGTGGGATACCAGATTGACGGTTTTTACGAAGGTCAGACATTCGACCTGATGGTGGGCGTGCGAATTTTGAATATGGAAAACGATCTGGACGTGCATGGTTTTGGCAAAAGGAGTAAAAGCTATGACTTAGTTGATCCCATGTTCGTTGTCAGGCCCTGCATCCCCATACTTCCTTCGATGATCAAAGGACTGGTGTTTAATCCGACCTTAGCCATCGGTGGCGGCGGCGATTCCGAACTCGTCTATGAACTATTCCCGCAGATTCAATACAAGTTCACGGATACAATAGCTATGCGCTTAGGCTATCGCACAGTGGGATATAAGTTCGAAGGGGATAACAATGAGGACAACGAACTGAATGTAAGATTTTCCGGATTGACGGTCGGTGTCGGCGTTCTCTTTTAGAATTATTGGCCTTGAGCGGGTACCATTGGTATGATCTGTTATTGTTGCAGCGAAGGCCTTGACAGGAATGTTGATGTCAGACGAAATTCATATGAACACCGTCTTAGGGTAGGAAGGCAGCCAAACATCAGGGAAGAGAGGTGTAATGATGACATTATGGAGATTAAGGGAGTCGGCTCTCATGTGGGCAACGCTTTTCTCGGTCATTATATTCTTCAGTGTTTCATCACATTCTGCTGCACAGAACACCAGTGGAACCGGGAAAGTTACGCTGTCGGACTTTAAGCTTCTGAAAGGGAAGTGGCAACGGCCCGACGGAGACTATCTTCTCGAATTGAAGCAGTTAGAGAAAGGCGGCGCTCTGAAGGCGGCTTATTTCAACCCGAGGCCGATTAACGTCTCCAGGGCTGAACTTAAGCGCAGGGGTAATGAGTTGACGGTGTTTGTAGAACTTCGCGACGTTAACTATCCGGGATCAACATACAGCCTGCAGTATGACTCAAGGCGGGACAAGCTGACAGGGACATACTTTCAGGCGATGCAGGGGGAAACTTATAACGTTGAATTTTTACGTGTCAAATGAAATGAATCTGGACATTTTTTGACTGAACAAAAGGATACGCATAATGACATTGGTATGAATATTTCCAGAAAATGGATGACTCGGCTCAGTGAGTCCCTGCGCCGTAAAGGTCGGCGAAGAGGTTGTCCTGAAGATTACCAAGGCTAGGATAAAACATTGTATACAATAGGAGGAATACTATGAAGAAGAAAATGGCATATAGCGTGTTAGGTCTGGCACTGGGCACGGCCTGCATCGCCACAGCCGCAGCGCAGACGGAACAGGATCGGAACTCACTTCCGATTCCGGAGCCTCAGACTAAGAAAATTAATGTGTCTGATGTCAGGAACGCCGCACCGCCGGAGCGGTTTGAGGGAAAGTCGCCCGCAAGACGTCCGAACATCGTCATCATTCTCGCTGATGACATGGGATTTTCCGACATGGGCTCGTTCGGCAGCGAAATCAAAACGCCGAACCTTGACTCGCTGGCCAAGGATGGCGTGCGCTTCACAAACTTCTACACGCACGCGAGCTCTTCACCCACGCGATCTATGCTGCTTTCCGGTGTTGATACCCACCTCAATGGCCTGGGTAACATGAACGAGATGATCGCGCCCAACCAGCGCGGCGTGGACGGCTACGAGGGCAACCTCAACAACCGTGTCGTCACGCTACCCCAGCTCCTCAAGGATGCCGGCTATCACACCTACATGGCGGGCAAGTGGCACATGGGCAAGAAACCTGACCAGATAGCGCGCGCACGCGGCTTCGAGCGTGACTTCTCGCTGCTCGACGGCGGCGGCAGCTACTGGGACATGAAGAGCGCCAGCGCCGTGTCGCCGAATTCGCTCTTCACCGAGGATGGCCGCTACCTGACGAAGCTTCCCAAGGACTATTACGCAACAAAGACTTATACCGACAAGCTGATCGGATACATTGACGCCAACCGCGGCGACGGCAAGCCCTTCTTTGCCTACGTGGCGCATCAGGCGCCGCACGACCCGTACCACCTGCCGAGGGACTGGCGCAACCGGCACCCTAGAGAATATGACAAGGGCTGGGATGCGGTAAGGGCCGAGAGGCTTAAGCGCCAGAAGGAAATGGGCATCATGCCGCCGGACACGGAACTTGCTGAACGGATGTGGTTTATTCCCGATCCGATCGTGCTTGCCCCCGCACCCCTCTACATACTCGGCAAGAAGATGGAACTCTACGCCGGCATGGTGGAGAACATGGACTTCCACGTCGGCAGGCTTATCGACCACCTCAAGGAAATCGGTGAATACGAGAACACGATCTTCATCTGCTTCGGCGACAATGGCGCCGAGGGCACCGACCTTTTCGGGATGATCGCGGGTGCCCAGGGTTCGCGCGACAACCTCTTCGCGGCGATCCACTGGTCTTGGACCCATCCCAATGCGTGGGGCGAGCCGGGCACCTGGGTCGGCTATGGCCCGATGTGGGCGCAGGTCTCGATGACCCCCTTCAGCCAGTACAAGGGCTGGCTGGCCGAGGGCGGCATCCACAACGCTCTCCTAGTCAGTGGCCCGGTCGTCAAACGGACCAAGGGGAGCATCAACCACGGGGTGATGCATGTGGCCGATCTGATGCCGACGCTGCTTGAAGTCGCCGGTACCAGCTATCCTAAGACGTACCAGGGTCACGAGGTGCCCCCGCTCTACGGCAAATCCTGGGTTCCGATGCTGGCCGGCCAGACGGATTCTCCTCGAACCAAGGATGATCACCTCGCCTGGGAGGTCTTCGGCAACCGCGCGGTGCGGCAGGGCGACTGGAAGCTGCGCTGGCAGATCAAGCCGTTCGGCAAGAGCGACTGGGAGCTCTTCAATCTCGCGGCGGATCCCACCGAGCGAAAGGACCTCGCCCAAGAACGCCCCGACAAGCTTAAGGAGCTGGTCGTTCTCTGGGATCAATATGTCCGGACGAACAACGTGATCCTGCCCAATCGTACCCTATTCGATACCATGGAAAAGGACATGCCGCAACGGGTTACGGTTTATCCGGGCTTCCCGCCGCTGATCTACAATAAGCAGTTCGAGCCGCCGAAGGATATGATGGCTGATCCCAAACCTTGAGCGCTGCAGATGCAAGAATAAAACATAAATCTATATGGAAGGATGGACACATTATGAAAAATAAAAGAATTCTGATGAAATCGGTAGTCCGGTTGTGGTTGGTTGTCATCGCGGTGCTGGCCGTGGAAGCATTCTGCCCGCCGCAGTCTCTGGCCCAACTCCCGCCGCGTTTTTACTGGAAGAGTCTGTCGGGTGGAAATGGGGTACCGCTTATCTTCGAATCTATAAGCGGCAATACGAATCCATTTGATCCTGCTGATACCGTGACAGCGAATGCGGACTTTGAAGCGACGATGGCCCTAATGGGTTATGCGAAGACCTTTCCTCTGTTCAATCGTGCGGCCTTTGCTGCGGTCATCGTTCCCATGGGGCGAATCTCAGGCGAGGTTACCGTGAACGGCAAGACCTCCAAACAATCGGCCGAAGGATTCGGCGACCCGATGCTCGAGTTTGACATTAATCTTATCGGTCCGCCGGCGCAGATGAACATCCCTGACATTCTGCTTTATCAACCGGGGTTTTCTGTCGACTTACTCGTCGACCTCACTCTGCCCATCGGAGAGTACGATAGCGATAAGCAACTAAATATCGGGATGAATCGCTGGTATGGACGTATAGGCATGCCCATCATCTGGCAGCTAGGCCTATGGGTGCCGGGACAGCGCACAACCCTGGAATTGCTGCCCTCTTTGTGGCTCTACGGAGACAACAACGATTTTGTCGGGCAGACAATGAAGACTGATCCGAAGTTCCAGATGGACGCGCACTTGACGCGCGATTTCACCAAGAGCTTCTGGGGGTCGCTTGATGGCACCTGGTTTTATGGCGGCAAGACGAGTATCAACGGCGTCGAGGGAGAGGAACTCAATAGTGTCGGCTTAGGACTCACGCTGGGGTACCAGATCAACGACAACCTTGGGTTAACCTTCGGCTATAAATCGACCGTTAATGACAGTGATCCCGAGGACCTTCGCATGAACATGTTTATGGTCTCACTTGTGTTCGGTTGGCACCCGATTATTGAAGGCATGAACCGGCTGAAAGGCGAGTTTTAAGGTAATCATGGCGAGGGAAACCATAAACGCTGAGAACGTCACGGCTGATGCCTGCACGGACAATCCCGTGCAAGGCATCCATGTCGTGGCCAAGCCCATGGGGCCTGTGTGCAACCTTGTCTGTGAATACTGCTTCTACCTCGAGAAAAAGATGTTGTTTGGACCGAACGAGAACTTCCGCATGTCTGACGAAGTTCTTTCCGCCTTTGTAAAAGACTATGTTAAATCCCAACCCACGCCGGTGGTGGAATTCGTCTGGCAGGGCGGCGAACCCACTCTCGCGGGGCTTGATTTTTTCAAACAGGTCGTCAGGCAACAGAAACCATACACCAAAGAGAAAACCATCAAAAACGCTTTGCAGACGAACGGTACACTCCTCACCGATGAATGGTGCGCCTTTCTCAAGAAGAACAACTTTATGGTGGGCATCAGCCTTGACGGGCCAAAAGACATCCACGATACCTATCGCCGCGACCGGGCGGGTCACGGAACATTCGATGCCGTGATGCGGGGGCTGAAACTGCTGCAGAAGCACGGGGTGGAATACAATGTGCTGGCCTGCGTTGCCAGGGAAACGGCCAAAAGACCCCTCGATGTGTATAGCTTCTTTAAAAGCGAGGGGATCGAGTTCATTCAGTTTGCCCCGGTGATCGAGCGCCTTCCCGATGAGACAAGCATTCGCAGCGGCCTGCGTCTAGCCGGGCCTGCCGCACTCAAAGAGGAAGAACAGCAGGTGCAGGTCACTGATTGGACCGTGCTGCCGGAGGAATACGGAGACTTTCTCATCAGTGTTTATGAAGACTGGGTGCGCCATGACGTGGGCAGCATTTTTGTCATGAATTTCGAGTGGGCGCTCAATGCCTGGATCGGCAATCCCTCGCCCGTCTGCATTCATGCACAGCAGTGTGGCCGTGCCGTGGTAATCGAGCACAACGGCGATGTCTATGCCTGCGACCACTTTGTCTATCAGCCTTATAAACTCGGGAACATCGTTAATGATACGCTGACCGGCATGGTAAAGAAGTCCCTGCACACCGGCTTCGGCATTATGAAAGAGACCGCACTGCCGCAGTGGTGCCGGGATTGCGAGGTCCTGAAGGCCTGCCGTGGAGGATGTCCTAAACACCGTTTTCTGAAAAGCCCTCCCGGCGAGCCGGGGTTGCATTACTTGTGCGAAGGGTATCGAAAGTTTTTTCTGCACATCAGGAAGTATCTGAAGGCCATAACCACGCTGCTGGAGAACGGTCTGCCGGCGTCACACGTGATGGAGGCTGTAAAGGGTCCGCTGGTCATACAGCTCCCAGAGTTGAAGTAGCAGATAACAAACTTTTACGAGGTGATATATGTCCAGATTTTTTGGAAAAGCCATAAAACGAGTATCATTCAAATGGATGCTGTTCACGCTTGCTGCGTTGGTTTTGGCCGGATGTTCGCATGTCGGCAATTACATGGATTTCTGGAAGGGCAAACGCGAAACAAAAGCGGCATTTCAGGAAGATCCGACGGCTAAACTGTTGAGAGAACTCAAGGTTGGCGATGATTATCTGCTCGCGGGGCCGGTTAAGATGGGAACGGTCTATGAAAAACCCCTGCTGGTTGTGGCCGTGACCGACATGTTCAAGAAACGGGAAATTGTTGCGGAGAGGATTCTTCTTCCCCCGGTCCTTTATTATCAGGTCTTTCTTCCCGAAGGTAATTACGACCTCAATTTTTTTGCGGATCTGGACGGCAACGGGTATTTCGACGCCTATGAGATGATCGGACAGACATCGGGATCATCTATCCAGGTGAGTAAAGAAGGAGTCAAAGACGGCCTGACCTTCTACGGACCAACCTTCAGCCTGGATGTTCAGAAGCCTTCGAAAACGGATCTTCCCGTCAGGGTTCAGGTAAGACAGCAGGACTACGTCTTTGCTTCTCTGGATGATGAATTCTTTGATCCCCGTTACGGAGAGATGGGCATGTACGATACCAAGAAATTTTTTGCCCATACGCAACGCTTTATGTTTTCCCTGGATAAATTCGATCCCGATAAAACAACCGTTGTTTTTGTTCACGGCGTATCGGGCACTCCGCGGGATTTCAAATATCTTGTTGACGGCCTTGATAAGACCCGCTATCAGCCGTTGTTCTACTATTATCCATCAGGGATGCCTCTGCAAAAGCTGGGCTCATTCCTTTCCGACATCATAACCATTTTGCGGGAGAATCAATATTTCCGTGCAAAGCGCTTTATCGTCGTGGCGCACAGCATGGGCGGTCTGGTCAGTCTTTCCGCGCTCAATGAATTATGTCGTAATGGCGTGCCTGATTATTTGAAAGGATACGTTTCCTTTAATTCACCTTACGGAGGTGTGGAATCGGCGCAGAAAGCGATTGAAAAAGCACCCGCCGTGTTGGACGCCTGGCGTGATGTAGCACCGGGCAGTCCTTTTCTGGAAAAACTCTATCGGGAATCGGCTGCCGGGAAAATTCCTTTTTATCTTTTCTTCGGCTACGAAACCGGCCAGAGCAGCGACGGCACCATTACCCTGCAAAGTCAGTTGGAGCATAAAATCCAGTTTGCGGCCACCAGGACTTACGGATTCAATAAGTCTCACGTAGGTATCCTGAATGATGAACAGGCAAGACAAACATTCTACAGAGTCCTTGATGATATGGACAGCGGACAATCATCCATTCAAGGAAAAACAGGGCAGAAACAGCGCAGGGGTAAAGCAGAATAAGGGAGGTCTCGTTATGATGAAAAGATTCTCAGTTTTGATGCTCGGAGTAGCCGGCATCTGCATGCTGGTCAGCGGCTGTGCGAGTATCGGGCCTGGTATGGTCAACAAAGACCGCTTCGACTATACAAAAGCCGTGGCTGATTCGTGGAAACGGCAGATGCTCCTTAACATTGTCAAGATTCGCTATGGCGACGCGCCGATTTTTCTTGATGTTTCCTCGATTACCAACCAGTATTCCCTGGAGGCCGAGTTGCGCGGCACTTTTGGTTGGTCCTTCCCGCCTCAAAGCAACAATCAGGAAGTTGGCGGCACGGGCCGCTATTACGACCGTCCGACGATCACTTATTCGCCGCTGACCGGCGAGAAATTTGCCCGCAGTCTTATGACCCCCGTCGCGCCGACAACCATCATGAGTCTGGTCGAGGGAGGATACCCCATCGACCTGGTTTTCCGGTTGCTCGTTCATTCGGTCAATGGCGTCAGTAACCAGTTCGGCGGTTCGGCCAGGAGGCACCGGGCTGATCCGAAATTTTATGTTCTTCTGGAGAAACTACGGGATATGCAGACTGAGGGCGCCGCTGCCATCAGAATAAAAAAAACACAAAACCAGACCGCTCTTGTTATGGTCTTCCATAAGCAGAAGAATAATGAGGAAGCACAGAGCCGGGAAATTCGGCAGATCCTCGGACTGAATGATAAGGCCGACGAGTTTACAGTCGTCTACGGGGCGATACCGGTTGACGACAAAGAAATTGCCCTGCTGACTCGCTCGATGCTTGAACTGCTCAACGATATTGCTTCGACCATTGAAGTACCTGCCGGGCACGTTGATGAAAAGCGGGTTCTGCCGACCATGAAACCGGAAGGCGAGGGGATCAAAGGAGTGATGATACGTATTCGCTATGCGGAAGACGAGCCGAAAGATGCCTTTGCCGCCATTCCGTATCGGGGGGGCTGGTTCTGGATCGATGATAAGGACTACTCGTCGAAAGGACTCTTCTCCTTCCTGCTGTTTGTGATGACGCTGATGGAGACAGGCGGGAAAGATGCGGCACCGGTTCTGACGATTTCGGCGGGAGGATAAGGATTAAGGTTTTTTGAGTGTGTGAAGTTATAAAACAAGTTAACCTGTAGCGGAGGAGAAAAGGAATTGAATCAGAGTAGAGGAAAACAATTCAGAAACTTTTTTGGAGTAGTGATCATCAACTTGGTCTTTTTTATGGTTTTGCTTCCGGGCGCAGCTTCAGCGGGACCGGGCTTTTCGGGGATTACTGCCACGGCGGACTCCGCGGAAACGGTCGTGAATAATCCGGCCGGCATGACCAGACTCAAGCAGCCCAGTATTTATGGAAATCCGATGATCGTCTATTTGAAGAGTGAAGACCAATCGAAGGTTAAAAACACGGGATACACGCAAACAATGGATGACGACATGCTGGCCGCCATGCCGGGATTATACTATGCCCGGCCTATTGGCGATCATTGGGCCGTGGGAATTGGCCCTAACTCGGCTCTGGGATTTGGGGCCAGCGGCGACGACGACTGGATGGGCCGCTATCTGATGAAGGAATGGTCACTGATGTTTGTGGGCATCGCACCGTCTGTTGCCTATCGTGTCAACGACAAGCTTTCCATCGGGGCATCCCTGCCCATCGTGTATTCACAATTCACGCTGGAGAAGGCCGTTTACAATATGTCGCCCGGATCTTCTGACGGGACCTTTGAATTGACGGCTGATGGCTGGGGGGCAGGCGTCAATGTCGGGATTCTCTATGAGCTGACGGAGCACACCCGCTTCGGTCTGACCTATCGTTCCAAGGTTTCAGTGACGGAAGAGGGCAAGCCCGAGCTCTCCGGTCTCACGGAAGAACGACGGGAACTGCTCAATAAGTTCGGAGTTCTTAAACAGGATATCTCCGTCGATACAAGCACGCCCCAGGGCGTGAATGCAGGCGTTTTTCATGAGTTTGAAAACGGCTGGTCGATGTCAGTCGATGTTGCCTGGGTGAACTTTTCCGATTGGGGATTGGAAGAAGTTACCATCGGAGAGTCTTCCATCGATACGCAACCGGGTCATTACAATGATATCTGGGCCACGACGCTGGGCGTCAATTATGCGTTAACACCACAGTGGGAAATCAAGAGCGGCGCATTCTACGTCACGTCGCCGCAGGATAAGGAGTACCGCACGGCGACCATGCGTCTTGACCGGATGTGGGGTGTCGGTCTCGGATGCGAATATAAATACCAGCAGAATCGCAGCGTAGCTTTTGACGTGACCTATATACAGTATGGTGAAGCGCTGTTTACCGCGGATGACGTTCCGGTTGCCGGGGATATCGAGGTGAAATATACAACCAATTACGGCCTCGTCTTCGGTCTGGCAACGAAGTGGTAATGAGATGAACATCATCAGAAAAATATTGAAAATAGGTAGCTGGACATTGCTTGCTCTGACCGTCTTTCTGATGATCGGTTGGGCATCGCTGGCCATTTATTACTCAAATTTACCGGACCCCATTCGTCTGGTTACGACTATTCTGTATGGCCTTATTTCCTTTTTTGTTCTCTTTGTAGTCCGGCCCCGACGGAGAGCTTTTATGGTCTTTATCGGAATCTTTGTCGTTGTTTTAGTCTGGTGGTTCACTATTCCACCCAGCAATAACAGGGCCTGGCAACCTGATGTGGCGGTTTTGCCGTACGCAACGATCAACGGAAACATGGTGACGATTCATAACATCCGCAACTGTGATTATCGAACGGAGACCGATTATACCGTTCGCCATTACGACAAAACCTTCGACCTGTCAAAACTGCAAAGTGCCGATCTTTTTCTGGTGTATTGGGGGTCTCCGTATATCGCCCACACGATGTTCAGCTTTGGCTTCGGCGACGGAAATTTCGTGTGCATTTCCATCGAGACCCGTAAAGAGAAAGGGGAAGACTATTCCGCAATCAAAGGATTTTTCAGACAGTACGAGATTACTTATGTCGTCGCCGACGAACGCGATCTGGTGCGTCTGCGCACCAACTACCGCAATGAGGATGTCTATCTTTATCGCCTGAAGGCACAGCCGGAGATTATCCGGAAAGTATTTCTCGACTATCTCCGGGAGGTGAACCGGTTGAAGGACGCGCCCGAATGGTACAACGCCCTGACCGATAATTGCACGACCGCACTGAGGGGCCACACAGCTCCCTATAATCCTCACGCGAAGCTCGACTGGCGAATCATCGTGAACGGCTTTGGTGATCAGTTTATCTATGAAGAAAAGATTCTGGATCAGAGCCTGCCTTTTGAAAAACTCAAGGCCGTAAGCCATGTGAATGCCCGCGGCCGGGCCGCGGATAAGGATCCCAATTTCTCGCAAAAGATCCGTGAGGGATTACCCGGGATATAAATTCAGAATTGTTCCAGGAGAATCGGAGAAAGGAGTCCGGTGATGATCAATCAAACTAAAGGATATGATTGTTTGGCAGTAAAAATCAGTCGTGAAATTATTTCACGTATATTTCGAGTCGTTCTCATCTTTATTCTGATTATGTCGCTCTGTGCCTGTGCCACACCGATTGGTGTTAAGAAGGTGGAACTGAGGGATTCATACAAGTCCATTAATGCCAATGCCCTCTCTGCGGATGAGATCAGTTCCTACACAAAGGTTCTGCTGAAGCGTTTCAATCTGCTTGACCGTTTGGACAAGGACACGGCCGGCGTGATTGCCTTGCTCCACGAGAAGGCTCTAAAGGACGCGAGACGGGATATCCTTTTTGCTCTGGCGGAATTGAGCTTTTTTCATGGAGAACGATTAAGGAACGCAATTTCTCCTGATCAGACGGGATTGGATAAAGATTACTTCCTGATGTCTTCCATCTATGCCTATTATTATCTTTATGGACGGGCAAACGAAAATTCTCCCCGACCCTATGATCGCAGATTTATAACTGCCAGTGAACTTTATAATCGCGCATTGGGCCGAGGTCTGGCGCTCGGCGAAAATGGCGACTGGAAATTCAAAAAACAGGTCCACCGTCTGCCTGTCGGTGATATCACTCTCGTCCCCATCAAAAACTCCCTCGGTATTCCGCTGGAAGACTTTCAGTCCTTCCTGGCGGCAGATGATTATGAAGTGCGCGGACTGACAACACGCAACCGGACTGCGGGTATCGGGTTACCCCTGGTAGCCATTAAGAAAAAAACGAAGCAGTCGCCTCGCGGTATGGCGATACCGGTCACGGCGCTGCTGAAGATCGAAGGGGATATCAACGCCCTGAGCAACAACGCCGCCCGCGCTTCCCTGGAGCTCTATTCGGGATATGACGAAGTTGAAACCATGATCAATGACCATAAAGTCCCCCTGGAAACTGATTCCACAACACCGATTGCTTACCAGCTCAATGATGCTCCGATCTGGGATCTGGGAATTCAGTCGTTTTTAACTCCGGGAAAAAAGAAATCGGAGCTGTTGATGATTCAACCCTACCAAAGGGGAAAGATACCGCTCGTGTTTGTTCACGGCACGGCCAGCAGTCCTGTCTGGTGGGGGGAGATGTGGAATACGCTCAGCGCCGATCCGGTGCTGCGTAAACGCTTTCAGTTCTGGTTTTTTTTCTACAACAGCAGTCTGCCTTTTGTAGCCTCGGCCAGTGATTTGCGCAGTATCCTGTCCGATACGATCGCCAGGATTGATCCCAAAGGAGATGACACGGCGCTGCAGCAGATGGTTGTTATCGGCCACAGCCAGGGAGGGCTTCTGACAAAATTGACTGCGGTTAAATCCGGAGATGCGCTCTGGAGGTCGGTCAGCGATAAAAACTTCGAAGACCTGGACACGCCACCGGAAATGAAAGCGCTACTGCGCAAATGGGCCTTTGTTGAACCTCTTCCTTTTGTCAAGCGGACGGTGTACATTTCCGCGCCGTTTCGCGGCAGTTTTCAGGCCAAGAACTGGGTCCGTGGCATCATTAAGAGAATTGTATCCCTGCCCATGGACGTTCTGACGCTTCCCTATAATGTTGTGGCCGGGAATCCCAATATTCTGAGTAATTTGTTTCGTCAGTTGAAGTTGCCCATCGATATCGGCAACAAACTCCCCACCAGTGTTGATGGCATGTCACCCGATAATCCGATTCTGCAGACGCTGGCGGAACTGCCGGTAGCTTCCGGCGTAAAGACCCACTCCATCATTGCCATCGATGGAGACGACATACCGCCGCAAGGGAATGATGGAGTTGTAGAGTACAAAAGCGCTCATCAGGAAGGTGTGGAGTCCGAGTATATCGTACGGTCCGGCCATTCCTGCCAGGGACACCCCCTGACGATAGAAGAAGTGCGGAGGATCCTTCTGGAACATCTCAAGTCAGTTTCAGTACTGCCTTCAGTATCGCCACCATAGTCAGCAGTCAACGGGCAATGTGAGGTTAAAAGATGAAGCTTGGCAAATCCTGTATAAAGATTTAAAATACATTTAAAACAAAGGAAAGGAGAAGAGATATGAAAAAAGCAGCCAGTTTTATTTTTATCTTAACAGTCGCTGTATTGTTTGCTGCTTACCCACTGAAATCAGCGTCGGCTCAAAGTGGAGGATATTATAGCAGCGCTTACCAGGTCGGAGGATATTTTGGCATATGGGGAGGCTATACCATCGCTCCCGATTTAAGTTATGAGTATTGTGATGATTGGGATTGTGACGAATATGACATCAATTTAGATATTGATGAAGCCGCCGTATTCGGGGCCAAGCTTGGTTTTTCTCCTCCGCAATTCAGAGTGCTGGCTCTGGAGCTGGAATATCTCTATCTGAATCCGGATATGACTTATTATGACGAGACCGTGGGAGACATCGAGTTCAACAATTTCATGTTCAATATCATCTGGAAAATTCCCTTCGGCGTCGTTCATCCCTACGGCGGTGGAGGGATTGGATTTTCCCATCATGAAATGTCCGCTGAAGACGGAGAATGGATCAGCCGGGGAGATGACACGGGATATGCCTGGCAACTGATGGCGGGAGTGGAATTTGACCTGGCCTACAACCTGTCGTTGGATCTCGGCTATCGTTATTTTGTAACAGAAATGGAATTAGATGATGATGATGACGACTATGATCATGAACATGAAGATTCCCGCGACATTGAATTTTCAACCAGCATGGTGACCCTGGGATTCAAGTTCCGTTTCTAGGCTTCTTCGATTGTCGGCGAGCCATGCGTTGATGACATAAATTAAAATATTATCGTAAAAAAGGAGGATGGCCATGAGATCTCTGCTCAATACCCTTGCAATGATTTTATTATCATTGTTCTTGAGTTCCTGTGTTCACTACGTTCCCTTTACGTCGAACTTAAAAGAAAAGTACGCGTTGACGAATGACGATATCAAGAATGTCCAGTTTTACTTATCCCATCCTCTCCGGTTATACAGAGAGGTGACGACGCTCGACAGCAAAAAAATTGCGGAAGGTCATACGCTGAAGTCTGTCAAAGGGAAACTTATAGAAGAAATCAACTTCAGCGACAAGCTGCCCGGGATCGCCATGAACAGCACAGAAGATACGGTGGATGTCAGCTTTGAAGCGGGGAAATGGCTGACCTTTGTATGTGAGAAGGGCGACTGGACGCATCGGTATGATCCGTTTTGTTTTCTTAAAGAACAGCAGACGGTGCCATCCGGTGTTTATACGGAGGTGTTCTATGACGGCGCTGTTTTCCAGAGATGGGTCTATGATAGCAGACCCTTTTTGATTGTAATCGAGGACGATTTTTCCAGCGTGGACAGAAAAAAACGCGATGTGCAGGGGATAAGGCTCCAGGATCGTAATCCAGCGGATCCGGCGAAATAATTGTTGCCGGCGGCACAGGTTCTATCATTCAGGGAGCAGGTGATCAAATCCTTTGATTATTTTTTAAGCGACGGCCGGGAAGCAAATTTAATAATCAGATCCGAAGGCACACGCGTCAGCAATCCGTTGCTGATGCGGTGCCAGAATAGCATTGATTTGGCCATGACGCCCGGCACCACCAGGAATTTTCGTCCTTTGATGCTCTGGACAATGGCCTTTGCCGCCTCTTCCGGTGTTAACAGACCTGCAAGATTCTTGACAACCCGTGCCTCGGGCGGCAGCGTCTTCGCTTCTTCATGGATAAAAGGCGTTTTGACTTCCGGGGGGCAGATCAGCGTCACTTTAATATTAAATCGCTTGAGTTCGCTACGCAGGCATTCCGTAAAACCCACGATGGCGTATTTGGTGGTGCTGTAAGTCGTGTAGCCGAACATGCCGATCAATCCGGCCACGGAAGCAATATTGACAATATGTCCGCCGCCTTTCTGTTTCATATAGGGAAGCGTGGCGCTGATGACGTTTCTCGTGCCGTACACATTTATTTTCATGGCCTTGTCAAACTGTTCGTAAGAAATATTTTCAAAATAATCACCGGTGCCAATCCCCGCGCTATTGATCAGTATGTCGGGGATGCCGAAGGTTTCGACGGCGGTTTTGATTTTCTGCCGGACGTCATCGTTATTGGCGACATCCATGCATATGAAGTTGATGGCTTGCGCGGTTTGATCTGTTTGACTCGCGATGGTTTTGCAGGCCTTGTCGAGAAGCGGTTCTCCTCTCGCGATCAGAACGAGACGGCAACCTTCCGCTGCCAGCAAATTTGCCGCTGCCAGCCCGATGCCGCTGGAGCCGCCGGTGATATAAACGAGTTTGCCGGAAAAGTAAGCCATAAAAAAATCCTTCGGATTATTTTGAAAAATCTCTTAATAAATATTCTCTGGTGCGCTGCAGACCTTCCGAATAAGAAATTCGTGGATGATATTGCAATTCCTTCCGGACTCTGTCATTGGGAATGCGATTGTTTGATCCGATCAGATTCAGCGCTTCACGGGTGATCAGAGGGCGTTTTTGAATGCCGAGCAGTTTCCATATGCCTTCCAGGGCGCTGGCGCCGACGGCAGCTAAAGGCCGGGGGATTGACTTAGGTTTGTTTGCTCCGATCATATCAGCGATATCCGTAAAATACTGTTTCCATGTAACGTCTGTGCAATCGGAGGCATTATAAGCTCTGCCGATTGCTTTTTCCGTTGATCCCGCGAGGATAAGAATATCGGCAACGTTGTCCACATACGCAAGTCCCGCGTTCATATTTCCTCCGGAGATCAGACCGGGCGAACCGCTGCGAAGAACGTTAATGATATCATGAAGCCAGGGGCCTGAACGCGGGCCGTAGACATTAGCCGGACGAACCACGGTGAGCTTCATTCCTTTTTCTTTATGATAATTCCAGGCGAGATTTTCCTGTGCCTGTTTGGTCCGGCTGTAGGGGCCAAATGTTTTTCCGTATGGAGTTTCTTCAGGGCAGGGCTGGCTGTAAATTTTGTCTCCATAAACCACAATGCTGGAAGCCAGCACGACGCGGGCATTATTTCTGACGGCTTGGTCAAAAATCTTCCGACTTCCTTCGACCGTAAAGTCCCAGTACTTTTTCTCGTCCCCCCAGTCGGTAACAATGGCAACCAGATGAATGATCGTTTTGGCGTCTTTGGCCGCTTTTTCCACCGCCTGAGGATCGGATATGCTGCCGCGGACAATCTCGACTTTTTCGGCCCATTCGTCCGGTATTGCTTCACCGGGGAGCGCCAGTACTTTCACCGCGACTCCGTTTTGTAAAAGCTTATGCACGACTCTGCTGCCGATGAATCCGGTGGCTCCCGTGACCAGAACCGGTTGGACTATTTTTGATATCATCATTTACCTCACTGGTTTTGATAGCGCATTGCCCGAATGCGCCGCAACGGATTGTTCGGGGAACAATCCCTACAAAATATTATTTATTCCTGATGCAGCAAAAATATTTTCGCATCTTTCCATGATGCTATTCTTACGAAAGGAATTCATTACTTTATTGTTTTTATAGGGATCGTCAACACCGACTTTATCGCTTTTTTCGTGCCATAAAGGATTATACGCCAGAAGAGCGGCTTCTGTAATATTCAGGTTTTTAAGAAAAGCCGCAATTCCCTGAATATTACTTTCGATATCTGTCATATCGGGAATGAGCGGTGTCCGCGGCAAAAGAGTCTTGCCGTCTTTTTTTGCCGTTTTGGCAAGCCTGATGAAATTATCCAGTATTTTTTCATTGGTCACGCCGCAATATTTTTTATGCGCAGCGCTATCGATAATTTTTATGTCAAAATAAATAGCGTCCAGATACGGATAGAGCATGTCCATAAATTTATGGATGTCGAATAAACCGCACGTTTCCATAAGGGTATGAATATTGTTTTGCCTGAGCGACTTTAAAAGCCCAGATGTGAAATCCATGAAGAGAGTCGGTTCGCCTCCGGAAAGGGTTACACCGCCGCCTGATGTATCGAAGAAGGGTTTGTCCGGAAGAATCTTCTTCATGATTTCCTCAGCGGACATGTTTTTTCCGACGCTGTCCAACGCGCCCGAAGGGCAGACATCAACGCATAAAAAACAAAGGTCGCATTTGCTTCGGTCGATGTAAAAACGATTATCACGGGAAAGGGCTTTCTTCGGACAAAGCTCGCGGCAGGTACCGCAGTCGATACAGACTTTCGGGTCAAAGGATATTTCCACAGAGGGTTTTTTACTTTCCGGATTGTGACACCAGACGCAGGAAAGAGGGCATCCTTTGTAAAACACTACGGAGCGGATGCCCGGCCCGTCATCGAGACTGTTGCCTTTGATTTCCAGAATCAAAGGGGTTTTTATTTCATTTTGTACCATAAATAAATATTCCAGACTTTTTTAATTATATTAAGTTGCGCTTAAAATTTTTGTCACTTCGAATCCCGATGTGTCGGGATGAGAAGTCTTAAAACGTTCATTAAAAAAGATTTCTCGTCGTCTCGACTCGTCGGGACTTCTCGAAATGACACGAATGATTAATCTATCTCTGATCTAGATTCCGAACTCTGCCCTTTCAATCAATTCAATCTGCATCTCCCTGTTCAACGTTACGAAGTACGCGTTGTAGCCGGAAATGCGGACAAGAAGATTCTGATAATTCTCTGGATGTTCCATGGCATCACGAAGCGTTTTGGAAGACACGACATTGAGTTGCATCTGCATGCCGCCGAGATCGCTGTATGTTTTTACATACGAATAAATATTCTCCACGGTTTTCTGATGCGATTCATGTGCGCCGGGTACAACCTTCACGTTAAAAGCAATATTATTGTTCATATTTTCCGGCTTTAATCGGGCGACATCGCGAATGTTGTCCAGAATGCTCTTGGAAGCGTGCGGTTCCGGTGTAAGGCCCGGTGTAAAGGCTTTACCGGCCAGTCTTCCTGATGGAAGCGCGCCAGTTAGAGTGCCGAAAGCGACATGGTTGGACATCGACCAGAAGCCTGCGGTATATTTGCCGCCGCGGTAATTTTCGTGCTCGATAAAAATGTCGTGAGCCAGTTTGGTCACGCGGTTGGCTGTCGCCAGAGCTTCTTCACTGCCCGAGCCGAAAAGCGCGGTCTTATTTTTTATCAGTGCATGCAGTGCGGGATCATTTTTAAAGTTGGTGTTGATTGCATCCAGTAGTTGGCCAAACGTTATTTTTTTATCTTCAAAGACCAGCTTTTTGATCACCATCAGGGAGTCGGTAATGTCGGCAAGGCCGATGCAGGCGGTTCCCGATGAGTTATAGAGAGCACCGCCCCTGGTGACGTCTTTCCCTTTTTTCAACGGTCCCTCAATCAGAGCCGAGATGAAAGGGGTCGGACGAATCGCCTGATGGGCTTCACCCAGCAGATTGTTGTATTCACAGGTTTGATCGGCCAGAAAACGAAGCTGTGTTGCAAAAGCGTTAAAGAAGGATTCATAATCGGGAAACGCTCCCGCCTTGATATCACCGGTTTTTGGCCCCAGATCCCAGCGCATCAACGGATGCCGGCCGTTGTTGAGTGCCATCTCCAGCGCCGCCACCATGTTGAACATCATACAGTTGGTGTGGCCAATGTGCCGTCCGGAAAGCGTCGGCTCCACGCAGCCGGTTGCCGACCAGTCACGCAGATGTTCCGGCGGATAGTTGAATTCCGCGAGCGATTCCATCACCACCTCGTCATTGTGAATGGATGGGGTGGCCGTGGTATTT
The DNA here is from genome assembly GCA_022710585.1 of Deltaproteobacteria bacterium. Lineage (GTDB taxonomy): Bacteria > Desulfobacterota > Syntrophia > Syntrophales > Smithellaceae > Smithella. Next base: position 39,684 of record JAKLGV010000015.1, on the reverse strand, counting down.
AAATTGACTTCGCAAAGTCTCTTCAGATAGGTGACGCTGTTTTTGCTCTTGTTGTAACGGGCGTTGACGTTGGGATCACGGATGGAGAGCATCTCCGTCACCTTCAGGAAAATATACGTCATGTCATTGACGGCATCTTCTCCAGAAGGTGTTACGCCGCCCAGCGTGATGGCCTGGTCGGAGGAGCTTCCGCCGAATAAATAATTTCCGATATCCGGGATCAAAGGCAGATGATCCGTACAGCGCATGTAGAAACAGCCGATCATTTCAATCGCGTGCTTGATGTAGTCTTGTTTTTCCTTTTCATCCTTAATTTTTTCCATATCGGCAATAAAATAAGGTTGCAGCCATTGATCCAGCCGTCCCAGGGAAAATCCGGCATTGGTGTTTTCCATATGCACACCGATCCAGATGATCCACATGGCATTGACGGCTTCATCCAGCGTTGTGCAGGGATTGGCCGGGACACGTTTGCAGATCTCAGCCAGATGAAGCAATTCGTTTTTGCGGACAGGTTGAGTTTCCTGAGACGCGAGACGCCAAGCCTCCTGCGCCAGATTCTTCGCGTAGGCGTTGATTCCTTCCATGCTGATCTTCATCGACTGCAATGTATCGCGTTTTTGCTTTTCGTTTTCCGGTGTGGCGCTCAGTTCCCGGTCGATGTTTTCGATGATGCCGTTGGCGCCCTTGCTGAGTATTTCGGGATAATTTAAAATCGTGTGCGACAGCGCGACGGTTTTCCACAAGAAGCAGGCAGCAAAACGCTCATCCAGCTTCTGACAGAGAGGATATCCTTTATTGTATCTCACCCACTCGCGGAAATTACGCCGGATCCAGAAAGGGAATACCTTGTTATGCAGAACGTCAATGGTGTCGAGATCGACATCGTAAGGATTCAACGGCCGGTGGGGAACGGTAAGCAATTCTCCCCAGATCATGGTGCCGTGCGCTTCCGGATAAATGATGACGCCGATCTCTTTGGTCGTATTGGTTCCGGCAATCAAATCATTTTGACGAATGATGGGTTGTCTGTTTTCCATCAAATATTTAAAAGCGTTGGCCTGGCGCAGTTCGACAACCCAGGGCTTGCCGTTCTTATCTTTTTCAAATCCATTTTCTTTGTACCATTGCGTGATCAGCTCCGCCCGTTCATGACAGATGGCCGGTTTTGTTTTCAGATGAATATCCAGAAAATCTTTGACTCTTGGAAAATCATCCAGCGAATATTCTGCCAGATAGGGGTCTTTCAGGAATCTGACGCACGGATCGACAGACTCTGCTTTGAGCTGTCGCGGTTTTCTGGTCTCAATACTGTGTTTCGATGCTTTGCCGGCATCGTATTTCCGGTTTTCCGCTTTGGCTTCGTTCTTCAGTTTCGCAATCTGAATTTGTTTCAATAGCAGCGATAGATACAAATTGATTAATTGCAGATAACCGAGGTTGCCGACGGGAATCATTCTGTTTTCCATGAGCGCGATCATCAGCTTGTTGGGGGGCTGTGTGGCGGCTTCCTTAAGCGCGTCTTCATCCCTGAAGATCAGTTGGGCATCAAATTTGTCCGGCATTTGTTTTAATACGCGAATCTTGCCGTTTTCAATGCTCAAGGCCTGTTCCACGCTGCCGTTTTCCGTTTTGATACCGAAGGTGAAGTTCAACCAGCCGTCATCGCTTTTCAGATATTTATTTAATGAAGGACGGTTGTTGAAATTAAAGGCGACAAATTTAAGAAACAAATTGGCCAGCTTATCATTCAACCTTTTTTCATTTGTCCTTGCGGCTTGCATAGCCTACCTCCAATATTCCCAGGGTTATTTTTGTTTAAAATAGCTTCTTGCCCCCATCGAGACTTTGTTTAAGTCTCAAAACCTCATCAGTCATTTCGGCGGTGCGTTTTTCGATAAAGTCTTCCACCTTATCTGTGACTTCATGAAATAAGCGGCTGTTATTCAGGGTGACAAGACCGTGTAGATCAGACCAGAATTTGATCACCTGATATAAAACATATTGATCTTTTCTTTTTCCCTTCACCGTGATGTAGCTACTGATCGGTTCCACAAAAAGGGAAAGGCATTTTAAAGCATTCTGTTTTTCCTTAAAGGCGAGAGGTTCTATGTCTGTTCCCACATAGTCGAGATATTTGGGTGTGTGGAGGTTGAACATGATATCATAGTAGCCGGGATAGGTCAGGCCGAACTCAACATACGCGCGGATCATGGCCTTTAGCCGATCTTCCATTTTTTTCAAAGGAGCCGAGCGTTTCACCAGGAGGTCATAAAGCTTCTCAAATCCTCTGATCCGGATCATCAGGTTGATTTCATCTTTATTGGTGTAATAATTATAAATGGTCGTGGCCGTCACATTTAATCGCGATGCGATTTTCCGCAGACTGAGATTCTGAAAACCGTCCCTGATAATGATGTCGAGAGCAGTATCCAGAATCAACTCGCGGGTATTCTCCACATCTTGTTTGGTCATGGGCTTTTTAGGCATGATGTCCACCTTTTTAAATAGCGGTGTTAAGATAACAGCGTTATTTAATTATGTCAAGATTTTTTATGTGTTTATCAAAAATTGTTATTGATAAATAATAATATATTACAATAACTTATAATTTATTATGTCGAATGATGTTTATTATCAAATCCGTTAAATAATTATTGACGATTTTTCAAATTTGTAATAATTACAAACTAGTAATGTTTTCAAATTTTGAATAAAATGTTAGAAATTATGGAGGTTTAAAGTGAAACAGAAAGAACCGCAAAAAACCGCACAGAGATTAGCCATCTATAATTATATCAAGGACAACAAATCTCATCCGAGCATTAAAGAAGTTTATCAACACGTTTCCAAGCAACTATCCAATATTTCCTTAACGACAGTTTACAACACGATGGAACTGTTTAAAAAGAGAGGACATATCGTGGAACTGCCTGTGATGGTGCAAACAGATTCAAAGAGGTATGATTCAACAGTCACACCTCACGATCACCTGATTTGCACTTCCTGCGGAAAGGTTGTTGATATTAACATTGATGTAGACCGTCAGTTATTGATTTCTGAAGATCAGAAACATGATTATGACATTCAAAAAATAGCAGTCAATGTTTACGGCGTTTGTTCTGAATGTCAAACGGCTGCCGGTAAACTTTTCAATTCATAAGGAGAGATCGCCACAAAACCTTCGACAAATGATTTGAAATGTTCAGGAAATTGGGAATAGCGTAATAAATTGATGCCAAATGAATAGTACTGATTTTCGAGAAGCCCAACCAGAAAGCGGTGAAAAATGAATCGTAAAAGAGTGATGGCCATTTTCAAGCATAGAAATCCATTAAATAAGCATATATACTCTGCGCTGGTTTTCCTTACATTAACTTACATTTTCTGCCAACTGATATTCACCGGAAAATCATTTGCTGACTGTGCCACGCCCGGAAATGACGGTACCGGGCCTCCTTCCGGTGTTATCAATACCTACTATCCCGGCACGGCATCGGTCTCTGCAGGCGCAACATCCATTCCGGTTGGTTCTCCGTTGGGCAGCGGTCCGGCGATTGCCGCCGGAGATCTGCTATTAATCATTCAGATGCAGGATGCCGACATAAACTACAGTAACAACAGCAGTTATGGTAGTGGTTCAGGCACCGGAAGAGGTTCTACAAATCTCAATCAGACCGGCTATTATGAGTTTGCAAGGGCGTCTGGTGCCGTTGCCGGAGGGTTTGTCGGTATTACCAGCGGCCTGACCTACAGTTACCGCAATCGCGCGGCTTCGGGAACCAATGGCCAGAGTCGCTATCAGGTCATTCGTGTTCCCCAATACTCCTCGGCTACAGTGTCCGGAACGGTGTCGGCGCTCAACTGGAACGGCAGCGTCGGCGGTGTTGTGGCCATGGATGTGGCCGGAACCCTGACGATCAATGGAACCGTCACCGCCGATGGCGCCGGTTTCCGTGGCGGATATGGACGTTCGATTAACGGCGGAACCGGCGCGAATACTGACTATCGCACCTCCTACACAAACGGCGCCAACGGATCCAAGGGCGAAGGAATAGCAGGCACCCCGTATTACATGAACAGGCCGGCAACTTTTGACGGCGCGCCGGTACAGGTGACAGGTGGCAGCGGCTATCCGGACGGAACAAATTCAAACGCTTCCTATGCCCGCGGCGCGCCCGGAAATGCGGGTGGCGGCGGCACAGACGCGGATGCGGCAAACAATGATGAGAACACCGGCGGCGGAGGAGGAGGCAACTACGCAGCCGGCGCGAAAGGCGGAAATTCCTGGAGCACCAATCTCACTACCGGTGGTGAAGGCGGTGACGGTGTTACCGGACTCGCTTTTAATCGCATCGTTATGGGCGGCGGCGGCGGCGCCGGTACCAGCAATAACGGCACTGCGGACAATTCAACATACCTGCCCCCCACGCCTCCAGGTATTGCCTGCAATTCTGGAGCCGGAGCTTGCAGCAGCGGCGCTCCCGGAGGCGGCATTGTCATCATCAGGGCAAATTATATTACCGGTTCGGGAACAATCACGGCCAATGGCGGTTCGGCATATAATGTTCTAAACGACAGTTCCGGCGGCGGCGGCGCCGGAGGGTCCATTGTTATCTACTCCTATACCGGAGGTTCCGCCTCCGCTTCTGTCAACGGCGGGGATGGAGGCAACGCCTGGCGATCTCAGGCACCCGGGGCCACATATCCGGGTGAACGTCATGGACCCGGCGGCGGCGGCAGCGGCGGGTTTATTGCCTACTCTCCCTCAACTCTCGGGATTGCCATGTCCTATGCCGCTGGTGTCAGCGGAAGGACAACAACCGCGAATGATACTTATGGTTCTACCAGTTCGTCCGGCGGTTATGCCGCGTTTGATTCATCCGCGCCCCCCGGCATTGAACCCGGCGCCGAGTGCGTGCCGGATTTATCCACCTCCGCCAAAACGCTGGTTGATATCAACGGCGGCGAGTATGAAGCAGGCGATACACTGCAATATACCATCACCATTGCGGAAACCAAAGGCAATGAGGCAACCGACGTTTCGATTTCCGATATTATTGATACGGATTTAACAAACGTAACCATAACCAGTTGCCCGACCGGCGCTACCTGCACCTACAGCGCTCCAACCTTGAGTGCTACCGGAATTACCGTTCCCGCAAACGGTTCCGTGACAATTGTTTATTCTGCGGATATTTCCAGCTCGTCAGCGGCGGGAACAACGATTACCAATACGGCAATCATTACACACACGCCCAGCGGGACGGGTTCAACAGCGACGGCGCCGGTGGTCACGGTTGCCGGTACGACGACCGGCACGGGAACCAAGAGACTTTATCTGTATGACAACACTTCAAGCCCGTCGTGGAAACTTTCCCGTACACCCAATACAACAACTTCCGGATATACAGTGGTCAATACCACGACTTCCCGGACATGGGTTATGGACCCGGCCGCGGCGGCGGCAATAGCGATTAACTCGTCGGTTAGTGCGACATTCCCGGTTGTTTTAAATATGAGAAGAGACACCAATACCAACAGCACAAGAACCATCCAGGTTGATCTCAAGTGCTCATCAGATCCCACGATTATGACAGCGTCACGAAATATCACCATGAACAATAATACACAGACTGCGTACACCTTCACCCTCAATACAGCCAACGTGACCTGTCCGCAGGGGAGTACCTGGAATCTTACGGTTTCTCAAACTGCAGGCGCCGTTGCCACACGCGTATATCCGTATTCGGCCACCGTCGGCGCTGCTTCCCGTGTTGACCTCCCGGCAACGACGGTTGTTCATGTTGATTCCATCAATTATTACGATGCCGCCTATTCGGGAGGCACTCTCCTTTCCTACGTGACGACCGGAAGTACCGTTTATATTCGGGCGGTGGTGAGCGACCCGTTCGGCAGTTATGATATTGTCAACGCCCCGAAAATCACCATAAAAAATCCCGGTGGAACAACCATAGTCAATGCTGCCTCCATGACGCTTGTCGCTACAGGGACGGAGACTCCAAGTTTGACAAAAACCTATGAATACCAATATACCGTGCCAACTTCTCCCACCGGCAACTGGTCGGTCAGCGTCACAGCAACTGAAGGTACGGAAGGAACTGTGACCAATACCGCTTATGCGACAATGAGGGTAATAGTTCCTCAACCGAATCTCACCATTGTCAAGTCCGCCAGCGCCAATCCGGTAAGTTCCGGACAAACCGTAACCTATAGCATTGTTGTTACCAATACCGGTACCGGCAACGCGATTAATGCAAGAGTCACGGACCCCCTGCCGCAATATACGACGTATGTGGCCAATTCCACCCGTCTTAACGGCATTACCGTTGCCGGGGACGGCGCCACCCTGCCGCTGATCGCGGGAATTCTGATTGACGACAATTCAAGCCGCAGCGCGGGAGCGGCGGCAACCGGCATTCTGCCGCCCTACAGCGCCGGGCCGCCGGTCGTCGGACGCGCAACCATAACGTTTCAGGTGACGATTAATTAAGCGTGCAAAATAAAATGATATGGAGGTGAAAAAAATAATGGGCAAGAAGAGCATGAGTAGAAGCTTACTCTACTGATTTATCAAAAATATTTTAACAGGTGTCTGAAAGGAGGATGTTATGAAGAAAATTTTTACGTTATTAGCGGCAATGAGCTTGCTCATGTTTGCGATGGAGGCGATGGCCAAACCCCTTCTGTCGGTAAACATGAAGGCGGAAACAGAGGTAACAGTCAATAATGCGACCAAAAGGGTGCCCGTGACTAAAATCAGTTCCGGTGACGTGGTTATTTATACCATCAGCTACGTCAATACCGGTAATGAAGCGGCAACCAACGCTGTTCTGGATGATCCGATTCCCAAAGGCACGGTCTATATTAACGGCAGCGCCTTCGGTAGCGATGCGGATGTCACGTTTTCCATTGACGGCGGCAAGACGTTTAAAAAACCTTCCCTGCTGACTTACGAAATTACGCTTCCGGGCGGAAAGGTGGAAAAGAAAGTCGCGTCACCCGAGCAATACACCAATATCCGCTGGACCATTGCCAAAGTTCCCGAGGGCGGCAAAGGTCAGGTTGGCTTCAAGGTGAAAGTGAAATGACAGGAACGTCCTGTCTCAGGAATATAACAACAAAAGGAGAAATCAAGGAGGCGCTTATGGACGGGTGAGGGAATGCAAAATGAAGATAATGGTAGTGAGTAAAAAATAAGTCATTAATGAAAATAAAAAAAAGATAAAAAAACGAAATTAATTTTTAAGGAGGAATGAATATGAAAACAAGATTTATCAACATCAGGAGGGCCGCGTCAAAGGCTTTTGTCTGCAGTCTGACACTGCTGGCGTTGCTGGCCTTTGTCCTGCCACAGGCGGCTCAGGCTTCAACAGCGGCCTACACCACGATCCGCAACACGGCGACGGTCAATTACAATGATACGGCGGGTACAGCCATGCCGGCGGTATCCGACAGTGTCGATGTCACGGTTGAGTTTGTTTGCGTTGCACCGTTATTAAGTTCGCCTGGTGACGGCACCACGGATCCGGCGACCAATGAGGTTTACACCTATACCTTGACATCACAGTCCAATGGTCCCGACACGTATGCCATCAGCGCTGCTGTCACGGCGGAGTCTGCCGGTATCAGCGGTTCGACGGCCACTCCCTCAACCGCAAGCATCACGCTGGGCGCTACCACGGTGGCGGGGGCTGCGGCAATAGGCGCCACTTCCATTACGGTGCCTAATGATGCAGGGTCCAACAGTTCAGTCAACGGCATTGAAAACGGAGACCTCATTGTTATCGGTAGCTATGTTTACAAAGTCAGCACCGTTACTGATAATGGTGGTACAGTCGGCGGTACGTCGACCATTAATTTAGATACCACAGCGCCTTATACTGCGCTCCAGGCAGCTATTAATCCAGGCGATCCCATTTATGAGCAGCAGACCTTTACGGTAGCGGTTGATCCCGGTGCGTTAACAGCGGCATCTAATCAAACCATTACGGTTGTGACCACAGCGGACGGATCGTGCGATGCCGATACGGATGAGACGGTAACCACAGTAACACCGGCAAACCTTACGATTGAGAAGACCGCGAGTACTGCCTCTGCGGCTCCCGGTGACACGATAACCTATACCATCGTTGTGACCAATACCGGCAGCAGCGATGCTAATGTTGTTACCATAACAGACCCGTTGCCGCCTTACACAACTTATGTACATCAATCGACGAGGCTCAACGGCAAGACCGTTGCCAACGACGGGGTTGCCGATCCTTCGCCATTAATTGCGGGGTTACTGGTTGACGACGATGATCCAGCCCGTGCAGCCGGAGCGGTTTCCAGCGGTATTTTAAGTCCTGCAGGAGTGGCTACAATAACATTCCAGGTCACGGTAAATTAACTCTTTAGAGTATGAGCAGAAGCGGCCATACCACCGCTTCTGCTCATCAAAAACTTTATAAAAGGAGAACATTAAAGGAGAAACATATGAAAATTCACAAAAAAATATGTGCCTGCTTGATGATTATCATGCTGTTTGCCGTTATGTCAGCCGCTTCAGCCTGGGCGAACATTGCGGCCAACACGCAGATTATCAACCAGGCGCAACTGTCTTACTTTGATGGTTCCGGTACCCGAACGGCCACGGCCAGCGTCACGGTGACCGTCAGCCTGGTGCCGGCGGCATTGACCATCGTACCGGGACCGAACCAGAGCACATCATACAGCTCTGGCGCCACGCTGACGGACAGCTTTACCGTTACGGCCGGTGCCAATGGCCCGGATACCTATAACATTGCCACGACGGTAACGGGGTCCACCAATACCACCGGCGCCACGGCTACTCCGACCACAGCCACAGTAACACTGGGCGCGTCGGTGACCACCACCGGATCGACTGCCACGGTCATCGTGGTTCCCGCGGATGGCAACCTGCCCGGCGAGGTGCCCGGTGTTAACGGCATTGCTGTAGGCGATACAGTCGTCATCAATGGTGAAGCCAGAATAGTTACCGGTATCGTGGATAATGCTACCGGTACGTCCACTATCACACTTGCTTCGGCACTATCCGCAGCGCCTGCTGCCGGTGTTCTGGTTGCTGAACGGCAGGTGATCCAGGCCACGGTTACGCCGGGCACGATCACTACCCCCGGCACCGATGTCACGGTTTCTGTCACGGCGACCGTTACATCAGCCACGGATGCGTCGGCCACGGCTACCTCGACTCCGGCGATTCTCAACACCTTTACCAGCGGTGTGGCCAATCTGAGCAAGTATGTGCGCAACATCACCAGGCCCGGTAGCGGAACGGGAGTGGCTTATGTCTATAATTCCACCAATTATTATCCGGCCGGTGTGACGGCGGAACCCGGAGATACGCTGGAGTACATCCTGGTTGCGGCCAATACCAGCACATCGGGAGGCGTTTCCGCGTCTGTGATCTCCGATGCGTTGCCGACAACGTTTGTGACATTCAAAACGGATTCCTATAGCGGAAAAGCAGTGACGTATGTCAACGAGGCCAATGTGCCGACAACGCTGTCCGCAACATCGGGTGATGACCAGGCCACGTATGCCGCTCCCACATTGACGGTGTATATCGGCCAGGGAGCAACGAGTTCGGCCGGTGGAACGATTCCGGCGAGCAGCAGGGTGCTTGTGCTCTATCAGGCGACAGTTAACCCCTAAGAGATGGGATCAGTGTTTCGTTTATGCTTTTAAACCGGTTACATAGACTTCACCGACGGTTTTCCGGCCGAAAGGCCGGAAAACCGACCCGTTTGCCTTGTATGGCAAGCGGGGTCGGTGGTGTTTTGTTCAATTCCGGTTGGAAACGGCGCTGGTCCTGTCAGAGTCATTTTACGATTGTCTTGTCCGTTTTAGCGGTTTTATCTGCTCTTCTGGTTCTTCCCGCTTTTACTTTTGCCGCTCCCGTCCAGGCTGATAAGGTTGTGAACAACGCAAAGATTAACAGTAATGCTTTTATCGGACAGGGATCGTCGTCGGTGACGGTGACGATTGTTATCCGGACACCCTCAACGATTGAAACGTTAGCGTATGCTCCGGAACTTACCGGAGCCGATCAAGTTAATGTTTTCCAATCCGCGTATCTTTCCGGAGGCTCCGCCGGTCAGTTCGTGAATATGACGTCGCCTGTTCCCGTGGGGACAACGACGCCTCTGGATTTGAGCAATCCGCTGCCCTTGACGGACAGCCGGTTGCTGCATCAGGGCGAACCGCTTTTCATCCGGGTGACGGATCTGGATCAGAATCTGGATAATACGGTGAGGGAAACAGTTTTTGTAACCGTCAAAAATCAGGTCAACGGGGATGTCGAAGTCATCCGGCTGACCGAAACCGGACCCAATACGGGCGTGTTTGTCGGCTATGTGTTTACCGCCAATACGACGGTGACCACGTATAACGGCACCATCTCCGTCAAAGATGGGGAGATGCTTTATATCAATTATGTGGATGTGGCGGATGGCACGGATACTTCGGTTACCGCGGTTATGGTGGATCCTCTCGGTATTGTTTTTGATACCACCACAGGTCTGCCGGTTGATGGCGCGAAGGTGACCATCATTGACACCGCTACCGGGCAGCCGGCTGTCGTTTTCGGCGATGACGGCGTCAGCGCTTATCCGTCAACGATAACCAGCGGCGGCACTGTTACCGACAGCAGCGGGCGGGTTTATACGTTTCCGGAAGGCGGTTTCCGTTTCCCGTATGTTTTCCCGGGCAGTTATCAGTTTGTTGTGGAGCCGCCGCCCGGTTATGCCTTCCCGAGTATTGTGGCGACGGAAATTATCCAGACATTACCCGGCGCACCGTTTAATATTGTTGACGGTTCCCGGGGAGAGACCTTTACACTCAATCCCGGTCCGGCGGTACGGATTGATATTCCGCTTGATCAGGCCCCCGTAGAACTCTGGCTGCAAAAAACCGTCGGCAAGGACACGGCCGGTTATGGCGATTTTATTCCCTATCAACTGACCGTGGCCAATCGAAGCACAAGAGTGGGCGCCAACGGCGTTCAAATTACCGATGTCATGCCGGTGGGTTTCCGGTACCGCAAAGGATCGGCAAAATTCAACAGCGCCTCCATGGATAATCCGACCATTTCCAAAGACGGCCGGACGCTGACGTTTAATGTCGGGTTCCTGGCGAAGGAAGGTTCGGCGATCATTGATTATATGACGGAAGTGACCGCGGGAACAAAACTCGGTGACGCGATCAACAATGCCATTGCCTTCGCGGCGACCGGTGAAAAATCGAACCGGGCGCGCGTTACGGTCAAGATCAGGGACGATTTGATGAAAACCCGATCCGTCCTGATGGGACGTGTGAGCACCGGTGACTGCAATGACAAGTCCGGCGAGGGTGCTACCGGCGTTGAAGGCGTTCGCATTTATCTGGAGGACGGCACATTCGCCATCACTGATAAACGGGGTCTGTATCATTTCGAGGGTGTCCGTCCCGGCCTGCATGTCGTGCAGATGGATCTGGATTCGCTGCCCGAAGGTTCTACGCCTTTTGCCTGTACGGAAAACAGCCGTTTTGCCGGCCGTTCATTTTCGCAGTTTGTTGAAACGCAGGGCGGCACCATCTGGCGCGCGGATTTCCATGTCCGTTCCAAAGCCAAACCGCCGGAAAAGACGGCTCCCGTCAAAGGCGAGATTGTTCTGGATCTGACCAATACGCTGGACAAAGAAACCATCATTTACAAAGTGTCGGTGAAGAGCAGCGCCCTGCCTGTGGCCGCGCCGAAGATCAATATTGCTCTCCCGGAAGGTGTGATTTACAAAAAAGGCAGCTCTCAGGTGGATGGCGCTGAAATGGCTGATCCTTCGGAAAAAGAAAAAACAGGTCTGGTCTTCCAGCTCAATGATTTGCCGGCCGGGCAGCGCCGCGAGATCACCTTTATGGCTGTGCCATCCGGTGAAGCCAGGATGGGCACGCTGGTAACGCAGGCCTATCTGACTGCCGCGGGCGAGGCAAAAACGGAAATTGTCACACCGCCGGCGGAAACCATTCTGCAGGTGGATAAAAAAGAAACACCATCCCAACTGCCGGATATCGTCCTGCGGCCGCATTTTCCTGTCCGGAGCGCCGCCCTGAATGATGAAGACCGGGCGAAACTGGATAAACTGGCTCAATCCCTGGCCGGCGTTCGCATCGAAAAAATCGAGGTGACCGGCTATACGGACAATATGCCGATCGCGCCGAAGAACCGGAAAGAGTTTGCTGATAACCGGGCGCTGTCGCTGGCTCGCGCCTCCAGCGTCGGACGTTACCTGATGGATAAACTCAAACTGCCTCCGGAAAAAATGGTTATGGCAGGCAGAGGGAGCGAAAAGCCGGTTGCTGATAACCGCACCAGTGAGGGACGGGCACTGAACCGGCGGGTGGAACTCCACATCGTTTCCAGCAGCGTCAGCGACAGCGCTGTCTGGCGGGTCGTCAAGGAACAAAGCGGCGAGCAGCGCGCGGAAACGACCGCGGTGAAAGATGCCGCGCCGAAACGTGACGAGAAAGCCGCGGCGGATGTTCCATCAAAGGATGCGCCGGCGGATGCCAGCGCGGAGACGCCGGAAAAAACGATTACCGAACCGGAAGGAATTATTTCTCCGGCGGACAAAGATATTCTGGTCAATAAAATCCAGAGCGTCCGCGTCTGTCTGAATTCTCTGTTAACCCCGCGTCTGCTGGTGGACGGCCAGGAGGTGTCCAAAGATCGCATCGGTTTCACGATGAAGGATAAAGTATCCGGCAAGGCGATTTACAGCTATATCGGCGTTGATTTCGGAAAAGCCGGTCCGCACACCGTGGAGATTCAAGGGCTGGATCCGTTCGGCAACGCCCGCGTCAAGAAAACGCACACGGTCACGCGCAGCGGCGAAATTGCATCGATCCGCGTGAAGTCGGAAGACGGCAATGTGGCCGACGGCAAAACGCCGGTCAAAATCATCTTGGAATTATATGACGCCAGTGGCGTTGTCATGCCGGCGAGCGCGGACCTGGAGATTCGGGAAGGAACGCTTGTCCCGTTGAAAAAGCCGGATATTTTTGCGCTGCCACCCAAATCGGGAAGCCATCCCGTCGTTCAGATGAGCAAAGAGGGAGAAATTTTATTTCAACCGGTGACCAACAGCGGTCTGTACAGGGCTGTTCTGGGTTACAACAATGTCACCGCGGAAGTGGAAACGTATGTTCAGCCGATTATGCGCGACTGGATTCTGGTCGGTCTGGGTGAGGGGACCGTCGGCTATAATACCGTTTCCGGCAACATGGAAAATCTCAAGCATGCCGATCTCGAAGAAAAGCTCTATCAGGACGGCCGTCTGGCGTTTTTTGCCAAGGGGCAGATCAAAGGCAAATGGCTTCTGACGATGGCGTATGACACCGCCAAGACAAAAGCGGACACCAATAACGCCTTGTTCCAGACCATCAATCCGGAAAGCTATTTCACGCTTTACGGTGATGCGTCGCAACAGCAGTACGACGCGGCCAGCGCGAAAAAACTGTATCTGAAAATCGAACGGAAGCAGTTTTACGCGCTCTTCGGCGATTTTGATACGGGACTGACCATTACGGAACTTTCCCGCTACGGGCGACGCATGACGGGCGTGAAAACCGAAATGCAGGGCCGGTATTATGAGGTCAATGCTTTTGTCAGCGAGACGGATCAGATTTATACCCGGGATGAAATTCCCGGTGACGGCACCTCGGGAATGTATAGGCTTTCCCGCAAGCAAATACTGGCCGGGTCGGAAAAAATTACTATTGAGGTGCGCGATCGTTTCCGCAGCGAAGTGCTGGTTTCCTCGAGGACTCTGAACCGCTTTACGGATTATTCGATTGACTATGACGCCGGTTCAGTCATCTTCAAGGAGCCTGTTTTCAGCAGAGATGAGAACATGAATCCGATAACGATTGTTGCGGAATATGAAACCAGGTCTCAGGAAGGAAAAGACTACACGTACGGCGGACGCGCCGGTGTCAAGCTGCCGGGCAATAAAATGAAGGCGGGCGGAACATATATTCACGAAGGGCAGGGCGATCGCAGCAGCGATCTTTACGGCGCGGATGTTTCCGTCAATGTAGACAGTAATACAAAGGTCCGCGCCGAGTACGCAAAAAGCAAGTACGATGCCGGCGCGGAAAGCCGCGATGGCAACGCTTATCTGGTGGAAGCGTCGCGCAACACAAAGAAACTGGAGATCAAGACCTATTACCGCGAACAGGATGAAGGATTCGGCATGGGACAGCAGCCGAGCAGCGAAGAGGGAACGCGCAAATACGGCATCGAGGGCAAATACCGCTTCACCGATACGATCAGCGCAAGCACCAATATCTATCGTCAGGACAATCTTATGACCGATGCCACACGTGATCTGATGGAAGGAAAGTTTGATTATAATGCGAAGAAATACACAGCGTCTCTGGGCTTCTTGCGTGCTTCCGACAAGCTTCAGGACGGCAGCGACAATAAGTCCAATCAGATTACGATGGGCGGGAAGGTTGTGACGTTGAATGATCGCTTGACGCTGGGACTCAACCATGCCCAGTCCGTGGGCAGCAATGAAAACGTGGATTTTCCGACGCGGACCACCCTCAGCGCCGAACTCGCCGTGACCAAGCAGTTCACGCTGCTGGCCGCCCAGGAATTTACCTGGGGTTCGGAAAGCGACACCAAAAACACCCGGGTTGGCCTGCGTTCATCGCCCTGGAAAGGCGGCGAAGTCAACAGCAGCGTGGAGCGGCAGTTTAATGAAAACGATGAGCGTGTTTTTGCCAATGTCGGCATGAAGCAGAACTGGCAGATCAACAAGGAATGGAAAGTCGATGGCGGACTGGAGCGCAGCCAGACCATATCGGAAAGCTACCGGTTCAATGATAACGTTCAGCCTGCTTCCGGCAACGTGGTTTCCGTATCCGGCAACAGTGACGATTTTACCGCTGTATCCGGCGGAGCGACCTATCAGGTCAAAGGTCTGACGTGGGACAACCGCCTGGAATACCGGACATCGGAATCGGAAGATAAATGGGGTCTGATGAGCGGTCTGGTCAAAGAAGTGGATCAAAACTGGGCATGGTCAGGACGTTTGCAGTTATTCCAGGTCAATTCATCCGCGGGCGCGGATACCGCCAGCGCCGATCTGCGCTACGGCCTGGTCTACCGTCCGCCGGAAACCAAATTGATGGCGTTGAACCGGTTTGATTTAATCATTAACAGACAGGATAATGACGGAAATGACGATACGGATTCCTGGAGAATTGTCAACAATTTGATGTTGAACTACCGGCCGGTTAAACATCATCAGCTCTCTCTCCATTACGGCGCAAAATACGGGCGGGAAACAAAGTATGGCGATGATTACAGCGGTTATACGGATCTCTGGGGTGTGGAACACCGTTACGATATTAATAAAGACTGGGATATCGGTTTACAGGGCAGCATCCTGCATTCGTGGTCCGCATCGGTGTTTGATTACAGCGGCGGTTTATCAGTCGGATATAACATTGCTCAAAATGCATGGCTGAGTCTGGGATATAATTTCTTCGGCTTTGAAGATAAGGATTTTTCTGACGCAAGTTATACCGCTCAGGGGCCTTTTGTCCGCTTCCGCTTCAAGTTTGACCAGAATTCGGTTCGTGACGGGGCGCAGTGGATTAATGAAAAATCATTTTAGCATGCCGCTGAATGAAAGAATGCTGATGACAGGAACGATGAACGGCAACAGCGCCAACTTTACCCTGAATGAAAAAATAAAGGTAAGGTAAAACAAAAATCAAAGTTTGTTGATCTGATGGCCTTTTAAGGTGATGCCCACTGATCGCTGCATCAGATCGATGGTGACAACAAAGAGCTCTTTTTCAACATTTCTGCTGACGACGATGCCTTCCACGCCCGCAAAAGGCCCGTCCATGATGCGCGCCGGCTCACCCACCTGGGGAAACTGAAACGTAAAGATTTCTTCTTTGCTGCCGACAAAACGGCGGATCGCGTCAATTTTTTCATCCGGAACAGGAATCGGTTCGGCGTTTTCCTTCCTGCCCAGCATGCGCACCACGCCGATCGTTTTGAGAATTTTCAGTTTGGTTTCATTATCCAGAGTAGCCGTTTCAACAAAAATATAGCCGGGGAAAAGAGGTGTGGAAATTTTCTTTTTCCGGTCTTTGCGTTTGCTCCACGATTCTATCTCCGGCAGAAAAGCGGTCAGATTCTTTTGCATCAGACCCGTGTGGGCCTTGTATTCGTGGCGGCTTCTTGTATGAACGACGTACCAGGACATCCGTAATCCTCGGGGGAAATAAGCTGGTCTTTTATACAGGAATTCAGCGCGATAATTCAATGAATATTTTGTGGACGACAAAGCGGCAGACGTCCGGTTTGGTCAACCGGCGAAAACAGAAAATCGTATAGTCATAAAGGCCAATCTCGTGTATGATAAAACCATGAAAAGAGGAAGCGGCATATTGCTGAGCATATCGTCACTGCCCGGGCGCTTTGGCATCGGAACGCTGGGGGCGGGCGCGCGTGAGTTTGTGGATCGGCTGCGGATGAGCGGTCAGTCCTACTGGCAGATTCTGCCGATTTCGCCCACCGGCTTCGGCGATTCGCCCTATCAGGCTTTCAGCACCTTTGCGGGCAATCCCTATTTTATTGATTTTGACGATTTGCACAGAGAGGATTTGCTGCCCAAAGACGCGCTGGATCTGTGTGAAAATTTTTTCGGCCGGGATCCGTGCGCGGTGGATTACCACGCGCAGTATATCGGCAAAACGAAAATACTGCATCTGGCCTACCAGTACAGTCTATCGCGCCTGTGGGATGAATTAGAAGAATTTAAACAGCAGCATGCCGGCTGGATTCAGGATTATGCCCTCTACATGGTGATCAAAAGCAATCAGGAGATGAAGTCTTTTCATCAATGGCCGGAAGAGCTTCGCACACGCCGGAAGGATGCCTTGAAAAAAGCCGCCAGGCCTCTAGAAAGCGAAATGGATTACCACATCTTCGTTCAGTATCTATTCTTCCGGCAGTGGCATGCTTTGCGGAAATATGCCAACGACCGCGGCGTGAGAATCATCGGTGACATGCCCATCTATATGGCGCCGGACGGCGCCGATGCCTGGACGGATCAGGATATCCTGGACAAGGGGGGACGGGTTGCCGGATGTCCGCCGGACTATTTCTCCGCAACGGGACAGCTCTGGGGCAATCCGCTTTATGACTGGGAGGCGCTCAAAAAAACCGGTTATGAATGGTGGATTAAGCGCATCGCTCATCATATCTCGTTTTTTGATTTTCTGCGGATTGATCATTTCCGCGCGTTTGAAGCCTACTACGCGATTCCCGCGGACGCGGACAATGCCATCGACGGCCAATGGATTCCGGGGCCGGGAATGGATTTTTTCCGCGCGATAAAAAACGAGCTGGGCGAACTGCCGCTCATTGCCGAAGACCTGGGCTACCTGACGCCGGCGGTCTTTGAACTGCTCGCGGAAACGGGCTTTCCCGGGCTGAAGGTGCTTCATTTCGCGTTTACGCCGGACGGCGGCAGCATTTATCTTCCTCATCGATACGAGAGAAACTGCGTTGTTTACACGGGGACGCATGACAATGATACGACCGTCGGCTGGTTTGGTGAACTGGGCGGGGCCGAACGGAAATTTTTAAATGACTATAGCGGCGGCGTGGATGAGCGTGGCGTCCATTGGCAGTTGATCAGACTGGCGATGAGTTCTGTCGCGGATGTCTGCATCATTCCGATGCAGGATGTGCTGGGACTGCCCTCGTCCGCGCGGATGAACAGGCCGCAGACAGCGCAGGGCAACTGGCGCTGGCGGCTCGGTCCCGGTCAGTATGATGACGCGACCGCTCAGAGACTGGCGTATAAGACATGGTTGTATGGACGTTCTTCATAACACCGGTAATCGAGACTGTGGCACGATGACGAAAAGTACCAGTAATATTGTTATACCGAAAGAGACTTGTCACAATTAAAACAAATGTCATTCCGAAGCAAAGCGAGGAATCTTATGGCTTTAACGAAAAATTATTACGTATATTTACTAACCAACTGGAACAACAAAGTGATTTACGTTGGCGTAACTAACGATATAAACAGACGTATTTATGAACATAAGAACAAGTTAATAGACGGCTTTTCAAAAAATATAATGTAACTAAATTAGTTTATGTCGAGGAAACAACCGATATAAATGCTGCGATAGCAAGAGAAAAAGAAATCAAAAAGTGGCGCAGAGAGAAAAAAGATAGGTTGGTGAATCAAATAAATCCAATGTGGAATGATTTAAGTAAAGAATTCTAAGATTTCTCCCTTCGGTCGAAATGACAAAATGATGAGTCGAATTAACATAAAAAGGCATTGTGGCACAGCCTCGAAAGCCGGTATCCAGAAGCTGTTGGAATTACCGTGTTCTCACGTGTCAACCACAGGGTCGTGCTTCGCTTGCACGGAATAACAAAACAATAATTGTGACACCGTCTCAATCGCCATACGAATAGAAAGTTTGAAAATGAATGATGTTGATCAATACATAAACAAAGACGAGATTTTTCTGTTCAATACCGGTGAGGCGCAGCAGGCCTACGCCACGTTCGGCTGCCATTTTATTGATGAAATCAAAATGCACCGCTTTCTGTTGTGGGCGCCCAACGCCAGGCAGGTCAGTGTTGTGGGGGATTTTAACGGCTGGGACGCGGCGCGGCATCCGATGAAGCGTCTCGACGCCGGCGTCTTTGCCGCCTTTATTCCCGGCCTGCGGGACGGCGACTGCTACAAGTATCATATTGAAGGATTTTACGGTCGGACGGTGCTCAAGGCCGACCCGTTTGCCTTTCACGCCGAAGTGCGTCCGAAAACCGCCTCGAAAGTCTGGGACCTTGGCGGCTATCAGTGGCACGACACGGATTTCCTGCGGTGTCGCCCGGAACAAAACATCCTGAAAAAACCCATGACGATTTACGAAATGCACATCGGGTCATGGCGCAAGCGCGAAAATTACGAATTCGCGAATCTGCGGGAAGTGGCCGACGAACTCTCCGATTATCTGGTGGAGACGGGTTTCACGCACGTGGAAATCATGCCCGTGACCGAATACCCGCTGGACGATTCTTGGGGCTATCAGGTGACCGGTTTTTACGCGGTCACCAGCCGCTTCGGCACACCGCAGGATTTCATGTATTTTGTCGATACGATGCACCAAAAGGGCATCGGCGTCATCATGGACTGGGTGCCTGCCCATTTCCCGCGGGATGATCACGGGCTGGCGAGCTTCGACGGCACTTGTCTGTACGAGCATGAAAACCCGCTGCAGGGCCATCATCCGCAGTGGGGCACGCTGATTTTTAATTACGCTCGCCCGGAAGTGGTCAGTTTCCTGATCTCCAGCGCCATGCTGTTCTTTGATGTCTATCATATTGACGGAATCCGCGTCGATGCTGTTTCCTCGATGATTTATCTGGATTACGCGCGCAACCATGGCGAGTACGTGCCCAACGAAGAAGGCGGCAATATCGATATATCCGCTCTGGAATTTATGCGGAAGCTCAATTCCGTGATTCTGACCAGACATCCCGGTACGATCACGATCGCGGAAGAATCCACGGCGTATCCGCTGATTACGAAACCGCCGTATGTTGGTGGCCTTGGCTTTATGTTCAAGTGGAATATGGGCTTTATGCACGACACCCTCAAATATATGTCCATGGATCCGCTGTTCCGGCAGCATCATCACGACAAAATAACCTTTTCGATGTGCTACGCGTTTTCTGAAAATTATATTCTGCCTTACTCCCACGACGAGGTAGTGCACGGGAAAAAATCCCTGCTTGATAAGATGTACGGCTCCTATGATGAAAAGTTTGCCTCTTTGAGAGCGCTGCTGGGCTTTATGTACGCGCATCCCGGCAAAAAACTGCTGTTTATGGGTGGCGAGTTCGGTCAGTTCATTGAATGGGATTACCACAAGCCGCTCGACTGGTTTCTGCTGGATTATGAAAAACACCGGCAGATGCGGGACTATGTGAAGGCGCTCAATCATTTTTACAGGGGATGTCCCGCCTTTTATGAAATTGAAGATACCTGGGACGGATTTACCTGGCTGAATGTGGAGAACTATATGCAAAGCTCGCTTTGCTTTTTGCGTCGGGGCAGCCGGAAGGGGGAGGGCGTTGTTTGCGCCTTCAACTTCACACCGGTGCCGGTGAATGGTTTTGTCATCGGTCTGCCGGAAAACGGCACCCTGCGGGAAGTTTTCTCGAGCGACGATGCGCTGTTTGGCGGCGGCGGACGTCAGCACACGTACGCCATTGGCCCTCTGCCGGAAGAGTTTGCCGGACAGCCTTATCGGGCGGCCATTGATCTGCCGCCGCTTTCCGCCGTCTATTTTAATTATAAGGAAGGGGAATCCCCGTGAACACAAACGCGGAGCTTCAGAAAATCATGGCGGCAACCGGCCGAGAAACAATGCCGGGCGTTCTGATGACCGGATCGGAATGCGCGCCGTTTGCCAAAACCGGAGGCCTGGCGGATGTCATCGGCACGCTGGCCAGGGAGCTGAAGAACATGGGCTGCGATATCCGTCTGGCCCTGCCGTTTCACCGGGTCATCAAGGAGAAATACCGCGCACAGGTCAAGCACCTGGTCAGCTTCAGCGTCGATATCGGCTGGCGTTCACAGTATGTGGGCGTCGAGCTCTATGACTGGGAGGGCATCCCGGTTTACTTCATCGACAACGAACATTACTTCGGTCACGCCATCTACTGCGGCGGCAATTTCGAGGGAGAGCAGTACGCCTTCTTTTCGCGGGCGCTGCTGGAGGCGCTGCCGGTGATCGGCCTGGATCCGGACATCATTCACGCCAACGACTGGCACACGGCCATCATTCCCATGCTGATGAAAATTCAGTACGGCCTGCTCCCGCAGGGAAGATCCAAAACCGTGCTGACCATTCATAACCTCGGCTATCAGGGGCGCTTCAATTTCGGCTACGCGGCGCATCTGCTGGGCATCGATGACAAGTATTTTCATCAGGACTACATCGAGTTTCACGGGGACGCCAATTTCCTCAAAGCCGGCATTGTTTTCGCGGATAAACTGACGACGGTCAGTCCCACCTACGCCCGGGAAATCCGTATGCCCTACTATGGAGAGGGGCTCGACGGCATCCTTGAGACCAGGGCGGACGATCTGGTCGGGATTCTCAACGGCATTGACACGAATGTTTTTAATCCCGCCGCCGACCCGCTGATTCCCTATCCTTATGACGCGTCTTCGCTTGCGGAAAAAAAGAAAAACAAAAAGGCGCTGATGGAAGAAATGGGTCTGGAGATCAGTTTGGAGACGCCCGTCATCGGGATGGTCACGCGGCTGGCCAGACAGAAGGGGATTGATCTGGTGATGCGCGTTTTCGATGAGATGATGCATGCCGGAATCGGTTTTGTGATGATTGGAACCGGCGACCATCATTATGAACATTTCTTCCGCGGGGTCGCTCACCGCACGAGCAACCGGGCCAAAGGCGTGACCATGTTCGATGACCGGCTGGCGCACCGGATTTACGCCGGCAGCGACTTTTTCCTGATGCCGTCAATGTTTGAGCCGTGCGGCCTCGCGCAGATGATCGCGCTGCGCTACGGGACGCTGCCCATTGTCCGCGCGACCGGCGGGCTGCGGGACACGGTCTGGCCGTATAACGAACACACGGGAGAGGGCAACGGATTTTCTTTTGACCATTATAACGCGCATGACATGCTCCATACGGTTCGCTACGCGCTCAATATTTACCGAAAGAAAGCCATCATGGATTTGCTGCGGAAACGGGCCATGGAACAGGACTGGAGTTTCACGAAGAGCTCCCTGGCCTACGCCAAACTTTACCTTTTGACCGCGCCGGGGAACCCCTCTGATTTTTGATTGACAGACTTTCAATCTCGGCATAAAAAAGCTATAATATTTAACAATTGCTAACGGAGGCTGCCGGTCTTTCACAATCGGCAATGAAAAATATCATGGCGCAAAACAGGATTCAGGAAATCAAGGCAACCATTGAAGGGAAATTAAAAAGGCATTACGGGCGGACGCTGCATAATGCCTCAGATGAGGAGATGTTCCAGACGGTGGCGCTGAGCATCCGCGATATGATTCTCGAACAGTGGGTGAAGGGCAATGAAGAAATCAATGCCCGGGGCCGCAAAAAGCTCTGCTACCTTTCAGTGGAGTTTCTCATGGGACGGGCGCTCGTGAACAATATGATCAATCTGGGCGTTCTGGACGATTACAAGGCGGTGCTGGCTGAAATCGGCTACCCCTTTGAAAAGCTGGAAGAGCAGGAAAATGAAGCGGCGCTCGGCAGCGGCGGTCTGGGGCGGCTGGCGGCCTGTTTTCTGGATTCCCTCTCGACGCTGAATCTGCCCGTGACCGGCTACGGCATCCGCTACGAATACGGCATGTTCTGTCAGCGCATTGTGGACGGCGAACAGACGGAGGTGCCGGATGACTGGATGTGCAAAGGCGACGTCTGGGAAATCGAGCGGCGCGAGGAACAGGTGGAAGTCCGCTTCGAAGGCATGGCGGAGGAGCTCTGGACGGAAGAGGGGCTGACGGTCGTGCATAAAAACTTCCAAAAGGTCACGGCCGTGCCTTACGATATGATTGTGACCGGCTACGGCAGCCAGCTGCCGGCCACGCTGCGTCTCTGGCGCGCGGAATATCCCGCCGGCTTTGATTTTCACGCGTTTAACAAGGGCGACTTCGTCTATATGGTGCAGCAGAAGGAAATCGCCGAATCGATCTCCAAAGTCCTCTACCCGAAAGATGACCATATCGGTGGCAGAATGCTGCGCTTGCGGCAGTATTATTTTCTGGCCTCAGCGACGATGCAGAGCATCGTACGGGAGCACAAAAAGCTCTACGGCGATGTGCGCACCCTGCCTGAAAAGATCGTCATTCAGATTAATGATATTCATCCGGCCCTGGCGATTCCGGAGCTGATGCGCATTCTGCTGGATGATGAAGGCATGGGATGGGACGAAGCCTACGATATCACCAGCCGCGTTTTTAACTATACCAACCACACGGTCATGCATGAAGCGCTGGAATCCTGGCCGGCGCAGCTCTTCAAATCCATGCTGCCGCGCATTTACGCAATTATCTCAGAAATCAACGAGCGTTTCCAGCAGCAGTTATTAAAACGGTTTCCGGATGACCGGGACAAAATATCGCACATGGCCGTTATCGCCTACGACGAGATCCGCATGGCCCATATGTGCCTGGTGGTGTGCGCCGCCGTGAACGGCGTCTCACAGCTTCATGGCCGCATCCTGAAAACCCGCACATTCCGCGATTTTTATGTGATGTTTCCGAAAAAGTTTACGGCCATTACCAACGGGATCACGCCCCGGCGCTGGCTGGTGTCGGCGAACCCCGGCCTGTGTGAGCTGATTGCCGGCCATATCGGCAGCCGGTTCATCCGGGATTACCGGGAGCTGGAGCGTCTCAAACCGCTGGCCGATGACCGGCGCTTTCTGAAAGACTTCGCGCTTGTCAAGCAGCGCAATAAACAGCGCCTCGCGGATTATATGTTCAAAAAAAAGGGCATCGCCCTGAATGTCGATTCGATCTTTGACGTGCAGGCCAAACGTCTGCACGAATACAAACGCCAGCTTCTGAAGGTGCTGCATATCCTGCATCTCTATAACCGCTTTACCGGCGATGAGTGCTTCGCTCTGCCCCGGCCGGTCACGTTTCTTTTCGCGGCCAAGGCGTCTCCCGTTTATTGGCGTGCCAAAGATATCATCAACCTCATTCATGCCGTTGCCTCCCTGATCGAGGCGAATCCGCGCACCCGGGACTGCATGAAGGTTGTTTTTCTGGAGAACTACAACGTGTCGCTGGCGGAACTGCTGATTCCCGCGGCGGACATCAGCGAACAGATATCGACAGCAGGATGCGAGGCCTCCGGCACCGGCAATATGAAATTTATGCTCAACGGCGCCGTGACGCTGGGCACGATGGACGGCGCCAATGTGGAAATATTCGAGAAGGTGGGCCAAGACAACATCTTCATTTTCGGCGCCCTGGCCGAGGAAATTGCCCGGATGGAGCGGGACAACAGCTACAACCCGAAGGGTTTGTTCGACGGCAATGCGGATATCCGCAACGCGGTATCGCGTCTGATGGACGGTTCGCTCGCCGGCGGTTCCGACAGATTCCATGACCTCTATCAGTCTCTTCTTTACGGCTGCTTCGACCGCGCGGACAAATATTTTGTGCTGCATGATTTTGATGCCTACCGGGCCATGTATGAGAACGTGCTGAACGCCTACACCGACGCGAATGCCTGGATGAGAAAAGCCGCGTTCAACACCGCCTGCGCCGGCTATTTCAGCGTCGACCGGACCATTGAAGAGTACAACAGGACCCTCTGGGGCCTGGACGCGATTTGAGCCTCCGGGGAGGGAGGGGACCATGCTGATCAATTACCGCAATGAGCTGCTGCATGACTCATCACTGGATTTATTCCGCGATCCGGTCGGCGCCGTCACGGCCGGTACGCCGGTCAGGCTGCGTTTCAGGGCGCGTCTGGAGAATGTGGACAGCGTTTATCTTTGCCTGTACAGAAAAGAGTTTCACGCTCAGCACCTCATGCGGCAATCGGAAGACTACTGGGAAGTTGACATCACGACACCGTCCGTGCCCGCGGTTTACTGGTATTATTTCACCGTCAATATCGGCGGCAAAATCTGCTATTACGGCGCGCAGGGCAGCCGCACCGAGGGTGTCGGCTGTGTGTACAGCGCCCAGCCGCCATCCTATCAACTGACCGCTTATGATCCGGCATTCGCCGTACCCCGCTGGTTTCAAAAAAGCGTCATGTACCAGATCTTTCCCGATCGCTTCCGCCGGAGCAAAGACCGGACGGCTCAAAAGGGCATCGCTTATCACCGTTCCCGGGGAAGAAACGTGATTTATCACGAAAAGTGGGAGGAGACGCCGCTTTATACAGCGCTGCCGGGCGAAAAGGATTACAGCCCATGTGATTACTTCGGCGGCACGCTCAAAGGCATCGAAGATTCCCTTGAGTATCTGCAAGGCCTGGGCATCACCGTCCTTTACCTGAATCCGGTGTTTGAAGCCGCGTCCAATCACCGCTACAACACCGCCGACTATTTCAAAATCGATCCGGTGCTGGGCACGGACGAAGATTTTAAGTCGCTCTGCCGCAAGGCCGCCGAGAGGGGCATCCGCGTCATGCTGGACGGCGTGTTTTCACACACCGGTTCCGACAGCATTTATTTCAACCGCGAAGGCCGCTATGACGTCGTCGGCGCCGCCAACAGCAAAGATTCGCCGTATTACCCGTGGTATGATTTCAAGGATTATCCTGATCACTACCGGTGCTGGTGGGGATTTCAATCGCTGCCCGAGGTCAACGAAGGCGAACCGGCCTGGCAGCAGTATATCATCACCGGCGAGAACAGCGTTATCCGGCACTGGCTGAAAGCCGGCGCCGGAGGCTACCGTCTGGATGTGGCTGATGAACTGCCGGACGATGTGCTGGCCATGATCTATCAGGCCGCGCGCGAAACGAATCCGGAAGCGGTGGTGCTGGGCGAGGTCTGGGAAGACGCGACCACGAAATACAGCTACGGCGCCAAGCGACAGTATGCGCTAGGGCGGATGCTCGATTCGGTCACCAACTATCCGCTGCGCAACGCCCTGGTCGGGTTCCTCAACGGGAAAGCGGATGCCGACGATTTGAAGCATCTGCTAGTGGATCAGGCCGCCAGCTATCCCCCGCCGATGTACTACGCGCTGACCAATCTGCTTTCCTCGCATGACATCGAGCGGGTGCGCACCGCCCTGAGCACACGCATTGATCCGCACGAACTTTCCCGGGAACAGCAAGCTTCATTTGTTATTACCGCCGCCCAGAATCAAAAAGGCGCCCGGCGGCATTGCCTGGCCGCGACGCTGCAATTCTGTCTGCCGGGCGTTCCCTGCGTTTATTACGGGGATGAACGGGGGATGCAAGGTTTTCTGGATCCCTTCAACAGGGAAACGTTCCGTGAAGCGCCGCACGATTTGACTTCGTATTACCGGACGCTGGCCCGTCTCCGCCGCGAGGCGGATGCCATGCAGACCGGTTACGGCGTGTTCTTCGCCCCCGATCCCGACTGTCTGGGCGTTTTGCGCTATGTAACGGACGGGACGGACGCTCTGGGGCAGACGGCCCAGGACGGCGTCTATTTCGCGGCGGTGAACCGCGCGGAGACATCACGGCTGGTGGTGTTCGATTTCCTGAGCCGCAATCAGCTTTTTGCCGGAGCGCACCAGAAAAAACTGCGCCACGCGTTTAACGGAACGGTCACCTGTCTGTTATCCGGCAGGACCTACACCATCGTTGACGGCCTGCTGGAAATTACCCTGGAGGGGATGGATGCCATCTGGCTGAAGATTGCCTGATGCTGCACGCGGATCGAACGGACAAAATATAGTGAGAGGTTGATGATGGGCTATCGGGAAACATATTTATACTGGAAGAAATCCGTTCAGGAAGAAAATCTTCTGCGCGAACTGGAATCCATCCGGGATGATGATTTACAGATCAAAGAAAGATTTATGGACGATCTGATTTTCGGCACGGCCGGACTGCGCGGCATTCTTGGCGCGGGAACCATGCGCATGAACCGCTATGTCATCGGACGGGCGACGCAGGGCATGGCGGATTACCTGCTTTCACAAAACAAGCCGGATGTGAGGATGGTCATCGCGTATGATTCCCGGCAGTTTTCCCGTGAGTTTGCCGAAGAGACGGCCTGCGTGTTTGCCGCCAACGGCATCAAAGCCTTTCTCTTCAAGGAACTGACCAGCGTGCCGGAACTCTCTTTCGCGGTGCGCCATCTGAAAGCGGATGGCGGCGTGGTCATCACGGCCAGCCACAATCCCCGGGAATACAACGGCTATAA
Source organism: Deltaproteobacteria bacterium (assembly GCA_022710585.1). Classification (GTDB taxonomy): domain Bacteria; phylum Desulfobacterota; class Syntrophia; order Syntrophales; family Smithellaceae; genus Smithella. The sequence continues at coordinate 12,668 of JAKLGV010000015.1, read as the reverse complement.
AGCCTACGCCGCCTACGGCGGTCAGCTCGGGCCCGACGCAAGCCGGGCGGTGATGAATTTCATCCGGAAACTGGATCCGTTCGCTGATGTCCGCAGAATCGATTATCAGGAGGGATTGGCCGGGGGCCTGATTATCGAAATCGGCGAAGAGATGGACCGGATTTATTACGAGCGAATGATTTCCCTGTGCCCGCCGGAAAGCGGCGGTGATCTGAAGGTGGTCTATACGCCGCTGCACGGTTCGGGGTTGCGCACCGCGGTTAATGTTTTTCCGGCAGCCGGCATCAATAATTTTACGGTGGTGGAAGCGCAGAAAAATCCGGATGGACTTTTCCCCACGGTGAGCTCTCCCAATCCCGAGGATCCGGGCGCGATGAAAATGGCCATTGAACTGGCCGGTCAAACAGGCGCGGATCTGGCGATCGGCACCGATCCCGATGCCGACCGGATGGGCGCAGCCGTGCGCCGGTCGGACGGCGCCTACACCATGTTGACCGGCAATCAGATCGGATGCCTGCTCATCCATTATCTGCTGGAGGGGCGCCGGGCATCCGGTATCCTGAAGCCGTCGGATTATGTGGTCAAGTCCTTTGTGACCACCGATATGGCCGATACCATCGCGCGGCACTACGGCATTACGTCCTACACCGTGATGACGGGTTTTCGTTTTATTGCCGAACTCATCATCAAAAATGAAAAGACGGCTGCCGGGTTTGTCTTCGGTTTCGAGGAAAGCTACGGATTTTTGGCCGGCACGTTTGCCCTCGATAAAGATGGGGTGCTGGCGGCGCTGCTTTTATGCAAAGCGGCGCAGCACTACAAACATCAGGGGCAGACGCTTCTGGATGTCCTGGAAGCATTGTACGGACAGCATGGTTACTACCTGGAAGGCGTGAAAAATTTAAGCTTTAAAGGGCTTGACGGCATGGAGAAGATGAAACAGATCATGTCCGGACTGCGCTCCAGACCGATTGAAAAGGTTGGCTCCCTGGCCGTGCGCCATCAGGAGGATTATCTGACGCGAAAGCGCACCGCCGCCGACGGTTCAATTTCGGAGATTGATTTGCCGGCCGGCGATGCCGTTAAGCTGCTTCTGGAAAATTCCGCCTGGATTTGCATCCGTCCGTCCGGAACCGAACCGAAAATCAAAATCTACTACGCGGTGCGGGAGGCGACACGGGAAGCGGCGGAAAACAGGCTCAAAGAAATTGCCGCGAGCTTTGAGCAGATGATCTGATATAGCTTTAAGTTGATCCGCCGCAGCACTCCTTCAGGCAGCGCTTTCAATACGTGCCTGAGCCTTCCATGAGGAGATCCTGCCCCATCATGTTCGGCGTCACGAGAACGACCCCTTCCTCGCTAATATGGAAACGCGCCTCGTCCGCGGCGCGATCCGCCCCGATGACGGTATTGTCGGGAATATGGGTGCCCTTGTCGATAATGGCGTTGATGATGCGGCAGTTCTTTCCGATATAAACCCTGGGCAGCACCACGCTGTCAATCACCACGCTGTGGGTCTCTATGCGTGTCGCGTAAAAGATTACCGAGTTCTTCACCAGCGCTCCGGAGATGATGCAGCCGCCACTGACCAGTGAATTCATTGCCGCGCCGCGTTTCCCTTCATCATCAAAGACAAATTTAGCCGGCGGCAACTGCTCCTGATAGGTCCAGATCGGCCAGTTTTTGTCGTAAAGGTTTAACTCCGGCTTAATGGAACACAGTTCCATGTTGGCCTTCCAGAAGGCGTCGATGGTTCCCACATCGCGCCAGTAAGCGACTTCTCCCTTTTCATCGCGATAAGGATAGGCAATGGCTTTGCTGTTGTTGATCACGCGGGGAATGATGCTTTTGCCGAAATCGTGAACGGAGGCATCGTCTCTGGCATCGGCAATCAGCGTGTCGTAAAGGAAACTGGTCGAAAAAACGTAAATGCCCATCGAGGCCAGCGCCGTATCCGGCTTGCCGGGCATGGATTCGGGATCAGGCGGCTTTTCGGTAAAGCGGGAGATGTGCATATTTTCATCGACCGACATCACACCGAATTCCCGCGCCTCCATACGCGGAACCTCGATGCAGGCCACCGTCATATCCGCTTTGGAATTGACATGATGCATCAGCATCTTTGAGTAGTCCATGGTGTAAATGTGATCGCCACCAAGCACCAGCACATATTGCGGTGCGTGGCGGTGGATGATGTCGATGTTCTGGTACAGGGCGTCGGCTGTTCCGCGATACCAGTCCTTGCTCATACGCTGCTGCGCCGGAATGATTTCCACAAACTCGCCGATCTCGGCGCGCATGAAATTCCAGGCCTGCTGGAGATGACGGATCAGCGAATGGGATTTATACTGCGTCAGGACGCCGATGCGGCGCAGGCCGGAATTGACGCAGTTGGAAAGTGTAAAATCAATCATCCGGTATTTGCCGCCGAAAGGAACGGCCGGCTTGGCGCGCCATTTTGTCAGCTCTCCGAGACGTGAACCCTCCCCGCCGGCCAGAACCAGCACCAGCGTTTTGCGGGTTATCTCGGTCGCGATTTTTGTTTCAACGTAATCGTACTGAACTAGGAAATCCGAACTATTATTGCCGGCCATTATGATTTACCTCGCGAAAAGATTTGATAACAGCATGAGACTATAAATCATATTTGGTCTTGATTTCCTTTTCGGCCTGGAACCAGTCGGCGATATCATCGCAGGGAGCTCCTGAATTCATCCTCTCTTCATAGAGTTCATAAGCCTTTTTTTCGACTTCCGCCAGAAAATCTTTTAAATCCGGCTTTACGGTTTTCTTCGCTGCGGACGTTGTTTTCCTGGCCGCTGTTTTTTTGGGCGCTGCTTTTTTGACCGGCATGATACCCTCCTTATTTATATATTTATTTGTTGGTAATCTTGAAAAATATACCCATTTAATGAAAAAATCCTCACGCTCCGGATATCGAAAAATTATATCCGCGCTTATTTTTTTCATTCGTGTAAAAAGTTTAAATATAATAACATTTTTGCCGTCAAATCGTCAATGTTTTTTAATTCTTGTCATTATTCTCTCTAATATAGTATAAAAAATTCAACTGATCATATGTAGCATTAAAGATATTGATTGGAAAGTGGATCGAGAAGCATCCGGGGGAGTAAGGAAGAGGCAAGAAAAATGATTGATGCTGTAGTGGGAATTGATATTGGCGGGACAACCACCGAGTTCGGTGTGGTGGACAGAAAAGGGAAATGTCTGAAAGCGAATTCTATCAATACAAGACAATATACTGATTTAGAAGAGTATTTGAAATGTATGCACCTGGAAATTCAAAATATAATTAATTCAATATATAAAGATATAAATATAAAAGGAATCGGTGTCGGCGCACCCAACGCCAATCATTTCCGCGGCACGATAGAGAACGCGCCCAACCTGAATTGGAAAGGGAGTGTTCCGTTTGTTAAAAAGCTCAAGAGGTACTTTCCGGGCTGGCCGGTCGCGCTGACCAATGATGCCAACGCGGCCGCGCTCGGTGAAATGTTTTATGGCGGGGCGAAGAACATGAAAGACTTCGTTGTCATTACTTTAGGAACGGGTCTGGGGAGCGCTTTTGTCGTCAATGGTCAACTGGTTTACGGACACAATGGACTGGCCGGTGAATTGGGACACGTGAATGTAAAACACAATGGCCGCTTATGCCGCTGCGGGAATAGGGGCTGCCTGGAGACTTATGTTTCCGCGACCGGCATCAGGCGCACCTTTTTCAACCTGCTTCGGACAGGATCCGCAAAAAGCTCATTGAGCGGCGTCGGGTTTCAAAAAATCACTTCCGAAATGATCTATGAGGCGGCTGTAAAAAAGGACAGGTTGGCGCTGGAGGCCTTCAACATCACCGGCGAGATCCTGGGCCGGAAGCTGGCCGATGTGACGGCCATCACCGATCCGGAAGCGATATTTCTTCTGGGCGGCCTGGCGCAGGCCGGTAACCTGATTTTTAATCCAACCCGAAACGCGATGGAAAAGAATCTCTTCCCGATCTTCCGGGGAAAAATCAAGATTCTGCCTTCAAAATTAAAAAGAGACAGCGCGGCTGTTCTGGGTGCCGCCGCCCTGGCCTGGCAAAATAGGGATTAAATCTTTATGGGCTGTTGCCCAAATCAAATCTATTTGAGCGGTCGTTGTAAGTGTTTTGATACATAAATCTTGGCGAAGCGAAAGATCAGCAATGACAAGTGTTTGAGCCGAGGGCGAGTTTTTGTCATTGCCTGAAGCGAGCCTTAGATTTATTCAAAATACTTTCCGGCAAGCGAAAAAGATATTTGGGCAACAGGCCGTTTACTCTTGACAATTCGGCTTGAGGAAAAGAATTATTTATTTTCTTCTCATCTTGACCAACTGGACCTTGGCGTCTGTATATCCCTGGTCCGCCGCTTTGCGGAACCAGTTGACAGCTTCATCTTCATCCTTGGGCGTGCCGATGCCTTTATAGTGCATCATTCCCAGAGCGTACTGCGCTTCCTTGTGTCCCTGTTCGGCCGCCTCGCCATACCACACCATGGCCGATTCAAAGTCCCGTTTGACGCCTCTGCCTTCTTCCAGGATCACAGCGATATTGTACTGCGCGTCAGCAATTCCCTGTTCGGCCGCTTTTATAAACCATCTTGCCGCCTCAACATAATCCTGAAGTCCACTGCTGAAAGTCAAACCGAGATGATACTGCGCCTCGGCATGTCCCTGTTCGGCCGCCTGGCGATACCATCGGGTCGCCTTGGCCTCGTCCAGTGTGACGCCTCTTCCTTCGTAGTATATCTGACCCAGCAGGAACTGTGCCGACGCGATGCCCTTTTCAGCGGCCTTGGTGCACCATTTGAACGTCTCGATTTTATCTTTCAGGATACCTTTGCCGCTTTTGTACATCATCTCCAGATTATTTCTGGCTTCATCATTGCCCTGTTCGACAGCCATGAGATACCATTTAATAGCCTCGGTCTCGTCCTGCGGAAGCCCCTTGCCATTCCGGTAGAGCATAGCCAGATCATTCTGTGCCGACGCGACTCCCTGCTCCGCGGCAATTCTGATCGCTTCAATATCGGATCTTTCCAGCTCCAAATTCATTCTAATCGGTTTGATATCGACTTTCGGTTCTTCTTTGCGCTCTTCCAGTTTCAGTGCAGCAACCACAGGTTCAGCTTCTTTCTTCGGGGCTTCTGATTCCGGCGCGCTGACAGGTTCAGCTTCTTTCTTTGGGACCTCTTTGGGCTCTTCCAGCTCCAGTGTGGCGGCGATCTCTTCATCTTCTTCCTTTTGGAATTCTTCAGGCTTTTTCGGTTCTTCTGATTCCGGAGGGCTGACAGATTCAGCTTCTACTTTAGGAATTTCTTTGGTCTCCTCCAGCTCGAGGGTAGCGGTGATCTCTTTGGTTTCTTTCTTCTGGATTTCTTCAGGCTTCTTCGGTTCTTCTGATTCCGGAGGGCTGAAAGGTTCAGCCTCTTCTTTCAGGACTTCTTTGAGCTCTTCCAGTTCGGGGGCAGCGGCGATCTCTTCATCTTCTTCCTTCTCGATTTCTTCCGCTTCTTCCAATCCCAGTGCAACCGCTACAGACTCAGCTTCTTCTTTCGGGATTTGTTTACGTTCTTCCAGTTCCAGTGCGCCGATAATCTCTTCAGCTTTTTCCTTTGAAACTTCCTTAGGCTCTTCAGGCTTTTTGGGCTCTTCCTGCTCTTTATCGGCATGAATAGCCGCAGTCTTGTCGTGCGGCCCTTCGTACATTAACTCCAGATTGAATTTCGCACCGTCGTGACCCTGCTCAGCCGCTTTGATATACCATTTGATCGCTTCATCCTGGTAAATCATTCCCAAGTTATTCTGCGCATCGGCGTGCCCCTGTTCGGCGGCCTTGAGGTACCACTTGATGGCTTCTTCCTTATTTTTGGAAACACCTTTGCCGCTCTGATACATCAAACCCAGATTATTCTGCGCGTCGGCGTGTCCCTGCTCGGCGGCATTAAGATACCACTTGAATGCTTCGGCCTTATCTTTAGGAATGCCTTTTCCGCTCTGGTAGATCATGCCCAGATTATTTTTTGCCTCGGCGTGTCCCCGCTCAGCCGCTTTGAGATACCATTTGATGGCTTCATCCTTATCTTTAGAGACACCTTTGCCGTTCTGATACATCAATCCCAGATTATTCTGCGCGTCGGCGTGCCCCTGCTCGGCGGCCTGGAGATACCATTTGACGGCTTCAGCATCGTTTTGCGGCACACCTTTGCCGTTGCGGTGCATCAATCCCAGATTATTCTGCGCGTCGGCGTGGCCCTGCCCGGCGGCCTTGAGATACCACGTGACGGCTTCGGCGTCGCTTTGCGGAACACCTTTACCATTCTGATACATCAGCCCCAGCAAATTCTGCGCGTCGGCGTCACTTGCCTCTGTCAGAGCTTTGTACAAATTCAAATCTTCTTTATCACTCATAGTCGTATGATGACCTCGCGAGCCTAAAATACCATATCGCAAGTCGGATTTCATTCATTATTTCATTAAAATGCCATCTAAATTATGCATCACAAAATAGTATCATGATGAGAAATTATAAAATTCGGCCGTACCTTGCAAGTCAATTTATGTTCGGCGCAATGGACGGCTCTCTCAATGCTACTCCCCGAATACGACCTCCAGTTTGACGGTCAAGAAACCGTTCAGATCATAGTCGTCTGCCTGCGGAAATTCAATGCCCGGAGCGATCTGTAGAAACAGCCAGGGACGGTAGATTTGCTGTCGATAGGTCAGTGTGACGCTATAGTTTGCAGAATCTGTATGAGGGACCTCCGGCCATTTTCCTGACAGAGCGAGGTTATAGCCGCTGCGGGGGCTTAATTTCTTATACATGATGAACGACTGCGATGGCGCTATTCCCTCGCTTTTGTCTTCCCATGTGACGCGGCTGAGCGATCGAAACAGGAAATTATTCTCCAGGGGGCGATCCCAGCGCATTTCTGTGGTTTCCGTCCAGCTATCCTCGGTATAATAGGCAATTGTCTGGCTGAAGATGCTTTTCCATTGGCCAAACGGGACGGTTATGCGGCCGCGTACGCGACCGTATAGTTGGACCGGTTGGCCGAAACGTGCGCCGAAATCCGTGCTCACCGATTTCTTTTCATCCTGCGATAGAATGACGCGAAGCCCGGCGCCGGGCTTGGATTCATCCACAGCGTCAGCAATATCGTCGGGATCATCGGGATCTACTGCCTCAATCGCTTCATCGACCAGTAGCTGCAATCGATTCTGCAGTCTCGGAAAGGCAAGTCGTAGTTTGAACTCAGACAGCAATGCCAGTCCGTCTTCCTGATCGTATATAAGTCCAAGGCTGGTGCGCAAACGCGTTTGCCGGTTTTCTTCATCAAGAATTTCATCGGCGAAGAAACGGTCGGCCCAGTTTGCCGGGGCAACAACAACTCGGGATATTTCAGCATGCCAGCGGTCTAATCGGTTCGGGGAGCCTGGTATGCCTTTTTTCGTGTCTTCCGCGGCTTGCTCAGATTCCCCGGTTTGAGCGGTTTCTGCGGTTGTCCCAATTTCCACACTATTTTGGGGAGCATCTTCCACCGCCGCTTCCGCTTTCAGATTCCAGACAAGGAGAACACAGATTATCACGATGCATAACTGGTATGGTTTCATTTGATTACCCGCTATTTGCTTTATGGGTTTCTATCGCGATTCCCCGTTTCGAGACGGTGACGATGCTGTAGGTCGCAACAAATGAGCTGGATGTTTTCTGGTAGGGATTGCCCCAGAGGCCGAACATCGGCCAGCCGCCAAAAGCGCCCGCGTTCAGATACACAATGCCATTCTTCCCGCTCTCTTCATAGAGATGGCAATGTGCCGACAATACGGCAATCATAGGCAGGCCGTGATCTGCGCCGTTTGCTTCACGTTTGAATTTTTTCTGCTGCTCTTCCAGGATCGGAATCAGATTTTCCCTTAAACGCTTTCCTTCAATCTTATTAATCCGGAAAATGTTGGAGCCCAGCAGCGAATGATGCGATACAACGATGATCGGTTTTTTCTCCGCCGCGGCAGCGGCCGTTTCTCTTTTAATAAACGTCCATGGATTCCCGCCGTCTTTTTCGCCCAATTGGTTGCTGTTGATGACGATTAAAACCGCCTGCGGATAATGAACGGTATAATACCCTGCCGGATTGTAGCCGCGAGCCACATCATTTTTACCGCTCAGAAAATATTTCTTAAAAATTCGGGGAGTGTCCGCTTTTCTTTGTTCCGTCGGCTGTTGTTCCCGATATTCGTCCGATGACCGCTTCTTTTGCAGCTTTTCCCAGGCGGTGTATCCGTGATATTCGTGATTTCCGATGGCGGAAAGGATGGGATGGCCGCCGTCGGCTTCTCCCGCCGCGCGTGCCATTGCCTTCCAGGCTGCAAGGTCAGCTCCATCATTGAGCCAATCGCCGCCATGAATGATGGAAATAATATTTTTATCCGAATGCCGCTTTAAAATCATCGGCACTTCTCTTTTGAAAAAAGACGCGTTGCCATGCGTATCGGCGATAAATAGAAAGGAAATTGCCCTGTCTGCGGAACAGGCGAAAGAAGGGATGCTGTAGCGCGAGACCGTCTTTTGCGGTGGCGTATCATCAGCGGAGGTCAGGGTTACCTCCATTTTCTGATCGCACGGAACCGCTTCAAGATCCACTTCCACCAATCCGCTGACGGCGTCTTGCTGATAATGATAGGGATGAATATTGCCATTGACTTTAATCAGCGGCGTCGTTCGGGGCGGATCACCCGCCAGGGCAAACTTCATTAAAATATGATGATCCGGCGTATGAATAAAATAAGGGGCAATTTTAAAGCCGCCGGAATGTTCCATTTTATCCGAGAAGGAATACGCGGACAAGGCCAGCAAACAAAGGCAGGTAAGAACCGGAATTCCAATTCGCAGGTGTGCCTTAAATTTTCCCTTTATCATTACTGCGGTATCTTTTTTTGTCATCATACGCTGTTCATTTCTTAATAATCCCAGATTACGCAATAGAAGAAATTATAATATTCTGAATTTATTTTTGTCATTTCGACCGGAGGGAGAAATCTTTAATAAACCAGAATGATTAAGATTTCTCTTCGTCCCGATCAATCGGGACTCATCGAAATGACAGTTGTTATTTTTTATATCACTATTGCGTAATCTGGGATAATACATTTCCACGCCACTTTCCGCGGGCTCTGCTTAAATTCCTCCCCCTTGATGGGGGAGGTTAGGTGGGGGTGAGTCCCTTGTTCCTATGAGGATTATAACAAAAAACCCGAGCCAAAAGGAATCGGGTTTTTTGTTGAAGATTTGCCGTTTTTATGGTGCGATTTTCGTTGCCATTCGACTTGTCGCGATTAAAGGTTAACAGACTCTCAGAAAAAATCAAGACATATTTGCAAAAATTTTATCAGGCTGGTTCAGGCTTGTAGCCTGAATCTAAACATTTTGAAGCCGGCAGCATGCCCGCTCCAGCAACGAGGCTTGTAGCCTGAATCTAAATATTTCGGAGCATGCGAAATCCATTATTCTTTTTTCCTGGATTCCAGGTCGTACAGTGCTTGCCCGGAATGATAGTGGAAGTGGATTCCGGCTAGCCCTTGCGAATGACAACAGCGGTGTTCTTAACTTTGAACTTTGAACGTTGAACATAGAACCTTCAACGGTTTTACAGGCCATACTGCTGCGCCTGAATATTAAACATATGGGCGTACTGGCCGCCGAGCTTCATTAATTGTTCGTGGCTTCCGCTCTCCACGATTCTTCCGCCTTCCAGAACGCAGATCGTATCCGCCATCCGCACCGTGGAAAAGCGGTGGCTGATGAGCAGGGCGGAACGGTTCTTCAAGAGCTTCCGGAAAGACTGAAAAATTTCATGCTCCATTCTCGCGCTCATTGAACTGGTGGGCTCATCCAGAATGATCAGTTGCGCGTCGCGCAGAAAAGCCCGCGCCAGCGCCACTTTCTGCCACTCACCGATGCTCAGCTCCGCGCCGCCCTCATATTTATTTCCCAGGAGGGTTTCGTAGCCATGCGGCAGACCGCTGATGAATTCATCCGTTCCCGCCTGTCTGGCCGCCTCGCGGATGCGTTCATCTTCGGGAGATAAACTCACATCGCCGATCCGGATGTTTTCCCGCGCCGTGAGCAGGTAGTGGTTGTAGTCTTGGAAGATCACGGTGATTTCCCGGCGCAGCGCTTCAATGTCAAAATCGCGGAAATCAGTTCCGTCCATTGTGATGCGTCCGCCCGCGGGATCATACAACCGGCAAAGCAGCTTGGCCAGCGTGGTTTTGCCCGCGCCGTTGTCGCCTACCAGCGCCACAACTTCGCCCGGCCGAATGCTTAAATTGATGTCCTTGAGAATATCGTGCTCGACCGAAGTATACCGGAAGGAAACGTTTTCCATTCTGATGCCCTCGCTCATCGGACGGGGCATCGCGGCGCTTTTTGCTGGCGCCGGCGTTTGAGGCTTCAGATCCATGAATTCGTAAAAATGATTCATGAACATGCTGTCTTCGTAAAGACCGGCCAACCCGCCCATAATATCCTGCAGAACAGACTGCGCGCGCTGGAACGCCCCGTAATACATTACCATATCGCCCAGAGTCATCGCGCCCTGAACGGTGCGCACAGCGATGAAAATCAGCATGCCGAAAAGTGTGATCACGGCGGCGGCCTGCGCGACCAGTTCGGAAGCCGAGCGCGTTTTGGCCAACTTGAGCTTTTCCTCACGCAGCGTCTTTAACAGATCCCGGTGCCGCTGCCGGAACAGATCTCCCAAACCGAACAGACGCAGCTCCTTGGCGTAGTGGGAACCGGTCAGCATGTGGTGATAATCGTAGACGTGCCGCTCCGTCGCCGTGTGTCGCATCTGCCAGGCGTAGAGCCGGTCGGCGTGGCGGATTTTCACCGCGACAGCCGGCAGCACAGTCAGAAAGAGGATCAGCGCGATTGCCCAGTGCAGGTAAATCAAAAGCCCCGCGAGAGCCAAAAGGGAAATCGCGTTTTGACCGAGCTGTGTCAGCGATTGCACAATGTGGTTGGGGCGGTAGGGCGCTTCCTGCTGGGCGCGGTGCAGCGTGTCATAATAAGAAGGATTCTCGTAATAGGCGAGATCCACCGCCGCCGACTGCCGGTGAATGACATCCGTAACGTAATCCGTCATCAACTGGCTTTGCTGCTCGCGGACAATCTCGGCAACCGCCCGGAAAGCGTAGGTCAGAAGCGCCGTCAGCGCCGCGAACACAATCCAGAACAGAACATCGCTGAGCGCCGCGGTTTTGTCCGGCGCTCCCGCGGACGCGGTGACGCCATCCACGATAAGCTTGATCAGATACAGCGTCAAGAGAGGCAGACAGGCCTGAATCGCCATCAGGGCAAATCCGGCTATCGTCCAGCCTCTGGCGCTATCCCACACCAGCTTCACCGCGCGATCCAGCCGCATCAGCCCGCGTATTTTTTCAGCAATTGAAATTGGGGTCAAATCTTTACTCTTGACATTTGGGTTATTTTTTCTTGCATGTATTTAAATCTTTCTGCCGTTTCATGGTCATTTTGTATTTTTAAATAGAAACGTTTTCTGGCCTGACTCACCGCGCTGTAGTCGATATCACCAAGAAGCTTTCCAATTTCGGGTTGCGTGATGTTGCATAAACGGTAAAGCAGTTCCATCAGCATGATCCGCTCAGTCGATTGTTTCCCTTTTGTGGTTAATTCATTCCTGCTCAGTTTAGTGAGTTGTGAATATCGATCAATGATTTCGTCCGGTGTCGCGATTTTATCTAACTTTCTGAGCGCCGGCTGTTCCCGGTAAGATTTCTTATCTTGATTACCCCTGCCATATGATTGACTGAACTGCTCGATAAAATCCTTTTCCCCGATAATACCTGTCCCTTTGCCTTTTTCCAGAGGGCTGGGCATATCTTTGTCAATGCCTTCAGCAACAAATGTTTTGTAGTCTTTGCTCCTCTTGCGGCTGTCATCTCCGAAATAATCCAGAACAGTCGCATAATGAATCATAGGTTTCCGGCGCTGCAAATCTATATAGCCAGGCAGGCTGGTCGAATCATTGATTAACAGATCCTGCCATCGCTTTGCCGGTGGGATTTTTGATTTGATCTTTAAAGGATTTAAGTGGATATAGCGGCTGACCTCCAGGAGATAATTATCCGCGTCAATCAGGAAAGCCTTATAGCGACCCTGATATAGATGTCCCGATCGTTTATATTTCCGGTTAAAATAGCCTGTATAGCTGATATTAAAGTGGCGCATGAATGAGGAAAGATTTCCTTTTGGCGTGCAAACCAGAAAATGAAAATGATTGGGCATTAATGCGTAAGCCAAGAGTTGAACTTCGAATAATTCTATTGATCGAGACAGCAGTTCAAGAAATTCTTTCCGGTCTTCGACGCCGCGAAATATTTCATTTCCCTCATTACCACGACAGGTGACGTGATAATAGGCATATGGATATTCGATTCGCAGCGGGCGGCTCATGCCAAACTACTTATTTTAGCCAGGATGAAATGTCAAGAGTAAACGGTCTGTTGCCCAAATAAGTTTTGCAAAGCTTATAAAGAGCGGATATAAAATTAGCAACACAATTTAGGAGAGCAACCGTTATGATGGGCTATCAACCGGATGCACAGCC
>JAKLGV010000014.1 GCA_022710585.1 Deltaproteobacteria bacterium | reverse complement strand
TTTTGAGCTAAGAAACATCATTGAAATGAAGCTCAAAAAGATTACCCGGCTTCGGTAACATCTTTTATGAGGCAACGTTTCCTATCCACTCTCTTCGCTCGGTAACATTTTTTAATGAGGCAACAGGATGTTATATGGATTTTTCTCATAGGTCTTAACAGGGATTATTACAGGTTGATACTTTACTATTATGCTGAAGCTGTTAAAAGCTTATTGAACCACCACAACTTGCGTTAATCATAACTCACACCTGCAATTTTTAAATGGAAGTTTACGTTCGCCCTTTTCCTAGATGAAACAATAATATTTTAGGATGTCGATACCTTCCCCCGGTGTGATGCGACCAAGAGAGAACTACATCAATGGTCATTGTTATCAAAATATAACCTGCCTTCGATCTGCTTGGCGGCTACTTGCCTTTTTCGAATACGTGCGGGGCAACGGAGCGCTTGGCCAGCAGATTGCCCAGTTTCACGCGCATAAAAGCGCTGGTGGTGTAGCGGGTGACTTTGTAGTAGAAGCGGCTGACCACGTAATCGACCATCGCGGTGTAGGGTTCAACCAATTCAGGAACGATGGAAAAGTTATCGTAGTTGACAATGGTCTGGACTTTTTTCTTCAGGGGCTGGCAGATGCGCTCGACATGCTGGCGTATTTCCTCAATCTGCTCGTGCGACCTGACGCTCAATCCCTCGAAGTTGATAAACAGCAGATTCTCCTCGGGCTTGTAGGTAAAGCGCTCGGCAAGTGGAAGGGTGAGCAGGTCGTCTTTCAGCCCCATGGTTTCCGGCCGGAATATTCTGGAATCCATCGGGAGGATTTCTTCCGCAATGAGCGGTTTGAATTTCATCTTCTCCAGGATATCTTTCTGCAAATCAATCCCCGGGGCTATCTCGATTAAAACCAGTCCTTTGTCGCTCAGGCGAAATACGCAGCGCTCGGTGATGTAAAGGACAGGCCGTCCGCTTCTGGCGCCGACTGATCCGCTGAACGTGACCTGGTCAACGGCTTCGATAAACTTGGGCACGCTGCCGTCTTTGATGATTTTGAGTTTTTCGTCAGCTACGGCAACCTGTAAATCACCGGCAGTAAAACTCCCTGTAAACACCACTTTCTTCGCGTTCTGGCTGATATTAATGAAACCTCCCGCGCCCGCCAGACGGGGGCCGAATCGACTCACGTTGAGGTTGCCTTTCGCGTCAGCCTGTGCCAGCCCCAGAAAGGCCAGATCCAATCCGCCGCCGTCGTAGAAGTCGAACTGGTAGGGCTGATCGACAATCGCTTCCACATTGGTGGCCGCTCCGAAACTCAGCCCGCCGGCCGGAATACCGCCGATGACACCCGGTTCCGCCGTGAGCGTCAGATATTCGAGCAGACCTTCTTCTGCCGCCACGCGGGCGATGCATTCGGGAACCCCAATGCCGAGGTTGACCACGGCGTTGACCTTGAGTTCGAGAGCGGCGCGACGGGCGATGATTTTTCTTTCGTCCAGCGGCAGCGGCTCCAGGGAGGTTACCGGCACTCTGGTCTCTCCGGAATAGGCGGGGTTGTATTTTTCCGCGAAGGTCATCCAGTGATCCTCAGGATCGGCGACGACCACGCAATCCACCAGGATGTCGGGAATTTTGACATCACGGGCGCGCAGGGTTCCGCGGTCCGCAATCCGTTCGACCTGCACCATCACCACACCGCCGGAATTTTTTGCCGCCATGGCGATGGAAAGCGAATCCACGGTCAGCGCTTCGCGTTCCATGGTGATGTTTCCATCCAGGTCCGCCGTTGTTCCTCGCAGCACCGCCACTTGAATGGGCCGCGGCTTATAAGCGAGGCATTCCTCTCCATCAAAACTTAGCAGTTCAACGATGTCTTCTGTGGTTCGTTCGTTGATTTTGCCGCCGCCGTGCCGGGGATCGACAAAGGTGCCCAGACCGACTTTGGAAATGGTTCTGGGATTATGCGCGGCGATATCTCGCAGCATATGCGAGATGACACCCTGCGGCAGATTGTAGGCTTCAATTTTATTTTCGATGGCGAGCTTTTGTAATTTTGGAACAAGCCCCCAGTGACCGCCGATCACGCAGTTGACCAGTCCTTCATGGGCGAGATGATTCAGGCCTTTTTCTTTGCCGTCGCCGATGCCGGCGGAATAGATAATCGTGAGTTCCCGGGGCCTGCCCTGTTCGATAAATTGCCTTTCAATCTCTTTGGCAATCCCTTCGGCAAAACCGCAGCCGACAAATCCGCCAAATGCGACCGTATCTCCGTTGCGAATGACATGCACGGCTTCATCCATTGATACCACTTTGCCGCGCTTCATGCGCCGCGCCAGGTCAGAGGATATCGGATGGCGTTCCTGGATCATATCGTTCATGGCTCGCTCCTTTAGGAAGATTTGGTTTTACTCCCGGTAAATAGCCTCGAAAATAACCTCGTTCCACGTATCCCGGATGTCCCTGAAGGCGTTCAGGGTGGTTTCGATATTTTCCGACCGCCGCCGTTCAATATAACTGAAGGTGTTGGATTCCTGCACTTTGCTACGGTTGTCATTAATCCATGCGGCCCAGGATTCGAAAACCTTCATCCAGGGGCTGACCTGATCCGACCAGATGTAGCGGCTGACGCGTCCGGGCTGAAGCCAGCGCAGAGCAGTCGCCTGCTGCGGATGCACAATGAGCGATTTGACCAGGGGACGGCCGAAGGCAAGATACAGGTTATCGTTGACTTCCGATACGCGGTTCATTTTATCGAATTCGGATTTGGGAACGAAGGTTGTGACGTGTTGAACATCTCTTTTCTCAAAGCGGACGTAGAACTGTTCTTTCGAAGGATCCTTTTCGCCGGTTTCGCCTTCGATGATCATTTCATACAAACCGGGCTTAAGATTCTGCATCCGTTCGATGTGCTCGATAATCGCGTGATGCTCCCGGCGCGCCACGGACGCCGATACAAAAATGCCGAGATGGCCGATATGGTTGTGCAGCAGGTAGATGATCCGCTGGCCGGCCTTTATCAGAGCATCCGTCGTCGGATAAACTTCCGAGATCCAGTGGAGGGCCTGCTCGGGCGGTGTGATGTTGTCGCCGCTGGAGGCGAATATGATGAGCGGATCTTTCATATTTTTCAAGTCAATCCGGTGATTGTGGCCTATGTCCAGCACGCCCTTTTCCAGTTTGTTGCCGATAAAGAGGTTTCTGACAATCCAGAGGATTTCTTCTTCGTTGAGCAGATAAAAACCGGTCCACCAGCGTTCGAAATCGAGGTAACGTTCCCGTTCCTTGTCAATGTTAGCGAACAGGTTATAGTCTTTTTTCCAGAGGGTGTTGGCCGGATTGAGCCGTTCAAAGTTATCGACAAGATAGGCGCCGTCAAATAATCCTCCGCCGAGGTCGCATAAGAAACTGTTTACCCACGAACCGCCCAGCAGCCCGCCTTTCAGGCGCATCGGATTGATGCGCTCGCCGCCCGCCCAGTAGGACATCGGCGCGCCGTTGATGACAATCGGCCCGGTGACATCAGGCCGGTCGGCGCCCAGCATGGCCACAGCCCAGCCGGCCTGGCAGTTTCCGTAGACGATGGGGAAGTCTCTGTCCGGATGGCGCTTCTTGATCTCCTCGAGAAAATGGATTTCCGCCTGCTCTACATCCTCCATGGTTTGATCCGGCAACGGTTCGGGCGAAAACGATGCAAAGTAAACCGGATGACCTTCGCAAAGCGCCATGCCCACTTCCGAATCCTTTTTAAAGCCGCCGATGCCCGGTCCGTGGCCGGCCCGCGGGTCAATCACTAAAACCGGTCTTTTGCCGGGGCGGGGTTCCATCCCCTCCGGAGGCTTGATGAACAACAGGGAATAGTTGACCGGTCTTGGAAAATTGCGCGCGTCCAGAACGATTTCATATTCATAATCCAGCAGCGGCGGCATTCCTTTCCGGTGATGCTCCAGCATGTTATTGCCGCGCACCCTCATGGTATCCATAAAAAGCACCCAGCGTTGCCAGAAGTCAATCGAATATTCCCAGGCATCTTCGGAGAATCTGGCCCATGTTAAATGCGAAAGCCTGCCGCCCAGATCCGCCCACGACGCCAGCGCGCCGAAAGGTTCGACCGGAGCCTCTTTTTTCAATTTTTTATTTAACATGACATCCGTCGTCTGTGTCATAAGTTGATGACACGATTTGAAAAAATCGTAAGTGTTCATCCTTGTACTCATAAGTTATTCCCCAATTTATTTTTTTTCAGCGATGTTTTTAATGATCCCCAGAAATCCGTCCGCTTTCAGGGATGCGCCGCCCACCAGCGCGCCGTCAATATCGTCCATGGCGATTAAATCGCCGATATTCTCCTGTGTGACGCTGCCCCCGTAGAGAATGCTTAACTCATCAGCCGCCTTGCCGTAACTTTCTCTTAAGATGCCGCGGATGAAGGCATGCACTTCCTGCGCCTGTTCGGACGTTGCCACTTTTCCCGTGCCGATCGCCCAGACCGGTTCATAGGCAATGACGATGTGATCAATGGTTTGCAAACCGGCCAGTCCGTTTTTCACCTGCCGGCCGACGACATCCTTTGTGATGCCTTTTTCTCTTTCTTCATCGGTTTCTCCGACGCACATAATCGGCGTCAGCCCCGTGTCCAGAGCTTTTTTAACTTTCAGGTTAACATCCGCGTCACTTTCCCGAAAATATTTCCGGCGTTCGGAATGGCCGATGATGACATAAGCGCAGCCGAGGTCTTTGAGCATGGCTGGGGATACTTCTCCCGTATAAGCTCCCTTGTCCTCATAATACATGTTCTGCGCGGCCATCGATACATTCGAGCCTTTAATGATTTGACCGACGCTGAAAAGAGCGGTGAACGGCGGGGCAAGAATAATCGATCCGTCCTGAATGCCGGAAGATCCCTCTTTAATGGCTCTGGCCAGAGCCATCGATTCGGCCACGGTGTTGTTCATTTTCCAGTTGCCGGCGACAATCCATTTCCTCATAATGAGTCTCCCTGAAAACGAATCCCGTATTTCGGGATGAAGTTTGTCCCTGCCACTTAAAGGTGGCGGGATAATTCGCTCTAAGATTTTTCAAACACTGTGTTTCGAAAAATCTAGGCTCATTAAAGCGTTTGTCGTAATGAGACTAAAACTTCAAAAGCAAAGCGTATTGAAGTATTGTAGTCGAATTCCCAATCCCGATGTATCGGGATTGGGAATTATCCCATGTGCGAAGCTAAGAGGGATTACATTATCTTGTTTCTTGCCTAAAAACTTATCAATCTATTTTTCCAGCGCGGCAATACCGGGCAGGGTTTTTCCCTCCAGCCACTCTAAGAAAGCACCACCGCCGGTGGAGATATAAGACATTTTCGCGCTCAGTCCAGCCTTCTTGATGGCTGTATCCGTATCGCCGCCGCCGATGATGGATAGAGCACCGGAGTCAGCCACCGCCTGAGCCAGTTGGAAGGTTCCCTTGCTGAAAGGCGCGAGTTCAAACATGCCCATCGGACCGTTCCAGATGACTGTCTTAACGCCTTTCAAAGCATCGCTGAAAAGAGAGATGGTGGCCGGGCCGATATCCAATCCGATCATATCTTTCGGAATATCCTTTACATCACAGACTTTGGCTTCGGCTTCTGCTGTTGCAGCGGGGGCAATCACGGCATCTACCGGCAGTAAAAACCGCACGTTTTTTTGCCTGGCTTTGTCTACGATCCTGCGCGCCGTATCCAGCATATCTTCTTCGCAAAGCGATTTGCCGGTTTCATTTCCCGCCGCGCGTAAGAACGTAAAGGCCATGCCGCCGCCGATAATGATTTTATCCACCTTTTCAATCAAGTTTTCCAGCAGACCGATTTTGTCCGAAACCTTCGCGCCGCCGATCATCGCGGCCAGCGGTTTGGCCGGATTGACCATAGCCTTCTTAAAATATTCGACTTCATTTTTTAGCAGAAATCCGGCCGCGCACACCGGAACGAATTCGGTGATAGCCGAATTGGACGCCGCGGCGCGGTGCGAGACGGCAAAAGCGTCGTCAATATAAACATCGCAAAGTGCTGCCAGTTGTTTGGCGAATTCCGCGTCGTTCTTGTCTTCGCCCGGCTGAAACCGGAGATTCTCCAGAAGAATGATATCGCCTTCTTTCATTTTGGCGACCGCCTGTTCCACGGCCGGTCCCACACAGTCATCCAGAAACAGAACATCCTTTTTCACAAGATCCGACAAAACCTTGACAACCGGTTTGAGCGACATCTCGGCAACCCTTTTCCCTTTGGGTCTGCCCAGATGCGACGCGATGATTAATTTTGCACCCTTTTCCAGCGCGTAATTGATCGTCGGGATGCTGGCCCGCACGCGCTTGTCGCCGGTCACATTTCCTTCCTTATCCATCGGAACGTTAAAATCCACTCTCAGAAAAACCCGTTTGCCTTTCATTTCAATTTGATCAATGTACTTCATCATCCAATCCTCATTTTTCATTTCATTATAAAAGAAAGCAGTTCCAGCATTCTGTTGGAAAAGCCCCATTCATTGTCATACCAGGAGAGAATCTTCACCATGTTGCCGCCGATGACGGTTGTGTTGGGCATATCCACGATGGAGGAATGTTTGTTGCCGTTGAAGTCGCGGGACACCAGTTCTTCCTCTGAACACGCGAGAATGCCCTTCATAACGCCTTTTGAGTATTCCCTGAATTTGTCGTTGATTTCATTTCGGGTGGTGTTTTTGGCAAGTGTGGCCACAAAATCAACCAACGAAACATTCGGTGTTGGCACACGAATCGCCAGCCCGTCCAGTTTCCCTTTCATCTCCGGGATGACTTCCGCGATGGCCCTGGCCGCGCCGGTCGTGGTGGGGATCATCGAAAGTGCCGCCGCGCGCGCTCTTCTTAAATCCTTGTGCGCTTCATCCACGACCACCTGATCATTGGTGAAGGAATGAATGGTCGTCATCAAACCATGCTCAACGCCGAATTCCTGATTCAGGATTTTGACAATCGGCGCCAGACAATTGGTGGTGCAGGAGCCCATGGAAATAATGTTGTGCTTGGTTTTATCGTAAACTTCCGGATTGACGCCGAGGACAAATGTGACGTCGGGACCTTTTGCCGGCGCGGAGATGACAACCTTCTGCGCTCCCGCCTCGATATGTTTTCCGGCCCCGGTCTTGTCGGTAAATCTACCGGTACTCTCCAAGACAACATCAATCCCTAAATCTTTCCAGGGCAGGGTTTCCGGTTCCCGGACGGAAAAAGTTTTGATTTCTTTTCCGTCAACGTTGATGGAGTTGCTGCCGGCCTTAACCTCCGCGTCCAGCGTTCCGTGCGTTGAATCATATTTCAGCAGATGGGCCAGTGTTTTCGTGTCGGCAAGATCATTGACCGCTACAAACTCCACATCGCTGCTTTTATATCCGGCCCGAAAAACAAGCCGGCCTATTCTTCCAAAACCGTTAATGGCAATTCTGACTGGCATATAGACCTCCTTGGATGTGAAATTATTAATTAAAAGGGATTATTTGTCAACCTGTTTTGCCGGATATCAGATTGGGAAGCCGGCCCATACATGGCTTCTTCAAGAAAATAAAAAAACTCAGTTTTTCCTGACGTTTACGACTTCTCAGGTGATGAATAAATCATTCGTTGAGAAGTTTGGATCCGTCGTCAGATTGATGCCCAACCGTCTGAGACCCGCTTCATCGCCCGGCGTGGGAATGTGGGTCATGTGCGCTTCGCAATCTCTCAACTCTCTCAGTTTTTCCAGTGCCAGTTGGGCGGCGGGATTGGTGGTCGCGCTGATGCTGATGGCGATGAGCGCTTCTTCCAGATCAAGGCTGACTGATTTTTCATCAAGAATTTCCGTTTTCAGATTTTTAACCGAATTCGTAATTTGAGGCGGCAGCAGTTTTATTTTATCGGGGATCTCCGCCAGATGCTTGATGGCATGCAGAACCATACTGGTTGCCGCGTGCATCAGGGAAGAGTTGCTGCCGGTGATAATTTTTCCGTTTTTCAATTCGATGGCGGCGCCGCAGAAAATGCCTTCGTTGCCTCTTTCGTAATCCCTCTGTTCCTGCGGTGGTGTGACAGCGGCTTCCCTGGCCGGCGTCACGACCGGACGATCTTCCGGCATCAGATTAAAATCTTTCATGAACAATTCCGCGCGCTGCACGGTTTCGCGGTCGGCAAAGCCCATTGCGTATTCGCACCGATAACGGAAATAGCGGCGAATCATTTCCATTTGGGATGCCTGCTGCGTAACCTCATCATTGATGATAGCAAAGCCGGCACGGTTGACGCCCATATCCGTGGGTGATTTATAGAATGAAGGCTCTCCCGTAATCTTTTCCAGAATTCGCCTGAGAACAGGAAAAACTTCCACGTCGCGGTTGTAGTTTACCGATTTTTCTCCATAAGCATCCAGGTGAAATGGATCAATCATATTAAAGTCCCGGATGTCGGCGGTGGCCGCTTCATACGCGACATTGACCGCATGTTTCAGCGGGATATTCCAGATGGGAAATGTTTCAAACTTGGCGTAACCGGATTTCACGCCCTGCCGGTAATCATGATAAAGCTGGGAAAGACAGGTGGCCATCTTGCCACTGCCCGGCCCCGGTCCGGTGACGATCACCAGCGGTTTGTCGGTTTTGATGTAGGAATTGGCGCCGTAACCTTCATCGCTGACAATCGTTTCCACATCCGTCGGGTATCCTTTAGTGAACTTGTGCGTGTAAACGGGGATGTTGCGCCTTTCCAGTTTGTTTTTAAAGATGATGGCAGCGGGCTGTTCGTCGAAACGGGTAATCACAACGCCCACGACATTGATCCCCCACGTTCTCAGATTATCGATGAGTTTGAGAGCATCCGCGTCGTAGGTAATGCCGAAATCGGCGCGGATTTTTTTTCTTTCAATGTCGCCGGCATAAATACAGAGGATAATATCGGCCTTATCTTTTAATTCCTGAATCAGACGCATCTTGACGTTCGGGTCATAACCGGGCAGCACACGGGCAGCGTGGTAATCATAGAGCAGTTTGCCGCCGAATTCGAGATAGAGTTTGTTGTTGAAGCGGTCCACTCTTTTGAGAATTTCTGTGGTCTGTTCCTGGATGTATTTTTCGTTGTCGAATCCCGGTTTCTGAATCATTGAGTTTCTCCTTCTGCAGATGCTTGATGACCCGTCTAAAACGTTTTTGAACTATAAGGAGAACAATTTTGTATGTCAATCACTAATATGAAGCCCAAAGCAAACTTTGGGGCTTCATAAACCTGTGCAGTGAAAAAAAGGCAAGATCAATGCAATGTATTAAATATAAGGATGGAAATCCGGCTCATACATGACCGAGCGGATATGGCCGGACAGGTCTGCCGGTTCAGTCATGGACGTCAGCCCCCGTGCGAAAACGACTTTTGCCACCGCCAGCGCGATATTGGCCGAAACTTCGCGAATGCGGTTTAGCGACGGAAAAAGACATCCTGTCTGCAAATCTTCTTCTGTCACCTGCGCCACCAGCGTTTTGGCGGCGGCGGTAAACATTTCATCCGTGACGCGCGAAGCTTCCGAGGCGATGACGCCGAGACCCACGCCGGGGAAAATATAGGCGTTGTTGGCCTGTCCCGGAACGAAAGTCCGCCCATCCATCGTAACGGCCGGAAAGGGACTTCCGCTCGCGAAAATGGCGTGTCCTTTGGTGTGTCGATAGGCTTCCTCAGACGTGCATTCGGCTTTGGATGTCGGATTGGAAAGCGCAAAAATAATCGGCCGTTCGTTTATTCGGGCCATGGCCTCTATGATTGCCGGTGTGAAGGTTCTGGGCTGGCCGGAGACACCGATAATGGCCGTCGGCTTCAAGGCTTCCACGGCGGACAAAAGGTCCTGATGGAACGGGAAATCATGCGCGTAGGGTTTTTTATGCTCCACCAGATCCGTGCGGCTTTTCACAACCAGGCCTTTGGAATCCACAAACCAGCAATTTGCATGAGCTTCGGATAAAGACAATCCTTCCTCCATCATGGCGGAAGAGACCAGATCGCCGATGCCGATTGCCGCTTCCCCTGCGCCCAGGAAGAGAAGTTTCTGCCGGGAAATTTTTCCGCCGGTGATCCGCAGGGCTGAATAAAGTCCGGCCAGAGCCACCGATGCCGTTCCCTGAATGTCGTCGTTGAACATGCAGTACTGATTGCGGTATTTTTCGAGCAGACGGAATGCGTTGACGTTGCCGAAATCCTCCATTTGAATCATGACGCCGGGGAAAGCTTTGGACGCGGCCGCCATGAACTCGTCAATCAGCGCATCGTATTCTTCCCCCCGCAAACGCGATTCCGGCAGACCAATATAGTCCGGAGCATTCAGCAGGTCCTGATTGTTGGTGCCGACATCGATCGTCACGGGCAGGCAGCCTTTCGGATCAATGCCCGCGCAGGCGGTGTAGAGGGAGAGTTTGCCGATGGGAATTCCCATCCCGTTGGCACCGAGATCGCCCAGTCCCAGGATTCGTTCGCCGTCTGTTACGACGATGACGCGGACATTTTTATGCGGCCAGTTTTTCAATATCTTTTTGATGCGGCCGCGATCATATTTTGAAATGAAAATGCCGCGCGACTCGCTGAAAATTCGGCTGTATTCCTGACACGCCTGCCCGACGGTTGGTGTATAAATAATGGGCATCAGTTCCTGCATATTATCCATCAGAACGCGGTAGAAGAGATTTTCGTTTCGATTCTGTACGCCGGAAAGATAGAGATATTTTTCCAGATCGGTGGTTTTGCGCCGGACGTTGCTGATGATATGCCGAATTCTGTCCGCGGGTGAGAAGACGCGCGGCGGAAGCAACCCCCGTAAACCGAAAGCTTCACGCTCCTGTTCGTTAAAAACGGTTCCTTTATTCAAAGCCGGGTCCTGCAGCAGCGTTCTGCCCCGTGGTATTTTTATTGAGCGGTTTTTCAGTGTCCGATTTGACATGGTTTCTCTCCTGAACGGATTGCTTTCTGATTGTTGCGGCCACTGAAGTATAGGAAGACAAGACGGGTGTCAATAAAAAAAGTGCTCTGAAAAAACAATGAATCAGACGCGCCCGGTTTTTAATATTTTGGAAATCAGCTGATACCGATTATTGACACCGATTTTCTGATAGATATCTTTGCAATGATCTTTAACCGTGTATTCCGAGATGCGGAGCTTCTGGGCTATCTCTCTATTGGAGCGGCCGATGGAAGCCAGATAGGCAACTTCCATTTGTCTGGGCGTCAGGTCCGTCTGCTCCAATTGTTCCTTAATAAACAGGGTGTCCGGCAAACGTTCCGTCAAAATGATTTGGAGAGGGGAACCGGGATTCGTGGAAATCAGTTTGGCATGATAAAATTCACCTCGATTCATCAAATAAGTCGATCCGTCTCCGGAAAGAACATTCATTAAATTCTTCATCGATCGTTTGCGGAGGGCTCTTTTAGCTTCTTCATTAATAAAAAAAATGTCCGGATCCCCCTTGCGGTGGACGCGTAACAGGACAACACCGGTTCCGACAATGGCGGTTAATGATTTCAAAAGAATATTTTCATTATAAGCCCGGGCTCTTCTCATCGCACTGAGGTTCGTTATAGCCGTCAACCACATCGCTTTTTTATTAATCGTTATCGGAGTAGCATTAAACAATCCTAATAGTGGTTTCCCCTGAACTTTTCCTTCCAGTTCAATATTTTCCGCGAATCCGTTTTTTGAAATTGCAGTAGCAAGCAGGGATCGCTGATCAGGGGTTATCCATCCCATATTTGTGGATGACATTCCGATGATATCCGGACGCGGCACTCCCATGGCTTTCGCAAAAGATTCATTCACGTCCACGTAAGTGCCGTCTTTTGCCAAAGAGATCGTCATGACAGTAGGAGTATTCCAAAAAAATTTTTTGATGTAATTTAAAGAAGGTGTTTGTTTTACGAGATTATGCATAGATTATAAGAACTTCCTTTTTGTGGGCTTGAGTATAGGAGGCGCGGTCTTGTGTCAAGGAGATTTTGATAGTCCCATCAATTTCCCTTAACAGGCAAAACTGGGGACGAATTCCTCCTGGTTTCCCGCATCCAGAGTTTTTTCCTGCGCCAGGTGGCCATGGTAGGGTAGTGGTGGGGAATGCGGACAATGTTCATGGAATTCACAACCTCTATCTGGTGGCATAAATCCGCTTGACACAAGATGCCATCTCATATACTCAAGCCCACAAGCTCTTACAATTCATTTTATTGATGATGACGCGTTTCGACAGAGGCGGGATTAGTCCTGTTTGCATGTTGAAGCTCATTTTATCAAAGGCAAATAAGGAGGTTGGCATGGTTTCAAAAAAGAGTTTTGATGATGAAACAAGCGGAAGAACCAGTTACATTTTTTTAGGATGTCTGTTTTTGCTGATGTTATTCACTGTGCCCTGCGCCGAAGCGTACGATCACATTGTCACCGGGTTTAATATGCCGGAAAATTCCCTTCAAACGGCGGGAAACGGCCGGATTTTCGTTACGTCGAATGGAACTGTTTACGAAGTTATGCCGGATGAAAATCTGGTGGAATGGCCGAAAACCAAAGTGGCCAATGACGTTGACCAGAGTTGCCAATTCATGGGCATTACCGAAACCAATGGCTACGTCTATACCGTTTGCACGGAAAATTTTTATGCCTATTACGCCGTTGTGCGCCTTTTCGCCCTTGAAAAATACAGCGGGACAATCATGACGGAGGTCGCCAATACAAAAGACAACATCAACCTCAGAAAAGTCGATGCCCCTAATGGAATGACGACGGATGGAAAAGGTAATTTATACCTGGCCGACCACGGGGCGCCCGGCTATCCGGGTGCCGTCTACAAGATTCATGTCAGCGGCGAAAATATCGTATCGGAAGTCAATGTCAGTAAGATTTACAGTTTTAAGAACTGCAAAGCCAACGGGATTAAGTATTATAATGGATATTTGTATATTACGGTCAATCCGACGGGGTACATCGGGCTGAATCAGCTGCTTCGTTATAAGCTGGATGCCAACGGTAATATGATCGCCGATTCCAGAAAGGTCATCTTTTCATCATCCTATACTCTAGACGATTTTTTCCTGATCAGAGACACAGTTCGCAACGAAGACGGTTGTTTGATTGCGCAAACAACGGGGGCAAGGGTAATTCATATTAATGAAGCGGGCGAAGTTAAAAACATCGTCCTTTTTTATATCCCTTCCTCAGTCAGATTGCTTCAAAATAACGATTTGATTGTTACGGATTGGGTTGGAGCGGCCGCCTATATCTGGCAGAGCGACTGGGGTGTGGTTCCCAGGTAAAAGCAATTCTCCGGCTGAACGATCCGCGTCATATTTTTAAAGAATTCCGGGGACAGTATACATAATTATTGACGAGGCAGTCAGTATTAAAAAGAAAGGCTATGGCCAGAATAGCAAGAATAGTCGTTCCGGGCATTCCCCATCACATAACCCAACGCGGCAACCGTCGGCAGGAATCTTTCTTCAAAGACGATGTCCATTTAAAAATTCCCATCAATTTTCCTTGACAGACAAAACTGAAAGCTCTTATACTTCCCGCCACAAAGGGCATTCTCAATAAAACCATTAAATTAAAAAAACGGAGGCAATGATTATGGCAGAAAAAAAAGGATTGAGTAAACCGGTAAAATTGAAGGCGGATCTGGCGGAACTTTTGAAGGCCAAAGAACTCCCCCGCACGGAAATAACCAAAAAACTGTGGGATTACATCAAAGCCAACAAACTTCAGACAACAAAAGTCAACGGCAAGCCTGAGAACGCCGGCAAGAATATTGTCATTGACGCCAAATTAATCAAGATCATTAATAACACCAAAGTAAAGACGTCGAGCGGCAAGGTCGTCGATTTCACGAAATTGAAAGAAGGCCAGACGATTGACATGATGCAGATTGCCTCTGTGGTCAGCGCGAACATCGAATAGAGTTTTATTGTATATTATTTTAAAAAGGGCGGGACGCGAACCCCGCCTTTTTCTTTTTAGAAAGATTCATCCTGATTTTTCCAGACATTCCGTTTTTATAAATCCATTTATTTTGTCGAATGCATTCCGATTGTTGATTTTGTGGCCAATGCCGTATATGGTTACGTCGTAAATCATTTGTATTAGAAGGAAGTCCGGATCAGGGAACACAACGTATGAACAAAAAAGCCATTCTGTGGCCCGTTCTAATATCGATCATCATTCATATGACGCTTCTGGGCGTGGCCGGCATGATTAATCTGAATGATTACGCCAAACCGCTGGATGTTCTTTCGGTCAGTATCAGCGATCCGGAATCCGAGGATGCGCGGGAGCCGGTGAAAGCAAAGAAGGAAGATAAAAAGGAAGATGTTAAAACCAAACCGGATCAGCCACGAAATGAAAAAGGTAATGTTGGTAAGGATCAGGGTTGGCGCGAAGATACGACTGATCTGGGAAGTCTGGACGCCAAGTATGTCAGTTACCTCACCAGAGTCAAAAACAGGATTCTGCGCATCTGGATCTATCCGCAAAAGGCTTATGAAAATATTGAAGAGGGGAATGTCGTCGTCAAAATGTCCATTGACGCCAACGGCAGTCTTGCCGGCGTCGCTCTCCTGTCTTCATCAGGCTCACAGAACCTTGATCAGGGAGCATTAAGAGTTGTGCAGGACGCCGCGCCCTACGAACCGCTGCCGGCGAATTACGACCTTTCGCGCCTTCATATCATTGCTTCATTCAACTACAAGATCACGGACTAGATGATGTATCGAAGACCATGACGCGTAATCAAAAATCATATCGGCGAAAAATATTTATCGTGCTGGTTTCTGCAGCATTTACATTTCTGTCTGATGCAGCATTCGCCCGGATGGTAACCGACGAAACGGGACGCCATGTCCATATCGCCGGGGCGCCGCAAAGAATTGTCTCGCTGGCCCCCGGTATCACGGAAACGCTTTACGCGCTGGGTCTCGACAGCATGATCGCGGGCGTGACCAGCTACTGTAACTGGCCGGCCGGGGCGCTGCGAAAGCCGCGCATTGGCGGATTCACGAATCCGTCCATCGAAAAGATCGTTTCACTGAAACCGGATTTAATCATCGCGACGGTTGACGGCAACCGGAAAGAGACCGTCACGCAACTGGAAAGAATCGGTCTGCCCGTCTATGTCATCAATCCTTCCAGCACCTACAGAATCCTGGAAGGCATTATGAAAGGGGTGCCGGATATCATTTTATTTGCCCCGATAGCCCACGACAGGGAATTTGCAGCGGTAAAAAAATTCTGGCGGGAATTTCAACAGATACCGGCCGTCCAAAACAACAGAATTTATCCGATTGACACCGATTTGATCAGCCGGGCGTCGCCGCGCCTCTTTGACGCGATCGAAACGATGGCGTTGCTATTCCACCCCGACATAACAATCCGTCAGCGGGGACTTTAGGCCTTCTATTTTCTGGCGTTCAGATCTCTTATTTTTATTTCATCCATGCTCAGCTTGGCCTGTTGGATCAGATTGAGAAACTCAGCCTGCCGCGAGGCGGGAAGCGATCGAATATTACCCAACTGGCTGTTGAGGTTGTCGATTTTCGCTTTCAGCTCGGCGAGCAACGGCGCCATATCAACCGGCTGCGGGACGGCCTGCGGCTGTTTTACAGCTTCCGGCTCAGCTCCGGCTTTGAGGGTGATTCCTTCCAGATATTCGGGAATGGTCACGTTAAATCCGAGCTTCTGTTTGATTAAAGACGCCAGGATATTCTGCGTGTCGGGTTCGCCGTGGATCAGGAAGACCGGCATTTTCTTATCGGGAAATTTGCCCAGCCAGTCGAGAAGCTGCGTCTGGCCGGCGTGAGCCGAGAATCCACCGATCGTCCATATTTTGGCTTTGACGGCGATATCTTCGTTGAAGATCCGGATTTTTTTCGCGCCTTCGATAATTTTACGGCCGGGCGTTCCCTGCGCCTGGAAGCCGACAAAAACAATGCTGGCGCCCGTACGCCATAAATTATGGCGCAGATGATGTCGGATTCTTCCGGCGTTCGCCATGCCGCTTGCGGAGATGACGATCGCGGATCCTTTCGTTTCGTTGATTTTCATGGATTGCTCGGTGGATGACGAAAATTGAAGCTGGGGAAGATCCAGTGGATCCTCGCCTGCTTTCAAAAGACTGTGCGTTTCCTCATCCAGATATGAATGGTACTTGCGGAAAATTTCCGTGGCCTTGATGGCCAGCGGGCTGTCCAGAATCACCGGAATGTCTTTGGGCAGCCGACCGTCGCGGTTGAGCAGATATAGCGAATAGAGCATTTCCTGCGTACGCTCCACGGCGAAAGCCGGAATGATGATCTTTTCCCGTCTGGCGTAGCTGTACTGAATCGCTTCGGCCAATTCATTTAAGCTGTCTTCCTCGCCTTTATGGTTGCGGTCCCCGTAAGTCGATTCCATAAAAAGGAAATCGGCGCCGGTGATATCCACCGGATCTTTCATCAGGAGCTGATGGCTGCGGCCGATGTCGCCGGAGAAAACCAGTTTTGTGGACGAGCCGTTTTCTTCGATGAACAATTCCACAATGGCCGCTCCCAGGATATGGCCGGCATCCTGAAAGTTAACCTTGATGCCGTCGGCGGGAGAAAAAACATCGTTGTAGCGCCTGGTTTTGATCAGCGGGGCAACCGCCTCGGCGTCTTTCGTGGAGTACAGCGGTATGATTTTTTCAGACCGGCCGTTGCGCTGCTGCCGTCTCGTTTTCGATGTCGCGTCTGTTTCCTGGATATGGGCGCTGTCCAACAGCAGGATCTTGATGAGGTCTCCCGTCGGCTCCGTGGCGTAAACCGGCCCGCTGAATCCGTTCTGCACCATGCGCGGTAACAGGCCGGAATGGTCAATGTGCGCGTGGGTAATCAGAAAAAAATCAATGTTCCGCGGGTCATAAACATTGATATCCCAATTGCGCGCTTCCATGTCTGATCCGCCCTGATGCATCCCGCAGTCAATGGCGAACCTTGCCTTATCGGTTTCGATAACAAAACAGGAGCCGGTCACTTCCCGGGCCGCCCCAAGAAATTTAATTTTCATGATGAATCCTATCAGACGTGCTTAATGTAGCGGATTACAGGCCGGCTTTAGCCGCCTTCTTCAATTTTTTGGCTTCTTTTTTTTCTTTAACGGATTTGACCGGTTTTTTCTTGGCGTCTTTTTTTCCTTTGTCCATTGATTTACTCATCGTCTATCCTCCCGATTTTAGTTTCAGCTTCAGCAAAACATCAAGCCTGTTTTTCTTGCTGATGAATATAATGGAAGGAACCTGTTTCGTCAAGCATAAAAATAGGGTGGATTCTTTTTATTGACAAGGTTCTCGCTGTTAACATAGATTGAAACCGGCCAAAGGGAAAACATGATGTCCGAAAATAACAGCACCCAGCCGGTGATTGTCGCTGATCATCTGAAGAAAACATTCGGTTCTTTTACCGCCGTGGATGATATTTCTCTCAGCGTCGATAAAGGAATCTGCTTCGGCATTCTGGGGCCCAACGGCGCCGGCAAGACCTCCACCATCAGAATGATTTACGGCTTTTCGCCGATTACCTCCGGCGATATCTCTGTCTTCGGCATGGACATTAAAAAACAGTCCAGAGAGATCAAAGCGCGTATCGGCGTCTGCCAGCAGGATAACACGCTGGATCCCGATCTGACCGTGACGCAGAATTTTGAAGTGTTCGCCCGCTACTTCAACATCGATAAAAAAACGGCGCAGGAAAGAGCCTCGGTCCTGCTGCAATATTTCGCCATGGAACATCGCCAGAACGCCCGCGCTACGGAACTGTCCGGCGGTATGGTCCGCCGGCTGGTCATCGCCCGCGCCCTGATCAATAAGCCCGAACTGATCATCCTGGATGAACCCACCACGGGCCTTGATCCGCAATCGCGCCATCAGCTCTGGGAGCGTCTGGAGAAGCTGAAAAAAGAAGGCATTACGATTTTATTGACAACGCATTACATGGACGAGGCGGCGCGCCTCTGCGATGATCTGGTGATTATGGACCACGGTAAAATTCTGGCGCAGGGCTCTCCCCAGGCGCTGATCAGCGAATACACGGGAGAAAATATCATTGAAGTGGCCGAACCGGAAGAAGAGATGCGCGCCTTTTCCCGCGAAAGGAAGGCCCGGCAGGAAGATTTGGGTCATCGCCTGATTATCTACGCCGAGAACGGACATGAACTTTATCGCGAAATCTGCCACCGTTTTTCGCACAAGAGCTGCGTGTTGCGTTCCGCGACCCTCGAGGATGTGTTTTTGAAACTGACCGGAAGGGAGCTGCGGGAATGAACCTGAATATATCGCCGCGGTTTATCCGCATCTGGCAGCGCAATCTGACGGTCTATCAGGAAAACTGGAAGGTCAATTTCATGCCGCCGCTTCTGGAGCCGCTGTTTTACCTGCTGGCCTTCGGCATCGGCTTCAGCGGGATGATTACCTCTGTCAGCTATGCCGGATGCGAAATCCCCTACGTGCAATTCATCGCGCCGTCGCTGGTGGCCATCAATATGATGAACAACTCGTTTTTTGAAAATACGTTCGGTTCTTTTGTGCGGATGTATTATCAGAAAACATTTGACGCGATGATGGCCACGCCGCTCAACGCCGATGAAATCATCACCGGCGAGATCGTCTGGGGCGCGACCAAATCGGTCATCGGGACGGTGATTATGCTGGGAGTGATCAGTTGCTTCGGACTGGTCAGTTTTCCAATGGCGCTGCTGATTGTGCCGGTGGCGTTTCTGGGCGGGATAGCCTTCGGATCGGTGGCGATGGTTTTTACGGGGATGGTATCGCGCATTGAATTATTTAATCTGCCTGTTTTTCTGTTCATTACCCCCATGTTCCTTTTCAGCGGCACTTTTTTTCCGATATCCGGGCTGCCGCTCTGGGCGCAATATTTCGCCCAGACCCTGCCGCTGACGCATCTGGTCAATCTGACCCGCGCCCTGAGCCTTGGCGTATTCAACGCGGAGGCGCTAATCGGTTTTTGCTATCTGACGGTTTTCTGTCTGGTGGTGTTTCCGCTCGCCATTTCTAAAATGCGCCGGCGGTTGATTAAATAAGTGCCCGTCGGCAAAGGGAAAATATTCCTTGACTATTTCTTCGTCTTGCGTCTATGTAACCCGGCAATAAAGATATTGATTTCTTTTGATGAACTCAATATCCTTTGAGGACGCAACACACGGTCCGGCTATAAAAGGCTCCGATCGAGCTTCCTTTTCGCGCAAGAGCAATTCGATTATCATTTCTTGATTTAGGTAATTTAGTTGTAAAAGATAATGGAATAAGCATTTTGTCGGTATCAGAGGTAAGGCATGCAAGCCCCTCACTATTTCCTTCCTTCTCAATCAGGAGACGGATGGGGGTGATTTTGATGCTTTGTGACACCCCGTCGGGGAATGAAGGAACAGAAAATATTAAAAAAGAAAGGGGATTAAAAATGAACAAAAATTTGTATGTCGGCAACCTGTCCTACAAGATTACGGATGATGATTTAAGATCAAATTTTTCCGAAGCGGGTGAAGTCGAATCGGCTGTCGTGATCAAAGACAAATTCAGCGGGCAATCCAAAGGATTCGGCTTTGTGGAGATGAAGACGGAAGAAGGCGCGGCTGAAGCCATCAAGAAATTCGACGGCGGAACCCTTGATGGTAAATCGATTACCGTCAACGAAGCGAGACCGAAAAAGGAATTCGGCGCCGGCGGCGGAGGAGGCCACAGAGGCGGCGGTAATCGCGGCGGCGGCGGAGGCTTTAACAGAGGCAATCGCAGTGGCGGCGGAAACCGCGGCGGCAGATTCTAAAAAATCTTGCGGAGGCATTTCCGGGCGGATATCCTGCCTGGAGCGGCTCTCCGGAAATCCAGTTGAAACATTCAAAAGAGCAGAAGACTAAACCCTTCTGCTCTTTTGCGTTAAATGGAAGAGGAAAGCATAGACGTTCGTTCAAGACAGATTGATCGCCGTCTGCATGCCTTTGCTGGATGAATCAATGTATTCGGTAAATTTCTCGGCAATCGTTTTTACCGTGTGTTCGAATTCGGCTTCGTCCTTGTCCAACAGGGTCATGCGGAAGCCGAGCAGCGGCGTAAAGAAAGACGTCAGAGGCACAACACAGATGCCCGTCGCCGCCAGCAGGTAATAAACGAATCTCTTGTCATGCTCAATCGGTTCCTTGACCAGATTTTCGACGAATTCTCTGACTTCCTTGTTTGGAATATGAAGCATTTGGTTATTATTGAGGCCGGATTCATTGAACACAATGGTCATATAAAACGCGCCGTCCGTTCTGTTGACCATCAGGCAGGGAACGTCCTTTAAAATATCGTAGGCGATGTTCGAAAGCTTTTCATAATGCTTTCTGCGCTCGTCCAGATAGTTGTGATATTCGGGATGCGTCATGATTTTCGGAATTGCCAGTTGGGGCAGCGTGGTCGAACAGACTTCCGACATTTTCTGATGGAGGATGGTGTTGATGAAACGGTCAAAAATCGGGTCCTTGCCGGCGTTGTAGATTTCCATCCAGCCGCAGCGGGAACCGGGCCAGGGCAGTTCCTTGGAAATGCCTTTCATGCTGATGGCCGGAACCGTTCCCACGATATCGGAAAGCTGTACGGTCTTTTTGCTGTTGTAAACAATATTAATGTAGGTTTCGTCAAAAACAACGAAAAGATCGTTTTCCCTGGCGATGCGCACGATATTCCGGAGCGTCTCTTCCGGATAGACAAAACCGGTGGGATTGTCGGGATTGATCACCAGGATGCCCACAATCGCCCGGTGGCTTCTGACTTTCTGTTCCAGTTCACGCATATCCGGGTGCCAGCCATTGTAGGGATTCAAACGGTAGGTGTTGGGCGGAAAAGAGGCATGCAGAACTTCCGCCATAAAATGCGTGGAATACGTCGGCTCCGGCATAATCATACGGGCGTCAACCTGAATGGAGCTATAGGCGCGCGCGATGGCATCGCCGAGACCATTGAAAAAAATAATATCTTCCGGTGTAATCTGCACCCCGCCGCGCTGATTGAGGCGGTCCGTTAGAAATTGCCTCGTGATATCCATGCCTTTGGTTGGTGAGTAGGCAAAAGACGCGTCATCCTTGATGATTTCCATAAGCACATCCTTCATCCAGTCGGGAATCTTTTCCCCTTTCTGCACCGGATCACCGATGTTCTCCCAGATGATATCGACGCCCAGATTTTTCAGCTTATTGGCAATCAGAACAATGTTACGGATTTCATAAGTCAGCCCGCTGCCGCCGCGGGATATTTCAAAACGCATAATTATTTTAACCCCTTAGATATTATGTGCTTTTTATAATACATATTTGTTCAAATATCCAGAATTTTTTAGAGCCTCTCCGGGCTTCATAATGGAAGCGCGCGGAAGCCCGATGGATGAACCATTCGGTACGGCGGAGCAGTCAGATAAAAAATATTTTACCACTTGTTTGTAATATTTTATTTTTTATGTTATCGGAGCAGCTCAAATCATGTCCATAGTGGCTTATAAAGAAAAGAGGAATATCCATGGAAGATACAAAAAGTTTTTCGGAATTGCTGAATGAAACCAATCTTAAACCCCGCCGTTTTTCATCGGGGGAAAGAATCGATACCGTGATCGTCAAGATAACGGAGGAATGGATATTTATCGATCTGGGGGCGAAAAGCGAAGGCTACATGGAGAAAAAAGAGCTCGTTGACGAAAACGGAAACCTGACTGTGAAGGAAGGGGATTCGATCACGGCTTATTTCCTTTGGTCAAAACATGGGGAAAAACTTTTCACCACCAAACTGTTGACCAGCAAAAACGTCAATGATTTTCTGTTCGACGCCTTTAAAAATCAAATGCCGATGGAAGCAACGGTCGAAAAGGAAATCAAAGGCGGCTTTTCCGTGAGAATCAATCCCACGGTCAGTGCTTTTTGTCCCTACTCGCAGATGGATATCAGAAAGATAGACGATGCCGCTGCCTATATCGGCAAAAAATTTGAATTTATTGTTTCCGAATGCTCAGAAAACGGCCGCAATGTGATTTTGTCCCGCCGTCCTCTGCTGGAAAAAATTGAAAGAGAAAAGAAAGAGGCCCTGAAAAATTCTCTACAGAAGGGAATGACCGTCAGCGGCGTTGTGGCCAGTGTTCAGAAATTCGGCGCCTTTGTCGATCTGGGCGGCATTCAGGGCCTGCTGCCCGTTTCGGAAATGGGCTGGGGAAGAGTTGAAGATCCGAAGACGGTGTATGCTCCCGGCGATAAGGTTGAAGTTGCCATCATTAATCTGGACTGGGAAAATAACCGCATAACCTTATCCGTTAAAGAAAACCTGCCCAATCCCTGGGATGAATTCGTCCGCAACCATCCTGAAGGCAGCCTGTTGAAGGGCAAGGTCTCCAGTCTGACCAATTTCGGCGCATTCATCACCCTGGAAGCCGGCGTCGAAGGCTTGCTGCATATCGGCAAAATTGCGCGCGGCAAGAAGATCAAGCACCCCGGCGATGTCATGAAGGCAGGCGATGAACTGGAAGTGAAGATTGAAAAGGTTGATCGGGAGAACAAAAAAATTTCTCTGGATTTTGCCGGCAGCGATCAAGAAGTACCTGTCGCGGGCGATGAAGATGACTTCCGCAAGTATATTTCCAAGTCACCGAAAGCCATGGGCACCCTGGGTGATATGTTCAAGAAATCAGGAAAGAAGAGTTAAGTCGTCCTGAACAGCTTTGCACCGATCGAGAATATAAAAAGAAGATTGATAGTTAACTTTGAGACTTTGTAGGTTAGTTAAATAACCCTGCCATTTCAAAAATCAGATTTTTTTTCGTGCTTCCTGAAACATTCAGGTCTTCAGTCTTGAGTATTATTCAACCTAACAACTGGTAATCTTCAGTTCTAAAATTTTCATTTCTATGTTAGGTTACAACCTATCATAGATTCCAAAGAAGAAATATTTAGATTGAACTAGCCCCCAAATGAAACGGACACCTTTGAAACTCTGAATAAGTTGTAGTAATAGGCATAGAGCTAATTGTACAACTGGAAAGAAGGTGTTTATGAGCACAGCTGAAGTCATTGTTGGCGAGCAGCGCAGACGACGCTGGTCACCATCCGAGAAGCGGGCCATCGTGCAAGAGACAGACCAACCGGGAATGAGCGTATCATCGGTGGCGCGGAAGTATAGCATCCATGCTAACCAGGTTTTTCGATGGCGGCGACTGGTGGAGGAAGGCGCCCTTTCGGCAGTAGGGGCGGACGAAAGTGTTGTTCCGGCCTCGGAATTTCGTGAGTTGAAGAAGAAAGTAGCGTTGCAACATACAACCAGTATTCCTCAAATTTAACGACTCCAAAAAACTGAGACTTAGTAGGTACTATATGAAACAAAAGTTGTAACCGGAACCGATCTGTGCGCAAGAAACCTTCTTTGAGGGAAAGGAGAAATGAAAGATGATTCACGACTGGCAAAAGACCTATCAGGAAAAACTGACGGACGCGAAAACCGCTTTAAGCCGGATCAGACGCGGAGCGAGAATCTTCATCGCGTCTGCCTGCGGAGAGCCCCAGCTACTGGTCAAAACGCTTCTGGATATGGGGAAGTATCTTGCCGATGTGGAGATTCTCCACTTCCTTGATCTGGGACTCACCGATTATACGTCCGATGTGTATATTAATCATTTCCGCCACAACGCGCTTTTTATCGGCGCCAACGCCCGCGCGGCGATCAAAGCCGGCCATGCCGATTATACCCCCATCTTTCTGTCCGAAGTGCCCCGGCTCATGCAGCGGGGATCGATGCCCATTGATGTCGCCCTCATTACGGTTTCTCCGCCGGATATGAACGGTTATGTCAGTCTGGGCATCTCGGTGGATATCAGCAAAACGGCGGCGGAAGTGGCGCGTTATGTTGTGGCCGAAGTGAATCCGAATATGCCCAGGACACTGGGCGACAGCTTTCTGCATGTCAGCGAAATTTCCGCGTTTGTGGAAAATGATGCGCCGCTTCTGGAGTTTACGCAGAAGTCGCCCGGCCATATCGCGCAGGTGATCGGTCAACTGATTGCCGATCTGATTGACAACGAATCCACCATTCAGACCGGTGTGGGCAAAATTCCCAATTCTGTGTTTCCCTATCTCCAGAACAAAAAAGATCTGGGCGTGCATACGGAAACATTCACCGACGGCCTGATGGATCTGATTGAAAGCGGCGTGGTGACCTGCCGGAAAAAAACACTGCATCCGGGAAAAATCGTTGCCGCTTTCTGCATGGGCAGCCGGCGTCTCTATGATTACGTGCACAACAATCCGCTGTTTGAATTCCGTCCGTGCCAGTATGTCAACGATCCCTATGTCATTGCTCAGAATGATCGGATGGTGTCCATTAATTCCGCCCTGACGGTCGATCTGACCGGGCAGGTTTGTTCGGATTCCCTGGGCTTTGAATTTTACAGCGGCATCGGCGGTCAGGTGGACTTTGTGCGCGGTTCGGCGATGTCTTTCCGCGGCAAATCCATTATGGTGCTGCCCTCGACGACCGAAGATGGCCGGATTTCCCGCATTGTCCCGTATCCTTCTCCGGGCAGCGGCGTCGTGGTGACGCGCGGTGATATTCATTACGTGGTGACGGAATATGGCGTCGCCTATGTGCACGGCAAGTCCATTCGCGAGCGGGCCATGATGCTGATTAATATCGCCCATCCCGACTTCCGCGACGAGCTTCTAGAAGCGGCGAAAAAACAGGGTTTCATATACAGAGACCAGACGCTGCCGGTGGTTTTATACCCGAAAGAATACGAGGTGAACTGGATTGATAAAAAGGACACACCGCTGTTTTTCCGTCCGGTGAAAGCCACGGATGAACGCGCCATTCAGGACTTGATTTACGGGCTGCCCCAGCAGGATGTCTATACGCGCTTTTTTCAAAATCTGAAATCTTTCTCCCATACAGTCGCCATGCCGCTGGCGGCCATTGATTATAATGATAAAATGGCCATTGCCGCGGTGATCGGCAAAGAGGAGCCGGAAGGGCGGGAGCAGATCGTCGCCATCGGACGATATATTAATGATCCGAATACGCGCTTTGCCGAAGTGGCTTTTACAACCCATCAGGACTGGCAGCACCGGGGCATCGGAACTTTTCTGCTGCGCTATCTCATTCGCATCGCGAAGGAGAAGAACATTGTCGGCTTCACAGCGGATGTCCTTTCCCAGAACAAAGCGATGATGCAGGTATTTTCCAAGTCCGGCTATCCGATGACGACGCACCTGGAAGTGGGAGTTTATGAACTGAAGATCAATTTCGGGAGCGAAGAGACCTGACAGTCTGAAATCCGTTTTCAAGTTCGAGAGAAAGGATGCAAACCATGCAAGAACTCACAAGAAAAAAGTATCACCAGAAACTTACCAGCGCCGAGAAGGTGGCGCAGATGGTCAAGTCGGGCGACCGGATCTTCTTTGGTGAATTCGTGCTCAGGCCCGAAGCCATCGATCATGCGCTCGCCCAACGGGCACATGAGTTTCAGGATGTTCTTATTGAAGGCGTCTGCATCACCAAGGTTCCCCAGTTCATCGAGGCAGACCCTTACCGCGAGCACTTCATCTACAACGACTGGCATTTTTCCTCAGTGAGCAGAAAACTCTATCAGCAGGGGCTGTGCAGTTACATTCCCTTAACCTACCATCAGGGCCCGCGGATTGTAAGAAAATACAAAACCTATGACTACGTCTTTGTCAGCGCCCGTCCCATGGATGCTCAGGGATACTTCAACTTCGGGCTGGTCAATTCCATCACATCGGCGGCTATCACCAAGGCGAAGAATGTGGTGGTGGAGATCAACAAATCCCTGCCTCATTGCCTGGGCGGAAATCAGGAGTCCGTGCATATCTCCCGGGTGGATTACATCGTAGAGGGCAGGAATGCACCGCTGCAGGAAATCCGGCCTCCCACCCCGACTGAAATAGATATGCAGATAGCACAGCACATTATGAAAGAGATTGAAGACGGCGCCTGCCTGCAGCTCGGCATCGGCGGGCTTCCCAATGTGATCGGTTCCATGATTGCCGAAAGTGACCTGAAGGACCTGGGCGTACACACCGAAATGCTCGTCGATTCCATGGTGGATCTCTACAACAAAGGCAAAATTACCGGCAACAATAAGACCATCGACCGGTTCAAAATGGTCTATACCTTTGCCATGGGTACGAAAAAACTCTACGAATTCCTTCACAACAACTCGGCCTGCGCTTCGTATCCGGTGAACTACGTCAACGATCCCAGAGCTATCGGAATGAACGCCAAGGTAGTCGCCATCAACAATGCCCTGGAGATAGACCTCTTCAGCCAGGTCTGCTCCGAGTCGGTCGGAATCTCACAGATCTCCGGGACAGGAGGTCAGTTCGATTTCATCATGGGAGCCTTCTATTCACGCGGAGGAAAGGGCATCATCGGCCTGAGTTCTACCTTTACCGACAAAGATGGTACGGTTCATTCCCGGATCGTGCCTACGCTTCGGCCCGGTTCCATCGTCACGATTCCCCGCTCCATCGTGCAGTATGTGGCCACGGAATACGGCATTGTCCAGCTCAAAGGCATGCCTACATGGGAAAGGGCGGAGGCACTCATCAGTATCGCACACCCCATGTTCCGTGACGAGCTCAGCGCCCAGGCACGGGAAATGAAGATCTGGCTCGACAGAAAACGGTAAGAAGGCGGGCAAAGTGACACGGCGTGCCCCCCTGTTTATTGAGAACCAGGTATTCCCTGATGGATAAGAACTTGTTTTCGTGGTGTACAGTATAAAAATGTTCTCGAGAATTATTTCGATATCATCAATTATTTTCTGACATCGCCGGAAACGATTTTCCCCCGGAATTAAAAAATTAAATTGATGCGCACGGCAATGCCAGCATATTCACCCTGACGTCCGCGATCCGTGAAGGCATCGACAACGGAACTTTCAAAAAGGTCGATCCGCGAAGACAGGCAATCATTCTCTGGAGCACTTTCAACGGCATTATTCAGCTGAAAAAGCTGAAAAAGACCATTCTGGTGAAGGATGACTATCAATCTCTTTACCAGGAGGCGCTGGACCGGTTTCTGGACGGACTGCGCAGTTGATCGCTGCTAACAGCATCAATACCAGCTTATTTGATGTTGCTCTCCAGCACAATCAGCGCGTCAGCAACGACCGGTTCCGCTCCGTCAATAATAATCGGATTGAGATCAATTTCCGCGATCTCCGGGTGCAGCAGGGCAATATTGCCCAGGGCCCGAAGGATTTGCGAGAGTCTGTTCAATTGCACCTTCTCCATTCCCCGGAATTTATCCAGCAGTTGGCGGGCGCGGATGTCCGCGAACATTTCGCGCGCATCGGCGTCGGCAAGGGGCGCCAGACGTAGCGTGGTGTCCTTGTAAACTTCGGTAAAAACACCGCCCAGACCGAAAACGACGCACGGGCCAAACCCGGCATAACGTGTCATCCCCGCCAGAAACTCGCGGCTGCCCTTGA
The DNA here is from genome assembly GCA_022710585.1 of Deltaproteobacteria bacterium. Lineage (GTDB taxonomy): Bacteria > Desulfobacterota > Syntrophia > Syntrophales > Smithellaceae > Smithella. The sequence goes on along the minus strand of JAKLGV010000014.1, from coordinate 54,860 downwards.
GCATTTTTTGCACGAGAACCGGCGTTTTCTTTCCCGCGTTTTTCTGAATATTTTTAAATTCCTTTTTCAACTGGATTTCGTCTTTCACATTCAGCGCGATCAAACCTTTGCCGCTCTTGTGCATGATTTCCCAGTGGCAGGCTTTGAGCGCCACCGGATAACCGATTTGTCTCGCCGCGGCCAGCGCTTCCTCAACCTTTCCGGTCAGCGTTTCTTTTGTGACCGGAATCCCGTAGCAGGCCAGCAATTGCTTGGCTTCGTATTCATCCAGCGCCTTCTGTTTACGGGTTAACGCCCGGCTGATCATTTCTTTGGCCGGTTTTTTGATTTTCGGCAAAGCGACGTCTTGATGGGGGGCGCGTTCCTTGATTTGTTTGTAGCGGTATAGCGAAGCCAGCGCCCGTGCCGTATTTTCCGGAGAATAGAAAACCGGATTGTTCGTATCCAGATAGCCCTGGATGTAATTATCTTCGTGATCAAAAAAAGTAGATATCAGCATCGGCATCTTGTGTATGCGTGAGAGATCAAAGGTGCCGTCGGGAATCTTTCGGTCCAATTGACCGACTTTCAGAAATTCATCCAGAGAAATGTTTCCGATTAGCTCCTTGAGATTGGGATAAATTTCTTTCAGGTAGCCGCTCATCATGGCGCCATGCAGGACCAGCGCGTCGATCTCGCCGCTTTTCATCATCATTTCCGGCAGGGTGAGCGCCAGTTTTCCCATGCTCAGATCGAACGTCATATCGACGGGATTGGACGCGGAGGCATGCGGTTCGATATGCTTGCGGATTTCTTTTTGCAATCCGTCGGAAAAACGGGGGACTTCCAGACCAAACGCATCGCAGGTATAGGCAATGGTTGAAGACGGACCGCCGGAATTGGTAATGACCCCGACCCGTCTGCCTTTAAGCGGCGGCTGTGTGGCCAGCGTCCAGCCGTGCGCGTAGAGATCTTCAATCGTATTGACGCGAATAATGCCCGCCTGTTTGAAAATACCGTTATAGAGGAAATCAGGGCCGGCCATTGCGCCGGTGTGGCTCATCCCCGCGCGCGCTCCGGACACCGACCCGCCGACGTACTGGGCGACAACGGGCTTGTGCGGCGTGATCCTGCGGGCCACTTCAACAAATCTTTTTCCGTCGCGGATTCCCTCGATATAGAGGATGATGGCTTTTGTCTGTTCGTCTTCCCCCAGGTATTCCAACGCATCGACCATATTAATGTTGGCCTCGTTGCCCATGCTGACGGCCTTGCTGAAGCGGATTCCTCTTTTGTTCAAATAGGGCAGTGACTGACTCAGGAACGTTCCGCTCTGCGATGCAAAGCCCAGCAGCCCCGGTTCCTTGGCTGTTGGCAAAACGGTCGTGTTGAGTGAAAGCTGAGAGTTGATGATGCCCATGCAATTGGGACCGACAAAACGTATGCCATATTGCCTGGCTATTTCGTTAATCTTTATTTCCATATCGAGTCCGGCCGCGCCTGTTTCCTTGAAGCCGGCAGTGATAATGATCGCTCTCTTCGTGCCGATTTTACCGAAACTCTCCAGCAGCGGGACAATAGCCTTGCTGGGAACAATCATGATGGCCAGATCGGGGACTTCGGGCAAATCTTCCGGCGCCGCATAGGCGGCAAATCCGAGGACGGTTTTTTCCGCGGGATGAATCGGATAAAAATTGCCTCGATAGCCGTCTTTTAAAAGATTCAACGCCTGAATCGTTCCCATTTTACTGGGATTATTGTTCGCTCCCGCCACCGCGATGGATCTGGGATTCATTAATAAATGGAGTGGATTTCCCATCATGATCGATTTCCTTTCTGAATTGATAAAACTACCTTTGGGCGGCTCGCTCGCCTAAAGCAAACGCCTGCTCCCTTGCTTTTTCGTTTTGAAGAATATCTCCCTTGTCCGACGCGGAGGCCATGACCTCTCCCAACCATTTCATTTTTGTCATGGTCATGGTTGACTTAAAACTATGGACAACAGGATCAGCCGTGTGCACGTTCGGATCTCCGCAGACCGTGATCAGACCGATGGGCTTGCCCTTCATTTTGGGATAATAAGCCTTATGCCAGCTCCAGGTCGCATCAAAAAACGCGCACCACCGGTCAAGGTAGGCTTTCATCTGAGCCGTCATGGACCAGAAATAAACCGGCACACTGTGAATGATGGCATCCGCTTCGAGAATTTTTTTGTGAATTTCCGGCATGTCGTCTTTCAGAACGCAAAGGCCGGTTTCGTTGCATTTTTTGCAGTCCCGGCAGCCGGAGATTTTCTTTTTGTCCAGAATGATTTTTTCCACCTGCGCGCCTGCCTTTTCAGCGCCGGCCAGAGCGTCATCCAGCAGGATATCGCTGTTGCCGCCGATGCGCGGACTTCCCATAATACCGAGAACCTTCATTTTCATCCTCCTGTTCGTTTTGGATTGACTAGCCAGCATGAGCCTGTCGGCAGTATCCTTAAACGTTTCGGTGTTATTTGTAAACACCAAAATAATTGAAGAAGTCTGCACTTAAATATGGTAAAAAAAATCATGCAGAAAGCATTTCATTTATTCAGTTATCATCAACGGGAGAAAGATGATTTTGCCGTCATCGCGCATCGCGGCGCGTCGGCTTATTATCCTGAAAATACAATTCCTTCTTTTGAGGCCGCCATGGCGATGGGTGCGGATATGGTGGAGCTGGATGTCCAGTTGACTGCGGATAAGGAAGTTGTCGTCTTTCATGATGAAAAGCTATCGCGCTGCACAAACGGAAAAGGCCGGATTGCCGATCACACGCTGGCTTCATTAAAAAAACTGGACGCGGGCAACTGGTTTGAAAGGAAATTCAGAAATGAAAGAATACCAACCCTGGCAGACGTTCTGGATGTCTGCAAAAATAGAATGGCCGTTAATATCGAGATCAAAACTGAAGCGGTGAGCCGGATGATTTCCGGCGGCATTGAAGAAAGATGTATGCAGATTGTTGAACAGGCCGGGATGAAAAAGCATGTTGTGTTTTCCAGTTTTGATCCGCGCGCCGTCAGGCATCTGAAGCGTCTTGATCCGAAGACAGCGGTGGCTGTCCTGTTTGCGAAGAAAATTTACGGTTCCCAACTGCCTTCGGAGATCGTGGTTTCTCTGGGCGCCGATGCGTTCAATTGTTCCAGATCGGAGTTGAATAAAAGATGGCTGGCGGATATTCAAGCGCACGGAATTCCGGTCCATATTTACACGGTCAATGACATCCGGACGATGAAAAAATTCATTCGTCTGGGGGTGCACGGTATTTTCACCAACAAACCGGATGTGTTGAGAAAAGTGCTGGATGATAACAAAAGGCCGAAAGCGGAAAGCTGAAAAATGCAGACCATGAATATATCAAATGATTTAATCCATGTCATTGAACTGGCTATTGACAATCTGATTGAGGGATTTGGTCTGGATATCCGCGTGCATGGCGCCGAAAATGTTCCGGATCAGCCGGTGCTCTATGTGATCAATCATTTCACCCGTACCGAAACTGTTTTAATGCCTTACATCATTAAAAAACACATCAAAAAATATCCTGTCTCCCTGGCGCACCAGTCATTTTTCACAGGTGAAATGGGCAATCTAATGAATAAGGTTGGCGCCGTTTCCACGGCCGATCCGGACCGGGATAAAATATTCATCAAGGCGCTGCTCACGGACAGCCATCCGGTCATCATCTTTCCGGAAGGCGGGATGATGAAAGACAAAAAAGTTATCGAGAAGGGCAAGTATATTATTTACAACGCGGGTCTGCGAAGATCGCCTCATTCCGGAGCGGCGCAGTTGGCCCTGCGTGCTCAGTTTCTGCGTGAACAATTGAAAAACTTCATTTCCCGCGGCGACCGTTCATCAGTGGCGAGGATCGCTGATTATTACGGATTTGATCCTGCGGATTCCGCCGGCATTATCAATAAAGAAACATTCATTGTCCCGGTCAATATCACCTATTATCCGGTTCGTGCGAAGGAGAATGTCGTCAGCAATCTTGTCCACCGGTTTGTCAAAAATGTTTCCGCTAATTTTCACGAGGATTTGAAAATAGAAGGCCCCATTATCCTGGGCCGGGTCGATATTGACGTGCGCTTCGGCCAACCGCTTCCGGTAAAAAACTATCTTACCGCCAACGGAAAGTTGAAAAGAATGGCGGCGGATCATCATGTTTATCTTGAAAACAAAGATTTAAAAAAAATATCCGCTTTCAGAAAAATGTCCGTCAAGATGATGCAGGATTATATGTCCGCCATATACGCCATGACAACGGTCAACCACGACCATATTATGTCTTATATTCTCACCAGCTACCGGCGAAACACGTTCAGCGAAGACGATTTCAAAAAACGCATTTTTCTGGCCATTGAACATCTGCGCGAATCCGGTCTTCCCAATTGTCACAGCGCGCTTTATAGAAAACAGTTTTATCTGCTCACCGATGACCATCACGAAAAGTACGAGAATTTTGTACAGGAAGCCATCGCCCAGAACTTCATTACAAGGGAAAACGGCGTCATTACCAAAAACAGCGAGCGATTCAGACGGAAAGCCGATTTTCACGCGATCAGAAGAGAAAATATCATGGAAGTTCTCAGAAACGAAATGGAACCGCTCCGTGATTTGACCAGCGTCATCGATTGGCAGAAATTTATCCCGGCCTTTTATCTCAAATGGAAAATCAGAAATACGTTTATCCGACTGGATAAGAATCTCTTTGATAAAGATTATCAGCAGTATTATCTGCCGGAGGAAAGCAAACCCCAAAATATCGGAGAGCCGTTTTTTTTGAAACGATTTTTCAGCAGAAAAGGCATCATTCTGGTCCACGGCTATATGGCCGCGCCGGAAGAAATCAGACCGCTGGCGGAGTATCTGCACCAGAACGGCTATGCGGTCTACGGTGTCCGGATGCGGGGGCACGGAACAGCGCCGGAAGATCTTGCCGCCAGGAACTGGGGAGAATGGTATGACTCCGCGAGCCGCGCCTATATTATTATGAAGAACAGCGTGAAGACTTTTTCCATCGCCGGATTTTCCATGGGCAGCGGCATCGCGCTTTTGCAGGCGGCCAATAAGCCGGGTAAATTTGCTTCAGTGATTTCCATCAATGCGCCCCTGAAGCTGAAGGGACTGGCGTCTAAAGTTGCGCCCGCGGTTGTGGCGTGGAATACGCTGTTGACCAAAATGCATGTCCATAAATGGAAAATGGAGTTTATCGAGAATAAGCCGGAGAATCCGGAAATCAACTATGTGCGCAATCCTGTCCGGGGGGCGTACGAACTGGAAAAGCTGATGAAGTATGTCGAGACTCATCTCAAAAATATTGTCGATCCCGCGCTGGTTGTTCAGGCATCCGGCGACCCGGTCGTGGACGCGGTGAGCGGTCCGGAGATTTACGGCAGGCTCGGCTCCAGAGAAAAACAATTGTTGCGGGTGGATGCCAATCATCACGGCATCCTGCGGGGAGAGGTAGCGAAGGAAGTGGAAAAGAAAGTCCTGGAATTTTTAAATCAATCCAATATAAACAGGCAATATTTTAGGAAAATATAAAAGGAAGGTTTTATGATTGACGCATGGATAAAAGAAATAAAAAAGGAAGCGCCGGCGGATAGGCTGGGAATGATTCTCTCGCATAACGGCATTGTTCGGGCCACGGCAAAAGACGGGGGGAAGGTTGGCTCCATGAATCTTTCCTACGACAAAGCAAAGCTGGCCGCTGCCGTTCGCGAATATAAAAAGAAAGAAGGCATTGTTGATATCCGGGTCTGGATCAATGAAGGTCATCTCAAGATCGGCGACGATATTATGTATGTCTGCGTGGCCGGCCGCTTCCGCAAAGACGTTCTGCCTGTTTTTCAGGAACTCATCACCATGATCAAAACGGAAATCGTCAGAGAAGAAGAAATTTAACGGCAGACGCTTCGCTATGAATGAGCCCCCTCCGGGTGTGGATAAATCCCGGAGGGGGCTCATAACGTCTATGCTTGGAACGTGAAGATCCGAATTACTTCTTTATACCGATCGTATTCTTATTCACGCTGTAGGTAATAAAGAAGGGGGTGTCGCCCAGGCCTTTGCGGTCTGTTGGTATCCAGTATGCGTTGGCATCAGGCTTTAACCAGTAGGCAATGATATCAAATTGTGTCACGTCGCCTGCAACCTTGGCCTCGGGATTGGTAAATCTCATGGTAACCGTAACATCCTTCTTGACCGATGAGGTTGTCTGGATTTCAAAGGAGCCTTCCACACCGACGCCCAGGACCTTCTTGAATTCGGCGCCGACCTTGAGCTCAACATACGCACCCTTGGACACGCTCGTATCACTCGAGACCTGCCATGAGGGCGTGGCGGGAGAACCGCCGCCCCAAGTCAGTATCTGTGTCTGGTCAAACAAACCGGTGTATTTTGACGGATCGGTTGACGTCCCGGTGTAGTCGTATGTCAGCAGTCTGTTATAATCATTTGTTGAATAATGATCGGGAATTCCGATAAAGGGCTGTGTCGTATTTTCATATCCGTCAGCGCCTTCAGCAACGGTAAAGAACCGCTTCAATACAGAAGGTTTTTCCGGAATGGCAACATAATAGGTGTAATTTCCGCTGGCGGTCCCGCTGGGGCTGTACCATTCCAGTTGGTAGGTAATATATTTCGGAGCCAGGTAGTAGATAAATCCCTTGCTTTCTACCGTCTCCTCGATCTCATCGGTCTGGGTATACGAGTAGGATATGCCGTTCTCATAAGCACCACTCAGGCCTGCGCTGAGCTCAAATGAGATGGGGCTGTGTGACCCCGTCTCCATGTAAGGCCCGCCTTTGACTTCGCCGCTGACCACATCCTGATTTGTTACCGCGACTTCAAACTCTGTTTTTGTACAATCAGACCCGCTGATGCACCAGTCCGCGCCGAGGTCAGCGCCATTCATCACATACGGAGGCGCATCCACGACGCCGAGCACCGGCCAGAAAGGTGAGTACAGCATATTGCGGGTATCCATTGTTGTGGCTGACACAGGCTTCCAATATCCCACATGGTCTGCCGAGCTTATCTTCCAGGTGCTTCTTGCATCAAGATTGTTGTCCCACTCACCGCGCATGTAGTAGAAGACCGCGTCATACCTGTATTTATTGTTCTTATAGTCAGGATAGGCGCTGCTGTCGGCAGCCGGCTGATAATAGAGAGCACCGGTCGGCATCCAGTCGTTCGTGCTGCCGGCATCGATCGACGAAGCCGAAGACCACGTGCCCTGCTTTTTGTTAAAATTCTCTCTGCCGATATAACGATGACTGGGCGTGTTCCAGATCATGACCATCTGGTCCTCACCAAGATCAACAAGACTGACGCCGTCCTTGCTGTCGCTGGAGAGGGAGGTGGTAATCGTATCTGTTTTCAGGATCGAAGGGACCCCGGAACTGTTATACTGGATCTGGCTGATGCTAGCATTGCGGCTGACATTGACCCATGCCAGATAGGTCAGTCCCGTGGTGTCTCCGGTCTGGCTGAAAACAGCGCTCAGATGGGGTGACCCCGAAGCGCTGCCGGTGAGTATCTTAGTAGAACTCTGCCAGCTTCCGGTCATATATCCATTTTTGTCGATGCTGTGGCGGGAGCAGTAAATGTCATTGCTTTTGTCATTTGGAATCCAGTAGATCTCTATCCAGTTGCGGAGCGTATTGTATACGGCGGCATACCGGGTGCTGGTATCCACGAGGAAGCTGTCCGATATCTTACTGTTTTTCCATTTGCTGTCTGTCGGATTAAGATAGGTATAGTACAACTTGTTGTTTGTCCCGGTATAAAAAAGGTAGAGAATGTTCTTGACGACAATCGGATTCGTTAAAGCTTTGCTGTAGATAGGTTCCGTATTGTTATTTAAATAGCTGGTCGCCCCGTCTTTCATGCTACTTTCGCCGCTGGCATTGACTTCAAATGTTTTGTAGTGGACTTCATTGCTCGAACTATCCTCCGTAGAATAAAAAAGCCAGAGCTTCTTGTTCCAGTATACCCCCGTTGCGTTATTATGCGTATGCGGGCCGGATACCGTGCTGCCCAGCAAGGGCGGGTTTTCGAGCCCGGCGAAACGATCATCAGAGTCGCTGCTGTCCGAACAATTGTTCAAAAAGACAACAGCGAAGAATGTTGCCACTAATAACAGAGAAGTTGCAAAAGATCTTGTTTTCATCATTTTCATCCTTTTTTGTTTAATATGGGTCATTAAATGTTAGTCGAACATACTTTTATCGCGACGGTACCAGAAGTTGGGAAGAATGCGGTACATCATTCTGGATAAGGCATCGATATATTCCTTGTTGCGCTTGTCGTACTGGCAGGCTTGAATAATCAAATCCCGGATGGCACCTTTCTCTCCCGCCTCATTGAAAATGTGATAGGCGCAAGAGAAGAGCGGGCTGTACATGTTTTTCTTCTCTAGATATTTATGCACGTTTCTGACCGTGTTGGGGCCTTCGGGCGTGCCGTCAATTTTTTCGAGCACCCGCAGATTCGTTTCAATCGGATTACCGGTATAGAGTTCGTAGAAAAATTTTCCATACCGGTAATTTTTACTGGCCAGGGATGAAACGGTTACGTACATATCTCCCACACCGGCCTGACTGTGGAAGGCCTGAAACCCTCCGCCCATCAACCGCGACAGGGAGCGTATTTCAACGCCGGAGCGGGCAAAGATCGTGCCGGGAATGGAATCGCCGAGCTGTAGTGAATCCGCCAGGCCTTTAATATTGGCCACCACGTTCTTTAAAGCGCCGCAGGCTTCCACGCCGACAATATCAAAATTATAGTAGGAATTGATTTCCTTGCGGTTGAATTTCAGCAATTCTTCCCGGACGAGATTGGCCACGCGCCTTTTGCCGGCAACCGTCAGGCAGACCGGATTGCCCAACGCGATATCCACATCAAAAAACGGTCCGCCGACGCAAACGATCTGATACTTGTGCTTTAGATTGTACAGGCTGTTGTTGATTAACTGTGAGGGGGTGATCAGCTCCTTGCTGATCTCATCGGAAATCAGGCCTTTGATCGGGGAAATGAGACAGGTATCCCCCGCTTTTTTATCAATCATCGGTTTGAGATAGTTGAGCATTTCCGGAAGGCGGTTCATCGTGATGGCGAGAATAATCAAATCGTTGTTCTCAACGATATGCTCCAGGTCGTTGGTCGCACGAACTTTATCGGAAAAGCGGGGAACTTTTTCCATACTCCCCAGCCGGTTAGCCAGATCTTCGGTCAAATGCAGGGGATTCAAACGATCGGTATTGATCGTCTTGCAGACCTCCGCGTCGTGATAATAAATTTCGACGCGTTTGTTGTCCCGGTCCAACTTATAGGCAAAGGCGGTGCCCAGACGGCCGGGGCCGATGATGGCGACTCTTGTTGTGTCCAGATTAGACGTAAACATCAAACCAGCTCTTTACGATAACAATAATTTACTTTAGTAGAATGAATAATCTTTTCGCCTGTTTCTCATAGCTTTTTTCGTAAAAAAATTAAACTAATTTATTCATCAGAAAATCTTTTTAGTTGCATTATCATAAATGATTGTTTAAAAAAAGAAAGTCTTGGAAATCTGAACATAACACGCGAATCCGTTAATGAGCTTCTAAAAAAACCATTTCCAGACTTTGCAGAAATGCAATAATTTCAAATAATTGCAGGAGAAATGGCCTTCATGGCGCCAAAAGATTCCGCCCTCAAAGAAAAAACGATTCTTTACTCCGAGGGAAAGGTCAAAGAAAGAAAATTTGTCCGGGACGGTAAACTGGAGGGTGAATATTTTGCCTACTATCAAAACGGCCAGATTCTTTCGCACCTTCATTTTGAAAACGGGAAAAGGAACGGGCCGGCGGTCATTTACTATCCCGATGGCCATATCAAGGAGAAGGCGAACTTTGTGAACGACAGTTTGGAGGGTGAATATACGTCTTACTTTGAGAACGGCAACGTCAGAGAAAAAGAGTTCTATCGGCACGGCCGGCTGGAAGGCCTTTATCAGATTTACTTCAAAATCGGGCAGCTCAAAATGGAAGAGCGGTTCAGAAAAGGCAGATTTGACGGAGAATATACCTGCTACTATAAAAACGGACAGATTAAAGAAAAGGGATTGTTCAAAAACGACAAGAGGGAAGGCGAGTACTGTACCTATTTCAAGAGCGGTGAACTGAAAGAAAAAGCCGTTTTTAAAAACGGGAAACTGATCGGGGAATTTCTTGTTTTCACGGAGAACAGTTCCCGGACGCAAGCGACGGACAGCGAGGAAGATGGTTCCGCGCCGGTCTGGGAAGAGCATGAAGTTGCCAGTCTGCTTCAGGAATTACAGCACTTCGATAAGAAGCAAAAATAAGCGTTCTTTCGGGGGAGGTCATCATGATTAAAAATATTCTCGTTCCTGTTGACGGTTCCGCCAACAGCAATACCGCGCTGGCCTACGGAATCTATATGGCCCGAAAACTGGATGCCTTGCTGACCGGTCTTCATGTGATTGACGTTCAGTTAATTCAGGGGCCGATGATGACGGATATCTCCGGTACGGTCGGCATGCCTCCTTATGAAGGTTTTTTTGACGCCATCGAGAAGTCTCTGGAGGACAAGGCGGATGTCATCCTGAAGGAATTTCAGGAACGGTGCCATTCAGCCGGCGTGAAATCCGAAATTAAAAAAGCAACCGGTAAAATCAGTACTCTTATCATTGAAGAAGCACGCGACGCTGATTTAATTCTGATGGCGAAAAAAGGAGAACACTTTCACCTCAAGGAAGGAGGTCTGCTGGGTTCGGTGGCCGAAGCGGTTGTTCGCAATTCCGGCAAGCCGGTCATCGTGACGCCGGAAAACTTTGTGGAGATAGAAAGCATGGCGCTGGCTTTTGACGGCAGTGAATCGGCGACCAAAGCCCTGCATCTTTCTTTGAACTTATCCAAAAAAACGTCTTGGCCGATGACGGCTGTCATCATCAGTTCGGATGAGAAAAAGGCTGAAGCTTTATGCGGAAAGATCGAACAGGCCGTGCAACAGGATCCGGACGGAGCGTCGATTGACTGCGAAACCATCATTCTGTCCGGTAAAGAACAGGATGAAATCGTTAAATTCATCCGGGAAGGCTCCGTGGAATTAATGGTCATGGGAGCTTACGGCCACAATCGTCTGCGCGAATTGCTCCTCGGGAGCACCACATCGCACGTTATCCATAAAAGCCCGATTCCGGTTCTGTTGGTTCGCTAGTGTCGTGTTACAATGAAACCTTGTCATATCGACCAACGGGAGATATCTTTTATGTTTTTATGATCATTAAGATTTCTCGCTTCGCTTCGAAATGACATACTGTAAATATTTATGTAACACTACATTAGGCATTGAAATGCCCTGAACAAAACTTGCAATGAGCGGCAACACCGCTGATAATTTCCCGCAAAATTTATTAATTGATGATTTTGTGCCGGGCTGCAATCAGCCATCAAAAAATACGGAGGTAAGAAATTGAAGGTTCTCGGCATCCACTCGAGCCCGATTAAAAATGGCAATATGGCTTATCTTCTGAACTACGCTCTCGAGGAGGCATTCAGGGCCGAAGGCGTATCAACGGAGGCGGTGGCGATTGCAGGCCTCTCCATTGCGGATTGCCGGCACTGCAACTGGTGCATGACCAAACAGACCCAAAACAGGTTCTGCTCCATCGAGGATGACGCCTTGCCGATCCTTCAGAAAATCCTCGACTGTGACATTCTTATCCTGGGCTCTCCGGTGTATTTCTCGCGTCTGTCGGGAATCATGGCCTGTCTCATCGACCGCACCCGCTGTTTCACCTTCGGGAAGAATGGACACCTGGCCCTTAAAGGTAAAGTCGGTATTGCCCTCACTGTCGGCTGGAGCAGGAATCTGGGCATGGAGACGACTTTAGCCAGTCTTCACGGCGCTTTCCTGGTGCACGAGATGCTGACACCATCATGTCACGAGGCGGGAGCGCTTTACGGCGTGGGCCTGGCATCGGGACGACGGGACGAAAACCTTGCCTACAAGCGTGAAAAGCTTGGCGTGAAAGACGACCATGAAGGCCTGTACTCCACGAAACTCCTTGTTCGCGAGGCCCTGCGCGTGGCGAAGCAGATGGCGGGCACAAGATAAATACTTCTCTTTGCCCCCTGAAATTTTCAACAGAAATTTTTCTTTACGGCTATGACCGGTTGAGGCTGGATTTTTTTGCAGTCCAAAAATTGTCGGCATCCTCATATTCTTTTATCATTTGATTTTCCAGTTGCCGGCGTAATGTCTCAAACTCTCCGTCGTTTATTGTTTTCGGCACAGAAGATATCGCGCCAAATCGAAAAAGAACTCTGCTGAAGGGTTTGGGCACCATAAAATGATCCCAGCTGTTGAAAATCCAGGCGTTTTCATAAGAGACGATGCCCGGAGAAATAAACGCTTCGGCGTTCATGGCCAGCGCCAAAAGCCCCGGTTTGATGATCCGGGGAGGGCCGGTCGGTCCGTCCACGATATGGCCGCCGATACGGTTTTCGTTGACGCCGTTGACCATCACACGTAGGGCTTCTTTACCACCACGGCTGCTGGATCCGCGGACGGGAATCCAGCCGATGTGGCGGACAACCCTGGAAATGAATTCCCCGTCGCGGCTTTGGCTGATCATAATGCAGGGAGACCATTTGAAAATTTCGGGCAGAAAAAAGCCGCCGAAAAACCGCTGATGCCAACTGGCGATGATGATCCTTCCCCCCTGGTCCAGATGCTTCTGGATGCGCTCTGTTCCTTCAAATTGAACCCGGAGTGTCCTGGTATAGAGATTGAGCACGAGAAATATTAAGGATGAAAGGACGGTATTCAAGAAGAAGTATTTAATGTCTTTGGATGTCCACATAGAGAAATTCATTTATGGTTTTGAGGCTCTATTATTTTTTGCGGCACCATATAAACATCCGACAGTTCGTCTGTCAAGGCTCCTTTTCCATGACAGCCAGACTTGATTGCACGGCAATTTTATATGTGCTATAAAATTCTTGAACAGATGGATACCTGTTGGTATGTTAAATATCACCTTCACCTGTTCCAACAGGAGGGATTAAAATGAATGTGAAAGGTACCGTTTACACGACCACAAAAGCGACTGTCCTTGAAGCTTTCGGCGAGCAACGCTGGAATGAATTTATGGCCAAACTGGCGGCAAAGGACAAATATTTCAAAGACAATATTATCATGTCCATTACCCTTGTTCCCTTGGATAAAATTATCGTTTTTTTTGATGAACTGATTGATGCGTGCTTTAATGGTGATAAAAATGCATCATATGTGATGTTTGGTATGGTGGGTGCCAAATACGCTCTGTCGCCGGGAGGCCCCTACCATTCATTTCTGCTCACAAAAGATTTAAAGCTGTTCGTCGAAACGGTTCTGCCGAAACTCTGGACAACCTATTATGATGGGGGTTCGGCTGTTGCACGGTTGGAAAACAACGTCGTTTATGTCAAAGTTACCGGATTTCCCATAAAACACGTTTACTTCGAAAAATTACTGATGGGTTATTTCAAACAGGCCATCAAAGTGTTCGGAAAGAAATCTGCAGCAACCATGATCAAGAGTCTGACTGGTGGGGATGATCATCTTTATTTCAAGTATGAACTGAAGGATTCCTGATCGGGTATTATTCATCGGACACAGTCCTTCGTTTTCTTAGGAACGGAAAACTGTTTTATAGTTTTCCGTCAAGGAATTCCGCAACGTCCGTTTTACAGGCACGGCAACGCCTGGCCCCTCTAAAGAGCGGCTTTCCGCAGACCGGGCAATGATAGCGTTCCAACTCCGCTCTGGCCCATTCCACACTTCCTTTCTCATCCCCCAGTTCGGCCACCCTGGCCCGCCACAGCGGAATGGTTCTTTTCATGACCCGCAATCCCGTTGCCAGACCGAAATTTTCTATCATGCTGCAAGGCCACTGGTCACACTGATGACATGAGTAATATTTCTTTTCACGAACGCAGTTTCTGATCGCACACGCGGCGCAATAGCCGTAGAGCTTTTTCGGCGGATCGGACTGCATGCAGCCATAACATTGCGTGTCTTCCACCTTCGTCCCGTATAGATTGCCCATAACTGTCATGAATTTTCTATTTTTGTCCCTTGTCGCAATATAGACGCCGCAAGCGCCGCAATAAAGACCGCAGGGCGCCATCAGACTTTTATCTCTTATTTCTTCTTCCGTCCAACCTTCCATTGACTTTGTTCCTCCTTCCCTTCTGGATAACAATGCATTGACTTTTATAACGATAATCGGCCAGAACAAATGGTCCTTGTCTCAAAAATCGATAGGATCTTTTTGTCGGCCTTGATGCTTTTGAAAATATTGTATCATTAAATGAAAATTTGAAAATCAAAAAAACGCTGCTAACAGGCTCCTTTTCCATGCTGTCCGGACGGGAGCATCCAATCGATTTTGCGGAGATGACGAAGTGTGGATAGAAAAGCGTCAACGAAATATTGGAATATAACTTTTTCTGGATTTCAGAAAAAAATTATTGTATCGCTCTCTTCATCGTGACACAGGAAGGCAATCGCCTTTTAGATGATTTCCAAAATATTTTCAGGAGAAAACAAAAATGACGGAGAAAGATCTGGTTTATCGCGGCAAATCCAAAGACGTTTACAAAATTACCAGCGGGAAATACAAGGGAAAGTACCGGTTTGTTTTTACGGATAGAGGCACCGGCTACCTCGAGAAAGGCAGGGTTGTTTTCGATCCGGGCTATGACGTGGTGGTCGGTGAAATTCCCGGAAAAGGCGCCATTGCTTGCCGTTTCGCTACCTATTTTTTCAAACTGCTGAAGGCAAAGGGCGTTGCCACCCATTACATTGACACCATCAGCGACAACGAAATGATCGTGGAACCGGCCATCCCGCTGAGCATGAAGGAAGCCGCGCCGCAATTTGCCGGATCCGCTCCCCTGACGAATCTGGAATTCACCTGGCGCAATAACGCGACCGGAAGTTTCTGGCGGCGGTATCCGTTTGTAAAACCGTGCGTAAATCTTCACAAGGTTGTCGAGGCCTGGACCAAAGGCGACAGCGATATTCTGATTACCATGGAAGCGCTTGAGGAAACCGGTGCGTTGACGAAAAAAGAAATCGCCGACAGCGTGAAGCTGGTGAAAAAAATCGCCGGGATTGTCTCACAGGAGTTCACATCCAAAAAGCTTCACGTCATTGACGGCAAGTTTGAACTGGGACGGCTGAAATACGGCGACGGGAAAATCGTGCTGATCGATGAAATATCGCCTGATGTGCTGCGCGTCTGCCGCGGTTTCAAACCGGACAAGTCCGGAAACTGCACGGTGTTCAACAAATGCACCGTCACGAATGTTACGGACGGGAAAAGAACGATCAAAAACAAAAATCAGGTTGTCGCGGCGGAGCTTATTCACGCCTTTGTATAAAAGCCAGACAGTCTGAAATAATCCCAGGCAAAAGAAAAAGGCTCTCTGAAGGAGTTTCCCTTCATTGAGCCTTTATTTTTGTTAATCGTTTTTTACTTCTCTAGTGTAGTGTTACAATGAAACCTTGTCATATCGACCAACGGCTATAGTCCAGCTCTGCTGGGGAGAGATCTTATATGCTTTTATGATGATTAAGATTTCTCGAAATGACATACTGTCAAGGCATTTATGTAATATTACACAAGCTTCTTGGCCAGCAATTCGCGGATAATTTTCGGATTAGCTTTGCCGCCGGAGGCCTGCATTACCTGTCCGATCAGGAAGCCCATCGCCTTGCCCTGACCGCTCTTAAAATCAGCCACGGCTGCCGCCTGTTCGCCCAAAACCTTGTCGATCATTTCATCCAGCGCGCCGCGATCGGAAACCTGCTTGAAGCCTTTGGCGCTGACAATGGCTTCCGGTGGTTCATCGCTGTCGAAAAGCTGCGCAAGTACTTCGCGAGCCGCGTTGGCGTTAATTTCATCGTTTGACAGCATTTTCAACAGGGCAGCAAACCGCGCGGGGGTTACTTTTATTTGAGCAAGTTCCTGACTGCGGTCTTTCACCGCGGGAATGAGTTGTGTGGTCAGCCAGTGCATGGCCGTACGCGGCGCCACACCATCTTTAATGACTGCCTCAAAATAAGCCGCAACTTCCGGATCGGAACTTAAATAGATCGCTTCTTCGGCAGAAAATCCGTATTGCTGAACAAATCTTTCGGCCCGTACCGCCGGCATTTCCGGAAGCCGCGCCCGCAAATCTTCTATTTCCTGTTTTGTTAAAATAATTTCCGGAACCATTGGATCGGGGACACACGGTCCCTCAAATTTGGCCCGCATCGGCAGCGTGACTTTTTTATCCGGATCCCATAAACGCGTGTGTAACACAACAGACTCTCCTGCCGTGACCGCCATGCTCTGGCGGGTGATTTCGTGCGCGATGGCGTCGCCTACATGCCGGATGGAATTCATGTTTTTGACTTCTACTTTGGTGTTCATTTGATTCGTGCCCTTCGGACGAATGGAGATGTTGGCGTCAACGCGCATCGTCCCGTTTTCCATACTGCATTCGGACGAGCCGACATAGCGCACCTGGGTGCGTAGCGCCTTGAGAAACTCCATCGCGTGATGCGGCGAGCGGAAATCAGGCTCGGTGACGATTTCGACCAGCGGCGCTCCCGCCCGGTTGAAATCCACCAGGCTGATCGGGAGGCGGCCTTCCATTTCATGCACGAGCTTGGCAACATCCTCCTCCATGTGAATATGATGGATGCGCAGTCTTTTCGGTGTCCCGTCTTCATCGGCGATGTCAATCCATCCGCCCCGCGACAGAGGCAGATGCGCCTGGGAAAGCTGATAGCCCTTGGGCAGATCAGGATAATAATACACCTTCTGATCAAACGCGCTTCGCGGTTGCAGTTCAGCGTTGAAACCCAGACATAAAAGCGCCGCCTTTTCCAGCGCTGCCCGGCTCAAACGGGGAACTTCACCCGGAAACCAGAGACAGACGGGACAGGTGTTGATGTTGGGTTCATCGCCGGGATTGTTGGGACAATCACAGAATAATTTGGTCGCGCTGTTGAGCTCGACATGAATTTCCAATCCAATGACCGCTTCAAATTCCATTATGATTTACCTCCGTGACGATGGCTCAGCAGATAGTCGCCCAAATCAAGCAAACGCCCGTCATCAAGCCTTTTTGCAGCAATCTGAAATCCTGCGTCGACCGTGGAAGGAATATGCAGTGCGGGCTGACCGGTAACATTGGCAAACGCGGTATAAACAAATTGTTCATACAGATCAGCAAGCGAATCAACCGTTCCGGATGCGGCAGGATTATGTGTTGGGAAAACCAGAAAGTCCGCCTTCGCTGAAAGTTTCTGCATTTCGGATACGAGCTGCGCGCGAAGACGACAGGCATCTTCATAGGCGTTGTACCGTTCAAACTGGAAAAACGCTCCCTGAAACAGATAGCTCTTTAAAAGCGTTCCGAAAGCCGCGCCGCGCGATTGAAGATACATCTCGTTCCAGTTTTTGGCGCCCGGAGCACGACGACCATAGCGCACCGAATCATAACGTCCCGTGCACGACGAAGCCTCGACCGACCCGACAATTTGATGGATCAGCATAAACTGAGAATAATCAGGGAAAGACAACTCCTTGATGACAAACCCTGCTTTTTTCAGGTCTTCAAGTTCCTTTTCCAATACTTTGCGCTTGCCGGAAGGCAGGTCTTTTAAAACTTCTTCAATAATGCCGAGTGTCGTTTTCTTCGGATCAATTTTTTGCGATGAAAAATCAGGCATCTTTTCGTCGGGAAGTGAAAAATCCCGTTCATCATGCCCGGCTATCGTTTGAAGAATATCCCGAATGGATTTTATATTATGAGCCAGAATGCCGCAGGTTTCCATGGATGGAATCAGACCGACAAGGCCGATGCGCGAAATCAGACCGTAGCTGGGCTTAAAACCGTACACACCCGCGCGCGCTGCGGCCAGACGGGCTTCTCCTGCCACGTCCAGCATCAATTCGGCGTCAGCGGATTTTTCGGCCAGTGCGCATCCGGCTTGACTTCCTTTGAGTCCGAAACCGAATTCGCTCATCTTGACGGAACCAACGATATTTGCGCCCTGTCCCGAAAGCCTTTCCGCAACAACCGCGTCCTCCAGGGCTTTAAAATCCGCCAGCGCTGCGGATCCGGCTTCTGTGGGCCAGCCTTTCACAGAGATGTTAGGTTGAACAGCCACCTTCAGTTTCTGCAAAGCACCCTTGCCTGAGTCGTTTGATTTTTCAGAATTACGATAGAAAAAAATTGAATCCATCAGGATGTCTCCCTCTACTCGATAATATTGGCGACTTTAAAGTAATTGCCTTTGACTGCCGGCGCGCTTTTCAGCAGTTGGCCCGTTGTGGCTAATGTTGATCTTTGCGCCTTCGCTCCGGGACGAGTGCGGCTGGCTGCCGGGGCCACGGAACGAATCGGCTTTTCGGAAACGGCCAGATCTTGAACCAGTGCGGCCAGATTATCTGCCTGCTCGAGAATCGTTTCCATCACCGGACGCTCCTCTTCGGCAATGCCCAGACGCGATACCCAGGAGACGCGATCCAGCAAATTTTCCTTTTGAGCCGTTCCCGGTAAAACTTCTTTTTCGCCCAGATTCAAAAGCCCCAGTTCGGCGAGCTGTTCACGCTTGACCGCAGAGGGCGCTCCGGTTAATGGACAGGCCGCGCTGCGGTTTTTGGGGAAGGCGATCACTTCGCGGATGGAAGCCGTCCGCAGGATCATCGAAACGGTACGGTCCATGCCCAGGGCCAGTCCGCCGTGCGGCGGCGCGCCGAAGTCAAACGCCCGCAGGAAGAACCCGAACTTTTCCTTCATATCTTCTTCCGTCAAACCAAGAGCGGCAAATATTTTACGCTGCACATCACGATTATTAATACGGATACTGCCGCCGCCCAGTTCTTCGCCGTTCATGACCAGGTCATAGGCGCGCGATTTCAGGGATAAAAGCTCTTCGATATTTTTTGGATCGAAATCCGTGCGGTCCGGTGCGGTAAAGGGATGGTGGCTGGAGGTCACCCCTCCTTCATCTGTCGGTTCAAACAACGGAAATTCCGTAATCCAGACCGGATAAAAACTGTTTTCCGGAATCAGTCCCAGACGGTCGGCCAGATGCAGACGCAACTGCCCAAGAGCGGATGTAACAATGCTGTGGGACGGATCGGCCACCATGATTAACACATCGCCGTCATGAACATCGAAGCGACGCTTCAACTCGTCCAGCTCCGCTTCACTGAAAAACTGCACAATATTGGATTCCAGTTTGCCGTTTTCGGCGCGCATCCACGTCATGCCCTTGGCGCCGAACGACGGCGCGATTTCTTTCGCGTATTCATTCTGTAAAACATTTTTGCTGAGCTTTTCGGATTGGCCCTTGATGTTGATGCCCTTGATGCAGCCGCCGCGCTGCAGGATCTGGCGGAAAATGGAATAATTGGTGCTCTTGAAGGCGTCCGTCACATCCACAAAACGCAGGCCGAACCGCAGATCGGGACGGTCGGAACCGGTGGTGTCCATCGCTTCGGTGTAACTCATGCGCGCAAACGGACGTTTTAATTCAATCCCGCCGACGGCAAACATCTTTACTGTCAGCTCTTCAATCAGTTCGTAGAGAAATTCCTCGTCGATAAAAGACGCTTCGATATCCAGCTGTGTGAATTCCGGCTGACGGTTGGGGCGCAGGTCTTCATCGCGGAAACAGCGCGCCAGCTGAAAGTAGCGCTCCAGGCCGCCGATCATCAGCAGTTGTTTGAAGAGCTGCGGCGATTGGGGCAGTGCGTAAAAATTCTGTGGATGGACACGACTGGGCACGAGATAATCGCGCGCCCCTTCCGGCGTGCTCGCGGTCAGGACGGGCGTTTCCACCTCCACAAAGCCCCGCGAATCCAGAAACTGCCGCACGCCCTGAAAAATACGATGCCGCAGCAGCAAATTATTCTGCATCGCCGGGCGGCGGATATCCAGATAGCGGTACTGCATGCGCAAATCTTCGGATACGTTTTCCCCGCCCGCGCTTTCCACTCCGGCAACCATCGCTTTGTCGGTAATGACAAACGGCAGCGGATCGGATTCGGACAGAATCGTCATGCCATCGACAAAAACTTCGAGCTGCCCCGTTTCAATGTTGGGATTTTCCGTGCCCTCCATTCTTTTTCTGACCGCTCCCGTTACCGTAATGCAGTATTCGGGACGCAGCGTTGCTGCGGCCTGACAAACATCGGAAGGCGTGAAATCCGGACTGAACACAATCTGCACAATGCCGCTGCGGTCGCGCAGATGAATGAAAAGCAGTCCGCCGTGATCGCGGTAGGCGTCCACCCAGCCGCAAAGCTGAACGGTCCGGCCGACATCCTCCTGCGAAAGTTTGCCGCAAAAAACACGTTGGGAATAATTCATAAGACAAGCCCTTTATATGAAAATAAAAACGCAAAATTGTTCATAGAACAATTTTGTGCCGCGGAGCATACCAAAACTGTACCGATGTTTCAAGGCCTTAAACGGAAAAACTTGAGCACAAACCCGGTAACCATGCGCCGACTATCTGATAAAATTGGTCCGGATCCGCTCTTCCTTTTCCGGTAGCGCGATGCCGGCTTTTTTGCCCGCTGCGATCGATTTCAAAAGCCACGCCATGTTTCTGCCCAGCGTCCGCATAATCTGCAAGCCTTCCAGATCCTGCAAGACGTCTTCCGGGGTGTTGCCGTGCACCATATTCCAGTACTGGGAGGAAACAACCGGCATATTATTAATGGTGAAATATTTATTGAGCTGTTCAAAGGCGGCGGTAGCTCCTCCGCGGCGGCAGCTCACAATGGCCGCGCCCGGTTTGTAGGCAAAAAAATCACTGCCCGCAAAAAAGCAACGATCCAGAAAGGATGTGATGAAGCCGGAAGCGCCCGCATAGTGGACGGGAGATCCGAAAACAAAACCATCCGATTTCTTAGCTTTATCAAGACCAACATTGACGGCGTCATCATCGAACACGCACTTATCCAGTTCCAGGCATTTTCCGCAGGCCGTGCATCCCCTGAGGGGCTTCTTGCCGATGTAGAAAATCTCCGTTTCAATATTGCTCTTGTTCAATTCTTTTTCCACCTCACAAAGCGCTGTGTAGGTGCATCCCTTTTTATGGGGACTTCCATTGATCAATAATACTTTCATTTTTTAACTTCTCCTTATCTGTTCCAATTTCGTTCACCTGTTTTGCCGGCACACGTTCAATTTAATGCGCCTGTTGTCTGAGTTAATTTTCTGAAATCCTACTTCAATTCCGGAAAAATGAAAAGATGAATCCCATGGGCAGGAAAGCATGTTGCTGCTCGTGAAAGAGCATAGTTGAACGGCCGGGCATGAAGGGAACGTTGCGGTTAAAAAAACGGCGCGACTTGCAAGCGCGCCTTTTTTTCAGCGAGAAAATTTTATCCTTGGCTGGTTCTATCGTCCTGCGGTTGTTCCATTTTATTTTGTTACAAATGTTCTGTAAAAGGCGTGTCCCAGTTTGTTGAGTCCGACGAAGCGCTCCCAGAAGCCCTTTCCGTGAAATAAATCGATCAGACCTTTCATGCCGTCGTACTGCATCTTTTCAAAGGGCTGCCACCAGAAATTTCTGCGGACAAAAGGCATGGTGCTCAGGATGTCGTCCACGATAACCTGCGGTTGGGTCATTTCGGCAAAGCCGATGTCGCCGTGCGTCCGGCCGATGCCGCTTTCCTTGAAACCTCCCCAGGGCGTTTCGGCGAGACCATGACACATCAGATGATCATTGATCATCACTGCGCCCGCTATGACCCGGCGGCCGATCTGAACGGCTTTCTTCCTGTTTTTGGACCAGACTGAACAGGTCAGGCCGAGATTGGAATCATTGGCCAGCGCTATGGCTTCATCCATGTTTTCAACAGGCATGACGCCGACAACCGGCCCGAACGTTTCATCCTTCATCACCAGCATCGCATGATCAACGTTCGTCAGGACCGTACAGGGCATAAAATTTCCCTTGCTGTTTTGAGGGCATTGGGATTGCGCGAAGATTTTTGCGCCTTTAGCCAGCGCGTCATCAATGTGTTCCTGAACGGTCATCATCTGTTTCCGGGTCGTCATCGCGCCGATATCCGTCGTCACCTGTTTTCCGTCTCCGACACGGAGATTTTCAACTCTTTGTTTCAGAATGGATAAAAATTCAGGGTAAACTTTTTTATCCACATAGATTCTTTCCACGCCGCCGCACGACTGCCCCGCATTCTGCATCCCGGCCCAGACGGCGCCGCACGCGGCGCGATACAGATCCGCGTCATCGCAAACGATCATCGCGTCATTGCCGCCCAGTTCCAGCACGAGGGGCGTCAGCCGCTCTGACGCTTTTTTCATCAGATATTTTCCGATGGGAACAGAGCCCGTAAAGAACAGCTTATCCACGCCGGCATCAATAAAAGCGTCTCCGGCCTTGCTGCCGGGCATGTTGATATACGTGAAAACATGCTCGGGAAGCCCGGCGTATTCGACGCATTCCTTGAGCGCGTGGCCCACCACCTGTGTTTCCGAAGCCGCTTTTAAAATAACGGTATTTCCCGCCAGCAATCCCATGACCACTTCGGAAAAGGGAATGGCGAACGGGTAATTCCACGGCGAAATAATTCCCACGACACCATACGGCACACGGACGATGCGGCTGCGCTTGTTCATCAGCATGATGTTGCCGGCTTTCAGTTTTCTGTCCGCCAGGAACTTTGCGGCGTTTTTGCAGTAATATGAAGTTGCCAGTGTGGCCGGTCCCACCTCGGCGAACATGGCATCGAAAACAGTCTTCCCATTATCCTGCGAAATGATTTCGGCAAGCTTTGCCGAGTTTTTCTGAATATATTCCGCAAATTTTTTGACATAGGCGATTTTCTTTTTCAAAGGCAGGGCCTGCCACGCGGGCTGAGCCTGGCGGGCGTTCTGCACCGCCGTTTTAACATCTTCTATGGTATGCGTCGGGTATATGGCAATCACGTCACCCGTTGCGGGATTGGTGCAAACGGTCGCATCTTTTTTCGGGGCATCCTTGTCCCGGACCAACGTTAAATTTCTTGCCGCGCTGGAAGCCTGTGTGTTCATAATTTTCCTCCCTTGTATTTTGTCATCAAAATTCTTGCCGGTTATGTTTATCCGTTAGTAAGCCGCCTGTAATACTTCCAGTGCTTCCTCATAACTTACCTCGACGGGGCAAAATGCGATGGCGCCGTCATTGAGGGCTGCTTTGGCGATCGATTCCAGTTTATCTTTCGTCACGCCCGCCTGGGTTAACGTCAGCGGTAAACCGCAAAGCTGGTTCAGATTGCTGTTGATGTCGCGTATGGCGGTAATCGTGCTTTTCGTCCTTTCATGGATCGGAACCTTTGCGTAGTCTTCGGGCGCTATGAAAAAACGCAGCAGTTTGCCGATGCGTCCGGCGGTTTCCGGTGATTTCCTGATGTAAAATTCCAGGCCGTGAGGCAGAAGAATGGCGTTGGCGACGCCGTGCGGCACATGGCATAATCCGCCGGTCGCATGCGCAAGCGCATGAACGATGCCGACCATGGAATTGGAGAAGGATACCCCCGCCAGCAGGGAAGCGTTGGCCATGGCTAAGCGAACATCCTTGTCACCGCCGTTTTTTGTGGCGCTGATAATATTGTCTTTGATCAGTTCGATGGCGGAAAAGGCGAAGGCATCGCTGACCGGGTTTTTCTGCGGCCCGATGTAGGCTTCCACCGCGTGGGTCAGGGCATCCATCGCTGTTGCCGCGGTGATTTTCGCCGGCATGCTCATGGTCATGACCGGATCGAGAACGGCCACTTTCGGCAGGATCAGCGGCGACGTAAACTGCATCTTGACATTCTGAGCGGGATTGGCGATGACCGCCGCCATCGTCACTTCGGAGCCTGTCCCCGCCGTGGTGGGGATGACAATAAAAGGTTTCATCGGTTTGGACAGACGGTTATTGCCGGTAAACTTCATTAGGTCGTCCGTCTCTTCGGAAATCACGATATTCACGCCTTTGGCGGTGTCGATCACGGAACCGCCTCCGACGGCGATGATCGAGTCGCATTCCTGCTGCCGGTAGATTCCGGCAATTTCATTGACGGCCACATTGGAGGAATCGATGGGCGTGTCATCATACAGCGCGCCAATCGTCACCGGAGTTCCGCCGAAACTGTCCACGACATGATCAATCAATCCCGCCTTGCTCACGCCTTTATCGGTAATGATGATCGGTCTTTTGGCCCCGAGCAGATCGAGCTCCGAGGAGATGTTTCCCAGTGCCTTATAACCGGAAATGATTTTTACGGAATTGAAAAATTCAAAATATTTCGGACATGATTCCTTTTGTTGTGTATTCACAATACCCCTCCTTTATAATAAGTCTCTAGGCAAAAAATCCGATGGTTGCGTTGGTATAGGCTTTCGCGCGGTTGATCATGGTTCTCATGGTTAAGCGCGGCACCTTCTTAATGTAAAAGCGTAAAAGTAAATTGGGGAACAAAAGCGCCTGGGCGGCGTTCATCACCCTGATCATCAGCATCATGTGACCCAGATTGCCCCGGACAAACTGGCGATTATGGTAAATTGCGTCGGGCGTGCTGATGCGGCCGGTCATCATCAGATAGGCGAATTCAATGTTTTTGAGCACCAGTTCCAGATCGGCATGATAGGATTCTTTTTCGCCGACATATTTGACCCGATTGCCATTCTTTAAAATCATCATGGATGGGCCGTTCAGAACGGTGAAACAAAAAGAAAATGTATCCGGCAAAGAATCCATTTCCTTTTTCACCTCCGGCACATTTTTATATGCCGTTTCAATTCCCATACCGAGAAAATAAAGACACAGCCTTGTTATTTGTGTCTTCAGCCATTTTTCGGATGGTTCAATTTCCCGATAAATTGTAGCGTTTCCCATATCCCCCCCCTTAATATGAATTTTTGTAAAAAGATGATCCCCAGTCTTCAATCCGGACATCTGAAAAAAGATGCCTTGAATCCTGAATATCTTTGAACTCATCAATACCCGTTTTGATTTCCAACCGCATATTGACTGCCTGTTTTTTTATTTATTTCGAGAAGATTGTTTGTCTACTGTCGACAATCGACATATTATAGTGTTTAAATATTGTCAACAGATAATTTTTAATTATTAGAAAATGTTACGAACTATTTGTTATTTTATGATTTTTCTGGATTGTATGTTGTATGTCATTATTAACATAGGGTTTTTTCAAATTAGGATACCTTAATTTAAAATTCTGTGATATGTTCTTCAAACATTTATTACCGGAAGCAAATTACGATGAAAAAAGAAAAAATATCAAAAAAATTCAGCAGCGCGGCTCAATTGCCGGATCAAATCGCGGAATATCTTGCCGAAAAGATTATTCACATGGAAATCAAGCCCGGAGAGCGTCTTTTTGAAGCGAAGATAGCTGAGGAGTTAGGCGTCAGCCGCAGTCCGGTCCGGGAGGCCCTTTACATTCTCAATCAGCAGTTTCTGGTGGAATTTGTGCCGCGCCGGGGCGCCGTTGTTGCCGGATTTTCCATAAAATTTATTGAAGATTTATACGACGTGCTCAAGTCGCTCTATTTGCTGCTGGCTCAAAGGGGATTTTCGCAAATCTCGGACGAAAATCTGGCTCAGATTCTGCCTTTTTTTCAAACGATGGAAGAGTGCGCGGAAAAATCGGATTTTGACGGCTATTATAATGCCATTTTTGATTTTATGACTGTCGCCATTAAAATTGTCGACAATCCTATTCTGGAACGCTTAATACTCAATCTCTGGCCCACCAAAAAGCGCATGATGTACGCGACCCTATTCAAACGGAAGTATGATCTGAAAACAAACCTGGAATTCTTTCTCAAAAGCATCACCCCTTATCTGGAAAAGCGGACGGATCTGGTTGGAAAGAACATCGAAGATTATCTGGAACAGGAAAAGGAAAGCGCTATTCTGCTGGCCAAAGAGTTTGAGGTGAACCATACTTAAAGAAACGGTGCCCGCCTCTTTTCAATATCCATTTTTTTTATTATAATCCGCTCAAAAATCTCCTGAAGAATTTAAACAAAGGATCATTTATCTGATGAATAAAAAAGCGGGTACTTCAACGCAGGTAATTGAACCGGATTTCAATTCCCGATTAACATCAATTCGTAATGCATTAGGCCAACACATCCGTCGGGAAGAATCCGCCTACAGCAGTACCATCAAGGCCCCGGATACATTAATGGGACACCTTGAGCGGGTCGCAGCCTATGCCGTGCGTCTGGCATTGCAGGAAGGTGTTGATCCTTTGCGAGCCGAACTCGCCGGACTGTTTCATGATGCCGGCAAGTTTTATGGCGGAAAATACCATGAAGGAAATAAGCCTGAAGAAGAATACTCAATCGAGGTCCTGCAACATTTGACAGGGAAAGACGGCCTGGAACAGACTGTCATAGAAGATGTATCCGACGCTATACGCCAGCTTTATCGTGATGACTTTAAGCAAACACCTTTGAGCATGGTTTTATTCGACGCCGACAATCTGGATAAAATCGGCCTGCTCGGCATTGCCAACTATTTCATCAAATCGGGTCTGCGCGGTCAGGGGATAACGACAGATATGATCACCGATTTGACGGTAGAATTAACCTATGCACGGTACGCCGCCCGCAGATTTTATACAAAAACCGGTCGCGCTTTAGCTGAACGCAGATCTACAGACACGATTTATTTCATTCATCACTTTCTCAATGCCCTCAAGGAAGACGGCCTGTTTGAAGCCCGCATTGAACATACTCGGGTATCCGATGTGGACCTGGAAGTGGTTATGCCATCGACATGTAATTGCGGGGCCTCTATGGAAGTAAAACAAACGTGGATTGAACAGGGAGTGAAGTGTACGGAAATTCATCTGGAGATGACCTGCACATCCTGCGACAACCGGCATAAAATAAAGTTTTGCCGCCCGATGTTTGTGGTATGAAATCATCCAATTATCATATTGACGAAATGGTCTTTTTTCAATATGGTTGCCGCAAACATACCAACAGGTGATGGAGTTCACCTGAAATAACCGCAATCATTGCTGATAACTCCTGCAGAAAATACATCTGTGGGAGTTTTTTATTATGGATCAAACCTCAAACCAAGAATCAATTCCGGCAATCCGCAGTCATTTGAAAATCATTACAGATGCCTGCTCCCGTTTCCAGATACTTTCCCTGAATCGTCAACTGGAAGCCGTGCAATTACTGCTCGCTGAAAATCCGCCCATTGATGTGGCAGTACTGGGACAATTCAAGGCGGGAAAAAGTTCCTTCTTAAACAGTCTTCTGGGGCAAAACGTTTTGCCCGTCGGCGCGATTCCGGTAACAACAGCCATCACGCGTCTGCAATATGGAGCGAAAGAAATGGCCATCGTGCGGCACTTCGACGGACACACCACCGAAGTTCCTTTAGCTGAGGTTGTAAACTTTACATCCGAAGCCGAAAATCCGTGCAACTCGAAAAATGTGTCCATCGTCGACATTGAACTGCCGTTTCTGAAGAAATATTCCGGTTTACGCCTCGTGGACACGCCGGGACTGGGCAGCGTTTACAAATATCATCAATCCGCTTCAGAGGAATGGCTTCCTTCCGTTGGCACGGCGCTTTTGGCGGTGAGTTCCGACCGGCCCTTATCGGAACACGACCTGGAACTGATTCGCGAACTAATTGCGCACACACCGAATATCATTTTGCTGCTGACCAAAGCCGATCTTCTTTCACCGGATCAGCAAAAGGAAGTGATCACATTCTTCCAGGAGACCCTCCAGCGGGAGCTGCACCGCACCCTTCCGGTTTATCTCTATTCAACCAAAGGCAATACGGACGCCTACAAGCAACTGATTGACGACAATATTTTGAAAACCATTTGCGCCGACCGTGACGCCGAGTTCCTGAGAATCCTGAATCATAAAGTCGGGTCCCTTTCGCAAAGCTGCCTGAACTATCTGAAGATTGCCCTCAATTCATCGTTGCAGGCAGATATGAATCGGGAGAGTCTGCGCAACAGGATTCTCAACGAAAAAGTGAATGAAGATATCGTACAGGAAGAAATGGGCATCATTTCCCGTGAGCACCAGCGGCAGACCCGACCGATGATTGAAACCTATCTGGAAAAGTTTAGAACGCCGCTGACAAAAAAGGTCATGAACAAATTGGAAAGAGATCTTCCATCCTGGAAAGGAAATCTCTGGACGTTATCCCGGAAATACGAATTCTGGGTGTCGGAGACGCTCTCCGAAGAAATGCGTCTGATTTCCAGGAACGAACATCACCATTTTCTGGGTACTATGAAAAAAGCGCACGCTGCTTTTTCCCGTTCTCTGGAAGCCTTCTGTAATTTTCTGGGTGATAATATCGAAAAAGTGCTGGGTGTAAAGATGACGGAAGTTCAATGGAAAATCGATGTCATCGAACCCGACCATCCGGATATTTCCTTTACCAAAGCATTCGATATTCATCTGGACCTGATCTGGTTTTTCATCCCGATGCTATTATTCCGCAAGGTCTTCGAGCGCCATTTTATTGAAGGCATCCCGAAAGAAGTGGAAATCAATCTGTCCCGCCTCGCCTACCAGTGGGAAAAGAGCGTCAATCATGCCATCGAAGAAATGCGCGTGCAGGCCGTCAATTATATCCATGAAGAACTGGCCACGATAGACGCATTGATTTCCGGTACACAGGGACAAACCGAAGACATCAAAAAGTTCATTGATCAAATAGAAAAACACACGGTTTAATTGGTTTGGCAAAATTTTGAGAGAATCATAATGTTATTTGTCGGACGCAAAAACGAACAGAAGGAAATTATAGAATCATTGAATGACGGCATTAATGTCATTCTTGCCGGCAAGTTCGGTGTTGGGCGAACAAGTTTGATTAAGGAAATAGCGAAAGCTTTCGCTGAAGACAGAAAATTTATTTTTGTCGATTTCAGTCAAACGCCCGGCAAAATGAGCGAAACACTGATGAAAGCGCTGGACATTCCCCGAAGAATTAAAAATCAGGGAAACAAAATGAGATACAAATCCATGCGTTATCGTATTGCCAATGCAAATACAGCAAAGCAGCACAAACCGGTTATTGTTTTGGACAACATTGCGCAAATAACAGTTCAGAAGAAAATATTCCTCCGCCATCTGATTCTGGAACAGCATTTTCAATTTATTGCCGTTGTTGAAAAATTTCTGCCGCAAAAAGATTTGTTTGATCTTAAAGCTCAACTCATGCCTGCAACAACCTTGAAACTGCGACACCTCAAAAAACAGGATGTAGAAAGTCTCGTGCGTGGTTATGCCGGTCAAAATCATTTTGACTGGACAGACAATGAGATACGCCATTTAGCGGCCCTGTCGGATGGTTATCCATTGGGCTTAACGGAAATGTTCAGAGAAAAAAGAAATCCTCAACAACATATGATGGAGATTAAGGAGAAGTTTCTGGAAAAATATGGCTAAGATTTACCGGCTGGTTCAACCGTCCTTCGGTTCAACCAGCCTTATCATTTTTATACTTTCAAGCGTCTTTCAGTTCATAGGTGAAATAAATCTCATTATCACCCGATGCGATACTACGGACTTGTTTTGCTATGGATTTCTTTCCGAAAACTTTAATGGTCTGCTGGAAATAACCCAGGACACAGCGTTCGAAAGCGGCATGCCGGATGGGTATCCCGATGATTTTTACATGGGCGACATTGTTTTCCAATTGTGTTGTTATTTTACCACCGTCGAAATAGGCCTGCCAGATCTTCGGTACGGAAAACTCTATGAACTGCTTAAGATCCTTTGTATTCATATAAGAATGGTAGGGGCCTCCCGGTCCCAGCGCGTATTTCGCGCCCGTCTTGCCGAAGAGTTCATACCGCGATTTGTCATTGTTGAAGAATTCGCCGCACATTTCATCAAAGAGAACAATTAACTTTTCCGCCGGGATGGGAGTAACGGCCATGAGCGTCTTATTGGCAAAATATTTATCCTTTTCCGCCAGTCGTGTCATGAAAGCTTTCCAGCGATCTTCACCGAACGATGTAACCATATAATCTTTTGTCACAACATAAAAAATGCCTTTGATGTTCATAGATAAGTCTCCTCGGAAAGTCTGTTTCTATTATTATATTGTTGTATGGTTTACGATGGTCTCTTAAAACAAAGTATAAAAAATACCCCCTATGAGTCAAGAATATTTTGTCGGTCCGGAAAAATTAACTCGGTTATTTGCGGATTGATCGGGGGATCAATCCCTACCTATCGCTTCGTTTATTGTTTTTGTAGCGCGATCCCCTTGCCCGGCGGATGCCTGGGCGATCGCGCTGTTATTTTTTGTTCCAGTGCTTTGGTTTTTTATTTGGCACAGGAGGCATAATTAGAAAAGAACCTCTTCATCATCATGCGGGAAATAGTTTTGGTTCTTTAAGAATGGCTTTTGAGCAGAGCTTCGCATGATAGTCAAGACCATTATGCAAAGCTCTGCATAATGGTCTTATAATAAATCTAACAGTCCCCTTTTCTCCACTTCGGATGATATACAATCAATTAAAAATACCGAACAGGTCGGACGCGTTCAATGCCATTCTTAATGCGGATATCCCACCCGAAACCACTGAAAACAAAACCCCACGCGTGAGTAGCGTCGATCTCGGATGAACTCCAATATTCGCCGTCTTCAAAATAGTTCACTCTTGTTTCATACAGCTTGTATAGCTCATCCTTGCTGGGCAAAAACCAATCGTCGTATGTTACCGTTCCTTCAGTCACGCTAAAATCAGCGCAAAATCTAGCCGCATTATCTTCCGCTGGATATAATGCAACGATAGATGCGGTGTTCGTTTTTCCCGTGCCCAGTGCTGTTGCTGTTACCCCTGATAAGACATAGGCGTTGTGCCACAATCTGGAGCGTTCGCTCTCGTTGCCGGGTGGATCTGCAACAATCAATCCATGTTGCTCATTTTCAACAAAGCCCGGATCTCCGCTTTGGAAAATGTAGGCTACTGTGCCTCCGCCATAACGATCCCCCAACGCCAATGATGGTACCGTTAGCTTCAACGTGTTACTCGCCGATGCGGCTTCCGGCTGAAACGCTGATTTTTTTGCCTGGATTTTTACGGTACCGGGTGATGCGGTGCCGGTAAAGGCAATCCTAATTTGCCTGGAATTGATGTAATTTATCGTGCTCAATGTCAAAGAGGTTGTCCCTGCATCGACATACAGGTCAGCAGCGCCTAGATCATGAGCAAAGTCCGTTCCCGTAATTAAAACGGAGGGATTAACAGCTCCAAATGGAATGCTATCCGTTGATGAAATGACAGGCGTCTGCGATGGAACAGTCATCATTAATATATTACTGATATTTTTACCGATCGTGAATGCTCTTGGTTTAAACTGGACGGTTATATCACCAGGCAATGCTTTTCCTGTAAATTCAATTCTTATTTCCGTTGAACTGACGCAAATCAATGCATCAAATGTCAAACCGGTTTCCCCCACATCAATGATGACATCCTCATCTTCAATGCTATGCTTAAAATCCGATCCCCTTATGATGACGGTTGGATTATGAGCGCCATAGCCTATTGCACTATCTGTGGTGATTTCGGCGTTTGCCGGAAGGTTGTTAATGTAACCGGAATTGTCAAAAGGATTGCTATCATCTCCGGAATTGGTACATCCACTCAAAAATAAAAATGACCAAATCAACATAGCAATCCAAATAAACTTTGTTTTTCCCGAAAGTGTACTTTTCATAATTGACACCTCTTCAGTGAATTAATGATGAAGCTTATTTTTTGTTTGAAATTGCTTATATTAGTACCAAAATAATTTAATAAATCAAGCAAAACGTGAACATAGTTTGGGGATGCGGCTTAGATGATCGGGCATCAGGCTTGTTATGGTAATACTGATTTAGTATCGTGTTTGGGCTTTTCTATTTTTATTGCTTTCTGTGACATTTTGGGTGCGATCGTCCTGCCCGGCGGATGCCTGGGCGAACGCACCGTTATTTCGCGGATTGATCGAGGATCAATCCCTACATATCAAACCGTTTATTGTTTCTGTAGGGCGGGTTCGCCCGAACACGCCGTTATTTTTTGTTCCGGCGTTTGGGTTTTTCGGTGGCAAATAGGTTAGTGTAACGCTGATAAAGTTCAAATAAGAATGCGACGCGCTGGGCTTCGGTTGCAAAATTGGTTTTGCCGTAGGCGGCATCCACTGCCTTGTCCAGTTGCTGATGCGCCTTGAGCAGAACCGGCGGCATGGTCAGCGGATCGTAAAGGTCGGCCAGTGTTGATTCGGGAAATTGCGCGCGGGCATCCAGCACACCCTGCGCGGCGGCTTCAATGGCCTGTTTTTGTTTATCTGTCGGATTTTCCGGCCAGGGGAAATTGTTGTAAACTATATGTACAGAATACTGATATCTGCTTTCTAGACGTCCACAAACGGCGCGTGTCCATGCCATGTGCATCATAGAAGATAAAATGCCAAAATGATAGAAGTTAGCGTGTTCGAATATCCTTAGCTTATTACTTGCCATCACCTCCGGCTTTAAAAAACCTATTGGAATATATGTTCTTCGTTCAGATGATACTTCAGGCATAACCATAAATTTACCACTGGGCATATTTTCAACATGAAATCGTGTTGGTGTATCAGCAATCTTTCTTGTTGGAGCGCTTTTACTGGCTAAACGGAAATTTTTGACTGCTTCTATTCTTTTCATTGCTTCCGGCATTTTCTTTAATTGCTCCGGCGAACAATCGCCGAGCCACAAGCAGTAACGATGGTAACCATAGAAAAATTCATCCGCTCCTAGCCAGTGGTGAAAATATGGGGCTGCCTCTGGTTCTTTTTTCAGAAATTCTGTTTTCTCTTCCTCGGTAAACAGATAATTGCCACCGTCAATCGGTTTATTGCCGATGCCGATAGATGGAATCGAACAAATCGGCATACTTCGATTGCTTAAAACTATATCCGGCGCATCGACCAGATACGGATTAATATTTTGCGCTTTGATTTTGTGCGGCTCTCCTTTGATATTCTCATATTCAAAAATCCACTTGGGCGAAATATCGAAACCGGCGAAGCCGATAATCACACAATGCACAGCAGCCTTGCCGCGCGCCTCATTGTTCCATTGAAAAGTCCGGTGAGCAGAGAATATCTTCATACCTTCGGAAAGCATCCAGTTCCATAGAGCGCCGACCTGTTCGCCCTGCGTGATGGAATTGGTGGAAACAAAAGCACAGCAAATCTTTGTTCCCTTAATCATCCGGGCGGCTTTCACATACCAGGCCGCTACATAATCCAGAAGACCGGCATTTTTCATACTACCGAAAACATCTGCGACATCCTTTCGTTGATCATCGTTCATGAATTTCGCGCCCACAAACGGCGGATTGCCCATGATGTAACTGAGATTCCGGGCGGGTGAAACCTCTTCCCAGTCGATTCTCAGCGCATTGCCGCAGACAATCTTTGCGCTGGTCTCCAGCGGAATACGCGCAAAGTAAAGGCCGAATTCTTCGGAAACCAGCAGGTTCATCTGATGATCCATCAGCCACAGCGCCACCTGTGCAATCTGCGCGGGAAATTCCTCGATCTCGATGCCAAAGAACTGGTCAACATTAAGGTTGATCAGCGAGTGAATGCTGAGTTCGCTCTGATAAATGCTCGATGCCCGCAGGATATCCAGTTCCAGAAGTCGCAATTCGCGATAGGCGATGACCAGAAAGTTGCCGCATCCGCAGGCGGGATCGAGAAAATTCAACCGCCGCAGTTTCTGGTGAAATTCCAGCAGCCGGTTTTTGTTGTGTTTGATTTTTTCAAACTCTTCCCAAAGGCCGTCCAGAAAAAGCGGCTTGATGAGTTTGAGAATGTTTTCCTCGCTGGTGTAATGAGCGCCGAGATTGCGCCGGGCCTGCTTATCCATTATGGACTGAAAGAGCGATCCGAAAATAGCGGGAGAAATCCGGCTCCAGTCCAGCGCGCAGCAGTTGAGCAACTCCTGTCGCATGGCGGAATCGAAAGCGGCGGCGGGCAGCATTTCTTCAAAGAGCCTGCCGTTGATGTAGGCAAAGGCGGCCAGTTGCTCGTCGAGATTTTTCAGGCGCTTTTCCGGCGATGTATTTAAAACCTGAAACAGCGTGCTTAAATGATGGCCGAGGTCGGAACCGTCTTCGGAGGTTCGCTGTTCGATATATTCCTTGAATTGCTGTTTTTCAAATATTCCGGTGTCCTCGGCAAACAGGCAGAACAGCAAGCGCACCATGTAGAGTTCCAGCGGATGGCCGGTATAACCGGATTCCTTCATCTTGTCGTGCAGTTTGCCCATCTGCTCGGCGGCTTTGATGTTGACGGGGTCCTGCTCCTGAATTTTGTGGGTCTGGTAACCGGCAATGAAACCGAAGAGGCGCACGTTTTTGTGCAGATCTTTCAGATCGAATTCGTGCTGTTCATTTTCTTCCAGATCATAAAGGCGGAAACGGGCGAAATCGGAAACGATGACGTACTTGGGCAGGTCGCGTTCGGTAATGCCGGGGAAATAATCCAGCGCCTGCGCGTAGGCTTTGTCCAGACTCTTGCCGCGCGATTTGTGTTCAACAATCAGCACGCCCTTCCAGAATAAGTCAATATAGCCATACTTTTCGCCCAGCTTTCTGACCGGTTCTTCAAAACTGGCTAATCGTTTACGGGTGATACCGAAGATGTTGAAGAAACCATCCCAGAAGGTTTTTGCCTCGGCGTCCTCGGAGGTTTCGTCCTGCCATTCCTTGGAAAAAGCGAGCGCGCGTGTTTTAATTTCATTCCAGCTTAGCGGCATCAGTTCTCTAAGTTTTTGTATTATTTTATAAAGACTTCTGCGGGAATAATACAAATTATCGGAAACATTGCAACTATAAAAAATTTTCTGTAGGGCGCAATCGCTGATTGCGCCGTTTATTTTGCGGATTGATCGGGCTTCGCTATGAGCTCAGCCGAACGGGATCAATCCCTACATCATGAACCATCCACCTTTATGATGCCTGACATAATGTCATTTTTTACATATTCAACTGCAAGCAATCAACTTAACTGAATCAACTTTCCACACATTCAAAAGAAAAAACCGATATGACCCAAAGTCATTTTATCCTTCCATATATCATCATAATTTCATCTGACCCAAAGTCATTTCCGCTTACGGCATAAAATAAGATTTGGGTAGAGATTCAATCTTATTGCACTTTTTCATTATGTCATAAATGACATAAGCGATTGAATTTATTAGTAAAATGCCGTTGACAACATTTTTTTCCTAATGTATACAATCAACGCAGTGAAAGCGTTATGTTCTGGAAAAACGTTGTGCTCTTACCCATCTATGGTTGTTCTTAAAACTTTTTCCTGAAAAGAACGGGAGTTCTTGAATAACTGTGTGTTGAAGGATTTGAGCACAGAATAGAATATTCAGAAATTTAAAAGAAAGGAGATAAATTCATGAACGTCAGCCGAAGAGGTTTCTTGAAGATTTCCGGCGCTGTGGCGGCGGTCAGCGGTTTGGGTATCAATCTCACACCGATTACCGCGTATGCCAAAGAGCTGAAAATTAAAAACGCCAAAGAAACCACCACCGTTTGTCCGTATTGTTCCGTGGGATGCAGCATCATCGTAGCCGTACAAGACGGGAAGGTAATTAACACGGAAGGTGATCCCGATAGCCCCATCAACAGAGGCGCCCTTTGCAGTAAAGGCGGGTCTATTTACCAGATGGCGGTCAATGAAAACCGTTTGGGCAAACCTCTTTACAGAGCAGCCAATGCCACCGAATGGAAGGAAGTCGAGTGGGAATGGGCGATTGAAGAGATTGCCAAAAAAGTCAAGAACAGCCGTGATAAGAGCTTCAAGGCAACCAACGACAAGGGAGAGCTCGTCAATCGCACAGAAGGCATTGCTTCCGTAGGAAGCGCGGCGATGGATCTTGAAGAATGCTACACGTACCAAAAATTCTTAAGGGGGTTGGGTCTGGTCTATATTGAACATCAGGCCCGTATCTGACACAGCCCGACTGTACCGGCTCTGGCAGAGTCGTTCGGACGCGGCGCAATGACCAATCACTGGAATGATTTCAAAAATGCTGATGTGATTTTAATCATGGGAAGCAATCCCGCTTCCAATCATCCGGTGTCATTTAAATGGATTCAGGAAGCGGTTGACAAACGCGGAGCGAAAATTATCTGTGTTGATCCCCGTTTCACCCAATCAGCGGCGAAAGCTCATCTTTACGCGCCGCTTCGTTCAGGAACGGACATCGCTTTCCTGGGCGGAATGATCAAATATATTCTGGATAACAAACTTTATTTTGCTGATTATGTTAAAAATTACACCAACGCCTCTTTCCTGGTCAATCCTGACCTGAAACTGCCCGGCGAAAATAATGGTGTTTTCTCCGGTCTTGTAGACGGTAAGTACGATAAAGCAACCTGGTCTTATCAGAAAGGCCCGGATGATGTGATCAAGAAAGATCCTACTTTGTCCAATCCCAACTGCGTATTTCAGCTTTTGAAGAAACATTATTCCCGCTACACGCCGGATGTTGTTTCCAGGATTACGGGAACACCCAAAGACAAACTTCTTGAAGTTTACAAGTTGTACGCTTCGACCGGCAAGCCCAATAAGGCCGGCGTGGAACTCTACGCGATGGGCTGGACGCAGCACACGGTCGGTACACAGAACATCCGGACCATGTGTATGATCCAGCTTTTGTTGGGCAACATGGGTATTGCCGGTGGTGGTGTCGCGGCCATGCGCGGTGAATCCAACGTTCAGGGTTCTACCGACCACGGTCTCCTGTTCCATATCTGGCCGGGCTATCTCAGCACACCGACAGGCTCGCTGAAGGATCTGGCAACCTATAATGAAAAGCAGACTCCGAAAACGACGGAGAAAGAAAGTCTCAACTGGTGGAAAAACAAACCCAAGTATGTTGCGAGCTTCCTGCGTTCCATGTACGGAACAGGCATGAGTCTTGATGAAGCGTATAACACACTGCCCAAGATCGATGACGGCGCCAATCATTCCTGGTTGCAGATTTTCGATCAGATGTACAAGGGCAAGTTCACCGGTTTCTTCGCCTGGGGTATGAATCCGGCCTGTTCCGGCGCTCATTCTAATAAAGTCCGCCAGGCTATGACCAAACTCGACTGGATGGTGAACGTCAATTTATTCGATAACGAAACCGGTTCCTTCTGGCGTGGTCCGGGAATGGATCCGACGAAAATCAAGACAGAAGTCTTCATGCTGCCCTGCGCTTCCTCCGTGGAAAAAGAAGGCAGTATCGCCAACAGCGGTCGCCTCCAGCAGTGGCGCTATAAAGCGATTCCGTTTTACGGCGATTCCAAGCCGGATGGCGATATCATGAGCGAGCTCTTCTTCAAGGTTAAAGAGCTGTACACCAAACATGGCGGTCCTCATGCGGCGGCCATCACCAAACTGACCTGGCCCTATGGCAAGCATGTTGGTCATGAGTTCGTCTATGAACCGCGAACGGTTGCAGCAGAAATCAACGGCTACTTCCTGGAAAATAAAACAGTGGAAAATCCCACCAAGAAGGGCGAGTTCAAGGAATTCAAGAAAGGTGATCTGGTTCCGACTTTTGCCTGGCTGCAGGATGACGGTTCAACGTCTTCGGGCTGCTGGGTCTATTGCGGCTCTGTGGGTGAAAAAGGCATTCTTCCCATGCGTCGCGGTCAGGCCGATCCGACAGGTCTGGGACTTTATTCCGAATGGGCATGGTCCTGGCCGGTCAACCGCCGCATCATTTACAACGGCGCATCCGTTGACCTGCAGGGCAAACCCTGGGATCCCAGCCGCGCGGTTATTACCTGGGATGCCAAAGAAGAAAAATGGAAAGGCGATGTTCCCGATGGAGCCGGCAACCCCGGCAAGGGCCGTCCGCCTTTCATTATGAAACCGGACGGCGTAGCCTCTCTGTATGGTCCCGGCTTGGCCGACGGTCCGTTCCCCGAGCATTACGAACCGCTGGAATGCCCGGTTGAGAAGAATCTGCTTTCACCGCAGAAGAACAATCCGGCGATTAAGCGTTTTGATAAAAAAGGCGTCGGCTCTGATATGGATGTGTATTCCGGCGTAGGAACCTGCGATCCCCGCTTCCCGTTCATCTGCGCGACCTACCGCGTGAGCGAACACTGGCAGACAGGCGTTCTGACCCGCTGGTGTCCGTGGCTGGCAGAAATGCAGCCCGGCATGTTTGTGGAAATGAGCGAGGAACTGGCGAAGATGCGAGGCATTAAAACCGGCGATAAATGTACGGTGAGTTCCGCGCGCGGCGAAACGGTGTGTACGGCCATTGTCACTCCGCGTTTTAAACCTTTTAATATTGACGGCAATGAAATTCACGAAGTCGGTATTCCCTGGCATTTCGGTTGGATTACAACCAAAGACCGGAAATACAATGCCAAAGACAAGAAAGCGGAGGTATTCACCACCGGCGACGCGGCCAATCTTTTGACGCCGACCATCGGTGATGCCAATACCATGATTCCGGAGAGTAAAGCCTTCATGGTTAATGTTGTAAAGGGGGTGAAGTAAAATGACTGAGATGATTAAATTATACGACGCTTCGAAATGCACGGCGTGCCGCGGTTGCCAGTTGGCCTGCAAACAGTGGAATGGACTGAAAGCCGGTCAGACGGAACACAAAGGCACCTATCAGAATCCGCCTACTTTGCAGCATAATACTTATATGCTTATTCATTTCCAGGATTATGTTGCTCCGGAAGGCAATGTAAAATGGCTTTTCCGTAAAGAAGCCTGTATGCATTGCACAACAGCGGCCTGTGTGACGGTCTGCCCCAGTGGCGCTCTTTATTACAATAAAGAATTCGGAACCGTGGGCATGGATAGAGAAAAATGCATAGGCTGTAAGGAATGCGTATCGGCCTGTCCGTTTGAAGTTCCCCGGTACGATAAAGAAACGGAAAAGGTTTCCAAGTGCGATATGTGCGAAACCAGAATCTCTAACAAGATGAATCCGGCCTGCGTCAAGGCCTGCCCCACCGGTGCTCTCAAATGGGTGGATAAGGAAGAAGCCATGAAGATGGCCGAAGCCCGTGTCCAGTATTTAGGCGGCGACGCCAATGTTTACGGCGACAAATTTGTCGGCGGCACGCATCTGATGTATGTGCTTCCTGAGAAAGCGGACGTTTATGATGGAATTCACAAAGATCCGAAGGTTCCTGTGACGATTTCATTATGGAAGAGCATCCTGAAACCCCTGAGCCTGTTGGGCGCGGGCGGTGTAATCGGCGGATCCATCCTCCATTACTTTATCCATGGACCGCACAAACCCCATCCGGAACACTATGACGAACCAAAGAAGCAGGGAGGTGCATAAAATGAAAAACAAAATGGTAGTTGTGACATCAGGATATGAAAGATTTGTGCACTGGGCGCTGGCCATCTCCTGCCTGACGCTGTGCTACACCGGACTGGGAATTCTGTTCAAAGAACTGAACTTTCTGGGCGTCATTTTCGGCGGACTGAAAGGATTGGTGACCGTTCACGATTTTATGGCCGTGATTTTTGCCATCTCCCTGGTATTGGCCATCGCCATGTGGTGGAAAGAAGCGGGTATATTTGTTTTCCCGGAAGATTGGGAATGGATCAAGGCCGCGGGCGGATACCTGTGGCATCTGGATCACGTACCGGAGACCGGCAAATACAATCCCGGCCAGAAGGCGTTCTTCCTGACCGTAGCCTTATGCGGACTGCTGATGGTCGTCACAGGCTTCTTTATGTGGTATCCCGAGAAACTGGGTGGAGATCTGATGGACTGGGTTTATGTCCTGCATGTTCTGGGCTTTGTGGTGATTTTCGCGTTCTTCTTCGTTCACCTGTATCTGGGCACCATCGGTAATCCCGGTTCCGTTTCCGCGATGATCAGCGGGAAGATGGAACTGCCCGTATTGAGAATGCTTCATCCGAAGTGGGTCAAAGAGATGGAACATGAAGGCAAACTGATGATTGCCAATGATAAGAAGTAAAGCAAGTTAAAATAATAAAATTTTAAGAGGCCTGGAGTAAAAAACTCCGGGCCTCTTTTTTTATGGTGTGCCAACGATCAAAGAAACGCCCTTTTCATTTGGGCTTCGGTTCGTTGAATTTGGCGAGAATTCCAAACGGTGTCAGGTCGGCGCTTTTTTGTTTCCACGTGATGTAGTCTTCGAGTTTTTTGATGGCTTCGCCGGCTGTGTCGACGAATTCCACCCCCGCTTCATAAAACTTGTCTTCAATGATGATCTTGATCCATCTGACTTTTCCGACGGCGGTGATCTGCTTCTTCAGCGTCTTTAACGTGAAATCTATTTTGAGAATGGTGTCCACCGGCAGAAAGATATTTCCCCGGATTTTGGCGCCGGTTACGGAGATGTCTTCGCTGTAATTATAGGCCAGCTTGTCTTTGGGAATATTTTGATCTCCGGA
Source organism: Deltaproteobacteria bacterium (assembly GCA_022710585.1). GTDB lineage: Bacteria > Desulfobacterota > Syntrophia > Syntrophales > Smithellaceae > Smithella. The sequence continues at coordinate 14,299 of JAKLGV010000014.1, read as the reverse complement.
GATGAGCGCGATTGTGATTTCATTAAATTCCTTTACGCGATGAGCTTTTCTTTTTTCCTGCATAAAACGCATCCTTTTGTTTTAATGGTTATTAGGGCAGCTGATAGCCTTTCTCCAAAAATAGTTTGAGGCAGGCGTCAACGACATCTCGATCATAAAGAATATCCTTGTTTGTCTCAATTTCCTGCATGGCCGCATCGACACCCAGCGAGGCACGGTAAGGACGATGAGAGGCCATGGATTCCACCACATCGGCGACGGCCAGAATACGCGCTTCGATGAGAATTTCATCGCCCTTTAATGTCCTCGGATAGCCGGTACCGTTCATTCTTTCGTGGTGCTGGTGAACGATTTCGGCCAGCGGCCACGGGGAGGCCACGTCTTTGAGCATATCGAAACCGCTGGCGGAATGCTGCTGGATGAGTGAGAATTCAAGCCTGGTCAGTTTGCTGGGTTTGGTCAGAATCTCGGCGGGAACAGACAGTTTGCCGATGTCATGGATGGCGCCGGCCATGCGAATGCCCTCGATTTGATCTCCGGATAATTTCATCTCTTTCGCGATGGCGCAGGCTAAATCCGCGACGCGGGATTGATGACCGGCCGTATAGGGATCCCTGGATTCTAAAGCAGTCACCAAAACCTGAATGGTCGTGCCGACGGCTTTCTTGAGACTTTCCAGGGTCAGATGAAGCTTTTGCTCGGCCAGTTTGCGCTCGGAGATATCCAGCGAAACATTGGCCAGGTAAATCGGCGCACCCGATGCAGCATATCTGATCGTGAAGACCATCGCATGAACATCCGTCAGTTTGCCGGTTTTCAAGTTGCGGTACTGAAGGTCGCCTTGCCAGCTGTTGCCGGCGAGCAGGGCGGGGATCACCTCCTGGCGAACAATAGGCAAAAACGGCTCGGCAACTACATCCATGATGGAATGCTCGCCCACTTTATCCTCATCGATGCCCAGCATCCTGCTGCCCGCGTCATTGAGGAAAATCATTTTCTCGTCCAGGGTGGCCAGGTTCACCAGCTCGCTGCTGGACCGGACAATCGAGGCCAGCTTGAAAATTTCTTCCTCCGACTTCTTGCGTTCGGTAATGTCCGTGTTGATGGCCAGCAGTCCGATAATTTTGCCCTGATCATCCTTGATGGCATCCGCACGCAGCAGAACCGTTATTCGACGGCCGCTTTTTGTGATATCCTCGATTTCTCCGTTCCATGAATCCCCTTTCATGATCGTTGAAAATACTTCACGGGCAACGTTCTGGTCTCCGTATATCTTTTCTTGCACACCCCCGTCCTTCAGTTCATCGAGTGTGTAGCCAAAAAGTTCGGTAAATGCCTGATTCTGGTAGAAGTGATTCCCCCGGGCGTCTGCTATCCCGATGGCGTCTCCCGAGCTTTCCACGGCTTTGCTGATGAGACGCAGCATCTCTTCCGCTTTTTTACGTTCGGTGACATCGCGAAAATTAATAATGACGCCTTCGATAACATTATCATGAATAAGATTGCTGGCCACCGTTTCGAAAATCCGCCAGCTGCCGTCAACATGACGAAAACGCAAGTCGGCTCGTTGCACAGGAGCGTTAATATCTGTCAGCAATGACTTGTATGTGTCAGCGACAAGCTTGAAATCATCCGGATGAAGATTTTCAAACCCGGTGGCGCCGATCCTTTCCTCTCTCTTTAATCCCAAGATTTTTTCCACAGCCGGATTTTCGTAAGTAATAGTTCCTTCTCGATTCAAGATAACAATGATATCCGAGGATTGTTCGGCAAGAATCCGGAACCGGTTTTCTTCTTCATGTAATTTCTTTTCCATGAAGATGCGCTCGGTGATATCACGGGCGATCCCTCTGAATCCGATCGGTTTGCCGGATGAATCTTTCAATAAGGAGATGGACCCCTCAATATATATTGCAACGCCGTCTTTTCTTATGATCTTCCAGACCAGATCTTTATTCGGTTCACCCGTCAGATAAATTTTGTGATAGGCCTGATAAACTTTTTTCAGCTCCTCCTCCTCGGTGTACTGCCGGTTATTCATGCCCATCAATTCTTCCCGGGAGTAACCGATGACGCGGAGCAGCGTATCGTTGAAAAAGGTAAAGTTGCCGTTCAGGTCAACTTCAAAATAGCCTTCCTGGATGTCTTCCAGAATGGTTCGATACCGCTGCTCGCTGAGATGCAACTTTTCTTCCGACTTGACCCGTTCGGTGACGTCCCGGTAGTTCAGAATCACGCCTTCAGGAATATTGTTCCGTACCAGGCCGCTTCCCACACCTTCAATATGGCGATAGGTGCCGTCTTTGTGGCGAAGACGCACGACACCACTAATCGGAGCGGCGTTTGGATCGCTCATCAACGTCATGAACGAATCGGCAACAAATTTCACATCGTCAGGATGAAAAAGGTCAAATCCTCCCTGGCCCATTCTTTCTTCAGGCGTAAATCCTAAAACCTGTTCGATGGCGGGATTGATGTAAGAGATGATGCCTTCCTGATTGACCATAACGATGATATCCGACGAGTGTTCGACCAGTGCCCGGAAACGCTGTTCCTCAAAGAGTAATTTATCCTCTATCTGTTTGCGTTCGGTAATATCCCTGGCTTCGGCGAGGATGAATAACGGTTCTCCTTTTGCGTTCCGGATGAAACTGAATACGCATCCTCCCCACACCAGCCGGCCGTCTTTTGTCATGAACTCCAGTTCCAGGGAACGCTCCAGGGTATAATCCGGTGGCGCTTTCAGCGCCTTATCCATCTCCGCGGCGTAGAAATCCATCGCCTTCTGAAAAGATTCCGGGACGATGATTTTATCCAAAGAGAGATCCTTGATTTCATTAAAGGAATACCCCAGAGTCTTTTCTACCGAGGGGCTGATGTAGGTCGGTTTCAGATTAAGATCCATCAGCCACACATAATCTTTCGTGTGCTCCGCGAGCAGCCGGTATTTTTCTTCGCTTTCTCTGATCAGCTTATCCGCCTGTTTTCTTTCGGTGATATCTCTGACCATGCCCAGAATATATTCTTGGCCTTCTATCGTCATTAAAGATGCGTTGATATCAGCGAAAAATTCGGATCCGTCTTTTTTTATTAAAGGGATGTTACGAAGCGAAAGGTTTTTTTCTTTCAGTACGAGATTGAATTGATCACCGATAAAATCATCCATCTCTGGTGCATAAAGATCAGCAATGCCAAGTTGCAGAATTTCCTCTCTGCCGTACCCCGTCATTTCACAAATTTTTTTGTTGGCAGCGAAAAACTTTCTGTCACTGACTTTTGCGAGAAGAATGCCATCGGAGGCGAAATCGAAAATGGTCCGGAATCTCAATTCGGTTTCTTGCAGCGCGGAAAAAGCCTTGCTTGCTCTGGTTCTGAGTCGGGTGATATAGCCGCCGACCGCCGCAAACCAGGGCAGAACCGTGGCCAGAACGATGAGGTTCAGTATATCGAGTTTTGCGTTTACGTATTCCGGACGATTGATGTAAAGCAATAATACAACGATTGCATAATTGACCGCGGCAAACACGGAAAGAAGAAGATATTGCCATAAATTCAGTCCGAAAAGGCCGAATACAAACACGACCAGATAAATAAGGAGCACAAGCTCTCTGGCGGAACCGGCGTGATAGGCAAAATCCATAATCCAGACCGTGGCGATGATCATCTGGAGAAACGTCAGACTCGGATCCTTGAAACGTTTATTGAATCCGCTTCTCAGCAGTGTATAGATGACGAGATTACAGAAAAGAATTCCTGAAAGATGACCAATCAAACTGGAAGGCTGTTCCAGAATAATGCCCATGATAAAGGCAACCAGCGCGATACCGGCCCATATCAGGTATGCCGCGAAAGCCATGAAAAAGCGCTTGATTCTCAACGTCTGCCGGTAATCGTCTTGTGGAAATATCGAAAACATGCGCCAAATCCTTTATGAATTATGAACGGCATTTCAGTCTTTATTAGCTGGTTGCTGGCTGGAACATAATTTTTTTACCATAGATCCATTTAAAATTCAGCTATTTTCTGAGGATGAGTCAGGAGCGTGAACCTGACCATCTTTCAGCATGATTGCACAATTCATTTTGGTGAAAGATGTCTGCCTCATAAAATTTCTTGCCGTGGGCGCGGCGCTGTGTTTAGTATCGGCGCGCTGAAATGAAGAAAGCCGATTTTAAGGAGCGCGATGACGGCAAATCCGGGACAAAAGGGGAAGTCAAATTGATACGAAAAATTCTTTTAGGGCTGCTGATACTGCTGGCGGCGGTTGTGCTGGTGCGTATCGGTTGGCTCTCCAAGGAAGTGAGTCACGGGATTGCCGGAAGCGGCGGCAGTGATCCGACGATTTTCTACGGGCGTCCTCTGGAGATACGCAAGGGCGATCATCCGGGCAATATCCGATTTGTTGAGCGACTGCAAAAACTTTCCTATAAAAAAGTTGCAGGCAAGCCTTCCAAAGCCGGAACATTTTCTGAAGATAATCAACATATCCGCATCTTTCAGCGCGGCAGGGACACAAACAGGCCCGCGAATGAAACCGGGCCGGTGGATATTGTGCTGCAAAAAGGTCGGGTGGCTGACCTGATTTCCTCCACCGGTAAAAAGCTGGAATCGCTTGAACTCGAAGCGGAAGAAATCGGGCGCGTGGTTTACTCGAAAATAAAGTCGCGTCAGCCTGTGAATCTCGCCGGAGTTTCACCCTACCTGCAAAAAGCGGTGGTGGCCCGTGAAGATAAACGCTTCTATTACCACCCGGGCATTGACCTGCTGGCTCCGGGCGGAAAAGATGACGGGGCGGAAAAAAACAGCGGCACCATTACGCAGCAGTTGATCCGGAACTTTTTCTTTTCGCCGGAGAAAACTTTTTTCCGGAAACTGCGGGAGACGGAACGGGTGCTGGCGCTGGAGCTGCGCTATTCCAAGAAGCGGATTTTGGAAATCTATCTCAACAGCGTTTATTTGGGACAGGACGGGAACCGTATGATTTTCGGCGCTGAAGCGGCGTCGCGTTTTTATTTTGCAAAGCCGGCAAAAAATCTTTCTCTTTCGGAATCGGCCATGCTGGCCGGCATGATCAATGAATCGGGCGGAAACACGCTTCTGAAAAATCAGCAGAAAACGCGGGCGCGCCGTGATGAGGTTCTGGCGGCAATGCGTCAGCAGTCCCTGATTACCGAAGACGAATATCAGGGCGCGTTGAAAGCCCCTTTAAAAATAAAATTGCCGGCCCCGCCGGTTCACCTTTCCTATTTTATTGATTACATCCAGCGGATCACGAAAGATGATCTGGGCGCTTCCAGACTTTATCAATCCGGTTATCGCTACTATACAACGCTGGACACTTTTCAGCAGTCCGTTGCCGAAGATGCGGTGACGCGGGGGATGGCGGAAATCGAACCTGTTGCGCTGCCCGCGGATGGGCCGCTGCAGGCGGCGCTGATTGCTGTGGATCCGCGGACAGGAGAAATGACCGCCATGGTCGGCGGCCGCAGTTACGCGCAGTCGTGGTTCAACCATGCCGTGGATGCCAGGCGTCAATCGGGGAGTGCTTTTAAGCCGTTTGTTCTGCTGGCGGCTCTCTCGCCGTCAGAGGACTGGACGCTTTCCACGCTGGTATCCGGCGAGCCGATATCCCTACAGACGCCGGAGGGGATGTGGACGCCGACAAATTTTGAAAACAAGAAGTACGGGCAGATCACGATTCGCAAGCTGATTGAAGATTCCGTGAATACGGCCACAGTCCGGCTGGCCCATGAGATCGGTTTTGATGAAGTGCTGGAAACCGCCCGTCTCGCGGGTGTGAAGACGTCTCTTAAGCCTGTTCCTTCGATGGCTCTGGGCAGCTTTGAAGTCACGCCGATGGAGCTTGCTTATGCTTATACGACCATCGCGTCCGGCGGAATCCATTATGAACGTTTTCCGCTTTTCGCCGTTACCACGGCCGACGGCAAGCCGATCCTGAAAAAGACTGTAAACAGCCAGAAGGTTTTCGATCCGCGGGTGACGTATCTTGCGGGCTATGCGATGGAAGGCGTGCTGGAGCGGGGGACGGCCGCCGAAGCCAGAGCCCTGCACATCAATTTTCCCGTGTCCGGCAAAACAGGAACAACCAACGGCAACCGGGACTCGTGGTTTGTCTGTTTTACGCCGGACGTTGTTTGTGCTGTCTGGGTGGGTTATGATTCGGGCGCCGATACCGGTTTAACCGGCGCTCAGGGCGCTCTGCGTATCAGCGCGCAATTCTTACGCGCCTTCTATTCTCAGACCGGTCCGTCGCCTGTAAAAATTCCGGAGGGCATCGAAACAGCCGTCATTGACATCAAGTCCGGTTATCTGGCCAACGCTTCGTGCCCCAAGACCATCAAGGAAGCTTATCTGAAGGGAACCGCGCCGGAGAAACACTGCCCCGATCATCGTTAAGCTGTGATCGGAGAAGCTATCGGATTGGATGCGCCTCCCCCTGGCCTTTGCGCAGCGGGAAATAGAGCAGCAGAACCAGAACCGAAAGCGTTACGCCGATGGAAAAGAGACCGGTATAGCCGATGCTTTGCGCGATATATCCCGATGCCCAACTGCCGGGTGATTTACCGAATACCTCAAGAGCCGCCAGGACGGTGTAGTGTGTGGCGCCGATTTTTTTATCCACGCGGGACATCATGAAGGCGAAAAGCGCTGTGGTCAGGATGCCGCCGAAAAAATGTTCGGCAATGGTGACACCGATCACCTGCGTCGCGGTGGGAGCTATGGTGGAGAGCCAGAGTTCGCCAATCAGCGGAATCAGCCTCATGGCGGCGGCAATGAAGAGCGCCTGAACAATCGGCAGGCGTGACGCCAGCCAGCCGCCCGCGACCGATCCGATGAGCGAGGCGACCATTCCCCAGGTGCCGACCCACAATCCGATCTGGTGAGCGGTGAATCCGTTGTCCACCAGAAAAGGCTTGAACATCGGATCGATCATCGACTCGCCCATCTTGTAGGTGGCAATAAAAAGCAGAAAAAAACCCGCGCCGGGGGTGCGCCAGGCGGCGAGAAAGGCCTTGATGAAATCCGCTGATTTCGGATGGCCGTCACCGGCCGGTTCGCCCGGCTCGACTTCGCGGTGCAGCAGAATCAGCACCAGCGGACAAACGGCGACAACCGCCATCATCAGGAAAAGCCCTGACCAGCCGGTGCTTGCGCTCAGCCAGACCAGAATGCCGCCGCCGAGAACCATGCCCATTTTATATCCGGCAACCTGCGCGGCATTGCCCGGGCCCAGTTCTTTTTGTCCCAGAATGTCCACGGCCAGCCCGTCCACCGCGATGTCCTGCGTGGCGGCGCAGAGATTCATCAGAAAAATGCACGCCAGAAGCGGCGCCATCGCACCGGAAGCAGCCACCGGAACGGAAGCAAGCATAGTGAAAACCATCAGCGCCTGCAGAGGGATAATCCAGGAACGGCGTCTTCCGATACGCGCCGACCAGTAGCGATCAACAAGAGGGGACCAGAGGGGTTTGAGAAACCAGGGAAGGGCCAGTGCTCCGGCAAAACCGATCGTGGTCAGTGAAAAGCCCTTCTCTCTCAGGAGTACCGGGAGAGCCGTGGCCTGAAAGCCGAAAGACAGTCCCTGCGAAAGATAGAGCGCAAAAAGGAGTGCCGTTTTGCCGCCTGTTTTCATTTCCTCTCCTGATTTTATCGTGCCGTTTCATCTTTCGGTTTGGCTAACGACAACAGAATGCCGCTCAGCGCAAAGTATCCCACAGCGACCATAGTGGGGGCATGGCCGGCAATCTTCCAGGGCAGATAAAGTTCGCCGGTGGGCAGCACCGAATGAATAATGCCGAACAGCGTAAACACAGCGCAGACGGCGGCGCACAGGGCGGCCAGCCGGGCCCTGTGGTCAATCAGAAAGGCCAGTATACTGCCCCAGAGCAGGCCGGTAATAATAAATCCGTTGCTGAGCATAGTCAGGGTCTGGTGCATGGTTTGCAGCCGGATGGGAAGCTTGTCGGGTGTGGCGGCCATCGCGCTCATAAACTGTCCGAGGATGATCAGCACCAGACTGGCAATAACCGGCAGCATGCTTAAACTGACCGCCGGCGAATGGGCGGGCGGTGAATCTTTGTACGCCTGCCGCATGATTTCAAAACCGATGAAAATGAAAATCGGCGCGATGACCGCCCGCGGAATCAAACTGACAAACAGAGAAAGCAGACCGACGATGGAGCAGACGCCGATGAGCGTTCCGGTCAGCAGGGTGTACCACCACGTCGCCCCCATCTTTTTGTAGGCCGGATGGCCGATATAAGGCGTTGTCTGGGCGACGCCGCCGAAAAAAGCTGCGATCAGTGAGGAAAAGGCTTCCGTCAGCAGAATGTCCCGCGTGCGGTAATCATCGCCGGCGAGGCGGGCGCTTTCCGTATTGTTGATGCCGCCGATAATCGTCAGGATACCGAAAGGAATGGCGATGGTCAGATACTGAACGCTCTGCGGCAGATTCCTGAGAAAATCAAACGCGAACACCGGCAGCGAGAACTTCATATCCAGCGAGGGGGCCGTGAACTCCGGCAGATAACCGCCGAAGCCCAGAATGAAATGAATGCCCGTGCCGAGGATAACCGCCATCAGGACACCGGGCAGACGTCCCGGCAACTGCATTTTGCTCATCAGCGCTGTAAAAATCAGTCCCAGAGCCACCATGCCGACAACAGCTTCATTGAACAGCTCAATGAGCGGCAAAAATCCCAGCAGTAAAAGCCCGATTCCGGCCAGCGGCCCCAGAAGTCCCGCGGTGGGAATGATGCGTTGAACCCATCCGCCCAAAAAAGACGTGACGACCTTGACGGCGCCGATCATAAAAAGCGTGGCCATGCCGATGTGCCAGGTCAGTTGAGCGTCGTGTGTGGCGACATAAGCGGGGCCCATCACCGCGTAGGCAATGCCGATGGTGGAAGGTGTGTCAATGCCCAGAGGCATGGCGGTGACATCTTTTCGCCCGGTTTTTTTTCGCAGGCGGATGGCGAGCCACGTGTAAATGAGATCTCCTATGCAAATTCCCATGGCCGTGCCGGGAATCATGCGCGTCAGAATGATCTCGGCGGGATAGTTGAACGTGAAGACGAGGATGGCGCTGAAAAAGATCAGCGTTCCGACGTTGTCGAGAAAAAGGGCGAGAAACGCGGTGGTCTCTCCCCAGAACCGGTGTGAACCTGCCGTTTTTTCAGCGTTGCTGTCCAAAGCTCACCTCTAAAAAAAGATTTTTTTATGACGAGGCAATATATCGAAAGTTGAACAGTTTGACAAATCGTTTGTGAATAGATGTGAAGGGTCTTAGTATAATGAAAGTCGTTTTAAGGAATCAAAACGACCGATGCGATTTGAAGAAATAAAAGATGAACAATGACCGCTGAAGAATTCCCGCCGTCAATGCGGATTTTAGCGCGTCATTTTTTTAATCTGCGCTGCATATAGGCTTCTTTCAGATGTTCATTTTTTTCCCATTGCAGTTGATCATTGACGTTAATCAGCCTTTTTTCTCTGGCGAAGAAACGGCTCAGCGCGTCGTGTTTCATTAAGACTTTCTGATCCATATCATTCAGAATATCTTGAATGGTGTAAAAACATTCCACGTAACAATTGCACTGGGCATTGGAAAGTTTGTTGTCCCATGCATATCCGATAAGTTCCTTGGTCATATAAGCCAATTTGATAATTTCCTGGTTGGTTAAATTTACTTCCATTGCTTACCTCCCCGAAGGTCAATCCGGATGATGTTTGTCAGTGGGACAACCGGCTACTTGCAGTAGCCCTTGATTTTGGCTTCCTGCATCGTATTGCACATACCTAATGAACAGGCTTTTTGAACGTCGAGGCAACCGAGTTGCTGATTGCCCTGGAGCAGATAAACCGTGCCCCGGCTGTTGTAGGCGTCCGCGAAATTCGGTTTCAGTTGAATGACGCGATTATAGTTCTCAATGGCATTAGGGAACTGGCGCAGATTGGCGTAAGCGTTCCCCCGGTTGTTATAGGCCAGATAATAGTTAGGCATCAAGCGGATGGACTCGGTTGTCATCTCGATGGTGCGTTCGTATTGTCCCATGTTGTAGTAAGCCGTTCCTTTTTTGTTGTATGTTTCAGGATTATTGGGCTCGATTTTCAGGGCTTTATCCAGGTATTCAAGAGCCTTTTCGGGATCTGTGTATTGCCTCCCGTCCCACAGGGCCTGTTCCATCTTCAGCCATTCGGCCGCCGTTTTATTGCCGTCTGAACAGGCGCAAATCAAAATGGAAGCGATGAAAAGAAAAGTGATGAATTTTCGCATAAGTCCTCTTTTGAGAAGAAATTTTGTTTTGAATTTTTGAAGTTTATAGCAAAGATTTCTGAAAAAATAAATTAATTGTTTTATGGACATTGACAAAAACCGGTTTGGCGTCTATTTCGTGAGTGAACGAAACAAAGGGGAAACGAGAAAAAATGAAAACCATATCTTTGGAAACCCGCTCCCGTTTTGAGATGCTGGATATTACGGCTGCCGTTCAGAACGCGATTCGGGAGGAGGGCGTCACATCAGGCCTCTGTCTTGTTTACACGCCGCATACAACCGCGGCCATCACGATTAATGAAAACGCCGATCCGGACGTGCCCCGGGACATCCTGGCGGCGCTGGATAAAGCCGTGCCCCTGTCCGCTCATTACCGCCATGCGGAAGGGAATTCCGCAGCGCATGTCAAATCGTCGCTGGTCGGCGCGTCGGAACTGGTCATCATCGAAAACGGCCGCCTGGTACTGGGCACGTGGCAATCCATATTCTTCTGCGAATTCGACGGACCGCGCACAAGAAAGTTCATGGTGAAAGTTATTGCCGACTCATAAAGTATTTTTTGACTTACAATTCGGTTAATCTAAAACAATCAGCATAGGGAATAAATTGCCCGGAGACTTCTCTTTCCACACAATTTGCAGCGCCGGAGCACACATGGCCGGTAAATGATGATGAACTGGTGACCGTCATATCCTTATTGAAAATCGTTGATGATTGGAGATCGTTTCTTTTCAATGGTTGTATAAGCGAGGAAGAAACTTTATTGCGGCGTCATGAGCAAACGGGAAGACCCTTGGGAAGTATAAATTTTATTAAGCGATTAGAGAATAAGCTGGACAGAATCTTAGCACCTCAGAAAGGTGGAAGGCCTAGGAAGCTGGATAAAAACTGGAATGGTTTCCCCAGATTGCTGGTTTCACCCCATGAATCGGAAAGATGTTCTTGCGGACAAAGTCAACCTTGCTGTCAACGAAACGGTCGACGGAATCCTTCATTTGTGGAGAGACATGGAAAGGTTCATCATACAAAGTGTCGCCCGGACGCTCGTGCCCGTACATGGCGCCGCTGATCACCCCTTCATAAGGATCTTTGGGAGTCAAATCGTTGAGCACGGCCCAGGCTATGGTCCAGCCGCGCACAACATCAGGAATGCTGTATCCGCCTCCGCCCAGGGCCAATAGTTTGGGACAACTTTCCCGGATAGTTTTCATCACCTTGCTGTATCCCAGGTTGGTGCAGCTCAGATTCGTGAGCGGGTCACGATTGAGTGTATCCAGGCCGATCAGCGCCACGACGATCTGCGGTTTAAACGCATTCACCAGGGGAGGATAAACATTCATGAAGGCGCGCACATAGGCGTCATCATCCGTACACTGCGGTAGCGGAACATTAACCGTGTAACCAAGGCCCTTACCGGAGCCCATCTCATTTTCAAAGCCAGTGCCGGGATAGATGGTATCTCCGCTCTGATGGAAAGAAAAATACAACACTTTGTCTGTATCATAAAATGCATCCTGTACGCCGTTGCCATGGTGAGCATCGATATCTACATAGACGATTCGTTCATAGCCCTTGCCCAGCAAGTAGTTGATAGCCAGCGCTATGTCATTCACATAGCAGAAGCCTTCCGCATAAGCCGGCTTGCCATGATGGAGCCCTCCATACATATTAAAGGCAATATCAGCCTCGCCCGAGGCGATGAGTTTTGCGCCCAGCATTGTCGATCCAACAGTGAGCAGGGAATAATCATACACGCCCTTAAAGATCGGATTATCACGCGAGCCCAGTCCATAATGCAGCATCTGAAAATCATGATGCCCTGTGTTGGCGCTCTTGAGCATGTCAACATATTCAGCGGTGTGGAACCCAAGCAAATCTTCCTCGTTGGCGAAATCGGGTTCAACTATCCTGACACCGGGCTGATCGAGCAGACCATAGCGATAACAGAGTTCATAGACCATCCTGGTTCGATACGGTTTAAAAGGATGATCCTTGCTTATGTCGAAATCGTTGAAACGAGGAGAATATATAAAGACGGAATTCATGAGCACACTGTCCTCCTCCGTGATGTTCCGTAGCTGATGACTCATAACATTAAACCCGCGAAACATCCATACGATTCGCACCGCGGACAAGGTTTAGTTGTTAAATTAGAAAACTTAACTAAACAAGAAATGTTGGTACTGAATTGACAGATGAATATTTATAATTCGGTTAATCTAAAAGCATCGGAATAGGGAATAAATTGTCCAGCAGACTTCTCTTTCCACACGACTTCACGATGTGATGCATCATAAACTTGTCTCGTAGTAGGAAACGCGCAGGCAACTTTTTCAATGATTAATTTCTCTTCCTCAGTTAGCGGCTCTGCCTGCTTTTCCGGAGCTTTAATGATTTCTGCCACCAAGTCCTTATAGTTGTTTAACTGCGGCCCCATCGGCAGCGAGGCATACGTTGCCCCTGTAACACTTTGCCCCGTTTCTCTGTAAGTTTCCATGTCAATGTACCACATGTATTTCGCGGCATACAACATCCTGTCATTTTCTTTGAGGATTTTCATATCCATAAATTTTTCAAGGTGGCGCAAGGACAGCTTGATTCGGGGAATGGATAATGATCTATTACCGGTCAAGGAATCACCACATGATTCCCCGGACAATGCCTGAACCAGCATTTTATTCATGGATTTGCTCTGAATGATACCGGCTTCCCAGCGCTTAATGCTGGCAATGCCGATCTTCATCAAATTTGCCAACTTTTCCTGGCTTAAATTTTTCCTTTTTCGTCCTTCGGTGATTTCACTTCCGGTCATCAATCCCACTTTCTTCCGATAGGCGTCGGCCATGCTTTTTTGTATATCCGCGGCCTGGGTTAATGTTGAAGCTTCCAAACCACAAGTTGGACAAACAAAACAATTCACGGGGTAGTCAATATCCACGCCTTTAAATGTCATGTGTTTCTTTTTATGGGTTAGTTTCATTTCCCCATGTCCCGCTGGACAGCTTAATTTTTTCTTTTCCATATTACTTTCCTCTTTTTTCTGGCCTATCCCTGTGCAGGGATACCAACCACAATTTATCGTCTTTTATTGTAAATTTATAATAAACCGTACACCCTATTGTCTTACTTTTTGTTCTAAAGGCAAACAACTCACAATCGGGAATAACCGCTTCGTAAGACCTTTGCGGAGGACGCGTACCCACATAATCATCAGGCCTTGTATTTTTCAGAAGCTCGAAGAGGATTTGCGGTATTTCCTCCACACTGCGTCCAAGTTCCATCAGATCCGCCACAATGATATCGGGCGCCACGGGGATAATATTACCTTTCTCGCTGGCTTTCTGAGCAAGCAAGAGTTTTCCGGTCAGTGTCTTACGAGAAGGTAGCATTGAGTGTATGGTATCAATTGATACTATTTATGTCAATCTTTTTTACATCTGAAATTTGTCTGATGGGGGTGGGCGTAAAGGGTTAAACGTTAGAAGCAATAATATTGCATTATTTTAAAATTGCACCTTATTTTCTTTGTAGTAACCAATGAGCTCATACATATCTTCGATATATTTTACAAATTGTCCCATATTTGCGAGAAGCACACCCTTATCAAGATTTGGCGGAAGGTGCGGATGACCTGCCTCATTTCGGCAAATACGACAAAACTGAAATATCTGCTCAATCTTTATTTCAATATCGTTAGTCCAGCCATAATCCTTAGGTTTATTCCGGGAGCTTTTCCAAGATGCCTTGAACTCGTCAAATATTTTCGCAATGAATTTATTGGATGTTCGTGAAATAAATGATGCATGCATCTTTTCATCGTTAATGGCTTTTGCATAGGTATCAACTAGCAAAAGGATTGCTCTCTCCGATGCACCTTGAGGTGGTCTGGGTTCTTCGGACAGCGAACAGGGATTTATAAGTGTAAAACTGCTCAAGGTTGATGTTCATGCCGCAGCCTGTTTCTGCGCCAGTTTCTCGAAGTAAACCATACTTGGCGTCTTT
>JAKLGV010000013.1 GCA_022710585.1 Deltaproteobacteria bacterium | reverse complement strand
AATTTTACAAATTATCAGCGTGACACTTTTCGAGAAAATACCGATTTTACAAACGCTTACGGATATCGACGTACAAGAAGAAAGTACCGAAGTCAACAACCAATTGAATTTATTCGACTAACGTTGGAACAGTAGTGACAAATTTATAATTATGAAAAGCAATTAATTACAATTGAAATCTTAAATTTTCGTCGAAGTTGACGATGTGAGGATAACCTTCAATAAGGAATGCCGTTCGAAAGGTTGCATAAACTGGATAAAATGAACACACTCTATTTCAGGAAGTTATCAAATGAATTGAAACTCACTGATGGTTTGATTCTGTGACCGGATAACTTAATTCACGCCTTACAATACACGAATCTCCCTTGACGAAATCGTCATCTTGACAGCAAGACCCCGCCGTGTTTTATTGATTGCGTAAAATTATGTGCTGGAGCAATCGATTCCAAGTTGGAGTCGCGATGGAGCGGGACTCCTAAATGTTTCGATTCAGGGTGCAACCCTGAACCAGCATCAACTTTTCGAGCACAACCGAATAATGGATTATTGATGATCACCATATTGCTTACCATTTTTGTCTCAGCTTTTGTCATCGCTCTGTCTGGTGCGATGATGCCCGGACCGCTTCTGACGGTTACGATCAGTGAAAGCTCGCGCCGCGGTTTTATCACGGGGCCGCTTCTGATTGCCGGTCACGCCATGCTGGAACTGGCGCTCGTCATTGCCCTGCTGCTGGGCCTGGCGCCTTTCTTTCAGATGCCTTCCGTCTTTGTCTTTACGGCGATTGCCGGAGGTTTGATTCTTTTCTGGATGGCCTTTAATATGTTTCACTCGCTGCCGACGATGAGCATTTCCTGGAAAGAAGACCAAACCAAACGAAATCATCCCATCATCAGCGGGATCATGATGAGCATCGCGAATCCGTACTGGATCATCTGGTGGGCGACAATCGGCCTGGGATATATTTTATATTCGTGGAAATTCGGGATCTGGGGAATTGTTTTCTTTTTTGCCGGTCATACGCTGGCGGATCTGGCCTGGTATTCGCTGATATCGGCCGCCGTCGCCGGAGGGCGTCACTTTCTGACCGACCGGCTTTACCGGGGACTGATTGCCGTCTGCGCGATCTTTCTGGTTGTGTTCGCCTGTTACTTTATTTACGCCGGAGTTGATAAACTGCGTTCCTTTATTTAAACCGCCGTCGCTGCCTGCGGGACCCCGTTCTACACTTCAATATCCTCTTCCCCGATAAACCTTGACACATCAGAAGCCTCTGAATATACTCCCGCCATCACACCTTAACCTCATGGAGAAGATAATGAGTCGGGATAAATTGACAACTTTGGGACGGAGAGATTTTATGAAATATACAACTCTGACTGCCGCGGCCCTCGCCATGCCTTCACTTCAGGGATGCGCGATACCGAAAAATAATGTTCCCCAACTGGATTACAAGACCTTCCTGATTAAAAACGCCCGTCTGGTGGATGTCGTCTCCGGCCAGATGATCGAGAATGCCTGGCTGATTGTCAAGGATGGAATAATCGTTGTGCAGGATAATTCCGAGGTTAAAATCAATCAGCAGGGTCTTGTCTTTGACCTGAAAGGAAAATATCTGATCCCCGGTCTGATTGACGCCCACTGTCATTCTACAGTGTCCGCTGCTTTTTCCTTCCAGATAATGGATGCTTTAAACCATGTCCGTCAGATAAAACAGAACTATGTATCGGCCGTTGAATCCGGAGTGACCACCATCAGGGATGCCGGTGCTATGCCCCCTGTTCTGCACAAGTTTATCCGCGATATTAAAAACGGCGACATGCCGGGCCCGCGGGTTCTGTACTGTAATTCCATCCTCAACGTCATGGGCTCTCATCCGGAAATCAAGCCGTCCGATGTTTCTATCTTAGCGCGTCCGCTTTCTTCCGTCATCGGGATGGTCATGAATAATTTTCAGACGACTGCGGAGATGGAGGAATCCCTCCGGGAAAACGCCAGAGGCGCCTCTTTTGTCAAACTGACTCTGGACAGTCAGACGCTCTTCTGCAAGAAAAACAAGGAAATCCCCGTTTACACCAAAGAGCAACTCGATAAAATTTTCGACTTCGCCGAAAAGAGCGGCCTGCCTGTTTCCGGCCATTCACAGTTTAAATCAGGATTTGACCGCGCGCTGGAGTATCCCTTTCATTCTATCGAACATATTACTACGGATACGATTCTTTCCGACGAGGACATCTTGAAAATGGCCAAAAGAAATCTTGCGATCGTGCCCACCATGACCGTTGGACAATCTTATCTGATGGAAGAAGCTTTTGACGAACTCCCCAAACAATATCGGACACCGGAGATCGCCGAGGAACTCCGGGTGAGAAAAGAATATTTTCAACAGGATGCCATACGGCATTGCGATCCGGTCATCCACAGGCGAAATCTCGAAGCGCTGAAACTCTATAAAACCATCGGCAAAGACAAACTCTGGGAGAATAAAAAATTTCTCGTGGAGCCTGAAGTATTCTTTAACATGATTTTAAACGGTTACGTCAATCTCAAGAAAATGAATCAGGCGGGTATTTTAATCGGCAGCGGCATCGACGCGGGAATGCCCTTCTGTTATTTCGGCGGCAACTACAGGGAGTATGAAATCATGAAGCGCGTCGGCTTCACAAATATGGAAATTCTGCGCTGCGCCACCATCAACAGCGCAAAGATTCTCAACATCGCCGATAAAGCAGGATCGCTGGAAAAAGGCAAATACGCGGACATGGTGGTGCTGGATAATAATCCCCTGGAAGACATCCGCGCGCTCAGAAGTCCGCGTATGGTCTTCAAACAGGGCGAACTGATGTTCTCCGCAGAAAATCCTCAGCAGAACGGCACCATTGTAAAGCCGTCCTAAAGAGTATACGGATTCCATAATCATATCGCCCAAATGATTTTTTTGAGCGGCCGTTGAAGGCATTTTGATATATAAATCTTGGCGAAGCTAGAGATCAGCAATGGCAAGTGTTTGAGCCGTAGGCGAGTTTTGCCATTGCCGAAAGCGAGCCTTAGATTTATTCAAAATGTTTTCCGGTAAGCGAAAAAGATCATTGGGCAATATTCCCATTACGATGGAACCCGCTGTTTAAATTTCACCACCCCTTCTTCCACATATCATCGTCGTCGTAGATTTTTTCATCTTCATTGGCTTCCTGCGCGTCCAGTTCGTAATCACGGCTTTGTATCTTGGCTTTTTGCGTGAAATATTCACGGTACCATTCATGAGCAGAGATCATCGACATAACTTCACTGGTACCGGTCCAGATGGAGGCAAGACGGACATCCCGATAAATGCGTTCAATCGGGAAAACATTTGTGTAGGCGATACCGCCCATCACCTGCATGGAATTATGGACAACCTTCTGGCAGGATTCAGTAATAAACTTTTTGCTCTGCGAAACCATCCGCCTGATTCGGGGCATATCCGCGCCATTATCCACGGCCTTTGCGGTGACATAGGCCATTGCACGTGCCGCATCAAGCAGCATCGCGGCCTCGGCAACCTGAAAACTCACCCCTTCAAACTGGGCGATGATCTGGCCGAAAGCTTTGCGCCTGGCCGTGTAATTTGTGGCAATTTCCAGCGCCGGTCGCGCTGCGCCGATGGTCATGGACGCCGTTCCCAATCGTTCCGGAATCATCATCGTATTGAAAACCGCGTAGGCTCCGTTTAATTTCCCCACGATATTTTCCTTGGGAACCTTAACATTGCGGAAAACAATACGCCCGGTGCCGCCGCCCCGGCAGCCCATCAGGCCATACAGATACTTGACTTCCACGCCTTCTGTCCGATCGACAATAAAACAGGTGATGGATTCCTGCGGTTTGGCTTCCGGACTCGTCTTAGCGTAAACCAGAAAATAATCGGCTCCTTCAGCACCGACAATAAATCGCTTCATGCCGTTGAGAAGATAATAATCGCCATGGTCTTCCGCTTTGGTGGTGGCTCCGAAAAAGTCGGATCCGCCGCGCGGTTCCGTCAGACATTCCGCAGCGAATATTTTACCCTGCAAAAGCGGCTTCACATACTTTTCTTTCTGTTCATCCGTGCCGTGCTGGATAATGGCATCGCAGACCAGTTCCGCGCCGACACCGAACACGCAGGCCAATTCATACCCCAGTGTTCCCACTTCCTCCATAATCATACAGGTGGTCGCCCAATCCATACCACGACCGCCCCATTGCTTCGGATAGCGGCAACCCATCAGATTGCGACGGGCGGCTTCCTGCAAAAATTCCTTCGGGAATTTAATTTTGTCCGTATCCATATCCAGAATCATCTGGCGCGGCATCCATTGGACAAACTCCCGCGCCTCATCCCGGATCTTCAACTGCTCTTTGGTCAACATATAATCGAACATAACTCTCTCCTTTCCTGTTATTCTTAAAATCTAAAATCCCGGCAGCCACTGCAATTTACCCTTCTTCAGGGCAATCGCCGCTTCGGGACAGAATTCGATACAGCAGTAGCAGCGGATACATTTCCTGTAATCGTAGTCAGGAACTTTTTTGTTCTGTCGCGCGTCAGCAATAGCCTGTGCCGGACAGACGGTTTTGCATTTATAACAGAGCGTGCATCGATCAGCCTCAGGCATCGGCTTTTCCAGAAAGAGGTTCTTTGCCGTCGGTCCAACCAGCCAGCCGCGCAGGATGTGCGATGAAAGACTGGACTTTGTCGGCTGATAATTTTTCACCCTTAAGGCTTCAATGGTTTGACCGATAACGGAAATATCTTCTGGAGCCGACGCGGCAAAATCTCTTTTAAAACCCAGTTCAATGGTGGGGCACTTTTTATAATCAAGACGGGCAACAGATGCCGCGACATAATCAACAGCCACCGGATCGTTTCCGATGATAATCGCGCCGATCTTTTTGGGCGTTCCGGATGCCCCGGGCCCCTCCCCTTCCATGCCGACGATGGCATCCATGATATGAATGATCTTTTTGGGCTTGTCAAAACAGTTGATCAGGGCGCCGTTTAAATCCAGCAGCCATTCCGAAAAGTTCACAGGATCCGGGATGCGCATGTGCATGCCTGCTTTTCGCAATCCGGGAATCGTGCCGAAAAGATTCTTCACCGCGCCTGAAATATAAGTAAATCCATGCGTTTTGAACTTCGGCAGGTTGATGATCATATCCAGGTCGAAAAACGCTTTTGATATTTCAATTTTTTTTATCAGCTTGGCCTGCGGATAATGAAGGTGGGCAACATCGTCCATCTTGCCCACTTCCATGCCCAGTTCTCTGACAACATCCGCGTAGCCTGTGCTTTTCAAGACTGCCGCGAACGAACCATAGCCATGGCACTCAGTCAGGACAGGCGTTCCACCGTGTTCGGTGACGATACGGGCGACGGCTTTGAAAAATGAATAGTGCGTGGTGACAGCCTTTTCCGGTTTGGCGGCTGTCAATAGATTGGGCTTCAAGCCTACCCTGGCGTTTTTAAACTGCGCAAAATCAAATCCAATCTTAGTCAGACCATTTATAATGGTCTGAGCCAGAAGATTTTCGTCATAATCATCACATTTGAGCAGCGCCACTTTGGTCATAAACGTCTCCGCGCTTGTTCAATAATACAGAAGAGACGTTTCGTAAAGAAGTTATATCTGCGCCGGTTCCCCGCCAAAAGCTCGGACGGGCTGAAGAGCAAAACAGATTATGCCACCGATATAACCTATCCGATGGCCAGGCGCCCCATTTCTCCGGTACGGATGCGGATGCACTCATCCAGCGGCATGACAAATATTTTACCGTCGCCAATGTTGCCGGTGCGCGCGCCTTTAATGATAGCCAGCACCGTGGGCTTAACATAGTCGTCATTGACGGCAATTTCAAAACGCACCCTTCCCATCAGGTCTCCCCCGGTCGGTTTCCCTTCATCATCCTCAACTTTGCCTGCCTGTGCCCCGCAGCCGATCACGTTGGATACCGTGATTTTGCCGACCTTAATATCAATTAAAGCGTCCCGGACATCTTTAAGCTTATCGGACTGAACAATGGCCACAACGATTTTCATAACAGTTCTCCTTCCTGTTGATCTACGCAGCAAGGATAATGCCAAAGAAAGATTCATAATGTAATTCTATATTTACAATATTTTGAATACACAAACCTAAAGAAAAGAAAACATAATTGTACGGATTTTGGGACCAAGTTACAAAAATGTCAGCCGTTTTCATTACTCCATCTTTCTTGTGAATGGGAAATCCGATTTTCCCCGACGATCGTTGTTCGCTGAATTCATCTCTCCGGAGAGTGACTAATAAGAATCTACCTCAAGTCGATTTTTTTATTTTTCCTGAAGCTTCAACATTGTAATGATAAAAGTGATGATTATTTTATAAGTAAGAGAAAAACGTATTGTCGGATTACGAAGCGTTTGGCAAGATTTTCAATCAATTCGGAGTAACGGTAAGAGGAAGGAGATTATGCCAGCCATCACTCATAAGACAAATCACTTCGTTTCTAATTCTTTTCATTTAATCATTATGCTATCGGCGTGGGGATTTGCACTTGTGATCACATCCTGCCTTTTCCTGTGGCTGGGCTACCTTCTGGATAAAATGCTGGGCACTGCACCGATATTCATGCTGGGATTTCTTGTCCTGTCCATCATCGGCTGCTTTATTGAAATCTATGAGGAATCATTAAAGTTAATTACACTCTCGAAGAACTAGTCCCGAAGAGACGGGATTAAGAAATTTTTCTGACTATTAAAAGAGGTTTGACAATTATAGCGAATGTATTTATAAGACTATTATAGTGTTATAATGAAATCTCGTTATATCAACCAACAGGAGACATCCTGTATATTCCTATGATCATTAAGATTTCTCCCTTCGGTCGAAATGACATGATGTAAACATATTTATATAACACTACACTAGCATCTTCGACAATTGAAAAAACAAGGAATCTTCTTATCCATGACTTGCAAGATTACTTCCATACAAAAACCAACCTATGCCCACTTCATCGTTGAGGGTGAAAACACTCTAGAAAATACTATGTATTATGTCCAGGAAATCTATCGTGAATGCACCACCAAGCATTATACACGGATTCTTATCGAAGAACACTTTAAAGGCAAACGATTAGGAACAATTGATATTTTTGATATCGTCTCAAGAACCAGTCAAGATTTATTTGGTTTTTTTAAAGATATCGCCTATGTCAGTGTCACGTCCACTAAACAATCCATGAAGTTTATCGAGAACGTTGCCATCAACCGCTCTCTGCCCGTTCATATTTTTGAAACAGTAAAAGAAGCCGAAGAATGGCTGACCAGTAAAGAAGAATGAGACAAGCTGAAGACGAGTCCAGTGAAGTCTAAACCGTGCTTCATTTTATAAATCACTATCAGCAAATCAACGGCTCGCCATTCCTCATTTTCATTTTTATAACCCCAAATCATCCGCAACGCCCTTCATGGCTTCGAGACCGAGAGCAATAAATTCATCCAGTTCGATTTCCCTGTCCATAAATTCCTCTTATTTTTTTTTATTTTTTAACCTCGACTTTAACAATCACGCCGTCGCAATGGTGGATTCTGGCGTAAGTTCCTTCCCCCAGGACGCCGCCGTGGGCAAGAGTATCCTTGTATCCGGGAGCCGCGTTAAAGTAATCAATCTCAAACGGATGACCGTCGACGTTAATTTTGTCGCCGGATGTGTGTCCCTGATAAGGCTGCCTGTGAGAAACGTGAACGATTCCTTCAACGACTTGCGCATTTTTCGCGTTTTTCAAAACAGCATAATTGATAACATCCAGATGCCCCGCACACCAAAAGAGTCCCGACAATATCATAATGCCGAAGATGCTTCTCGGGATGCGTGTGTCCAATTTCCGGATAATCCAATTATGAAATATGATCCCTGCGAGGCCGCCGATCATCAGAACGATGCTGCCAATAAGATGAGGAATGGCTTCCGCCCGCGCACCTCTTGACGTTAAATCAAATACGGTTGTCCATTCATTCATCGTCTGCCCCCTATGATCTAAATGTTATCAGCGATCTTTCAAATTAGTCTTTAGGAAATCACCCATTATCTTTACTAATTTTTCAAAGGGCTCGCCGCCATACGGTTCAAAATGATTCATAGGCATGCTGATATATGTCGCTTGCTTCATGCGATCTACCATTTTTTTCGGTCCGGTCGGCAGATAAAGCGAAGCCTTTAATTGTTCGCCCCGACTGGTGAATGTCTTATCGATTTCTGTAACTTGCAATTCATTACTGTTTGCCGCCATAAAGCCTCTCATATTATGTTTTAATTAACTGATTGACTCTGCCTGATCCATGAGCCCCTGAAGCATTCCTAATTAAAAATATGTCAGTACTATAAAATACTATTTGATCAATAAAAGTCTCGAAATCAGCGAGAGAATTTTACCGCGTCACTGTCGGCGTCCCGCCAGGCGGCAAAGGTTTCGCGGAATTCTTTTATTTTTTCATATTCTAATTTTGTTGTGTAAATGCAGGAAACATCCGCCTGCTGATGAATGATATTGCCCACAGGATCGACGATGGACGAATCGCCTCTATAAGCGCAGTGGTTGCCGTCTTTACCTACACGGTTAACGCCGATGACATAACACTGATTTTCCACAGCTCGCGCCGGAAGCAACAGTTTCCAGTGATGCGCTCGTCTGGCGGGCCAGTTGGCGGTATAGATGGCAACGTCATAAACATTGCCGATATTCCGGCTCCAGACGGGAAAGCGCAGATCGTAGCAGATGAAGGTTCGCAGTTTCCATCCATTGACCTCGACGGTGAGATGACTGTTTCCCGCCGAGAACACCTTGTGCTCGCCGGCCATTCTGAAGAGATGCTTCTTATCGTAGGTCAGAATTTCACCGTCCGGCTTAGCCCACACGAGCCGGTTAAAATATTTATTGTCTTCCTTAATCATCACACTTCCCATAATATGCGCCCGCTTTTGCTCTGCTTTGGCAATGAGCCATGCCACAGCTGAACCGTTCATCGACTCCGCGGCTTTTTCAACGTTCATGGTGAAGCCTGTCGTGAACATCTCCGGTAGAATGATGATATCCGTTTTTTCAGAAATACGGTCTATCTTCCCGTCGAACATTGCAAGATTGGCCGGAATGTCTTCCCAAATAAGCTCCGTCTGGATCAGTGTGATGGTTAAATCCTGCATAATTTCTCCGCCGCGGCCATCAAAGTTTCCTCCTTCTTGGCAAAGCAAAAACGTAAGACTTTATGGTCATCGCCTCCGATGTAAAAAACCGATGGGGGAATGGCCGCCACTTTATGTTCCAACGTCAGCCGTCTGGCAAAATCAATATCCTTCTCATCCGATATGGCGTCATAGGAAAGCATTTGAAAATAGGTTCCCCTGCAGGGCAGAGGCCTGAAGCGTGAGTTCTGAATCAGCGAGAGAAACATGTCCCGCTTTTTCTGATAAAAATCCGGAAGCGTAAGATACTTTTCTTTTTGCTCCATAAACTCCGCGTAGGCATACTGGGTTGGCGTGTGGGAAGCAAACGTCACGAACTGGTGCACTCTTTGAAATTCCACAGTCAGCTCTTTGGGGGCCAGACAATAGCCCAGTTTCCAGCCCGTGGTATGGTAAGTCTTTCCGAAAGAGCTGATGACAAAACTTCGCGCGGCCAGTTCCGGATATCTGATCATGCTCTCGTGACGCTGGCCGTCAAAGACGATATGCTCATACACTTCATCGGAAACAATGAGAATATCCGTGTCGGCAACGATGTCGATAAGCGCTTTCATGTCCTCCCGGCCAAGGATAGCGCCCGTGGGATTGTGCGGTGAATTCAGGATCAGCATCCTGGTTTTCGGGGTGAACTTATCCTTCACCTCATTCCAGTCGATATGATAATCCGGATACTTCAACTGCACATAGACCGGCACGCCTCCGGCAAGCTCAACATCCGGCGCGTAGGCATCATAAGCCGGTTCAAACAGGATGACCTCATCTCCGTCCTTCACCACACAGGCGATGGCGGAAAAGAGAGCCTCCGTAGCCCCGGATGTAACGGTGATTTCTGTGTCCGGATCATATGAAACGCCGTAAAGCTCTTTTGTTTTTTCGGCAATGCGCTGCCTTAAAGCAGGAACACCCTGCATGGGCGCATACTGGTTTTGCCCTAATGCCATGAATTTGGCAACCAGGCTACGCAGCTCCGCGGATACATCAAAATCAGGGAAACCCTGCGAAAGATTGATGGCGCCCGCGTCGCCGGCCAGCTTGGACATCACGGTAAAAATCGTCACGCCGACATTCGGCAGTTTGGACGTCAATTTAATCGTCGTATTCATATGATGTTGTTACCTAGCACATGTTAGTTTCCACTTCAATGCGCAAAGAGCTTCCTGCGCTTTTTCACACAACATTCTGATAATTGACAGAAAACATCATTTCATATAATTAATTTAGATATAAGTTTTTTACCCGGGGGAGATAACCCTGTTATTGAATCAGCAGACAATTTACAGGAGATAATCAAAGATGGAAGATTGTGTACGCATTGCCGCAAACAAGAAAAATTTCAATTACAAATTTATATTCAACAGCGGGGAGGAGGCCGAGTTTAATATCGACTTAGACAGATTCTCGCTGAATCTTATTCCAGCGGAAGATAAATTCCGTCCCAAATGGACAAAACTCAACTGCTGCAAATGCCCGAATTGCACACTGGATGAACAGCAGCACGAATATTGCCCCGTCGCCGTGAACCTGGTGGAAGTAATTGATTACTTCAGCATCTTCCAATCTTCCGAACCGGTAGAAACAATTGTCACAACGAACGAGAGAACCTATTCCAAAGAAGGAACTTTGCAGCAGGGCGTCAGCTCTCTGCTCGGCATTTATATGGTGACCAGCGGATGCCCTGTCATGGAAAAGTTAAAGCCGATGGTGCGCTTCCATCTTCCTTTTGCCACAATCGAAGAGACTCTCCATCGCGCCATTTCGATGCATCTGGTTTCCCAGTATTTTTTATACAGGCATGGCGGTCAGCCTGACTGGAATTTAAAAAAATTGACCCAGGTCTACGATAATGTAAAAATAGTGAATCAAAGTTTTTTAAAAAGACTGGGGACGATAGATACCAAAGACGCCAATCTTAACGCTATCGTTGTACTTGATTATTTTGCCAGCGGCGTCAACTTATCCATTGACGGCCAGGCGGTCGATGATTTGTGTTATCTGTTCGAAGGATACATTAAGTGAATCGCGCTGACAGAATGTCTGACTGAATACCCGGTATCTTGACGACTTATTTCAGTTTGTTGATTACGCTGGCCATGTATCCCGCTCCAAAACCATTGTCGATATTCACGACCGATACACCACCCGCGCAACTGTTCAGCATGGATAACAGCGCCGCCAATCCATGAAAGCTGGCTCCATAGCCGACAGACGTCGGCACGGCGATGACCGGCTTATCCACCAGGCCGGCAACCACGCTGGGCAGAGCTCCCTCCATGCCGGCAACCACAATGATCACACGGGCTCCCCGGATTACATTCATCTTATCCAGTAAACGGTGAACACCGGCCACTCCGACATCGACAATCCTTTCCACCCGATTGCCGAATATCTCGGCTGTGACCGCGGCTTCCTCAGCAACGGGTAGATCGGAAGTTCCGGCTGTTACAACGGCAATGTAATTTTTAGACTGACGCCTTTTTTTTCTGGTTAACGTAATGGTCCGCGCCAAAGGATTGTAATCCGCAGCAGGACAAATTTCCCGGACGGCGTCAAAAACATCCTCCCCGGCGCGCGTGGCCAGAATATTGCTTTTGCCGGCCATCATCGCCTGTATAATCGTTTTAATCTGCGCGATGGTTTTTCCCTGACAAAAGATAACTTCCGGATGGCCGACACGCAGCTCGCGATGCGTGTCCAGCTTGGCGCAGCCTAGATCAACGTAAGACAGATTCTTCAGCTCGTCGATGGCGGTTTCGATATCGATTTTCCCGTCACGAACTTTTCCCAAAAATACTTTCAAAGCGTTTTTGTTCATTTTTTATTCCTTTTAGCCAGACGAACACTTTCATAGATATCCTGAAGAGAGACGCCGTTTTCTTTGGCCAGCTTCCGGCAATCTTCATATTCCGGCTTGGATTTGATCATGCGGCTGTTAAGATAACCTTTTTTAACGGAAACGTCGCCATACCTGGTTTTCACTTTTTCAATTTCACGTTTCAACATCGTCTTGGATACATGATAGGAACGAAGGCCGAAGCTCGAAGAATTCAATAACAGAACATTTTCAATATTTTTCTGTTGGCCCGCCGAACAAAGAACGGAAATGGTCACCGCCGGACGCGATTTTTTCATGATGATCGGCGTGAAAAACACGTCCTGGGCTCCTGTGGCAAATAGTTGATCCATCATATAATCATAAAGTTCGGGATTCATATCATCAATGTTGCATTCGATGATCACCGCTTCGCCGATTTCAAGGTCATCCGCGTTTTCAATCCTGGCGGATATCTCCCCCAGAAACAAACGCAGCACATTGGGAACTGACGATTCTTTACTACCCAGACCATAGCCGATTTTCTGCGGAATGAAATCAATTTGATCCGTAAAGGATGACGCTGTGGAGGCGATAATCGCGGCGCCTGTCGGTGTTGTCGCTTCAAAAGGCACCAGACCGGTCTTCACGGGAATCCCCTGAAGAATTTCTGCTGTGGCCGGCGCCGGGACGGGCAGCGTGCCGTGGTTACAATGAATGATGCCGGACCCCACCTGCACAGGCGACGAGACAACTTTATCCACCCTTAGACCGTCCAGACAAATTGCCGCACCGACAATATCGACAATCGAATCAATCGCGCCTATCTCATGAAAGTGAACATTCTCAATTTTTTCCCCGTGGATTTTTGCTTCTGCCCGTGCCAGACAGGTAAAAATATTGGAGCTGATTTTTTTGACGTTTGCGGACAAACTGCTTTGCTTGATTAATCCGTCAATTTCGCGAAAAGTGCGATGATCATGACCGTGGCGGGAAGATTTTTTTTTGTCAGACGGAACAATAACATCGACTTTGGTGCCGGTAATGCCTCCACGCTGATCCTGATAAACTTTTAATTGATATGAACCGATGTTTAATTTGCTAAGTTCCCGCAATAAATATTTCTGATCCACACCCAGATCAAGCATGGCACCAAGATTCATATCGCCGCTGATGCCGGCAAAGCAGTCATAGTATAATATTTTCATCGACTGATCCCTTCGGAACTCTCATATTCGGGAGGTGTAAAATATATCATATCTGTTGTTTTAGGATATCACTTATTTCTGTAAACGTCCACCCCACAAGGGCCACCACCAGGAGAAAAGAAAATACTGCAACCGTCAATTCCGCTGACTTTCAATCGGGCGTGAAGGTGTTGACTTTGTCTTTGGAAACGACCGTGCCTCTGATGCCGCAAAAATCTTCCCTGGTCATGATTGAAAGCAGAGACGGGTCAGATGGTGTAAACGCTGCAAAACGTTTCCCGTTTTCTTCTTTGCCGATGACAACACCCTGGCTGGGCATATTATCCCGGTCATACATCACGGTATAGGTTTCTACCGTTGCGCGACCCGAAGGTGTCGGATCAATCTGAGGTTTGGGTCCTTGATCGACTGTTTTCTGGCAAAGACGTATATCGGTTGTAGCCGCCATATTGTTTTTCGGAGGCTTGGTGGAACACACAGCCGCCGAGTGCTTGGTCATATAAAAAGAATTTCCTGTAACAAGACCCACCTTGCCGGGATGCTGACGCAGAACCTCCACCATCTGTGCCATGGAGTGCATGACATAGTTGTTTCCCGGCCCACCGGAATACGGAAGTCCTCCGGTAACGGTCAGCGGCCGTTTATCGTTTTCGGCAATGCCCAGCATGTCGCGGGTCACCTGCACAGCAACAGGAAAGCAGCTGTAGAGATCGAAGAAGTCAATATCCCCGATGGTAACGCCGGCCTGATTCAGGGCTGTCCGACCCACGATTTCAATGGCCGGAGAAATACCGTAGGCCTCTCTTTCCAGGACATTCCAGTGATCACTGGCTTCGGCATAGCCGTGGACATACACCCATTTTGACGGATCAACTCCCATCATGCGGGCTTGTTTTTCGGAAGTAACGATGTGGGCGGCGGCCTGGTTTACAAAAAGCATGGCGTTCATCCTTTTGGTGTAAGGAAAAGCGATGTTGCGGTTGGTATCCGACACAGCAGTGATTTCCTTCGGTGTAAACGCTTCCTGAAACCAGGCCATTGGATTATTCGCCGCCACTTGAGAAAGGCGGTTCATCAACTTGCCGATTTTCCGTGTATGATCGGCGACCGTGCGGCCATACCGACGGCGAAGAGCGTTTTCAAACATTGGATAGACTGTAGCAGGAAGCGAAAGACCGTGAATATGTTCTGTTTCGCAGGCGCCGTCAAACGGTCCCAACGGGGTTAGTGGCGCAAGACCGGGTCGCCCCGATGACCTGTTCCAGCCATTAAAGGTTTTGGATTTTTTCGCCTGCTGCATCGTGTGTTGAGCTTCCGCCCCGGTCAGAATGACCAGACCGGCGCTGTTTTCAGCGATAGCCTTCAAGGCATGACGCAGCATGGCATGCGGCATGATGCCGCCAAATCCGGAAACCATGCATCGCGCATCAGAAAGATTCAGTTGATCAGCCACGCAACCCGGCGGGTTGATGATACCGTCATCGGTAAAAAGCGAAGTGGTGATCAGCAGATCAGCCTTTTCCAGAAAATGCCGTGATAAGCGACCATCTTCTGCCGCCATCTTTACGGCCTCGGCCATGAGGTCCACCGGCGATCCGCCCATCACGGAGGAAGCCTCCTTTTTTGTCACCTGCCCTGCCCCGATAATTACAGGAATGTTTTCAGAAGCCATTTTCAATACCGTTCACTTTCTTCTTTACTATAAAGTTTTTCTTTTCTTTCCGTACAATTCGCGCAGTTCTTCCTTGGCCTGTTCCAATATTGCTTTTTGCTCCACCGGCAATTTTGTCCCGGCCCGATTTATGTAATAGTTCAGCATGGACATGGCCGACTGAAAAGGTCCTGCTTTTCTTTGGGTGCTGCGTTCAGCGGATGCTTTGAGAGATTGGGCTATCCGGCGCGGATCGCCGAATGTGAATACTCCCGGTTCCAGATCGAGAGCATAGCTGGTCTCCCTTACCTTCTGCGTCCAACTCTTTTGCTGTTCCTTTCTCATGGATTACGTCAAATCTCTGATATAGGGTTTGAACAGCACATGAATCACGGACAACAACACAATACTGATGCTGACCGCGAAAAATACGTCCATGGATATGCCTGTTATGGCAACCCCCAGTGCGGTACCAGCCGCAGGCGGATGCTCCATATCGATGACCACCATTGTAAATATCGAAGCGCCGACGGCCAGAGAATAGACGATGATCGAAGACAGCAGAGATGAATGAGGAATCAGGGAAAACAGAAATCCAAAAAAAAGACCGACCACCTGACCGCCGATGACATTTCTCGGCTGGGCGGTGATGCTGTCCGGCATGGCAAAAATAATAAAAGTGGTTGCCCCGATTGATGCGATAATGACCGCATGCTGTAAACTCAAAAAATAAAGAACGATAAAAACAGCAAAGGTCGCCAGAATGCTTTGCAGCACATAATTTTTCCAGTGCTGACGAAACTCCCTGTCTATTTTCTTGAACGATTTTTTCATAATCCACCGAATCCTCAAATGCGTCTGTAACGCGATCTGCTAATGGTCACGTCTTACTTTATCGCAATCCTTAGACGGACATAAAACGCTGATTTTCATATCATTGTTTCCAACCGCCGTAAACACGAAACTCTTCCTTGACAATTTCCGGTAAAATACACTAATCAATTCCAGACCAATTGATAGGAGACGTTATGGTAAACATCATCAAGAAAGCGCTGGCAAAAGGCCAGAAAACGCTTTCCGAATACGAATCGCGGCTGGTGATCGAATCAGCCGGAGTTTTTGTGTCGGCGGCGGAACTTGTCCAAACCAGAGAAGAAGCGGTTCGGGCGGCAGAGACCATGGGTTTTCCTGTGGTAATGAAGGGCTGCTCCGCGGAACTGGCCCATAAAACGGAAGTAGGCATGGTGGCACTGAATATCAACAGCGCCCAAGACGTTGCGCGGGTTTTTGACGAACTCACGGGTAAAGCAAATAATCTCGACGGCGTGCTTGTGGAAAAAATGGTGCGGGGCAATCGGGAATTCGTCATCGGCCTTTCGCGTGATCCGCAGTTCGGACCGTGCGTGATGTTCGGCCTGGGAGGAATTTTCACCGAAGCGCTCAAAGATGTAACTTTCCGCGTCGCGCCATTGACCAGGGAAGACGCACTGGAAATGATCGACGAAATCAAAACGAAGAAGTTGCTGGACGAATTCAGGGGCAGTCCCGCAGTGGATAGAGACGCTCTGGCAAAGGCCCTGATTGGCGTGGGAGATTTAGGTGTCCAATACGATGACATTGCCGAGATCGATATTAATCCGCTGATTGTCTGCGGCGACAAGCCCGTTGCCGTCGATGCCCTGGTCGTGCTGAAGTAAAAAGTCATCGCGAAAACTGAAAAGGAAGAGTTTCATGCTGGATTATTTTTTTAACCCGAAAAGCGTCGCGATCATCGGCGCATCCAATAATGTCAATAAAGGCGGTTACCATATCATTAAGAATATCACCGCCGGGTTTAAGGGCCGGATTTATCCGGTCAACAAAAGCTATACCGAAATTCTCCAACTGCCCTGTTATCCTGACATTGCTTCGATTCCCGGAGACATCGATCTCGCCATTTACTTTATCCCGTCGAGAGAATTGCCGCATACGGTCAACGAATGCGCAAAGAAAGGTGTAAAAGGAATCATCATTGAATCCGGCGGTTTTAATGAAGCCGGAGAAGAAGGGCAAAAGATTCAGAAACGCGCTCTGGAAAACGCGGCCAAAGCTGGCATCCGATTATGGGGCCCCAACTGTATGGGTTTCATCGACGGCAACCGGAAGCACGTCTTTTCATTCATTCATTCGGCCGTCTGGCCGGATGTGCTCCGGGGGGGCAGCGTTGGATTGATTGTGCAAAGCGGGATGCTTTCCGCCGGATTTCTGCTGCACGCGCTTCAGGAAGGCGTCATGGGCGTAAGCAAAGTGTGTTCCATCGGCAACAAGTGCGATATCAACGAGAACGATCTGCTGGAATACATGATCCATGACAGGGAAACGGACGTTATCGCCTGTTATCTGGAATCGCTGGTTGACGGAAGAAAATTTATCAGCCTCGCCAGAAAAACAAGAAAGCCCATTATCGTTTTGATGGGAGGCCGCAGCGTGCACGGCGCGAAAGCCGCGCAAAGCCATACGGCCAGCCTTTCGGGAAATTATCCGATAGCCCATGCCGCGTTCCGGCAGGCGGGCATTATTGAAGTGTTCGATCCGGCGGAACTGACGGACATGGCCCGGGCTTTTTCCAAAAAGATGCCGTTTCATCCGCAGGCGGAAAAGGGAACGGCCATCCTCACCTTCTCCGGAGGCGCCGGAACCATTACGGTAGATCTGATGGACGATTGCGGACTGAAATTGGCAAAGCTGTCCGACGAAACGCTGGCTCACATTGCGCCGCTTTTTCCGGTGTGGAACAAGCCCGACCATCCGCTGGATCTTTGGATCGCCATCGAACAGCACGGTTTTGAAAAAGTATTTCAGCGTTCGTTGAACGCTGTATTTGAAGATCCAGCGGTGGATTCCATTATCTTCCACAGCTACGCCACGCCGCTGATCACGCAGGATTTCTTCAACGAGCTGAATGATCTTGTCAAAAAGCACGCCAAGCCCGTTGTTGTATGGATTGAAGGAAGAAAGGATTTCGCGGAATACCTGCGCGGCATTGCGGAAAACGCCGGCCTGCCCGCTTTTCGCGAGATGAACCGATGCGTCTCCGTGCTGAAAGGAATGAAGCAGCACTTCACCAAAAAGCCGGCCCGATAATCCGGCCGCAGGAGAAGAAGCCATCCGGCGTTGATACGCCCCGGAAGGCCGGTCCATTCATCTATCGCGAATTACTTTTCTTCATTAATTCCTGATATTCCTTGGTCACTTCATAAGCCGCGTAATCAAAAACAAGAATCGTGCGGTTGAGCGTATCGAGAGCTTCATGCTGCGCGATGCCGGAGCCGAAGATCATTTGAAATTCGGCATAGAACCAGATGTGTCGTCTCATTAATATCAGTGCGTAAATAGCCTCTTTCGCGGGAATCCCCATGGCAAAACATTCCAGAGCGTATTGCCGGAAATAATTCACATCGTCATCCGTCATTTTTTCACCGACGAACATGGTGCTGAATTTCAGATAGAACTCTGTGCACTGCGCAACGATTTCCTTTTCATTCAAACTCTTGTATCGCGGCGTTCTGACATTATTCCTGACGTCTTTGGCCCATCTCTCCGCGATTTTATCGGCGTGTTTTTCAGCCAGTTCCAGGTATTTAAAGGCGTAGGTTTTCTTGTTGGTCTTGCTTTTTCTGCCCTGGGCCTGTTTTTCCGCCAGATCCAGATATTTCAATATTTCCGTTTTCATCGCTTAACTCCTTTCCCGTCCGGACGGATGATCTATTTTTATTTCATCATGACCTCTGCCGATTCATGACGCTGCCTGATCAGTTTTTTGACGAAGATCTCTTCGCGCTCCATCTCCTCAATTCTGTCCGTGATATACTTCTTTGCTTCTTCATGTTGGGGAATGAATATTTTCTCCAGAGCGTTGACGCGCCGCTGCACCTTTTTGAGCTCCCGGCAGAGCATGATGATGGATTTCGCCATCGTCGCGTATTGAACAAGAACTTGCAGCGTCTTTCGCGATTGCACCCTGGTTTTGTCATAGAGGGCGGTGGTCTGCGGCGGGGTGGCGGCGGGATGAGGTTTCTTGATATGAAGCCTGATATCCTGCAGCTTCATGCCCATCAGCTTGCTGAAATCCATGTGCAGAAAATACCCTCTCATTTCGGAACAGCTTTTCAGTGTGATGGCCCCGCTGCCCATATCGACCGCGGCGTTCCGGTAGTCCTTGTAGAGTTGATTCAAGACGTCCAGAAATTCCGTCTCCATCTTCCGGATGACATCGATCCGGTGCACGATTTCAATGGCCAGAATTTCGCGCTTCTGATTGAGCAGGTCGTAGCCTTCGTAGGCGAGAGACAAGTCTTCCTTCAGCTTCCGAAGCGACGATTTAGTGGGCGGAAGTTCTATCCCGGGCATTACATGGCCTCCTTCTGCGGCAGATAGTATCTCTGGATATCCTCTCTCGCGATCCGATACAGTTCATCGCGGGGCAGCAGCGACAACATTTTCCAGCCGATTTCCAGCGTCTGCTCAATTGAGCGGTTTTCCAGGTAATCCTGACGCAAAAATACCTCCTCGAAAGCTGTGCCGAACTTCAGATAGATTTTATCCAGTCCGGACAGTTCTTCTTCTCCCACGATAGCCGCCAGAGACCTGATCCGCTTGACTTTCGCGTAGGAGGCAAAGAGCTGCGCGGCCACCTGACCGTGATCCTTGCGCGTCCGCCCCGCGCCGATTCCATCCTTCATTAGCCGGGAAAGAGAAGGCAGACCCGCAATCGGCGGATAAATTCCCTTGTTGAAAAGCTCCCGCTCCAGCACTATCTGGCCCTCCGTGATATAGCCCGTCAGGTCGGGAACCGGATGGGAAATATCGTCGCTGGGCATGGTGAGAATCGGCATCTGGGTAATGGATCCTCTGCCTCCCTTGAGACGGCCGGCGCGTTCGTAGATCGACGCCAAATCGCTGTAGAGATAGCCGGGATACCCTTTGCGGGAGGGGATTTCCCCGCGTGAACTGGAAAGCTCCCGGAGCGCTTCACAGTAATTGGTCATATCGGTCAGAATCACCAGCACGTGCATCCCTTCTTCGAAAGCCAGATATTCCGCCAGGGTCAGCGCCGTCTTGGGTGTGACCAGGCGTTCAATGGAGGGCGCGTCCGCCAGGCTCAGGAATATGGCGGAATGCGTCAGAACGCCGGACTCTTCCAGCGAATCGATGAAAAATCTGGCCACGTCGAATTTCACGCCCATCGCGGCAAAGATCACCGTGAACTCCTCTTCGGCGGTCAGGATTTTCGCCTGTCTGGCGATCTGGGCGGCAATGCGGTTGTGCGGCAGGCCGCTGCCGGAGAAGATCGGCAGCTTCTGACCGCGAATCAGCGTGTTCATCCCGTCGATCGCAGAGATTCCCGTTTGGATGAAATCCCTTGGATATTCTCGGCTCCAGGGATTGATCGGCAGGCCGTTCACGTTCATCATCCTGTCCGTGATCACCTGCGGGGCACCGTCAATGGGTCTGCCCAAACCGTCGAAAACTCTACCGAGCATATTGCGGTCCACGGGGATTTCCAGCGCTCTTCCCACAAACGTCACCCGGGTTCCCCTGACCGAAAGGCCGCTGGTTCCCTCGAAGACCTGAACGACGGCTCTTTGCTCGTCCACCTCCAGCGTCTGGCCGATGCGTATTTCATCGGACGTACCGCGGATTTCCACGATGTCGCCGTATCCGACGCCCCTGACCCCATCAACAAAAATCAGGGGACCGGAAATTCCGGCCAGGTTCGTATACTCGATTTCGGCAGACATTTTATCTCCCTCCGGACGACGGCTTCAAGGCGATCAATTCCTGTTCCATTTTATTTATATACTCATCGATGCGGTTAAACTCCTGGTTGGGAATTTCCGATTTCAGCCTGACGATTCCCGCGACCACCTCCAGCGCCGCGATATCCTTGACGGCCAGACCTGCCTGCACCAGTTCCAGTCCTTTTTTATAAAGAATCAGGAGCCCCTTCAGCAGTTTAAGCTGTTTTTCCGGACTGCAGAATTTATCCTCAGGATCGAAAGAGTTCTGCTGCAGAAAGGCATTCTTGATCATCTCCGCGCAGAAGAGCGTGTACTGTTCCGCGGGCGGCAGCGCATCGCTGCCGACCAGCTTCACCACCTGTTCGAGGCGATGATCTTCCAGCAAAATATTCATGACGTCGTTTCTGACAGTGAGCCATTCCTGATCGAGATTCTTCCACCAATCCTCGATTTCGGTGAGATATTCGGTATAGCTGTCGATCCAGCTGATGGACGGATAATGTCTGGCGTCAGCGAGCATCTTGTCCAGCGCCCAGAAACACCGCACGAATCTGGACGTGTGCTGCGTGACCGGTTCTGAAAAATCGCCGCCGGGAGGAGAAACCGCGCCGACAATGGTGATGTCGCCGTCCCGGCCCGAAAGGGTTTCCACAAGACCCGCCCGTTCATAGAATTCAGCCAGCCGGGTAGCCAGATAGGGCGGAAATCCCTCTTCCGCCGGCATGTCGCCCAGCCGGCTGGACAGTTCCCGCAGCGCTTCCGCCCATCGCGATGTCGAATCCGCCATGACCGCCACACTGTAGCCCATATCGCGGTAGTATTCCGCAATGGTGACGCCGGTATAAATGCTCACCTCGCGGGCGGGGACCGGCATATTAGATGTGTTGGCAATCATGACGGTGCGTTCGATCAGCGGCCGTCCGTTTCGTTCATCGATTAATTTCGGGAAATCCGTGAGAACATCCGTCATCTCGTTGCCCCTTTCTCCGCAGCCGATATAGACAATGATGTCCGCATTGCACCATTTGGCCAGAGCATGCTGGGTCATCGTTTTTCCCGTGCCGAAGCCGCCCGGAATGGCTGCCGTGCCTCCTCTGGCGATCGGAAAAAACGTATCGATGATTCTCTGTCCCGTAATCAGAGGCACCAACGGTTTCTTCCTGTTTCGGCTGGGGCGCGGCTTGCGCACCGGCCAGTACGCTGCAAGTTTTCCCGTGTATTTTCCCGCGCCGGTCTCTACCGTGTAGATATCATCTTTTATCGTATAATCTCCTCCGTGGACGATACCGGTCAGCCTGCCGTAAATGCCCGGTGGAACCAGCAGCCGGTGCATCACCAGCGGACTTTCCCGGATCTCTCCCAGGATCGTTCCCTCCCGGACATCCGTACCCGGTTGGACCAGCGGCTGAAATTCCCATTTCCGGTTCTCATCCAGCGGGGAGAGCTTGATTCCTTTCCTGATGTAGCTGCCGCACACTTCGGAAATGCCGACAAGCGGCCGTTGAATGCCGTCGTAAATATTCGCAATCAGTCCCGGCCCCAGAAGAACGGAAAGCGGCCTCGTGTAGGACATTACCTCATCGCCCGGCTTCAGACCCGTGTTGTCCTCATAGACCTGAATAATGGCAATGGCCCCGTTGAGTCGAATGACTTCGCCGATCAGCCGGTGCGGGCCCACTTCAGCAATGTCGAACATTTTTATACCCGTTAGCCCCACAGCCTGAACAATCGGTCCGTTCACGACAATCACTTTTCCTGTCAATATCTCGTCCATCCTGACGCCTCACGCATTCACTGCCGGCAGCTCATAGTCTTTACGATTTCCCGCATGTTCCCGCAGAATCTTTACAATGGTCTGCCGGATGAGTAGCGATTTTCTGAAATAGATTCTTTCGATGGTGTTGTTTAAAATGCGGCCTGCCGCCTCATCCACGATCAGAAAGCCTCCCCACGAAACACCGGGGTCTTCCCGAACCACAGCGCGCCTGTTTGTTCCTGCGGTTTCCAGCGCCTCAAGCATCTCCTGCCTGAACGGCAGATCCTCTTTGCTGATTCTTACTTCCATGTTCCCCGAAATCTTTTCCGCTTCACTTTTCAGCGTCTTGAGGAGAAAGGGTCTGTATTCAAAATGATCCCGCAGACTTCGCCTGACCTCATCAACCGTCCGGTTGATCAGTTGCTCCAGTTTCTGCAGCTGCATTTTTTTGCGATCAAGAGCCGCCCTGTTCTCCTGTCTGGAAATTTCCTGAAGAATACGCGCTTCAGTTTTCGCTTCAATCCGCTTCCGGAAATCGTCCATTTCCGCGGCGTAAGCGTCGTCCAGGCGTCCGATTTCCAGAACTGCTTTTTCTCGGATAGCGGCAATCGCCTGCGCGGCATTTTCCCGAATAGAAGTTTCCAGAGTTTCCTTCTCCATATCCAAGCCTTCAGCCCCTTACAGGGATATCCCCAGCGCTTCTGATACATAGCTCATCACTGACCGACCCAATCCCTTTGTGTCGTCAATGCCTGGAATTTCGATGACCACGGTCTCCGGCACATTGAGATTAATCTCGGTGATCCGCTCCTGCAGATTCAGCGCCAGATCACTCGTCAGCAATATGATGCCGGCATCCGCTTTGCCCACAATCTCATCAAGCGTGGCCTCCGCATGATCCGGAGGCGCGACAACCCCCTCGACGCCGGACAGGCGAAACGCGCTCACCGTATGCACATCTCCCATGATATAGATCTTTTTCATATTACAGCTTGTTTAAAATCATAATCGCGATAATCAGTCCGTAAATGGCAATCCCTTCCGCGAGTCCAATAAAGACCAGCGTCCTCCCCATGAGTTCCGGTTTCTCACTAACCGCGCCAATGGCCGCGGACCCTATCCGGGCGACCGCGTAGGCGCTTCCGATACAGGCCAGTCCAACAGCCAGCGCCGCCCCGACGTAGGCCAATCCCAACCCCTCCGCGCCGGACTTAGCCGGTTCTTCCCCGACTGCGTAAAGCACCGCCGGAAAGAAATACCCCAAAGCGCAGCACAGAATCGCGAAGACCAACGTGGTGAAAAGTTTACTTCTGCTCATGTTACACCTCCGATGTTTTTTCCTGAATGGTAAACGGAGAAAATACAATCCCGCCTCCCTTGAAAAACTTGCCAAAGAATTCGTAATATTCAAGACGCATGGATTGAATGCCGCAAATTAAACCTTCAAAGCCGATGATAAAAATGTTGCCGATGATAATGATAACCAGCGCGCCCGCTGATCTTAAATGGGGATCCGCCATCCCTGCCAATGTATACGTCACAATACTCAGACCTGCGTGCGAGAGCGCGAAGGCCCCCACCCGAATAAACGATAGGGTATTGGAAAACAGACTCAGCGCCAGTTCGACAATGTCCATAACGGTTTCGATCACATACTCCGCGATACTGTGGGGCCTGGCGCTATGAAAGAGCGCGGGGCCCAGCACGCCTCTGAGCGAAAAAATGATCAGGGGCAGAATGACGAAAACGCCGATCGCTCCCATCGAAGGATACTTTCCTGACATCTGATAATGGATGGCCCCCAGAACAATGGCTGCATAAATCACCAGGATGGCCAGTCCGCGTTTTTCCAGAAAGGCCTCGGTGTAATTTGTGTTGAGCATACTGTTGATGATGTTGACCAGCAGGCCCACAACAATGAAAATAGCGCCCATCAGGATGGTCACGGCAAATAATGTCATGATATGCGCCGTGGGATGAAACCAGAGCGGTTCAATTATATGCTCGCTGGAAAAAATACTGCCATAGAGCAGACCGCAGAGGGTCGCCGATAGGCCGCAGGCCACCAGAATACCGCCTGCCTGCTTCAGATTTTCCCGCATTTTCTTTTGTCCATACTTCTTCAGCATCCATCCGCATACGGCCAGGACGATGCCCTGCCCCAGATCGCCGAACATCAGACCAAACATCAGGACAAAAGTGATGGCCGCGAGCGGCGTGGGATCAATCTCGCTGTTGGACGGCATGCCCATGGTGGTCACCAGCAGTTCGAAAGGCTTGAACAATCTCCTGTTCAGCAAGCGTACCGGGGGATTGGCATCCCTGCGCTCGGACAAAATGAACCTGTTTCCGCATATTCTCCGGATGATGCCGTCAAGCTTTTCTATGTCTTTGATGTCCATCCAGCCGGTAATGAATACGGCTCTTTCGGAAAAGAATGACAGCCGCATCGCTTTGAGAATTTGATCGTAGGCGCGATAGGCGCTGTTTAACTGTCTGAGCCTCGGCCCATTTTCTTCTTTCAGGTTTTGAAGGTATTGATCTATCATTTCGCCGCGGCGCTTTAAATTCTCCACGCGCCTTTTCTGATGTTCCACAGAAACCGGTCCGCATGCGCCGGACTGATCGACGAATCCATAGTCTTTCAGATACTCAAGCATCGCGGGATAATCTGCGGGCAAGGCAATGCCGAGCACATAGTTGCCGGTTTTCGTCAGCATGAAGTTTCTGTCCATCGGAACATCCCAGCCGGAATTTTCCACTGTGCCGAAAACGATTTGAACAAACCGCACTTTACTGAAGACATCGGCACTGATCCCCATAGCGCTTAACACGTCGAGACATTCCAGGCTCCGGGAAGCGATATTGGCCCGGGCGATGGTCTTCTCCCGAAGCCGCAAAGCCCTCTCAACCTTCTTTTTTATCCCCGCGGCATATTCAGCATCCCGGCGCTTATCCGGAATCGACCATGGCGCTTCGGTCTCTTCAGGGGATAGCAGCAGGGCGCGCAGAGCGTAATCGGTATTCGCAACAATGTCTCTGGTCAGTTCTTCTTCATCCCGCAACCCGGAATCTGCCGAAGCGTCTTTCTCGTAAAAACCGGACAGATGGATAATGCCTGCCTGGCCCAGGGCAAGGTAAACCTCGGAGGAAAAAACTTTTTCCAGGGCGATGGTCATTTTACGGATATCCGATTTCACAAACATCTTAGTTTTGCTCCGCGCATATGATAGTATGAAGGACGGCTTCGGCGGACAAGCCGAATCTCCTTCCATCAAGAACGCGCATCATATTTTTTATCTGGCAAAACAGCAGCCACAGATAGGCCATGACCGTGAAAATAGAGTAAAAATCTCTATGAAACATGGATGAAAGCCACTGGTAATAATGTTGCTCGAGATGCCGCTCAATGTCCACAGGCGACGACTCCTCCGCGCCGCTTTTTCGCGATTTTTCAAGGTATTGTTTAAGACTCTCTTCCAGTAAACGAACATGGTTCTTCACAGAAACGCCCAAGACAGCGTGCAATTTTTCCACGGACAGCCTGATCGTCTCATCGCCGGCACGGCTGTATTCGCGAAGCCGGTGTGACCAAATCACCGTCAACATAGCCGCCCGCCTGAGCAGCACCTCCTGAAAATCTTTTCTGGACTCAACGGAGAGGGAGTCGACAGCGCTATAAAGATTTCTGAAATGACAGACATCCAGATTCATTTCCAGGCGGGGAGAAACGGAGGCATCACGAAGGGCCTCCGCCAGATACGTGTTTGCCACAAGCGATCGGATGTCGCCGATCGACAGATTCTGCCGCAGCATTTCTTTTTTTAGAATAGCGAAGGGGCCGATGTCATACCAGTGTTCTGCATGGAACAGACCTGCCACCCCGGCCAGAAGAAACCTCGCGTTCTGAATTTCGTATTGACGCAAATAGGCGAGAAAAATCGGAGCATATGGATCGTATGCTTCGGCAAGCATAAGAACCGGCTTGATCTGCTCGCGAAAGAGCACTTCTCCGGCTTCAATCCCGTCAGGAGTATCGGTTGATTTTAGCGCGTCAGGAGGCTCTCTGACCATTACGGCATAGTCCCGCGATGAAAGCAGACGCGATCTCAGTGCGCAAATCCGCGCGTGGAGATAATCCTGGTCGGCATAATTTCGCATCGTTTTTTAACCCGCGAGCAAAATGGAAATAATATTCTCTCTGATCCTCTCCTGCAAAACCGGATCCTTAAAAAGAATGTCATTTTCCTTCTCAGAAGCTTCAAATTCCGCCTTTATTTTTACTGCTGTCTCTTCAACAACCCTGGCCAGCCTCGTTTTCTCTCTGGACATAATCTGATCCTGTTCCCTTTTTTTTTCATCTTCAAAGAACTGCTTGTGCGCTTCAATTCTATTTTTTGACTCACGCTGAACGTTCTCGACATCAGCAGAACACTGCCGCTCAATTTCGACAATTCGGGTGATGACATCATCCATATCGGCCACCCCTGTTTTACTGAATGTTGAAGTTAATTTTGTACGGTTTGAAAACGCCTAATATTACGACATCCTGAAGGAACTTTTGTTTTTGCTTACCGGGCTAGACTGTTTCTCTTTTGATTATATTATAAGGATTACGCTGTTTTATGTCAATGGCCTATTGCCTGCCCCATGCGAACCGCTGTTTCGATGGGAGAATGAAGATGAACAATATTACAGAAGATGCATTTTTTTCTCGCGAAATATTCTTAAACAGGCATCAACAACATCCGGATCATAAAGCTTTCCCCTGTTTTGTTCGATTTCCTCCAGCGCCTTTTCAATGCCCAGTGACGCGCGATAAGGCCGATGGGAGGACATGGCTTCAACGACATCGGCGACGGCCAGAATGCGGGCCTCCAGCAGAATCTCATCGCCTTTGAGATTTCTGGGATAACCGGTGCCGTCCATTCTTTCATGATGCTGGTAAATGATTTCCGCCAGCGGCAGGTCATACTCCACATTTTTCAGCACCTCATATCCGCTGTGGGAATGTTCCTTGACCATCGAATATTCGATGCTGTTCAGTTTGGAAGGTTTGGTTAAGATTTCAGAAGGAATCGACAGCTTGCCGATATCGTGAATGGTGCCCGCCATGCGGATGCCATCAATCCTTTCGTACGATAATCCCAGTTCCGTGGCAATGGCTCTGGCAATATTGGCCGCGCGCGACTGATGACCGGCCGTGTAGGGATCTCTCATCTCGACCGCGGAAATCATCACCTGTATCGTGGTCCCGATCGCTTTCCTCAGAATCGCCATGGTTTCTTTCAGTCGCTCGTCCGACTTTTTCCTTTCGGTGATATCGCGAAGGTTAACAATGGCCGACTCAATCACATTGTCGCGGACCAGATTGCTGGCCAGCGCTTCAAATGTGTTCCAACTGCCGTCGGAATTGCGGAGGCGCACCTCGGCTCTTTGCACGGGCGCGCGAACGTCATGGAATAATATCTTGAAGGACTCGATCACCTTCGCCAAATCGTCGCGATGCAGACGTTCAAAAACATCCTGACCGACTCTGTTTTCAGGCGCGATGCCCAGAATACCCGCGGACGAATTTTCGTACGTAATCAGTCCCTTATCGTTGACCATCAGGATGATATCAGATGACTGTTCGGCCAGCGCACGAAACCTCTGCTCTTCTTTCCTTATTTTCTCTTCCATCATCCGGCGCTCTGTGATATCGCGGACGACACCCCGGAACCCTACCGCCTGATGGGAAGAATCCTTCAACAGCGACACCGACGCCTCAATGTATTTTCTGGTACCGTCTTTTCTGATAATCTGCCAATTGAATGCCCTGGAGGCCTCTCCGGTTTTGTAGACTTTATTGAAGGCCGCAAAGAGTTTTTCAGACTGTTCCTGATCCGTGTATTGACGGTTGTTCATCCCCATCATTTCTTCTCTGGAATAGCCTAGCATCCGACTCATGGAATCGTTGAAAAAAATAAAGTTGCCTTTCAGATCCACCTCATAATAGCCGTCTTCGATGCTTTGCAGCAGGGCGTGGAATTTCTCCTCCCCGTCCATCCTCGGTTTTTCAGCATCTTTATGGGAAGCGGTCTCTCCCGGCTTTTTTTGCATGTTCATCATCACTGGCGTCGATTTTTATAGCTTGATCCTACACTATTCGACAATCTTTGAAAAGTCTTAATAATGAAATTTATGATGCAATCATCTTAAAAAAGATTTAGAATACCGCAAATTTATTAACAGGATGGTTTGCTGATGGCCGATTTGTTTTTTGAATCCATTGA
The DNA here is from genome assembly GCA_022710585.1 of Deltaproteobacteria bacterium. Lineage (GTDB taxonomy): Bacteria > Desulfobacterota > Syntrophia > Syntrophales > Smithellaceae > Smithella. Next base: position 67,513 of record JAKLGV010000013.1, on the reverse strand, counting down.
AGGAGTAAAAAAACCGTATATCGACTCCCTGCAACGCCTTTTAAAGCAGTTGCGCAGCCCGTTTGCCGAAGGCGACGATGTGGGAATCAAGCTGCACTGGGGGGAAAGGGGCAACAGGAGTTTTCTTCCGCCCGACTACGCCCGGGAAATAGCCGCCTGGCTGATGGACCGGGGAGCCAAACCGTTTGTTTTTGACACGACGGTGCTGTATTCCGGCGGGAGAAGAACGGCCCAGGATTCGCTGAATACGGCGGCCAGCCATGGTTATACCGCTGAATTTCTGGAATGCCCGGTCATCATCGCCGACGGCATGGACGGGAAAAATGTTGTTTCCATTCCCGCGGGCTACAAGCACTTTCCGACCGTCCAGGTATGCAATATCTTTGAGCAGGCCAAGGGATTTGTCATCTTTTCTCATGTCAAGGGACATATGGTGTCCCTGTTCGGCGGCGCCATCAAAAACCTCTCCATGGGCTTTGCCTCACGCGCCCAGAAACAGCGGATGCACTCCGACTATCATCCCGTACTGAACAAAAAAAAGTGCACGCGCTGCGGCTTATGCGTTGAAATCTGTTCGACGAAAGCGGCGACGATCAGCGAACCGGAATATCCGAAATACGATCTGAAGAAATGCATCGGCTGCGCCCAGTGCATCGCCATGTGTCCGGAAATGGCGCTGCAGATTTTCTGGAATTCGGACATGACTGTCTTTCAGGAAAAACTAGTAGAGACCGCTGCCGCCGTCTGGAAGAAAATTCAAAACAAGTCTGTGGTCATTAACGCGCTTTTGAATATCACGGAGGAATGCGATTGCCTGCCCGGCAAAAATCACATCATCGGCAGGGATTTGGGATTTATCAGCGGCTACCATCCTGTGGCGGTGGACGAGGAGTCTCTGAAAAAAACCGGAACCGACATCTTTGAAAAAGCCCACCCCGGCATCCCTTGGCAGCGGCAGTTCACCTATGCCAGAGAAATCGGGTTTTAAAAGGACATTATCAGATTCATTTAAGTTTTGCCTTTCGGCTTTTTTCGGCGCACGGCATGCAGAGCTGACGTCCGCCTCCGCGCTTCAGCATTTTGGTCGCCATCGTCATCTCGCCGCATACGGCACAGGGTAAGGATAGCGCCAGCGGGGCGTAGCGTGGTTCCACATAACGCACTTTTCGGGTCGTGAAGATCTCATGGAAAGGGCGGGACAGTAAATCATCAATTTTTAATCTTTTCAGTTTTTTTCGTTCGGCATCGGACGCGGTTCCGGCAGCCGCGGCCGCATCAAGCTTTTCAAATTCGCTTCTTGCTTTGCCTTTGTAATTATAGCCGGTTTTTCGGGAAAACCGGTAAGCCATCCGTTTTTTCCGGCTCAACACCGTAAAGGCATTCTTGCCATAATCTTTGATCATCAAATTGCCCTTCCCTGCTACCGTGCCCAGCAGGACCTGCAGGGCGTCGACAGCGCAGGAATCGTTTTCACAAACGGCCACGACTTCTTCATCAACAGAGCGCCGAAGGTTCATTAATTTTCTGGCTTCCCGGGCCACCCGGTAGCCGTAGATCAGACCGGGGCAGATATGCCCGTGAAACGCCACGCATCGGCTCAAATCTTCCGGCATTTTCCTCTTAATTTCTCCAACAGTCATGCCTCTTCTCCACGCTTTCACCTTACCCGCATTTTCTCCAGCATTTTGCGGGCGTGCGGGGCCATCTTATGAAAGGCCTGCAATTTTTCGCATGCGAAATCGTTACAGGCGGCACAGGTTTCTACCTTCCGCTCCATGCCGCAGGCTCTGATGCCACAGACTCGGCAATGGCCGATCAGCCGTCCGTTTGTCCGGAGACAACCGTCACAATAGGCATCCTGAGGTTTCATATCAATGCCGAACTGTTTTGACCATAGTTTTGCCACTTCTTCCCGGGCTTCATCATCGTCGGCCTGCGTCGCTTTGAAAACAGGACATTTTGAACAAATGATTCCGCAATAAGCTATCATCTCTTCCATTTTTTCCTCCCGATTAACGCATCCATTCCGATATTGATATTGATTCTTTTCATGTTCCCCGCACAGACATTACAAGGCAAATATTATATCACAGGATGCCGTCACCCGCGAAGCTGAAGTAGTTGCCGTCGCCGATGATGATGTGATCCAGCACTTTAATGTCCATAATTCTCCCGGCGGTGGCAAGCTCCTGAGTGAATTTTTTATCTTCGGGGCTGGGTGCGATATTGCCGCTGGGATGATTGTGAACGCAAATAATCGCAGCGGCAAATCTCTGCAGTGCGGTATGCATGATTTCCCGCACGATCGGTACGGCGTGATTCACGGTTCCGACCGCCGCGTCGGATATTTCAATGATTTTGTTCTGGCTGTTCAGGTAAATGACTTTAAAAACTTCTTTTTTCAAATCGCGCATCTGCGGCATTATGATGCCGACAACTTCTTCCGCCGACGATATCTTCTGCCTTTGAGGATTCATTTCATCCTCGCGAAAGCGGCGGCCGATTTCCAGGGCCGCCTGAATATGCGCCAGCTTCGCCGGCCCCAGTCCTTTAAATTCTTTCCAGTCGCGCGCATCCGTGTGACTCATGTTGCGGAAGGTGCCGAACTTGTCCATAATCCGGCGCGCCAGATCGATGGCGCTTTCGCCCTGCACACCCGTGCCCAGCAAAATGGCCAGCAGTTCTGAACTGCTGAGCGCGGCCGCTCCCTTCCTGAGAAGTTTTTCACGCGGACGATCATCCAGCGGCCAGCTTTTAATTCCTGATTTCTTGTCGTTGGCAATCATGTTCTTCTGCATATTATGGAATGACGGACTTCCAGCATATCCCATCATCGTTTGTTGATTATTCGTTTTTACCCTTGCGCAGCAACCTTTCCAACCGGTTTCTTGATAATTCCTTGAGGAAACTTTCCGTGATAAACTTCCGTTTGGCTATCCGGATGTGCTCCTTCACAATATCTTTATCGTGCGCTTCAAGATCGGTGTTGATGACCCACAAATTATATGTCTTTTTACAATCGATGCCCTGATCGGCCAGATAACTGAAAGGGAAGAAAAGAACCATGATGTTTGAGGTCTGATAAACTTTGCCGACCCTGCTCAATGTGTCATGAAGAATGGCCCATGGCAGTGTCTTATCAAGAATAATGACTTTGATGCTGTTGATCAGTTCCGACATGTTGATGCCCAGGTCCGAGGTATCCACGACCAGTGCCGCTTTCAGCAGCCCGTTTTGAACTACAGAGAATACCTGACTGTCCCGGTTCAATCCCGCTTTACGAAACATGGTCATAATATCATTCTGGCGATAAGGCTCGGACGGGCCGGACAACTCACCGTTGACCACAGTCCGGTATTCCAGCGCAAAGGCATCGAGCATCATGCCTCCGCCCAAACCACCGCAATGATCCCGCATAATCGTCAAATCATCGAGCGTGAAGGGCTCGATACTCCAATTAGCGGGAAGCGCGTTGACATGATCATCCAGACGTATGGACATATATCCGAACAGATCCATGGAGCACATGTCGCGGTTCTTGAGCGTGCGGTAAATCCCTCCAAAGTAATAATCGGAAAATTTATTTTCCGGCCTGTAATAACAGAAATTATAACGCATCGCCTTGGAAGACACGGGCAAACGATACAGACAATCGATGTAATTGACAAAATGATTGAGCGTTTTCAGGCCCGTGCGCACTCCCCGCAGGGGGCGAGCGGCTAAGTGATGAATAATCCATGATTTCTCATAGGCTTTCACCATGGATAGATGGCCGTAAATCTGTCCCTGATCCTGATACGTAATATGCGTGAAGATGTCTTTGCCTTCTTCATAGAGCTTCCGGTAGGTTTCTTTGAGCGCGGCGGTATAACAACTAATAATACCATATTTATCCGGATAAATAAAACCGGAATCAAAAAAAAGATCCCAGAGGGAATCCATATTGATTTTGCCGGCCATATTCACGTGCGGATCGGCAACCTTACTGACGGCATCAAAAAGAAGGCGCTGATCATGCAGGGACATATCCAGAATATAAAATCCATACTTGGCCAGGTCTTTTCTTTGTTTCCGTCGATAAACAACCTGAACTGTACATGTCAGATGGCTGAGCATTCCGGGCAGTTGGAGAGCCATCTGCGGAATGACCATGCCCGGAATGAGCAGGGATTCTTTGAACGGAACCGTCACCGAAAACCCGGACGCCGAGATATCGTCAACCTTGTGCTGGATGCTCTGACCGCAGAGCGGATGCGTGAAATTAATGACTGGTTGGGGCATGATTCTCACCCGCGGATTCGGGTATCGGCGTGTCTTGAGAACCGGCCTGTTATTATGAATCGGCTGCACGATAACGGACGAACCGTCTTTGTCGCTTCTTAACAACTGACATTCACCTATAAAATAAATCTGATTATTCCGGTTCAATTTTAATAACAGCGGATTGCCGGCATGGATATCTTCCGGAACGTCTACGCGGACTCTCAGATCCTGTGGATTGATATCCTCGAGGACTCCGGTGACATTGAGCTGTCCCTGTAATATTTCCGCCTCAATGCCGTGGCAGTTATATCGCACAGACTGACGTTTACTGTATGAGTGCGCCATTTTCGGCACGCTCAGCACCAGCGATTCAGCGCTTCCGGAAAGCCGAACAACGGGAAAGACGATCAAGGCTTTACGATTATCGATCACCACATTCAATGGTTTATGACAGTTTAAATCAAATGACCCCGGATCGGTAAATTTGACAGTGACCCGGTCATTATCATAAGGTCCCGGATTCCCCTGTAAAAAAACCTCTTCACCCGTTTCCATATTCTGAAAATGAACGAACAAATTTTCATCGTTAAAATGCAGATGATTGATCAGATTGATGAGAACTTTGTTGTTGATTTTGGGCTCCGTCGCCAGCGCCGAAGCCACGATACGCGGATCAATTTTTTTCAGATGGCGAGTATGCTGACGCGCCGTTTTACGGGACGCGTAGCTTTCGGACTGGGCTTGGGTCACTGTCTGAAACGCCAGCTTGAACGGTCGCAACAGAGTAGCGTAATGCGGCGGCGTTTTGGGAACTCTTGTCCCGTCAAAGGGTATGACATCGCTTTTGCTCTTGCCGAAAACATGCGCGTAATCATCTTCTATCTTCCGCGAATCTTTCAGCATCTTGATAAAACGCGACGGCGGCGTACGCTTGATTACATTTTGCTGCTCCTCATGTCTGAAATTCTGAAAAAACTTCATCATGACCCTCTCGGATGATCAATACCATGATCAATGGTTGTTTCCAGCAATACGTCTAGATATCTTTTCTTATCGTTTTTACATGTCCCTGAAGCGGCTTTCTTCCTTGGCACAGGATCAGGGGAGAATAGGTGAAGCGCCTCGGATCTCTGAAGAATATTTTAAAATCCTCAAGAAACTGCCTGCTGCCTCCCGGATAACCGATAAATATCTCTGGAGCTTTCACGACGCCGACCTCCAGTTTCTTCAGCCAGTTGAATTCATCGGCCGGTTGAAGTTCTCCGTAAATGAGATGATGGGGCATGATGTTCAGCTTGATGTCTTCAAATCCCAGGTCATATAAATGGGCGTATAATTTTCGTCCTGCGTAAAGATCAAAATTAAAGTTATCCTGAGCATACATCATGGCTTTCATAACAACCGCCTCCATAGCGGGCGGCATGGCCCAGTGACTGAGACAATTATGGTCGAGATCCAGCAGACAGAGGCGACCGCCCGGTTTAAGATTGGCGGCAATATTTTTTACAATTTCCAATGCGCCTTCCAGGTAATATTCCAGAAGAAATCGCACCCAGATAAAATCGAACTGACCCAAATCTTTCATGGGCAGGCGCACATCCCTTACATGGTAAGCAATGTTATACCCTTTCCCGTAAAAGGCACGGGCATAATGGATGCGGTTTTCAGAAATATCCACCCCTACAGCCAGCCCTCGGGGCTGCGCGAGATCATGCAGTAATGCCGTTGTTTTGCCGGGACCGCATCCGACATCCAGTATCCGCGCTCCCGGGCCCATGCCAAACCACATCGCCTGTTCCCTAACCGCATCCGGATCTGTCTTCATTTCCAGGCGTTTTTCCTCTTCAGCGTTTTCCATCAAATAAGTTTGTGCTTTGATCACCATTCCCTCCGGTTTGTCTTCTTTATACTTGAACGGCGAGATTGTTGGTCGCCGTATAATAATGAATAAAAGCTTCTACAATTTCTCTGCTGAAGTGTACGTCGCTTTCCTGACGCAGCATTTCAATCGCTTCCGGAACCGGTATGGGATCGCGATAGAGACGTTTGGATGTAATGGCGTCAAAAAAATCAGCGACGGCGATAATCCGCGACCCGATTGGAATTTCATCCCCCTTTAATCCGCGCGGATATCCGCTGCCGTCAAGCTTTTCATGATGCGCTTCCGCGATCTGTGGAATCTGGCGGTACTGACCGTGGAAATCAATCTTTTCGAGAATATGGCGGGTTTTCACGGAATGGGTTTTAATCACCTCGTATTCATGATCCGTCAAAGCCCCCTTCTTCTTCAGCAAGTCATCCGAAATGCCTATTTTCCCGTAATCATGCAGCGAAGCGGCCACCGCCACAACTTCCGTATAGTCAGACGGCATGTTCATTTCTCTGCAGATGCCGACGGCATATTCCGTCACCTTTTCAGAATGCCCGGCCGTGTAGGGATCCCGCGCGTCAATGCTTGCCGCCAGCGCTTTCAGGATGGATTTCAGTTGACGATTGCGCTGTTCGTGCAATTCGGCGTTGCGGATGCTGACCCCCAGAACGGAAGCAATACCCATCAGCAGCCGGAGATCGCTTTCAATAAGCGTTCTCTGTGTTTTAAAATTATCAACCGTCAGAATGCCGACTGATTTTTTATCAGAGAGAATCGGACAGCAGATAAAGGATTGAGAACCCATATCTTTGAGAAATTCCAGACTTCTCCTGGACAGTCGTTTGGTGATAATATTGACATTATTGATCAGATAAGGCTTCTGTTCCCGGAAGCAGGCGACAAATATGCCTCTGGATTCCGGTTTGGTCAGATCAAATTCCGTGACTTTGATAATGTTGAGCTGTCTGGGGTCGTACCCGAAACCGGCTTTAAAAACGAGGCGCGTTTTCTCCGCATTGGCAAACATAATCAAACATCGGTCATATCCAAGCCTCTTCTCCAGGATCTGGGTCACTTGTTTGAAAATTTCATCAGTGCTGATGTACTGATTGATGGTATTGCCGATCTCATGGACCATCAACGAGTTGTTATAATTGATTTCCATTTGCTGAATGAGGTCATCCCGCGATTGTTCAAGATTATTGATGCTGTTTTTCAATTCCCTTTTGGTCTGCATGTCACTCAAGTAATTGATGATCAGAACCGTGGCCAGCATCTCCGGGATGAAATATACATTCATGTCCATCGGATAAATAAACATCAGAATGATCGTCACAACGGCCAGTATCGCGGCAATAATGTTTCTGGTTCTCTTCAAAAGATAGGAAAGATTGTTTTCCCATTCAATGACGTAGCGACAGCATTCCCCGCCTTTAAAGATGCATTCGCTGTGATCGATCCGGGGCACAGTATTGTTGAAGCCCAGCGATATGGCTTCAAACTGTCCAATCCTGTTTTCACATTGGAATGGCTGCTCCTGAACTCCTTCTTTTGGCGTGACAACAATTTCAATCTTCTTGGAATTGATCTTTTTGGTCTCGTAGGTCGCCGAACGAGAAAACTGGCTTGCCAGTTTACCGGCCAGTGCATAGGCCTGGTAAGGGTTGATCATCCCCAGCACATACTGTCGCATCACACCGATGGATTCCGGCGAAGCCGAGTAACGACCGGCTTCACGCGAAATATTGGACGCACCGGTCATTTCGGAAAGTCTTTCATGAAAAAGATTGACCTGATCCTGGGTAAACCAGTGATTCTGATCCTCTACTTCATATTGCTCCATCTGTGCGTATTCAAGGAGTTTATTGATACTGACATGCTCATAGCACTTTTTGATGTACTTGATATAAGTATTGATAATACGGCTGTTGTATAGAGGTGTAGGATCCAAATAATCCACCTAATTAAATTTCAGGTTTTTTCGATCTCAATGCTTAAATTTATTGTGTAGATCTATACATGAATTTGCGGCATCTGTCAACGGGATACAGTAAACTAAAGCTATGCAGTCGTCCGAATTCAGGACAAATTTTTCATGACTTTTTCTTTTTATAATAAAAAAGGTTATGGCAATTTTTATAATGACATCGTCATCATTTTACATTATGATTGATCATAAATCGACAGCAGGACCCGAATGAAAAAACTTCTCTTAATAAATCCCGTTGGCATGAAAAGCGGCTTTCTCTTGAACAGAGCAACCACCTACCCTCCTTTGAATCTCGCCTATGTGGCGGCCTTAACGCCATCCGACTGGAACGTGAAGATCCTGGACGAAAATTTTGATGATTTCAGATTTGAGGAAGCGGATCTGGTGGGCATTACCGCTTTCACCAGCAATGTCAATCGCGCCTATGAAATCGCCGGAATATACAGAGAGAAGAAAATCAAAGTCATCCTGGGCGGCATCCATGCGTCTATGCTCCCCGATGAAGCACTGAAATTTGTGGATTCTGTTTTAATCGGTGAAGCGGAAAACATATGGGAAACCATCATTCATGATTTTGAAAACAACGCTCTTGCACCCCTTTACAGAGGCCCCGTTGTTGATTTAGCAGCACTTGATGTGATTCCGCGTCGCGACCTGCTGCACGCCAATTATTTCTGGCAGACCATTCAGACGTCGCGGGGATGCCCTTTGAATTGTAACTTTTGCTCCGTCTCCAGATATCTGGGCAGACAATACCGACAGAGAAAAGCGGAGGATGTATTAATAGAGCTTCAGGAAATGCAAGGCGCTTACGTAACTTTCCTGGATGATAATCTGATCGGTTACGGGCATCAGGCCTATGAGCGCGCCAAAGAACTTTTCCGGGGAATGATCGATCAGAAACTGAATAAAAAATGGTGTATGCAAACTTCCATCAACGCGGCGGATGATGAGGAAGTCATCAAGCTTGCGGCCGAGGCTGGCTGTATTTTCGTGTTCATCGGCTTTGAATCCATTGCCGGTGAAGCCCTGTCCAATTATAAGAAAGGCGTGAATATCAAAGCGGGCGTGGAGAATTATAAAAAAGTAGTGGACACTTTTCACAGATACGGCATTGCGGTTTTAGGCGCATTTATCATCGGCAGTGATTCTGAAACGACGGAGTACTATCAGAGATTTGCTGATTTCCTGATCAAATCCGATATTGATATTTTTCAGATTTCTTTGCTTACGCCCCTGCCCGGAACCGATTTCCTCGAACAGTTAAAAAACGAAGGCCGCCTCCTCTATACCAGCTACCCGGCTGACTGGGACAAATACAGATTCTCTTATATTGTCCACCAATTAAACGGACCTGCGCCGGGATTGATTTATACCGCTAACAACTTTATTAAAAACAGGCTCTATTCGTTTCCGGCATATCCATGGAGATTGGTCAAATCATTTTTCAAAATAAAAAAATTGGCAAACTGGATCGCGGTCTATAAAATCAATGAAGGCTATAGGAACGCGTGGAAAAATTCTCATTACTACGCCAAATATCCTTCACGCTTCTCGTAGGACGCATCCTGGAATAACATTCTCTTTAAAGCCTGATGAAAGCTTCTTCACTTGATCCCGCGCTTTGAGGAACGTCCGATTGCAGCGGTACGCTGATGCTTTTTCACCGGTATGCCGGGAAGCTTCTTTTTTGCCGCGGTCTTTTTTACTTTTTTTTCTTTGACCGGCTCCAGAGCAAGCCTTACCACATCTGTCATGTCCTTCACAAAATGAAACGAGATGTTCCTGCGCACATTGGCCGGAATATCCTCGATATCCTTGCGATTCCATTCCGGCAGTAAAATGGTTTTAATTCCTGCGCGATAGGCAGCCAGAACCTTTTCCTTGATGCCGCCAACCGGCAGCACCGCGCCGCGCAGAGTGATTTCACCGGTCATCGCCAGATATTTTTTGACTTTCCGGTTCGTGAGCAGCGAGGTCAGCGCCGTGAGCATGGTCACACCGGCCGACGGTCCGTCTTTGGGAATCGCTCCCGCCGGAACATGAATGTGAATATCCAGCTCGTCAAAGAACTCCGGTTTCACGCCCAGTTCCCGGGCATTGGTGCGGATGAAACTGAGCGCCGCGGCAGCCGACTCTTTCATCACATCGCCCAGTTGTCCGGTGAGGGTCAAACCTTTCTTCCCTTTCATCGCCGTAGCTTCGATAAAAAGCATATCACCGCCGACAGGCGTCCAGGCCAGACCAATCGCAATACCGGGTTTGGCGATACGCGCATCGATATCGGTCATCATGCGTACCGGCCCCAGATAAGCCGCAACATCCTTCTCAGACAATGTTTTTGATTTTAGCGAACCTTCGGCAATCTTGGCGGCAACGCCGCGGCAGGCGTTGGCAATCTCTCTCTCCAGATTACGAACGCCCGCTTCCCGGGTATAGCCGGTGATCATCTTATTGAGCGCTTTCGAAGTCAACTTGAATTGGGCTTCCGTCAAACCGTTTTCCTTTAATTGTCGGGGAATCAAATAGCGTTCGGCAATTTTGACTTTTTCTTCCTGGGTATAGCCGGTCAGTTCAATGACCTCCAGCCGGTCGAGCAGGGCCGGAGGGATGGTGTCCAGCATATTCGCCGTGGTGATAAACATCACATTGGAAAGATCAAACGCCACATCCAGGTAATGATCGGAAAATGTGTTATTCTGCTGCGGGTCCAGAACTTCCAGCAGCGCCGATGATGGATCCCCGCGAAAATCGCTGCCGACCTTGTCGATTTCATCCAGCATAAAAACCGGGTTGTTGGATTCCGCGCGCCTTAATCCCTGGATGATTCTTCCGGGCAAAGCGCCGATGTAGGTGCGGCGATGGCCGCGGATTTCCGCCTCATCCCGCACGCCGCCCAGCGAGATGCGCACAAATTTCCGTCCCAGGGCTCTGGCGATGGAATGCCCCAGAGAAGTCTTGCCGGTGCCGGGAGGTCCGACAAAGCAAAGAATCGGCCCTTTGGAATCGGGTTTCAGCTTGCGGACAGCCAGATACTCGATAATGCGTTTTTTGGGCTTGGCCAGGCCGTAATGATCTTCGTCCAGAACCTTGCGGGCTTTGGCAATATCCAGATTATCCGTCGTTGAGGTATGCCAGGGCAGCGCCGTGATCCAGTCCAGATACGTTGAAGACACGGTGTATTCCGCCGATGACGGATGCATCCGCGACAGGCGCTCCAGTTCTCTTAACGCTTCTTTTTTCGCTTCCTCCGGAAGATTTTTTTCTTCTATCTTTTTCCGGTATTCATCGGTTTCCACCGTATTCTCATCGGCCTCTCCCAGCTCCTGTCGGATGGCTTTCATCTGCTGGCGCAGATAATATTCGCGTTGATTTTTATCGATGTCGTCCTTAACCTTGGTCTGAATCTTGTTGCCCAGTTCCAGCACTTCCATCTGATGATTGACCATCAGCGTCAGTTCTTTGAGGCGCTTCTTGACATCGGCGATATCCAGGATTTTCTGTTTTTCTTCCACCGGTGTGTTAACGATGGAAGCGATGAGATCGGCCAGTGTTCCCGCTTCCGTGATGGATTTGGCCATCGGTCCGAACTCCGGCGGCAGAAATGGCGACAGTTTCAGGATTCTGTCAAACAACAACAGCAGATTGGACATCAGGGCCTCTGTCTCCAGATCTTTGGCATCCTTCTCTTCAATAATTTTGATGCGCGCCTGCTGATAGGGCTTGCCATCCACGATTTCTTCTATGGAAAAACGGCTGACGCCCTGCAAAAGCAGTTGTGTGTGATTATCCATTGTCTTAGCCATTTTCATAATGACGGCGCAGGTGCCGACAGAATACAGATCCTCCATCTTATAATGATTGGGAATCTCCGGTTCGTTTTTCGACATAATCAAGCCGACCAGACGATCGGACGTCATGGATTCATCCACCAGCACGGCCGCGGTTCCCGTCACTTCCAGGGGAATCATCGTTTTGGGAAAAACCAGAACATTGCGCAATGGAAGAATGGGAATTACTTCCGGGATATTAAAAGTACTTTTATTGTGTTGGGGGACGTTTTCCTCCGTCATTCTCGACCTCCGTCATATGATAAATAATCAATCCGCTATTTCGATGTATTAATGGCCACGCGATGCGTCTTCATCAGCGGCAATTTGCTCATCCGGATCATCAGGATGCCGTCCGCGTAGGAAGCGGCCGCGGATTGCGCTTCCACAGCAGCAGGCAGAATCACCTGTCTTTCAAAGTGACCGTGGGGAATCTCCGCCTGACAGTAGCGGGCATTCTCCAAAATCTGAATCACCTTGCGGACACCGGCGATTTTCACTTTTTTACGATCGACTTCAATATGCAGTTCCTCCTTGTTGAGCCCGGCCATGTCCGCCAGCACGATCACTTCATCCGCCGATTCATACACATCAATATTGGGACGCCAGATGCATTCGTAATTCCGGAAAGCCGGTCTCACCAGATGAAAGACTTCATCGACCACTTTCTGAAATTCATCTTCAAAACTGCTGCCAAATCTGATTTTTACGTAAGTCATTTCTGCCTCATCAAAGTTTCATACGTGTTCGAAATATAATCACTTCACAACGCCTTGTAAATACCTTCTGCCGAAATTTTAGAAGCACGATCTGCATCGCGCTTCGCTTACTTGCTATAGCGGGCGGCGATGCTGTCGACCGTGTCCCCGCTCGCCTCGCTGAAAGTCGTTATCAAATCCGTAATCTCCCCGTTCATCCGGCGGTTGTTTTTCATCTGCTCAATCTTCGTTTTATCCTCGATTACTTTTGCAATATACTTCATCAGGATATCCCGGGTTGCCCGGTGAATGGTCTCATAAGCACCGCCGGACGCGGCGATGTTTCTAAAGTTTTCATTCTCGGCCGCGATAATGGACTCCAGGGCGGGTTTATTTTCCACCGCCCTCAAAATATTATTGCCGAATATCTTTTTCACGACAAGCTCATCTGACGCGCGCCGGTTGATTTCCCGTTCTTCAATCGATCCTCTGGCCGCATCGCTGTATTTTTTTTCACCGACGATCTGCTTCAATTTTTTCAGCGTATCGTGCGGATACTTCTTCATGACCGCGTAAGCCAATTTTTTGGGAATGCTGCCGGAGGGATCCACCCTCAGTTTATAGATGAATTTTGTCCTATTTCTTCCGAGATATTCCATTTTGTATAAGCCGTTCATTTCAGTGACCCGTGTGCGGTTTTTCTCGACGGGAACATTCACTTCATGAGTGCAGAAAAATTTGATCACGGCGTTGCCGTTTTCATAATCGTAGAGGGTTTCATCCTTCAGGACGATATCCCGCTTTTCAATCAAAGGGGGATTTAAAATCAGATACAGGACAAACGTATTGCGGTCATATTTTTTTTTCATGACGGCTTCGGCACAGTCGGTAATCCAGCGGGGGTACACCGAGACATCCCGCAGAACTTCGCCGATGACTTCCATTCTGGCATCAATGGTCGTCACGGCCATAAATTCCTTGAGATCCGTTCCCGGCACGGTGCGCTCATACGATTTAATGCCGTCATGATCCTTTATTTTTATCCAGTGACCGCCGGCGGCAACGGCTCCCCCTGCGGGTACCAACAATAATAAAACGATAAACGCGACAATCAATCTCTTCATCCGGCCTCCTGATATGATGCTTAAGGTATGAAGTTATTCAAGAATAAAGCTGTGTTTATGAAAATTGACGTGTCGTGGTTATATAAAGAAGGATTGCGGGTGTCAATAAGATATTGGGGAACGATATCCGCTTTCTTAAGCTTCTTAATTTTCCATTGCGGCGGCAGGCCATCCAACCGCCGCAATGGGTTCATGGTATTGTCCGGTTAATTTTGATCATGCTTATGCCGGGATGTACTTGAAGGATACTCTCAGTTTTACCCGGTATTCCACGACTTTGCCTTTTTCAACTCTCATGTCCAGTTCCTTGACTTCGGCAACCCTCAGGTCTTTCAAACTCTTGGCGGATGTTTCCACAGCTTTTTTGGCTGCGTCGTCCCATGATTTTGAACTGGCTCCGATAATTTCAATCACTTTATAGACGCTCATAGACTTTCTCCTTTCCTGTTATGGGTTTAAAGAAATGAACATTAAACGCCGCTTTTTTGGCTGATCATTATAAAACTTAAAACCAAAAAAGGATCAAATCCAAACAACACAACGCCCTGAACATCTTTTTGTTGAACCAACAGACTCACGGGAAGAATATCCGACTCATCAAGCGCCAATCAATAGCTTATTTTCAGTTATTATAACTCTTTTTCCGGAAACGTCAACCCGGAAGGCATTAATCATTCAGTATTTACGGTGATTTATTTTATGGCGACTTTAGATTGAATTTATTTGTAAAATATCTTAGATTGAAGGTCAAACACGCAAGGATTAAACCGTTTCACAAGAACCGCGGGAATGAAATGTTTGCGCGACTATAAAACACAAGGAGTAATTTGTTATGCACACATGGACATTGGACAAGCCGGATAATCTTGTTGACTGGTGGGAACAAAGCGCGTCGAAATTCGCGGACAGGCGTCTTTTCGGCACAAAAAACAAAAACGGCGTTTACGAATGGATCACATATCGGGAAATCGATGTCCGAATTAAAAATCTGCGCGCCGGACTTGCTCAACTGGGAGTGGATAAAGATGACGCCGTCGGCATCATCGCCAATAATCGCTTTGAATGGCCTGTCTGCGCGTTTGCCACATGGGGAAGGCTGGCCCGTTTTGTTCCCATGTATGAAGCGGAGCTTGTAAAGATCTGGAAATACATTATCGCCGACAGCCAGACCAAAGTTCTTTTTGTTTCCAAACCGGAAATTTACGAAAAAATAAAGGACTTCCCCAAAGAAATTGGAACCCTCAAGCATATTTTTGTCATTGATGCCGAGGGAGAAAATTCCATGGCGGCACTCGAGAAGAAAGGAGCGGCCAAACCTGTTGCACCTCAGATCCCAACACCGGACGACATTGCCGAACTGATCTACACATCGGGCACGACCGGTAATCCGAAAGGCGTTCTTCTCTCGCATGGAAATTTCAGCAGTAACTCTCTGGCCGGCTGCAAAATGTATCCCGAGCTCTTTAAGAATGACGGGAAAGACGCCCTGACGCTCGCCATCCTCCCCTGGGCTCACTCCTATGGTCAAAGCGGCGAGCTTTTCGCGGTTATCCTGAAAGGCGGCGCCATGGGGCTGGTGGAAAGCCCCCAAACCATTGTTAATGACATCGTTGCCGTCAAACCCACCTGGCTTGTTGCTGTCCCCCGGGTTTTCAACCGGATCTACGATGGTTTGTGGACAAAAATGAATAAGGAAGGCGGACTGCCTAAAACGCTCTTTGTCATGGGCGTGAACGCGGCCAAGAGAAAACGTGAACTGGCTGCCGAAGGCAAAACCTGCCTGATGACGAATCTCAAATTTAAAATTGCGGATAAAATTGTCTTTCAGAAAATCCGAGAGCGCCTGGGCGGAAGATTACAGGGTTCCATGACCGCCAGCGCCGCCATGAATCCTGAAATCGCCAACTTCTTCTTTGATATCGGCATTCCTGTCTATGACTGCTACGGATTGACGGAAACCTCGCCTGCCGCCGCCATGAACGCTTCGTTTGACTACCGTCTGGGTAGCGTTGGCAAGGCCATTGAAAAAGTCAAGATTGTCATTGATCCATCCGTTGTCGAAGAAGGCGCAACTGATGGTGAAGTGATTATTTACGGTCCTAATGTCATGAAAGGTTATCACAACCGCCCCGAAGACACCAAAGCGATTATGACGCCGGACGGCGGATTGCGCACCGGAGACCGCGGCCGTCTGGATAAAGACGGTTTCCTGTTTATCACCGGCCGCATCAAGGAACAGTACAAACTGGAAAATGGAAAATTTGTATTTCCCGTCGCGTTGGAAGAAGAAATCTGCCTGATTCATTTTGTCCAGCAGGCTCTGATTTACGGTCTGAACCGCCCCTATAATGTTTGCCTGGTCGTCCCCGATTTCGAAGTTCTCCTGGAATACGCTAAAGAAAAAGGATTGCCGCAGGATATTAAAACGCTGGTGAAGCGGCAGGATATTATCGACATGTTCAGCGAGGAAATCACAAAACATCTAAAGGGCAAATTCGGCGGCTATGAAATCCCTAAAAAGTTTTTGCTGCTGGACGAACCGTTCAGCCTGGACAATGGAACGCTCACCCAGACCATGAAGCTGAAGCGAAACGTTGTGCTGAAAATGTTCAATGATCAGATTGAAGCTCTTTATAAATAATTTTTCATCCGAAATAAAGCAATAGACATGTCCAACGGGCACGCCTATTGCTTTTCATCCGGTCTTTTGCCGAACAGGATGCTGTCCACCGTGTTTTGTTTGGAGTAATGCCCGCCGGTGATCAGGTTCCACGAGTCTTCTTTCCCCAATAATTTTTCTCTTACTTTTGAAGCTGTCAGTCCCTGATCGCGCAGTTTCAGAACATCATCGCGCAGCTTTTCCATTCTGAAAATCTTTTTCAGCAAAGCCTCACGGCCGTTTTCGACCGCGCCCTTGAGATTGCAGAACACGACGTTAATGTCCAGGGCGGCCAGTTTTTTCAGCGTATCCAGAATCTGCAGATAATTTTCGTCCTGTCTGAGGTAGATAAAAGCTGTTCCGCAAAAAAGATCCCCGGTAAAGAGCCATTTTCTTTCCGGCTCATATAGACAGATATGATCATCGGTATGCCCCGGCGAATGAATGACCTCAAAGTGATAAGCTGCCGCGTCCAAAGAGGAACCGATCGCCGTCCCTTTGGATGGCTTGGGCCAATCCCAGACTACTCTCTGATAAAGGCGCAACTTATTCAGACGCGGATTATCGAGATAGGGCAGCGTCAACGCGTGCGCGTAAATCGGGATCCCGAACATCGCCTGAACTCCGGCATTGTTGCCGATGTGGTCCTCATGATGGTGTGTGTTGATAATTCTGGCGACGGCTCTGCCTTTTAAGGCGGATATAAATTCATGATCAGCCCGATTAGTGCCCGTATCAATCAGCGTATCACCCACCAGAAACGCGTAAACCGGATACAAAAGAAACCCCATGGGGGATCGTCCCATATAAAAAAGCTTTACTGAATATGCTTCTCTGACATTAATCATTTTCCACTTTTTCTGTCATTCGTATGAACTCGTTTTGATGTCGTAATCTCTCATCTAATCAACGGCAGATTCCCTGATTTTTTGCCGCCATATACCTGTTGCAGAATCCTAACTCACACGCTCTTTGTACATCACGGCACCCCAGTTCATTATTGCCGTTTTTTAAATAAACGAATCCACGATTGTTGTAGGCATACGCATAATCGGGCTTCAGACGAATGGCTTCATTGTAGTCTTCAATGGCCATTTGGTACTGCCCAAGCCCCACATAGGTATTGCCTCTGTTGTTGTAGGCTAATGCATAATCGGGCTGAATTAGGATCGCTTCACTATAATCATCAATGGCCTGCCGGTACTGGCCGATTTTTCCGTAAAGTGTTGCGCGCTTGTTGTAGGCATAGGCATAATCGGGCTTCAGGCGGATCGCCTCGCTATAATGATCAATCGCCTCTATCACTTTGCCTTCATTATCCAGAGACGTCGCCAGATTATTATGCATCATGATGAGAAGAGCGTTATTCCTGGTTACCTGAAAAGCATGATTGGAGAGAGATTCATTGTTTTTCCAGTAGCCGCACTGTTTCCACGTGATCATGGACAGTATTGCCAAAAAGACGATGGCCATCGGGAATAAAATCATTCGGCGTGAGTTTTCACGGGGAAACAAAACAGGAATACCCCAGGCCATCATCACGGAAACGCCGATAGACGGCAGATAAAGGTAGCGATCGGCCATCGGATCACCAATGGTCACGATTCCTATGACGGGTAGAATCGCTATCGCGTACCATAGCCAGCCGGTCAGGAGATACGGCAATCGCTTCATTGCATAAATAAACGCTGCCGTAATCAAAATAACCAGAAGCACCGCCCCTGAAACCTGCCAGACCGGAAGATGCTCGGGAAAAGTATAAATCAGCGCCATATCACGGGGCCAGAATATTTTTTCCAGATACGTCATAAAAGAAACAGGAGCATTCGCAATTCTTAAAGCCAACGGATGGACATCCGACTTGCCCCCCTGGGCGTAAAGGGTCACAACAGAAAATAAGGCGGAAAGGATAAATAAAGGTATCTTTTCCTTGAACTGCCACGATGGAATGATTCCCACAACTTTTGCTGCTGATGGACGATGGCTGTCGGCCTGAAGACGGTTCAGCGGCCAGTAATCCAGGATAATTATAACGAGCGGCAACGTCACAACAATGGGTTTGCTCATGAGACCACAGGCAAAGCATAAAAGAACCAGCAGATACCTTCTGAGAGCCGGCTTTTCCGTGTAATAAACGTAAAGGCATAAAGTCAGCATCCAGAAAAATGCGCTCAAAACATCTTTCCGTTCAGCAACCCAGGCCACCGATTCCACCCGCAGCGGGTGAAGAGCGAACAGAGCTGCGATAAAAGCACTTTTCCAGACGGCTCCGGTCATGCGGTTGAAAAGCCAGAACAGCAGAAGAGCGCTCAAAACATGCAGGAAAAGATTTGTCAGAAGATAACTGCCGGCATGAAGTCCGTGCACCTGATAATCGGCCATCAGTGAAAGCCAGGTCAGCGGATGCCAGAACTCAGCATACGTCGTACTGAAGGCCCAGATCATTCCTTTTAGGGTCAGACCGGACTGAATATGGGGATTTTGTGTTACATAAACGCCGTCGTCAAAATAGACGAATTCATGCCGATGGACCTGCCAGAAGATTGCCAGCGTAACCGCAACCAAAAAGAGATAAACAACGTATATCTTTATTCTGGGATGAAACTTTAATGTGGTCAACATTTATCACCTGAATCTTTCACATCAGAATAAAAAATCGAAAGAACCATCCGGGAGGCCTGTTGTATAAAGGGATACGCGAGTAACCTCAAAACAAACAGGAGGTTCACAGATGGTAAAAAGCAAAAGAAGAATAGCAGGAAAAGCCATGACAGTAAACAATTTAATGGAGACTGCAGCAAGATCAGAAAAATCACTGCTTGGATAAAAGTTGAAACCTGTGGCGAAGGCCATGCCGAGAATCATGAAGCGATTGAAAATGCAGGTCTGGCAACGATGCGGGATCCGTCATCGCCGCATTGTAATTCATTCTGCAAGCAGATAGCTCAGTCAGTAACAAACAACTAGATAAATTCATTACGCAAATCTCTATTTTTTTTTGTTGATTAATTTTAATGATTCTGTTTATGTTGCCGCATAACTTTACTTCCTGCAAAGCATAGGATTATCAATGTATTCTTAATAAAATACATCTTTGAGGAGAATATTATGGTTCATAAATTCAACAGACAATTTCTTTTCATACTGGAATTCATTTTTTTCATCTTGATTTTTACTTTCACCGCACAAGCGCAAGTGAGCCCAAAAGAAATGCTGGAAAAGGCCGACGAAGCCCGCGGCAGTTATGAAGGGGTTGAAGTTACTGTAACCATGGAGTCCAATGAATTGGGACGTAAGCAATATAGAGTTATGAAAGTGAGCGAAAAAGGTTATAATTGTTTTCTGGATACGCTGGCGCCGTCAAATGTGAAGGGTCAAAGAATACTGATGAGGGATCGCAATTTGTGGTATGCCAATCCGGGACTATCCAAACCTGTTCCGGTATCACCACGGCAGAAATTGATTGGTGTAGCAGTAAATGGTGATATTGTTTCAACGAACTATACCCGTGACTATAAGATCGTTAGTACCCAGGACAGTATCCTTAAAGGTGAGGACTGCACATTAATGAATCTGGAAGCGGTGGACAAACGAACCACTTATGATCGCATCAAATACTGGATATCGAAAGATCGTCTTGTGGGAGTCAAAGGTGAATTCTATACCGTTTCGGGTAAAATGTTTAAGTCAGCAACTTTTGAATATAATAACAAAATAACCGTAAATGGAAAGCCCCGGGATTTTATATCCAAAGCGATTATTACAAGTGCAATCATAAAAGATGATTTTACGATTATTGATTACAGCAAACCTGTGCAAAAAATAATCCCCGATGCTTTATTTAATGTGAATTTACTGACCAAGTAGGATGATATGAAGAAAAACTTATATAAAAATATTACTTCAATGGCCTGTATTGTCATGGCTCTTTTGTTCGCCATAGCAAATTCAACCGATGCGTCCGAAAGTCTTCAGGACGGAACGAATCGCAATCAACATATTATAGCCTCTAATATAACGCAGCAAGAAGAAACCTCTGGTTATGAAAGCTCTACACTTGCTGAAGAAATTTCCAAGGAATTATTTTCTGGCAAAGAAAATACCGAAATTGTCATGCCCGAAAATGAAAATAAAAAGTCTTGGCATAAATTGGAAAATTACTTTTCCGCCGATTTAAGAATTCTTGCTTACGGAGTCGCTCAGAATCCTGCTGAATCCAACCGGAATCCCAATAATGATTTTCTTGAAATTCCTCACTATGTCACCAATACGGAAATAAGGCCGGATTTCTATTTTAACAGTAATTATCTGGATCTCTCCGTCAAACCCCGATCAACGTTTCAATACAATATCTGGAAGGAAGGAATGCGTGACGGAGATACGGACTGGAATGATGACTGGTACGTCAACGAATGGATTGCCAGAGTCAAAGCATGGAATAAACTATTTTTATCTTATGGAAGGGAAAATCTGCAATGGGGACCTTCCTTCCTTTATTCTCCATCCAATCCTTTTTTCAGTGACAACGGTCGCAGTAATAACTATATGGAAGTTCAGGGAATGGATTTCGCCCGAATTTTGTTTGTACCTCATTTAAACTGGTCGATATCTCTGATCGTCAATACCGATGAAGGCCGCAATTCTCTTCCCAATTCGGAACCTTTTGAGAAAATCTACGCTCTAAAAGTCGACTACACGGGTATAAACGGTTACGCCTCTTTAATCTATTCGCGAAAGGATTCCAGTCAATCCAATAAAATCGGATTTTTTGGCGGCTGGACAGCCTCAGACGCATTGCTGCTTTACACGGAAAGCAGCGTACAAAATGGCAGCGATGCCTGGTATCCCGTCACGGATTCATCGCTTTTCGGAGCGTCTTTGCAGCAAGTCCATCAAGACGATGATGACGTCACACCGACCATTTTAGTGGGAGGTGCCTACACGTTCTTAAACAGCGGCACGTTGACCCTGGAGTATTTGTACAACGGTCCCGGTTATGACCGGGATGAAGCAAACCTTTCCTTTTCTACCCTGAAGAGAGCCGCTGACGCATACGACTCGTTAATGAAAAGCGCAGAATCAGATTCCGAAAAAGAAGAACTGGCTGACTCCTTACAGGAGTACCTGTCGTCTCAAAATACGGATCCCGGCTTGAGATTTTTGCGACGAAATTACGCCATGCTGCAATATTATCAGGTTAACATCAGAAACCGGTTAGCCATTACGTTGCGCTGGACGCAGAATATCGATGATGGTTCGGGACAGTTTTTCGGACTCTTTTCCTACCAACTCGGTGATCACTGGGATCTTTTTGGTTCAGGAATAATCAATGCAGGTAACAAAAATACAGAGTACGGCAGTATTCTGGATTATCAAGGAATGCTCGGTCTGAAATTGTCGCTTTAGCACCATAAATTTTTTTTTCAAGTTTAAAGAATTATTAATGGTTAACAAATCTATTTGCATTGTATCAACTTATCCACCGCAACGCTGTGGAATAGCTACCTATACAGCTGAATTGGCTCTTGCGATGGTAGATCATGGCGTTAAGTCTATTGTTCTCACTGAAAGTGGCGCTGCTGATGGAACAGTTAACAACATCACAAGCCTTCCAACATGGAATCGTTGTGAAGATTGGGTAAACAACATAGTATCAGCCATTCACAAAATGAATCTTCGTGTTGTCCATGTGCAGTATACACCTGACACTCTCGGCTGGGACAACCGCCTTCCTAGACTTCTGGATCGCCTGTCCCAAGATGGCGTCGGCACCGTCATTACACTGCATACCGTGCATACCCTTACCTCAGGTCTTATAGAAGGAAGATTTAGTGCACCTTCTCATCATCGTAAACTTGCCCAACATGCCCACGCCATAGTTGTTCATGGCAATGCAACACAAGCAAAAGAGCTTCTTCGCCAGGGTATTTCTGCCGAAAAAATCTTTGTCATTCCTCACGGCACAAAAGTATTCAATCCCCCGGGTCAATCGGAGAGTCGAGCGCGTTTAGGTCTATCGAACCGAGGACCGCTTTTACTCTACTTTGGATTCATTCATGCCTTAAAAAACCTTCATACAATTATACGTTCAATGAAGTTTTTATCAAAGCAGTTTCCGGGGATTTTTCTATTGGTGGCTGGTTCGATTCAGAACCGCGGCTGGTATAATCTTCTTTATCTTCGGCACTGCCGGCAAATGATTAAGAGACTGAAACTTGAGCGACATATCGGGCTGAGAGAAGAGTTTGTACCGGATGATTTGGTTCCTTCCCTTTACGGTGCCTCCGATCTTGTCCTTCTGCCCTATTCCCAGCACTACGGCTCAGCAAGTGGCGTTCTGCATAATGCGCTGGGCGCGGGCAAGTTGATGCTTTGTTCAAAAAGCCCGAAATTTGCTGAAATCACCGAACACATTTCTCCTGACCTGCAGGTCACCACCCATGACCCCAAGGCATGGGCAAATCGTATTGCGCATCTTTTGTTGCATCAAAACAGGCAAGAAACTCTCTTGAAACGCATCCGCGCATATGCCGAGGAAACCTCCTGGCCACGAATCGCAGCGCGACACTTAGAATTATATGAAAAACTTCAACCTGTAAAAATAAAAGCATAAATTATTTCTCACATCAATTATTGATATATTTAATAAAACATCATATCTTGATAAACAATATTGTGTTTAATATTTAAAACTGAAAATGAAATATTTTTTAATTATGAGGTAATGTTTTGTTCATGTATGATTTAATGAGATTTTAATATGCTGAAATTTATTTTCTTACATCTCCAAATACTTACTTTAGGATTTATTTTAATCGCAATCCAATCATGCAATAATTCATGCGCATCAACTGATTTTTATTGCAGAAAACAGTCAGATTGCCAAAAAGGCATGATTTGCTCTTCCGGATTGTGTAAAACAGCGGCCCTTGAAGCGTATTCTTATTCTAACGAAATATGAAGCATCTCAGGCCCTCCTCGATAGCTTAAACAAAAGAAGTTTAAACATTATCACGGCAGAGTCGGTGACAGGTGGAATGATCCTATCATCCCTTGTCGATGATCCTCGCCACGGATCTCACATTTATGGAGGTATCGTCAGTTATGATACTAAAGCCAAAAGAAAACTTCTTGGTGTGAAGGTCAAGGATGTCTATACAAAAGAATGTTCATTGGAAATGGCGATCGGGGCTCTCATGAACTCAGACGCCCTGGTCAGCGTTGCCGTCACAGGGAAGGCCGGCCCGGTATCAAGATTTGATTTAAATTCTCTCGGGATCGTTGATGTTGCGATCTCTGTCAGAACGGATAAGGCATCAGGAAACAGTGACATTCCCGCTGATTCATCCTTTCCAAAAACGTTTACTTCGATTTCCAGACGAATAAACACCTGCACAAAAGATGGACATCAACACACCCGTGATCTCTGCGAAAAATACAAAATTGAAGCGGCTAGAGGTTATGTTTCTTTGGAAATTCAACAACTCGTCCGCAAACTCATAAGACAGGATACTGTTATCAATGCTCTGCGTTTGACACAGAAGCATATTGAAAATAATAATTTTTATCGGCAGTGGGGCACAGTGGCATGCACCGGGCATTAGTCATATTGGACATTTTTTAATGTATCTTTCCGCAGTCACTGCTCTATGTCTGGAAAAGAAAAAAATACCGGATATCAGTGATATTTCTTTTATATTGGAATCGGCGAATCAGTGAATTTAAAAGATAATAAAAATAATCATGACATGCCCATAGACATGGTTTTACCTATATCAATGGTCAGGACACTGCACATTGGCAAAGAAGAAAACAATGGGAAAGGATGTATCACCACGATGAGATTCATCCCGAAGAGGCAGAAGGCAAAGATTTTGGTGTACTTTATAACAATGTCGACGAGATTACATTTATTGTTTATTTTATCATAAAATATCTGCCATGGGTACGTAAAATTTTTATCATAACCGATCAGCAGATACCACCGGTTGATCAGTTCTTTCTGAACAGTGGACACGTTTGCATTGTGGATCACAGAGATATCCTTGATGCAAAATATCTTCCCACATTCAACAGCGAGGTTGTTGAATCGTGCATTCATAATATTCAAGGTCTATCAGATATCTTTCTCTATAATAATGATGATTATATGCATTTCAGTTCTGTAAAGAAAAACGCACTTTTGAAAATTATGGATGGTAACCTTG
The DNA here is from genome assembly GCA_022710585.1 of Deltaproteobacteria bacterium. Taxonomy (GTDB): domain Bacteria; phylum Desulfobacterota; class Syntrophia; order Syntrophales; family Smithellaceae; genus Smithella. The sequence goes on along the minus strand of JAKLGV010000013.1, from coordinate 42,872 downwards.
TCTCGCTCAATCTCTATACATTCCCTTCGGCTGTCAAGATCACCGGTTATGTCATATTTAAGTTTCTTCCGGCACACTGGTCATTGTCCAGTACATATGCCAGAGGCATAGTGGATTCATTTTCTCTTTTGAGAAAGGCAAAACGGCATATTCTCTGGCATCACATCATCACGCCTAAACATATGACGATGGTTATCCGTAAATCAACAGCTCTTCGTATAGAACAGGAATTTGGAGACATGCTTCATCTTTTACGCATGCAGAAATTCAGAATGCGGCACACGTTCTCCTATAGCACAATACTTTACACCATGGAGAAGTATTGGCACCCTTATGATACAATTCACAATCATCTTCTGTTGGAACCCTCCGCTCGTTTTCAGTTTTTCGAATTCAAGACATTTGACCAATACCGAAGCGGCGACAAAGCGCTGGAAAGAGGTCGAATTGTCCATGGCAAATTTTGTCTGTCTGAATAATATTCGTGAATGCCAGTACAACAATTTTATAGAAACGATGAATCAAAAAGGATTGGGATATCCTATAACGATAAGGCCAAATGGGGTTGTCTGACCATCCATACAAGAGGTCAAGCCGTGTCTGGTTTCCTGATCTATTTCGTATTAAATTTCTTCTTCAACATGTGAAATGATTTTTTCGCCCATCATTCGGCGAAGCGTGTTTTTAAGTTTCATCAGTTGAATGAACAAATCATTTTCCGGAACGGTGTTCGGCGAATGCATGGGAGACTTGAAATAAAACGAGAGCCATTCCTGGATGCCGCTCATGTTTGCTCTCTGGGCCAGGTCTATAAATAATACGAGGTCCAGCACCACCGGTGCCGCCAGTATTGAGTCGCGACAGAGGAAGTTCATTTTCAATTCCATGGGATAACCCATCCAACCGAAAATATTGATATTGTCCCAGCTTTCTTTGTTGTCGCCTTTAGGCGGATAATAATGAATGCTTACTTTATGATAATAATCATCGTACAATTCAGGATATAAGTCCGGCTGCAAGATACTGTCAATAACGGAAAGTTTGCTCTCTTCTTTGGTCCTGAATGAACCGGGATCGTCTAAAACTTCGCCGTCTCTGTTGCCTAAAATATTGCTGGAGAACCAGCCGCTTAAACCAAGCATCCTGGCCTTCAGCATCGGTGCCAGCACCGTTTTCATCATGGTCTGGCCGGTCTTGAAATCTTTGCCGGCGATAGGCAGTTTATCATTTAATGCCAGTTGAGAAATGGCAGGAACATCAATTGTCAAATTGGGGGCTCCATTGATATATGGAATATTTTCAGATAGCGCCGCATAAGCATAGAGCATGCTCGGAGAAATACAATCGTCGTTTTCTTTCATTGCTTTTTCAAATGACTTAATAGTCCCATAGGCTTGATGATCCGATTTCAAGAAAATCTCTGTGCTGCCGCACCAAACCATGACCATTCTGTCCAATTTGTTTTTTGATTTGAATTCCCGGATGTCCTGACGGAGTTGCTGCATCAAATCATATTTATTTTCGCCTTTCTTTACGAATTTGCCCTTTAACCTTACAACGTATTTTTGGTTGAAGACTCCAGGCATTGGACGTAAATTTTCCAGTTCATCTCTGACCTGCATGACGTGGTCTTTCGATAAAACTTCATGATATAAAGCCGATTCGAAGCAGCTCTCATTGCGAATATCCCATCCGCCAAAAACAATGGAATCAAGACCTGCAAGGGGAACAAAATCTTTTATCCGGGGGAATTGGTTCTCAATGCGCTTGCCGATCCTGATTGTTGCCATTTGAGTCAAAGATCCAATGGGCTGTGAGAGGCCTTTGCGAATTGCCAGAGTGCCTGCAATAAATGTTGTGGCAACCGCTCCGTTGATGCCAGCGATCAAAATACCTAATTTGCCTTTCGGGTTCTTAATTTTAGTTTTCAATTTTACCCTTTCTCATAAATAGTCAGTTAATGTCTCGACGGATTTGATGATTAAATCAGCCTTTGGATAAGCACTTAAATCATCCTCTTTTTTACGGATCATAATTGTACCGAATCCAAGGTCCTTACTGGGAATGATGTCTTGAGGATAAGAGTCTCCGACGAAAACACAGTCTTCCGGCTGAACCCCCAGTCTTTTTGCGGCTAATAGGTATATTTGAGCGTCAGGCTTTCTGATATTTTCAGTCTTCGAATCAACGGTTGTGTCAAAATAATCAAATAACTGAAGTTCCTTTAGAACGATATTCAGGTTTCCATAAAAATTTGAAACAACAGCATTTTTATATGAGTGATTCAATCGATGAAGCACCTTTAATGACTTTTTTGCCCCTTTAAGAACTTCCGTATAGCAAAAGCCGGCTAATTGGTTTGCTACAATTTTTAACGGTGGCTTTACGCTGATGTTTCTACTATAAATAAATTTCAATTGCAAATCGGCTTTTAGCAGAATTAATGACCTGTAATTAACATCCAGAGCCGACGCCTTGTTAAGATTTTCTTCCGCGTCATAATAGGCATCTTCCAATGTTTTTTCGCCGATATCAAGGCCGATGGATCTGTAGCCTTCTTTCCACAAATCATACCAATGCACTCCGTCAATATCGAGCGTCCCTCCAAAATCAAAAATTAATGCTTTTGCTTTTTTCATGTTATTTCATTTTCAATGATAATATTCAGCTTTCGGCAGCCTGCTTCATGTCTGAGGATCAATTGTACCAGCATGATGTTCAGGAAAACAGCTTCGAAAAACAAAAGGATATATATGTTATTCAAGAAAACCGTCAGATAAATCATATAAAAACGAAAGTTCAACGTTAATCCATTACAATATTTTTGTAATGGCAGACTCATAGCTCGATATTCATGTTTGAGCTTTTCCGGAAGTTTACCTCCAAATTTTTCCACATAATATTTCTTAAACACTTGCAAATTTTTGGTTAATAATTCCTGTTCCATTGTGTAATGAACGTAAAACCATGTAAAAATTCTATTAAAGAATGAGATAGTACTTTTATTTTCATTGTATTCATTTTTAACATCCTCAAAATTTTCAAAATCACCTTTGTTGAACACAAAGAGCAAATGGGCATTACGATAATAATCGGCCATGGCCGATTGTATGGAATGGGATATCATCCCCATAACGAATAACGTATAGAAAAGCGGTGATCCCTGTGTATGAACAAACCGCAGGAATAAATGAAAATATATACTGACGAACCATAAATATCCGGCCACCCCATCCAATACACGTCCGATACGAGTGCAGGAATTGGTCATGCGGGCAAGTTGACCGTCGGCACTATCCATGATGCCGCTACTGACCAACAGAATGACGCCAATAATATTAATGTAAACGTTGTTGTAATAAAACAAGTGACCGGCAAGAATTCCGGAAAAAAAACTGAAAATCGTGATTTCGTTCGGCGTAATGCCTGCTCGTTGGGCAAACAACGCGAGCCTTAGCCCTAATGGTCGGAAGAAAATGATGTCAATTTTTTCTTCTGTATCCCGGGATTTTAGCGAAGCATTAAGAAGTTCTTTAAAGTTTTTATCGGAATGCATAAGTTAATTTTCACCATTGATACGATCAGCAATTAATCTTGCAATGGCTTTACTGGCAAGGTCTTTTATCGGTGCAAAGCTCGGCCAATCATTAAAATCAATAATATATATTTCACCTTTTTCTGTAATAATGGCATCGCCTCCATAAACATCCAGCTTCAGTAATTGTGCAATTTTACCGGCAATATGAATTAAATCTTGTTCCGAAAAACCGTATGGGGATACGCCATTTGTATAATACCAATGGAAGAAATCCGAATTATTTACGCCGTAGAATTTGATTTCCGATCCGGTTTTATGTTCCTGTAAGAGAACCTGCTTAATGTTTCGACGAGCAAACTCTTTGATAATGACTTCACATTCTTCCTTGTTGAAAACAGGTGTTACATCCTCTCGATGCAGTGAATGTTTGTCACTTTTTAACCAGACTTTTCTGGAATTTAACTGTTCATAACATTGCGTACGGAAGTTTTCATTGTCAATCAGAATGCTTTGAGGATAAGTTACCTTATGTTTATTCATTATTTTAGTCATATGTTTCCTATATGCATTATAAACGCCTTCCGGTGAATTGATGACTACAAAACCGCTTTTCTGCCATAGCGAAAGAATTTTTAAAGTAGATTCACTGCGGCCCATTGAAAAAACGTGTTTAAATTCTTTTTTACTGCGAACAAAGTTGTTCTCATATATTAATTGAACATTGAAATTTAACACTTTCAACTCAGCGGCCGTCATGCGCATGATTAAAGCATCGGTCTCTATATGGTTCGGAGAATATTTTTTGTCACGTAAAATCCCTAATATTTCTTTTTTCATCATTCTTCACTTTCAATCAGCAGACGAGCTTCTTCTATATCGCTTACGTGGTCAACATCGATCGTTTTTGAAAATTTAAAATATCCGATATGATAATTTTCGACAAGTAATTGCCGGAGAAAGTTACGAAGTTTTCTGGCGCCATTGTGGATGTGCTTGCTGATGACGGGCATGATATCGGAATTAAAGTAATAGAATCCGGAAGTGATATATTCAGCATTTGCCGGTTCATCCCGCAGGGAAGTGATTTTTCCCCCATCCAGACACACATATAGCGGTTTTTCATCGTTAACGTACGGCGTTATTGCCATGATGACGTCGCACTGTCTGCTCTCTTTACAAAATTCTAAGTATTTTTGAAATTCCGCATACGGGAAAACGGCATCAACTGTAAATAAATGAAACGGACGTTCATTCCTCAGTTGCAGTAATTCGTAAAAACTATGCATGGAGCTTGGTGTTGATTTACATACAATGGATATATCAAGTTTATCTTGTTGTTTGATGGAATGAAGATACTCCGACACAACGCCTGATTCTTCATTAACGATTATATTGAATCGGTCAAAACCGCTTTTTGACAAAACATCCAACAGTCTGTCCAGCATGATTTGATCGCCTATTTTCAACATCGGTTTCGGCGTTCTCTCCCCTTCCGCTACAAACCTGGCACCTTCCCCGGCAGCGATAATGTTAGCCAGCATTCAATCTCCTTTTTATATTGTAAATTGAACCGGCGCAAAAAAAACAACCCGTGTCCTCAGTCAGAATATTTTCCATCATTTCTTTTAACTCAATTTATTAAACCAATTTTTCTGCCTTCTTTTTCCAATACGATAAAAGCGTCCTCGATATCCTTTTGGCTGTGAGTGGCCATAACCGACATTCTTATCATGGCGTTAGAACCAAGATATTTTGTTTCCACCACCATTCGCAATTCTTCAACGGATGTGTCCTCAACGGAACCCGCTGTCCGAAAAGCGGCGCATTTTACCAATGCATCAATACGCCCCTTTCTTTGTAGAATGGCAGACAAATCGTTCAATGCTGATGAACAGATAAACGTAAAGTTCGTTAATAATCTCGAGAACCTCTGATCAGGAGGCTAGAAATCACTGCTTTTACTAGCATATGTTAAATCATAATTCATCTTTTTTTAACATTTCGAATCAAAATCTTGCCTTTTAAAATAAATAGCAAACTAGAGATTTAAACGATTCATTTCTATATTGCTTCATCACTTAATCTCTGGTAATTCAAAGAAAAAAATATGCTGTTTTTATAATGATTTTATTCGATGTCGCAATTAAAAAATGAAAATATTTTCACTATTGATGTTGAGGATTGGTTTCATATTTTAGGTCATCCGGCCGTCCCGACTATCGACCGGTGGGATGTTCTGGAATCCAGGATTGAAAGAAATCTCAACATTTTCTTAGAATTATTCAGAGAAACCGATGTTAAGGCAACATTTTTCTGGCTTGGTTGGGCTGCCGAAAGAAATAAAAAACTTGTGAAGTTGTGTATTCAGGAAGGTCATGAAGTTGCCAGTCATGGATATGCCCATCTCATGATTAGAGAATCTGAGAAAGAAGGCTTTAGACAAGACATTGTGCATTCAAAGCATTTGCTAGAAGATATAACAGGGTTACCAGTTCATGGATTCAGAGCTCCCGGTTTCAGTATAACCGAAAGAACACAATGGGCTTGGGATATGATTAAAGAAGCCGGTTTCAAATATGATTCCAGCATTTCACCAAAAAAACATGGCCATTGCGGTGTTCCCGGTTCAGCATTGGCCCCATACAAAATTCAGACCCAACACGGATCACTCATCGAATTTCCCATGTCGGTTGTAGAAATTCTCGGTAAAAGATTTTCTCTTTTCGGCGGGCAGGATTTACGATTAATACCACAGTGGCTGATTAAATTAGGTATTTGGCATCTTCACGCACACAACAGGCCATTGATACTTTACATCCATCCGAGAGAAATTGATCCAAATCAACCAAGGCTCCCTCTTGGTTTTATGCGAAGATTAACTTGCTATGGAAATCTCCTTGGAACTTTCAAAAAGATTGATTGGCTTTGCAGGCATTTCAAATTTATCACCATGGGAGAATATGTTCTGACAATTTAGTTTATTGGTGCTGAACATGAATTGTTTTTAAATTATGTCATGAAGGATAGCAATGAATAATATGAACGTTCCCGTGGACATGGTTTTTACTTATATCGATGGCCGAGATCCGTCACTGCTTCATAAACGAAAGCTGTCTGAAGCGCTTTATAATGAAGAGGATATTCATGCCGAACGGGCAGAAGGTAAAAATTTTGATATGCTTTATAATAATGTCGATGAGATTACATACAGTGTCCGTTCTGTAATAAAATATCTCCCATGGATTCGCAAAATTTTCATCATAACCGACCAGCAGATCCCGCCCGTTGACCAGTCCTTTTTGAACAATGGACGGATTTGTATTGTGGATCATAGAGATATACTGAATAAAAATTACCTTCCCACATTTAATAGCGAAGTGGTTGAATCATGCTTGCATAATATAAAAGATTTGTCAGAGATTTTTCTTTACAACAATGATGATTCTATGCATTTCAGTTCCGTACCTAAAACCGCTCTTTTCAGGATTATGGACGACAACCGCATCTCTCTCAATCTCTATACGTTCTCTTCGGTCGTCAAGTTCATTGGTCATGTGATATCTGAAACACTTCCCGCACGCTGGTCTATCTCCAGTACCTATGCGAGAGGTATTGCTGATTCTTTTTCTATTTTGCGAAAGTCAAAAGGGCATATTCTGTGGCATGACATTATCACACCCAAACATATGACAATGATTATTCGTAAATCAACAGCTCTACGCATCGAACAGGAGTTTGGAGACGTGCTTCATCTTTTACGTATGCAAAAATTCAGAATGCAAAATACGTTTTCCTACAGCACAATCCTTTACACCATGGAAAAGCACTGGCATCCCTATGATCAAATTCACAATCATCTCTTTTTTGATTCCTCAATTCGTTTCCAGTTTTTTGAATTCAAGAAGTTCACCAATACAAAAACATCGGCAAAGCGGTGGAAGGAAGTCGAAGATTCTCCTGCTAATTTTGCATGCCTCAACAACATTCGCGAATGCCAGTATGAAAGCTTCATAAAAGTCATGAAGAAAAAAGGCTTAGGCGATCCTGTAATCACAAGACCTAAAGGCTTTTCTAAATCTCAGCAAAAAAGGCAGAACCATGTCTGATTCACGCTTCATATTACGCGGTTCACTGCTGAACATGGGCGGAATGATAGCGCGAACTATTTTCTCTTTGTTGAATATATTACTACCCCGTGTTTTTTCACAGGCAACCTTCGGCATGTTTGTATCTCTTCAATCATTTGTTTATGCCACTTCAACTCTGGTCGGCCTTGGACTTAATCAGGGAATGCAATGGTGGATTCCTCGCTTGAAAGCGGAAAACAGATTTTCATCCGGTACCGTATGGAACGGTTTCCGGCTGGTCATGATCTCATCAACCGTCATCGTTTTGGTTGTCACATTATTATTCGCACTATTTCACAGCCTACTACCAAAAACATTACATGAAATTCCCGTCATCTTTTTTTGTATCTGCATGGCTGCCATTCCGGCAAATGTTGTCTTGTACTACTCATGCGGTTCTCTGATGGGAATCCGAAAACCGCAATACACGGCACTGTATGCACAGTTCCTTTCAATATCCCTGGTAACCGTTATTGCTCTCATCCTCTCTCTAACCCATCTTTCCTACGCCCTTGCCTGGAGCTTGTTGAGCGCCAACCTGCTTTGCGCAGGCATCGTGATCTATCATCTGCGACATCACATCCCTCCGGAGCCCATGCCTCGGTTAATGTCAATTGATAAAAAGCTTTTAGACTATTCTTTGCCGATTGCATTTTACAGCACGGTCATCAGCGCTCTTGAATGTATAGATCTCTGGCTGGTCTTTATGATACTCGGCGCCAAAAAGGCCGCCTTGTACGGTATCACGCTTATGCTTGCGGGAGGCGTTGTTCAGGTCAGCAGAAGCTATTCACGTCTTATTGTGCCCGTGGTAAGCGGTATGGACAGCAATACACTTAGAATCAAACTTAAAGACGTATTTTCCTATTCCGTCAACATGGTGTTAATGATTCAGTTTGCCATTGTCTTTACCATGTTTTTCTTTCCCAAAGAGCTTCTTTCCCTTGCAGGGACGCAATATTCGGTAGACACAATGCCCTTTCTTATTCTGGTTATCAGCTACCTGATAGTCGGCTACAGTGAACTTTCCGGGCAGGTTATCCTGGGGCTGGGAAAAAGCAGCATTCTTCTATGGATTGACTTGACGATTCTGGTCTTCGCGACAATCATGAATGCCCTCTTGATCCCCGAATTCGGTATGCGGGGAGCCGCGTTAAGTACCCTAACGGCATACAGCACAAGAGGCTTTATTTATGTAACCATTCAAACCCGTCTAGCAGGTCAGTGGTTATACAATTTCCGTGTTATGCTGAATGCTGTATGGATGGCAATCGTCTTTATCTGCATCGTCATCATACAGCCGCAGATAGCTTCCCTTTCTTTCTTCCAACGCATTCCTCTGTTTCTCACAGCCATGTCTTTGTATGCACTCTGGGTCTGGCGAAACAGAGAGCAAATGTCTCCGCGTTATTAATATTTTTCTCATCTATACATGCCCTAATGCATCAACAATACTTTTGCTGCCCGCTCGTTTGGCGGAAACGACAACGGACAGAGAAGAAAGTAAAATAAAACTAAAGAATAATAATAAATAGCAAAACAGAGATTTTAACGATTTATTTCTATATTGCTACTGTCCGGAATAGATTTATTTAGAATCCTTTAACATATGGATATCAAATCACCTATTTTGAAAACTTTCGGAATATCGAAATCTGCCTGCGTGCCCAGGAACAGAAACTATATTATATGGGCGTTCACGGCAAAGTGCCCCGATCAACGATTGCCGCTACGAACGAGCAGAGGAACTGGCAAATTTATGCCGATCTGGCTTATTCGCTAATCCATACGGCTGGCAAACTAAATAGCGACGAACCATTAGTTTTCGAACTGGAACAGACAGCCTATGCGTTCAACGCAACAAACATCGACTTGTGCCTGTCGATGTTTCCATGGGCCAACTTCCGCGAGAACAAGGGCATTTCAAACTGCATGCATTACTGGATTTGCGTTGCAGCATCCAGACCTTCATTCATAGCTCCGACGGCAATCGCCACGCAGTCAACACGCTCGATATCATTCCCTACGAGACAGGATCCTTTTACGTAATAGATCGCGGGTACCTGAACATTTCCAGATTGTACGCACTCTCACAATCATTGGCTTTCTTTCTCATCCGAGCGAAATTCGATCTTCAGTGTCGGAGAATCTACTCGCATCCGGTGGATCGGTCAACCAGTTTGATCAGCAACCAGACGATCATCATCACAGGCTTCGACCAGAGAAAGGACTATCCGGAAAAACTGCGTCGCATAAAATATCACGACACCGAAACCAATTTTCCTTTTTGTCTTTCTGGGCAACAAATTCAAGCTATAGACTTTATTAACTATTTATAAGAACAATTGCAAAACGGAAAACTCTATGTTAGCTGACCAATTCAATTTATTTGATAAATTAACCGAACACTAGTGATCCGAATTAACTATTTTTTATAAGATTAAAAGCCATTTTCATGAAAACAGATCAAACCTTTCCTTCGTGGCTCGTTTATGGAGTTCCGATCGTGCTTTGGATTTATGTTTACGTGGAACATGTCTATGGTTTTTTATCAAAAAATGGATATCGAGAATATGGCCTCATCGAAAATCTTACGGCGATTATTCTTTTTGTATCCATAGTTTATTTTATCTTCTGCTTAAAGAAAATGCACTCTTTCTGTGGAAAAGCCTGGATTCTAACGCTTATCCTTGGCGCAACATATTTCTTGGGTGAGGAAATAAGCTGGGGTCATCATATCTTTAACTATACAATTTCAGATCAATGGGCAAGCATTAACGATCAAAAAGAACCAACCTTACACAATCTTAAAGGGGTATGGGAAATATTTTTTGATAATATACCTCGGCAGCTTTTGTCGGCCGGTGTTTTAATCGGCGGACTGCTCGGATGGTGGAAAAATCGAAAAGCTGATTGGCCCCCCGAAAAAACATTGCGTCAACTGATTCCAGAAGGAAATACCTTGTTTATAACTGTAATCGCTTATCTGACCTATGCTCCTGAAAAGATTCTTGAACATGTGTTATCCAAAATGCCAAACTGGCTGGTAATAGGAAACGATGCTGGAGAGCTACAGGAATGCTTACTGGCATTTTTCATTATGTTATATGCTTATAATATTCGAGAAGAACTAAGTGTCCGGAAACGCCCCTCATCTCAAAACCCATAATCATTTCGGTTAATCATTTTCAAACATAAATATACAAAACCGAACACTACTGTCCAGAATAGAATTATTTAGAATTCTTTTAAATATGGATATAATTAATCTTCTTTTGTATCTCTATGGGTTTGTGTAGTCATCGTGATCTATCATCTGCTGCGTCACATCTCTCCAGAGTCCATGCCTCGGTTAATGTCGATTGATAAAAAACTTTTAGACTATTTGCCGATTGCATTTTACAGCATGGAGGTGTTCATGAGCAAAGAGAGTATAATGCAAAGGATTTTGACTGTTGGACGGTTTCATAACGGAGAAGACCCTGAATCCATCTGTGCATCATTACGTAAATCAAGATCATGGTTATACAAATGGATCTTGCGTCATGACGATCACGATGTATCGCGGAGCGAAAGCAAATCCTGTCGGCCCCACAGAGCCGCCAATATCACACCGAAGGCACCGCCTATCCATCTTTGCCGTTTTTAAGAGCCAACCAGACGCATCAAGCCGATCTGGTGGGGCCATGTTATCTGAAAGGCCCTGTGCGTTTCTACAGCCTCAATGTGATTGATACGGCCACGGTGCGTTGTGGCGTATATCCAGCTTCATCCAAAGCCAGTCAGCCTTTGATTGACGGATTCTGGGATATCTGGAAGCGTCTGGGCATGCCCAACAATCTCCAGGTCGATAACGCCCCGAGTTTCTTTGGCAGCCGGAAGCATCCCCGTGGCATGGGCTCTTTAATCCGACTCTGCCTGAATCATGACATCGAACCCTGGTTTATTCCCAAGGCTGAACCCTGGCGAAACGGAATGATTGAGCAGTTTAATGACCGCTACCAGAAAATGTTTCTTCAAAAGAAGATCATGCACACGGGAGAAGAGCTTCAAGCGGGATCACTGGCATTTGAACAGCGCCACAATAGCAAGTATCGTTTCAGCAGACTCAAGGGGAAAACGCCGCTGAAAACCTTATCTGAAATATGGGGGGTCACTACTATGTACAATTTTTACCATGCTTTACTTGTGAAAATTGAATCATCTCCTTCCAGAAAGTTATGTTTTTTTATTTAGCTGTCTTATGCTAGTATGCATCCGTTTTTCATGAACACAATATAATGATATTATTATAACTCTGGAAGATTTATCCTATAAAGAGGATGCAAATTTTAGTTTTTATAATTAAGGAAAAGCAATAGATGCATGTTTTTTTCCAAAAGAGCATTGGGGATTATGGATAACCTCTTCAAGCACACGGATGACTTCGTAAGTTTTGAAACATGAGTCAATAGCACAAAGGTAATATTAATGAGGAACCTGATCAATCGATCATTCACGAGTTTCATTAATTTACCAAAACTGATAGAAATAATTAAAACTGAAAAAGTAGCCCCTATGGGTTTATTTGTTGAGGATTAAAAATGGATGGTTTAAAAAAATTAATTGCACGTCAAGAAAAAAAAGAACAAATCGAGTCCTTCGTGAGGCGCTCTATCGGAACGATGGAACCTGCCCGACGCCCCGACAAAAACATCGCGGCCCATAAGTTTTTTCTGGCGCTGGTCCTCTTCAGTGCGGTTACCTTGTTGCTTGTCGCTCCTGTCTTGCATATCGACCTTAGCCTGCTGGTCTTGCTGATCATGTCGGTGAGCTGCCTGTTCATGCTGCTACGAACCGTGAATATACTACGGCTGGCTCGACGGCTCGTCGCGTCGATCAAACGATACATTCATGGAACCGCCGTCGCGCCATCACTGAAGTGGCATCACTTGATCGTTGTGCCGATTTATAAAGAGTCAATAGAAACAATCGCGAACACTATCGGTGCGCTGTCTCGTCACAGGGACGCTGCAAGCCATTACGTCGTTCTCTGTGCACACGAGACTGCCGACAAGGACCACGAGAAGAAGTTTCGACGGATTCATGAGATGTTTGCGCATAGGTTCAGCGACTTAGTGAAGTCTGTGCACGTTCTCGATCCAATGGAGTGCCCCGGAAAAGCGGCGAACGTCAATCACGCCGTGCGCTTCCATGCCGCCTCCCAGCCGTTCGAGGTGTATTCGTGGACCATGGTCACCGTCATCGATTGCGATACATTGGTCGAGGAACGTTACTTTTGGGAATTGGAACGCATGGCGTCAGCTGCCGATGACCCGCACTCCGTAATCTTTGCGGCTCCTACGTTCTTTGAGAATAATCGAAACGCGGTGCCTTGCTTGGTGCGCGCAATGGACGATCTGTGGTCCATGGCCGCCGCCGCGAACATATTCTCCAACAGCAAGTTGGGCTTCCCTATCTCCAATTACAGTCTTTCGCTCCAGATGCTGGAGGCGATGGACTATTGGGACGTAGATTACGATTCGGTCGGCGAGGACTTTCACACCTTTATCAAAGCTTCAATAAAACTGAAGAAGAACATTCGGCTGGTGCCCGTCGCGGTTCCAATGAACAACGAGAACGTCATTGGGCACGCCTACTTCAGTTCGGTTCTGGCGCGATACTCGCAAGCGTTACGGCATGCTTTGGGCATTTCCAGCACCGCGTATTTGTTCAAACACGTACTGACGTCTTCATTCAGCGTGAGAAAATGGTTGTTGTTTTTGCTCTGTCTGGAAAGTCATAGCTTTCCTCTTTTGTATTTTGCAACCGGCATTTACGTTTTTGAATGCGTATATATGGGCAACTTTTTTACTTATTTTCGTGATGAAAAACTGCTGTTGTTCGGCGGTCTGACGGCTGCCACCGTCGCTCTGTTGAACGTCTGTTTCGGCATCTACAAGGCCAATCAGTTTTTCATCCGACATCGCTGGTTTCGCAAACCATTCAATTTTGTGGAGGAAGTGCGTTCCGATATCAGCGACGTCGTCGTTCAGCCATTGTGCTTTATCGGGTATTTCTTCGTTCCCTTCGGATTTCGGGCGTATCAGCATCTCGTTTTTTGGACTAACAAGGGATTCTACAACAGGATCGAAGAAAGCGCTCGCAAATATTAGAGCGGTTGCCGATTTAGCATTCCTCGCATGGGCCACGTTTCACTTCGGTCGTGCTTAACGAGTCTTACTAAAAAGTGAATGCCTCCGCATTATTAAAATCTTTCTCATCTATACATGCCCTAATGCATCAACAATATTTTTTTTGCCCGCTCGTCTGGCGGAAACGACAGCAGACAGAGAAGAAAGTAAAATAAAACTAAAGAATAATACAGCCAGCATATCAGGCACCATATCAACGTACAGCGATACGGAACTTGATGAACCCGGTGGTGTATAGTACGTTTTATGATATCTGGTAATGGCCACAACGCAACTATGTAAAACGATACCTAAGATACTCCCGAATAATCCAAGAAAAGCGCCTTCCAAAGCAAATATCATCAATACCCCTTTGCGCTTTAAACCGAGAGCTCTGAGGGTGCCGATTTCGTTCGTTCTCTCTAAGATAACCATACTCATCGTATTGATTGTGGTCATCGCCACGATAATCAAAATAATTGAAAAAAGAAATATGAAAATCGCATCAAGATATGATTTTATCTTGGTATAAGCTACGGACAATTTATCCCATGTCTGTATTTCACAGTTTATGCCTGCGACGCTGAGCTTCCGCAGCAAATGTTTACGCATTTTTTCCGTTGCCTGTATGTCGTCAAGCAACACCACAATTCTTTCGGCGGATTGTGTATCCAGTAGAGATTGGGCATAATTAAAGTTAAAGCGCATATACTTATCATTATAAAAATCATTGCCGGTGTTGAATACCGCAGTCACTTTTACATCCAGCGCCTTCATCTGACCGTCCAGCGTTGTAGTCATGGCCACCCCGTCTTTACCCGGCGCTAAGTTCAACTGCTTTCCTAATCCGGATGAAATCTCGACTCCCAACGGAGTGTCTTCACTCAGTGGCTTACCCTGAACTTTCGCATAGTTGATCCATCTTTGATTTTTTATAATTTTATCGTCTTTAGGAACAACGCCCTCAGCAACAAAATATGTGGAAGTCGTGCCATTACTCACCAAACCGGACAGATATAATTGTGGTGTTGACAATATTACATTTTTTTCCTCGTTGACGAGTTTCATTATTTTTTGAGTTTCGTCATAGGAAAACATGTATTTTAACTTGTCCAACTTTGAGTTATTTTTCCATCCTTCTTTATTGATTCTTAAATGACCCAATCCCTCTCCGTGAACAGCAAAAAACCTCACTGCCCAGTATGTGTGATGAATATATCCATAATACAAACTGATCGATGCAAATCCTACAGCTATCGCTATGATTGTAGTAAAAGAACGGCGTCTGTTTCTAAAGATGTTACGCAACGCCAGCTTGATCCACTTCATCATTAACTTATCGTTCCATTCCCATTGTTTCTTTCAGGATATTCTTAACACTTGATGGTATTCTTAAATCTAAATTCTTACAGGAAGGCATCGAAGAATTATTTTTATAAATTAATTCATTCATTTAAGACTACATCTGATTGACTTTTCTGCCTGATCATGTATATCAAACCACCTTCAGTTTCAAGGAAAACTCTCGTATGAATATTCTGTTGTATCGGAGGTCTGCATGGGAAGAGAAGATGGACACCATCTTAGTGACATAAAAAGTTTTCATAAATTCTATACATTTGTAATGCCTACTCGCACCGCAGCCATTGTCTGGCACGAAGTGGTTGTTGATTTTTCCAACACGCTGGATTTCCTAAATAGAAAAAAACGGGAAGGACATGACATCACCATTTTTCAACTGGTCGTTTCCGCTCTGCTGAGAACCGCTTCTCAGTTTCCGGAGATAAATAGATTCATATACAATCACAAGTTCTATGCAAGACATGAATATTCAGCATCTTTTAATGTAAATAAAAACGATCAAATGATCATGTGTAAAATATTTTGTGAGCCCGAAGAGGATATATTGACCGTATCAAAAAAGGTTAAGGAAATTGTCGATGGCGCGCTTACCAAAGCCCCTGACACAAGTGATAAAATACTGGACGTGGTGATGAAGCTTCCCGACTTTCTGATATCCCTTATTGCCAAACTTTATCCGTGGTTAGTGGAGAAAGGGATTTTATCCTACGACTCATTTAAAGATAATCCCCTCTTTTCTTCGGCTGTCATTTCGGACATCGGATCATTTGGTTTGAATTCTCTTTATCATCACCTCTATGACTGGGGCAATACGTCCGTTTTTGTGACCATCGGCGCTATGCATAAGGCTCCGGTCGTAACACCTGAAAGCACACTGAAAGTTTCAGATGTTATTAAATTCGGTTTCAGCATCGATGAACGACTCTGCGATGGGAATAAGCTCTCCAACATGCTTCTATTTTTTAAAGACTGCTTGGAAAATCCCTCGGTCCTTGAAAAACCACCGCTGAAAGTCATAAGGGAATAACGTATCTTATGAGGATTCTTAAACCATCCGGACGTAGATATTAAAGATGATGGGAAGCCACACATATTATTTCCCATCATCTTTGTTGATGAAGAAAATTTTCTTAAGGCTCTAGGCTGTCCTGCCATCCGGCAACTGACCAGGGACCAAGCGTACCGGTAAAGTTACACGTCCCACTGATAAAATTCGCCTGAATCGCTGTCGTGGATTCAGCAAAATTCATTAGACCGGACATCCATGTGCCACTTATATTGCGGACAATACTCCCCGGATTTGTCGCACTGGAAACATTAACAGCGCGGGATACATCGGGGGTCTTGATCGTACCATTGACCGCCACCAAGGTGTTGCCGTCCACGTCAAAATTATAATGCCATTGACGGTAAGTGACATCTGTAAATATATAGGTATTGCCATTTAGGGAGAAAGTTCCACTGAGCGTATAATCCCGATTGTCAATATTCGATGACGCCTGCCCTGAAATAAGAACGGGAATAATTTTGACATTCATGGGATCTTTCGAAGTATCAACAGGATCATTAGCACCGTAGTAAGCTGTAAAGGCTATCTGCCAAAATGATCCATCATAAGTGCCATAGGTAACCGTCCCCATTGGATAAACGGCTCTAAATGTATTCCTGGCCTGAATTGTCACCGATCGCAGATATAACTTATCCAATCCAGATAAGGATGCTTTGAAATATCCCGTTGCTGTCGCAGTAAGGTCTATTCCTCCACCATCACCATAGTAAATACAACTATTCCACGGATAGGCGGTGGCATTGAAATTGATTGACAAGGTTGCTTCAAAATACGTGTAGTCATTTTCGTCGGAGCCGGGATCAAGATCAAGACTGCTGATAACACCAGTACTAGTAGTATAAGTAAAGGTTTGAGTTTTACCAGATAAGATATTTATAAGTTTTGTTATCTTCGAAGAATCATTATTTATTGTATCCAGAACAAATTTTCCTGCAATGCCACCCAAGTCTTCCGCCATGGCATCATAGAGAGGTTCTTCATCGGTGGAAGAATCGGCACGGCCGTAACCGATGCCCGCATAGGCAATGTATAATAAATTTTCAGCCTGTGACTTGGTGGTGAGTACAGAACTGCTTCCACCGCCGTCGTCTCCACCGCCGTCGTCTCCACCTCCATCGCTGCCACCAGAAAACTCCAGACGTTTTACCACGAGCGAATAGGTTTTGGTATTAATGCCATCCTCAGCTGTTACCACCGTCGTAATGGGAGGATTATCCCCAATATTAAGTATTACGGCCTGTGCCGGTTGACCAGAGGAAACGGGGATTCCATTGACCTTTATGGTTGCTCCTACTCCGGCGGCCGTCGGCGTGAGTGTAATTGACGTTGAATATACTTCGGCTGTATAAGAAAGCGTTGTAGGCTGAAATGAAGGAGAGAGAGTTCCTTGCGAAATAGTGAGGTTGGAAAGCGTTGCATCCTGGCTTAACGTGGCCAGACGCGTAACATTTACAGTATAGGTTTTGGTGGTCATTCCATCTTCTGCCGTAACGATAACGGTAATTGCAGTCACACTTCCGGCGGTCAGAGGAATCGATGCAGAGGGCGAACCGGAAACAACAGCACTGCCATTTACGCTAATCCTCGCATTCACACCGGCTGCGGCAGGCGTCACGGTAACTGATGCTACTGAAAGTGAGACCTCTGCCGTATAACTTGTTGTGTCTGCGGCAAAACCCGGCTTCAGCTTACCGGAGGAAAGCGCCAAGCCAGCCAGATTGGCATTATTACTTTTGTCCGCTGAAGACTGTCTTTTCACCTCTACTGTATAAGTCTTGGTTGATGAACCATTAGCAGCAGTAACCACAATGATAAAGTTATTGGACCCCACAACAAGACTAGCCGGGCCAAAAGGTTGACCGGATTGGGCCGTTGTACCGTTGATCACCATACTGGCTTCGTCATTGGCGAGAGTTGCTGTAATCGTAATTGAAGATGCAGCGTTTTCCACGTCTACTGTATAAGTGGTTTGATCAGGACTGAAAACGAGTGACCCCGATGACAAAACCATTGCGGCGAGATTGGCGTTGCTCTCTTCTGCACCGGGGGTCTTGCCTGAACTGCTTCCGCTGCCACCACCGCATGCAACACAAAAAGTCAACATGAACAGTAATATAAAAAACAAAATTTTGTTTAAGGTTTCCCGCATTTAATGCCTCCCTGATGAATAACTCTACAAAATTACATCAATGCTTGATATTTAATTCCTCGGCAAAAATCGAAACTATTGAAAACAATGTATAAATTACACTCGATTTATCATCACCATTTTAAAGTTCGTGCAATATCTATCACAAAATAAGGTTATCACCAATTTGATGGACTTTAAGATTCCGGAGCGTCCACGCGTGATAAATTTTCAAAGCTTGTGTACTTGTCCACAAAAGCAAGCTTAACCGTATCCGTCGGACCGTTTCTCTGTTTGGCGATGATGATTTCCGCGACGCCTTTATCCGGATTGTCGTCCGATTTGTTGTAAACTTCGTCACGATAAATAAAAGCGATGACATCGGCGTCCTGTTCGATGGCGCCCGATTCCCTAAGGTCCGCCATTTGCGGACGGCGATTGGGGCGGCTCTCCACCTGACGATTGAGCTGGGAAAGAGCTACAACGGGAACCTTGAGTTCTTTGGCCAGTGACTTCAGCGAACGGCTGATGTCCGAAATCTCCTGTTCGCGGGAATCATGACTGTAACTGGAGCGCATCAGTTGAATGTAATCCACGACAATCAATCCCAGTCCCTTGTCCGCCTTTAAACGGCGCGACTTGGCCTTCATCTCCAGGACCGTAATTGCTGGCGTATCGTCAATATAAATGGGAGCTTCGGAAAGAAGTCCCGCAGCGGTCGTCAGTTTCGGCCAGTCCGTATCTCCCAAAAAGCCTTTTCGCAGACGCTGTGAATCCACCCTGGCCTTGGAAGCAAGCAGACGAAAGGCAAGCTGCTCTTTGGACATCTCAAGAGAAAACACGGCGGCGGGAATCTGGTGCGCCATGGCGGCATTGAGCGCGATGTTCAGGGCGAACGCCGTCTTGCCCATGCTGGGGCGTCCGGCGATAATAATCAACTCGGATCTCTGCAAGCCGGAGGTTAAATCATCGATCTTATCAAAGCCTGTCGATACGCCGGTAATCAGTTCTTTTCTGGCATAAAGAGTTTCTATGGATTTGAAACTGTCTTTGACGATATCGCGCATCGGAGAAAAATCCTGGCGCACTTTATTCTCGGAGATCTCGAAAATTTTGTGTTCCGCGGTGTCCAGAATGGTATCGACATCCGTATTCGTTTCATAGCAGTGATCGATCACTTCCGTTGCGGTGGTAATTAATCCGCGGAGAATCGCTTTCTCCTTGACGATTTTTGAATAGTTCGCCGCGTTGGCTGCCGAGGGAACATTATCCACCAGTGAGGCCAGATAGGACGTGCCGCCGACGGAATCCAGCACGTTTTTATCTTTCAGCGCATTGCTTAACGTGATGAGATCGACAGGCTCGTTTTTTTCGGAAAGATCTTCAATGGTCTTGTATATTTTTTTGTGCGCTTCATTGTAAAAATCCTCGGAACTCAGAATTTCCTGGACGCTGTTCAGCGCGCTGTTCTCCAGTAGAATACTGCCCAGAACGGACTGCTCCGCCTCAATATTCTGCGGCGGCAGTTTATAAAATGAAGGATCCTTCTCGCGCATTACGATTCGCCGACAACCTTTAAAGTAATGTGAGTTTCCACATCATGGGCCAGTTTGATTTTGACTTGATGTTCGCCGATTTCTTTAATGTGTTCGCCATGTTCGTGGACAATCATCTTGCGATTGATGTCATAACCTTTCTTCTTCAGCTCATCTTCGATGTCCTTGGCGCTGACGGAACCGAAGATCTTATCCTGATCGCCGACCTTGCGGGCGATGGTGATGGTTTCGCGGGACAGAACATCGGCGAGATCCTGCGCGATTTTTTGCTCCTTGGCCGCCTTCTTCAGGATGTTGTTTTTTTCATGCTCGAAGAGTTTGATGTTTTTTTCATCCGCTTCAATGGCCAGCCCCTTGGGAATGAGGAAATTACGGCCGTAGCCGTCGTTCACCTTGACGATAGTTCCCGCTTTGCCCAGAGATGGCACGCTTTGTTTCAGAATGACTTTCATAAGAATCCTCCGTTTATTTTAAAATAATGACTAATCCCTCATTGCGTTGTCTGATTTTTTTTGCATTAGTTTCCGGAAATCAAACCACATGTCAAATAGTCCGATGGTTATTACTGGTATCATAAGAATTTGCTGAACTGCAATTAAAAAATAAAAAAAATAGCGGAAAAAGGACGGAACATTTTTAAGCTGGAACAGGAAGCTGATGATCGTCAATCCCTGTAGAAAATATAGAAAGCAGATCACGAGAAACACATTAAAAGTGAAGAAATTGACGGTCTTTTCCGGCACAAATAACAGCAGGCCGGAGGCGAGAAAAAGCCAGATCATTTTTTCCGGCATTTTCCACTGCGCCAGTGACGTTAACCCCGGATAAACAATACCCGCTCGGTTGAGATAGTTTTTGCCGATGAGCAAATTGATCCAGACCGTCATCACGGAAAATATAACCACCAGCGATGGGAAAATATGAATAAATCCTTTAATAATAGTTTCCTGATTGTCTTTGATAAAGTTAATATCTTCCGCTTTTAACGGCAACTGGCCGTAAAGCCTGACATTTTCTTCGACCGCCAGGGTGATGTAATTTTTCACAAGCTGCCAAGGATGAACCGAGAGCGCCACGGCGTCATCAATAAAATAAAAGCAGACGGCTCCCGCAATCAAAAGGGACGGATAGATGATAATTCTCTCGACGGAATCATGCTTCCCGGCTCTTTGCGCCATGAGCACTCCGGCGGCGCCCAGGATAAAAACGGCAACGGCGGGAATATCAAACTTCATGGCGAAGGCAATCAGCACAAGCAGGGCATAAGCCATGAGGAACACGGCCGCCGTTTTCAAAAGCCCGTTGAAAGCTCCGTTTAAAAACAAAACCATCGGCAGGAGCAGAAGAAAAGCCGGACCGGCCAGAGGCACCAGAACCGCCGAAAAAACAAACAGAAAAATAACCGGCAGCCATTTGGAAAAAGGACGGTTGTCGGTGGTGAGAGTATTTTTTTTCAAAAAAGATAAACTGCTCACAATCGAATACCTGTGTAAAAAAAATGATACTAAAAACAAAGGCAGGTAACGCCATTAAAATGGCGTTACCTGATCAGAAACTTCTTTAGATTGACTACCCAACCACTGCGAACGGCATAAGACTATCGGTGAATGAATGTTACGCCGCTCTTTTTCTGGCACAAATTATTTACCGTCAGCCGTCACATACGGCATGATGGCAATCTGCCGAGCTCTTTTGATCGCCAGCGCCAGTTCCCGCTGATGAGCGGCACAATTGCCCGTAATTCTGCGCGGCATAATTTTGCCCCTTTCGGTCACAAAATTATTTAAAATCGCTGTGTTTTTGTAATCTATTTTTATATTGGAATCCGAGCAGAACCGGCAAAATTTCTTTCGATGAAAAAACTTTTTCTGGGGATATCTGCTTTGTTTTTCTCCGCTTTGCGTTTCCATGGCCATGATTTATTCCCCCTTCGTCGTACTTTCTTCTTTATTGTAGTTTTTCCTGGCGTGAGGCCTTGCTTCCCTCGGCCCTCTTTCAATCTGATTGACCGTTTTTCCTTCGGCAGCAGCAGCTTCCGCATCCGCTTTGGCCTGAGCGCGCTTGGCTTCCGCCGCGGCGGCTTCCTGCTCGATGCCTTCGGCTGTGGTCGCGCCCTCTTTCCTGATCGTCATAAATTTAATAACGCGGTCGTCGATCTTGCAGTTTCTTTCGATTTCATTGACGATGGCACCGTCACCGGCAAAATCGATCAGGAAATAATAGCCGTCTCTCTGCTTTTTGATTTCGTAGGCCAGATGCCTCTTGCCCCACTTGTCCAACTTGGCAATGACACCTTTACGTTCAGTAATGATGTTCTGGATGCGTTCGATGAGCGCGTTGAGGTCGTCCTCGTTTAAATCGGCCAGGACTATAGCCACCACTTCGTATCTTTGCAATGTTTTCTCCTTTCGGCTCTAAAGCCCGCTTGGACGGGCAAGGAGTCCTAAAAATTAGTAGACGCGGTTTCTATACCAAACCCGAACAGAAAGCAAGCACTAAATGTGCTTCTTATAATAATCCGTAAAATCAGATATCTGCAGAATCAACGTTCTTACTGTTTTCGAAATTGGAAGCCATTGTTGAATAGCTCCAGTGAGTTTGCGTTATTCAATTTCAAGACCATAACATTGTTGTGGACCCAGGGTAATTTCTTTTCCCCTGCAGAAAAGGTCATCTTTACGCTGCTGCCGTCTTTTATTTCGTAGGTGCCGGTTTCATCCACGTTAAACAACTTGGATTGACACATCATGCCTTCCGCCGGAGGATCCATGCTCACATCCGTTTTCGCCGTGTAGTGCACCGCCGTATCATTGATAAACGTCAGTGTATATGTATGGGTGGTCGTACAAGTAATCTCCTCGCCGCCCGCCTTTGTTTTTTTAGATTGGGTTTCCTTCAAAACGTATTCCCCGGATAGACTGGTCACGGGTGCGGATGTTGTAGGAGCCGCGGCAGTTTCCAATTCTGGAGCGGCTGCGGGATTGGGCTTGGCGTTCTTTTCAGATGAGCAGGCAATGAACAAAGATAACATCAGACACAAACACAAGAATTTTTTCATGGGCATTCCTCCTTTAACGGATTATGACCGCTTCTGACATTGAATAACGGCCACATCTGACCGGTTGATATGAATTGAAAAGAATTTGTCTTTTAACTTTTGGGAGTATAATGAACATCGTCTTTCAAGTCAATCTGGAACTTATTCGATTGTCCCCCTTTGTAAATAAATTTTAAGAACGACGTGCATTAATATTATTTTAAAATTCTTCTCGCAAAGCGGGTGATCCGCCGGGAAAGCGGCAGAGAGGCTCTGATTTTATCCAGAGATTCGCGGGCGGCTTCTTCGCCGGCCTCGACAAGACTGGTCGTCCGGTTAAAATCCATCCAGTGAAGATTGCCGACTCTCGGCCCGATGACGACATCGGCGGCGGCCAGTTCCGAAGCTCCCAGAGCGCTCGCAGTGATTTCTCCCGCCCGCAGAACGACATCCTTTGCGGTTTCAATGTTGAGCGCCGCATCTAAATCACGATCCACCTCCACAGCCAGGACGACGTCGGCGCCGGCCTCCCGCGCTGCGTTCACCGGAACCAGACTAGTAATGCCGCCGTCCGCCAGCAGCCAGTCGCCGTAACGAACCGGCGCCACGGCTCCGGGCACAGAACAACTGGCCAGCACAATCTTACGCAGCGGGCCTTCTGAAAAAACGACTTTATTTCCGGTAATCAAATCCGTGGCAACAACCCGGAAAGGGATCCGCGTGTCCTGAATATCGATATCGGGCAGAAAATAATGAATCAGCGACTGAAAATCATGAAAAGGAAGGATCGACGGTTTGAAGAAGGCCTGAACAAACAGAAGACGGTTCATGACATATTGCTGTGCTTTTTTGAGAAGATTTTTTTCCTCCTGCAAAAATGACAGGCCGATTGCTTTAATTCTGGAGTCGTCAAATTCCGAGCTTTGCAGATAGGCATCGATTTTATCCTGAATCTCCCGCGGCGACTGGCCGGAAGCATAGGCGCCTCCGATCAGGGCTCCCGCGCTTGTCCCCACAATCAAGTCAATGCCGACGCCTTCCTCCTCCAGCACCTTCAGAACACCGATATGGGAAAAGCCGCGAACCCCTCCGCCACCCAGCGCCAGACCGACTTTTTTTCTTTTCCATTTCATCTTCATCATTCATGCTGTCCGGAATCAGACACCAAACCGATTCTTAAAGCTTGCAGGCATCCGCCGTCAGGCAGGTTTGCTCGACAAACTGCGTCAACTGTTCTCCGATCAGAGCGTACGGCAGGAGCACTTCATCCGCGCCGCTTTTTTTCAGAACATCGATCTGCTCGGCGGAATCGGCGGTGGCGACAATGTAGGCGTTGGGCGCCAGAGCGCGGCACGACGTCACCAGGGCCTTGTTGCTGGTGCCCCTCAGCAGCATGTCCGGAATCGTTGAAAGAATAATGGACGCGCCGGAAACGTGGGCGTGCTCCAGCGTGTCCATACTGCCGATATCGCCGAATACTCCTTTTATGTTTCTGACGCTCAATTCCTTCAGGTTTTCGAGATTAAAATCAATGACCAGAATCTTATTGAGCAAATCGGGATCGTCCTTCTCCAATCGATCGATAAACTCCTGCGCTCCGCGATGGAAGCCCAGAAGCACCACGGGAAAATGCTTGCCGTCTTCATCGGTTTGAAGCTCATCGGCTTTCACCGGAAATCCGATTTTTTCCATGAGGCGGTTAAATAAAAGATAGGCCTCGTGATTGCCCTTGATCAAATAGGAAGACAGAACGGAGGTCATAGCCATGGCATAAATAATCAGAGACATCATGCGCTGATCAATGTGTCCGTGCCCTACCCCGAGAGTGGCCACCACCAGGGAAAACTCACTGATCTGCGAAAGGTTCAGGCTGGCAATGAAACTCGTCCTTCTGCTGCTGCCGGCCAGGAATAGAAGCGGATAAATGGTCAAAAAACGAGAGGCAATGACGAACAAGACAATGACGAGCGCCATCCCGATCATCGCCGCATCAGGCACCGGTATTTTCATCCCGATGGATAAAAAGAAAAGGGTAAGAAAGAAATCGCGCAGGGGGAGGACTTTGGCCGTAACGTGAACGCTATAAGGGAAAGTGGAAATAGCAACGCCGGCAATCAGCGCGCCCATCTCCATCGAAAGTC
Source organism: Deltaproteobacteria bacterium (assembly GCA_022710585.1). GTDB lineage: Bacteria > Desulfobacterota > Syntrophia > Syntrophales > Smithellaceae > Smithella. The sequence continues at coordinate 17,741 of JAKLGV010000013.1, read as the reverse complement.
CGATCCATGAGCCCATGCCCGCCATAAAAGCGCACCAGGCAATGGACATCGCCACAACCATTTCCGGCGTCCTTGAGATTTTCTCAAAGATCCAGCGCAGAAGATATTTGCTGAGGAGAAAACCGATGGCGAGCAGCAACAGGCTCTCACCCAGAGCGATGAGGACGAGCAGGAATTTCGGATTGGTGAAATGCGGCTGCAGTGCCAGAATCAGAATCGCCCACAGATCCTGAAAAATAAGAATGCCGACGGTAATGCGGCCGGGAAAGGTGTCTATTTCGAACTTGTCATAAAGCAGTTTGACGACGATGGCCGTGGAACTCAGGGCACAAAACAGCGCCAGATAAAGGGCGTCAATACGGGTTTTGCTTAACTCATAGCCCAGCAGCAGAAAAAATCCCAGACCGATCAGGACACACAGAATAAATTGACCCACACCGGCCAGTATTAATTGGCGACCGGCGGAAAGAAGCTTGGAAGGATTCAGCTCCAGACCAATAATAAAAAGAAGTAAAATCAAACCGATTTCCGAAATCACTTCGATGCTCGACGCCTCGGAAACCAGGTTGAAGCCCATTGCCGGCCCGATCAGCGCGCCGGCAACAAGATAGCCAAGAATAACAGGCTGGCGCAAAAGCTGGAAGATGAACCCCAGAGTGGTTGCCGCCAGAATGGAAATGCCTATGTCGGGAAGGATGCCATGCATATATGTTCTCTGGATACCCACATCAAACTCGTTTTTCCTTTATCAACAATCCGCTTCATATACAAGTATTCTTAGCCCTTCCAGGTTCTGTTTCCGTTTTAACTTCCCTTCACCATTCATACGACGCACAGAAAATTGCGTCCAAGAGCACGTTTCGTATTGATTTACGAAAAACTAAGCTGTATAGTGCACCCATCAATTAAAAAATAAAATAAGGAGGTCTTCAATGAACAAAGCTGATTTGATCGAAGAAGTGGCAAAAGTAACCTGTACAAAAAAAGAAGCCGTGATGGCGGTAGATGCAACCCTTGCGGCCATTCAGAAATCGCTGAAAAAAGGCAGTGCCGTAACACTCGTGGGCTTTGGAACATTTGATGTCAAGAAAAGAAAAGCCCGCACGGGAAGAAATCCCCAGACAGGCAAGGCCATTAAAATAGCCGCCAAGAAAGTTCCCGTATTCAAGGCCGGCAAGGGTTTAAAAGACGCCGTTAAATAGCTCTTTACATCAAAGAGGAGGCCATGATTATGAGTATGATGAAGGAATTTAAGGAATTTGCGGTCAAGGGAAACGTTGTTGATATGGCCGTCGGTATCGTCATCGGCGGCGCTTTTGGCAAGATTGTTTCATCTTTTGTTGCTGACGTGATTATGCCTCCCATCGGCGTGATGCTGGGGGGCGTCGATTTCTCCAAACTGGCGTACACGGTCAAGGATGCGGCGGGCGATGCTCCGGCCGTTGTCGTCAGCTATGGAAAATTTATTCAGACGATCCTGGATTTTATCATCATTGCCTTCGCTATTTTTGTCGTTGTCAAAGCCATTAACTCGCTGAAGCGCAAAGAGGCAGAAGCGCCGGCGGAACCATCCGCTCAGGAAAAATTACTCGGGGAAATACGCGATTTGCTGAAGGATCGGAAGTAGACTTCCCTCCGTGTATCATAAGATATCTGCCTGTCAGACCGGCATCTACTGGCCGGCCTGACAGGTTGTTTATTAAACATCTATCGCCAGGGTATAGTATTCCACCTCTCTTTGCGGATAGAGTGTCTGCATGATTTTCGTGTAGCGCTTGAGCTGTTCCTCGTATTTGAATTTCAACCCCCTCATTGAACCGGATTTGTAATCCATGATGGTAATCCGATCATCCGATACGATCATCCGGTCCACAATGCCGAAGCTTTCCTTATTCGAGATCTGCTGTTCAATATAAATTTTACCGGGGCGGAACATAACGGCGGAGATATCATCTCTATTAACAAAACGGATTGCTGCTTGATATTCCTCCTCGCCTAACTCGCCTGATGGCGGCAAAGAGGATTGATCAATCACTTTGGCCAGCCACCGGTGTAGACGATCCCCCCGCATGATGCCAGCCTTGATGTTGGCCGATAACAGCGCGGGATCAATATCACCATATTTTTCCGGTTCATTTTTTGGCTTTGCCGGCACATCAAAAGTTTGATCAGTGGCTGGAGTATTCGGCTTGCCTGACGAAGAGCAGATATCTTTCTTGCTGCCGTCCGGTGCAAACCGCGTAAACGTAGCCAGAACGGCCTGATGAACCGGCTTGTAGTTTTTGCTTTTGGTTTTCGGCAAAAAAACGGTCAGGGTTTGGACGGCCCGGGTGACCGCAACATAAAAGACATTCGCCTTTTCCCGATGAAGTCGAGCCAGATTTGTATCATACGCTGCTGTTATTTCTTTGATGATTTTCGAATTACCGGCATTCAGAAAGTCCATCTCCGCTTTTGAAAACTGCACATGACACTTTTCCGATTCCAGGTAGAAAGGCGCTTCCTTTTCATCCTCATTCCAGAACACAAAGACATGCCTGAACTGCCGCCCCTTCGTTCCGTGAATGGTATCCACCTTGATATTCTCGCTGTCTTCCGCTTCCGGCACCTTCACGTTGAACCGGACAGTGAACATCCGCAAGAGAAAATCATCCACGTCGGCGCCGCCATCGTCGAAAAAGATCTGTGCCTCATCCTGCCAGATATCCAGTACGGTGGCGGGCAGTTTCCCGCGCAAATATTCAATCGCGCGACTGATGGCCATCAATCCGAACGGCCGGGGATACTTCTGCGCGAACTCCGTCCGGACATCTTCGATATTGCCGAATAAATCTTTCCACAGCGGCGAGGCGGCCACCGTGGTAACAAATTTCTTTTTATCCTCTTTTGCCAGAACGGCGGCGATAAAAAACATGACAGCCACGCCTTCGCGAGTGGAAAGAAGCTGTCTTCCCTTCACCGCGGCCACGCCGATGCCGTTTTTTATCAGCTCGACTTCAATCTTCTGTACATGATTGTTGGTCAGCGCCAGCACCACCATGTCGCCCCAGGGACAGCCGTACTCGTCTTTTTTCTTTTTCAGATACTCCACCATTGTGGGATAGAAGGACGCTTCCGAATTGCCCTCTTTTTCCAGCTCGACACAGTTCACCTCGGTTACGCCGTCGAACGATTTGACTTCTTCCGGCGGTTTCTGCAGTTCGGTCTTTTCTTTTCCTTCAAAAAGATGTTCGACCAGTTCGTTGAAAAAAGAAATCAGGAGCGGTGTGCTGCGGTAATTGTATTCCAGCGATTCTTCGATGATTTCCCGGTTTGTGATGTATTTTTCGATGGCCGATTCCAGGGCCGCGCGATCCGCCCCGCGCCAGCCGTAAATCATCTGTTTCCAGTCTCCCACGGCAAAGAACGACCTTGCGCCGCGCTCGCTTCGTCCCGATAAAATCTCGTCAATCAGCGGCATCAATATGTCAATGTCGCCTTTCGAGGTATCCTGAAATTCATCAATCAGCAGATGTTCCGTCCGGTCCAGCCCCAGCGAAAAGTAATTGCTCATGAGCTTCGAGCGCTCCGTCACCGCCGCGCCATCCAGGTCCAGCAGGCCCCGGCGCACATCGTTAAAAAATATCAATCCTCTTTCAACCTTGACGGCCGCTGCCGCATCCAGGTAAATTTCGCCAAGGAAAGCGACGGCCAGTTCCCGCAGCAGCGCCCGGTTGACGGCCAGTTCTTCGGCTGTTTCCCGGTAATCCCTGAAAATTTTGTTGAGCTCCGGATATGGTTTCTCCTTCCAGTTGATGGTCTTGCCGAGGCTTTTATAATTTTCCAGATCGGAATGCGTCGCCACAGTTTTGGAAATAAAATGATGATAATCAGCCAAATAATTGATCACCCGATTCTTAACGTTGGCAGTCACCTGCCCGGCCAGGGCATCAGCCTTTTCATAAAGTGCTTTCAGTCTGTTTCTCAGCACGCCGTTTTGCTTCATCAGATCGCCCAAGTCATCGAGCCTTTCCCGATCCAGCAGGAAGCGCTCCAGCGTCCGTTCGTCCGCCAGGGCCGTTAGCAGAGTGTCGATATCCGTACTCAAAATTCTGGCCGCCATGATCAACGTATTGGCCTTGCCCTCTTGCAGGACGCGGTCGCGGAAAAGGATATCGATCTCCCGCGACAGATTCATCTGTGCCTTTTCATCTGCCAGCTTCGGCGCGAAACCCGCCGCGGCATAGAGCCGGTAGAAAAAAGAATCGATGGTCGAGTAGCCGACGCGTCCCGCTTCCATGATCAGGCGCAGGCGCTCCAGCAGAGGCTTATTCTTTTCTTTGGCGATTTTTTCCATGATGCGGGAACGCATCTCGGTCGTCGCGGCGCGGGTAAAGGTCAGGGCGGCGATAAACTTGCCTCCGATGTCTATTCTTTCAAACACTTCTTCAGTGAGTCGCGTTGTCTTGCCCGATCCGGCCGAGGCTTTCAGCAGAATACTTTTAATATTTTCCATCAGCCATTCCCCCGCGACGCTTTATAATAATCGTCCCGGCCGCATAAGGCCTGGAACTGACAGTATTCACATTCATCACTGTCATGATTCGGCGCGAGTTCACTGCCGCCGATGATGACATCCAGCCGCTCCCTGATCGCCTGCATCAGCACTCTCGCTTCGGCGATTTCCCGGTCCGGAAGCTCCATTTCCCGATCGCTGGTCGGCTCCTTCAGAAAATAAAAACGCGCGCCCTGCGCGCCCTTGTTGAAATGCTGATAGATGATCAGCTGCGCCGCGGGGTGCAGAATGCCTTTTCCCTGAAAGCGTTCCAGCACGGATGTTCTTTCCGAAAAGCTGTACTTGTTTTTTTTGGAATATTTAAAATCAATCACCTCGGTTCTTTCACCGATTCTGGCGATTCGGTCCGACCGTCCGGTGATTTTGTAACAGCCGTCAATCATTCCCTCGAATTCTTCCTCGCACGAGATGGCATTGTCGGCGAAAACCAGGCCTGTTCCGGAGTCCTTTTCGTCCGCGAAAATCTCCTGCAATAATATTTTGGCGTTGAGCATGTAAATATTGATCCCATCCGTGCGCCGTGTTTCGACATTTTCGTCACTTAACCAGACTTCATCAAACAACGTTTCCCAGTCCGCGAACCGTTCCTTCGGGCCGGTCGAGAGTCGTTGCAGAAACGCATGGACAAAACTTCCCATGACCATATTGATTTTTTCGTCATCATCCATGAACGGAGGCGGCTTAATCCCGAGGATGTATTGATGGTAGAACAAGAACGGACAGGCCAGGATTTTCATCAGGCTGGAATACGAGTAGGTATAATCCTTTAGTTGGCTTCTCAAATTGTCATCAATGGGTATCGAGGTCGCTGGGGAAACCTTTTTTTCGGGAAGATTCTCCCTGAACGCCATTGCCGTAACCGGTTTCCCGAATTCCTGCGCCAGCAGGCTCATGTAATAACTGGGTGTCCGTTCCCGGATCTGATCATTCACGCCGACGATCTTGATCCGGTCGCCCTGCGCGAGAATCTGCCGGAAAATCAGATCCTCATATTCAAACATACTTTTCCGCATCTGCGGGACATGAACGGGATTGATGAAAGGCCCTTCAAAAGGCTGCGACGGCATAATGCCGCTATCCAGAGAGAGAATTAACCCCCGGCTGAATCGCTCTCCCGATCCATGGCCAAAACCGACCACCTGCACCGGCGCTGACCGGCTGCCCGTAACACGAAACTTTTTCGCTTCAATCAACATGCGCGCGGAATCAGCCAGATGCCTCCCCAGGCTCTCTTTCCAGAAATCAAGCAGCGTGGAAAACGATATCGCCACTTCCAGCGCCTCGCATTCCTCGCGAACGTAATTTTCCCGATGTTCCGATAATTCCATCGCACAGGTGATGGCGAATTTCTGAAAATCGGGTGGACGGCCCGGGCGACCGGCCTTTTCGATTTCGGCAAGCAGTCTGCGTCCGGCCGACGTTGTTGAAAAAGGAAGCCAGACGGCCAGATTGACGGCCTTGCCGAAAAATCTGAGCGACCGGTTCCAGAGCATCGGTGTCAGCGATTCATCCAGCAGGAAGATCATTAACTGCTCATCGCCCGTTCTGTCTTTCAGGAAATTGGAGACCTCCAGCGTGACCAGATCCACCAGGGCATGAAGCCCAGTCAGCGAAACCAACCCGATGCCCGCGCCATCAGACGGCACCACTGAACCGCCGAAAGACAACACGAGATTCTTTGCTGAATCAAAAGGCAGTTTTTCCGCTCCGGACAGATCCTGACCGAAAAGAGGCTGATCAATGAACAACCTGTCTTTTCTGATTTTAAAGTAGAATCGATCGGTTAAAGGCGTTATTTCAGGTAATCCCATAAACAAATCATTCTCCCCGGGAATGATGTCATTGAGCGCTGCCATCTCCAACTCCGGTATAAAAAATTTCAATGTGGCAAGCCACGCTCGAAATGCCCTCGCCGTTTCTAGGTATTCTTCAAGCTTATTCCATTCGCTTTCGGTAAACCGCTCCGCGCCAAGAATTGTTTCCCCGCTGATATTGTAATGAGCAAACTTGGTAATCAACGGGAAAAGATGTGCCGCACGGCGGGCAGGATGTGGATCATCCTGAAATCTTTCGGAAATAAACTGAATAAAATACAGCAACTGTTCATCTCCTGGAACCGGTTGACAATTCAACCTTTCGCTGTTTTTTGCGGTTATGTAAGAACTCAGTCCCTCAACTTTGGGAAGTATTCCACCCAATTCGCTGTGAATAAGATATTGAACTGGATCAACCACCCTTTCGTTGGCACAAATGATTGTCCAGGCGGAAAGATCGGGATGATCTGCCCGAAGCAGTTCTATTATATTTGAATAATATCGCGACATACAATTCTATGCAGACTTCACAATCATTTATTTTGTAAATATATAAATATATATTTACAAAAATTCCAAGCGAACTTACTTGGCAAATCACCTATTCTCTCAATCTATTCTTTTCATTTATTCTTTTCTTGACATATTCATTTATATAAATTATTTATATAAATATGAAAAAGAAAGTATTCACAAACCAGGTTGATGCCGATTTGCTTAAAAACTTTAAAAAGCTAGCCATTGATCTCGACCGTCCCATTAATAATGTTCTTGAAGAAGCAATGCGTAACCTGTTGAAAAATTACGAAAAACCCAAGTCAAAAAAAGAGAAAGACACCAGCTCATTCCCAACCTTACCTTTCTGAAACATCCCCTGCTTAATATCACTTTCTTGTATCAATGCATCTTTGCTCTCTTTACTTTTTTCTTGTTCTCCGTCGTCTTCAGGAAATTTTTCCCGTTAATATTCTTCTGTTCTTTTTCTTCCTCCTGCCTCTCAATGGCGGCTCGGGCGTTTTCCATCTTCACAACTTCCTTGCTGATATAACGCACATCTCTGGTATCATTATAGACAATAATGTTGTCATCGTAGTAAAAGAAATATTTCGGCCCATATCTGTTATTCTGTATGGATCCAGCCGGATAAATCTGTTTTAAATACTCTATCACCAGTGAACGATCCTGATTACCGATGGGAACCTGCACGGCCACCAGTTTATTATCAATAAAGTAGAATTTTTTGCAGTTCCCTCCGTCAGTTTCACAGCCGGATAAGCCCACCCGGATGTTGTCGGATTGAAAATATCCCGCCAGATAATTAATCGTATAATACCGATAAGCAAATGATTTAAAATCAAGAGCACTCATTACATTTTGTTCCAGCAAATGATCAACCTGCTCCGCGGACATTCCAAACGTTAAAAATTTCCAGCCGTTTTTATTGACATCTTCTGATGGCGCCGCATAACCATGGGTGAAAAACATACCGAGAATCAAAAGCGCTGTGACTAAAATTTTCTTTGACTTTAACACTTACGACATCATCCTTTCATGGACATTTACCGGTGAATAACTTCAAGCAGATATTCAATCGATTTTGAACAGGCCGAACATCAAATGATTGTTTGCAGCGCATGATGCATGGTTGTTTTCATAAACCCCGCGATTTTCTTTTCCACAACCAGCATCTGTTTTCGGTTGCGGGAAATCTGTTCGCGGATTGCCTCCGTCGTACCGTATCTTATCATTAAATCCCTCACCCGGTCTTCGACGGAGACGATCGTGTCGTGCATCACCCTTTTATCGGCGTAATACACAATTTCTTTTTCTTCAATTCCGCCGTCCGGATTCAGATCCCGGATGATAACATGCTGCTCCACAATTTCGGCAACCCTTGAAAAACCCAGTTCTCTCAAGAGCGCCCCTCCGGAAGCAGCGTGCTTTTCACGGGTTTTCAGCGACCGGGTCTTGGTAATATCGTGCAGCAGCGCCGCCGCCGTCACCAGCTTCCGGTTGATGGACACCTCAGGCTTTAGATGATCCGCAACCGCCAGTGCAACCCGCATGACCTGCCGCGAATGTTCGGCAATGTGCGGCAGCATGGCATATCGCGCCATCAGCTCTTCGCATTCGTCTCTGTCGGGTATCTTATCTGCGCTTTCCGGTGACATGGCCATTTAGAATGTTGAACCACCTTTCATCGCCAGCAGCCTTGCAACCCTTTTTTCCACCGGCGGATGAGTGCTGAATAATCCCATAATGGTCCCGGCGGAAAGCGGATTGACGATGAACATATGGGCGGTTGCCGGATTGGCGCCTAAAGATTTTTGCCGGGCCGCGCCGGACAGTTTCATCAAGGCGTTGGCCAGGGCTTCGGGATTGCCGGTGATCCGCGCACTGCCGGCATCAGCTTCATATTCCCGGGAGCGGGAGATGGCCATCTGAACCAATGTTGCCGCCACCGGCGCGATAATCGCCACCGCCAGAGCGCTCACGGCGCTGCCGTCGTCACTGCCGAAGAACATGCTCCATCTCGACAGTAGAACAACGGCGCTGGCAATGGTGGCCGCCATCGTGCTGATGAGAATATCCTTGTGCTTGATGTGCGACAGCTCATGGGCGATCACCCCTTCCACTTCATCGCGTTTCATCAGATTCAGCAGACCGGAGGTAACGGCCACAGCGGCATGATTTTCATTCCGGCCGGTGGCAAATGCATTCGGCGTTTCCGATGGAATGATATAGACCTTCGGCACGGGAATAGCGGCCCTGGCCGCCAGAGATTCCACGGCATCATAAAGAACCGGCGCCTCCGCGCGCGTAACGGAACGCGCATGATACATTTTCAGAACGATGGTGTCTGAGAACCAATAGCTCCCGAAATTCATCAGAGCCGAAATCACCAGTGCGATCACCACACCGGTTCCCCGGGCGACCAGATATCCGACAATCACCAGGAGACCGGAGAGAGCGCTGATCAGCAGGATGACTTTCAAGGTGTTCATAACGTTTTCTCCTTCGGTGGATGATTCATCGGCAAAATCCCGACCGTCATCCGGCAGGATCAACATGAAGGGATGAATCGTTAGATAATAATCATATCAGAGCGTCTTTTTGCAAATGATTTTATTGTTTGTCAAATAGATTGCGTCGCCGGAGACGCGAGAGGGGTTTCAGCTTTCTTTAATATGTTGGTAGCCCTTTTCTCTGAATAATTTCAGGCAGGCATCGACAACAGCGCCGTCATAAAGAGTGCCTCTGTGTTTCTCAATCTCCGCGAGAGCCGCGTCCGTGCCCAGTGACGCTCGATAGGGACGGTGCGACGCCATAGCATCGACAACATCGGCAACCGCCATAATGCGGGCCTCCAGGAGAATTTCATTTCCTTTCAGATTTCTGGGATAACCTGTGCCGTCTATCCGTTCATGGTGCTGGTAAACAATCTGTGCCAGGGGCCAGGGCGATTCCACATATTTCAACATCTCGTATCCGCTCTCGGGATGCTGTTTGATCAGTGAAAATTCAAGATCGGTCAACCGGGTCGGTTTCGTTAATATCTCCGCCGGAACGGCCAGTTTTCCGATGTCGTGGATGACACCGGCCAGACGGATTCCTTCAATGGTATCCGGGTCCAATCCCATCTCCGCAGCTATGACACACGCAAGACGAGCAACCTGGGACTGGTGCCCCGCTGTGTAAGGATCTTTTGCCTCCAAAGCTGACACCAGCACCTGAATGGTCGTTCCCACCGCTTTCTTGAGGCTTTCCAGCGTTTGCTGAAGATGGGCCTCCGCTTTTTTACGCTCGGTAATATCGCGGGCGATCAACTGAATTGCTACCGGTTTCCCATCCTTCGTAATGATGGACCCCTTGGTTTCCACGTATATGGTGGAACCGTCCCTGTGGCGCAGTTTTACCTCAATCAGGTTTTTCTGATAGCCTGTTTCGACGATTTCCCGTATCGCTTCATAAACAGGAGGAAGTTGATCTTTATCCATAATAGATGTCACGGAAAGGCCGGAAAGATTTTCTCTCGTATAGCCGAAACGCTCAAAGGAGGCATCATTGGCGTCAAGAAAATTACCCTTAAAATCAATAATATAAACCATATCCAGCGAGCGATCGAACAGCGCTTTATAGCGTTCCTCGCTTTCGAGCAAAGCGGCTTCCGCCTTTTTGCGCTCGGTAATATCACGCGCTTCCCCGAGAAGAGACACGGGTTTCCCGTTTTCATCCCGGATGAAGCTGAACATGCATTCCCCCCACAATTTATGCCCGTCTTTACGGCGGAATTCCAGATCCAAAGAACGATTTAAGATATAATCCAAGGGAGCCGCCAGAGCAACGGGCATTTCCCGGGAAAAGAAATTTTGAGCGGTATGAAACGATGCCCGCGACAGGAGTTTATCCAGGGACATTTTCTTGATTGCGTCCAGTGTATACCCGAGCGCCCTTTCTACGGACGGGCTGACATAGGTGATCTTTAAATCCAGATCCATCAGCCAGATCTGATCTTTCATATGGTCGGCCAGCAGCCGGTACTTTTCTTCGCTTTCCCGGATTAAATCATCCTGATGCTTGCGATCGGTGATGTCGCGCACGATTCCTCTGAAGCCGAAAGGCTTCCCGGACACGTCCTTCAGGAGCGACACGGAAGCTTCGATATACCGTTGCGTCCCGTCTTTTCTGATGATTTGCCAATCAAATTCCTTGGTGGAATGGCCTGTCTTATATACTTTATTGAATGCCTGATAAAGCATATTAGTGTTCGCCGGATCGGTAAACTTTCGGTTGTTCATTCCCATCAACTCGTTTCTGGGATAACCGAATATATGGCATAAAGAATCATTGAAAAAAGTCATGTTTCCGGCAAGATCCATTTCATAATAACCGTCGTCAATGTCTTCCAGAATGGTCCGGTATTTTTCTTCGCTCTGTTCCAGTGCTCTAATGGCGTTTTCCTTCTGTATTTCCGTCTGCTTCTGCCGTTTGCGAACCTTCGCGTCTTCCAATTCCCGATCCACGGCCGGGCACAGGCGCGACAATTTGCCCTTCATAAAATAATCGTGGGCGCCCAGGCGCATGCACTCGACGGAGGTTTCTTCACCGATCGTTCCGGAAATAATAATAATCGGGATATCCAGATTGACTTCTTTACAAACGGTAATGGCGGAAGGCGCATTAAATTGCGGCATGTTATAATCGCACAAAACAATGTCCCACGGCTGATCCTGCAAAGCTTTTTTCATGGCAGCGGCGGTTTCCACACGCTCATAGACCGGGGCATAACCGCCTTTTTTGAGTTCACGAAGTATCAGGAGGACATCATCTTCCGAATCATCAACCATTAATACCCGCAGCGTCTGAGCATTCATTGAATTGCTTCCCGTGTTGTTGTGAAGGCTAACATTCATTAATGATGACGGCAGCCGCCTGATTGCCGGACACCGCAGCCATCATTGCATTATGATAATAGAACTTATCGTTTTTCAGGTGAGGTTAATCTACTAAATAAGCGCTGTTCTTGTCAAGGCAATCTTCACCGCGCCCATAGCGGATGGATGATTTTTCAGAGAGGAACAAGAATAAAAGATTGAGGGGATGCCTACTTCTTTTGTTTGATGATAAATTCACGAGAGCCGGTGAACTCCACGCAAAACTCCTGTTCAATCTTCACCTTTCTCGTCAGCGAGGTGTTCATTAGCGCTATGTTTAATGATTTCTTTTGCTCAATGTCTTTATGCAGTCCATCAAAGATTTCTTCCGCCGTCACCTGAACGTCATCAATGGCCAGCGAATAGGCCTGGTTTTCCAGTTCACGGCAGATGATTCCCAGCGCTGATTTATCGGTGGTCTCTTGGTGGAGGGCTTCAAATATTTTCTGAACATTCATAATGTCATCCCATGTTAATTTCAGTCATCCCAAATTCATTTCCGGCTCTCCGGCCGGGACGATGCGGCGCCGTTTCAGCAAACCGCACGTCGTATAACGATTCGTTTTCTACTACGTTTTGAATGATTAATCAAGCGGGCAAAGTTGGACATCTCGTTGAGATAAAACCTCTCCCCTTGCAAAACAATCCACTACGCAGACCTTGGGGGCGATCAGAAAAATTTTTAACCTTGACTAATCAGCCAATCCAGCGCCTGTTCTCTGGAAGGCTTTAAGACAAGATTTTTTCGCCTTGTGAACGCCAGCAGCGAATTGAAGATGATCAGCCTCAGTCCGTCAACGCCCAAAATAGCGGTCATTTTCACATAAGGCTCGTTATGTTTGGTAAAATCCTTGAGAATCTGAACCATTTCCGGTTTGATGGTTATGCCCGTCACGTCACAGAGAGACAGGATTGACTTGGGAGGTTCTTTTTCAAAAATTTGTTCGATCTGGGATGTTACATTTTTCAGTTCTTCTGGATTATCCGTCCCGAGATTCATGTAAAACATTCTTTTTCCCTTGTGTTCCATCCATTTGTAGCCTGGCATAACACACCTCCTGAGTTTAATTAAATAACATTATATTTAAATTATAACCTATTTTTTCAGTTAAAGATAATTAATTTTTGACAAATTCCAATGTGCCCTTCATCCCGGTCACCTTCTTCCGTCATATTCTTTTGCCAAGAGGCTCAATGCGCGTAACAAGTCTCACCCTCCATAAGGCCCCGGATAACGATTTTTTATTTTCCGGATGACGTCCATATCCAGAACGGATTGACTGGCAAATGAAATACCCAGTTGCGGCGATCCGAGAAAGGCGTCAGGGGCAATACCCGGCGCTTTAATGAAGACAACGCTCTCAATAACCGGACGCACGCCGACGCACCATTCGAGTGATTTGGTGCAGTAGTAAACGAATTCAGTGCAGGACATCTTTTCGAAGCTTTCAAAATCAAGGCTGAAGTCATACGCCTTCCCCAGTTGTGACAGCGCGAGTTTGTAAATGATCGAAAAAACGTCCGTAAACGGCACCACTTCATTATTTTTCAAACGTTCCGCGATCGCACGTTCGTCTCCGGTGAATTTTTGTTTCGGGGTATAAAAGTTGAGATAAGCCCGAGAGCCCCGGATCCAAAATATTTCCATCCGCCGCTTGATTATCATTGACTAATTTAAAAATTATTTATAAAAAGCGCCACTTAAAATCCATAAAGGAGACACTCTATGAACAAAGGCGATTTGATCGAAGAAGTAGCAAAAGCGACTTGCACTAAGAAAGAAGCCGCAGACGCGGTGGACGCGGTTCTGGCCGCCATTACGAAATCCCTCAAAAAAGGGGATGCTGTCACACTGGTTGGTTTTGGAACATTTGATGTGAAGAAACGGAAAGCCCGCAAAGGCCGAAACCCTCAGACAGGCAAAGAAATCAAAATTGCCGCCAAGAAAGTCCCCGTCTTCAAGGCCGGCAAGGGTCTGAAAGACGCGGTCAAGTAGATCAACAGCTCATTCTGTTCAGAAAGCCGTTTCCGGATTTTTCTGGAACGGCTTTTCTGAATCAGGCAGGAAACCCCTATTGAAAATCGCATCCATAGCTTCCGGCAGCAACGGCAACTGTTATTATCTGGAAAACGATGACGATGCCATTCTTGTCGACGCGGGCGTCAGCGCCAGACAGATCATCAACCGGATGGCCAATCTCGACCTATCCATGTCCAAAGTCCGGGCCGTCTTGATCTCCCACGAGCATGCGGATCATGTGCGCGGGGTTGACGTTCTTTCCAGAAGATTTACCGTGCCCATATTGATGACCCGGAAAACTTACGCGTCCTATGGAAAATTAATCAGCAGCGCGCTGCTGAATTTTTTCGCGCCGGAAGAACAGATCAAAATCGGCAGGATCCTCATCCACCCCTTTCTCAAATACCACGACGCGGCGGAGCCATGCAGTTTCCTGATCTCTTCAGAAGGCTGGAATGTGGCTGTGCTGACGGATATCGGGCTGGCCTGTTCCAATGTCATCTCTCATGTGAAGGATGCCGATGCCATTTTTCTGGAAACCAATTATGACGAAGACATGCTCAGTAAAGGTCCTTACCCGCCCTTTCTGAAAGCGAGAATAGCATCCAACAGGGGCCACTTATCCAACAGACAGGCGGGAATGATCGCGCTGGAGCATGCGTCAGCAAGACTCAAGCATGTGATCCTTTCGCATATCTCGGAGAATAATAATACACCGGAGCTTGCGTTTCAGACTTTTAATCATTTCATCGGTCAGAGAAAAGATCTGAAACCGGAATTGTCCGTCGCTTCCAGATACAGGGAAAGCCGGCTTGTTTCTTTAAAGTGACACCCCGCTGAGAGGCAAAGCAGCATATATTTTATTGACAGATAAACCATTCTTCTTATATTTTCAGTGACAACTTGATCAGAAATATTTCCGGGAGGCCGCAATGCAATATTCACATCTTTTTTCACCGATCACGATTAACGGAATGACTTTAAAAAACCGCGCCGTCATGCCGCCAATGGGCACAGGATACGGCAATCTCGACAACACAGTCAGCGACCGTCTGGTCGCGTATCTGGAAAGACGCGCGCAGGGCGGGACCGGCCTGATTATCACAGAGATTTGCGCGGTTGATCCAAGGGGCAAGGGAATGCCCAATCAGATAGGCATCTGGAACGATGATTTCATTCCCGGGTTGGCGCGCATTCCGGAGGCATTGCACCGCCATGGCGCCAAAGCGGCCCTTCAGCTCCATCATGCCGGACGGGAAACCTTCGAGGCGGCAGCGGGCGCCATGCCCGAAGCTCCTTCATCCCTGCCCAGCGTCATTCTGGGACAGCCCTGCGAGGCCATGTCGCCGGATCGCATCGGGCAGATCATCGAATCATTCGCGAAAGCAGCAGGACGCGCGTGTCAGGCGGGCTTTGACGCTGTGGAGCTGCACGGCGCTCATGGGTATCTGCTCAATCAGTTTCTTTCGCCCTTCTCCAACCATCGGGAAGATCAATACGGCGGCAGTGATGAAAACCGCATGCGCTTCATTCTGGAAATTATTACAGCCGTGCGCAGGGTTGTGGGGAAAGATTTCCCGGTTTGGATTCGTGTTTCGGCGGATGAACTCATTCGCGGCGGATATGATCTCGCCTTTATGCAGAGCTTCGCCCCGCGCATGGTGGCCGCCGGCGTGGATGCCATCCACTGTTCGGTCGGTGTTTATTCCACGCCCGGCAATCTGGCCATTGCGTCGATGGACACCGATACGGGATTTAATCTGTTTCGCGCCCGCGCTTTGAAGTCGGTTGTCGATGTGCCGGTGATCGGCGTGGGGCGCATCAACCATCCGGATCTGGCCGATCAGGCGATCGCCCGCGGCGACGCCGACCTGATCAGTTTCGGGCGCCAGCATCTGACCGATCCGGACTTCATCAACAAAGCGCATGCCGGCGCTCTGGATGAAATCCGCTGGTGTGTGGCCTGCAATCAGGGCTGCATTGAACGGCTGAGTTTCGAGATGAAATCCGCCTCCTGCAGTTTCAATCCTGATTGCGGCCGTGAATACAAAGGCGAAATTACCAAAACGGACAAGCCCCGGCGCGTGTGGATCATCGGCGCCGGTCCGGCCGGCCTGTCGGCCGCGATGGCAGCGAACGCACGCGGTCATCACGTTGAGATTTTTGAAAAAGAAGAAAAAGCCGGGGGGCAGTTGTTATCCGCGAGCCGTCCGCCCCACAAAGCCGTCTTTCTGGATTGGGTCGAGTGGTCTCTGCGCAATCTTAAAAAAATGTCCGTGCCGGTTCACTGCGGACATCAAATCAGTACCGCGGAAATCAGGCAGAATAAACCGGATGCCGTAATCATCGCCTGCGGCGCATACCCGGTTGTGGCGCCGGTTGCCGGTCTGGATTCAAAACGCGTGGCGGATGCCCGTGACGTGCTGCTGGGCAAAGTGGAGCTGAAAAGCCCGGCCGTCATTTTGGGTGCCGGATATGTGGGTATGGAAACCGCGGACTATTTACTCTCCAAAGGCGTTGCTGTTACCGTCCTGGAGATGCAGGCCGTGCCCCCAGTGGCCAAATTAACCGCGCACGGCTACTGGCTGCACAAGCGCATTCGGGATGCCGGCGGCCGATTGTTCTTCGGGGCTCAGGTGTTAAGAATTGAGGACAGTGCTGTGCATTATAGCCACAAAGGGACAGAACAAGTGGAAAACGCGGAACTGATTGTCACCGCGATGGGCGCCAAATCTGAAACCTCTCTGGCGGATGTGCTCGATGATTTGTCCATCCCCTATCAAATCGTCGGTGACGCCAAAAAACCGCGCCGCATTCTGGAAGCCATCCACGAAGGCCATAAAGCCGGCATAGAAATTTAGGTTTACGCGGATAAGGGCACACGGCTCCTCACATGCTCCCGTCACAGATAATCAAAACATTCTGACTTCCTCATCATTGTGTATGACAAATCGCCCAAACTCCATCACTCTGGTATTCGTTGGCTCTATTTTAATCTGCACCGCTCCTTCCATGCAGGTCCATACAATCAGGCCGGCTTTGGGATTTTCCTGGACGATAGCCCAGAACTTCCAAAAGGACTCCACCTGTTGCCTTGACAAGATAGTGTTCAAAGAGTATTTTATGAACGCTGAATTGTTAGCCTTTCACAGTGGGCAATGAGAGTCCGTTTGTCACGTTCTAATCGTGGCCCTTTTATGTTCATAAACTTGCCGGAAATCGATTTTAGGAGGCGTTATGTTAAACACCATTCTTCGATGGGTAATTAATGCTGGTCTATTAATGCTCGTCCCTTATATTGTTCCGGGAGTCGTGATAAAAAATTTCTGGACTGCTCTGGTGGCGGCTCTGTTGCTGGCTTTTGTAAACGCAATCATCAAACCGATTTTAATTCTGCTGACTTTACCAATCAATATTCTTACCCTGGGATTATTTATTTTAGTCATTAATGCTTTGATGATTTGGCTTGTTTCAGCCGTCGTCAAAGGATTTGACATTTCAGGTTTTTGGCCGGCTTTTTTTGCCGCATTAGTCTTTTCAATATTCTCACTTACATTAAATTATTTGCTTGATTAGGAGAATAAAAGACACATGGTCATTTGAAGCGACCAGATCCACTTTGTTTATATGGTTTCAACTTATACAGAAAATAGATCTATCGACTACTTACTGACTAATTTAAAAACATATAAGTATTTAATATCATTTACTTTTTTGGTGGAGGGAACGACGACCTACCGCAAAACAGTCTCAAAGCCCGCGCTCCTCGTAACTCCTTGATAATAAACGCCGAAGTCATCTCACACAACCACTTCCCGACAACCCGACCAGAGAAACGAATTTCTCCCCTGATTTCCCGGCACCGGACGAGGGTGACGGGTTTGCAGTAAAACCGGATACCTGGCGCTGAACCGCAA
>JAKLGV010000012.1 GCA_022710585.1 Deltaproteobacteria bacterium | reverse complement strand
TCTTCCTTCGACTTGGGACTCATAATTTAACCTCCGTTTCCGAATCTTTCTCGGTAACATCGGTTTATGAGTCAACGTATCCTTTTTATTCATCCCTTCGGTAACATTTTATTTGAGGCAATTCGATAACAACTAATCCATTGACACGGTAATTTATTGGAGTAAATTACCCGTACTCTTATGCAAACTAGAATTGCAATTTTTGTTGTAAATTATAAGTCAACCGCCTTGCTGGCCCATTGTCTGGAATGTATTGCCGGTCAAAAAGATATTATTCCCGATATCTTTGTTTTGGATAACGGCAGTGATGATCCGATACCGGAAGATTACACCATACGGTTTCCTGCCGTTCAATTTTTCAAAAGTGAAAAGAATATCGGTTTTGCGGCCGGAAATAATCTGTTGCTTCAAAACGCACGGGAATATGATTGGATCGCTCTGGTGAATCCGGATGCCTTTCTGGAATCTGACTGGTTAAGGAAAATGCTATCGGCGGCCGCCTCACATCCTCAATATTCCTTCTTTGCCTCCCGCCTTATCCAGGATGAAAATCATGAAATTCTTGATGGCAACGGCGATAGGATGCATTGGAGCGGTCTGGCGTGGCGGGCGGATCATGGTCGGCCTGTATCCGGGGGCGCCATTAATGTCAGAGAAGTTTTTTCTCCATGCGCGGCGGCTTCGCTACTCCGGCGAGATGCCCTGGATGCGGTGAATGGTTTTGATGAAGACTTCTTTTGCTATTTTGAAGATGTTGACCTGGGGTTCCGACTGCGTCTTGCCGGTCATCGCTGTCTTCTGGTGCCGGATGCAGTGGCTTATCATGTCGGATCTGCCACGACCGGAGGGCGCCGCAGTGATTTTGCCGTGTATCATGGCCATCGTAATCTGGTCTGGACATTTGTGAAAAATATGCCGGGAACATTGTTCTGGCTGTTTCTTCCGGCGCATATAGCGCTTAATCTTGTAACCATTATTTGGTTTTCTTTGCGAGGTCAGGGCAAGGTTATATTGAAAGCCAAGTGGGATGCTCTGTGCGGCATCCCTCGGATGTGGAAAAAACGCGGTGAAATTCAAAACAATCGCAAAGCATCTTTGAAGGGAATTTGGAAAATTCTGGATAAGAGCATTTTACCCTGAGTATGGCCATTCCATCGGAGCTGGTTCGAAATGGATAATGTATCGGTCATCATTGTCAATTATAATGCCGGGCCTCTATTAAAAAGAGTTGTCAACTCCGTTTTGTGTTTACATTCGGTATCCAAAATTATAGTTGTGGATAATGGTTCCACCGATCAAAGCAAAGCTGAAGTTGATGATTTGTCTATTTCATCTTCGCGTCTGATATGCATTCATAACCAAGAAAATCTCGGTTTCGCGAAAGCCTGTAATATCGGTGTGGCCCATGCTGGTGAAAGTGAATATATGCTTTTTCTGAACCCGGACTGTCTGATGCAAAGCAATGCTTTGGAGACGTTGTTGGCGTTTATGAAGTCATCGCCGAAAACAGGTATGGCCGGGCCGCTGCTGCTGAATCCGGACGGAACAGAGCAGGCGGGAGGGAGGCGCGCCGTACCGACGCCATGGCGATCTTTTGTCCGCGCTTTCGGATTATCAAAGCTTGGCGAAAGATGGCCTCGTTTGTTTTCGGATTTTTTACTCCATCAGAAGCCCCTGCCGGATGGTCCCGTGGAAGTTGAAGCAATTTCCGGCTCCTGCATGCTGGTGAGGCGCGAGGCTTTATCGGATGTCGGCCTGCTGGATGAAGGATATTTTATGCACTGCGAAGATCTGGACTGGTGCATGCGTTTTCGGCGGAAAGGCTGGAAAATCATGTTTGTCCCCGCTGCCCGCGTGGAGCATCATCAGGGTACCTGCAGCAAGGCAAGGCCTGTCTTTGTGGAATGGCACAAACACAAAGGCATGATGCGCTTCTACCGCAAATTTTTCCGGCATCAATATCCCGGTGTGTTGTTATGGATTGTGGGGTTGGGTGTCTGGTTGCGATTCAGCGCCGTGGCCGTGTTTCATGGCGTCAGGACTTTCATCTGCAGGAGAACGAATGACCGCTGCTAAAGGATGCGTCGGTGTCATCGGCGCGACAAGTATTGTCGGAGAATGCCTTTTGCCCATGTTGGTTAAGGAAGGATATGAGGTCGTGGCTTTTTCGCGACAGGAGCGATGCGTTCAACCATATTCGGCAGATACGCCTGTTATCTGGAAACATCTGACAAAATCTATTCTATCGAATCAAAGTAATGTTTCCACGACGGAAAAAAAAATATCGTTTTGGATTCATCTGGCGCCTATCTGGGTTTTGCCTGAATACTTTTCCATGCTTTCGGCTTATGGGGCCAGGCATATTGTGGCGGTTTCCTCGACCAGCAAAGTGACCAAAAACTCCTCCGCGGATTCCCATGAGCGAAAACTGGCGGAGCGGCTGGCGGTCAATGAAGAAGGTTTCGTCAAATGGGCAGAAAAAGAAAAAATAAATTACACCCTGTTGAGTTCGACGATGATTTATGGCTTGGGACGCGATGAAAATGTCAGAGTGATAGCGTCTTTTATAAGAAGATTTTCTTTCTTTTGTGTGTTCGGGGCCGCGTTGGGGCTTCGTCAACCCGTGCACGCGCGGGATGTGGCGTTCGCCTGCGTGAATGCTATAAGCAGAAGCGCAGCCATCAATCGCTTTTATCATATTTCCGGCGGTGAAATATTGAATTACCGTGAAATGGTTTGTCGAATTTTTTCAGCTCTGGGCAAAACACCTCGCTTCATTCAAATTCCCCTGTGGTTTTTTCGTTGCGCGATTTTCATATTGCGTGTATTTCCACCTTTCCGTCACTGGTCTTACGCGATGGCGGAAAGAATGAATCAGGATCTGGTTTTTGATCACACCGAAGCAAGCCGGGATCTTGATTTTTCTCCCCGCAAATTTTATCTTGATCAAGATGATTTGCCGAAAAATAATTAAGCGACGAATGCCGTTACCGAGAGCAGAAGACATGGAATCATAAGATGGATCTCACAACAGCCAAACAAAGAATAGACTATCTGGTTTTCGCGGCAGTTGTGCTGATACCCTTTATTTTTTTTCCTGTCGGGAAAAATGCCGACTATTTTTACGCGCCCAAGGTTTACGGACTGGTTGTCATTGTCGCAATGTTCCTCTTTACGCTGCTCCTCAGCGGAAAAAATTTTCACCATTTATTTAAATTTGATCTTATTAATCTCGCTCTGCTCCTGTACATACTGCTTTTGCTCGTGTCCTTATTCTTTGCCCGCGATATCAAAATGGCCTTGTGGGGAAGGAAATACAGAGTTGAAGGTCTTATGACGTTGATGAGCTATTTTCTTTTGTTTTTTGCCGCCCGCAACGTGGTAATTTCCGGCAGGAAGTTCATCATGGGTATAACCCTGTCCGCGGCCATACTGTCCATATATGGTATCGCGCAGTATTATGGTTTCGATCCATTCCCCAGGGACTTTGTCAGAGGCGGCTGGAAAATCGCTTTTGCCACGTTCGGAAATCCGAATTTCTTCGGCAGCTATCTAGTCTTAGCCATTCCCGTTGTTTTGCATCATTTTATCATTCATAAGAAGAATATAGCCGGAATCTGTTACGCCTTGTTAATTTATGCGCTCGTATGCACGCTCACCAGAAGCGCGTGGGTCGGCATCGGAGCTGCCTTAGCCGCATACGGCATCCTGTATGGCTATTTTTATAATAATTTTAAACAGGACATCCCGAGAATAGCTGTGACGTTTCTCATCACATGCCTGGCTGTTGTCGTCTTTAACATATCGACGGGCAACATTTTTACAAGCAGGGTTCAGTCCATTTCACACGATGCCCGGGAGGTCATTAAAAGCGATCAAAAAGTATCCGAAGATACCATCAATAAAAGCGGCGCGACAGAATCCGGACTCGCCCGGTTTTATATCTGGGCTAAAGTGATTGAACTGATTAAAGAAAAACCGTTGACCGGGTATGGGATAGAAAATCTGATGGAATCCTTTGGTGAGAAATTCGGCAACGAATCTGTTTCTCAGAGGTTGGGATTCGGCATATCATCTCGCCCTCCCGACAAAGCGCATAATGAATACCTGAATATTGCCGTATCGACGGGCATTCCTTCGTTATTGATATATTTAATCTTTATTGGCCTTGTCCTGAAGAGAGGCTGGGTAAAAATAAGACAAAGCCAAGCGAATGTGCCTTTTATGGCGGCGACGCTTGGATACCTGGCGCAAGCCTTTTTTAATATCAGCGTCGCGTCCGTCGCTTATATTTTCTGGGTATTTCTGGGATTGATATCCGGCTATGATGCTAATGAGACGATTGATTCTCCCGGATGAACTGATTAAGGACAATCCGCTGTGATAAATAATCACAGCGGATGAGTTCTATAAGATAAAATTTCTTTTGATAGCGAATAGCGTTAACTATTCTGCATCTTTTCCAGTCTCTTTTTTGCTTCCTCGTGGCCCTGCTCGGCGGCTTCGCCATACCACACCTCAGCCGAAGCGGGATCTTTTTTCACTCCTCTCCCTTCCTCTAATATAACTCCGAAATTAAACTGTGCGTCAGCAATGCCCTGTTCAGCGGCCTTTAAAAACCATCGGGCGGCTTCGGCATAATCCTGCAGCCCGCTGCTGTACATTAAACCCAGGTTATGCTGGGCTAGAGCATGACCCTGCTCAGCGGCCTTGGTAAACCATTTGATGGCTGTGGCATAGTGCATGGACACACCTTTACCGTCCCGATATATGCAGCCAAGATTGTATTGAGCATCAAGATTTCCCTGTTCGGCCGCTTTAACAAACCATTTGATGGCTTCAGCATAGTCTTGATCAACACCCTCCCCGTTCTGGTACATTAGGCCGAGATTGTTCTGGGCATTCGTATTGTCGTGTTCTGCCGCCTGGCGCAACCATCTTCTGGCTTCATCAAAGTCCTTTTCAATTCCTCTGCCGGTCTGATAGCACAAACCCAGATTGTTTTGCGCTTCGGTATGATCCTGTTCGGCGGCCTTGGTAAACCATTTGACGGCTTCGGCGTCGTCCTGAGGTATGCCCTTGCCATTCTGGTATATTACTCCCAGTTGATTCTGGGCATTCACGTGTCCCTGTTCGGCGGCCTTGAGAAACCATGTTACGGCCTCGGCATCGTTATGCGGCATACCTTTTCCTGCCTGGTACCGACCGCCAATATTGTACTGTGCATCGGCGTGTCCCTGTTCGGCCGCTTTGAGAAACCATTTGACGGCTTCGGCATCATCCTGAGTCACTCCGTCTCCATCCTGATACATCAAGCCCAACCGGTTTTGAGCGGACGCGTCACCTGTTTCCGCCAAAGTCTTGTATAACTTTAATTCTGCATTCGTGCCCATAATCCAATCACTCTCGTAACCTTTTATATAGTAATGAAATTACTTCATAAATTAACTATCATAATTGAAATTAGAAATCTACTATGAAACGATTACAGATGCTCGCGGAATTTGTGATTCAATAGCCTTACCTCAGGCGATGAATACACAAACCCACACTCTCCCTGATCAATGGACCAAGAACCTTACACTTCCATAAAATTCAAATTATTTCCGTCAAAGCAATCCGGTCAGCTCTTCAGACGCCGCAGCAAATCCGTCATAAAGGCTTTGCGCTCCATAAAAAACTTGCGGAGTTCCTTGTTGTCCGTATGGACCGTTTCGTGTTCCAGCTCCGGAAGATAGCGCTCAAGAATTTCGATAACCTTGGCTTCCTCTTCAGGTGTCAAATTAAGTTTTGCCATGGCCATTCCTCCTTCTGATTTGTGAAAAACCGATTTGTTTGTTCGTTAACACCTTAAAAGGTTGAAACCAGCAGACTTTACGCGCAACCGAATTGTCCAGATGAAGATGATGTATCGCTCAAAAACCTGCATCAAGAACAGAAGTAGAATGTATGAACCGTAGCGTTTGTTTATCCTCTTTGTAATAATAATATATGAAATATTACATAATTGTCAATAGCGGAGACAGGGGGCGGTTAAATGCCATTATTAAATTGACTATAGAATCCTAAATGCTTATACTGAGGCCACAAAACAGAAAATTTATCAGTCCGGAGCCTGCCTCGTGAACAGATTCTGCCGGTTGTACCTGCCAAAGGAATGGTTCATCAGAAAGAAAAGAATGGCAAACTGAGAATATGGATTTAATTCTAGAGGAATGAATCGTTATGGAAGAGCGAAGAAGAGTGCCGAGACTTAAGGAAGAAAATGAAGTGACCATAACGGTCGTTTCCGGAGGACAGGATATGCCCACAGATCAGGTCATCCATAATTTCAGCAAAGATATTTCCATGACCGGCGCAAAAGTTCAGGCCAATTTTTATTTGCCCGTCGATACCCTAGTCATGATGGAAATGAATCTGAAAACCGTGCGCCAGATGATTACGGTCATCGGCAAAATCAAGTGGATTAAAATTATTTATGAAGATGAAGCCTATGAAGTGGGGATGGAATTTGTGAATACGCCCGGCGATGCGATTCGCAAACTGAAGGA
Source organism: Deltaproteobacteria bacterium (assembly GCA_022710585.1). GTDB lineage: Bacteria > Desulfobacterota > Syntrophia > Syntrophales > Smithellaceae > Smithella. The sequence continues at coordinate 90,511 of JAKLGV010000012.1, read as the reverse complement.
TTACATTTCATGGAAGATGAAATATCAGCAGGGAAAATCCGGCCGGTAGAATTTTGAGAGATCAGCGAAAAAATAATGTGATCATCAGCAATATAATAATGATGAGATGAACGGCAATGACGCCGACTTTGTGACGCTGGTAAAATTCCATCGCCTTCTGAATGGTTTTCAGACCGCCCAATAAATTCCGAAAAAAAACAAGCCCCGGATATTTGTAGTTATCCGATGTAAAATTTTTTTGAAAAGCGCACATGGGATAAATGGCATACACATCATCCTCCAGCGGCTGAAAGAGCGTGTCGTTGACAATGCCGCTCCACGGCCTGTTGGCCAGAGTTTCCGCGTAATGGCGATTTAAAGCGTAGGCATGGGTCAGACTCTGATAGCGGACTTTCTGCACGCACGACTCAGCTGTTGTAGTGCTGGAGCGGATTAAAGCGCCCAGAAGAAAAACTTTCCATCCCGAATGTTGTTTCAAAAATTCCGTGCACTTTTTCAGGCGTTTCGAGTCAAAGCGATCGAACTCCACATCATCTTCAAAAATAACAATATGATTCGCGCCGGCCGCCAATCCCTTTTGCAGGCAAAGCATGTGCGATTCATAAACCTCCCGTTCAAAGTCGTCGGAGACGCGGTCCACAATGATAAACTCCACTCTATCCGCCAGACCCACTTTCGCAAACTCGTTGAGTGCCGATTGGCGACGGTCATCCCGTGAGCGTAGTGAAATGCAGTACAGACGGTCAAAAAAATCCCAGACACCGGTTGTCTTTTGCACATTGTCCTCAAACAACATAATTTTTAGTTGCAAGGCATCTTTATAATTAGCGGGAAACGCTGTCAAGAAATGGTTTGGCGGTGCTGATTCCGGAAAAGCCGTTGCAGAAATAAGATGTCTCGTGTATGTCACCACCCATATTAAAACATTGGCCGGCATCAGCCGAAAAAAGGATATGGCCTGAAAAATATAGTGATGAAAAAACTGGCTGAATATTTGAGGGGAAAAAAATACATCCAGGAAATCATGCAGCCTCCGGCTGATCTCAGTGAATTTAAGGAGCGCCCGACGCCCCGTCTTATTGCCGGTTTGATTCTGATGGCCCTGAGTTTTTTAATGGGCTGGCCGGCGATTGCCGCGCTGAGTTTCTTCGCGGTTTGGTGGCAGGAACCACTGATTATTGTGATCGGCGGACCTCTTGCCTACGCCCTTTCCTGTCTTGTTTTTTTCATCGGCGCATGGATGGTGCGCGCGCCTCATTATCTGAATACGCTGACCCGATACGCCCTGCAGTCTGTTCTGAAAAAAGTGCTCGCGGAAAACTAACGGGCGGCACCGGCAGTCCTGGCATGATGAACCATCCTGATGTTGGGTGGAGAACCGGCGACCGGCAGATTAATGAATTTTACAATGGACGGCTGAAACTTCTGAAAGTAATGGGTGCCGTTCTGGGGATCGGATGAAGGCAGTTCCAGGGTCAGCGTGAAAATATTCTGCTCATGACCGGTATAATTGCCGAGGGAACCGGGAAAAAATCCGAATTTCTTTAAAGGATGATTGGCCTCTCTGCAAATTTTTTCCATCCATTGTTCAAATGAGTTCAAATCAGCCGAGGGGCCGTCATAGTCAAAAAAGTTCAGGGGCGAATGAATCGACAATATTTTCTGCGGCCTGTATCTTTTGATCAGTGCCATCTGAAATAATGTTTCCTGCTCCGATGCCGGTTTGGTTCCGGGGAAGTAGCGCGCCTGTCTGCCCTTGTTGATCCACTGACGCGTTGCCTGTGCAGCCCAGTCTTTTGTCGGAAAATTCCTGTTGATGTCAACGCCGTTGGAGTTGGTGCGCGTCGGTATCGCCGACAAAAAACCGTCGGGGTTGACCAGTGGCGCTATGACGACGCACGTGTCTTTAAGCAGAGCGGGATTGGCTTCCATATAGGCGGCCAGTTTAAACATCAGATAAACCGAGGGCAATTCATCGCCGTGAACACCCCCCAGAAATAAAATACAGTTTTTTGAACTGTTGCCGAAATGGGCAAAGATAAGCGGATTTTTGTTTTTCGTTGTCCGGTAATATTCCCATGAAATTTTTTGAGGCTGCAGGTCTTTCCATCCATAGCGGCCAAACTGAATATTGAGCGCATCTAAATATCTTTTCAAATCTTTGGACGACGCGTCATATGAAAAACTCCGGTAAGATAGTAATAAAAAAGACAAAAAGCTCAATGCCACAATGGAACACCAGAAGATGGTTTTACTTTTTTTCATATGATTTCAGGTCGATGTCTTATTAACAGCCAGGCTATGACTAAGAGCTTGCGTTCCTTCAGTGGGTTTTATTCGCCGGTTTTGACCGGTAACGTTCATGCGGTCCAGCGCCGCCATAATGGGATAAAAAGCCCTGTTTGTCAATATCATCTTTGATTTCGAAATCGCATTATGTATACTTCAGCCCATGATTTATTCGGAAGGAAAATAATTTATGTTGAAAGCCAGAACAAAAAATATCAGCATAGTTTTATATAAACCGAAATACGCGGGCAATATCGGCGCGGTAGCCCGCGCCGCGAAGAACATGGGCATCAGCAACATCATTGTTGCGGGCGCGCGCGATTTCGACAACGAAGAAATGCGGCAGCGCTCCACGCATCTGGCCGCGGATGTTCTGGATAATATCCAGTATGTGGAAAGCATTCAGGAAGCGCTCGGGAGTTTCAACTATATCGTGGGCACAACGGCCCGTTTGGGTAAGGGCCGTGGGCCGTTTCTGGCGCCTCGTCAGGCGGCACGGGACATTGCGGATATCTCCCAGAAAAATAAGGTCGCTCTGCTTTTCGGACCGGAGGATACCGGCCTGGCCAATGAAGAGCTGCGCCTGTGCCACGCTGTGGTGACGATTCCGACATCGAGGGAATTCACCTCGCTTAATCTTTCCCATGCCGTCATGATTCTGTGCTACGAGATATTTATCGCTTCATCGCCGGCGGTCTCAGCGGCAGAAGCCGCGCCTAAACTCGCGCTTTCATCGGAGCTGGAAGGCATGTACGGACAAATCAAAACATTGCTGGCCGATATCGGATTTTTGAATCCTGAAAATCCGGATTACTGGATGATGCATCTGCGCCGCTTCTTCACCCGCGCCGGAATTTTGTCGCGGGAAGTCAAGATTGTCCGCGGCATCTGCCGCCAATTGGAGTGGTACGCGCATCACAAAAAAACTTGACTTTACGGTTGAGTTCCCATAGGGATTGCCGAAATAAAATATTGCTTTTCTGACGAATCATTACGTCCCTCGGGTCGCGTATCTAATGAAAAACAACATCATCATTACAGTCGATATCAATGGAGGTTTAAAATTATGAGAAAAACGTTTTCTTTTACCGGCGCCAAAAAAATTATTTTCGGCAACGGATCAGTGCTGACATTAGCCGACCACATCAAGGAGCTCCATGCCCGGAATCCTCTCGTGGTGATTGATAAGAATCTGGCCAAAACGGATTTGCTGGAAAAGGTTGCCAACGTACTCGTTCCGGCAGGCATTAAATTTACGGTTTATGACAAGGTGGTGCCGGAGCCGCCGATTGAACTGGCGGATGAAGGCGCGAAAGCCGCCGTGAAAGACAAATGCGACATCGTCGTCGGCATCGGCGGAGGCAGCGCGATGGATGTCGCCAAAGCCATCGCTGTGATCGCGACCAACAAGGGCGCGGCGGCTGATTATCTCGGTCTCAATAAAGTTCCCAATCCGGGACTTCCCAAAATTATGATCCCGACAACGGCCGGAACCGGCAGTGAAGTGACCTTTACCGCCGTTTTCCTGCGGAAGAATTTGAAGAAGAAAGAAGGCATGAACAGCCCCTATCTTTATCCGGAGCTGGCGCTGTTGGATCCGGAACTGACGCTCAGCCTTCCGCCCGTGCCCACGGCGCATACAGGACTTGATGCCCTGTGTCACGCCATTGAATCCTACACATCAGTCAACGCTTCGCCGATGAGTGAAATGTTTTCTCTGGAGGCGATCGCTTTAATTGCTGAAAATCTGCGCGCCTGCGTCCATGACGGTAAAAATATTGTCGCGCGAGAAAGAATGCTTCTGGGCAGCCTGTATGCCGGCATCGGTCTGGCCAATGCCGGCGTGACGGCGGTGCATTCGCTGTCCTATCCGCTGGGCGGGAAATACGGCGTAGGACACGGCCTGGCCAATACCATGCTGCTGCCGGCGGTGATGGCTTTTAATGTGCCCTCCGCGCTGGAAAAGTTCACGGATATCGCCGAGGCGATGGGCGAAAATGTGGAAGGGCTTCCCGTGCGCGAGTCCGCTTATCTGGCGCTGGAAGCGGTGGAAGCATTGATTGAGGATTGCGGCATTCACGACACGCTCTCGACGTTCGGCGTGAAGGAAAAAGACTTTTCCGCACTGGCTGATGTGGCGGTAACCGTGGCCAGACCGCTGGAAAATAATCCCCGCAAAATAACCAAAGACGATATGATCGCGATTTACGCGCAGGCTTTATAAGAAAGGAAGGTTCAAGACATGGCAGGTGCAGAACTTATAGGAAAGGAAGAAATCAAAGAAGTGATGGATGTCCTCGAGACGGGCATTCTGATGCGTTACGGTTTTGATAAGGAGAGAAAAGGCATTTATAAGGTCAGAGAGTTTGAGCAGGCGTTTGCCAAATATTGCGGCACCGACTATGCGCTGGGTGTCACCTCCGGTTCCACGGCGCTTCAAATCGCGCTGACGGCAATGGATGTCGGCCCCGGCGATGATGTGCTCGTTCCTGCGTTCACATTCCTGGCGACTTACGAGGCGGTGATGGAAGTGGGTGCGATTCCCATCATGGTGGATATCGACGACACCCTCAACCTCGATCCTCAGGAAATCGAAAAGAAAAAAACGCCTTACACCAAGGCGGTCATTCCTGTACATATGTGCGGTTCGGCGGCCAACATCGATAAAATTGTGGACGTCGCCCGTAAAAACAAGCTGCTGGTTCTGGAAGACAACGCCCAGGGCTGCGGCGCGAGCTTTAAAGGCAAAAAGTTGGGCAGCTTCGGCGATATGGGAACCTTCAGCTTCGACTACGTCAAAACGGTCACCACCGGAGAAGGCGGCATGGTGATTACCAACAACAAAGAATTTTATCTGCGGTCGGAATGGTATCATGACCACGGCCACGATCATAATCCCAAGGTCAGCCGTGCGCTTGAAGGAAGAACCATCCTCGGATTCAATTTCCGGATGAACGAACTGCAGGGGGCTTTGGGCCTCGCGCAGTTGCGCAAACTGGATTATCTGATCGGTGAGCAGAAGAAAAACAAGAAATTCATCATGGACGTACTGGCCAATGTTCCCGGCGTGGGCTTCCGCGTCAAACCGGATCCTGAAGGCGATTCCGCCACATTCCTGGCGTTTAACCTGCCCAGTGAAGATCAGGCGCAGAAATTCCAGAACCTGCTTAGTGCTGAAGGCGTGGATACAGTCTGCTACAAGAGAAACCTGTGGCACTATGTGCCGAACTGGGAGCATTTCCTCGCAAAATCCACGGCGAACTCGAAAAAATATCCCTTCACCAATCCGTCTAATAAAGGAAAGGTTGAATATAAAAAGGAAAACATTCCACATGCCGAAGATATTCTGGGACGCACACTGGTCATGGGCATTTCCGTGAAAATGAGCCAGGAGAAACTGGACGGAATTAGGAAAGGCATCGAGCAGGCCGCGAAAAAAATGTAACAAACATTTTACTTGACAAGAAAATGAAGATTGCATAAGGTTCGCCTTTAAATTTCTCAATTGTATGGTGGTTTTATGAAAACATATATGGCAAAAGCCGAAACGACAGACAAAAAGTGGTACATCGCGGACGCTTCCGGCAAAGTTTTGGGAAGATTCGCCAGCGAAATCGCGAGCCGGTTGAGAGGCAAACACAAAGCGATTTATACACCCCATGTGGATACAGGGGATTTTATTATCGTTGTGAATGCTGAAAAAATCGTCATGACCGGCAAGAAGCTAACCGATAAAATTTATTATTCTTATTCCGGCTATCCGGGCGGCTTGCGTGAAACGGCGGCCGGCAAAATGCTGGCGGAGAAACCGGAAAATTTAATAAAGATAGCCGTCCAGGGAATGCTGCCCAAGAACAATCTGGGACGCAAGATGTTGAAAAAACTGAAAGTTTATGCGGGCAATGCTCATATTCATGAAGCGCAGTGTCCGGAAAAATTATCCATTTAATGGAATAGATAAGAAACTAGATTACTGGAGAAATCATGGCGGAACAAAGATATTATGCAACAGGTAAAAGAAAAAGCGCTATCGCCCGTGTTTACATGAAGGCCGGCAGCGGTAATTTTGTCGTCAACAAAAGGACTTTTGATGATTATTTTACTCGTCCCAGTTTGAAGATGATCATCAAACAGCCTCTCGAAATCACAGGCAAAAAAGATCAGTTTGATCTGTATATCAATGTGAACGGCGGAGGAGCGGCCGGTCAGGCCGGAGCCGTGAAACACGGAATTTCCAAAGCGCTGCTGGAGTACGACGCCGAGTTGCGCTCGGTCCTGAAAAAGGCCGGTTTTTTAACCAGAGATGCCCGGGTTAAAGAACGAAAGAAATACGGTCAGCCCGGAGCAAGGAAGAGATTCCAATTCTCCAAACGATAAAATCCAACAGGGGGGCTTCCGGCCTCCCTTTTTTTTGGGAGATTTCTTATGATCAAGGCAGCAATTTTCGGCGCCAGCGGCTACACAGGTCAGGAACTGACGAGAATCCTGTCGTGTCATCCGGAAGTTCAGTTGGTTGCTGTGACATCAAGGCGATTTGCCGGACAGTCCGTGGCGGAAGTGTTTCCCGCTCTGCGGGACTTCACCTCGTTACAATATCAAAATGCGACACCGGCGGAAATCTGCCGTCTCTGCGACGTTGTTTTTCTGGCCCTGCCTCACGGAATTTCCATGGATATTGCGCCGGAATTTTTCAGGGCCGGCAAGAAGGTCATTGACTTAAGCGCGGATTACCGCCTGAGGGATTTAAAAACCTATGAATCATGGTATGGGAAGCACTCGAGCGCTAAGTTTATAAAAAATGCCGTTTATGGTATCCCTGAACTTTACCGGGCAAAAATCAAGAAAACAAAATTCATAGCCAATCCCGGCTGCTATCCGACAAGCATTATTCTGGGGCTTGCTCCCGCGCTGAAAAAGAAGATCCTGGATGTTTCCACGATTATCGCGGATTCGGCTTCCGGCGTCAGCGGGGCGGGACGGGAACCGCTGACCGGTTCGCTGTTTTGCGAAGTGGACGGCGGTTTCAAAGCTTACAAAGTTGGCAAGCATCGTCATCTGCCGGAAATCGAACAGGAATTGAACGCTCTGGCCGGCAGGAAGTTTGCCGTATCCTTTACGCCGCATCTGCTGCCGGTGAAGCGGGGAATCCTGAGCACGATTTACGCGCAATTGAAGAAAGATATTTCTTTGGCGGACTTGCATTCACTCTACAGTGCTTTTTACGCGAATGAAAAATTTGTCCGGATTTGTCCTGCCGGTATCTATCCCAACATTTCATCGGTCTGCGGATCGAATTACTGTGATATCGGCGTGGCGGTTGATCCGCGGACGAATCGGGTGATTATCATGGCGGCCATTGATAATTTGATTAAAGGCGCCGCCGGACAAGCCGTGCAGAATATGAACATCATGTGCGGATTCAAAGAAGATAGCGGGCTGGCCATTCCGCCGCTCTATCCCTGATGAATAAAGGTGAAAGAACTATGTCTCAGAAAATATTCAATACCAGAACAAGAACAAAGGAAACCTTTACACCCATAAAAGAAGGCGCTGTGGGCATTTACGTCTGCGGCATTACGGCCTATGATGTCTGCCACATCGGCCATGCCCGCGCGGCAGTGGTCTTCGATGTCGTGGTGCGATACCTGCGCTCCAGGGGATATGAAGTGACCTATGTCAAGAACTTCACGGATATCGACGATAAGATTATCGACCGCGCCAACCGGGAGGGCGTCGATTTCCGGGAGATATCGGAGCGCTATATTCAAGCTCACGATGACGATATGGCGGCGCTGGGTGTGCAGACGCCCACGGTGGTTCCCAAGGCGACAGAGCACATGGTTGAAATGATCACTTTAATTAAAAACCTTGAAGAAAAAGGGTATGCCTACAGCGTGGCCGGCGACGTGTATTTTTCGATCCGCGATTTCAAACCCTACGGCGGTCTGTCCGGGCGCAATCTGGAAGAAATGATGGCCGGCGCACGTGTCGATGTCAATGACAAGAAAAAGAATCCCCTGGATTTTGCGCTGTGGAAAAACAGCAAGGAAGGCGAACCCTTCTGGGAAAGCCCCTGGGGAAAAGGCCGCCCCGGCTGGCATATCGAATGCTCCGCCATGAGCGGGCGCTATCTGGGCGAGACGTTTGATATTCATGGCGGCGGCGAGGATTTGATTTTTCCGCATCATGAAAATGAAATCGCCCAATCGATGGCGTCTACCGGAAAACCGCCGGCGAACTACTGGATGCACAACGGCTTTGTAAAAATCAATTCGGAGAAGATGTCCAAGTCGCTGGGCAACATCTTTCCCGTTCAGGAAATTCTGAAAAATTATCATCCGGAAATTTTGCGGCTGTTTATGCTGCAGAGCCATTACCGCAGTCCGGTGGATTATTCGGAAGAATCGCTGACCGAAGCCAGAACGGCCCTGATCAGAGGCTACCGGACTTTGCAGCTTTTGAAAGAGGCCCGAATGCAATTTCCGGCGGAGGCCCGTCAGGAGTCGTCCGGACTTTCCGAAAAAGCCGAAAGCTATATCAGCCGGTTTGCAAAACTGGCGGAAAAGTTTGACGAAGCCATGGATGATGATTTCAATACCGCTCAGGCGCTGGGCTATGTTTTTGAAATGGTTCGCCTGACCAATAACTTTATCGTGGAAGAAAAAAAGATGCCCGCGCCGGAAAAAGCAGCCATTCTGGAGGAGGCCCAAAAGGTTTTTGATCGCTTCGGCGAGGTGCTGGGAGTTTTCCACGGCGACCCCGACAGTTTTTTTATGGCCGATCAGGAAACCGAGCTGCGCAAGAGAGGCCTGAAAATAGATGCTATTGAGGATCTGGTCAGGCAAAGGCAGGCGGCCAGGCAGAATAAAGACTGGAGCCGGGCGGACGAACTCAGAAAAGAACTGGCGGCTATGAATATCGTGCTGAAAGATTCTCCCGCCGGAACCACTTGGACAGTGGAATAAATTGAAGTTCGTGACCGAACCGCTTCATCCGCGTCATCTAAAAGAAATGGAAAATCTCAGAGAAAGTGGTATAAGCAAATCAATCCTGTATTCCATATGGAGAGGAATCCTATGAAAAAAACAGCCGCGAAATTTCTTCTGCCAATCCTGATTGTGCTGGGCGCGCTGGCCCTGATGGGGCTTCGCAATGACGGCAATGCCGCCGCCAAAGATAAAAATTTTTACAAAGACATCAAAACCTTCAACGAAGTTCTCGATATGGTCCGGAAAAATTACGTTGATGAAGTGGACACTACCCCGCTGATGCAGGGCGCCATCAACGGAATGATAAGATCGCTGGATCCGCACAGCGCTTTTATGACGCCGGATTTATACAAGGAACTGGAGGTGGAAACCCAGGGACAATTCGGCGGCATCGGGATCGAAATTATGATTCTCAAAGAGGTTCTGACCGTCGTGTCTCCCATTGAAGATACGCCCGCTTTTAACGCCGGCATCAAACCGGGCGATCAGATTCTTAAAATTGACGGTAAATCGACTAAAGACATCACAACGGTTGAGGCGGTCCAGAAGCTGCGCGGCCCCAAAGATACGAAGGTGACTATTTCCATTCTGAGAGAAAACATGGCTGCGCCGAAAGATATTACCTTAACTCGCGCCGTCATTCAGATTAAGAGCGTGAAATTCAAAAAGCTGGAAGACCGTATCGGATACATCCGTATTGCCGCCTTTCAGGAGAGAACGGTGGAGGACTTGCGCAAGGCCCTGAAAGATTTAAACGAGAAAAATAATCCGCTGAAGGGACTGGTTCTGGATTTACGAAATGATCCCGGCGGACTGCTGACGCAGGCCGTCGAAGTCTCTGACGTTTTTCTGAAAGAGGGCACGATCGTCTCCACCCGCGGGCGGGTGAAAAGTATGGAATCAAAATCCACAGCCCGGGATGACAATAACGAAATCGGCTGTCCGATCGTGGTGCTGGTCAATGAAGGCACGGCCAGCGCGGCGGAAATTGTTGCCGGCGCCCTGCAGGATAACGGCCGGGCTTTGATTATGGGCACGCAAACGTTCGGCAAAGCCTCCGTTCAAACCGTCATTCCGCTGGAAGGCGGCTCCGCTCTGAAATTAACCACAGCCCGCTATTATACGCCGAAAGGACGATCCATTCAGGCCGAAGGCATCACGCCGGATATTACCGTACCGTTTATCAATCCTGTGGAGGATACGGAAATTGTTGTCGGCAAAGAAGAGAGGCTCAGAGAAAAAGACCTCAAAGGCCATATCAAACCGGCCAAAGAAGACGGCACCAAAATGGAAGAAATCACGGGCCGGAACGGCAAAGACCTTTCTGATCTGCAGAAAGACAATCAACTCAAAACCGCGGTTGATATTCTGAAGAGCTGGGACATCATGAAAAAAATTAATGTAAATTAAGGTCGGTTGCAGAACAAAATCAGCCATGAAGTTATTGAAAAAACTTTTTACGGCGACGATTCTTCTATGCATTGTTTTATCGGTCGCGGGCATCGTTTATGTATTGTTTCAGAAGGAGCGGCCCACGCCAACAGAGAAGCCATCCACTCAAAAACAGTTCAAAAAAGAAACGGCTAAGACCAAAGCGAAATCGAAAAAAAGAGATGCGGTTCCAAGTACTCATCGGGAAATGGCGATTATCATTGATGATATTGGATATGACTTAGACGCCGCCCGTGAACTGCTGAAGGTTGACGCCGCTTTGACGTTTGCTATTGTCCCCTTTCAAAAACATTCGCGCGAGGTGGCAGTCATGGCTCATCAGGCCGGAAAAGAAACGCTGCTGCATCTGCCGATGGAGCCGCTGTCCTATCCGCAGGAGAAACCGGGTGACGGGGCCTTGTTTACGGACATGAGCGATGAGGAGATTCTCCTGCAGTTGAAAAAAAATTTTGCCGACGTGCCTTATGTGTCCGGCGTGAACAACCATATGGGTTCGAAATTTATGATGGATGAACAAAAACTGACACTGGTTTTCAGAGAACTGAAAAAGCGCAATCTGTTTTTTGTGGATTCGCGCACGACAGCCGATGCCAGAACGTCAGCCGCCGCCGGCAAAACAGGCCTGAAAATTGCTGAACGTAAAATTTTCATTGATAATAATCGTGATTATAATAAGATCTATGCGAATTTAATGAGTGTCGCCAGCGGCGACGGGGTGACCGCGGAAATTATGATCGGACATCCTTATCCGGAAACGGTGCGTGCGCTCAGAGACGCGTCAAAAAGCATGCGCCGGCAGGGGGTGTCCATTGTTCCGGTGTCCAGGCTGATAAAAAATGAACGGCAGCGGGTCGTGATTCAGAGATGACGGATAAAGACAAAAAAGCAATGCGCACCACGACAATGAAACAACGTTTGGCTGTTTTACTGCCGGCATTCATCTTTGCGGTAATGCAGCTCAGCGGCTGTGCCGGTCTTCAGAATAAAGACGTGGAAAACACGGAAAGCGTCCATTCCAAAGCGTCTTATCATTATTCTTTAAGCGTTCTGCTGCGCAATGAAGGAAAACTGGCAGAGGCCACGGAGGAAATGAAACAGGCGGTGGCCGCCGATTCCGATTCCGCTTATCTGACAATCGAACTTATTTCCCTTTACGCGGAACAGGGCGACATCAGTAGCGCGATTGCCCGCGGAGAAGAAGCGCTGGACAAACATCCCGAAAACGCGGATCTGCATTTAATCATGGGCGGCCTGTACCTCAATATTCAGGAATACGCGAAAGCGGTCAGAGAGCATAAAAAAGTCATTGAACTGGACCCGAAAAATCTAATCGCCCATCTTTACCTGGGGATCATCTTTGCCGAGGAAAAACGATTCAGCAAGGCCGAAGAAACATTCAAGAAGATGCTGAAAATCGATCCCGACAATATCATGGGAGTCTATTATTACGGCAAGGTGCTGGAAAAAATGCAGCGTTTGAGCGAAGCCGAAAAAATGTTCAAAAAAGCCATGTCGTTGAACCCTTACTTTGAAATGGCTTTATTTGATCTGGCCGCTCTTTATGAAAAGCAGGAAAAGCTGGATAAAGCCATCGAGGTTTACCGAAAATATCTGGCCATTGATCCTGGGAGGATCAATTTGCGGGTCAGAACAGGCGAGCTGTTGATTAAAAAGAAAAAATATGAGGAAGCGGAAAAAGAATTCCGGGAGGTTTTAAAGATCGATTCCAACAATCGGGATATCCGGGTGGCGCTGGGGTTATTGTACTACGACATGAATAAACTGGATCAGGCGATCGAGGAATTCAAAACCGTTCTGCAGCAGAATCTTACCGACGACAAGGTGCGCTACCTGCTGGCGACCACCTATGAGCAAAAAGGAGACAATGCAAACGCAATCGAAGAGTATCAGGATATCGCGGCGACATCCGATTTGTATGTCGGCTCTCAGATTCGCTCAGCGATCCTGTATAAAAATGAAGGCAAAATGAAGGAGGCCATTGACCTCATACAGGGAGCGCTGAAGAAAAAAACCGATCAGGTCCCCCTCTATCTTTTCCTGTCGGCGCTTTATGAGGACAACAACGATGTCTCCGCCGCGGAAAATATTCTCCAGGAAGGCATCAGAAGAGCGCCGCAAAATATCGATCTGCGCTATGCGTTGGGAGTCCTTTATGATAAAGCCAGACGCTATGACGAAAGCCTTGATACCATGCAGAATATTTTAACCATCGATCCCAATCATGCCGAAACCCTCAATTTTATCGGCTACAGTTATGCCGAGCGGGGCGTCAATCTTGATGAAGCGGAAAAAATGATCTTGAGAGCCCTGGAGATTAAACCGGGCAGCGGCTATCTGCTGGACAGTCTGGGCTGGGTTTATTTCCAGAAAAACAAATTATCCAACGCGGAAAAATATTTAAAACAGGCGCTCGAACTTTTGCCGGAAGAAACGGATGTCATTGAACACGTCGGCGATTTGTATGTCAGGCAAAAGAAGATGAAGGAAGCCCGGACCATGTACGAGCGCGTGCTGAAAATTGATCCTAAAAATGAATCCGTGCAAAAGAAGCTGGAAAACATTACCGGGAAAAAGCAATAGCAAGGCATCATGGTTTCCTACCCTTCCTTGATTAAATCCTTCGCGGCCAAAATATTTTCCCTGGCGCTTCTGTGTCTGTTGTCTTTTCCGCTTGCGTCCTGCGGATTAAGGCAGCAGATGATTGCCGACGGCGGCGTTTCAACAGATACCACGACCTCATTCACAGACGGTGATCATCAGGACGGACAGGTCAGCGCGTTCGCGGACATAGAGATCACGACGTCCGGCCGTTCTTATCCGTTCAAAGCCGCTCTGGCTTTAAAAAGGCCCTGCTATCTGCGGATGGAGCTGCTGCCGGTCATTGGCGTGCCGGATTTTGTGCTGGCGGCGTCACCTGAAAAAATGAATATTCTGATTCCTTCCCGCGGAGAATTATACAGCGGACAACCGACAGCGGACCATCTGAAAAAATTTCTGCCCTGGCCGATGGCTATCGAAGATCTGGTGATGATTTTGACGGGCGCCTCTCCATCTTTGCCGGAAAAGAATATTGCCTATCGGGAATTCCGGGAAGACAGCGTCCTGCACTTGGAAATGAAAGCGCCATCGGGCCTTTCTCAAATCATCCGGATGAACAACAACAAACCGGTAAAGATGATTCGCAAAGATGAGGCCGGCCGGGAACTCTACAGCGTTCAATACTTCTATGTTGACCCAAACGGCGATTTGCCGCAGCAAATAATCATCACCTTGAACGACGGCACGGCCTCATTGTCCGTGACGTATTCGGACGTGAAAATAGAAAAGCCGGCTGATTTATCCATCTTTCATCTGGATATTCCCGCCGGTATCAAAGAAATTCCTCTGGAATAGCTTCCCGAATCTCAACAAAGGCTATTTCATTTCCTGCAAACTGGAGCGGGCAATGCGCGCCTGGCTGGTGTTCGGATAATTCTTAATGACCTGCTGCAGAAGCAATTTGGCCGAGGTTTTATCGCCCAGTTTGCCAAAAGATAATCCCTGCTTGAGCAGCGCGTAGGATACCTTATTGCCGTTCGGATAATTTTTGGTCACCTTTTCGTATTCCAGAATGGCTTTTTCATAGTTCTGTTCAAAGAAATAGCACTCCCCGATCCAGAACTGGGCATTATCGGAATACTCGTTGTCGGGATATTTTTCCAGGAAACTCTGAAATGCTTTTCTGGCTTTATCGTAATGTCCATCCTGAAACATCTTATAGGCGGATGAATACGCTTTTTCCTTATCCTGTGTTTTGGATGGATCAGGAGTGCCGGATGTTCCGTTTGCCGGTCCCGTTTTGTCGCCGGCATCGCCGGGGGCGGCTTTACCGCCGATTTCCAGGAAGTTTTCAATAAAATTGATTTTGAGCAGGATGTTATCCAGGCGCTGATCTTCCTTTTTGGAACCGGCGGCCATATCTTTTCTGAGCGATTCGATTTCTCCTCGCAATTGCTGGATATTTTCCCTCAATTCGGAAATATCAGCCGCCGCGCCGGCCTGTCCTTTGCGCACAGCTTCCAGTTCCGCGACGTTTTTCTTCAAGACAGCCAGATCGGAATCGATAACGGAATATCGGTCATCCATTTTCTGGTTTAATTCCGAACGGAGCGTTTTTAAATCTCCCGTGGTGGCGCAGCCGACCAGCGAGATCAAAGCCAGCAGCAAAATAATTTGAAAATACTTTTTCAATTTTTTCACCTCAGGTCATATTCAGGGGTTCACAACAAAGTGGGCGCGTCTGTTTTTAGCCCAGGCTTCCTCGGTGGACGCGGGATCCAGAGGATTTTCTTCGCCGAAGCTCACCGTTTTCATAAGCGATTCGTTGACGCCCAGATTGACAAGATATTTTTTTGTTTCCTGCGCGCGTCTCTCTCCCAGGGCCATGTTATATTCGGCGGTTCCCTGCTCATCGCAGTGTCCTTCAATCACGATGGCAGACGCTCTGTTTTTCGTAAAATAATCCGCGTTGCGTTCAAGAATCGCGCGCGCGTCGGGACGGATGGCGGAACTGTCAAAATCAAAATTGATATCACTGACGGGAGATTTTACCTGGGCCATCTTTTCCAGATCAACGGATTGATTCAAGGCCTCTTTCTCCGCGTCCGCTCTGGCCTGATCCTCCTGCGCGCCGCGCTGGTCGGTTTCGGCGGTGACGCCCTGGTCCTTGCCGGTGTCACCGGTCACCACAGATTTTTTCGAAGCGCAGCCGGCAAAAACCAGCACGCTCAGTATTAAAACAACAACAAGTGTTTTCCGGGTCATGTCATTTTTCATCATACAACTCCTTTCCTGTTACGTTTAATGTATGAATATGGCGATCATCATTATTCTCCAGCGAAGCTGAAGACTTTCTACGGTATTGCTGTTCGTGTCTTATACGGCAAAGTGTTGAAAATAACAACCCCTGAAAAATTTTCAGGCCGTTATTTCAGGCGCGGCGACCAGGCCGACATGACCAGTTTCTGTCGGGTTTCATAAACCTGCCTCGGGCTGGAGCCGTTTGCATTCATGATCATGAGCCTGCTTTGGGACGGCCTGCGGGAGACATACGCGATTTGCCGGCCGGATGGTGACCACGAAGGCGATTCATTATTGGCGCTGTCAGACGTCAGTTGCCGGGCACTGCCGCCTTCCGCTGGAATGACGAAAATCTGATACCGGCCACCTACCTGTCCTTCATAGGCAAGCTCATCGCCGCGCGGCGACCAGACCGGCGAAGAATTATAACCGCCTTCGTAGGTGATCCTTTTTACGTTGCTGCCGTCGGCAGCCATCGTATAAATCTGCGGCGAGCCGGAGCGGTTGGACACAAACGCGATTTTCTTTCCGTCCGGCGACCAGGAGGGAGAAACATCGATGGCGTAGTTGTTGGTCAGACGCCTGAGCGACAGAGAATCAATGTCCAGCGAATAGATTTCGTTGTTGCCGTCGCGGCTCAGCGTGAGCAATAATTTCCGGCTGTCCGGAGAAAAAGCGCCGCACAAATTTATGCCTTCAAAAGCGGCCACTTTCTTTTCCGCGCCGCTTTTCAGATTGCGGATATAGATTTCCGGCCGTCCCCGCTTAAAGGACGTGAAAGCGAGCAGGCGCCCGTCCGGCGACCAGCGGGGCGCCATCAGAATGGATTTGTGGCCGGTGACGGCTTTCAAACCGGTGCCGTCATAACCGATGGAATGAATATCGGATTTCAGGCCGTTCTTGGGAACAAACGCGATTTGCGTGTTGAAGTCCCCTTCATCGTTGACCAGAGCGCGCATAATATCCACGGCAATGGCGCGGGAAAGGGCTTTGGACTGGTCTGCCGTCGCGCGGTATTTCCGGGCAAAAATAATTTCTCCCCGGCTGACATCAAAAAGATAGCCGTGGGCGACTATTTCCTGATCATTTCTGACCACTTCACCTTTCAGCAGATAATCGGCTCCCAGCGGCAGCCAGTCGGAAGGATTGATTTTGTCCACAGCCGTGCCGGCTTCCAGGAAACTTTTTTTATTTAAAATATTGAATATCCCTGTGATCGCGAGATCCTGCCGGACGGCTTCGGCAACGGCGCTGCCCCGGTCCGCCGGTTTACCGGTTCCCGGCGCCCGGTTGTTAAAATCGGCAATGGCGATGGGCATCGGACGAAATGTCGGCGAATCGATATCGACATAGACTTTCGCGAGGACAGCGTGGTTGAAATTGATGAACGCAAAGCACGACAGTATCAAAACAAGATTTAAAATAAATTTTTTCATCATGACCTGTAACATCCTTTCTTATGGGACACCTTATTGCAGTTCCGCGGAATGGAAACGTATGCCGATTTCGATGCTGCTGTCCCTGACCCAGGAGGGTAGCGGCGGAAAGGGGCTTGATTTTTTGACTGCCCGCAGGGCGGAGTCATCGAAATAACTGTTGCCGGAGCGCTTTTCAAAACCGGCATATTCCAGCGCGCCGCTGCGCGCGATTTTAACGGCGACGATTGTGGTAATGTCTTTTGACGGCATCAAGGATTGCGGCATCGTCCAGTTTTGTTTCACCCTGGACCAGACCGCGCTGATATATTCATTGGTCTGCTCATTGATCGCGGCGTCCGACATGCCGGCCGGAGCGGAAGCGGTTGCCGGACCGTATGGGCGGCCATTTGGGTTTTGCTGGCCATCCAGCTTTCGCTGTTTTTGCCGGATGCCTTCGAGGGCTTTTTCCAGATGGGACTGGTCCGCCTCCTGAGTTCTGATCGGCTTAGGCGCGACAGCGGCAATCTTGCTTTTGAGAATGATGGGACTCGGCGCTTTTTTGGTTTGCAGCAAATCCGCCATATCGGAGCCGCCGGACGTTTGAGGGGCCTGTGAGATGACGTCGGAACCAACCAACTGTACCGAATAGATCGGTCCGAACGTCAGACGTCTGGACGTGGTTGAGACAGATGCGAGAATAAGGGTAACCACAATCAGGTGGCAGACGAGAGACAGGATGATCATGTTCTGGAGGTTGCCGACATTTCCGCCGCAGCTTCTGGCGGGCATCCGGGGTGTCATTTTGTGTCCTCGGGCGGTTCCGTAATCATGCCCAGTTTATCAACGCCGGATTTGCGCACCTCCGACATTACCTCGACCACAAAGCCATACGGCACGTTTCTATCGGCGCGCAGAAACAGCTCGCGGTCGATTCGGTTGGCAAAGATGGCAGTCAGTTTGGAGTTTAATTCGCCCAGCGGCAATTTGGTTTTGTTCAGAAATATTTCCCGGGAGTCGCTGATGGTCAGCACGAGCTTTTCCTCGGTGACATCCATGCTCTTGGATTGAACCTTCGGCAGATTGACATCAATGCCCATCGACAGCATCGGGGCCGTGACCATAAAGATAATCAGCAGCACCAGCATAACGTCCACGAGGGGCGTCACGTTGATTTCCGCTAAAGGTTTATCCGGATGATGTCGTCTGCGAAAGCTGCTCATAGAAAAACGCTCCGGTTTTTACTTGCGGACAAAATGCCGCTCGACAATGTTTAATAATTCGGAGGAGAAGTTCTCCATTTCCTGCACCATATTTTTCGACTGATTTAGAAAATAATTGTAGAAAATAACAGCCGGGATGGCGGCGGCCAGCCCCGCGGCGGTGGCAATCAGCGCTTCGGAAATGCCGGGCGCCACGACGGCCAGCGTCGCCGTTCCGCGGGCGCCGATGCCTTTGAAGGTATCCATAATGCCCCAGACGGTCCCGAATAGTCCGATAAACGGACTGGCCGAACCGGTGGTGGCCAGAAATCCGAGAGCGCTTTCGAGCTTAGTCATTTCCGTATTGCAGGCCCTGTTCATGGCGCGCTCCAGGTTATCCAGCGAAGAGAGGCTGATTTCATCGACGCTCCCCGCGGATTCACCGGCCTGTTTGTTGATTTTGGTCAGTTCCGTATAGCCGATCCGGAACACTTCGGCCAGAGTGGAATTGTCATATTTTTTTGCCGCGGGCATTACATCGGAGAGCTTGGAGCTGCGTGTATAGTCGGAGGCGAAAGCGTCATTCTCCTTGTTGACTTTCCGGTAATACCGGTATTTCAGAAAAATAATCGCCCAGGAAACCACGGAAAAAACAAAGAGCAGCAATAAGACCAGCTGCACCATAAGCCCCGCGTCCATCACCATGCCCAGAAGACTGCCATGGAAACTGCCGCCCAAGTCCAAAGAACCAATCTCTTTCACTATTTATTCTCCAGTCAGGAATTATTGTTTTCGCGTAAGCTAAAGGAAAAAAGCAGCCTTGTCAATACTTTCTCGCATGCTTTCCAGTCTTGGACGTGATGAAGCTATTCCCTGATCTTCAAATGCTTCTGCAGATAATTTCTAAAGTCATCGTAATCGCCGGTGATGGCGATGGCGCTGCCTTTCCGCTGATCAATATTTTTCATGCTGTCCGGCAGAGACGGTGTCAGGCCCAGCAGGCGCTGAATCTCTTCGGGAAATTTTGCCGGATGCGCTGTTTCCAAGCTGATGGCCAGCTTCCGTTCCGGTGCGGTTTTCAAATATGCTTCCAGTCCCGCCCAGCCCACGGCGCCATGCTGTTCCAGGACAACCTTATATTGCTGATAGACGCTCCTGATGGTTTCTCTGGTTTGCTCATCGGTGATACTGACGGAGAAAATATATTTACGCATTTCTTCCAGGTCGGGGTATTGGTGCACCTGTCCCACGCGGTCAACGGTGCCGCCATACAGGTCGAAGAAGCGCGCCAGATTGCTGGGATGTCCCACATTCATCGCGTTGGAAATGCAGGCTCTCGATGGCGAAACCTTATGATATTTTCCCGTCGCCAGGTAGATGGGAAATTCATCATTTTCGTTAGTGGGCATCACAAGTTTGGCGACCGGCAGCCCCATTCTTCTGGCGTATTCACAGCCCAGGGCGTCGCCGAAATTGCCGGAAGGAACGGAAAAGATCGCCGTCTCGCCGTTTTCGGCCAGTTGGGCATACGCATAAATATGATAGATAATCTGAGGGAGAATCCGTCCGAAGTTAATGGAGTTGGCCGAGGACAGGTTGAATTTTTCAATCTGCGGATCGGAAAACGCCTGCTTGACCAGATTCTGGCAATCGTCGAATTTTCCGGAAACGCTCAGGGCCTGCACGTTGCCGCCGATGGTGTCGAGCTGTTTTTTCTGTATACCGCTGACTTCTTTCTCAGGATACAGGATGGTCACATCAATTCCCGCCACGCCCTTGAAGGCCTCGCCCACGGCGCTGCCCGTGTCGCCGGAGGTCGCGACAAGGATATTCAACCTTTCGCCTTTCGGACGGCAGTTGCTCATCAGCCTTGCCATCATGCGCGCGGCAAAATCTTTGAAAGACGCCGTCGGCCCCTGATCCAGGCGCATCACAAAATTTTTCGGCCTGACCTCTTCCAGAGGAACCGGATAGTTATAGGAATCCTTCACGACGGTCTGAAGCGTCTCCATCGGGAACTCGTCAGACAGAAAAGCCCTGGCAACTAGCAGGGCGGTATTGCTGTAGGGTTTGCCTTTCAAATCCTGAATATCTTTCAATGAAAGCTGCGGGATGGTATCCGGCATAAACAGGCCTTCGTCAGAAGCCTGACCTTTGAGCAGCGCCTCTTTAAAAGACACCTTGCCGGTAAAAGGCGTAATGCCCGCGACATTCTTTAAATTGCGATTGGTGCTGTAGTAACGGATGGACATCATGCTGATCCTTGACAAAATTTGACTTCTTTAAACTTATTTGAATCAAAAAATCAAATTAAATATTGCCGCTGAATGATAACGCCGCCGGCCGGTCAAATCATTTCCGTGATTGACATAAGACGCTGTTCCGCTTATATTTGTCGGCAACAGATTCTTCAAAAACGTATTCATTAAAGGAAAGGCTATGGACGAAAAGAAAGCTGTTCGTTTGACGCAGACGGTGCAGAGCGCCGGTTGAGCCTGCAAGATAGGTCCGGGGGATCTGTCTAAAATCATGCTCGATTTGCCGCTGGTTCAGGATCCGAATCTGCTGACCGGATTTGAGCACGCGGAAGACGCGGGCGTGTATAAAATTTCCGCCGACGTCGCTCTGGTCCAAACGGTTGACTTTTTCACACCCACGGTTGACGATCCCTTCACCTTCGGCCAGATTGCCGCCGTCAACTCGCTTAACGATATTTACGCGATGGGCGCCAGACCGCTCACCGCGATGAACATCGTCTGCTTTCCGATCAAGACCATGGATATATCCGTTTTGCAGCAAGTCTTGCAGGGCGGCCTGAACAAAATGCACGAAGCCGGAGTTTTGCTGATCGGCGGACACAGCGTGGAAGACAATGAAATCAAATACGGCCTCTCGGTAACAGGAATCGTTCACCCCGATAAAGTTTTATACAATCACGGCGCCAGAGCGGACGATCAAATGATCCTGACCAAAGCGCTCGGCACCGGCGTCATCAGCACGGCCATTAAAGCGGGTGAAGCAACGCCGGAGCAAATGCAGCAGGCGATTCAGGCCATGACCTCCTTGAATAAAAAAGCGGCGGAGCTGATGATTGCCGTGGGCGACATTCATGCCTGTACCGACATCACCGGCTTTGGATTGCTGGGTCACGCCTGCGAAATGATGGAGGGCGGTGATGTTGGTCTGCGCATCAACTCTGCGGCGCTGCCCGTGTTTACAGGCGTGCGCGATTTAATGGAGACGGGTTTTATTCCCGGAGGCCTTTACCGCAACCGGGATTACCGCATCCGGCAGGTGGAAAAAGAAAAAACCTGTCCGGACTGGATTTTCGATTTGCTGTTTGATCCGCAGACAGCGGGAGGTTTATTTTTCAGCCTGCCCGGCAGTAAGGCCGATCCGCTTGTTCAACAAATGCGCGCCGCGGGAATTGCTGACGTCGCTGTGATCGGAGAAGTGGTTAAAGAGCACCCGGGCAAAATTACAGTTTATTGAGGAGACAGATCGGGCGACGCCACTGACGCTCAAACCATGAACGTTGACTCCATTCCGATAAAAAAAGAAACCGAGCTGAATTTTCCAAAGCTGATGGACATGGTTCAGCCTGATGATTCTTTGTTGCTGCTGATGCACGGCAGCCCCGACCCGGACGCCATCGCCTCGGCCATGGCGCTGCGCGAGATTCTCCAGAAAACCAAAGGCCTGGCCAGAAGCGCTTTTGCCTCCACGGAACCGGTCATCCGGCACCAGAACCTGGAATTTGCTGCCGCTCTGCACCTTCATATTCAGTTGGTCCATCAGGTGGATATCCAATCCTACCGACTCATCGCTCTGATGGATGCCCAGCCTTCTTTTTTCAGTCATTCTTTGAATTATATTAAACCGCAGATCGTTTTCGATCATCATCCTTACGAAGGACAGTGGAGCGCTGGACTCGCCGACGTTCGTCCCTATTACGGCTCTTTATCCAGCATGCTCACCGAATATCTGCTTTGCGCCCGCATCAAGATTCCCCGTATTTTACACACCGCTCTGCTTTATGGAATTAAAACGGATACAGATAATTTTGACCGCGCCACGATCATCGAAGACATTAGAGCTTATGCCTATCATACCCGATACGCCAATATGCAGTTGATCCGCCGCATTGAACTGAATCAAACCCCGGCCCGCTTCTTGAAATATTTCAATTACGCCTATCATCACATGAATAATTTTCGCGGTCGGCGCGTCTGCTTTCTGGGAGACATCGAGAGCGCGGATGTCTGCGTCCAGATCGCGGACTTTTATCTGCGTTTGATCGGAACGTATTATGTGGTTGTCGCTGGAATCGTCGAGGACCGGTTGACGATTATCTTTCGCGGCGACGGTTACCGTCAGAACTGCGGTCTCATCGCCAGGAGGGCATTCGGTGAAATCGGTCAGGGCGGCGGACATCGCAGTGCCGCACGCATGGAGATCCCCATGCAGGAATTGAAAGAAAGTATTGACGGTGATGTTTCCGCAAGAAATATTGAAATATTTATTCTGATGAGCTTAAGGCGAGAGCAGAAGGAAATACATCGTTAACATTGATCATCATAGAAAGGATTTTTATGAGAGAACTGGGGTTTAACAAAGAAATCACAACGGGTTATTATCTCGATCCATTTGATAGTTTTCAGGAAAAGAAAGTAACCATCGAGCTGCGACATGATGAAATCACCGGTGTGGCCTGCCGCATTTTACCTTACCGTGTGCGCATTCCGCAAAAGCCGGACCTGGAGCCTTATCTTGAAAAATCGCCGGAATCGTTGTGTCCGTTCTGCCCCGATCTTTTTGAGAAAACCACGCCCCGGTTTACGGCCAACATCACCGAAAGCGGAAATTTCAAACGGGGAGAAGCCTGTCTTTTCCCCAACGCTTTTCCCTACGACCAGAACAACAACGTGGCGATTTTTTCATCGCGTCATTTGGTCCCGATGAATGAGCTGACACCGGACTATATGCGCGATGGATTTCTCGTCTGCCGCGACTATTTTCATCGCGTGGCCGAAATGAATCTGGGGTATAAATATTGTTCGATCAACTGGAACTACATGCCGCCCGCCGGCGGCGGCCTCATTCATCCGCATCTGCAAACCATTGTGAGCTACCGGCCGACCAGTTTTATGCAGAAGCTTTTATCCAGCGCGCAAAATTACGCCGCCAATTCCAACGGCGACAACCTGTGGAACAATCTGATCGCTCTGGAAAAGAAATCGAACAAGCGGTTTATTGCCGATACCGGCGTCGTCTGCTGGCTGACCAGTTTCGCGCCCAAAGGCATGGCCGGTGAAATCGATTTTATTTTCCGGGAAAAAACGTCGATCTTTGATTTGACGGAACTGAACTTCAAAGAATTTCTGACCGGCCTTTCCCGCGTTTTCACCTATCTTCACACCAACAACTTCATGAGTTTTAATCTCTCGCTCTACGCCACCATGAACAACAACAATTATTTTAATGTTCAGGGGAAGATCGTTCCGCGCTTTGTTATGAATCCGCTGGGCACCAGCGATTTGAATTACTTTGAAAAGCTGCACAATGAAATTATCTGTCCGACGGTGCCGGAGGAGTTGTGCCGGGAGCTGCAGCCTTATTTCAAGACTTGAATTTATGGACAATCCATAAAACAGATCGTCGCGCGACGCGCAAAAAAAGTTTATCCCGACAGGCGTGGCCTATCGGGATAAACGCATTCTATAGAAAATTCTTTATTCGTCTTTGGCGGCGGTTGCTGTTTCGGTTTTCGCGGCGGATGAGCTTTCGCCGGCTTCTGTCGGTTTCTTTCTGGCTGGGGCGCCCGGCTTCTTTCCTTTATAATCCGTCGCGTACCAGCCGGACCCTTTCAGACTGAAGGATGAAAGAGACATCATCTTCTGCACCTTGCCTTTGCAGAACTTGCAGCTTTTCAATTCCGGATCCGTAATTCCCTGAAACGCTTCAAATTGTTTCCCGCATTTGTTACATTTATACTCGTAGATAGGCATAACCCAACCCTCCTAATTAAATATATCGAAATTCTTATAATTGCTGTTGAAGCAATCCAAAACGATATCCATATCGTAACCTTTTACCGGTTGCAGTGCCGCCCGTGTCAGATTGTGCACGATAACTTCCTCTTTTTCCTTATCTTCCGTATCGGCGTCGAAATCAATTTCCCCGTTGCTGAAGCGCAGCACATGAATCAATTCGTGCACTGCGATATAAAGCATCAACGGGCTGAGCTTGATAAAGGGATTTGACCTTTCCACCGCGTCCAGAATCGTGTTGTCCTGGAGGCATATCCGGTAAAAATCAAAGTTATTTTCGGCGTTTCCCGCCGCCTCGCCCGGTTTTTCGTAGGAGTACTTGCAAAGATGGGCAAACGTCCCGTCTTTGATCTCCTGTTCGTTCAGATAAGCGAGCGTTTTCACTTCATATCTGGTGTTTTTCAGCTCTTTGTCGCTTAACCTGAATTGCTGCGATATCAGCTTTTCGGCATCGTTGAAAGCTTTTTTTGTCGTCGGCACCTGCGCCGCGCTGAAATAAAGAGGCATAAATCACCAACAGGTTTCCTTCAATCCGGCGATAATATATTGATTTAAACAAATGTTGTCAAGGCACATTAAGTAGCTGAATTTAAAAGGTGATGGCCAACCCGGCATACGGTCCGTAAAAATCCATCTTCGTGTAAATGTCCTCGACATCATCGATTTTTAGAGACATGATCCGATAGCCGCCGTAAATATTCAAAAATGGAAAGGGATTCACAGAGATGTCCGCCGATGCGTCATAAGAATAGCTGCCGTCATACCCGATACCGGCAACCTTGGCCCGGGCTTCCAGAACATCAGCCAGTATACCGATTTTGGCGCCCAAACCCAGCATGGGAACCGGCACCTGGATGTCTTCACGGCTCTCAACGGCCGATGAACTCAGGTTGAATTCACCATCGAAAAACTTGACCTTGGCGATCAGGCCCAGAGAGAAGCCGGCCAGAATATTTTCCAGATTCAAAAACTTGTACTGGTATTCCAGGTCAATCATGCTGGTTGTTAATTCCGAATCGACATTGGTCCCCGCCGGATAGGTGTCGCCGTTGAAGGTAATATCTTTGCTGATTTTTTTTGAACCGGAAAGATCAATTTGCGAAAAAGAAACGGTTATTTCGTGATCGCCGATGCCGAAAAACGCTTCCGCGCCGGGGAAATATTCATCATCGATGCCCAGATCGTCTTGCAGATCCATTTCCGTTCCTGTAACGCTGCCGTCATCCACGCGCAGCTCACCTTCAAACGTGGGAATCCACACCCGGGCCTGAGCGCCGAAGCCCAGAGCATAAACCGATGGCGCACAAAAAATAATCATCACGGATAACGTTGCCAGAGCAGCGATAAAGTTCTTTTTCATGTAAAATCTCCTTATAGATTTTAGGATATTAAAGACGCTAACCGTATAAATATATTTTGAGATTTTGTAAAGGCATTTGCCGATTCAAGATAACTTGCTTTGCGGGAATGAACGCGTCAAAAAACCAAAATTAATTTGACAACTTCAGCGTCCAGGGCGTATAGGTCTTGAAAATGACAAGACAAATACACTCTGAAATCATTTAAAAGGATCCGTATGATGAAAAATTCTGTTTCCAAAAAACCATCAAAAATCAATATCGGCGTTTTGTACGGCGGGAGGTCGGGCGAGCATGATGTTTCGCTCTGCTCCGCCGCTTCAGCTTTTTCAGCGCTTGACCGCAACAAATACAACGTAACGGCCATCGGCATCGCCCGCGACGGCCGCTGGTATGTGCAGGAAAAACCGGAAATTGTTCCCGATAAGGATTTCGGCCGAAAGCTGGCTTTGAAGAAAAGCGGCGTGTGGCTGGTCAATCATTTCGAACAGAAAAACAAGCTGCATCTTTACAACATCAAAAACAAAAATAAAGAAGTGGTTGTGGATGTTGTTTTTCCAGTGATTCACGGAACGTTTTGTGAAGACGGCACGCTCCAGGGCCTTTTGGAACTGGCGATGGTGCCTTATGTGGGCGCGGATGTCATCGGCTCGGCGGTCGGTATGGATAAGGATGTTGCCAAGCGGCTGCTGAAAGACGCGGGTATTCCGGTCGTCCCCTCCGTGACAGTGAGCAAGCAGAACTGGAAAGAGAATTCCAGGATGATTATGAAAGAAGCCCTGGCCAAACTGGGGCTGCCGCTCTTTGTCAAACCGGTCTGCGCGGGTTCTTCGGTGGGCGTGAAAAAAGTGAAGCAGCAAGGAGAGCTTGCGAAAGCAATGAACTTTGCTTTCCAGTTTGACACGCGCGTGATGATTGAGAAGGCGATTGACTGCCGCGAAATCGAATGCGCTGTTCTGGGGAATGAAAAACCGGCCGGATCAGTGCTGGGCGAAATCATTCCCAATCATGAATTTTATTCCTATGAAGCCAAATATATTGATCCCAACGGCGCGGCGCTGAAAATTCCCGCTGAAATCAGTAAAGCCCAGTCCGAGAAAATCAGAAAGTTTGCCGTCGAAGGCTACATGGCGCTGGGCTGCACCTCTATGGCGCGGGTGGATTTCTTTCTGGATCGGAAAACCGGTAAATTCTATCTTAACGAAATCAACACGCTGCCCGGCTTCACCAGCATCAGCATGTATCCCAAACTCTGGGAAGCCACCGGCCTCAATTACAGCGACCTTCTGGACAAGCTGATTGCCTTGGCCTTGGATCGGCATGAGAAGAAGTTGGAAATAAAAACGGAAGGGATCTGATTAAGCAATGATTTTGGATATTCTCGAAAATGCCCACCGTTATTTAAACCTGCACAAGGGATTTGCCAAGGCCTTGGATTTTCTCTTGCGCCCGGATCTGAAGGAATTGCCTGTGGGTAAATATGAAATAGACGTTGAACGTGTTTACGCGATGCTATCCTTGGAGCCCGGTCGTAAGAAAGAGGATGCTTTGCTGGAAACGCATGAAAAATATATTGATATCCAACTGGTTCTATCGGGCACCGATACGATGGGATGGAAACCCAAGTCTTTGTGCAAAAATCCAACCGGCGCATACGATCCGGATGAAGATATTCAATATTTTGCCGACGAACCGGATGCCTGGGTAGCGACTCAACCCGGCGCCTTTGTGATTTTCTTTCCGGAAGACGCGCACATGCCCCTGATATCATCCGAGCAGCTTCATAAAGTTGTTGTCAAAATTGCAGTGTTGCCATCATAAAACACTCAACAGGGATGATAGGATCAGACGCCGTTCTCACATTGACAAAGTGCGCGGAAGTAAATAATTTAATTTTGCAGGAGGTGATGCTATGAAACGACCCGCTTCGTTAGTCGTCGGTATTTTCCTTCTTTTTCTGGCTTGCGCCCAGTTATGCCGCTTCTTATTGAAAGTCCAGGTGGTTGCCGCCGGATTAGAGGTTCCGGTCTGGCCCAGTGCCGTTGCCGCTGTGGTTCTGGCTACACTCGGAATCTGGCTGCTGAAAGAAAGAAACAAACCCTGAATCAATAGAGTGATTGGATTAAAGAAAGGAGCGGAGGAATGATGAGAAAAATAATATTTCTGGTAGTCATTGGACTTATAATTAGTGCCACATCGGTCATGGCTGACGGATCGGGTAAGGAAAAAGCAGCAATTGCATCGGCTGAAAAATGGCTCACCATTGTCGATCGGGGAAACTATCTTGAAAGCTGGAAGCAATCATCTGAATATTTTAAACAAGCTGTCACACCGGAGCAATGGGAACAGGCCCTCAAGGGCGTGCGGGGACCGCTTGGTAAATTGATTTCCAGAAAAGTAAAAAGTGCCGCCTATACAACGTCTCTGCCGGGTGCGCCGGATGGGCAGTACGTTGTGATTCAGTTCAACACGTCATTTGAGAATAAAAAATCGTCCGCTGAGACGGTTACACCGATGATCGACAAGGATGGCAGGTGGCGGGTTTCCGGTTACTACATCAAATAAAGACCGGACATACCTGCTTAGATATCCCAGATAAAGATCACGCCGCTGGTCGGGAAAATCCAGTCCTGATCGGATATCTTAACGCCGATAGACTTACCTTTCTTGATTGACACGGTCGGCTGGGGATGCCGTCCGGCAAAAAAGCTTTCTTCCCGAACATTCTTGATGCCCGCCTTTTCATAGTTGAAGTTAATCTCCAAACCTCTGACCGGATACACCAGGTAAACGGGAAAGATTTTATTTTCCCTGGCCTTCTTGGTGGAAATTTCGATTTCCAGCTTTACTTCGGTGTTGATCTTTTTCTTGAGTTCTTCAGAGCCGCACCAGATTTCATAGCCGCGCCGGGTGTTTTTTGTTTCGATAATGGGAACATTTTCGTTATCGATGCGCACCTGTTCGACGGTAAAATCCCTGTCTATACTCAGATCCTTGCCGCTGCTCATCACCCAGCGGTATTCGCAGCGCGGGTCTTCAAACAACGCGGCCAACTGGGTATTGTTGGAAGCACAGCCGATCATGAAGATATTATCACGCAATGTCTTTTTGTATTCCACGTGCGTGCTGACCTGAAG
The DNA here is from genome assembly GCA_022710585.1 of Deltaproteobacteria bacterium. Taxonomy (GTDB): domain Bacteria; phylum Desulfobacterota; class Syntrophia; order Syntrophales; family Smithellaceae; genus Smithella. The sequence goes on along the minus strand of JAKLGV010000012.1, from coordinate 61,759 downwards.
GTATTCCTGTGATGAAGCGGCTTTTTTTCTTTCCGGCAATTGCGCTATGCGAATGTTGTAGCGGAAGCCGGAGCGCAGTTCCAGCCGCCGGTCTTCCTTGCCGAAAAGCGTTTCAAACATTTCGTAGTAAATGGCATTGCCCAGTTCTTCGTTGCGTGCGCGCGTCCGGAGGCAATGACGGATGATATTATCGATGCGGGAGATGGATTTCTCCTCGTCGGGAATAAAGATTCTTCGCAGCCGGGGCTCGACAGCCTCTTTTTTCCCCTTGTGGAGAAAGACGCGCGGCGCTCTTTTTCCCAGAGCGCAGAGCACTTCGTAGCTGATGGTCTGGGCTTTGGCGGCAATTTCATTGGCGCTGATATATTCGTCGCCCTGTCTGCCCAGCAGTACGACTTCATCACTGACCTTGCAGCCGGGAATATCGGTTACATCCACCGTGCACATATCCATGGAAATCCGCCCGACAATCGGCGCCCTCCGGCCGCGGATTAAAGCCTCTCCTTTATTGGAAAGAATGAAAGCGTAGCCGTCCCCGTAGCCGACCGGAATGGTGGCGATGCGTGTCGGCCGGGCAGTCACAAAGGTGCTGTTGTAGCCGATGCCGTAGCCGGCCGGAAAGTCTTTCAGCAGAACAACACCGGTTTTGAAGGACATCACGGGAGCCAGGTCGGCTTTTGATTTGTTTTCCGGCGAAGGATAAATGCCGTAAGCCATGATGCCGGGGCGCACCATGTTCAGTTTAAAATCGGGGTAATTTAAAATCGCGCCGCTGTTGTCTATATGACGGACGGGAATATTGATCCCGCGATACTCTAGGTCGGCCAGTAAATCCGAGAAATGTTTCCATTGCGTTTCATTGGAAGGAATCATTTTTTCGCTGGACGCAAAATGGCTGAATATCCCTTCCAGTTGAAGGTTGGATAACTTCGACATATCGAGAATCAGCTTGACTGCTTCGGTATGCATGGTTCCGCCGCGCCCCATGCCGGTGTCCACTTCGATATGCACGGGCAGTTGATGGCCGGTTCCGGCCAGCGCCTTATGGAGTTTTCGGGCGAAAAATAGATCGGATACCGAAGGCGTCAAGTTATATTTGATGATTTGTTCGATTTCGGATTCGGTTGACGGTCCCAGAATAACCACGGGCGCTTCAATGCCGCTGATTCTCAGTTGAACGCCTTCATCGGCGTTGGCGACTCCCAGCACGCGCGCGCCGTTTTTGAGGGCCGCCCGGGATATTTCAATGGCGCCGTGTCCGTACGCGTCCGCTTTCACGGTCATCATAAAATCGGCTTTGGATCCGATGAGCCTTCTTATTTCCCGGAGATTGCCGGTAAAATGACCGAGATCAACTTCCACCCAGCTTCGATATTTCTGATCTTTTTTTAAAGGCATATGTTCGTTCCGTGATGGTCAGACGCGGGATGTCAGCGCACCGATAAAAATTTGTTACGCCTATCTTTTTAAAAAAACAAGCAATTTATACTTGAAAAAATAATATTTTTTATTAGAATGAACGGCAAGAAGAGGGAAGAGGTTCGACCCCTCACAACGAGGAGGTGGAAAATGCCGAGAGCAAAAGCTGGAGATGTTTTGAGTTGTGAAGTATGCGGTTTGGCCGTTATCGTCGATGAAGAATGCGGGTGCGCTTCAATTGATCTGATCTGCTGTGAAGAGCCCATGGTCAATCTGGGGCCCGCAAAACCCAAGAAAGTTCTGTCGGCGCCGACGCACAAGAAAAAGGAAACCGTAAAAAAAGCAGCAGCGGTTCCCAAGAAAAAACCGGCGGCAAAAAAGAACAAAGCACCGGAAAAGAAACCTGTCAAAAAGGCGGCTAAAAAACCTGTTAAGAAAGCGGGAAAAAAGAAATAGGAAAGTTTCCGCCGGCTGAATTGTAACTCCGATAATGCCCCGTTCTGTGGCGGCATTATCGGAGTTGTGCGTTTTTAGAGAGAGGTCTTGAACCCTATTTGGGACCCATGCGTCCGGGATGGCTGGTCTGAATGTTCTGGGCTTGAAAAAATACGCGGATTCTGATTTATCTGATTTGAAAGGTCTGCCCGTATGACGGATAAAAATAAAGCGACTAAAGAAATCAAAGAATTGGATTCTTCCGCCCTGAAAGTCAATCTGGAGAGAACGGCGGTCACCATAGAAATTCCGGAGCAGTATACTCCACTGCTCGCGGTTGTCGAAGGCCATTACGGTCTGCAAAAAAAAACCCGTGAACTGCTCACCGAGCTGAATCACCCCTTTGTCAACTGGGATTATGTTTTAAGGGAGCTGAAGTCCGTTTCCATCGGCGACTTCTATGTCTACAATAACCATCCGGATGGGCTTTCCGCTCTGGCGACGATGGTTTGTATTTATTTCGACGTCATCCAATCTTCCTCCGACAGAGAGGTCAAAGACAGCGCCATCCACTATTTGTTCGATTACATCGACGCGATCTTTAATCAGAGCGGCGAATTCCTTACGCGAAATCTGTCCCTGTTTCCGGAAATGATTAAGCTCATGCGGGGAGCGATTGACGAGGATGAAGCGATTTTCAAGAAGTGCTCGTCTTACGCCAAAAAAATCATCAAGAGCATGATCGAAAAAAAAGCGGACGTCGGGACGCCGCTTTTTGAGAACCTGTTGCATAAAATTTTCAAAATTACGTACCAGTTCTGGCTGGCCCAGGCTGATCCCGCGGAATGGTTTGTCGCCGAAGACGTGGACGCTCAGCATTCCGCTGCCGCCTATCAGCAATTCATTGAACCCCTGAGCCACGGGCATCTGAGGACGCTCATTCAGAATCTGGAAACGCTGAATGCGGCGCCGCATCCGGTGGAGAGCGGCGGCATTCAGAGGTATCTGGATTGGCCGGATTATTATCAGATTGTGAACGGCTATCTGCATGTCGCCGACCAACTGGAGAAATCCAGCGCGTATCAGGGGCACCAGCAGGTGGTGAAGCTGCGCTTTCTGTTTAATGTCATCGATGTGCCCAGCTTGGTGGATATTCACGCCAGCGCGCTTCGGGAAATCAACCACGCGCTTAAAATCGTTTTTCAGGAAGAGAAGAAGGAGACCTTTCATGATTTTGTGCGTCGGATGTTCGGCTTCCTGAAAAAAAATAAGGCGCAGAGTGAATTCAGCGCCGCGATTTTTGACTGTATTACGACGACCGCCCGGGAAGTCTTCGCGCAAAATAGCCACGCGCTTGTGGATACCTTCATCGATGAGCTGATTCGTTACGGGTTCCAGTATCCGGAGATCAAAGGCTCCAACGAAGAGTGGCAGGTCAAGGTCAATCCGGCTCACATTATGAATATTCGCTGCTGGCTGGAAATCATCGGGATGAAACCGAGATGGACCAAGCGGCTGATTTCGGCGCTGATTGTGAATCTGAAAATGGGGGGCGTTTTCATCCGCGACACCGACCTGATTCAGAAAAACATTTCCGCCCTGCTCAACAGCGATATCACGCCGTCATATAATCTCATCAAACAGCTGCTCCGGATTTTTCCCGTCTATTTCAGCGAGATCGGCGCGGAAGGGGAACTCCGGGATATTACCACCCGGGTGGACGAGCTTTCCCTGCGCAACGACAAACTGGTTTATTTTTTGCGGAAACAGTCGCACGTGGAAAGCAACAGCCTGATTTTTAATTTTATCGAGGATATTTTCAAGTACTGGAGCACCGGGGACAAGAATTTCCTCCGCGTGCATCTGCCCGTTGATGTTTATGAACAGGTGACGAACTCCGGAGAATATTTCAACGGGATGCACAAAGCTTTTAAATATTTTTTCACCCGGATTAACCATCGCCCCATGAATTTTCTCGAGTGGGACGGGGAAAAGGTGACCCGTGAGCTGAGCAAGGTCAAGGGCGTCAATGAAAGGGATCAGGAACGCGTTCAATTGATGATCCGCATTTATCAGCTCATCTATAAAAAATATTATCCGCAATTTATCGATCTGCTCAAGGACCTTGAGGCCGCCAATGCTTTTCCGCAAGCCGATATTGCTGCGCTGAAAAAATCTTTAAACGCGAAAAACCATTATCGCAGCCTTACGATCATTCTGAAATTCCTGGCCATCCTGAAAGAAAGAATTCTCTCCCCGAAAAAAACGCAGTTCTACGAAAACATCTATTACAAGCGGCACATCGCGGCGGGCATTCCCTCCATGTATGGAACGTATAGCGAGAAGAAATTTGACGCCGTCGGCCTTTCCCTGAGACTGGAAAGTCTGGCCACCATGCTTTTTGAGGAACTGGGGAAGTCCTTCAATCTGACATTCATCACGAAGCAGACCATTAAAAAAATCCACACCTACATCTGGCTGTATATCAACGCGCTGGAAATCGAAGGCATTGCCACGGAAGGGCTGATCGCCAAAGTCAAGTACGTGACCAACGCGCTGACGATCAAGCAATTTTCGCTGGAGCAATACGAGGATATTTTCCGTTTTATTTCAAAAAATATTCAGACGATTATCCGCAACAATTATATTGATGTCCACAGCGACAACCTGTCCGTCATCATCGGTCAGGTATACCGGCAGGACACGGAGGCGGTAACCAAATCCGGACACAAGAAACAGGAAAAATTGATTTATCAGCATTCGGAAAATTTTATCCGGGGCATCATCTCGTCCACTTTCGGTATTCAGGTTCTGGATAATTTTGTCAACACGGTCATCAAAACCCTCAACGAGGAAGCTGAAAAGTTTAAAGACAACAAACAGATTCTGAAAGTGGTCATGTCCTACAATCCCGAGTTGACGGTTTCTTCCTTTTATAAAAAGAATAGAAGACTGGATAATCAGATCCTGCTTGGCAACAAGGGATATTTTCTCAAAGAACTGGTGTCCTTCGGATTTAATGTGCCGCCGGGATTTATCATCACCACGGAAGTTTTCCGGGGATACGATGCGGTGTATGGCTATAAATACATTTTTTATGATCTCGCGGAACGGATCAACAAAGAGATCAAAAGACTGGAGAAGATCACCGGCTGTAAACTGGGTGACCGCCGCCATCCCCTGCTGCTTTCGATCCGCAGCGGTGCAACCGTTTCCCTGCCCGGGATGATGAAATCGTTCCTAAACGTGGGCATCAATGAAGCGATTGCGGAAAGTCTCAGCCAGAAGGAAGAATTTCAGTGGGCCGCCTGGGATTCCTATCGCCGGTTCCTTCAGATGTGGGGAATGTTCCAGGGATTGAACCGCAATTTTTTTGACGCGATCATCGATGAATACAAACAAAAGTACAGTGTGGAAAGAAAAATACAGTTTCAGCCCGAACAGATGAAACAAATCGCCCTCTCCTACAAGAAAGGATTGATCGACAGCGGCATAGAGTTCAAGGATAAGCCGCTGGATCAACTGGGGCAGGCCATCCTGCAAGTCTTCAATTCGTGGTATTCGGAGCAGGCGGAGATTTACCGCCGGCAAATGCATATTTCCGATAAATGGGGCACGGCCGTCATCGTTCAGAAAATGGTTTTCGGCAATCTCAACGACAATTCCGGCTCCGGCGTTATTTTTACCCGCGAGCCGAAAAGCACATCTTCCGATGTGACGCTTTACGGGGATTTTATTTTCGGCGTGCAGGGGGATGACATCGTTTCCGGCCTCGTGGAGACCTATCCCATTTCCGAAAAACAGCGCATCGCGGAATGCCGCGACTCCAAAATATCGCTGGAAGATAAGTTTCCGGAAATCTACGCCGAGCTTTTAAGAATTTCAGAGATTCTGATCTATGAGAAGGGGTTCAACCATCAGGAAATCGAATTTACCTTTGAAGGACCCACCAAGGATAAACTATACATTCTGCAAACACGCGACATGAATCAGATCACGACGCAAAAATGGGCGCGCTTCAAAGATATGCCGGAATTGCAGTCGTCCGCTCTGGGAACCGGCATCGGCGTTAATGGCGGCGCGCTGTGCGGTCGGGCGGTTTATTCAGAAACGGATATTAAACGATTCCGCGGTGAAGATCCGGACACGCCCCTTATTCTGGTCCGTCCCGATACCGTGCCCGATGATGTCGGCGTTCTGCTGCAGGTGGAAGGATTGCTTACCGCCAAAGGTGGCAGCACCTCCCATGCCGCCGTGACCATACCACAGCTCGACAAAGTCGGCGTGGTCGGCTTCAACAAACTGAAGGTTTATGAGGCTGACGAATACGCTACCATCGAAAGCCTCACCATCCGGGCCGGAGACTTTATCAGCATCGACGGCTGGAGCGGAGCCGTTTACGCGGGACAGCACCAGAGCGAAAAAGAATAGCTTTGACAAGCAATCCCCTTAACAGCGCCTGTGCGATGTTAAGGGGATTTTTTTGGATCATTTTTACAGAATATTCTTGTGGATATAAACCGTCAGGTCGCCCATCCGGTTGGTGTAGCTGCCGTATTCATTATCATACCAGCCGAAGATCTTGGCGTGTACAACGGGAACTTTCAGAATTTTTTCGGGAAGCGCCTGGACGACATCCGCCGGCAGATTCGGAATGTGTGACATATCCAGATTAATGAACGCCGTTCGCGTGTGATTGAACTGCCCTTCAATGATGATGGCCGCGTCCACACCGAAAAGATCCGAGGACACATTTTGTTCCATGGTAAACCGGAGCAGTTTTTCGGGATTGCTCGAGGCCGCTTTGCTGTACAAGTCATTGATCATTTTGGTGTTGATGTTCATGGCCGTGCCCTGACTGCCGGCGCGGGCCTGGAACGTTGCGTTCAGGACAATCAGGGACATGGTGCTCGCCGGGATCCGGATCGAATCCGCCATGAAACCGATGTTCTGAACCTGCGGAATGACTTCGGCCAGGGCCTTGGCGGCGTTGGTCGAGGTCAGAATGATGCTGTCCAGAATGCTCCGGTTCTTTCTTAAATCTTTCTCGCCGGCCTTGGGAACGCTGTCCAGAACGCTCTGGGTATTGGTGACGGCGTGCACGGTGGACATGGACGCCGTGAGGATGTTGCTGGTTTCTTCATTTTCCAGCAGAGGCTTGACCATGTGGGCCAGTCCCGTGGTGGTGCAGGACGCCGCAGAAACAACCTTGTGTTTCTTCGGATCGAAAGCCGTGTGATTGATGCCGTAAATCATGGTGATTGCGTCATCCGGCGTCGAGAGGGCCTTGTTTTTGATTTTGAAGGGAGAAGAGTTGACGACCACCTTCGCGCCGCCGTGCAGATGGCCCCGGATGGAGCCGCTCTTGTTGTCCGACGCGACTGTGGGATCCTTGAACTTGCCCGTGCAGTCCACCACCACGTCGACGCCGTACTGCCGCCAGGGAATATCGGCCGGGTTTCTGGCTTCACGCAGAATGGTGACGGGAATGCCGTCAATCAGAAGCTTTCCCTGCTTTTCATCGACGATCTGAATGATTCTTTCCGCTTTGACGCCATACAGGAATTTGTGCATCAGGCCATAGGTCGAATCTTTTTCAATCGCCTGGGCGATGGAATCGAGCCCCGTGCCTACCTCCCTTCCCTGATTGATGAAAATCTCTTTAAAATATTTGCGGTTAATGTGATGCCAGAGGGTTAATTTTCCTATTCTCCCCAGACTGTTGATGCCGAGGACCGGCTGTTTATTCTCGAATACCTGAGCCTGTGCCATGATGTAAATCCTCCTTTTTTCCTGCGGCCGCAGGAATTAATATGTTTTTTGATTTTTCTTTGCTGGATAAAAAAAATGCAGGGACACCCTGCTGAAAATTCATGAGAGGAACTCTATTTAAAAACGGTTTGGTGGTGACCGGGACCATAATGCAACTCCCTTAAAAGGTCACGACCTTTTTACCGGAAAGACGGACAAAAGTCAAGGAAAGAGGCGTAAGAAAATTTTTTATCTCAGAAGGATTTCAAAAAAAACCGGCTTTGAAAATCAGTCTTTACCTTGATTGTCAAAGCCGGTAGGATTTGCTGTGTCAAAATGACGTGTTAAACGGCGGGTGTGCCTTTTGCCGCGCGCCTTTCATTCCATCTAATAAACAATTCGTCCATCATGCTTTCCTCTGTCGGGCTTACCGGGTTTGCCTGGTTTGCCGTCGCCGTGACGCCCGGGTTTATGACCTCCATCCGGAGGATGTCCCGGTTTGTGACCACCATGATAACCGGGATGATGACCAGGTCCAGGACCGCCGCCATGATAACCGGGGTGATGACCGGGTCCGGGTCCGCCGCCATGATAACCGGGACGGGGAGGACGCGGGGGATGCGGTTTGTGCCAGTGTCTTGTTCTTTCCCAATTGCGCCAGTTGCGGTGTAGATCTCCGTGATGGATCCGGTGATGTTGCCACGGCTGACCTCTCCATCGATGATTCCGGTAATCGTCTCTCCAGCCGTGATAAAAATGCCTGTGAAAAGTTGGTGTGCCCCTGTAATAACCCCAGCCTCTGTCATAGTATCGGGATCGATACCAGCGCCCCTGCCAGGGACGCCACCACCATCCGCTGTAAAAGAATACTTCGTCGCTTAAGTCAGGTACGACATAGACGTCGGTACCCGGAACGACGACGACTTCAGGCGCTGCCGGAAAAACAATCGGCGGGGGAAGGGGAAAGGGAATACTGACATGCACGTTGACTTCTGCCATGACACAAACAGGCATGAGACATACCAACGTTAAAAAAAATGCCCTGAATAATAATTTCTTCATTGGTTTCCCTCCTTGGGTTGATGTTGATCCAATCACAAAACACAATGATCGAAATCTTCTGTTTGATGCTTGATCAAACTCTGTCCATTTTTTTTGAATTGTAGAAAACTGAGTTTGATATGTCAAGGAAATCTTCCCGCTATACCTATAGTTTCACTTGACATTGTCGGCTTAAAAGTAAATATTTAAGCACACTTGAATATCAGGAGGACTAAATATGTATTTGATTATTATTGTAGTTGCTCTTGTCTTAATTGCCGCGGTTGTGATGTATAACCGTTTCATCCGCCAGCGCAACATCCTCAATGAGGCCTGGAGCGGCATCGATGTCCAGCTCAAGCGCCGTCATGATTTAATCCCCAACATTGTGGAAACGGTCAAAGGCTATGCCCGCCATGAAAAAACGGTCCTGGAGGAAATCACCAATCTGCGATCCCGTCTTTCAGGACCGGCAACCGTCAAGGAAAAGGGGGAGCTGGAAAACAGTTTTTCTCAGGCCCTGAAAAGCATTTTCGCTCTTGCGGAAGCCTATCCGGACCTCAAGGCCAATCAGAATTTTCAGGACTTGCAGCGTATTCTCGCTGAAACCGAGGAGCAGATTCAGCTTTCCAGACGGTATTACAACGGCGCGGCCCGAGACTACAACACGATGGTCGAATCTTTTCCAAATAATCTTCTGGCTAACATGTTTGGTTTTACCAAAGCGGATTTCTTCGAAATCGAGTTGGCCACGGAAAGAGAAGTGCCGGGAGTTCAATTTACCTAAGACGTCAGGCTGAGAGAATCATGAGAACAAGATGCTTTTTGCTGCTGTCGGCTCTGATCCTGGCGTGGCTTTTTCTGACGCCACTTTCTCACGGTGAAGTCAGGCAGGAGCAGGAAAGAGTCCTCTCATTTCACAGCGACATAGAGGTTCATCGCTCTGGCGGTATGGCCGTGACGGAAACCATATCGGTTTACGCCGCGGGCAATGAAATCAAAAGAGGAATCTATCGGGATTTTCCGACCAAGTATAAGGACAGGTACGGTCAGAATTATAAAATAAAATTTGAAGTGAAAGAGGTTTTGCGGGATGGTGCGCCGGAGAACTATCATCTTAAGAATCAAAGCAATGGTGTCCGCGTTTACATCGGCAGTGAAAATGTTTTTCTTGATCCCGGCATCTATCAATACACCATCAAATATTCAACCAACCGGCAGCTTGGCTTTTTTAAGGACTTTGATGAGCTCTATTGGAATGTAACAGGCAACGGCTGGGTCTTCCCGATAGAGAAGGCGTCGGCGAGTGTCCGTCTTCCCGATGTGCCACCCGATAAAATCGGTGAAGTCGATGCCTACACTGGCTTTACGGGCGAGAAGGGAAAAGATTTCTTCTCGTCCATTCGGGACGCGGGGGATGTTTTCTTTCAGACCAGGCGGACTCTCCAGCCCAGTGAAGGCCTGACCATTGTTGTTCAATGGCCCAAAGGGTATGTGCAGGAGCCAACACTATCCCAAAAGGTTCTGTGGTATGCCAATGATAACCGCGGCACTCTTTCGGGCATTATCGGTTTGCTGATTCTTTTTTTCTACTACCTTATGGTGTGGTCTCAATACGGCAAAGATCCTGCCCGGGGCACCATCATTCCATTGTACGAACCGCCCGGTAAACTCTCTCCCGCTGCGATGCGTTTCATTGTGAAGATGGGTTATGATGACAAGGCCTTCTCCGCGTCGATTATCAATATGGCGGTCAAAGGCTATCTGAAAATTCAGGAATTCAACGATAAATTCACGCTGATTAAAACAGCCGGTAATGAAAGCCAGCTCTCCGGCGAAGAAAAAGCGGCTGCTGTGAAGCTGTTTATGCCATCCCGCAATGAATTAAATATCGAAACAAAAAATCATAGCGCAATCGCTCAAGCCCGCCTTGAATTACATCAATCCCTGAAGAACAGTATGGAGAAAATTTATTTTCTCACCAACAAGAAGTATTTCCTCATCGGTTTGACGCTTTCTTTCCTGCTGATGATTTCCAGTGCTGTTATCGGAATTTCCGAAGTCAATCCCATGGTCATTTTTATGATTTTCTGGCTGACCGGCTGGTCCTTTGGCGTGGTGATCCTTTTGCGCGTGGTTTTTGCGGCCTGGAAAGATGTGATGATGGGGGGGAGTCATACCCTGGGGTCTCCTGCAAAAGCCATTTTCATTACTCTATTCTCAATACCCTTTGTCCTGGGTGAAATAGGAGGCGTCGCGGCGGTTGCAGGATCAGGATCTGTTCCCGTTCTGGTTATCCTGGGTATCATGATTTTTATTAATGTTCTGTTCTACCAGTTGCTGAAAGCCCCGACGATCGTGGGCAGAAAGGTTCTTGACGGGATTGAAGGCTTCAAAATGTATCTCGCCACGGCGGAAAAAGACCGGCTGAATCTGCTCAATCCGCCCGATCGGACGCCTGAACTTTTTGAAAAATATTTGCCCTACGCTTTTGCCCTGGATGTGGAGCAGGAATGGTCTGAACAATTTTCCGATGTGCTTTCCAGCGCGTCCGTTTCAGCTCAAGGCTCTGCGCAGCGCTGGTATTCCGGGCCTTCTGAAAGAACATTCAGCCCGTCCCTCTTTTCATCAGGATTGGGAAATTCTCTGACCAGTGCCATTTCATCGGCTGCGTCTCCTCCCGGTTCTTCTTCCGGCGGGAGCGGTTCTTCCGGCGGCGGTGGCGGAGGCGGCGGGGGAGGCGGATGGTAAAGCCCTGTCCGTAGATCATTCGCGACAAAGCCCTTCAGGAAATATCGCTGAAGGGCTTTTCATATATAGCCGGATTTTAGCTTTTCCTGGCAACCAGCAGGCCGTGAATTTTTAACGGTTCGTAAATCAGGCGGAAATCGGTGAAACCGGATTGCGTGGCCACGTCATCAAAGTCTTTTGGTGACCGATAAACCATCGGCCAATTAATGACCCATTTTAAGAAATGCTGCTCGATGTTCGGGGCAATATTGCACGTGATTAAAAAACCGTCAGGCTCTAGAATATCTCTTATTTTACTGACCCAGTAGATCGCGTCTTTCCGTTCGATATAATCCAGAAAGCCCATCATCTCGACAATTTGGGGTCTGAACGCATAAGACGATTCAATGGCGTCATAGATGTGTCCTTTGTGCATTTGAATCTGGTCTTCAACGCCATAATGTCTGGCGATGGCTCTTGCCCTTTCCAGCGCATCGCCATCGATATCCACAAAGATCGCTTTGATCATTTTATTCATGGCTTTGGCTTCGGCTATGATCTCAATCACCGAGTCCGCAGAACCGCAGGCCAGCGACATGATTCTGATTTCGCCGCCATGATCGACTCCGGCGACGGCCTTTCTTAATTCGTCTTTGACCAGTTTCAGTCGGTTGCGCAGAGCCTGACAGTTCAAGCCAAACCAGTAAAACTCATCCACAATGCCGCCGAGAGTCCATTTTTGAGGGAAGGGATGATTGTAAACAATATTCATCGCTCTGAAAGTTGTCGCGTAATCCTTTACTTTTCGGCATTCTTTGCCCAAGCCGTCGAATAGAAATGTATTGATTTCCGGCTGACCGAGACCTAAAATTCTATAAAAATTTTTTTTCAGCGCGACATAGCCGGTAATCAGCCACATAAACGGCAGAGACATGTAATAGGGCCAGGGGAAATATTCATATTTATCATGGCGGACCGGAAGGTGGGGTTGAGGAATAGTTTCTATCTTTGATGGAAGAGGCTTTGCAGCGATTTCGACATTAACAGAATTTTTATTAATCATACTTTCACATTAGTGCGCCAGGACAAAATGTTCATGGTTGCCAATTATCAGAAAGACGAATTATTCGGGAACATTCAAAACGCGTCTTTTACATTCCATCAGGAATTGGGAAAGTTATCTTTTTTATATTGCTTTTATGTGATTTTTTTTGTTTAGTTACTATAAGAAACCAATCATTTTATGTCAAGCGCAATATTGGGTGATAAAAGTCTTGAATCTGAAAAGCCAGATTCAAGGATTTTGTCCTTTGTCGCATTTGTTTTGATTTTTAAATTATTTATGGAGGGAACCGATGAAAAAAATAAAGATTCTGTCCGCAATTTGTTTTTCTTTTCTGATCCTGGCCTGTGCTCCCGTTTACACCATCAATCATGCTTTGCCTGATAAACCGCTTCAGATAGCGTCTGACGAAGCCGCTCATAACTGGGCGCAGAGTGAATGGTGGTATTATACCGGCCATTTAAACGCGGAAGACGGACGGGAGTTCGGATACGAGTTGACATTCTTCAAAAGAATTACCAACGAAGATAAACTGCCCGGACTGTTTATTCCGGTTCCCGCCCACTGGTTTAAAGATGTCGGAATGCTGGGACACTTTGCCGTGACCGATCTGCAGAACAAAAAATTCCAGACGGCAGAGATCAGTAATTTGCTGACCGACTCAAAAGCGGATGATCAGAAATACGATGTCAAGATTGATAACTGGACCGCGCGTGAAGAAAAGGGGAAACATCTTCTGTCCGCCGTCATGAAAGGTTACAAGATTGATCTGGAGTTGGAGGCGCTCAAACCGGCCGCTCTTCATGGCGAAAACGGCATTGTGCGGAAGGGGAAGGAACATGCCAACTATTATTACTCCTTCACAAAGATGAAAACATCGGGAACGATGACGGTGGATGGCCGGCCCATTCAAGTTACCGGCATGTCGTGGATGGATCACGAGTATGGTACCATGAAGCTTGTCTACCCCCAGTCCGGCTGGGACTGGTTCAGCATCCAGCTGGACAATCATTGCGAACTGATGATCTATCTGATCCGAAACGACAGAGATGCCATCATTGACGCAGGCGGTGCGACCTTCGTGTCGCCCGACGGTCAGACAAGATGGCTGACCAAAGATGAAATTGATGTGAAGCCCTTATCCTATTGGCACAGCCGACAGACGGATTCGAATTATCCCTCCTCATGGGATGTCCATGTTAAATCGCTGAATTTAAAACTTCATGTCAGTCCGATGCTCGCCAAACAGGAAGTGAATTTACAGCCGATGCCTTATTGGGAAGGAAGCGTGATTATTGAAGGAACCTATAATGATCTTCCGGTCCGGGGAAAAGGTTATGTGGAGCTGGTTGGCTACAGCAAAAAATACCCTTTGAAATATATGTAGAATGATCTCTTAATCGTGACACAGCCGCAATCACGGTAAAAAGGAGGACAATTCGACGATGGAGACAGGGCACAAACATTGCGAGAAAATATCATTCGAATCTCTTTGCAGTCATATCCGTCCCGGAAACCGCATTTTTATTTCCAGCGGGCCGGCAACGCCCATGAAAACGATCTCCATGATTATGGAGTCGACACATCCGAATCTGATCGATCTGTGGATCATCCAGCTGGTCCTGCCGGAAATGCGAGTGTTGCCGAAAGACAGGCAACCCCACAAATATCGCTGGAAAACTTTCAGTGTCGGCGAAGCTATCGTTCAGGGGATTCAGACCGGCAAAGCGGCTCTGCCTTTCTGGATGGATTTTATTCCATCCAACCTGGCGGAAATACCGTATCTTTTTCATTCCGATGCTCTGGATGTCAATATGGCGATCGTCCAGACGTCGCCGCCGGACAGCAAAGGCTTCGTGAGCCTGGGCGTGGTATCCGATGTTGCTGATCTGGTCATTAAAAATGCGCCCATAGCGATTGCAGAAATTAATCCCCATGTACCCATTACCCATGGAGCAACGTCCGTTCATCTGAATCAGTTTGACGGATATATCGAAAGCGACCTGCCTCTGCTGGAATTGCAGACCTCTCCCCCGGATGAAATGACCGACCGCATCGGCTGGCATGTCAGCAACATCATTGACGATGGGTCAACCGTTGCTCTCCATTTCGGAAGCGTTTTCAACGCCATTGCCCGGCATTTAAGAAGCAAGAAAAATCTGCGGATCTGTTCCTATGCCATATCGGATTGGATTATCGATCTCATTGGATCCGGCGCGCTGGCTCTGGATCGCGGCATCGATCATCAGGGCATTATTGTGGCGAACTCCTGTTTCGGTTCCAAAAAACTTTACGATTACGTTGACAAGAACCCTTTTTTTTCGTTCATCCCTCTGCTGCGCGCCAGCTACCAGGCCGCTCTGCCGAAGATTCCCCGCCTGGTGAGTGTCATCAACGCGCAAAGCGTCGACATCACGGGCAATGCCGTTATATTAAACCCGAGTGATTATTTCCTGCCCGGCTTTGAAGGCAAACTGAATTTTGCCATCGCCTCCACCATGTCGCGAAACGGAAAATCCATTGTCACCGTCCGGTCGCTGAACAGGGAAGGCAAAAGCAACATCGTTATCGCGCATAAAAACAGTGAGCAAATGCGCTCGACTCTGGGCACAACCCGTTACGTTGTAACGGAATATGGTGTGGCCAATCTGGCCGGAAAATCGATTCGGGAAAGGGTGCTCGCCATGGTGGACATTGCCCATCCTGATCACCGGGACGACCTGATTAAGCAGGCTAAAGCAATGGACTTGATTTACAAAGACCAGGTCTATGTCACGGAATTCGCGACCGATTACCCCTTTGCTCTGGAGACGGTGAAGACCTTTGCCAACAATCAGGAAGTGAAGTTCAGGCCCATTAAACCGTCCGACGAAGATATGATGCGCCGCCTTTTCTACGGTTTTTCGGATGAATCGAAGTATATGCGCTACCTGACGCCGGTTCGCATTATGCCCCACGCCACGATGCAGCCGTATGTTCAGATCGATTATCATGCGGTTTTATCGATTGTCGGCACGATTCAACACAAAGGCGGCGAAAGGATCATTGCAGAAGCCCGGTACGCCCTGGATGACGAGCGGGATCAGTATGAAGTAGCCTTTATTGTGGATGAAGAATTCCAGGGGATGGGCATCGCGACATTTATGTTCAATTATTTAATCAATATCGCTCGTGAGCGGGGAATCAAGACATTTTATGCCATGATGATGCCCCAGAACAGAGCGATGGCGCGCGTTTTTGAATCGTCGCAGGTCAAACCGGAGATTGCTGAAAGCGATGAGGAAGTGGAGTTCATCTTTCAACTGAGCCCGCCGGAGAAATAATCATCAGACAACGTCCATTCGCTTATTTTGAAGGTCCGTCATAAAGCCGGATATCAGATCCATAAAAAGAGGCCGCCTGCAATGTCGCGTGCAGACGGCCTCTTGCTTTCCAGGCGACACTTGACTTTCTTATTCCGGCGGATACATCGATTCGATTTCTTTCTCGTATTTCTTGCGGATGATGGACCTCTTCAGTTTCATGGTGGGGGTCAGTTCACCGGTATCCTGTGACCATTCCTTCTCCATCAGAATAAACTTTCTGATTTGTTCCACGCGCGCATAATCTTTCATATATTCCGCAATCTCATGCTCGAAGAGTTTAATGACTTCGGGATTCTTGGTCAGGTCCTGGCGATTGGAGAACGCAATTCCTTTGTCTTTCGCCCAGCTTTCCAGCGTCGCGAACGCCGGCACGATCAGGGCGGAGAGATATTTCCGATTGTCGCCGATGACTGCCACCTGTTCGATGTAGGATGACGTGATGAGCGTGTTTTCGATATTCTGGGGCGAGATGTTCTTGCCGCCGGATGTCACGATAATATCCTTGATGCGGCCAGTAATCTTCATGTATCCGTCGCTGTCAAATTCACCGACATCACCGGTGCGGAAAAAGCCATCCGGCGTAAAAACTTCTTTGGTGGCTTCTTCGTTTTTATAATAGCCCTTCATAACCTGCGGCCCTTTAATGAGGATCTCGCCGCCTTCACCGATTTTAATGATGGTGTCTTTGACGGCCGGGCCGACGGTTCCGGGCTTGATTTTCTTGGGTTTGTTGGAGTTGGTGACCGGTGTTGTTTCCGTAAGGCCGTAGCCTTCCGTGATGATGATGCCCATCCCCAGGAAGAACTCCGCGTCGGATACGGAAAGCGGCCCGCCACCGGACACAGCGCCCTTGAGTTTATCCATGCCCAGCGCTACTTTGAGTTTACTAAAGATAAGTTTATCGGCCAGATTGTACTGAAAGGCAAACAAGCCGGTCCTCGATTCGTTGTTGCAGATATACGGCAGGTTCTTCTTGGCCAGGCCCATTGCCCAGTTGAAAAGAGCTTTTTTGACGGGAGGAGCCGTCGCCACCTTGGCCAGAATGCCCGCGTGCACCTTTTCATAGATACGGGGCACACTGACGAGAATAGTCGGTCGAATTTCCTGAAAATTTTCCAGGAGCTTTTCCGTGCTTTCGGCAAAAGCAACCTTCTTGCCGAGGAAGATGGCGGCATAATATCCCACCGTTCTCTCCAGGGAATGAGCCAGCGGCAGGAAGGACAGGAAGGTGTGATCGTCAGCGAGGAATTCCGGATCGACCGCATTAACCTGATTGACGTTGGAAACAAAATTTTTGTGTGTCAGCATAACGCCCTTGGGATTACCGGTCGTGCCGGACGTGTAGATAATCGTTGCCACGTCTTCCATGCTGATGGGTTTCAACCGCTTGTCGAACTCTTCTTGATTGGTGGCGGTCCTGCCCTCTTTCATCGCTTCGGCAAGCGTTATGACACCCGCAGGGGGCTGCTCAAGTTCATCGAAGATAATGATTTCGCCCAAACTGGGAAACTTTTCCTTGACTTTGAGAATCTTCGCCATGTGATCTTTGGTGCCGACAAAGCACATTTTTGATTCGGAATTATCGATGATGTAGCGGGATTCCTCAGCGGAATTGGTGGCGTAGATGGGAACATTGACCGCACCCACCGAAATGATGGCCAGATCAGCCACCCACCATTCATATCGATTCGGCGAAAAGAGAGCCACTTTATCGCCCGGTTGAACACCTCGCTTGATGAGGAACATGCCCAACTCCCGGACCATTTCGTTGATTTTATTCCAGGAAATCTCTTCCCATTTCCCGGCTTTGCTCTTGTAGATGACGAGTGTCTTGTCCCCTTGTTGCTGAACCCTGTTTTGAAAGATTGCCCCCATCGACGTTTCTTGAAATTGCGCCATAGTAACACCCCCAAATATATTTGTTTGTATTCAGTTTATTTGTGTGGCTCAGAATATATATGGAAAAAGCCTTTGATGTCAAAGAAAATAACAATGAATCACATTATTTTTCTCTAACAAAAGAGAGATCATTAAAAACGGTAAACGGTTTTAAGCTGGAAAAAGTGTCCTTGTGGAGAATTTTCGCTATACACATCATAAAGATAGGTGAACGTGACACTCAGCCATGAAAAGCGGAAATAAAAATCGGCCCCCGCGGAAAGCGTTTCCCGCGCGCTGTGATCGACCGTTGTTCCGTTTTGCTCCTTATCCCGGCTGATCATCCAGTTGATCGAGGGGCCCAATTTGAATTGGTCGGTCAGGTTGTAGCCTAAAAGACACTGGAGATATAGCTCATCTCCCGGCCGCACATCCGTCTCCTCATTTTTTAAGCGGAAAAAATATTTCGCGGCGGCATCGATGCTGAAATCGCCCAGTGTTTTATGAAAAAAAATGACGGGCTTGATGTCGTATTGATTCGAGCCGATATTTACGGCCTTTGAAGCCTCATATTCGCCGGTCGGAAATTCGACGAAGAGCATCGGCAGAATATCCACCTGCTGGACCGGCAGAAAATAGCCGACGCCAAGATTGATATCGCCCGGTCCTGAAGAGCTCTGATCCAGCGATTCAATGTCCGTATATCCCCAGGGGACCAGCGCTGTGGCGACAAAATCAGGCGAATAATAGCAAAGGCGCAGCAGCTCCTGAGCGCTTTGCAGGCCAAAGTCTTTCTTGCCGGTGTTTCCGTGCTCATTGGTGGTTTCATCAGCGGAATAAAGGGACGTGTAGGTAAGAAAATATGTTCCCTGTCTGGCTCGCGCGCCGTCGTAAAAGTTTACGGCAAAGGCGTTTGGCGACATGATAGCCAACAGGCATAATAAGAAGAATGTCATCCGACGTGCATAATGAAATAAAAAGTGAATGGCAGAAATCTCCTGATATATTTGAGGCTACGCTTATATATTTTTTTATCCCGGATGAAAAGGGAAAACAGGAATTTTGTAAATCTTAATTTGCTTGACACACAGAATCCGTCTTCATATAATCATTCCCGAAAAACGTGTCTGTTTTGAGACCAATGCGTTGCCTGAGCGATCTTTCTGTCGCGGAAGCATTGGCGGCGTAAAAAATACAACCGGACAACACCAAGGATGATCATTTATGTGGAAAGATAAAGTCGTTTCTCCCACGGAAGTTCTTTCTCATATTGAACCGGGAATGGCTATTTTTCTGGGCACGGGCATGGCGGAACCGCGAACGCTGGTGAAGCATCTGATGGCTTCAGAAGAGCCGAACCTGCAGGATCTCGAGCTGATTCAACTGGTAAGTATCGGCGACACCATCCCGATTGATGAGCGGTACTCGCGAAAATTTCGTCTCAGAACATTTTTTTCCGGTTGGATTGCCTCCGAAGCCATAAGCGAAGGACGGGTTGACCTTATTCCCAGCAGATTTTCAAGAATACCCGCTCTGTTTAAATCCGGCGCCATTCATATTGACGCGGCCTTCATTCAGATTTCTCCTCCGGACGAAAACGGCTACGCCTGCCTGGTCGGCGTCGATGTGGAACGGCAGGCGATGGAAACCGCTCAACTGGTGGTTGGTGAAATTAATGCAAGAGCGCCCCGCATCATGGGCGACACACTGATTCATGTGAACGAATTCAATTATTTTGTGGAATCAACCGAAAGTCCTCTCTATATTCCGCGCTGGCCGGTGGAAGATGTCTTTCTGAAAATAGCCGCCAATATCGCCGCGGTTGTTGACGACGGAAGCTGTTTGTCTTTCGGCATCGGCCCCCTTTATGAAGCGCTGGCCGTTCAACTGGCTGCCAAAAAGAATCTGGGCATTCACTCTCCGTTCTTCACCGATTCCATTATGGAACTTGTCAAGAGCGGCGCGGTCACCAACCGTTATAAGGGAGTTTTTCGCGGCAAATGTTCCGCGTCTTATCTGCTGGGCTCTGAAGAATTGATGCGCTGGCTGGATAATAATCCGCTGGTGGAATTTCAACCGGAAGATGTTATTACCGATCCGAAAGTGATCGGCGCCAATGACCGGACCATATCCATTCTGCCGGCCAGAAAAATGGATTTGACCGGAAACGTGGCCCTCCATACCGGCAAAGGGAATGTCACCGCCGGTCCGGGCAATGTTCAGGAACTGTTCATCGGCGCTCAGCTTTCCAAAAACGGGCGCACGGTTTTCGGTCTGCCCAGCCGGAATCGTAAAGGACAGCCGAATATTGTTCTGTCCGTCGATAATATGCCTTTCCAGTTTACCAACCGCGAATCTATGGATCTGGTGGCCACGGAATACGGCGTGGCGTATCTGATGGGCAAGACGATGCGCGAACGCGCTCAGGAACTGATCGATATCGCTCATCCGGATGACCGGGAAAAGCTTGTCCGGCAGGCCAAAGAAGCGAAAGTGCTATACGCCGATCAGATTTATTTTCCGGAATCCGGCCATCTTTATCCCTCAAAATTAATCGGGACGCATGAATTCAAAGGCGGCCTGAAGGTTCTTTTCCGCCCCATCAAACCGTCCGATGAAGAGAAAATGCGCGATCTTTTCTATCGCTTCTCCGATCAGGCGGTCTATTCCCGATACTTTACGTCCATCAAGGCGATGCCTCATAAAAAAATGCAGGAATACGTCAACGTGAATTACCGCTGGGTTATGTCGATTGTCGGGATCGTCGAGATAGCCGGTTCCGAGAAAATCATTGCCGAGGCTCGCTACGCCCGGGTGAAACAGGATGCCTTTGCCGACGTGGCGTTTGTTGTGGATGAGGATTATCAGAACAGGGGCCTTGCGTCGTATCTTTTTGAACTGCTGATTCGCGCCGCGCGCGAGGAGGGCATTAAGGGGTTCACCGCCGATGTCCTGGCCACCAACAAATCCATGCTGAAGGTTTTTGAGAAAGCGCCTTTTCCCGTGCAGACCGTTCTATCGCGGGGCATTTATGAACTGACCATTCCCTTCACGCCTTTGTCGGATTTGAAGGCCAGCGAAAAAAGCTGAGGCAGGCGGGGTTCAGTAAAAAATCGCCTTAGATTCAAATTCTTTTAAAGCGTTGAAAGCGTTTTCGCAATCCGCTTTCCTTTGCTCCAGTTGGGATTTCCTGGCAATCGCGTCTTCCGGACGCATGGGTTTGCCGGCCACGTTTTCGTTCCAGTCCTTAATCATCTGATTGGTCGCCCGGCAGTTTCCGTAAGCCGCTTTCCTGATGAGTTCAAACCGTTTGATTTCCGCGGGGCTGTCAAAGGCGATTCCCTTGAAATACGCCGGATAGTCTTTCATCCCCGGCTTGATGACGATGCCCGCCGTGGTTTCGACGGCCACCTTTTCGGTCGGGCTGATGGTCACGATCACCCACGCGTGATTGCTGTCCATGGCGAGTTGCCGGTAATTCCATGTGGCAATATTTTCTGTAAGAATACCCCCCATTATTTTGGCGTCGATGCCCCGGGTTTTTAACTGATTCCATACATCGATGGCCATATCCAGGCAGACGAATCCGCCATCCATGGTATAGGAGTGCGTGACGTGATACATAGCCGCGATGAGTTCCACAATTTTCATTTTATCAAGCGGCTGCGGGGTCGGGGCCGTTTGCGCGGACTGCGTCTTTTCCGGGAGAGCGGGGATGTCTGGCGGCGCGCCTGTGGGAGCAGAAGCGGGAAGAGGCGCCGGTATCGCGGCGGCGGGAGGGACAGGACTTGTCGTTGGCGCCGTTTTCAGTGAAGCAGAGAAGAAATAAAAAATGAGACACGCAGCGGCAATGCCCAGAACAATCAGGGCAGGCGCAGACCGACGAAAAAATGAAGCCGGATCATTTTGCCGATCAGAGGCCGACGGTGATGGAATTTTGGCATCGCACACCGGGCATTGAAAATGGCCGTTCTTCAAGGTGTGCGCGATATCTTCCGCATTGAAATCCATCCGGCAGTTTGGACATTGAATAGGCATCACACACTCCCTGTTTGTTCTATCCGACGATATAAGTGCTGGTCCCGACGGCAATCAGCACACCCTCTTCATTTACAAATTCCGTGCGCGCGACGGCCACCTTGTGTCCCAGCCTCAGCAGATGACCGGTTGCCAGAAAATAAGCGCCCTTTCCCGGACGCATATAATCTATTCGCATGTCAATCGTTCCCATACCGGTGAGGCGTTTGACCACTTTATCCAGCGAAGCGTCTTTCATTTCTTTGATAACGTGGATTTGCGCGATGACACTGCCGGTAAAATCCAGGATAGTGGAGATCACGCCGCCGTGCAGAATTTTTTTTTCAAAATTTCCGACCAGTTCATCTCTCATATCAATTCTGACCACCACGCTCTCCGTGGAAATGGATTCTATTTTCAGCCCCAGATACTTATTGAAAGGCATTGTATCTTCATAGACGACTTTTAAATTTTCCAGCATTGCTTCTATGGGAAGAGCATCCATACCATAATTTCTCCAGGCCTTTGATGAGATTTCTTGATCGTCGCCGCGCTTCTTGTCGCCCGATCAGTTTTTAATGATAATCGGTATTTCAACGGATTTATCAATCTTGAAGGTAAAATATTTATCTTTGATGATCCGTTCGCTGTATTGATGCGTTATGCGAACCTTGAAGGCGTCCGCCGTCTGTGTCACCATGATTTCGTCGGGAGTAATTTCCGGCATATTTTGAAGTTCAAAACGATGCAGCAGGCCTTGTTTTATTTTGGCCGCCGTCATGATGCCTGCCTGCGAGGTTAGATCCATTTCCAGCTTTTTCAAAGCGTTATGGACTTTTACATCGCTGAGATAGATGGGAATAATTTTCATGGCCGGGATGGAAACAGCAATGATCAGCCCGACGGTCAATAACCACCCGACAGTCGTCATTCCGTTTTGTTGCCTGAGCCTGAACATAAATCCTTTCTTTTCCTGATGATCAAGGACCAATCCAATCGATGATTCGGGCCTTGTTCAAAAATATTGGTTTGAAACGCCTATCCCGGCAAATAAAAACCCCCCGCTAAATATTGTTTTTGGCGAGGGGCTAACGAGAAACGCTTATACCGCGTGATAGCTGGAGTCGCATCATTGAACAAAGGGTCTTTGAGGAGGAAAACCACACGAAAGCAATTGTGTTTTTCTTGAGGGACTCCCCGCGTGTGCAGCGCTATCTCGTTTGTTCAGGATATTGAAGAAGAGAGCTGCAATGCTTTATATCGTAAGCTGTAATCAGCTTAAAAATAACCGCTCTACGGCAGTCTTCATTTTCACTTAATACCCAAAACAAATTTTGTTTTATTACCTCCATAGAAATGGCGTAACCTTACACAATATCGTCCGGGCATTGCAGCACTCTTTGAAATTAATTTACTACTGTTGGCGTTCAATGTCAAGGGGGGAGGAATTTTTTATCCGTTGGAAGTGATGAGCAGTGAAATTTCACCAAATAATGATCTATTGGGGTGATGAACCTGATTTTTTATTCTTTATCTCTTCGAGTTTGGCCAGCGCCTTTTCATGACCCTGTTGAGCTGCCTTCAGATACCATTTGGCCGCTTCGGCGTCGTCCTGCGCGACAAAGATGCCGTCCTGATAGATATCGCCCAGCCAGTTTTGGGCTTCAGCGTATCCCTGGTCAGCCGCTTTGCGATACCATTTAATCGCCTCTGTCGCGTCCTGCGTCACGCCTTCTCCGTAAAAGTATTTCAGTCCCAGATTGAATTGGGCTTCAGTATGGCCCTGGTCAGCCGCCTTGAGATACCACTGGACTGCCTCTTCATCACTGCGTGAAACTCCTTCGCCTTCCTGATGCATCCAGCCCAGATCAAATTGCGCGTTGGCGTCTTCCTGATCGGCCGCCGTCCGTAACCACTTCGCGGCTTCAGCATCGTCCTGCGGCACCCCTTCACCTTTCCGGTACATCGTTCCGAGCGTGTACTGGGCCTGTAGAATGCCCTGTCCGGCCGCCTTGAGGTACCACCTGACGGCTTCGGCATTGTCCTGCGCAACCCCTTCACCGGTCTGGTACATCCAGCCCAGATTAAACTGGGCATAGGCGTCTTCCTGCCCGGCCGCTTCATAAAACCACTTTAAGGCTTGAGCATTATCCTGCGGCACACCTTCGCCTTTATGGTACATCATGCCTAAATTATATTGCGCGTTGGAGATGCCCTGTTCGGCCGCCTTGAGGTACCACTTGACGGCTTCGGTGTAATCCTGAACAACGCCCAATCCTTCTTTGTACATCATACCCAGTATCGCTTGGGCTCCCGCCTGTCCGCGCTCACCGGCCTGCAGAAACCATCGCAGCGCCTCGGCGTCATTTTGTTCGACACCCAACCCGTCCTGAAACATCAAACCGAGGTTAAACTGAGCGTGTTCGTTGCCCTGTTCGGCGGCCTTTCGGTACCATCTGGCCGCTTCGGTATAATCCTGATCAACGCCCAGTCCGCTGATGTACATTCCGCCAATTTCAAACTGAGCATTGGCGTCATTCTGTTCGGCTGCTTTCAGGTACCACTTGACGGCCTCGGCGTCGTTTTGTCCCACTCCTCTTCCTTCTTTGTACATCAAGCCCAGCACGGTCTGGGCATCTACGACGCCCTGTTCTGCCGCCAGCAGATACCATTTCACCGCCTCGGCATCGCTCTGACCAACACCCAGCCCTTCCTGATACATGACGCCCAGATTAAACTGAGCATCAGCAATTCCCTGCCGGGCTGCGTTATAAAACCATTGGGCCGCCTCGGCATCATCCTTGGGAATGCCTTCGCCTTCCTGGTAGATGATGCCCAGATTATACTGGGCATCCGCTTGGCCTTGCCCAGCCGCCATTCCCAGCCAGTGGATGGCCTGGACGTCATCTTTGGGCACGCCCCGGCCTTCTTTATACATCATGCCGATCACATACTGAGCGTTGGCGTCTCCCCGGTCGGCTGCCTGAAGATACCAGTTGACCGCCTCCGCTTCATCCTCGGGCGGCACATCGGAGAGTGTTTCCTGTACCGGAGTGACTTCGGCCTGCAAAGCAGGTTCAGGCATCGCCTCTGGGGAAAGCTCCTGAACAGCTGTCCCGGCTTCTTCGGGCAATATTTCTTCGTCTTCAGGACAGATGGCCTCCAGCACAGCCTGGGCATCCGCGTTTCCCTGCCGGGCTGCCATACGATACCATTTTACGGCTTCGGCTTCGTCCAGCGGGACACCCTTGCCCTCGATATACATCATTCCCAGAATATTCTGCGCCTCGGCATCTCCCTGCTCGGCGGCCTGGCGATACCATTTCGCCGCCTCGGCATTATCCTGAGGAACAAAGATGCCGTCCCGATAAATGCCGGCGAGCCAGATCTGGGCATCGATATGTCCGTTTTCTGCCGCCTCCCGATACCATTTCACCGCATTCGTGAAATCCTGGGGAACGCCTTCGCCTTCCAGGTACATCCAGCCCAGAAGAAACTGAGCATTGATATGACCCTGTTCGGCCGCTTGCAGATACCAGTGGACAGCTTCCACATCGCTCTGCGGGACGCTCCTGCCCTCTTGATACATCTGTCCGAATTTGAATTGCCCCTCCGGATGACCCTGTTCCGCCGCTTTCCGATACCATTTCGCCGCCCTGGCATCGTCCTGAAGAACGCCTTTGCCTTCCTCGTAGAACATCCCCAGCACCGCCTGGGCCTCCGCCTGTCCATGATCGGCTGCCTTGCGATACCATTTCAGAGCCTCTGCGTCATCCTGGTCAACCCCCTGGCCGTCGTGATACATTTCAGCCAAATTGAACTGGGCATTGGCATTGCCCTGCTCGGCCGCCTTTAAAAACCATAGCACGGCCTGGCCATCGTCCTGAACCACTCCCTCGCCGTTGCGATACATCAGCCCCAGATTGAACTGGGCATTAAAATTGCCCTGCTGAGCCGCCTCAAAATACCAGTGGGCGGCTTCCGTGTTGTTCTGGGCGACACCCCGGCCTTCATGATACATCCAGCCTAGATTAAACTGGGCGCTTACGTTTCCCTGTTGAGCTGATTTAGTGAACCATTTGACGGCTTCAGCATCATCTCTCGCAACGTTCTTGCCGGTCAGGTAAACCACTCCCAAATTGTTCTGGGCAACCGCGTTTCCCTGCTCGGCAGCTTTCATCATTTCTGCTAATGCTGTGCTTTTAGCCATAATGCTTATTCTCTGAAAAAGAATCTTTCTTTGGAGAAGACTTTACATGCCGCAATATTTTTTATCAAGTTTTTTATTGATACAAGGCCAGTTTCATTGTCCTTCGAATGAGTCAGGCGCACTGATAAAATTTCCTTATCGTTTCCGTAATGAAACCAACGTCTTTTTCCGTCATTTCATAATAGAGAGGCAGTCGCAGCAGACAGTCGCTGACGGTCTCGGTGACGTTCATGGTCCCACAAGTTCGTCCGAATAATTTCCCCGCCGGGGAACTGTGCAGAGGCACATAATGAAAAACAGCCATGATGCCCTCCTGTTTCAAAAATTCAGTCAGATTTATTCTTTCCTCCAGCGATTTAGTGATCATATAAAAAATATGACCGTTGCTGCAACAGTCATCAAAAATTAAAGGAAGTCGCAGCAAACCGTTATCCGCTAAAGGCTGTAATTTTGTTCTGTATAAATCATAAATCAAATTCCGTCTTGCGATAATCTGTTCGGCGTTCTCCATTTGAGCATAAAGAAACGCGGCGACGATGTCACTTGGCAGATAAGATGATCCGATATCCACCCACGTGTATTTATCCACATGTCCGCGGAAAAACTTGCTGCGATTGGTGCCCTTCTCGCGGATCATCTCTGCCCGTTCAGCAAAGCGCGTGTCGTTGACGACCAGCGCGCCGCCTTCACCGGAGATGATATTCTTGGTTTCGTGAAAGGAAAGCGCGCCAAAATTTCCGATCGATCCCAACGGCTGTCCTTTATAGGCGGATAAGATTCCCTGCGCCGCGTCTTCAATGACCAGAAGTTTATGCCGTCGGGCGATATCCATAATGGTATCCATGGCACAGGCCACTCCGGCGTAATGAACCGGCACAATGGCCTTCGTGCGGGAGGTGACGGCCGCTTCAATCAATCTTTCATCTATATTGAGTGTGTCCGGACGAATATCGACGAAGACGGGGACTCCGCCCCGTAGCACAAAGGCATTGGCTGTCGAAACGAAAGTGTAGGACGGCATGATGACTTCGTCGCCGGGTTGGATATCCGCCAGGATGGCTGCCATCTCCAGAGCCGCCGTGCAGGAATGCGTCAGCAGAACCTTGCCGGAACCAAGGCGCTCTTCCAGCCACGCCTGACATTTTTTTGTAAAGAGACCGTCGCCGGCCGTGTGTTTATGATCAATGACGGCCTGTGCGATATAAAAAAGTTCTTTGCCGACAATAAAGGGCTTGTTAAAAGGAATGCGATACATACGAACCTCTCCATGATTCAATACATTTTGGACATTGCCAGTCAAGACGTTGCAATATTTGAGAACATTGGAGGCAACGCTTCATAAAGCCTGCAAACACCGCATGAAAATTATATATCAATCAAACCACTTGTGAAATGTGCAATCCGCATGCGTCAACCAGAATCCATGCCTGGCCCATACTTTCTGTACGGCAATGTTCGGCAGATGGGTTGATGTGGTGATCCGTTTGGCGCCTTGCTGAAAACACCACTCTTTGGCGGCTGATACGAGCGCGGAATAAACACCGGATCCCTGCGCTTCCGGATGAACCGCGTTAAGTACCAGTTGACCTTCTTCCGGTTTATGCATCTTTAATACGATAAATCCTTTTAAAGAGCCATCCTGTTTAGCCACAAGAACCTGATCAGCAATATCTTTCCGAATACAGGAACGATAGGCCCACGACGCATACGCTTCATCGCATTTTTGTCGATCTAATTTGGGATCCGCGTGGTAGTGGCCGATGTAGCCGCGAAATGCTTCATAGGCCATGTTCTTCACCATATCTTCTTCACCGGGGTGAACAGGGGAAATATTTATATGGGGGACGTTACGAGCTGCCGGGGTCGTTAAAATATCACATTGGTAATATAACAAAGTGTCGGTCAGGAAAAATCCATTGGATTCCATGGCCTGAACGGTTTTCAGATCACTGGCATTGCAACGGGCAATCAGTAATTGAACGGTGTGTTCATAACAAAAATCGAGAACAGATTGCAGTGTTTCAATGGTCACCTCTGGTGCCCGGGCTGTTTCGATAGCAAATCTTTCCTTATCAATGTCTGAAAGATATACGTGAGGTAAAACCGAATCCATTAATCCTTCCTGTTCAGCAATCCGACGGTGTCACGGACGACGCTTGGTGGTCTTCCCATGCTGCGGGAATGCATGCGCGCGAGGTATTCGCCCATGATCCCCAGCGAAAACATCTGGGCCCCCGCGAAAATGGAAATGATGGACGCCAGAAACGCAAAACCCGGAACGGAAGCTCCCTGAATAAAATATCGCCCCACCACATAGACAAGAACACAAAAACCGAAAAAGGTAATCGCAAATCCCATCAGACTGGCAAGTTGCAGAGGAAGCGTGCTGAAACCGGTCATCATATTCATGGCGTGAGTGACGAGTTTTCCGAATGAATAGTTCGAAGCGCCGATCTGTCGGGTGTCATGACGGACGGAAATCGCCGTGAATTTTGTCGTCCCCCAGGTCAAAAGGACATCGATGGAAACATAGGCGCTCTGGTAATTATCAAAAGCCGCGCGCACATCTTTCCGGAAGGCGCGAAAAGCGCTTGCCTTTCTGGCTGTTTCCGCGCCCATCGATTCCTGAAGAATCAGTTTTGATATCTGCGAAGCCCTGTCTCTCCAGAATCCGTGCTGTTCCTTTTCGGGCGTGCCGTAAACCACATCATATGCCTCCATCAATTTCGCTATGAGTTTGGGGATTTCTTCCGGCGGATTCTGTAAATCGTCATCCATGGTCACAATGATGTCGTTGCGGGCTGCCCGAATACCGCAGAGCAGGGCATTATGCTGCCCGTAGTTGCGCATCAGGTCGATGCCGGTGATCCACGGATGTGACGCACAGAGCTCCTGAATGCGCTGCCAGCTGTTGTCCTTGCTGCCGTCGTTCACAAAAATCAGTTCGTGCTGAGCCGTCAGAGATTTTAAAACGGGTTCGATTCTTTGAATCAACACCTGCAGGGAATCTGCACTGTTATAAACCGGTATCACTACGGATATGCTGTGAGAAATTTTAGTCTTCATCAGCCAATTCTAATTTCCATAAGCTCAAAACCGCGGAAAAAAAGTTTCTTTTCAGTATGAATATAGCAGATTTCTATCATACTTTATCGCAGAGTTCAGCTTTTTTTAATTATCGTTCTCTCGCGGTGTCACGCTCTGTCGGTGACGGTCTTTTCGCTCCGCAGAAATCCTCAGATTGCCGGGTATTGTTCAGAACCAAAAAATCTAATCTCTTTTAAAAATATTTTTAAAAAGAATATCGAGATTAAAAATCTGATTTAAAATTACGGCAAGAATAGTCGCCGTGGGCAGCGGATCGGTAAAAAAAGTCTGGATGAATTTCGGCGCCCGGGCATAAAGCGACGGCAGGAAAGCCGTGCTTAAACCGAAAAACAATGCAATGCCGACGACAAAGGTTTTGCGCTGATCCCATTTTTCTTCCAGCATTTGTATCAATCCTGCGCAAATCATAAAGCAACCGCTGAAAATCAGCGAGGCGCCAAGAACCGGCTTGGGTATCTGGGATAGAGCGTTGGTCAGCATCGGGAAAAAAGCCAGCCCAATAAAGATCACTCCTGCCACAACGCTGATCCATCGGCTGAGTACTTTGGTTGCCCCGGCCAGACCGATATTGCTGGAGGATGTATCCACGGCCATGGAACCCAGCAATCCTGAAACAGTGGTGGCCAGACCATCGGCAATAATGCCGTTGCGGATGGGTATGAAATTGATCTCATCGAGCTCCGGCTCCGACATCTTCTGAGCGGCCAGAAGATTGCCGAAAGTCTTCAGGGTGCTGCCGATGGCAATGACAATGAGCGGAATCAGCAGATCGAAACGGAAGCTGACGGGATTGAGCAGCGATTGAAAATGCGGCATCGCGAAAAACGGATTGTTTTTTACAGACAGCAGATTCTGCCAATACTCGGGTATAAGAATCATCGCCAGAATCCAGCCCGAAAAAATGCCGATGATCAGACAATAAATCTTCACAAACCCCTTTCCCCAGATATTGCAGAAAACCATGATCAATAAGGAAATGGCCCCGACAACCAGATCCATGTTGCGCAGCGCATCGCCTTGAAAAGTCAGGCCGAAAAAAGATGTGACCGAAATTTGAATAATGCTGATGCCGACCAGCGCGACCACCAGACCGACAACGTATATCGGAAAGATGCTTTTCAGCTTTTGAATGACCGGTGCGAGAAACATCTCGATGAGGCCGGCAACAATCGTGATGCCGCGCATCAGGGGCAGCCCGCCTATCCAGGCCGCGGAAAGCGAGAGACTCAAATAAGAGGGTCCGCACAGGTTCGGGCACAAATAACCGGAACCCAGGTAAGGCAAACGCAGCGCCTGGATGATGGAGCCGATACCGGAGGCCAGCATGGAAAAAGTGACCAGAGAAGCCGTGAATGCGGCCGACTCATTGAGCTGGCCGGCAAAAATGATCGGTATGCCGATCGCGACCACCATGATCAGAACGTGCTGAAATGCCGACAACAGCAAATGGCCAATCGGCGGCACTTCGTTAACGGTATATTCGTATTTTTTATCATCGGCCATTTTCAATCTCACTTACCCAGGTGGTTGGGGTAGATCTGTAATCGCGCCGACATATATTTCCTTGCCGGCAATGGATGTTTTGCGCAGGTATAAACTTTTTTTGATCAGCGTTCTTTGATAGCGGTTTCTGGCAAGAAAAACTTCCCAGACAGACTCTTTGTTCTTCAATCCATGCAACGCTTTCTCGAATGGTTTATGCCCCATTTCATCGACGCAATCCATCAGTTTGAAATCGGCAATGCTGTCGTTCATCACCGGAGATATCAGCAGCTTGCCCTCCGGCGTGAAAGCAAAAACTTTTACATCGCGGAAATTATAGGAAGACGCGGGATCTGCGATTTCGGCAAACGCGTCATAGCCTTTTGCTTGAATCAATTGAGCGGCGTTATCAACGATGATTCTGATAAATTCCTTTTCTTCGTGAGGATAATTCAAACCGCCGCCGACAAAGACCTTTTGACCGTTGGGCATTGTGACCTTGAAATGACATGACGATTTCGGAACGGGATAGAATTTCCCCGGCTCCCACCATGAGTAGTGAATCCAGGCATGAGGATTGTTTTTATCGTTTAAGGCGGCAATGACCATCTGGATCGGTTTCTTGCCGTTCTTATCTTTCAGGTCCCACAGATTCTTTCCTTCCAGATGCGGCATGCCGGCATGATAGATATTGGCGCCGTTTATGTAATAAATATAAAGATAGCGGTCGGGAGAATAATGAATCTGGCGACTGTTTTTGAAATGCTTTACGCTTTGAAGGCCGTCCCGTTGGATCATCAGCGAAGCGTCATAAACGAATTTTACCAGATCTTTTGTGTCGCGATACTGATAGACATCGAGCCCTAAATTTTCATACCGGCTTTCACAACCCAGCATGGACAGTGAGAGGAATATCAATAGTATGCAACATGCGGTTGTCCGGTATAGGCGCATAAATTTATTCCTATTTTCAAAAAATTCCAATCATTTGCAAATTGATTGTTGCTAGAACTCTATACCACATTTCAGTCTGGAAGTCCGTCATTTTATAACGATTCCCGATGGCAAACGATTGATGTCTGAAGATTAGACTGTCCCGATAAAAAATCTATTGGACACAATATTTACTATAGACAAGACAGAAAACTCTGCTACATTCGATATCCATCAAGAGGAGTTTGCCGGCATGGTATCTTTCCGTTCAATGATAGCCATGAGGTAATCAATATTTTTTTGAGACACGGATTAATTGCTGCATCGATGGTTGAGCAAGAAACAAACGAAAAAAAGAATACGATCGGGGCCGACGATTCAATTCGTCACACGGATAAAAACTTTTCTCGGCGGTCACAATTTTTTGCTTATTCGGAAAAACTGATGTCTTCAAAGTACCTGAGGTGGCTGATCATTGCTCTAGTCCCGGTCTTGATTTTGCTCGCCTATCCGGTGGATCGGCTGGACTATGACCTCTGGTGGCAAATGGCGCTTGGTAAATATTATATAACCAACAAAACCCTGACGGTAAATCACGCCATTTTTTCCTGGACGCCAGCGGATTCGACCTGGATTTATAATACCTGCTTGGGAAGCATTGTTGTCTATCTATTTTATCATTTGATGGGCGGGTTCGGCCTGTGGCTTTTTCAATGGCTGATTTTCGCTGGAGTTTTCCTTTCCTTTTACCTATTCCTTCGTCTTATGAACCGGCGTTTGGACGTCAACAGCATTACCATCA
This sequence comes from Deltaproteobacteria bacterium, assembly GCA_022710585.1. GTDB lineage: Bacteria > Desulfobacterota > Syntrophia > Syntrophales > Smithellaceae > Smithella. Next base: position 29,525 of record JAKLGV010000012.1, on the reverse strand, counting down.
TTGCCGCCATCGGCATCGCCTGCTCCATATCCTGCAATTTTTACAAACCGGAATTATTTTCCCCCCTTTTATTTTGCTGGGCGGTGCTTCTCCTGTTTTATGTCAAGATAAAAAGAACCCCGCACCTATTCTATCTTTACCCTCTGATTTTCGGTCTCTGGGTTAATCTGCACGGCGCTTTTGTGGTCGGTCTGGTTTTTCTTGCGCTTTCTTTCATCGGCGAAATTCTCAACAGGATTATTTTCCCACAGGAATCATTGACGACTGAAGATCTGATTCATTTCGGCATCGCGTGTGCTTTATCTGGAGTCGCCACGCTTCTGAATCCCTACGGATTAGATTACCTGCAAAGCCTTTTTCCGACGGTGATGAACGCGATAGGCGCTAAAAACTATACGGGGCCGGATGACAAGTTAATTTTAGCCTACATCCGCCTCTGGCCTTATCTGAAGCATATGAGTATTGCGTTTTTGTATGTCAGCGTTGCCGCCTGGATAATGACCCTCATGACTTTATCAATATGTATGCTTTCAATTTATGAATGGGTGAGGAAGAAATCATTCGATTTTACTTTGTTGATTGTCAGTATCGCCTTGTATGGGAAGGGGATGGAAACAGGCAGAACATCCTATTTTCTTCTGCTGGCGTTTTTCTTCATCTTTTTCTATCTGCTCTTCCACCGGTTAAAAATGAAAAGTCTTGGTTCCGGAGCAGCCGTCTTTTCTCTGCTGGCTTTGACCTTCTTTTTTATAAGCGTTTCTTACATCACCATAAGATATCAGGCTGATAATAGCTGGTTCGGCCAGGAGTTGGACAGTTTCGTGCCGGTTAAGGAGGTGGCGGTACTCAAAAATCATAAGCTGGCTGGGCCTGTGTTCAACGATTATTTCATAGGCGGCTATTTGCTGTGGAAGCTCTATCCCGATTACAAAGTCTTTATTGATCCCCGGTACGGGCCTTTCCAGAGAGAGGTTTACAGGGATTATCTGGCTTTTACCATGAAGCCCGCAACCGGTGAGAATATCCGGCGTTTCAGGCAGAAATATCCCTTTAGAATCGCGATACTGCATTATAATAACATGAATCTTATTTTTGATTTCCTGAAGGACGGCAATGAATGGCGTCTTTTGTATTTTGAAAAAAATGCGGCGATTCTGATTCACCAGTCACTCTTTGCGTTTGTCCGGTGGAATGAGATCAACGCGAATCTCAGTCCTTTAAGGTTCCGAGATGTCAAAAATCCCCAAATTTTAGTGAGCGTGTTTGATATTTATGTTCGTTTGAATCCGCAGGCAGCAAGGTATATCTACGATATCTTTAAAAAGAATGTCAGTGATTGCTTCCTTCAAAAGCGTGATATTTTAATCTCGATGGAGAATGTCATCCGTCTTAGAGAAAAAGAAACGCGTCAGCAGGTCGGCAAACAGTTTCTTTAAATATTTCCGGAAATGTATAAAACCTATGAGCAATAAAAAAAGGTCAGCCAGCGAATGGCTAACCCGTTAATTTTCAAATGGTGCCGAAGCCGAGATTTGAACTCGGACAGGAGTACTCCCACTAGACCCTGAACCTAGCGCGTCTACCAATTCCGCCACTTCGGCACGCAGAAAGTGCACTATACTAATCAGCGCGTTATTGTCAAGATAAATTGAACTTGAATTTAATGCCCAACATGTTATGTTACCGCGCTGTTAATCTTTAGTGTTTGATAAAATGATGATTGTATTTAGGGGCATAGAAGACATAAGCGAAGATTTTCGCGGATCCTTTGTTACCATCGGCAATTTTGACGGTGTGCATTTGAGCCATCAGTTCATCTGTACGAAGCTGGTGGCGGAGGCGAAAGAGGCTGGGGCAAAATCGCTGGTCATAACCTTTGAACCCCACCCTAAAATGATTCTACATCCGGCCATAAGGCCCTTTTATCTTATTACAACGCTGGAGGAAAAGCTCAAAGCGCTGGGAAAATGCGGTGTTGACGGCGTGCTGGTCATTCCTTTCACCATGGAGTATTCCCGCGTGACCGCCGAACAGTTTGTCCATGAATTTCTGGGACAAAAGCTGGCCATCCAAAAAATTATTGTGGGTCATGATTATGCTTTCGGCCGGGGCAAACAAGGCAACAGCGATTATCTGATTTCCTGCGGCAGGGAAATGGGTTTCGCGGTTGAGGTGGTCGATGCTTTTAAAGTAGGAAACGACATCATCAGCAGCACGCTGGTGAGAAATCTGATTCTCAAGGGACATGTTAAGGCAGCCACGACTCTTTTGGGAAGATATTATAATGTCGCGGGGATTGTCGTATCCGGCAAGGGTCGCGGCGCCGGGCTTGGTTTTCCCACGGCCAATATCGAGCCGGAAAAAGAATTGTTGCCACCGGCGGGCATTTATGCCGCCTTTGTGGACGTGGAAGGGAAACGGTATCAGGCGGCTTTAAATATCGGAGAGAAACCAACCTTTGGTGATTATTCTTTTACCTTTGAAATCTATTTGTTGGATTTTGCGGGGGATCTCAGAGGGAAAAGACTAAATACCAGGTTTGTGGAGAAGCTTCGGGATATTATCAAATTCGATAGTCCCGAACGGTTGAAGCAACAGATTGCCGTTGATGTTGAAAAAGCAAAATCGATTTTGCTGGAAGAAATTAGGAAAAATATCAAAAAGAATTAGAGGAGGTTTTTGAACAATGTTAAAAATTGCTATTGTCGGCGCCACCGGGATTGTCGGTCAGCAGGCTATTGTCAGTTTACTGGGACACCCCTGGTTTAAAATCACCAAGCTTGTTGCCTCGGAGCGTTCGGCTGATAAGAAATATATTGACGCTTTAAGGGATGCCAACGGTTCGATCCGCTGGTGGTGCCCGGAGGAATTGCCGGAACACATCGCCAACATGGTTGTGGAAGAGGCGGCCAGTTTCGATCCGAAATCCGTGGACATCATTTTTTCGACCATGGACGCGGGGCCGGCCAAGGAGCTGGAGCCTAAATACGCTAAAACCACACCGGTGATCAGCACCGCCTCGGCATTTCGTTATGAAGCGGACACCCCGATTCTGGTAGGCGGCGTTAATATGGATCATGCAGCGCTTCTGGCTGTTCAGCAGAAAAACCGCGGCTGGAAGGGCTTCATTTCACCCAAATCCAACTGCACCATCGCCGGACTGGTTGTTTCGTTGAAACCGATTCTGGACAGCTTCGGCGTTCAGCAGGTTATGATGACTTCACTGCAGGCGATGTCCGGCGCGGGCCGCACCCCCGGTCTTTCCGCCATGGACATGATGGAAAATGTGGTTCCCTACATTTCTGGCGAAGAGCCCAAGGTGGAGACCGAGCCGCAGAAGATTCTGGGCAAATTTACCGGTAAAACGATCAGGAATGCCGCCTTCGGTATCACCGCAACCTGTACCCGCGTGCCGGTGTTGGACGGGCATCTGGTGTGCGCTTTTGTTCAGACCAAGAAAAAATGTTCTCCGGAAGATGTTAAGAAAGCCATGATGAATTACGGCAAGGACTTTGCGGAGCTTCATCTGCCCAGTTCACCGGCGCATTTAATTGATGTCACCGATGATCCTTTCCGCCCGCAGCCGCGGATGGACAGAGACAAAGGTGGCGGTATGACGGTAACCGTGGGACGCATTCGCAAAGATCCGATTATTGAAAACGGGATCAAGTACGTTTGTCTGGCGCACAACACCAAACTGGGCGCGGCCAAGGGTGCTCTGCAAACCGCGGAATATCTGGTCAAGAATTATCTGAAATGGGTTAAATAGTTTTCAGGAAGACCCCGGCCTGAATCTGGAGCCGGGGTCTTTTTCATTTTTCCTCTTTTTCAATCACCCCGATATATCTTGACAAAGTCGTCTGTTCTTCACATAAAAGAAGCCATGTTCGACAGGCCCAATATTGATTTAAAAAAACAGAAGCTGATTGTTTACGTTCTTTTGACGTTTGCCGCTCTGGCTGTTTTCGGGCAGGTGCATCAGTTTGACTTCATCAACATTGATGATGATGTCTATGTGACAGAAAATCTTCATGTCCAATCAGGAATCAGCCTGGATTCCGTCCGCTGGGCGTTCACGACAACATATGCTGAATTCTGGCATCCCCTGACGTGGCTATCTTTGATGCTGGATGATCAGTTGTACGGCTTGAATCCCGGCGGATTTCACATCACCAACCTGATCCTGCACATCCTCAGCACGCTGCTGCTTTTCTGGCTTCTGAATCGAATGACAAAAGAAATCTGGAAGAGCGCTTTTGTTGCCGCGCTTTTTGCCATTCACCCCTTGCACGTGGAATCGGTTACCTGGATCGCTGAACGAAAAGATGTCCTGAGCGCTTTTTTCTGGATGTTGACACTTGGTCTTTACGTCTATTACACGGAGAAGCCGGCTCTCACAAGATACCTTGCTGTTCTTGTTTCCTTTGCCTGCGGGCTTATGAGCAAACCCATGGTTGTAACGCTGCCCGTGATGATGATCCTTCTGGATTACTGGCCGCTGCAAAGATTTCAGATGCAGCAACGCAATTCGATATGGCTTCAATTGCGCGAGAAGACGCCTTTTTTTGTTATGTCGGCCGTTTTTTCCGCTGTCGCGGTTTATGCGCAATATAATCCTGAAGCGATTCTTTTTCCCTTCGGAGCTCGCGTGGCCACCGCTATTGTTTCCTTTGCGATGTATCTGGAGAAAATGTTCTGGCCGTTTGATGTGTCTTTCTGCTATCCCCTGTTCGACAGGCTCTCCATGGCGCAGGTTGCCGGTTCCGTTTTTCTGACCTTATCGATCACCGCGGTCGTCCTGATCTCAGTCAAGCGCATGCCCTTTCTTTTTGTCGGATGGCTTTGGTATGCGATCACGATTTTCCCGGTGCTTGGTGTCATTCACGTGAGGGCGGAGCGGTATGCGCTTGCCGACCGCTATACGTATCTCCCTCTAATCGGTATCGCCATCATGGTGGCATGGGGCGTTCCTTTTTTATTGCGGCGGAAAGATATCATTGGAAAAATTTTATTCCCGGTGGGATTCGCCATTCTGCTGATCCTGTCCTATACGGCCTGGAAACAATGCGGCTACTGGGAAAACAGTCTGACGCTGATCAATCAGACCTTGCGGGTGACCAGGGATAATTATCTTGGGTACTATATCCGGGGGATTACGTATTTCAACCTGGGGCAGTATCGGCAGGCTATTCAGGATTTCAACAGGGCGATTGAGCTTGATCCTCAATATGAAGTTGCCTACCTTAATCGGGGCGTTGCTTACGAAAAGCTTGGCGATTATCAGCAAGCCGTTCAGGACTATGCAGCATCCATTCGCCTTCGGCCGCGGTATTTGGCCTATTACAATAAGGGTGCTGCGCATATTAATCTTGGCCAGTACCGGCAGGCCATTGACGAATTGAACATAGCCATCCATCTGAAATCCGATAATGCCTACGCTTATCAAAGCAGAGGACTCGCTTATTTTCTGCAGGGCGACCGGGTGTCGGGTTGCCGTGACGCTCAAAGCGCCTGCTCATTGGGAAACTGTAAATTATTGCAGGAGGCGAAGGGCCAGGGGTACTGCTGGTGAATCGCCGTTGAAAAAATCGTTTAACCTTTATTCAAAAGGGATTCGTAAATGGACAGATCATTGGATGAGAAGCAGCAAAAAATCACTTCGTCTATCTTTGATAATTTCTGAACCGTGTCGCTAACGGTTTGAACGGCGATCTGCGCCGCCAGTTCAATCGGATACCCGTAAACGCCGGTGCTGATACTCGGGAAGGCGATGGTCTTGATGCCGTTTTCAGAAGCGACGGTCAGAGACTTTCGGTAACAGGAAGCCAGCAATTCCGGTTCGCCTTTCTTTCCGCTGTGCCAGACAGGCCCCACGGTGTGAATGACGAATTTTGCGGGAAGCCGGTATCCTCTGGTGAGTTTGGCGTCGCCGGTTTTGCAGCCGCCGAGCGTCCGGCATTCCGCCAGAAGCTCCGGACCGGCAGCGCGGTGAATCGCGCCGTCCACGCCGCCGCCGCCGAGCAGCGAGGAATTTGCGGCGTTGACGATTGCATCAACCTGAAGTGTAACGATGTTTGCCTGAAGCGCCCTCAATTTCGTCATTGAACTGCCTCCAAGACATAATAACAACACTGCCCTTATTACGGGCAGTGTTGTTTGTTTTACAATTCTCAAAACTTTTAAATCGAAGATGATATTGAGGCGGCCAGGCGGAGGCGACGAGGCGTATACCTAATACGTTGAGGAAGCCGACAACGACGCCAACGAAAATAGCGCTTCGATTTAAAAGTTTTACTTTTACTTCATCGCCTGCTCAACCGCCACTGCCACCGCGACGGATGCGCCGACCATCGGATTATTGCCCATGCCGATCAGGCCCATCATTTCCACGTGGGCGGGAACGGAGGACGATCCGGCAAACTGAGCGTCCGAATGCATTCTGCCCATGGTGTCGGTCATGCCATAGGACGCGGGACCGGCCGCCATGTTGTCGGGATGCAGCGTTCTTCCCGTGCCACCGCCGGAGGCCACAGAGAAGAATTTCTTACCGGCCGCTATGCATTCTTTCTTGTAAACGCCCATGACCGGATGCTGGAATCTGGTCGGGTTGGTGGAATTTCCCGTGATGGCGACATCCACGCCTTCCAGATGCATGATGGCCACGCCTTCACGCACGTCGTCGGCACCGTAGCAGCGGACCGCCGCGCGATCGCCCTTAGAATAAGCCTTCTCTTTGGCCACGGAGATTTTTCCTGTTTTATAATCGAATGCCGTCGCGACATGGGTGAATCCGTTGACGCGGGCGATAATGTGAGCTGCGTCTTTTCCAAGACCGTTCAGGATGACGCGCAGAGGAACCTTGCGCGCCTTGTTGGCCGATTTAGCGAGCCCGATGGCGCCTTCCGCGGCGGCGAATGATTCGTGGCCCGCGCAGAACGCGAAGCACTTTGTTTCTTCCCGAAGCAGCATGGACGCGAGATTGCCGTGTCCGATGCCCACCTGACGGTCGTCGGCGACCGAACCGGGAATGCAGAACGCCTGCAGACCAAGGCCGAGCGTTTCGGCGATATCCGCGGCAGCCTTCTGACCTTTTTTAATGGCGGCGGCAGCGCCGACCAGATAAGCCCAGCCGGCGTTTTCAAACGAAATCGGCTGAATCTCCTTGACTATTTTTCTGACATAAACGCCTTTCTCGAGGCATACTTTTTCGGCCTCCTCCAGCGAGGAAATTCCATATTGCGCGAGAAAAGGAGTGATCTGTTTGATTCGTCTTTCGTATCCTTCAAATAAAGCCATTTTTCTACTCCTTATTCTTTACGGGGGTTAATAACTTTGACGGCTTCGGCAAAACGTCCGTAGGTTCCGCTTGCTTTCGCGAGAGCCTGGGCGGGTTCCATGCCCTTGACGATGTTGTCCATCATCACACCCAGATTAACGAATTTGTAGCCGATGATTTCATTGTCGCTGTCCAGGCCGATTTCGGTCACATACCCTTCCGCCATTTCCAGATAACGGGGGCCTTTCTTTTTGGTGCCGTACATTGTGGCGATCACGCTGCGCTGGCCCTTGCCCAGATCCTCGAGACCCGCGCCGATGGGCAGGCCGCCTTCGGAAAAGGCTGTTTGCGAACGGCCGTATACAATCTGTAAAAAGATTTCCCGCATCGCGGTGTTGATCGCGTCGCAGACCATGTCGGAATTCAGCGCTTCCAGAATGGTTTTATGCGGCAGAATTTCGGCGGCCATCGCGGCGGAGTGGGTCATGCCGGTACAGCCGATGCATTCAACCAGCGCTTCTTCAATGATGCCGTCTTTGACGTTCAGGGTTAGCTTGCAGGCTCCCTGCTGGGGCGCGCACCAGCCGACACCGTGAGTCAGTCCCGAGACATCCTTGATTTCTTTCACCATAGTCCATTTGCCCTCCTGCGGGATGGGGGCCGGACCGTTTTTCGCCCCTTTGGCGACTACGCACATCTGTTCAACTTCATGAGTGTATTCCATAAACTATCTCTCCTTCCGGTAATACCGTTCGCTTTCACCGGTTAATTTCAGCCGCTGAAAGTAATTTATTGTTACAATACTGCCGGTCGTAATCTAGCACCGGAAGGCTTATTTTTCAAATTAATTTATTGTAGCGAAGTTAAAGTTTTTGATGACATTGAGATGTAAGAAAAAAATTTCTCCAAGAGAGCACGAAAAGCTAAACCGGAGCCGCGAAACGGCATTCGGCCTGAATGAGTTGTTATCCATGATCGGATTTTCCCCACTTTCTGAGCCGCCCGGTAATCCCCTCATCAGCGTGTCATTAGCGAGAACACGCCCCAGCCCAGGTATTCCCGCGTGTAAGAGGCGTAGCGCGCGGGTTCCGAGGTCAGTTGGGCTCGAACCTCTTTGGCCAACTCGTCGTCGGGATTGGCCTCAAGCCATCGGCGCATGGTAAGCCATTTGGCTGCCTCGTATCTGTCCCAGCCGTCCTGGTCTGCCAGAACCATTTCCACGATGTCGTAGCCGAGTTGGCCGAAAGACCCGAGAAGTTTTGGCAGCAGGAGAAAGTCGGAGATGGAGTGCGCAAGACACCCCCTGGCAACATCTTCCGTCGGTGGCAACTGCCGCCAGTAGGGCTCGCCGATGAGGATGATCCCTCCTGGGCGTAGGCTCCGCGCCAGAAGCTCGATCGTGCCGGCGACTCCCCCGCCGATCCACGTGGCGCCGACACAGGCCGCCACACCGACCTTCTCGTCGGAGACGTAGCCCGCAGCATCGCCATGGATGAACTCGACTTGATCGGCGACGCCGAGTTCTTCAGCGCGGAGTTTTGCTTGCTCAGTGAACAACCGGCTCATGTCGATGCCGGTGCCGATGATGCCGTAATCGCGTGCCCAGGTGCATAGCATCTCCCCCGAACCGCTACCGAGGTCGAGCACCCAGGTTCCCGTTGCCAGACGCAGTGCCGAGCCGAGTGTGGCGAGCTTTTCGGGTGTGAACGGGTTATGGATGCGGTGAGAACTTTCAGTGATGTTGAAGATCCGTGGAATGTCCATTGCAGAAAATCTCCTTTTGGGTGTGAATAGATTCAGTCACTGCCTAACGAAAAAATCAATTAATATGCCAACTTGGTTTTTCCCGATTTTCGGAGGCAATATTACTCTTTTAGGAAAGGAATGCAAAGAAAAAAGTCCTTAAAAATCGGACAAAAACAACTTCTGGTACTTGGCATTTTGTGGTAACGAAATTGTACTTGTCCCGACAAGCTACGCTATCGGGATAATTCGACCAGCGATTTTCAGGGCACTGCGTTTCTGAAATTCGGGTCTCATTAAACCAAAGTGGTTATTTATTGGTAAATATGTCCAAAGAGCAACCCATCATGAAAATCTTAGATCGAAAATTTTATCATCGAGATACGCTGCGGGTGGCGCGGGAGCTCTTGGGGAAAAAGCTGGTGCGGCGGGTCAACGGTCTTGAACTTTCCGGCATGATTGCGGAGGCGGAAGCGTATTGCGGAAGCGAGGACAGCGCCTGCCATGCCCACCGCGGCAAGACTCAGCGCAATGCCGTCATGTTCGGCAAGCCCGGCCATGCCTACGTTTATTTTACGTACGGAATGCACTACATGCTCAACCTGGTGACCGAAGAAGAGGAAAATCCGTGTGCTGTGCTCATACGGACGATTGTGCCGTTAGATGGAATTGCAGAGATGGAAGCTCGGCGTAAAAAGAAAGGCGCCGATTTAACGAACGGGCCGGCCAAGTTGTGTCAGGCCTTGTCCATTGACAAATCCTTAAATGGTTGGGATTTAACGCTGGGACAAGAATTATGGGTGGAAGATTATAAAAAGATTTCCAATTCGAAAATCATCACGACTCCCCGCATCGGCATTGATTACGCGCATCAAAAACACAGAGAAGCTTTGTGGCGATTTTTAATTAAGCCGGAGAAAGCATGACAATGTGAACGGCTATTATTTCTGATAAATTTCGGGGAACAGCTCCCAGGCTGCCAGGAAAAGGGAAGCGATGACCGGTCCCAGAATAAATCCGGAAAATCCGAAAGCGGCTATTCCTCCCAGTGTGGAAAGGAAGATTAAAAGAGAATGCATCTGGGTGTCTCTGCCTACAAAAATCGGCCTGAGCATATTATCCACGCTGCTGATGACGATTGCGCCAAAAAGAAGAATGGTGACGCCCTGCCAGATATTCCCCAGCAACAGCATAATAATGCCGGCCGGCACCCAGATCAATGCGCTGCCGACAGCCGGAACGACGGACAGGCCGAACATAAGAACGCCCCAGACCAGCGCTCTTTCAATTCCGGTGATATAAAAAATCAATCCGCCCAGCGCGCCCTGAATCCCGCCGATAACAAATGTAAATTTTAATGACGATTTAGCTGTTGTCAGAAACTGATTGATAAAATGATCAAGATGTTTGTTATCCACGGGAATATGTTCTTTCAGGGTGGTTACTAATTTCTTTCCGTCCCGCAAAAAGAAGAAAAGGCTGTAAAGCATGACCGCAAACTGGACGATCACAAGAACCGTATTTTGCGTAAAATCGGAAATGTGATTGAAGACATAACCGGTAAAAATTTTAAAGGCTTCCTGCGATTTATTGATCAGAAAGGCCTGATTTAAATGCAACTTGGCGAATAGCGGCTTTCTGCTCAACGATTTCAACGCTTCGGAAAAAGTGCCCATCCAATTGCTGCTGTAATCGTTAAAGGACTGATAAATATCAATGGATTCCATGATCAGCAGATCAATAAGCAATCCTACCGGCAGCAGCAGGCAAAGAACGATGGCCATCATCGTCAGGCTGGCGCACAAATTTTCGTTGACAATCTTTTTATTGATAAATTTGTATAAAGGCCTGAATATGCTGGCAATCAACACAGCCCAGAAGACCGCATAGAAGAAGGGGGTCAGAACATACGCCAGCACGCCGGTAATCATGGCCAGCATTATGAAAAAGATAATATTTTGAGAAGTAAATATTGGCTTTTCAATCATATCCGCTTTGCTCTTCAGGAATGAATTTTGTTGCAAACCTCATTTTTTCCGTAATAATTTCGAAGGATAGTAAGATATTTCACCTTGTTATGTCAATTTAATAATTTATATGCTAGGTAAACGGCCGGGAATAAATTTCCCCGAAAGTGATTGACATATCTTGCGGTATGACTATTTTATACACCAGATGAATTGTCACTATTCATCTAAAAAGGAGGATATTTAATGTTTACAGTTTCGGAAAAAGCGTTGGAGATCATCAAGAACTTTATCAAAGAAAAGAGGCCGGATGCCTCTGTAAGAATCACCATGTCGATCGGCTGATCCGGGCCCGCTCTGGGCATGGCTCTGGATGAGCCGGGAAAAGACGATCAGGTATTTGATGAAAAAGGAACAAAATTTGTCATTGATAAAGATGTTTTTGAGCAGGCGAAACCCATCAATGTAGATTTTATAGAGACCCCGCAGGGTTCTGGATTCAAAGTAACATCCAGCCTGTCCGCCGCCGGTGGCGGATGCGGTTCTTCCTGCAGCGGCTGCTAAGACCTTCCGGGGGAGGAGACATCCTCCCCCTTATTCTAACGATGACCGATGAAATAAGCGCAAAAAGAGATCTGGCGGAAAAGCTTCTTCAAAAAGGCAAATATGATGAAGCCATTGTTCTGCTGGAAGAAATTCATCAGGAATCTCCGGAGGAAGACCCGATCCTTTTAATGCTGTCCTGGGCTTATTTTGACAGCGGTAAGCTCGATCGGGCCGAAAAGTGCTTGAATATATTGTTTGACCGTGAGCTCGAGAGGAAGGTTTTCACCGGTTTTGCCTTCGATGAGCTTGTTCGTATTTACAAGCAGAAAAAGGACTTCCTGAATCTGGTCAATATTTGCGAGAAGGCGGCTGTTGCACAGCCCGACGATGTCGGACTCCTGAACGAATTGGGCAATGCCTACCTGCAATCCGGCCATTATAGACAGGCGTGCGGTATTTACGAAAAATTAATTGAAATGGAAAACGACAACCCCTTTTTTTACTGCTCACTGGGGGAGGCTCTTTTTGCTGCAGGCTTATATCAGGAAAGCGAACAGGCTTATTGGAAGGCTGGAGAAATCGATCCTGATCAGCATGACCGGTACTATTTTAAGATTGCCACGCTGTTTCAGCAGGCTCAAAATTACCGCGATGCGGAACGGCTGTTCAATAAATGCGTTTCGATCAATCCATCCAACCCTTTATATTATTGTTCTTTGGGCGACTGTCTGATCGGTCTGGATCAAATGAAGAATGCACAAACCGCGTACGATAAGGCGGTTCAAGTGGATCAGGCCCACGCGGGAGCTTATTATAATCGATTGGGTCATTCATTCATGAAAGCCGGAAAGTTTTTACAGGCGGCGGATGCTTTTCAGGCCGCGATCAAACACGAGCCCGTTCGGCACTATTACTTAAATCTGGCCGCAGCCTATCGGGAAATGGGGCTTTCCGCCGCTGCAGAAACAATCGTTCATGAAATCAACAAAATTGACGGGAATTAATTTTTTCCCAGTTTGCGCTGAAAATCCTTGAAGACATGATAGAAATACTCGTTTTCTTCCATTTCTCTTTTGAGAATCATGCCGATTTCCGAAATTTCCTCTTTGTTGATTATCAAATTGACGCTTTGATTTAAAGTGTTCATGTAATCCAGCGTCGCAAAAGTGGAACTAATCAGCACAACAAAAATCTGTCGCCTGAGCGACATGGCCATATCGGCCAGGTACTGGAGCATAGAATTAACGCCGTCTTGGCCGAGGTCAAAAGCCTCATCGACGACAATCACATTAAAGGTCTGGAAAGTGGTGAATTTATGAGCTTCCTTGTACGTGTTCGGTTCCACGACATTATAGTTCAGCGTTTTCAGATTTTCCCTGAGCTTCTGACGGAGGATGGGATCCTGTTCGCAGATCATGCATGTGCTGCTGTCCATGTCCCGATAGTCAAAGGGACGTCCCGAGTAGTCAATCTCTCCTTCGTTAAAATCAGGCTCTAATTTTTCTTCATTCATATAAAATCCCTGCTGTTTTTTTACTGTTGAAAAATTATCATCTCCACGCTTCGGGTTTTTGTTTGCCGTAGCCTTTATCAACCTCAAGATTTGCAATCACAGACGTCTGCTCGCCGCGGCCTTTCTTAATCGCGTCTACGCCGCGGTTGACAACAGCTCTGTTGGTGGCAAAAGAAATGGCCGTGCCTTCAGTAATCAAACCTTTATCGAAAAGATCAATAATGCAATCATCGAACGTAATCATCCCGAAGGGTCTGCCCTGGATAATAATATCATTGAATGTTTTGCCTTCCGCCTCCCCGTGCAGAATCACTTCTTTCACGCGGAGACTGGTGCTCACCGTTTCAAATGCCGCAACGCGTCCGCCGCCGACTTTCGGCAATAAACGCTGACAGCAGATCCATCGTATCGCATCGGCCAGACGCACACGAATCTGGCTTTCTTCGTCGCGCGGAAACATACCGACAATACGGTTAATCGTCTGACCGGCATCAACGGTATGCAGTGTGCTCAAGACCAGATGGCCGGTTTCCGCGGCGCTCAAAGCGATTTCCACAGATTCCCGGTCGCGCATTTCGCCGACCAGAATGACTTTGGGCGCCTGACGCATGGCGGCGCGTAAGCCATTGACGAAGGAATCAAAATCTTTGCCCAATTCGCGCTGGTTGATGGTGGATTTTTTCTGCGGATGCGTATATTCCACCGGGTCTTCCAGGGTGACAATATGCACTGAGCTGTTGTCATTGATTTCATTGATCACCGCGGCCAGCGATGTCGTTTTACCCGTGCCGGTCGCTCCCGTGACCAGAACAATTCCGTTCTTCTCCCGGGCGATTTTATAATAAGCTTCCGGCAGGCCAAGTTCCGCGCACGACGGCACGATGGATTCCAGCTTTCGTAAAACGATGGAGATGTTGCCCAGTTGTGAAAAAATATTGACACGGAAACGGGCTATTCCGGGTAATTCATAAGACAAATCGCATGATCCTTCTTTGAGAAGAGCATGCATGAGACGATGGTCCTGGTTGATCAGATTCAGCGCAAAAATTTCTGTTTGAAACGGTGTCAGTTTTTCAAAAGGCGGCCTTAATTGAACAGGAACCAGTTGACCGGCGGAATCCACCTGAAAGGTTTTTCCCACTGTAATGACAAAATCAGAAATATTGGGATGGGATTCCAACATTCTGGTCAGAATATGATCGATCTCCGGTTTTCTCATAAGCTATCCTTTCTGAATAATTTATGCTTCAGTGAAATCTGTGGGCGCCTGTTTCAAAAGCGGACGGAATCGGGATTTCTCATTCGCTTTGATATAGGCATCATCACCGCTGATCATGCCGCGGTTGTAGAGATCCATTATGGCATCGTCCAGAAGCTGCATGCCGTATTTCTTGCCGGTTTGCATCATGGATGGAATCTGATACGTTTTTGACTCCCGGATCAGATTACGCACGGCCGGCGTAGCGATACAGATTTCCAGAGCCACACATCGGCTCTTCTGGTCGATTCTTTTAAACAAAACCTGCGAGACAATGGCGCGCAAACCATCGGCCAGGGTGGAACGGATCTGCAATTGCTGATCCGCCGGGAAAACCTCGATAACTCTATCCACGGTCTTGGGCGCGCTCGTTGTGTGAACGGTGGAGAAAACCAGATGGCCGGTTGAGGCGGCCTCAATAGCCAGCGAAATGGTCTCCAGATCCCGCATTTCGCCGACCAGAATAATGTCCGGATCTTCACGCAGCGCTCCGCGTAATGCCGCGGAAAAAGTTTTGGTATGAATGCCCACTTCCCGGTGATTCACGATGCAGTTCTGACTCTTGTGAACAAATTCAATCGGGTCTTCTATCGTAATAATATGATCCCGGCGCAGACGGTTGGCTTCGTCAATCACGGCGGCGAGCGTTGTGGATTTGCCGCTACCCGTGGGGCCGGTAATCAGCACAAGACCGCGAGGAAGCTGCGCTAACTTGGCAATGACATTGGGAAGACCCAGTTGCGCGCAGGTCTGAATTTTATCGGGAATTTCACGAAAAACCGCGGCCATACCATTTTTCTGACGGAAAAAATTGACACGGTAGCGCGCGAGCGAAGGGATTTCATAGGCGAAGTCCACATCGCCGGTTTCTTCAAACTGTTTGATCTTGTGTTCCGGCGTGATTTCGTAAAGAAGAACCTTTAAGGCATCATTCGTGAGAACATCATATTTTATTCTTTCAATATCCCCGCGGATTCTGATCGCCGGCTGTTGACCGGCAACAAGATGAAGATCCGATGCGCCCTGATCATGCATAAGATTAAAAAACGCGTCAATTTTTGCCATGTTTTTGCTCCTTGAAGGGGAATGAATTGTCTCCTACCATTTTTTTTGCCGGAAAAGAACAAAATGTTTAATATATCTGAAATTTTTTTGTCGCGTGTGATTCAGTAGAGAGAATTTGCAGTCAGTATAGAAAAAACTTGTTTGATTTGTCAATCACATTATCAAATTCTCTCCATGATTATTGTTGACATCCGTAATCTGAATGCATACAAGACAAAACATTCAAGGACGCCCGGATATGAGAAATCCTGTAGAAGGTAAAGATATTATTGTCATCGGTTCCGGTATCGGCGGACTCAGCGCCGGCATTCTCCTGTCGCTTTTAGATTTTCATGTAACGATTGTGGAAAAAAATCCTCTACCCGGCGGATTGATGCGTTCCTACAGCCGCTCGGGATTGGATTGTCCGGTCGGTGTTCATTATGTCGGCGCTCTGGGCGCGGATGAACCTTTGGGAAAAATGTTCCACGTCCTGGGCATCCCCGTTGAAGAACTGTTTACGCCGATGGGACGGGACGGAATCATTGACCGGTATATTTTTGATGATCTGACTTTCGATTTACCCGTCGGCCTGGACGCAATGGAAGCCCGTCTGCGGGACGCTTCTCCACTGGACAGGGCGGCGCTGGATGTCATCATGAAGAATCTGCGCGAAATTTCCCGGCAAATGAAAGCCCCTTCTTTTTTGTTCAGTCAGGAAAATCCCTTTCAGAACATGGATTACTACCAACCCATGGGGGAATTACTCGATTCTCTGGACGCATCGGCAGGCTTGCGGTCGGTATTAGCCGTTCCCTGCAATCTGATCGGTGTGCCGCTGAACGATTGCCCCGTGATTTTTCATCATATGGTTCTGGCCAGCTATCTTTTTTCTTCCTGGCAACTGAAGGAAGGCGGCAGCAGAATGACGGATGTCTTTGTGAAGCGTTTTGAGTCGCTGGGAGGTAAGCTTCTTCTGAATGACGGCGTGAAAAAAATATCGACGCGCGAGGGCAGAACGACGGGCGTCGTTCTGGAATCCGGAGCAACACTCTCTGCGGATGGGATTATCGCGGCCATCCATCCAAAAATATTGCTCGGTTTGCTGGAGGAGAACGCGCTGCGCGAAATGCACCGCCGGCGCATACGGGGATTACGGGAAACAGAGGGCGTCATTGCCGTGCAGGTCAGCGTGGATGCCGCGCTTCACCCGGCGATTCACCATAACATCTACCGACTGCATCGGGATGAAAAAGGCGTCATTCAGGATGGAATTTTTTATCAGTTGCGCGGGGGAAGCCGCGCGGATACCAATCATCTTTCAATCCTGACCAGATCCCTTTATAGCGACTGGCGTCCGTGGGAACATACCGTGACGGGTAAACGTGGCCATGATTATGAAGAGAAGAAAATGACCATCGCCGGAGATCTGCTGAAAAAGGCTGAAGAAATTTTTGGCAATCTCAGCGACGCCAGGATCCTGGACGTTTACACCCCTCTCACCATCAGGGATTATGTCAATGCTCCGGAAGGCGCCTGCTACGGTATCATGCGTTCGTCGCGCCAGTTGTTAAAGGCTATGTCGCTCAATAATCTTCCCATAGGGGGCTTGTGTCTGGCCGGGCAAAACGCCATGGCGCCAGGCGTGATGGGCTGTCTGTTTGGCGCGTTCAACGCGGTCCGACAAATCACGGGCGCCGGGAAATTTGCTGAGCGAATCGGATGAGATGACCCTAATATAAACATTGAAAAGCCCTTGAATATTTGCTAGAGACTACCAAATCAATTCAGGAAGTTACATCAGGCATAATGACTCGTCAGGAAATTGAAAACGAAGTAATAAATGTTTTTCAGCGGGAATTTGAAATCGAAAATCCGGATATGGATGCGGATCTGCGGGAAACATATGAATTCGACAGCATTGACGCCATTGAACTGTTGCTCGCTATAGAAACGTTTCTGGAAACGGAAATCACCCAGGAAGAAAAAAAACAGGCCATCAATATCCGCACGATCAATCAGATTTGCGATTATATCGAGAATATCGCGAGAAAAAGAAACCTTTTAACCCCGGCATAAATTTACGATGGAACGCAGAGTCGTTATTACAGGCATGTCCGCCATTACGCCGATTGGTCACGGCAGAGATCCGATTGTTCATAGTCTGCAAGACGGAGTTTCCGGGATCAAACCTTTGCGCGCGGAAGAATTCCTCAGTCCCTATATTCATTCCAAAGTTTACGGGACGGTCGATTATCCAGTGGAGTATGATTTTAAAAGAAATCACCGCAAAACCATGGGGCCGGTGGCCTATTACGCCTGCCAGGTCGCCAAGGAAGCTCTGGAGCAGTCGGGACTGACCGAAGAGTTTATCACGTCCGGAAGGCTGGGGGTGGCCTTCGGCTCCATTCACGGCTCGCCGACCGTCCAGAGAAATATTTACCGCATTTTTTTCGGGGCGACCGATAAAAAAGCCGTCCGCGAAATCGGCGCGGTGGATTACCTGAAATCCATGGTGCACACAACCGCCGTCAATATCACCAAGATGTTCGGCATTACCGGCCGCGTCATTTCTTCGGGAACCGCCTGTACCACCAGTTCTCAATCCATCGGCTACGGCTATGAATCCGTGAAGTTCGGCATGCAGGATGCCATGCTCTGCGGCGGTGCCGATGAATACGATACGACCACCGTTGCTGTATTCGATAATTTGCTGGCCTGTTCAACGGCCTTCAACGAAACACCACAGAAAACCCCTCGTCCCTTTGATAAGGAGCGCGATGGTCTGGTGGTGGGCGAAGGCGCCGGGGCCGTCCTGCTGGAGGAATATGAATTTGCCAGAAAGCGCGGCGCGAATATTCTGGGGGAAGTGATCGGCTTTGCCTGCAACAACAACGGCGGCGATATGATATTGCCGAATCTGACCGGTATCACCAATACACTGAAACTGGGTGTGGAAACCGCCAGAATTAATCCGGATGAAGTTGACATGATCAGCGCGCACGCCACGGCCACCAAGATGGGCGATATCATTGAAGCGCAGGCCATTCATGCTGTCTTTGGCGACCATCCGTATGTCATCGGTCTAAAAAGCTATACCGGCCATACTATGGCCGCCTGCGGCGCCATCGAAACCATCATGACGCTCTATATGATGCAGGACGGTTTTATTGCCCCAACCTTGAACCTGGAAGAAATTGACGAACGCTGCACGATGATCAGGCATGTGCAAAAAGTCATGCAACATCCGGTTAAAACAGCGACCATTCAAAATTTCGCCTTCGGCGGTGTCAACACCATCCTGATGATTAAAAAGTTTTCCTGAGCAAGGCATGTCTGTTGTGCGTTTTTTTTATTTTATCATCAATTTATCCGTGACACTGATTCTGTGGTTTTATTTCATGTTCGGATATCTTTTTATTTTACTGTTTTTGTATCTGCCCGTTTATATTTTTGCAAGAAATCGCGCCACGACTCTGCAAAATCTCAACCACGTTCATTTAAAAATATTCTTTGCCTTGACAAAACTGCTTGTTCCCCGCACAAAATTTATCCTCCCTGAGGATGTGAGGAAAATTCGTTCATCAGTCATTGTCTGCAATCATCTGTCCTATCTTGATCCCATTCTGCTCGTATCCATCTTCAGGCAGCAAAAAACCATCGTTAAACATACTTTTTTCAAGGTTCCCATCTTCGGATGGTTGCTGAAAAATTACGGTTATATGTCTTCCGGATCCGACACCGTGACGGGCCCGGCGATGATCAATCATCTGGAGGAAATAAAACAGCATCTTTCATCAGGCGGCGTCTTATTTGTATTTCCGGAGGGAACCAGAAGCCACGACGGCAATCTCGCGCCTTTCAATAAAGGTGTGTTCACGATTGCCCGCTACTGCAACGCGCCGCTGAAACTTATTTTCATACAGGGCACGAATAGATTATTTCAGCCCGGCCATTTCCTTTTTAATACCCGTGAACGGAATGAAATTCGGCTGGAATTAATCGGTTCGCTGGATCCCGATTACAAGAATAAAAATTTTTCCATCGCCGCACTCGCCGATGAGGCAAGACAGATATTTGAAGAAAAAATTCGTTTAAGGAACAGCCAATAAACAGGAGGTTTGCATTATGGAATTACAGGAAGCCATTTTGAAACGCAGAAGCGTCAGAAAATTCACTGAAGATGTTGTCACCGATGAAGAGCTCAAACAAATCTTTGAAGCGGTGCGCTGGTCTCCCTCCTGGGCCAATACCCAGACGTGGGAATTCATCGTCGTTCGCGACAAGGCCCTGATGGAAAAGATCGTAGGCACGTATGTCGAAAAGAATCCGGCCACAAAATGTTCCCTGGCTGCCTCCGCGCTGATTGTTGCCTGCGCCAAAACCGGCATTTCCGGATGTTATGGCGGAAAACAGGTCACCTCCATTCCCAACTGGGAATTTTTCGATCTGGGCATCGCCGTGCAGACGCTCTGTCTGAAAGCCCACGAACTGGGGCTGGGAACCGTAGTTGTGGGATATATGGATCATCAAGCCTGTGAAAAAATTCTGGCAGTCCCCGAAGGACATCAGGTTTTTGCCGTTATTCCCATCGGCAGACCGGCCACCGCGCCGAAAGAAGGTCCGGCTCGCAAAGCTTTATCGGAAATGGTGTTTTTAAATAACCTCGATAAGCCGATGTTTTAAATCATTCCGATTCACCGGCAGTATAAATCGGGGTCAGCCACTGATTTATAATAATCGGAAATGATGACCATTAAGCGAAAAGCCGCACCTCGGTATCCGGGGAGCGGCTTTTTTCCTGAAGCGGGAGCCCGCAAATACTAATAAAGCGCCAGAAGCTGGTCTTTGAATTTCGCCAGAACGATGGCCCTTTTGAGTTTCATGGTCTGGGTCATCATGCCGTTGGCGACGCTGAAGTCCTCTGCAATGAAAAGAAACTTCTGCGGCACTTCATAGCCGCCGAAGGACTTGCGCACATGCGCCATGATCAGCTTGGATAGATAATCTTTTAAATCTTCGTTTTTTAGCGTTTCTTTCAGTGTGTCTTTGACCCATCCCCTGGTTTCCGGATCGGCTTTCAACCCGTTAAAGTCGGGAACAATCACCGCCACATTGTAAAGTCTGCCTTCGCCGTAAACCATGGCATTGGCGATCTGGGGCAGAAGCTTGATTTCATTTTCGATGCTTTCCGGGTGTACATACTTGCCGTTTTCCAGCTTGTATTCGTCCTTGAAGCGGCCGGTGATATGCAGGAAGCCGTCTTCGTCGAACCAGCCGCGGTCGCCTGTGCGGATGCCCGTAAAGCCGTTCCACTTGTCCGGCATCATGACTTCTTTGTTGAGCGCCGGTTTGTTGAAGTAGCCCATCATGATCTGGGGTCCGTAGGCACAGATCTCGCCGTCGAAGCTGTCTTCTCCCACGCGGGATTTGTCGATCACGACATGCGTGTGCGGGAGCGGCTTGCCCACGGTTCCCAGCTTGTTACCGTATTTGGGACAGTTCAGGGTAATGCCGCCCGAGGATTCTGTCATGCCGTAGCAGTCGTAGGTCGGCTGGCCGATGTCATGGAAGAACTGGGCGATTTCCGGTTTTAAAAGTGAACTGGAGGTGACGATGAATATCAGGTTGCCGCCGAAGATGGCGCGGACCTTGGAAAACACCAGTGCATCGTAGTCCTTGAACTCTTTTGTCTTTTCGGTCAGCCCCCTGTTCTTTGCCGCCTCCGCCATGGCCGCGTCGAAAAACTGTTTTTTCACGGGGTCGGCGTTCACGCCCTGCATGACAGCGTCGTAAATTTTGGTGACGATGCGCGGGACACCGTTAATGGCCGTGGGTTTGGTCTCCTGGACATTCAGCATGAATTTATCCAGGGATTCGACAAAGGCAATCCCGCCTCCGAAGGCCATATAATTATGTAGATCGCAGTTTTGTCCGTAGACATGCGCCCAGGGCAGAATCGAGATCACCTGCGCCGTTTCGTTGAGATCGAATGTGTCGATGCTGGACCGGGCGGCCCAGGTTGCATTCCCATGCGAGATCATGGCGCCTTTGGGATCGCCCGTGGTGCCTGAGGTGAAGATGATGTGGGCAAGGTCTGACCAGTGAGGTTTGACGGAAGGAATGGGATTTTTCTTTCCCATTTCCTCCAGAGCAGAAAGGCTGTTTTCTCCCTTTCCGTAAATGACAAAGATTTCCTGAAGCGTGCCGATTTCTTCTTTGAGGTTTTTAACTTTTTCATAAACGGATTCGTCGCGGACAAAAAGGAATTTTACCGCCGCATCGGTGATGATGTATTTCCATGTTTTCGGCAGTTCCTGCAAATACATGGGGACAAAAGCCGCGCCCAGCCCGTGGACGGCCTGTTCGCAGACAAACCATTCGACGCAATTATTGATGATGACGCCGGCTTTGTCGCCTTTGGTCAAACCGAATTTGGAAAGGGCGCTGCGAAGGTTGTTGACCCTCTCGGCAATCTGCCCGCGCGTCAGCCATTCATACTTTCCGGTTTCCTGATTCTTGGTGCCCAGGAATCGAATGTCCGGAAACTTGGTTACGCTTTCCTCAAATAAATCGACCAGGTTGTTCGGGTAATCATAAACGGTGTTCGGATCCATGTTATCTCCTTTTAATCTGTTAAAAAGATGAGTCTTCCGCCTTTTCTGGAAACCGGCTGCGCTGCAAAAAAGGCCCCTTTAGTTCATTGAGCGTTTTAACTTTTCCCTGATTTCGAGGTTAGGCCCCCATGATCTTTTAGTTATTTATATTCGCTGGCGAAAAGACAGTCAATCTGATATGTTGGTTTACAGAAAATAATGAATTATGCGTAAACCAGCATGACAATATCAGCCCGGTTTTCAACCCGACAAAACTGAGGGTATGCGCTATAAGTTATTTAAAATATGGAGAAATATGATATGAATCGAAACGGGAAGGCAATATCAGCTCTTTTTTCAACATTTCCGTCTTCTGAATGTTTTACGTCATTTTATCAAAACAGCAATAATTCACCAATCTGTGATTCTTTTGTCGATTTCGCCTTCCGGAATGGAATCATCAAAACACCGGATGTTGAAAGCCTTGAGCAGTTCATTCGCACCCATACAGAACAAGCGGCGAAATAT
The DNA here is from genome assembly GCA_022710585.1 of Deltaproteobacteria bacterium. Taxonomy (GTDB): domain Bacteria; phylum Desulfobacterota; class Syntrophia; order Syntrophales; family Smithellaceae; genus Smithella. The sequence continues at coordinate 7,054 of JAKLGV010000012.1, read as the reverse complement.
AAAGTCACCGGCGATATCAATTTTGAAGAACTGTTCAACAAGAGGGGAGAAATGCTTCGCCTGAACTTGTCTTTGCGCGCGCTTTGCAACCGGATCAACACGCTCCTGACCGCCGACCATATTGCCTTGCCCCCGGTCACGCATTCCATGCTCATCCGGTTAAAAAAAGAACCGCTGGACACGGACTACAAGCGCAATGTCTTAAGAAGCATTGCTTTCTGGCTGGGACACGAGCGGGCTGAAATTTCCCGGACGTGGAACTTTGAGACGTTGAGCAAGCTATTTCCCGACAAGGGCGGGTCTCAAAAATATGGCGACTATAGCGAAGGCGTCCGCATCGGTTTTGCCCTGACCAGCCGTGGTGAAGTCATCGATCATGAAATCATCGGCTGGCTGAAAAAAGCCATTAAAAGTTACATTGACGAAGCCATCGGTCATTTCCACTACGGCAAATGGGGCAAAGTCAAGTCCTATGATATTACGACATTGTATATCGATTTCCCGAAGGAAAAGGAGGGCGGCAACCTTCTCCATTACATGGAATGCCTGAAGAGCGCGGTTGCCTTGGCTCACCAGATCGCCATACGCTGGCCGCTTTCCAAATATTACAGCAAGAACCGGTTTTTATCGATTGCCATTACAGCCGGAGAGTATGGGGTTCTGGACAATCACCTGCTGTCTCTCTTGAACGCCAGCCTGCCGGGCGACCCCATGATTCGCGTGTCCGATTATGCGCGGCACGGCATTCTTATCAACGACATCCATGTCATTCTCTGCCCAAAACCTGAAGAAGCCAGATTGTTCAATGGAGAATCTCTCCCCATCTGGTGGATCACATCGATCTGGACAACCCACTATTTCGATTTTGTGCCTGAGCTGCTGCATGACGAGACCTTGCAAAATTCGCCTGCCTCCATTGAAAAACTCGGCCGTCTGCTCTGGCCCATGGAAGACGCTGATCCGGCATTCGCCAACAGCAGCGACGAAAATGCGATCGCCACTTTCTTTAAATATCCCCATAATTCTTTGCTGGGAGTGGAGATTGCCAAAACGCTTTTCTACCGCAAGCGCTGTTCGGAAGCCGCGGAAATTCTCCGGATTGTTTTATCCATCAACCGGACCGACCTGGTGGCCAGGACACTGCGCATGATGCTGCTGAGGGACATGGCGCTCGATACGCCTTCTCTCCGGACAGCGGCGGCTGTTTTTCGTCAGGCCATCCAGGAAGCGGACAACATCCGGGAGCATTGCGATTACCATACGGAAGATTTTTATTGCGAATACGCCATGATCTATCTGGGTCAGGCCATGTCGACCGTCCTGTACATGCGCACTCATCCCGAGGCCCGGGCTGATGTCAAAGAGCTTAAGGATCTTCAACAGACAGTCTATCAGGGACTGGATCAGGCAAAACACCTTTTTGAAAAAGGGATGTCGGTGTCTTCCTCCGGAACCCGCGCGTCTTTTTTACTGAAAATAGCCGCCGTGCTGAAAACAATGCTGCAAAACGATGAGGAACTCTTTGTCAACCCGGAGAAACCGATCATCGGCGGCGCCGGAATTTTTCAGCAGGAATCGATGGATGTGCAATGGCAAATCGGTTATCGCCGCGGTGAATTGCCTGTTCAGAAGCAGGATAGATTGGTCGTGAAAATCACCATTCAGAAGGGCGACATCTACAATGCCGCCATATCCTTGTTCAGTTATCAGCCGACAACCCTGTTTTGCAATGCCGTGGCCCTTTGGGATTTTCTACCGGTCCATACCGTGCTGACGGCAAAAATCGCCAGAAAAAGATTACAGGATGCGATCGACGTTGCCCGGCGGGCGCAGGCAGCAAATGTTTGCATCTATGCCTTCACACGCACTTACAGCGAAATGATTCCGGCCGATGAATATATCGAACATATGCAAAAAGCGCTGAAAATCATCGACGATGAAGTCGGCGGAGATTTGAGCGGCCGCCAGGATTCAGAAATTATTTCAGGACCGCCACAGGATAAGCAGCCCAAGCTCTTTACGTTGAACGTCTGAACGATTCGGCCCGCACATCATCAGGGACATCCTGTTCCCGGAATTCCTCCCGGGATTCCCAACGGATGGCTTATATGATATTGACATGATGAATGAGGACAAATATACTTTGCTTATGATTGAATTGAATGCCGTTACCAAACAATATGGTTCCTTTACTGCGGTTGACAACATCTCATTTTCTGTCCAGACAGGCGAATATTTTGCTCTTCTTGGACCTAATGGCGCAGGAAAAACGACCATCGTCAAGATGCTGCTGGACTTCACCCAACCGACATCGGGAAGCCTGTCAATCAACAGTGTCCCCAGCACGCAAGCAGCAAGTCGCACCGCAATAGGTTATCTGGCTGAGAACCATCACATCCCCCCGCATCTCTCCGGATGGCAATATTTGCAGCGCTGTGCTGAGTTGTTGAACATCAACCGATCCGATGCGACAGATCAATGCCGACGGATCGTCAAGCAAATCGGCATTGAAGGCAGGGAAAATACCAAAACGAACACTTATTCCAAGGGCATGATTCAACGGCTCGGAATGGGCGCGGCCCTCCTGGGGAATCCGAAACTGCTCCTGCTCGATGAACCAACCGCCGGCCTTGACCCTATCGGCATCATAGAAATACGCCAGCTTTTGGAATCGCTGAAAAATCAAGGGATGACGATCTTCCTGAATTCACATCTTCTGTCGGAAGTTGAAAAAATATGCGATAACGCCGCCATCATCCATCAAGGCAGGCTTTTGGTGAAGGACAATATTGCCGCTCTGATCAAGAACGGTGATACTCTGGAAGATGTTTTTGTCCGGTTAGTGAAAGGTTGATTTGAAAATGCCGAAAGCACGTTCTTCCATCATCACTATTGCGAAATACACCCTCATGGATCAGGTACGGCAGAAGAGCTTCATCATTATGTTTGTGATGTGCGCACTTTTTTTATTGCTTGTCCGCAACTGTTCTCAAGGCGGTTTCATGGTGAACGGGCAGACGCTTGATAATGAGGCTGTTGTGCGCGTTGTGTTAAAAGCGGTTTTCCACATTAATGCGGCGGGAACGATGTTTCTGGCGGCTCTATTTTCCATGCGCGTATTCAAACGCGACCGGGATGAGGGGATGCAATCCTGTATCCTGTCAAAACCGATAACCCGTTGGCAATATGTTGCGGGGAAGATCCTTGGTTTGTTGGTTTTGTCTGTTGCCTTCATGTTCATTCTCCACAGCATTGTGTTCATCATGTTTTCCGTCAATTTAAAAGTGGTCATGCCGGAATATCTCATTGCTTCACTGCTGTGCTCTTTCAACCTGCTTTTTGTCGTTGTTGCCGTGCTTCTTTTTTCGCTTTTGATGCCCGACATCATCGCTTTTCTTTGTGTGACCGGTATTGGCATCGTCAGTTTTGTTGCGGATGGGATAGCCGCTGTGAGCCGGAGTCCAATGGGACAGGCGATGATGCAGCAATCGGATTCAACGTCGGACTTATCCCTGTGGAAAGTTATTTACTATTTATGGCCGAAACTTTCAGGCATACAACAGGCTGCCTCTTCAATGTTCAGCAGAGAGGGGTTTCAAGGATTTCTATCCATTTATCCGTTCATCAATATTCTGATCTATTCCCTCATCCTGGGCGCGTTGTTGTTCTGGCGTTTCCGGCATGAAGACATCATCTGAGATTCTTCCAGAAAGAAACAACTCACCGACCTTGATGAATATGCAACATTTCAATCGCAAACATATAAAAATAATTAACGCAAATTTAATAGCTTTGGGAAGAGTTCACTGCGGTTTTTTATGCCCGTGGTCCTAAAGATGTCTTTCATATGACCTTTAACTGTATATTCAGAAAGATTTAGTTTTTTTGTGATTTCACCGTTGGAATTTCCTACTGCAAATAAAAAAGCTATTTCTTTCTGTCTGGGCGTCAAGGGGTATTCTTTTAGCTTCTCTTTAATAATTTTACGATGCTGGCGTGTTATTTTAGTAAATTTATCATCAAGAAACTGTCCTATGTTTTTTACATTATTTTTGGAAACATCGTTTACAGCAGACAATAAGAAAGATTCCTTTCCCATCTTAAAGGTAAATACATTAATGAACACCCTTAAAAGTCCGTGTTTCTTTATATTGAATTGAACAGGAATATGTCCGGCAAATCCTTGTTTCCTTACTTCATCATGCAACAATTTTCTTTGTTTTTCTGTAAGGAATCCGAGTTCCATTGACGAATGTCCGATTAACTGTTTCCGTGGTAATCCCCATAATTTGGTACCAGCTTCATTTACCTCAACACAGACACCGTCTTTAGCCTTAGAGATAACCATGGGAAATGGTGATGACATAAAGGATTTAATAATTACGTCATTTTCAAGAGTTTTAGCTGTCCGTTTACGACTTTTCATAGAAAATTCCTTTTGTGAAAATTATATCCAATATCCCTGATAATGCAACCCCCCTCTTTAGAGGGATTTCCAGAAGGAAAAAAGAATGTTAAATATAGAAGAGATGATAAAGCTAACAGGACTTCTAAAATAGTAAATAAAGGGAAAAGAAGTAAGTGAGCATACTGGAAATAGTGAATAAGAAAAGGAAGCATTCCTTAATTAACCCTAAGGGTGGTTTTTTAGACTTAACGGTCTTGTCTACCAAGCAAGCGATAAAGCCAAAAAGACTATCAATCAAAAAGTTTTTCAATATATTTATGAACTATTTTCAAGCAAGGATCTCATAAATGGAAAATCAAAAAGAATATCAAATCTCATCATCTGTGAATGACGGGATTCTTGAAATTGTCCTAACAGGCAAAGCAATAGGTATGACTTATGAAAAGATGAGAAATGAAGTGGATGCTATCATCAAAGCAAATAACTCAAAGAAATTAATCATTGATGCTTGTGCCCTTAAAGGACGTTTAGATATTTCGGAAATCTATCGTTATGTAAGGAATCATCATTCCATTACTTATGAGATTGAGGTTGCAATAGTGGACCTTCCGGAAAACGCTGACTATGCAACTGCAGTAAAAAATGCTGGTCTTTTATTTAGATGGTTTACCGATATAGATGCTGCAAGAAATTGGATTAAGCGTGAACCAAGCAAAATACAGTCCATTATGACATTACTCTCTTCCAACCATTAATCAATTTATGCGACTACCAAATGCTATGAATTAGATAACGGCATAAACTTCCGGTACTCCTCAATTTCCAAAATATTATTTTTATGCTAGGTTACAAACAGTAATCGTAAAAAAATCCAGCCGATGGTTGCGGCTGATCCGCACGTTCGGTGCTACAACGATATGAAAATAAGAGATCTAGGTTTTGACCCATGGTTTGAAAAGTATTCCACTGAACTCCTCCAGGAGAGTTGCAGTTTTGCCCGCATAACTGCAGTTAACCGCGGTTCGTATCTTATAATGAACGAATCCGGAGAAATTCCGGCTGAGTTGACGGGGAAGATTTTATATCAGGTTGAAAGTCCCATGGATCGACCATGTGTTGGAGATTGGGTCACTGCGCAGTATTACAACGATGACACGGCAGCCATTATCCACAACGTGTTTCCGCGAAAGACATTCTTGCGGCGTAAGTCTTCGGGTGAAAACGTCGACTACCAGATGATTGCAGCCAACATAGATACCGCATTTATTGTTCAGTCATGTCATTTCGACTTTAATCCGAATCGCTTGGATCGTTACTTGGTAATGGCAACAGATGGACATGTTAAACCGATTATAATACTCACGAAAACGGATCTAATTCCACAGGGCGAATTGGATCAAAAGATTTCCATCATCAACTCTGTTTCAAAAGTGAGAGTGCTCGCACTAAGCAACATCACGGGGATCGGATTCGATGAGTTTCAACAGATGCTCTCACCCGGTAGGACGTACTGTCTTCTCGGTTCATCGGGTGTTGGGAAGACGACACTTATCAACCGCCTGATTGGCCGGGAAGCCTTTCACACAAAAGCCGTCAGTAGCACAGGAGAAGGCACCCATACGACTTCCCGCCGGCAGCTCATTGTTCTGAGCCATGGTGCTATGCTGATCGATACGCCTGGTATGCGAGAGCTGGGCATAATCGGTGCTGTCGATGGAGTCAATACGGGTTTCGAGGAATTTGTAGCACTTTCCCCACATTGTCAATATGCGAATTGCAGCCATGAACATGAACCCGGCTGTGCCATCCGGGCTGCTGTCAAACGTGGTGAATTGAGTAAAGATCGCTATATAAACTATATCAAAATTAAGAAGGAATCTGAGTTCTACGAGATGTCATACCTGGATAAACGGAAGAAGGACAAGGCTTTTGGGAAATTCATCAAAACGGCAAAAAAGCAGATGAAAGAATGACATAAGAAGGGCACCGAACCACAGCATCCAGGCCGCATCGGCTTACGCCCTGGTGGCTGATTCTGGCGTTGAACCTTTATAGTGGTGATCCTAAATTTGATGCCTACAGACAATTGTGGAGTTGCAGGTGATAAACATACGATGTTCTTCCAGTAACAAAGCGTACGCTAAATTTGATGTATATCCACCCTTTCAATTCGTAATAAACACAATTTACACCTCATTTTTTGTGGCTAATATTCCATTGACGTGCAAGAAATTTACTTTTATTGTTGCAAAACAATAAGGGAATGTTTGTTAAACAAAGTGAGTGAACAGCATCGGTAAATAAGGAGGATGTCTATGGATCAGGTACTATACCGGCGTGAGGGAGCCGTGGAGGTTGTCACACTCAATCGTCCGGAAAGCAAGAACTCTTTCAGCTTCGCCTTGATCAAGGAACTGGGTGACCACTTCCAGAGCCTGACACTAGAGGACGATGTCCGCGCGGTAATCATCACCGGCGCGGGAAAGGGATTCTGCACAGGGGCGGACCTCAACAGCCCGGACAACCGCCCCGATATCGTTCTACCGGTGGGAATGCGGCTCACCGCCCAATGGTACAGCCGGGTTGTCGGAGGCATCATGAATCTGGAAAAACCGGTAATCGGCGCCATCAACGGGGTTGCGGCGG
>JAKLGV010000011.1 GCA_022710585.1 Deltaproteobacteria bacterium | reverse complement strand
GAAATCATAGAAACAGGAAATGAAAGCTGGAGGATGAAACACAGGTCTTTATAAACATATATTTTTTACTCAGGGGTGGGTCAGTTTTGGACGCCTATACTGGGTCTATTTTAAATGCCTATTGACAATGGTATTATAATTGTGGTTACGGTGATTTTGTGTATGCCCTTTCTTTTTTTAATAATATTGTTATCAAAGATGAACCTTCAGAAAGAGGTTCAGGAATTAATCAATGTGGAAAATATTTTGGAAAAAACTAAATTGGGTGTGGTCATTTGTGGTCACTATTTTGGCTATTTTATCAATACCAACAAAAAAGGCATCCCGCTAATTGCGCGAAATACCTTTGTTTTTGGTGAGCCCTGTCGGAATCGAACCGACAACCTAATGATTAAGAGTCATTTGCTCTGCCAGTTGAGCTAAGGGCCCTGACGTATGTTGATGAAAAGAACCTTCTCTTTATTCTGGCACGCCCGGTAGGATTCGAACCTACGACCAACAGATTCGAAGTCTGCGACTCTATCCAGCTGAGCTACGGGCGCTCGTTTCCAACCATTGAAAATGGGGTGAGTGAAGGGACTTGAACCCTCAACCTCCGGGGCCACAACCCGGCACTCTGACCAATTGAGCTACACCCACCATTTTCGCTTTGGTGCGCCTGGAGGGATTCGAACTCTCGGCCCACGGATTAGAAGTCCGTTGCTCTATCCAACTGAGCTACAGGCGCATTGTATACCTGTGCCTTAAAAAGACTTGACCTAATAGCCCCTCTTCCCTGTTTTGTCAAGATGAAAAGACAGGCGGACTGATTTTTTTCAGCCGCAGGCGATTATCGGACGTATCCGGCTATGCCTTCAAATTTGTAGACTTTTTTGTTTATTTTCCCGCCGTGTATATCGGTTGAGTAAAAATAATGGCCTGTCGCGGTGTTATACCAGCGATACAACTCCCGGGTATTGGTGAGCTTTGAGGTCGCGATGCTGCCGATGGCGCCTTCGGACATATAGCCGCGCAGGTCTTTGCCGCCGCCCGTGGGCTGATAATGGTAGAAATGGCTTTTCGTCTGCGGATTGTACCAGCGGTAGAAAGTTTTTGTTCCCGGCGTATCGGCTTTAAAGAGGCGGAAAGCGATGCCTTCCTTTATATATCTATTCTGAACGATGAGCTGCGTGTCCGCCACGGGATCGGCCGTGTAAAGGTAATCATTGCCGTTGAAGTATCTGTAAACATCGATCACTTTGGTGATATTTTCGGGCAAAACTTCCGCGAAAGCTTCGACGATCACATCGCCGCCATTGGTCGTGAACAGGATTTCATCCGCGTAATAGCCGGGCGCCATTTGCGTGGGATTTAACGAAACTGTCAGGTAATTGGATTGCCTGGTGGTCGCGCCGGAATTGGGAAACACTTTGACGCTGCCTTCGGGAAAAAAAGATGTCGCCACGCCCAGAACTCTCACGCCTTCCAGAACCAGCGGGGTATCATGGCTTTTGATGGTCAGAACGTGATTGCCGAAGGTCAGGTTTTGCGCTACCAGTAGTTCTCCGGCGTTCTGTTTGACCTCTTCCCACAATTCAATTTTATTTAGCGTGGTGCCGTTTAGCGATACAGTCAGGTTGCCCTTCTCGGGAGGGTTGGAAAGATAAAGAATGATGCCTGCTCCGATGAAGCTGACTTTGATGTTGTTGGCGCCTTTTTCGCAGGCGGGATAGCCGTTGCTGCTGGTCCATTTTCCGGTCAGGGTGACGCTGTCTTTTAAATGCGGGGGAACATTGTAGGGTCCACCGGAGGGTTCGCCGCTCATCAAGGATAAATATCTTCCTTTTGGAAGATAGGCAGCGCCATTGGCGTCATGCCTGGGCGCGGCGACAGACCATTTCAGCATTTCCCTGCCGACATTGGTTAAGATAATTTTTTTGGATACGGATTTTCCGGGCAGGATGATGCCCATATCCAGCCGCTGGGGATTTAAGCTGATCATGGAAGATTCCTGCGTGTAGGCGATAGTGAAAGAAACATAAAGGCTCGTCTGTTCGTTGTCAAAGTTCATTTTGATTTCCTGATGATAAGCGCCCACCGGCAGCTCTTTTTTGCAAACGAGCTGTTTGTCTCCCGATTCAAGGATCAATTCCGCATCGGCGTAAACGTTCTTTTTGCCGTTTTCATGGTTCAATAATTCTTTCGGCGAAAGCCGGACGGCCACGCGCAAATCTACCGGTTCTTTTTCCAGCACGCCGGATAACTGCTGTTCTTCGGCCTTTGCCCATCCCTCGGGCCCCTGCGTGGACCAGACCATCCTGTCGGCTCTGGCGTTTTTCAAGGCAATCGTGCCTTCGCCGGCTTTGTCAAAGGTAATCAGCCCGAGCTTCATTTCAGCAGGCGTGATCATCAGAGCCGGCTGCGGCTTTTTCACTTCTTTGACGGCTTTTTTCTGAACCTTGGGTTTGGCGGCGGGAACGGTTTTTCCCGGCTGGGCGGGGTTTTGTGCAAAGCCGGTGAATGAGAAAATGAACAACATGGCCGCAACGGCGATAAGGATTTGTTTGATCCGGGACATAATGACCTCTTAGAATTTTGATGGTTTCCTAACGTAAAGATTAAATTTAAGCAACTGTTTTCACGATCTTACATTTTCCGCTTAAAAAACTTGACACGCTGTTTCAACAAGATGTAGTTTGCTGAAAAATTATGAACGCAGATAATTTAAAATACTGGATCGCGCTCAAATCGGTTCTCGGCGTAGGCCATGTGACTTTCGCCGCGCTGCTGGAAGGGTTTGGGTCTGTGCCGGCCATTTTCGGCGCGCCGGTCGCGGAATTGAAGGAAATCAAAGGCGTTTCCGGAAAAATCGCCGAAGCTATTGTCCATTTTCAGGACTGGCCGAAAGTTCAGGCGGAGCTCGAGCTTCTGGATAAAAAGAAGGTCGCTATCGTCACCTGCCGGGACGCTCTGTATCCTCAAAAACTGCTGAATGTCTATGACCGCCCTCCTTATATATATGTGCGCGGAAAACTGACGGCCGATGACATCAACATCGCCATGGTGGGATCCAGAGCGGCCAGCGCCTACGGCAAATACACGACTGAAAAGCTCAGCCGCGAGCTGGCGTTTAAGGGCGCGACGGTGGTCAGCGGGATGGCCCGGGGCATCGATTCGGCGGCGCACCGGGGAGCGATCAGCGCGCGCGGCCGGACGATAGCGGTTCTGGGCAGCGGGCTAGACGTGATTTATCCGCCGGAAAACAAAAAGCTGTTTGAGGAAATTGTTGAGAACGGCGCCGTTGTTTCCGAATTTCCTCTGGGAACGCCGCCGCTCTCCCCCAATTTCCCGGCCCGCAACCGCATTATCAGCGGCATGTCCTACGGCGTGGTCATCGTGGAGGCGGGCGAAAAAAGCGGTTCGTTGATTACGGCGCGTCTGGCGCTGGAACAGGGACGGGAAGTTTTTGCCGTGCCGGGAAGCATTGATTCCGCCGGTTCCCGCGGCACCAATAAACTGATTAAACAGGGCGCGAAGCTTATTGAAAGCGCGGATGACATTCTGGAGGAGATCGCGCCTCAGATTGAACAGCCCCTTTCACAAAACCGCGCCGCCGATCCCCTCGACGCCCCCGGTGCCTCAGGTACCTCAGGCGCCCCAACCGCTCCGCGGAAAACCGCGGATCCTCCGGAGGGTCTGGAAAAGAAAATATTCGACGCCGTCATGCCGGGACGCATCCATATTGATGATCTGATTGCCGCTACCGGATTGCCTTCCGCCAATATTTTGAGCTCGCTGACAAAGATGGAATTGAAGGGCTTAATCGAGCAGCATCCCGGGAAATTCTTTTCGGTGAAAAAATAAATTTCTTTACAAAATGTGATCTTCCATTTATAGGGGCGGCAAAATTTGATTTTTTATGTGTAAAAGGAAAGGATGTTATGGCGAATTCCCTGGTGATTGTGGAATCTCCCACGAAAGTTAAAACGATTAAAAAATTTCTCGGCAGCGACTTCAACGCCGTGGCTTCGATGGGCCATATCAAGGATCTGCCCAAAAGCAAACTGGGCATTGATCTGGAAAAGGATTTCGAACCGACCTACAATGTTATCGACGCCAAAAAGAAAACCATTGATGATCTGAAAAAAGCGGCCAAAAATGCGGAAAATATCTACCTGGCGCCCGACCCCGACCGCGAAGGGGAAGCGATTGCCTGGCATATCGCGGAGGTCATCAACACTAAAAATAAAAATGTCTATCGTGTTCTGTTTAACGACCTGACAAAAGCCACGGTCACGGAAGCCATCAACCATCCGCTGACGCTTGATGAAAACAAATATGAAGCGCAGCAGACGCGACGTATTCTGGACCGCCTGGTGGGCTATCAGATCAGCCCGGTCTTATGGGACAAGGTCAAACGGGGTCTGAGCGCCGGCCGTGTGCAGTCCGTCGCCGTGCGGATGATCTGTGACCGGGAAGAAGAAATCAACAAGTTCGTTCCGGAAGAATACTGGAATCTCATCGCGCAGTTCGAGGGGAAAAATCCTCCGCCTTTTGAAGCAAAGCTGATTAAAATAGACGGCAAAAAAGCAAAGGTCAGCGACGGCGAGCAGGCCGCGAAACTGGCCGCCGAGATCAGGCAGGCGGATTTTGTCGTCGAGAAGCTGGAGAAAAAAGCGGTCAAGCGTTCCGCTCCACCGCCCTTCACCACCAGCAAGCTGCAGCAGGAAGCTTCCCGCTGGCTGCGCTTCTCCGCCAAGAAGACGATGATGATCGCCCAGAAATTATATGAAGGCATTGAACTGGGCCAGGAAGGCTCTATCGGTCTGATTACGTATATGAGAACCGACTCCTTCCGGATCGCCGAGGAAGCGCTCAAAGAAGTGCGCGATTACATCAAGGATAACTATTCCGCTGATTATCTGCCGCACAAACCGCATTTTTACAAAAACGCGCAGAAAGCGCAGGATGCCCACGAGGCGATTCGCCCCTCGCGAATGGCCTACAATCCCAAAGACATCAAGGGCTATCTGACGCCCGATCAATTCAAGCTTTATCAGTTGATCTGGAACCGCTTTGTCGCCAGCCAGATGAATCCCGCCATTCTGGATCAGACGACGATCGACATCGCGGGCGCCAATTGCGTCTTCCGCGCGCAGGGCCAGGTCATGAAATTCCCCGGCTTTACGATTGTCTATACGGAAGGCAAGGATGAGAAGGATGAGGAAAACGGCGGCGATAAGCTTCTGCCGGACATCAGCGAAAAAGAAACGGTCCGGCTGCTCAACCTGAACACGGAACAGAAATTCACGCAGCCGCCGCCGCGGTTTTCGGAAGCTTCGCTGGTGCGCGAACTGGAGGAAAAGGGCATCGGCCGCCCCAGCACTTACGCGACGATTCTCTCCACCATTCAGGATCGCGAATACGTCCGTCTGGAAAAGGGAAAATTTTATCCGTCGGAACTGGGCATGACGGTGACCCGGCTTCTGGTCACGAGCTTCCCGTCGATTCTGGATCTGGCGTTTACCGCGGATATGGAAAACAAACTCGACGCGATTGAAAGCGGCGAGAGCAAACGGGTGGAGACGCTCAAGGATTTTTACGCGCTCTTTGACGCGGAGCTAAAAAAAGCCAAGACGGACATGGAAAACGTCAAGACGAAGGAAACGCCGACCGATCTGGTCTGCGAAAAATGCGATTCGCCGATGGTCATCAAGTGGGGGAAAAACGGGAAATTCCTCTGCTGCTCCAACTATCCCAAATGCAAAAACACCATGAACTTCACTCATGACGAAAACGGAAAGGTAAAACACGTGGAAGCGCAAACAACCGATATCAAATGCAATAAATGCGGCAAACCGATGATTGTCAAAGAGGGCCGCTTCGGCCAGTTCCTGGCCTGTTCGGGCTATCCCGAATGTAAAAATACCATGAACGCGACGAAAAACGAGAACGGCGAGATTGTCGTTCAGGAAGCGCCGACCACCGACGAAAAATGTGAGCTGTGCGGAAAACCCATGGCCATCAAACGCGGCCGCTTCGGCCAGTTCCTGGGCTGCACCGGCTATCCGGAATGCAAGAACATCAAGAAGATGGGCAAGGACGGCAAAGTAACCAAAGCTGAACCGGTCCTGTCTGATGAAACCTGCGAGCTGTGCGGCAAGCCCATGGCCATCAAGCGCGGCCGCTTCGGCCAGTTCCTGGGTTGCACCGGCTACCCCGGATGCAAAAACATCAAAAAAATGGCCAAGAATAAAACAGGCGAATGAAGACAGAGCCGGTCACGATTATCGGCGGCGGCCTGGCCGGCTGTGAAGCTGCCTGGCAGCTCCTGCGGCGCGGCCACAGCGTTCATCTCTATGAAATGAAGCCGCAAAGATTTTCTCCCGCCCATAAAATGGACAGTCTGGCGGAGCTGGTCTGCAGCAATTCACTTAAATCCAACAGTCTTGATAATGCGTCCGGCCTGCTCAAAGAGGAAATGCGCCGCCTGCACTCCTTAATCATCACCGCCGCGGATCGCACGGCAGTGGCCGCCGGTTCCGCGCTTGCTGTGGACCGTCTGCAATTCGCCCATGACGTGGAAACCGAACTCCAACAACAGAAAAATTTCACGCTGAGCCGTCTGGAAGTAACCTCCGTCCCGCGGGATTCCCTGACAATCCTGGCCACCGGCCCGCTCACATCCGACGCGCTGGCACAGGACATTGCGAGGCTGCTGGACAGCTCCTATTTATACTTCTATGACGCCATCGCACCGATCATCGAAGCCGACTCTATCAATATGGACAGGGTTTTCTGGGCATCGCGCTATGATAAAGGCACTCCCGATTATCTGAACTGTCCATTGAACCGGGAAGAATATGAACGTCTGCGCCAGGAATTGCTCGGCGGGGAAAAAGTGGCCGCCAAGCCGTTTGAAGACGTCCGCCATTTTGAAAGCTGTCTGCCGGTGGAAGTCCTGGCCGCGCGCGGCGAAAAAAGCCTGGCCTTCGGCCCGATGAAGCCCGTCGGACTTGTCGATCCCCGAACGGGAAAATTCCCCTATGCGGTCGTTCAACTGCGCCGGGAAAATGCCGCCGGCACGCTTTTTAATATGGTCGGCTTTCAGACCAAGCTGACCTGGCCGGAACAGCGGCGGGTTTTCCGGATGATTCCCGGCCTGGAAAACGCTGAGTTTGCCCGCTACGGCAGCATCCACCGCAATACGTTTATCCACTCCCCTTCCCTCCTGCTGCCTTCCCTGCAGATGAAAGAAAATGAAGATATTTTCTTTGCCGGACAGATGACGGGCGTTGAGGGCTACACGGAATCCGCCGCGTCAGGACTGCTGGCCGGACTGAACGCCGCGCTGAGGCTGGAGGAAAGAAAGCTTGACCCGCCCCCGGTTCAAACGGCACTGGGCTCTTTACTGCACTATGTCACGGCACCTGAAAACGCGGATAGTTTCCAGCCGATGAATATCAACTTCGGCCTGCTTTCTTCTTCTCCGGCAGGCAAGGTCAAAAAGAAAGAGCGAAACGCTTTCATTGTTCAAAAGGCTTTGCTCTCTCTCAATGAATGGATCGCCGATCAAAATCTGGATTGACGTTGGCGGGCCATACTTTCTATTGACACAAACCGCTACTTCTCTTATACTTCGCCCGCTTTGAAGCTGCTTTCTCAAAAAGCAGATTTTTAATAATGTCACTAAAAAGGAGATGATCCATGCCTGAACAAAACAGAGAAAGTTCGCTGGTGCTGATAAAACCCGACGCGCTGAAGAATTCGCTGACCGGCTATATCCTGTCGCAATTTTCGGAATTTCACACAGGCCTGCGTTTCGCGGCACTGAAAGTTGTTACCGTTAATCTGGCGCTGGCCGAGGAACACTACGCCGAACACAAGGGCAAATTTTTCTACCCGTCTCTGCTGGATTACATCAGAGGCTATCTGCATTACCCGGATGAGCCGTCGAAGCGCCGGGTGATCGCGATTATCTATCGCGGCCCCAACGCCATCAAGCATATCCGGGAAATCTGCGGCAACACCAACCCGCACGATGCCCGGGCACAAAGACCCGGCTGCATCCGCGCCCTTGGAACCATCATTCCGCTTTATGACGAAAAGGGTAAATTCATCGGCGATCGATCGGACAATCTGATTCACGCCTCCGCCAACCCCCAGGACGCGGAACGTGAAATCAAGCTGTGGTTCCTGCCCACCGATGTTCCGCCTACTGTGCGCAGTTTCCCGGTGGAAACCAGCAAGGAATATTTTTATTACAAAAACGGCGAAGTCAGTTCAGAATATATGCCCGGAAGCTATTGTTTCATTGGGCCCGGCGACATTGCCTGGAAATCCGACATGAAAGTTCTGCGGCAGATTATCAAAGGCAAAAAACCGGATTATTCCACAAACGCGGTTATCGCCAAATATTTGATCAACAAGGATGTTGAAAAAGATTAGATCCGTTCACTGCGGGCAAATGAAAACCGGATGCCTCTGACAGGACATCCGGTTTTTTTATGGATAGTGATGAAATCGAGGGAAACGGGCGTCGATCACGCCTCTATCAGTCGCTAATCCTTTTGTAGGTTTTCCAGCCTTCCGACAGACCAAGCCCTTTGTATTTCTCGCGTGTCTGCTCATCAGGATATTTAAAATGATACTGGTAGCTGTCTTTTTTGATTTTGCGGATGTCCACTTTGGAAATACCCGTATTCGGTGACCAGGTGCCTTCCCTGGCAATGAGACGACGCTGGGTATCAAAAGAAACAAGCTGTTTGTTTTCCACTTTATACCTGCCCTTTAATTCTTCCACGGCGACATTTTGCTGAAAATTGGTCGCTTCAAAAGTGCCGTCTTTATTATAGCGGGCTCTCTGCTTGAGGACGAGGAGTTGCCCCGCGTATTTAATATCGTGATTGATTTCGTAAAGCCCGGGATGGATGGTTGTCAATTCCGGTTCACTCTTGCCGCAGGCAAAAATGATCAATGCCATCACAACGATCATTAATCCGTATAATATTTTTTTCATGGATAGTTCACTCCTTCATCTTTTTATTCTCGCCAAGGACAGATTGAAACTATTTCACTTTTCGCCGCATCCCTGTTCTCAGAATGTTTCTTTTCAGCGCGCTAAAAAAACAAACAACGATATTTTTGTCAAGGTTAAATTTCTCATGCTGATTTTGAGGATCGTCATTAAACGCCATGAGGATGCCACCAACGCTCCGATGAAACAGTTTGCTTTTTGCCTTTTAATGTAATAAATTTTTCTCGAATGAATGGAAGGACGGATTTCCGGTCACGTCATCTTCTGTAGAGGGTCATGGAAGTGCATCAAAACATCATCATCGTAAGCGGCGGAAGCTCTGGAAATCCCGCTTTTCTTGGCGAGCAGATCAGAAAAGCAGGAAAATCTTACCTGATTTGCTGCGACAGAGGCGCGCGTCATTTGAAACGGCTGGCGATTCTCCCGGACGCCGTCATCGGCGATATGGATTCCATTGATCAGCGCGACTTGAGATATTATGAAAATCAGGGTGTGAAAATTATTCGATACGCATCGGAGAAGGATTACACGGACACGGAGCTTGCGCTGGACTACGCGCTTCAATGGAAACCGAAAAAAATATCCATATTCTGCGCTCTGGGGGGCAGACTGGATCATACGCTCGCCAACATCTATCTGCTTATGAAAGGATTCGATAAAGGGATCGATACAGTTCTGATGGACGAATATTGTGAGGCATTTATCCTCAACAGGCAATGCTCTTTTGTCAGAGAAGCGGGGAAAACGGTCTCGCTGCTGGCGCTTTCCCCGAAGGTGACCGGCATCAATCTCTCCGGATTTTATTATCCGTTGGAAAACGGCAATCTTAAAATGGGAGAAACCCTCGGCATCAGCAATTGGATTAACAAAGGCCGGACGACCATAACGATCGATCGCGGAAAGCTTCTGGTGATCAAATATCACCGGAAAGATTTTTTTCCGGAGGCGCGATAAAGTATGAAACCGGTCAGGATTTTATATATCGGCGGTTCCGACTCCAGCGGCGGCGCGGGAATTCAGGCGGATCTGAAAGCCGCGCACGCCTGCGGCTGCTGGGGGTTGAGTGTCGTCACGGCGGTCACCGCGCAAAACACCGGAGGTGTTTCCGGAATTTATCCTGTGGCGCCGGAATTTGTCGGGAAACAGATCGACGCGGTACTGAGCGATATAGGCGCGAACGCGGTCAAAACCGGCATGCTGCCCGACACGGAAATTATTCGTGTGGTGGCCAGAAAAATAAAGAAATACAAAATCACCAGGCTGGTGGTTGATCCGGTGATGATCGCCAAGGGAGGTAAAACGCTGATGCCGTCAAAGGCGCGGACGGCGCTGGTGAATGAACTGCTGCCGCTCGCTCTGACCGTGACGCCGAATGTCCCGGAAGCGGAAATCCTGGCGGGAATCAAAATCGCCTCGATCGACGATATGAAAGAAGCGGCCATCCGGATTCACGCGTCAGGGGTCAAGAATGTATTAATCAAGGGGGGCCATCTTCCCGCCGGCAGAAAAGCGGACATCACCGACGTGCTTTACAACGGCCGCTTCTATGAATTTTCGTCGCGGCGACTTCCGATCAAAGATGTTCATGGAACCGGCTGCACCTTTGCCTCGGCCCTGGCGGCCGGTATCGCCCGCAAAGCAAGCGTCATTGACGCAACTTTGCAAGCCAGAGTTCTGATCATCGCCGCCATCAAAAATCCTGCGCGGATTGGCAAGGGCTACCCTTCGGCAAACGTTTTTGGAGAACAATTTAAAACAACTTAGTAACACTGCGGCTGGAAAGTCGCCAACCTATATTGGAGGAAATCATGACACAACTGGAAAAAGCCCGTAAAGGCCTGATCACTGAAGAGATGAAAATCGCGGCCCGGGAAGAGAACGTCGCGCCTGAATATATCCGTCAGGGTCTTGTGGATGGCACCATCGTCATTTGCCGCAATGTCCAACATAAAACCATCAAACCGCTCGCCATCGGCCGCGGTCTGCGCACGAAAGTGAACGCCAATATCGGCACATCCAAAGACCACACGGATCTGAACCTGGAACTGAAAAAACTCAAAATCGCCACCGCTGCCGGCGCCGACGCCGTCATGGATCTTTCCACCGGCGGAAATCTGGCCGTCATCAGAAAAAAAATCATGCAGAAATCAAACGTGGCGATTGGAACCGTGCCGATTTACCAGGCGGCGGTTAAAATGATCTCCAATAAAAAAGCCATTGCGGAAATGACCGCCGATGATCTCTTTGACGTCATCGAAGAAAACGGCCGGGACGGCGTCGATTTCATTACCGTGCACTGCGGCGTAACACGCCTAAGCGTCGCCGCGCTCCAGGCGCAGAAAAGAATTCTGGGCATTGTCAGCCGGGGCGGCTCGATGACGGCCAACTGGATGGACTGCAATCAACAGGAAAATCCTCTTTATGAAGAATACGACCGGCTGCTCGATATTGCCCATCGCTATGATATGGTTTTGAGCCTCGGCGATGGACTGAGACCGGGGGCGATCGATGACGCCACGGATCAGGCGCAGCTTCAGGAACTGATTATCCTGGGCGAATTGGCCGGGCGCGCCCGCGCCGCCGGTGTCCAGGTGATGATTGAGGGTCCCGGACATGTTCCCCTGACAGAAATCGTGACCAATATCAAACTGCAAAAGGAAATCTGTCAAAACGCACCGTTTTACGTTCTGGGCCCTCTGCCAACCGATATTGCGCCGGGCTATGACCACATCACGTCCGCCATCGGCGGGGCGATTGCCGGCGCCGCCGGAGCCGATTTCCTCTGCTATGTGACGCCGGCGGAACATCTGCGTCTGCCGACATTAGATGATGTTCGGGACGGCGTCATCGCCGCGCGCATCGCCGCGCACATTGCCGACATTGCCAAAGGAATTCCCGGCGCGCGCGACAAAGACAAAAAAATGTCGCAATGCCGGAAGACCTTCGACTGGCAGGGTCAGGTGGATTTATCCATCGATCCCGAGAAAACGGTCGCGCTTCTGGAGAAAAGCAAAAGCGCCAAAGATGAAGGCTGCACGATGTGCGGTGAACTCTGCGCGATCAAACTGGGCAAAAAATAATCGCATAAGGAAAGACGCTTGTCTGAGGAGCAGGAAAACACCGGAAAGAATAAGCTGCATCATGCCCGGGACATTTTACAACAGTTGCGGCAATCCGGTCATGAAGCCTATTTTGTCGGCGGCTGCGTACGCGATTTCATTCTCGGAAAAGCTTCCGATGACTACGACATTGTCACGTCGGCACTGCCCGATCAGATTCTATCGTTATTTCCCCGTACGATTTCCATCGGCGCGAAATTCGGCGTCATCGCCGTCATCATCGATAATCACCCTTACGAAGTGGCCACCTACCGCAGCGACGATGTCTATGAAGACGGACGGCATCCCTCCCGGATCCGATTCTCTTCTGCTCAAGAAGATTTGTTCAGGCGGGATTTTACCGTTAACGGACTTTTAATGGATCCGGTCAGCAGTGAAATACTGGATTATGTCGACGGCCGCGCTGATCTCGAAAAAAAAATCATCCGCACGATCGGCGATCCGGAAAGCCGCTTCAATGAAGATTATCTGCGCATGCTGAGGGCCGTCCGCTTTGCGGCCAATCTGGATTTCGCCATCGAACCGGAAACCCAAAAAGCCATCACCCGAAACGCGCCCAAAATCAAACAAATCAGCGTGGAACGGATTCGGGATGAACTTCATAAAATACTGACCCGGGGCGGCGCGCGTGCGGGTTTTGAACTGCTGGCGGAAACGAACCTCCTGCCGGAGGTCCTGCCGGAAGTCGTCAGAATGCGGGGCGTGGAACAGCCGCCGCGTTTCCATCCGGAAGGTGACGTGTGGGAGCATACGCTCCGGATGCTCGAACGATTGCCCGCGGGAGAACTGACGGATAAAAATATTGGTCTGGCCTGGGGAGTGCTTTTGCACGATGTGGGCAAACCCGTGACCCGCACGGAAGATGAAAAAGGCGTGCACTTTTACGGCCACGTGCAAAGAGGCGAAGACATCGCCGACGAAATTATGCAGCGGCTTCGCTTCTCCCGCGCCCAGAGGGAAACCGTGCTGGCCCTGATTCGCCAGCATATGGCTTTCATGAATGTTCAGAAAATGCGCCCGGGACGCCTGAAAAGATTTCTGCGCATGCCGGATTTTGATCTGCATCTGGAGTTGCACCGTCTGGACTGCCTGTCCTGCCACGGCATGCTGGACAATCACGCATTCTGCCTCGATCAGCTCCGGAATCTGGATCAGGAAGCTTTGCATCCGCCCCGGTTGCTGACCGGCCATGATTTAATGGCGATGGGATTCGCTCCCGGAAAAATCATCGGAGAAATCCTGCTGGCGCTGGAAGAAGAACAGCTGGAAGGAAGAATCCATACCGTGGAAGAAGCCGGCGATTACGTTAAGGCCAACTGGAAAGTCAACTCATGAAGAAAAAAGTGGCATGGCTATTATGTCTTTCCCTTGTTTTAAGCGTGGCCTGCTCGGGCAATACTCATCACCGCCCTTCCCGCTTCATCAAAACACACAAACCTCTGCTGAAGCTTATGGGCTATACGATTCAGGTCGGCGCTTTTAAAAACGCGGACAATGCCGCGCGTCTCACGGAAAGACTGACCAAAGATCACGGCCTGGATGCGACGTATTTTCTGGTGGGGGATAAATTTTTTAAAGTCCGGTTTGGAAACTTCACCACCAAAGAAGCCGCCAGGCACAAAGCGCTGAGACTCAAAGAAAAAAAAATCATTGAAGAATTTTATATTGTCCGTCCGGAAGATTATTCCGCCGCCAGGCAAAGGACATACGGCACCGACTATCTCCGGAATGCTCTCGTTGAAACTGCCGAAGACTTTATCGGCGTTCCCTATCTCTGGGGCGGCGCCTCCCCCGAGGAAGGCTTTGACTGCAGCGGGCTTACGATGACGGTGTATCAGCTTAATGGACTCAATCTCCCGCGCCGATCATCACAGCAATTTGAAGCGGGGAGATCGATTCATAAAAATAATCTGCAGCGCGGTGATCTGCTCTTTTTCTCGGAGCGCGGACAGAGTGCTGTTACGCACGTCGGACTTTATATCGGAGAGGAAAAATTCATTCATGCGTCATCGCAGGGCGGAAAAATCCGCTTGGATTCTCTTTCATCAACCTATTTCAAGAATTGCTATGTCGGTGCAAGAACATATTTTCAGTGAAGCAAACCATCGTGAATAACAATCATGTGCGCGAAGAAGCGAACATCAGGTAACGCAGTGCTGATGCTGGTTACACGGGTTTCGCCAGCCTCGTTGATTTATCCTTCATAACATTTTTCGATCGTGAATCGATGATGAAGGCGTTATTCAGAAAATCGCTTTGAGAATAATTTGTAATTTTTTTTGCATTTTTTTGTACTTTTTGTTGACGTGATAAAAAAATTCAAGTAAAATAAATACAAAAGACGGGATGAAATAAATTCAATCCAACAATTTTAAAAAGGAGGCTTCACCTGATGGCAACAGCAAAGAAAGCGGCACCCAAGAAAAAAGTAGCTAAAAAAGTTGTAAAGAAAGCGGCTCCAAAGAAAGCAGCGAAAAAAGTTGTGAAGAAAGCTGCGCCCAAGAAAAAAGCAGCCAAGAAGTAGGTCATCCCGTTCACTAAATTTTAAACTTTCAATTTTTAACAATGGCGGCAATCGTTTCATCAAGCGGTTGCCGCCATTGTTTTCTCCAACAATTTCATCTTTTGAATGTCTTCCGGATGTCATTTGCTTTCATCTTTCAGATTTGATTTTTAAACGAAATAATGTATAAATCGCCGTAAGACAGTATGACGCACACGTCATGAAGTTTGATGAACGCTAGATGAAAGGGATGTACGGGAACAATGCTGGAATTAAAAAAACTCTATTTTACCGTTCAAGGAAGCGATGACGGAAACAATGGGCCGCGCAACATCATTGACGGTCTTGATTTTACCTTTGAAAAAGGCAAGTTTTACGTTGTGACCGGACCCAACGGCAGCGGCAAGACGACTCTCGCCAAACTGATTATGGGAATCAATCCCGTCACCGGCGGGTCTATTCATTTTGAAGGAAAAGATATTTCCAATCTTTCCATTACGGAGCGCGCCAAAACAGGGATTGCCTACAGCTTTCAGCAACCCGCCCGCTTCAAGGGCATTACGTTCCGGGATTTGCTCTCCATCGCCACAGGCGTCACGGACGAGAAAAAGATTCTGGAAATGGTCACCCGGGTGGGAATCTGTCCGATGTCTTTTCTGGATAAAGAAGTGGACACAACCCTTTCGGGAGGCGAAATCAAAAAAATCGAACTCGCCACGACGATTGCCGCCAATCCAAAACTGGCCATCTATGACGAACCGGATACGGGCATCGATTTATGGACAATAGGTCCGATGGTCAAGCTCCTGAAGAAAGAACTCACTCCCCATACGACAACGATTGTGGTCAGCCACAACCGGGCTTTTCTCGATGTCGCAGATGTCATCATCATCCTGAAAAAAGGACGCATTGTGTACACCGGGGATCTGCAAAACGCTTTACCGCTGTTAACCGATTTAAGCATCTGCGCTTACCATGAAAGATGCGAAGGAGAAAGAGATGCTGGATGCCTTAGATAAAAAACTTTTAAAGACCGTGGCCGATCTGGAAGGGCTGCCCAAGGGAGCCTACAACATCAGAAAAAACGGCAAGCTCCTGAGCAGGGAAGTATCGGCCAACATTAATATTGAAAGCAATGCCGAAGGAACGGGCATCATTGTCACCATCAAGCCGGGCACCCGAAATGAATCCGTGCATATTCCCGTTATCTTGAGCCAGGCCGGCCTTTATGACGTTGTTTACAATTCCTTCATTATCGGGGAAGGTTCGGAAGTAACGATCGTGGCCGGCTGCGGCATCCACTGCGGCACACCGGAGCCGGAAGGCCATGCCGGCATTCATGATTTTCACGTCGGTAAAAAAGCGAAAGTGACTTACGTGGAAAAACATTATGCCATGGGGGAAGGCAAAGGACGCCGCTCTCTTAATCCGACGACCAAGGTATTTCTGGATGAAGACGCCACGGCAGAGATGGAATTGACCCAGATCGGCGGCGTGGATGAAGCCAACCGCCTGAATGAAGCGACGCTCGGACCAGGCAGTCTGCTGTTGATCACCGAACGGGTTTTGACCGAAGGGGCACAGTCAGCGGTATCCACCAACAACATCATTCTGCAAGGCTACGGCAGCCGGGCTAATATGATTTCCCGCTCGGTGATGAAAGGAAATTCCAAACAAATCTTCCATGCCAATATGGAAGCAATGAACAAATGCTTCGGTCACATCGAGTGCGACGCCATTATTATGGATAACGGCACCAACGAAACCATGCCCGCCCTCAAGGCGCTGCATCCCGATGCCGAATTGACGCACGAGGCCTCCATCGGCAAGATCGCCAATGATCAGTTGACCAAACTCATGAGTCTGGGATTGACGTACGATGAGGCGGTCAACAAAATCATTCAGGGATTCCTGAAATAAAAATCTTAAAGAGTATAAATAATGATGACCGCAGGAAATCAAAGCACTATTGAATTTAAAAATCTACTGGTCACCGGAGGCTGCGGGTTTATCGGCAGTAATTTCATCCGCTGGCTGATGAACAATCATGACTTCTCCGGAAGAATCATTAATGTGGATAGCCTGACTTACGCGGGCAATCCGGAAAATCTCGCGGACATCGCGGCGGATTTCAAATCGCAATACATTTTTCAGAAAACGGATATTTGTGATGTCGCGGCGCTGGAAGCCATCTTCTCCCGATTCGCGATCGATGCTGTCTGCCATTTTGCCGCCGAATCGCACGTGGACCGTTCCATCAAAACACCCGGGGATTTCATCCAGACCAATATCGTCGGCACCTTCAATCTGCTGGAAACCGCCAAAGCCCGCGGCGATCAATTCAAACTTTTTCACCATGTCAGCACCGATGAAGTTTACGGCAGCCTGGGAGCGGAGGGCCTCTTCCGCGAAGACACGCCTTATCGCCCCAACAGCCCCTACTCCGCTTCGAAAGCCGCTTCCGATCATCTGGTGCGCGCCTATTACAAGACATTCGGCCTGCCGGCCACCATTTCCAACTGCTCCAATAACTACGGCCCGTATCAGTTTCCGGAAAAGCTCATCCCTCTGGTCATTCTCAACGCCCTGGAGGGCAAGCCCCTGCCGGTTTACGGCGACGGCAAAAATGTCCGCGACTGGCTTTACGTGGAAGATCACTGCGAAGCCATCTGGACCATCATGAACGCGGGCCGGCGCGGCGAAACTTACAATGTCGGTGGAAAAGCGGAAATGGAAAATATTGTCATCGTTCAGATGATTTGCGATATTCTAGATGACATTCAACCGGCCCGGGACGGAAAGGCCAGACGCCAATTGATTACGTTTGTCAAAGACCGTCCGGGGCATGATCGCCGCTATGCCATCGATTTTTCTAAAATCAACCGGGCTTTAAACTGGTCGCCCCGGGAATCATTCACCTCCGGTCTGCGCAAAACAGTGCAATGGTATTTAAATCAGAAAAAATGGGTGGAAAACATCAAGACCGGAGCCTACCAACAATGGATTGAAGAGCAGTATGGTTCATAAAACAGTTCAGGCCGTGAAAAAAATCCGGCAAAAGAATATCAATGACGAGGAATTATGTTTTTCTTAATTTCCATATTAATCGCTGTTGCCGTTGTCATCGCTCTGTTTGTTTTCCCTGAACTGCGGAATTTGGCGCTCAATCTGGTAACCCGCCTCCTGAGATGGGACGGAATACTCTTAATCATAGCCATTATCTTTATTGTTTTCTTTATGTATGCCAAGCAAAAGCAACTGGAAAATAAGCAAATGGAGCTCCAGGCTGTCGTGAAACAGGAAGAGCTCAAACAGGAAAGGCTGGCAAATGCGCAAATCTCCAGAGAAATGACAAGAGAAACGTCGGCGGATCTGCAAAAGCAGGTGACACCAGACCAGCCGCAGCCAAAAACAACTCCTGTACCGTCAGAAAAAGAGACAGAGCCGATACAAGATCTCGTCAATTATTGGCGGCAATCCTGGGAAAGCGGGGATTTTGTCAGATACCGGACATTTTATGCCGCGGATTTCCAGTCAAAAGGAAAAAATCTCGATGCATGGGTCTCTTATAAGACCGATGTTTCCAAGAAAAGCAAAGGCATCAAGATCGGCATTGATAACCTGCAAATAACATTAAGTGACCATAAGGCCACCGCGGTATTCACACAGCATTACAGTTCATCCCTGAAGCACGATTCG
The DNA here is from genome assembly GCA_022710585.1 of Deltaproteobacteria bacterium. GTDB lineage: Bacteria > Desulfobacterota > Syntrophia > Syntrophales > Smithellaceae > Smithella. Next base: position 79,810 of record JAKLGV010000011.1, on the reverse strand, counting down.
GGCAAAAAAACCTTGCAGTTGAAAAAGGAAAACAACGAATGGAAAATCTACGGTGAGATGATGTAGTCATCACTTATCGGCTTTGCTCACTGTCATTTGATTTTTTCCGCCAGTCCAGCCACATAATATACAAAATCATAAACACGCTATAGACCGCTGAAGGCAAAGCGGTTTCTTTCGCAAACAGCGACAGGGCCAGGCCTCCGGCAATGCCCTGATTCTTCAGTGTCCCCTGAAGCACCAGACTGATGATGCTGCTTCTCTCCATTTTACAGATTTCGCAGCTTTTACGGATGACCGCCCCCAAAACAAAGGTCGTGCAAAACGCTGTCGCGGCGACGGGAATCAAATCCAGCGGCTTGCTGAAAATCAAATCCCGGTTCACGCCGATCATCGAATACAAAACAACGAAAAATCCCCAGTCGGTGAGCGGGCCGCGCACGGAAGCAAGACGATTCTGCCATTGAAAATACAGGATGATTCTGGATACAAAAAGCGGCAATATAATCAACATAAAGATGATGCCGGCCAGTTTGGACGGATTACTGAACGCCGTTCCGATAAAGACCCAGAGCATCAGCGGCATCACCAGCAAAGCCGCAATATACGAGGCCACGGTTCCGGAAAGTGTATAGGAGACGTTGCCGTTCAGGATGGCTGTAAAAGGGATAACGGCAACCGCCGGGGGAACGGCTGCGATCAAAACAAATCCGATCCACAAATAATGATCGTCAATCAGGAAAGCCGACAAAAGGAGAATGAAACCGCCCAGAACCAGATAGGTCATTAAAATTCCAGCCAGCGAAGGTCTGAGAATCGCCCGGGGATTGAGAAAATAGTCATTGGGAACATTGATGGTGGCCAGCGCCATGACGATCGCCAGAGCCGGCATCATCACGGTCTTAGTCCACTGCGACGGTTGAGGGAAAAGCAGACCCGCCACAATGGCCAGCAGAAAAATGAAATTGCGATTGTTCAGTAACTTTATCATAAACATGCGATGTCCTATATTCATATTCGTGATTTATGATTTTTTTACAATCAAAAAACAATGGGGCTGCATGAAATCTTCCTATGGGGTAAATTATCTGCTTGAGCTTTTAGCGCAAATTTGCCAATATAACAGGCAAAATTTTATGAATCGAAGGAGGATGTTATGTCGAAATCTGAAGAAAATTTAAAAGAAGCTTTTGCCGGTGAATCTCAGGCAAATCGCAAATATCTGGCCTTTGCCGCCAAGGCTGATCAGGAAGGTTTTGCACAGGCGGCAAAACTATTCCGGGCGGCGGCGGAAGCGGAGACTGTGCACGCCCACGCGCATTTGCGGGCCCTGAAAGGCATCAGATCCACCAAGGAAAATCTTCAGGAAGCCGTCGCCGGAGAAACGCATGAGTTCAAAAGCATGTATCCGGGCATGATTGAAGCGGCCAAAGCCGAAGGAAACAAGGAAGCCGAGCGCACTTTTCATTTCGCCAATGAGGTGGAGAAAATTCATGCCGCGCTTTATCAGAAAATGCTGGATTCGCTGGAAAGCGCCAAAGAATCGTACAACTATTATGTCTGCCCGGTCTGCGGCTACACGGTCGAGCAGGAAGCTCCGGAAACCTGCCCTGTGTGCGGCGCAAAAGGAAAAATGTTCAAAAAAGTAGATTAATTTTTCTAAAAGGATTGCCGTCACAAACGGGCCGGAACTTGCAACCATTCACCAGGCAATGAAAGGCATATTTTGGCAATTAAAGAAATATTAATCATTATCAGCGGGATTGTTTTATTTTTGATCGGAATGATCAATCTTTCTTCCGCAGTCCGGAAACTGATTGATGTCCGCATTAAACAATACATCAAGTACGCCGTGGGAAGGCCGTTTTTCGGCCTTCTCACCGGCATTTTTTCCACCATCATCTTTCAGAGTTCCTCTGCCTCAACGGCTCTGACGATCGGATTGGTCAGCGCCGGCTTAATCAGCTTCGCCAATTCTCTCGCGATCATCCTGGGCGCCGATATCGGCACGACCCTGACCGTTCAATTCGTCATCTGGCATTTCACGGATCTGTCCCCGTTGATGATTACCATCGGTGGTCTGCTGTGGCTGACCGGCCGGGCAAAATGGCAGACGATCGGTGAAATGATTTTCTACTTCGGCCTGATGTTCTTCGGTCTGAATCTGGTAAGCAGCGTTGTGGAGCCGCTCAAAAAATCTCCTGCCCTCATCCACATGCTGACCCAGACACAAAATCCCCTGATCGGTATCGGCTTGGGGATTGTCGTCACCGGCATTGTTCACGCGTCGGCCATTCCCATCAGCATGATGGTTCTTCTGGCTCAGCAGGATATGGTCTCTCTGGAAAACGCCGTCGCGGTGGTGATGGGAGCGAACATCGGAACGACGTTTACCGCGCTGCTTGCCGGAACCGTCGCTACCAGAAGCGGCTTGCGAACAGCCTTTTCCCATCTGATCTTCAAATGCGCCGGCATCGGTCTTTGTTTTCTGTTTCTGCCCTCTTTCATCTTCATGATCCAGGTGATCTCTTCGAATACCGCTCAGCAAATCGCCCTTGCCCACTTCGGGATGAATCTGATAATCGTGATCATCTTTATTTTTCTGCTGCCCCCCTTTGCCGCCATGATGCAAAAGATCCTGCCCGGCGATGATGAAATTCTGCCCGTCTGGCCGGAATACCTGGATGCCCAGGACATCTCAAATCCGCAAAAAGCGCTGGACAATGTTCATCGGGAATTGACAAGACAGACCAATCTGGCGCGGCAGATGTACTTAAAAAGCATCAAAATGCTCGCGCATTACATGGAAGCGGAAGGGAAGTCGCTCTTTTACATCGATATGGTCCTCAAAAATATCCGCAAGGAAATTGTCCAGTACCTGCGCAAAATATCCGCGCAAGACATGTCGGAACAGTTTCCCAAACAAATCTTCGCTTTCACCGGTATGGCCAATGATATTGAAAGCATCGGCATTCACGTTTCAGCAATGAACCGGCTGGCGCGTCAGAAAGCGGAAAGGAAAATCGCGTTCAGCGCTCAGGGAGAAATGGAGCTGCGGGACATCATTGAACTGGTCAGCCGGAATTTTGACGATGCCGCTTCCATGATCGAAAAACCGGATCACCAAAAAAACGCGGAGGTGGTCATCCGGGAAGAATACGTGGATGTAAAGGTCAAAGATTCACGCGATCATCATCTGGAAAGATTTCACAAACGTCTTTGCGATCCCGAAGCCGGCCCCATCTTCGTCGAAATGCTGCTCCATCTGGAGCGTATTTCCGATCTCTGCAACAACATTTCAGGATACATGTGCGATCTTCAGGACGGCTGACTCAAATCCGGATGCCACTGAAAACAATAAAAACGTTTGCTCAAAACATCAATATCTCTTATAATGGCGCCCAAAGCGCATAATTTGAGCATTCTTGCCGGGAGGTGGCCAGATGAACAAAAGAACAAGTGCCCTGAAATTTGCTCTGGAAAACGAACAGAACGAAAGAGATTTTTATCTGGCTCATGCCCGCAGGACCAAGAATCTGGCCGGCAAAAACATGTTCATCCAGATTGCCGACGAAGAAAAAGAACATTATGACATGCTCAAAAAGCTGTTTGAAAAATGGGAAGAAAAACAAATATGGCCCGCCACAGTCCCCTTGAAAGTGAAAAAGTCCGTGTCCGGCAATATTTTGAAATCCCTGTCGGAGAAAAAAGCCGCCCGAATTAAAGGCAATGAAGACGATTTGAAAGCGGTGCGCACAGCCATTGATTTTGAAGCAAGGGGCATGGCGCTTTATACCAAACTGGAAGAAGGAAGCATCGATCTCAAAGAAAAAGAGTTTTTCAAACTGCTGGCCAGTATCGAGCGGCAGCATTTTATGTCGCTGAGGGAAACGGAAGAATTTCTCACCGACCCCGCCTCCTGGTATCAAAATATGGAAAAGACCGGACTGGATGGCGGCTGAGGCAGATCATGCTTCAGGAATCATTTTTCGCTATTTGCTCCAGATTCACATTTAATTCCGTCCAGGTGTCGTAGAATTTTTCAAGTTCCGCGTTTATATCTCTCAATTCCAGCGTCACCGTCTTGATTTTCACTGCATCCTTATGCGCCTGAGGGTCGCACAGCACTGCTTCATATTCGGATTTCTTTGTTTCCAGCGCGGCGATATTTTTTTCGACCTCCGCCATTTCTTTTTTCAATGCCGACCGTTCTTTATAGGTTTTGTTTCGCTCCTGAGCCTCCAGGCGTTTTTTCTCTCTGGTCTTGAATCCCTCGCTTTTCGGCAAAACCTCCTCGGTTTTTTCCTTTTCCGATAAAGCTGCAATCTGGCCGCGTTTCTCGATAAAATAAGAATAATTGCCGTTGTAGTAGTGAATTTCCCCGTCTTTCAGTTCAAAAACTTTATTGACCAGGTGATCGAGAAAATAACGGTCGTGCGAGACAATGGCCACGGTGCCGTGATAATGAATCAGCGCGTTTTGAAAAATGTCTTTCGTCTTTAAATCCAGATGATTGGTGGGCTCATCCAGAATCAGAAAGTTGGTGTCCAGCAACATGATTTTCAAAAGCGCCAGCCGTGATTTCTCTCCGCCGGAAAGCACGGCAACCGATTTGTGAATATCGTCACCGGAAAAAAGAAACGCACCCAGCAGGTTGCGCTTCTCCTGATCGGAAGCGTGGGCCGGGACGGCATTAATCTCCTCCCAGATGGAGTTTTGGTAATTCAGATTCTGCGAACTCTCCTGAGAAAAGAAAGCCATGTTGACGCCGTCACCGTACTGGACGGAGCCGCAGGCGGGCGGTTCGGTTAGACTGAGCAGGCGGGATAAGGTGGATTTCCCGGAACCGTTGACGCCGACAAAAGCGACCTTGTCGCCCCGAAACAAGGTGAAGTTCAGATCATTGAAAACCGTGAGGTCGCCGTAGCGATGTCCAAGGTCCGTTGCTTTGACCACTTCTTTCACGCTTTTTTTGCCCTCGGGAAATTTCATGGCGACACTTTTCGTTTTTCCTTCGAGCTGGATTTCGGAAAATTTCTCCAGCATTTTTACACGGCTCTGCACCTGCGCCGCTTTGGTGGCCTTGTAGCGGAAGCGTTCCACAAACTCTTCAATCTTTTTGATTTGCGCCTTCTGCAATTCCATTTCTTTTCTCAAAGCGGCCTGCCGCTTTTCTTTTTCAGCCAGATAATAGGAGTAGTTGCCTTTATAAAGATGAATATCGCATGACGACAGCTCGGCAATTTGCATGGCTATCTTATCAAGGAAGAAATGGTCGTGGGAAATAACGATGATGGTTCCCGGATAGTCCTTGAGATACGATTCCAGCCATTCCATACTTTCCGTGTCGAGATGATTGGTGGGCTCGTCCAGCAGCATGATATCCGGTTTGGCCAGCAGGATGGAGGTCAGCAGGATGCGCATTTTCCAGCCTCCGGAAAACAAATCGCAGTGTTGATGAAAATCATCTTCTTTGAAGCCAAAACCCTTCAGCACCTGTTTGGCGCGGGCTTCAAACGCATAGCCGTCCATCGCGTTGAACTGCGCCGTCGCGTCGGAATATTTTTGCGCCAGTTCGCTGTATTCAGCCGTATTGTGTTTAATGCCGGACAATTTTTGCTCCAGTTCCCGGATAGAAACTTCTATGGCGGCAATGCCGCTCTTTTGCTTGAGATAATCAATCAGCGGCATCGGCTCTAGCTCCACCAGATCCTGCGGCAGATAACCGAACCCTTTCTGCTTCCTGCCAGGAATCTCGATGACACCGGCATCCAGATGCACCTGTTCCATGATCGCCCGAAAAAGCGTTGTTTTACCCGTGCCGTTTTCACCGACCAGACCGATGCGGCTTTTCGGGTGGATCGTCCAGTTAATATTTTCGAATATTTTCTTATCCAGAAAGCTCAGGCTGACGTTGCGGAAATAAATCAAAACACTCTCTCCATTAATTTACGCTGACATGAAAGATTGATCTTCCTGTCATGAATAACGGTTTACATACCGCATTGCCCTGTTGACATACAAGATTATTTTTCATATATTTGAGTCACAAACAAACGATAACCATACGGTCTTACACTTTTCCAATATCGGGGGCAGGATATGGCACGAACGCAAAACACCGATCGACGGGAATTTTTAAAGAAAGGCCTTTCACTTGGCTTGACGGCCGGAGGCGCGATCATTCTCGGCAAAACAGATTTCCTGTTCGCTAAAGAATCTCCACAAAACATTCCCGATCTCGTCGCGGTTAAAAACGGCGAACCCGATGCCATGTTTAAAAAAGCCATGGCGATGATGGGCGGGATGGGCCGGTTTGTCAGGAAAGGCCAGACCGTGGTTGTCAAACCCAACATCGGTTTTCCGAGAAAACCGGAAATCGGCGCCACGACCAACCCTCTTCTGGTTAAAACCGTCATCGAGAGCTGCTACCAGGCGGGCGCCAAAAGAGTTTACGTCTTCGACAATGTGGTGACGCCGACATCCGGCAACGCGCGAAATTGCTATCAACTGAGCGGCATAGAAGACGCGGCGCGAACCGCCGGCGGGATCATCATTCCTGTGGATGATTTCAGTTATCGGGAAGTCGCCATTCCCGGAGCGAAGATCCTGAAGACGGCGGAGGTTCATCGTCTGATTCTTGATTCTGATGTCCTCATTAATGTGCCTGTATTGAAACATCACAGCTCCACTCACCTGTCCATCGCGATGAAAAATCTGATGGGCATTGTTAAAAACCGCATGAAATATCACCTGACCGGTCTGGATCAGTGCATTGCCGATTTCTGTCTCTATAAAAAGCCGGACTTGAATATCGTGGACGCCTACCGCGTGCTGATGAGCGACGGTCCGGACGGCCCGCGCGACGTTCGGGAGGCTCATGTCACATTGAAAAAGACCCTGCTGATGTCAAAGGACATCGTTGCCGTGGACGCGGCGGCGGCAAGAATTTTCGGCAAGAATCCTGAAGACATCGGCTATATCAGGATCGGCCATCAGCAAAAAACAGGCAATATGAATTTAAATAAACTGAAAATTGTTACCTATACCCTGTAAAGGCACATCCCGTTGAAGCCGGTTAAAATCCGCATTGCAGTTTCTCTTTTCATCTTCACGCTATTTTTGTTCTTATTTTGCGGCGGCGAAAAAATATCCGCTTTTCTGTCTCCGGCATTGCTGCCCTTCCAGTTTGTCCCCGCTTTCATCAGAGTGCTTTCCAACCCGACGGCGGTTTTTGTTGTCGGATTGAGCGCGCTGATCCTGCTCACGCTGATTTTCGGACGGGTTTACTGCTCCTTTCTCTGCCCTCTGGGAACACTCCAGGACATTTTTATCGCGCTGTCGAGAATGATGGGCTTTCGCAAAAAACATTCTTTTCAGAAACCGCGTAGCCTGCTGCGCTATTCTTTACTGGGCATTACCGTTATTACTGTAGCATTAGGTTCAATGTCATTATTGAATCTCTTTGATCCCTATTCGATGACGGGCAGGATGATCACCCAGTTTGTCCATCCCCCGCTTTTCTTCATTTACAATTCCATCATCCGTTTATTGAAACATTTTGATATTTACCTGTTTGCCAGGGATACCGCACCTCTGGTTTTATCCACCCTGGCTGTCACGATCGCCTTCTTTATTCTGATTTTGACAATGTCCTTGAAATATGGCCGCCTTTACTGCAATACGCTGTGTCCCGTCGGCGACTTGCTCGGACTGATTTCTCATATCTCACTTTATAAATGGACGATTGACAAAACCGGATGCAGCGCGTGTCTTCGCTGCGAGGAAGTCTGTAAAGCGGGCTGTATGGATACGCAAAACGTTGTGATAGATCAGAGCAGATGTGTCGGCTGCTTTAATTGTCTGAACGCCTGTCCGCAATCTCTCATTAGATTCAGTTGCTCTGCCGGGCAAAACGCAGCCGCTTCGTGGTCGCCGGCGCGCCGGAGTGTTCTGATCGGTTCCCTGGCCGCAGCGGGTTCCTTCCTGCTCGCTTTTAACTCCGGCATTCGCCATCTGCTGCACCCGGCACATACGACAATCGCCCCTCCCATTACGCCGCCCGGCTCGGTGAGTCTGGAACATTTCACGCAATCCTGCACCGCCTGCCATCTCTGTGTCAGCACCTGTCCAACCCGTGTCATCACACCTTCATTATCAAGCTATGGCATCAGCGGGTTTTTGCAACCGAAGATGAATTATCCGAACAGTCTTTGCGAATACGAATGCAATGTCTGCGGCCGGGTATGTCCGACCGGCGCCATCCTGCCGCTTTCACCGGAAGAAAAACAAGTCACTCAAATCGGCGAGGTGGATCTCCTGAAAGACAAATGCGTGGTTTATGTAAAAAACGAGAACTGCGGCGCGTGCGTGGAAGTCTGTCCGACACACACCATCACCTTTATCGATAAAGGCAATATCCTCTATCCGGAAGTCGATAACCGCTACTGCATCGGTTGCGGCGCCTGCTCCCACGCCTGCCCCACCAATCCGAAATCCATCATCGTCCGGTCAAACCGTGTGCACAAGAAAGTCATGAAATACGCTGCAGACAAGCCTTTGATCCAGCCCGCAAATGCGGCACCGGATAAGTTTCCTTTTTAGCTAGAAACTTCGGCAACTATTCAAATGACTTACTGGGAAAGAAAAGCCCCTCCGGAAGGAGGGGCTTTTAAATTCTCAAACCATGGATTAAGTATCAACCATTACTGAAGACGTCTGTATGGCAAAGCGGACGTATATCCGGCATTAGAAAGATTAGAGGTCGCCTGTCCGGATGCAGCCCAGGACCATCCAATAATCGCCTGCCAGCCTCTCATGGTTGTCGTTGCGCCGGTCCAGACACGATTATCCGACGCATCTTCTAATGATCCTGAAGCGTCATACGTATTGATTTCATACATCGGGTATAGAGCGTGAACCTGATACATCATCATGAGCGTGTAAAGATCAACGGCAATCTTATAAATGGTTGTCCCGTCTCCGGGATTAATGAATGTGCCTGCCCCCGACGGAATGTTGTCATTCATGCCGTAGTTCGGACTTAATGGATTCGCATCCGTCGGACAGAGATAAACGTCATAGCCCAGACCCGACAAAGACGTGGTCGGAAGAATTTGAACGTAAATCCCGGCATAGTTGATGACGAAATCATCTTTAGGCGTTCCTCCCATCATCGCCATACCCAGTTGCAAAGATATGCCTACTGCGGTGTAGATGTCTGCGCCTTTAATGTAAGTGGTCAGAAGCGGATACCCCAGCGCACTGTTGTCCACAGGATCTCCGCCTAGGGGCAATACATTGTAAAGATCCGCGAAGGAGATATTGGGAACGGGCGATACCGTCAACGGATCGCGGATGACTCCGCCGGGAACAAAAGCAATCTGAACACGATTAGGATCGCCGGTTGACTGAGCCATTACGACATTCGCGCCCGCCCCGCCATACTGGGCGTATGCGGATGCCCATATTCCATTGATGGCATTTCGATAGGAATCAGACGCCAGATTACCCAGAACCGATTCACCCACCGTGAATCCCGGTGTAATGGAATCTGATGTTATGGGAGCATCATTGATAGCCACCGTATCCAGAATCGAATCCACGCCGGCTAATCCAAGTCCGCTAAACGCAGGGACAAGCGCGGCATCGAGAGCGGGATTCACTAAACCCGACACGACATAGACCATCGTTAAATCACCCGGAATGCTACTATCAATCAGTGAATTGGCGCTTGTATAGCTTTTCACTTTGCCGGTATGTTTGTCTACTTTAAGGTCAAGTCTCGCTATATGTTCACCGTATGCGCCTGGCTCAACCAGGATGGTATCACTGTCAGCGGAAGCCTTTACCGCCGTTTGATTGATATGAAGATGACCGGAAAGAATGACATCAATACCGGAAACGTTTTTAGCCAGTTCCGCATCATTGCCTATTGCGTAACCCGTTGCGGGATCCACGGTGAAACCCTCATGAGAGAGGAGAACAATCACTTTCGCACCGGCTGCTCTTAATGCATTCACCTGCGTCTGGAGCGCGGCATAGGCGGCGGCAGAATCAGGCTGACCGGAATCGAACGTCAAAGGCGCGGCATTCGCGGCATCGAATACCGCATTGCTGCCCATGCGTCCGAGAATACCGACTTTGATACCGGATTTTACCACCATGGTGCTTTTCGCAATGGCACCGTTGCCGAAAAGTGCATTCATGGCAGGAGAAGCACTGGCATCCATATTGCTTGCAACAATCGGCGTCGTGAAAGGCGCCGATGTATTGTTTCTCGCGAGCATGATAAATCCGGCTAGGGCATCCGGCCCTAAATCGGTTTCATGGTTGCCGAAGGTAACGGCATCATAATTCATCAAAGAAAAAAACATGAAAGAAAGCGGACTCGAAGCAAGGGTCATGGTATAAACCGTGCCCATCGTAAAATCACCGCTATCACAAAGCAGTACGGTGCTGGCACCTTTTTCATTCCTGACATGATTGATATATGAAGCCATACGCGCATAACCACCGAGGACGGTATCATCACCGGTCACAACCGGATTATATGACGCCGCAGAGCCATATCCGCCGGCATGGTCATGAATATCCGATGTCTGAAGGATGGTAAGCGAAACATCACCTTCACTGCTTGTACTGCAACTTACGATTGCAAGCGCAAACATTAAGACAATAGCAAGCAATACTCTTAGTTTTTTCATAAGATGCCCTCCTTTCCTGGATCAAATATTTTTTCCGATGTGCGAAAAGTATAGGGACACCCTTTTCGCTTGTCAAGGGATATTCAACCAATCGATGATCGCAAAGAAGATCAAGCTTTTACTATGATTTTTTATTTACGTCTTCCCAGGGAAAATACAGCAGCACTGTCGTGCCTTTACCCAGCTGGCTTTGGATTTCCATTCTGCCGCCATGGGCGATCATGAGATGCTTGACGATGGATAAGCCGAGGCCTGTGCCGCCCAGATCGCGCGAACGGGACTTATCGACGCGGTAAAAACGTTCACCCAGACGGCCCATTTCATCTTTGGGAACTCCAATACCTGAGTCTTGTATTGATATAACCGCATAAGATTCCGATTCGGCCGCCGTAATATCGATTTCTCCGCCATCCGGAGTAAATTTAACCGCGTTATCCAGAATGTTGACAAATATCTGCGTAAGCCTGTCTCTATCCGCTTCGATAGGTGGAAAATTGTCATTTACATTATTTCGCACATTAATCTTTTTCAAGCCAGCTTTCACTTCGATCAGTGAAATCATATTATTCACAGCTGGCCGTAAGTTAACGCTTTCGAAATTCAGAACCGTCTGCTTCATTTCAATATTGGATATGGTCAGCAAATCTTCGACAAGACGGTTCAGACGTTCGGCCTGCTTTAAAATGATGTCGATGAATTTTTTCGTCTCCTCAATATTATTGATCGCTCCACCCTGGATGGTTTCCAGATAACCGATAATCGCCGTCAGAGGTGTTTTGATTTCGTGCGTCACATTGGCCACAAAATCCATCCGGATCTGTTCCAATTTCTTAAGACGGGTTACATCGTGGAAAACAATCATCGTTTTTTCTTCATCCGGATGGCCATGAATCCCGGAAATACTCACCCGCAGAATTACTTTCTCCGGGCTGCCGAAAACAATTTCGCGCGACAGATTGACGCGCTTTTCCTTGAATTCCCGGAAAGCTTTTTGCAAATCGATACTGCGGAAAGCCTCAATCAGTGTTTTACCGATAACATCGTCATATTGAATCGCCAGCATATTGCTTAAAACCGGACTGCTGAATTCGATTAAGCCCTGTTCATTCATAATCAGGACGCCTTCGTTCATGCTGGTGAACGCCGTCATCAGTTTACTCTTCTCCTCATTGGCAATCCTGATTTTATGCTTGAGCTCATCCACGAGATAATTGATGTTATCCGCCAGTGTTTTTGTTTCGTCTGCCGTATCCAGGATAATGGTGCCCACCGGTTCGCCCTGGCGTAACTTTTCGGTAAATTGTTCCATCGTTTTTATAGGTTCATAGAGACGATAAGAAAAGAACAGGGCGATCAGCAGCGAGATGACGGCCACGACGCCTATGGTCAGAAGCATATATTGATAAACTTTTTCGATGATACTCTGTACATCGTGAAGGGGACGCGCCAATCTGATGTATCCTTTGATATGTTGCCCATCTTTCATCGCAACCGCAATGTAAAGCATGTCGATACGCAGGGAATCGCTGTATCGAACCGACTTGCCCGTACCACGCAGCCTGGCTTCCTGGACTTCTGGGCGGTTAAAATGATTCTCCAGCAAGGCCGCTTCTTTTTCTGAATCCACAAAGACCCTGCCCTTCACGTCGATTAATGTGATGCGGGATTTGGATGTCTGGGCGATTTGCTTTAAGTGTTCGGACGCTTTTTCCGGTGATGTCTGGTCAATGAGCTGAGCATAAGATAATAACTCTGTCTCAATTTGTGACGTCAGAACTGCTTTGATCTCATCACGCATGAACAAGTCTAAAAGGAAAAAGGATATGCCGATGATGACCAGATAGCTGAAAAATATTTTATAAAAAAGGTTCTTCTTCACGCGTTTTTCCTTTATTTTGCGTCCGTGGAAAGATGACGGACGTTTTCGCCGGTAATCATATATGTGACCATATCCGCGATGCCCTGCGCGTGATCGGCAATGCGCTCCAAATTTTTCGACACATGCATAATCAGCAGAGCCCTGTGAATGGATTTGGAATCCTCCATCATAAACGTCAGGAGTTCCCGGAATATCTGTTCATTGAGATCATCAACCTGCTGTTCAATTTTTCTGACCTCATCGGCGATCTGCAAATCCCTTTTAATCAGAGAATCCAGCGCCTTGGCCACCATCTTTTCCACCATATCCGACATATGCGGTAAATCAATATAGGGTTTGAGTTTGGGTTCTTCGTTGAGCTGGACGACTTTCTCGGCGATATTGACGGCCATATCACCGATTCGTTCCAGATGGCCGGTAATCTTTATGGCGGTGGTAATGAACCTCAAATCGATGGCGGTCGGCTGGCGCAGCGCCAGCATTTTGATGCACTTCTCCTCAATCTCCTTGTCCATTTTATCGATTTCATAATCATTGGCGATAACTTTATTCGCCATTTGTGTATCTCTGTCAGTCAGGGATTTCATAGCCAGACGGATGACATTTTCCGTCAACGCGCCGAGATAAATCAGATTGTTCTTTATTTCCTGCAATTCCATTTCATAATGTGAACTGGTGTGTTTTCTTTCTTCCATAAATGATCCTCCGGTTAAAATCACTACCATTAAAACCAAACGACTTTGCAAAAAGGCTTAGATGCTAGGCGCGCAAGAAGCGAGCCGCGAGGCTTATATAGACATACGTCGAGCGGTGCGGTTTGCAGCGCAACGCCGCAGACTATATAGGCCTTTTTGCAAAGTCGTCCATTCATTAGCCGAATCTTCCTGTGATATAATCTTCCGTCTGCTTGACATCCGGATTGGTAAATATTTTTTCAGTTTTATTATATTCAACAAGATTCCCGATATAAAAGAATGCTGTCTCATCGGAAATCCTCGCCGCCTGCTGCATGTTATGGGTAACGATGATGATAGTATAATCTTTTTTCAGCTCTTCAATCAACTCCTCAATTTTGGCGGTGGAAATGGGATCCAGCGCCGACGTCGGCTCGTCCATCAATAAAACATCCGGCTTCATGGCTAAAGCTCGGGCAATGCAGAGCCGCTGCTGCTGGCCACCGGAGAGATTCATGGCCGACTTGTTCAAGATATCCTTGACTTCATCCCAGAGGACGGCCTGCCTCAGGCTTCTTTCTACCAGCGCGTCCATATTATCCGCGCCGATTCCGGTCAGCTTGGGTCCGTAGGAAATATTATTATAAATGGTCTTGGGAAATGGATTGGGCTTCTGAAAAACCATCCCGATCTTGCGGCGGATTTCGACAGAATCAACATCGGAAGCGTAAATATTTTTGTCCTCAAAAAGAATTTCCCCTTCCACCCTTGTTCCGTCAATCAGATCATTCATCCGGTTCAAAAGTCTGAGCAGCGTCGATTTTCCGCATCCCGAAGGGCCGATGAGCGCGGTAACTTTGTTCTTGACAAAATTCATCGTTATGTCGGTCAGGGCACGGGTGGGTCCATAATAGAAATTTACCTTATTCAATTTGATAATATCAGAATCCATTTTTACCACCTTTTGTTTTTTCTCATGTAACCGCGAATCACGATGGCAATCAAATCAATACCCAGAACAACGGCCACCAGAACAAGCACCGTGCCATACTGAATGGGACGCGTGGCTTCAATGTTTGTCCCGGCGGTTGCCAGCACGTAGATATGATACGGCAATGCCATGACTTCGTCAAACATCGAAGAAGGAAGCTTCGCCGTGAAAAAAGCGGCGGCCGTAAACATGATGGGAGCTGTTTCCCCGGCAGCACGGCCGATGCCCAAAATGGAACCGGTCAGAATTCCGGGCAGCGCGTTGGGCAAAACGATTCTGAAGATCGTCTGCCATTTGGAAACACCCAGCGAAAGTGACGCCTCGCGAAAGGTTTGTGGCACAGACTTGAGCGCCTCTTCCGACGCCCCGATGATCGTCGGCAGAATTAAAAATCCCAGCGTTAGAGATCCGGCCAGAATGCTTGAGCCGAACTTTAAAAAAATAACAAAGAATCCCAAACCGAAAAGACCGAACACAACGGAAGGAACCCCTGCCAGACAATTGATACCGACTTTGATGAACCGGACAACCCGTCCCTCTTTGGCGTATTCCGTCAGATAAATGGCTGAAGCAATGCCCAGAGGCAGACCGATAGCAATCGCGCCCAGAGTCAGGTAAATCGTTCCCAGAATCGCCGGCATGATGCCGCCTTTGGTCATGGCATCTGTGGGCGGCTTGGTGATAAAATCCCAGTTAATGACCGAAAGACCGTTGTACAAAATGTAAAATATGATGCCGCCCAAAGCCAGCGTTATGACTAAGGCGGAGGCACGAACGCAGGTAAAAAACAAACCTTGTTTAAAATAACGCCATGTCATGGAATTGTTTTTAATAAGCTGCATATAAGAACCTTTAGAGTGTCCCTGACCCGACCTGTTTGAATTTGTGTGAAACATAATCGGCAATTAAATTGAAGGCCAGCGTCAGACAGAACAAAACAATGCCAATGGCAAAAAGCGCCTGATAATGCAAACTGCGAAACGGTGTCTCACCCATTTCGGCGGCGATGCTGGCCGGCATCGGACGTACGGAATCAAACAAGCTTTCCGGAATGGCGGCAGCGCCTCCGGCAACCATCAGGACAACCATCGTTTCGCCGATAGCCCTTGCCATTCCCAGCATGACCGCGGTGGAAATTCCGGACATTGCGGCGGGCAGGATGACCCTGGAAATCGTTTCAAATTTTGTGGCGCCCAGTGCGTAAGAGGCTTCCTTAAATTCACGTGGTACCGCGTAAAGAGCATCTTCGGAGATGCTCGATATCGTGGGAATCGCCATCAAAGCCAGGATGATTGAAGCATTGACAATATTCAGGCCGGTCGGCAGATCGAACGTCTCCTGCATCCAGGGCGCCACGATCACCATGCCGAAAAATCCCAGGACAACAGAGGGCAAACCCGCCAGAAGTTCGATGACCGATTTAAGAATAATCTTGATGTGCTGCGGCGCAATTTCAGAAATATAAATGGCAGCCAATACTCCTAGTGGAACAGCAATCAAAGTAGCCAATAACGTTACAATCAAAGATCCGACGATCAATGGAAAAATGCCGAAAGACGGCGGATCATACGTGGGATACCACTCCATTCCAAAGAGAAAATCTTTGACTGATACTTTGCTAAATAAAGGGATACCTTCACGGAAAAGCGAAAGAACAATCAGCCCCAGAACAACAATGGACGCGAGAGAAAAAAGAAAGAAGATATATTTAATAATGATTTCTTTTGTTTGTCTTATCATAAAGAATCCCGCAATCCTTGAATCTTTTTATTTCCTACTATTTTTGCCGTTTATATGTTTTGTATCCAACATTTTTTAATCCATCAACTTAAAGAATAAAATATTTTATAAAAAAATAGATGACAGCTGAAATGACGGCTGAAGCAGGTATCGTTAAAATCCATGCCCAGATAATATTTCCGGCAACCCCCCAACGAACCGCGGAAAGTCTATGGGTGGCGCCTACACCAACGATGGCGCCGGTTATGGTGTGAGTTGTGCTGACGGGTATGCCGGCGATAGATGCGCCGATAATGGAGCAGGCTGCAGCCGTTTCAGCGCTAAATCCTCCGATCGGTTGAAGCTTGGTAATTCTTGTTCCCATCGTTTTGACAATCCGCCAGCCGCCGAACATGGTTCCCAGGGCTATCGCCACATGACAGGCGATGACAAGCCAGAAAGGAATATAAAAGGTATTCCCTAACAGACCTTTGCTGAAAAGAACCATAGCAATAATCCCCATCGTTTTTTGCGCATCGTTCATGCCATGTCCCAGCGAATAAACAGCCGCGGAAATAAGCTGAAGTTTGCGAAAAATTTTATCGGATTTGGCAATCGTGGAATGACGGTTCAGATTCATGGCAATAACCATAAACATAAAGCCAAGCGTCATGCCAATCATCGGGGAAACAATGATAAAAACGGTTGTTTTAATAATGCCTGCCCACACAAGCGTGCCGGTTCCGGCTTTTGTTATAGCAGCGCCGATAAGCCCACCCATTAAAGCGTGAGAAGAACTGCTGGGAAGTCCATAATACCAGGTAATAATATCCCAAATGATCGCCCCGCTGAGAGCGGACAAAATCAGTAAATTATCGACGACATCCAGATGAATAAATCCCTTGCCGATGGTATGAGCAACCTGTGTCCCGATAAGAAAAGCGGCAACAAAATTAAAAAATGCCGCCCACAGGACAGCATATTTCGGTGATAAAACTCTGGTGGATACTATGGTGGAAATGGAGTTGGCCGAATCATGAAAGCCGTTGATAAAATCAAAAACAAGCGCAATGAAAACAAGAAAAAAAACAAACGACATCGACTCAATCATATCAAGCAATTAATCCCTATAGATTACATTTTCACAATAAGTTTGAAATTCCCAAATTTGTTTTAATTCGTTTTGCATTTCCATCTCCTTATCTTACGACAAGAACCGGTCCCTTGGCTTTTCGAATTACTTTTTCCGAGACAGATCCCAGGAGCATTTCTTCAACATTGCTTGATCCATGAGAGCCAATGATGATGAGTGAAACGTCCTCTTCTGATTCCACCTTTAGAATCTCTTTGAACGGTACTCCCTTTTCAATCCTAATTTTTGTCCGTATTCCAAGATCATTCAATATTCCGGCTATATGACCCGCTTCTGTTGCCGCATCACTCGCTTGTTTGTCCCCCAATACAGATAAGTCCAGCATGGCATATACCTCAGGTATATGCAGTTTCCGGGTATCTACAACATGGAGAAGGACAACCTCTTCGGTTCCGGCATCCTTCAGTTGTTTCATATAGGCCGTGGCTTTTTTTGACCTATCTGAAAAATCAGTCGGGTATAATATCTTGCGAAACATCTTGCGACCCCTTCAAATATTAAATGAACTCCTTTTCGATCCATTTATTTATTTCATCACGTATGCGTCTGTATTCTTTTAATACCTCGTCAGGACTGCCCTGAAATTTTGCAGGATCGGTAAAGCTTTTGTGAATACGCTCATGGCCCTCCGGGAAATACGGGCATGTTTCCTGCGCCTGATCGCAAACGGTGACAACATAATCAAATCGGTCATAGCGAAAAACGTCTAATCCTTTTGATTTGTAATCCCTTAAGTCTATGCCGAACTCTTGCATCACCATGATAACGATAGGATCAATTTGCGAGGGATCAGACCCGGCGCTGAACGCCATGTACCGATCCCCGTAAATATGATTCAAGAATGCTTCGGCTATCTGCGACCGGACCGCATTATGCGTACAAACAAACAGAACTTTCTTTTTGTCACTATTCATTTTCAAGACAATACCTTCACTATCGCCTGTTTTCTTTTTACTTCTTACTTTTCACCGCTTTTTTTGTATCCATTAAAGGAACAAAGCCTTCTTTCACAACAATCTTTTGTCCTTCGGTCGATTTTACAAAGCCCAGATATTTGGCCACATCCCCTTTGGCATCGCCATCCGTGTACATGTAAAGTTCGCGGGAAAGTGGATATTCCTTGGAAAGGGCTGTTTGCACGGAAGCGGTTACACCATTGACCTGTAACGGCTTCACGCTTTTATTGATATAGCCGATGCCCAGATAACCGATGGCGTAGCGGTTCTTGGCAATGGCGGTAACGATGGCTCCGTTGGAAGCCAGCATCTGAGCTCTCGGAGTCACCTTTGCTTTCTTCATCACAAAATGATCCCAGGATTCAAAAGTGCCTGAAGAAGAGTCGCGGGAAATGACGACAATCTTCAGATCTTCTCCTCCGACTTCTTTCCAGTTGGTGATTTTGCCCTGATAAATCTGGCTGAGCTGATCGATGGATAAATTGCCAACTTTGTTTTTGGGATGCACAACCGGAATGATCGCATCATGCGCAACAACATGAGCGACAGGCTTGATGCCTTTTGTTTGGGCAAGCGTGATTTCCTCTTTCTTAATTTCGCGTGAAGATGTGGCGATATCTGTTGTTTTGTCGATCAGGGCTTTGATGCCCTCTCCCGATCCGCCGCCCGAAAGAGACATCTGCACCTGAGGATTCTTTTTCATGAATGCCTCCAGTGTTCCCTGAGCAACCGGCAAAACGGTGGTTGATCCCTTGATAACAATGGATGAACCGGCAAAAGTGACGCCGCTCATCAGAGAGAAAGCCACGATAGCCAAGACTGTTTTCTTAATCATACTTAACATTTATTTATCCTCCAAAATTTAAATTTACGCCTATTGTAAGGAATAAATGTTACAGCTTGATGACAGTTTCAAGAAAGTTAGAAAAATATTAAGAAAAGAAAATAACAGACAGTCTACTTCAGATCGGCAAATTTATAACCAAATCCCCTAACGGTAAGAATATAATGAGGATTTTCCATGTCCTGTTCAATCTGGGAACGCAGCCGGCGGATATGGACGTCCACGGCGCGGTCGGTAATAAACGTTTCATCATTCCATACATGATCAATGATCTGATTTCTGGAATACACCCGTCCGGGATGACGCGATAAGAAGAAAAGAAGTTTCAACTCGGTTGGACTCAACGTGACGTCCTTACCGTTCACTGAAACAAGACACGAAACATAATTTATTTTGAGACCTTCATAAGTGAACTCTTCTTTGGCCGTGGTCTTATCCGTTTCTTTGAGACGACGAAAAATACTGCGCACTCTGGCCGTCAGCTCTTTCACGCTGAAAGGCTTGGTCACATAATCATCAGCTCCGACTTCCAGACCGGTTACCTTATCCACTTCGTCGCTTTTCGCTGTCAACATGATGATCGGAAGAGCAAACGTCTCCGGATTATGGCGGACAGCCTTACAAACATCAAGTCCGTTCATTTTCGGCAACATTAAATCCAGAATAATTAAATCCGGTTTTTGTTTTTTGATGATTTGCAGGGCAAGCTCACCATCGTAGGCTTTAGCTGTGGAAAATCCCTCTTTCTCCAGATTATAAGAAATCAAATCAACGATATCTTTTTCATCGTCAACAATCAGAATTATAGACATAGAAATGATAATTAATCCGGAATGACTTTAAAGACTTCATCTCCGGGGCGGACTTTGCCGGATACCTTGATGCCGATGAAATCACCGGCTACCGCCTTCTGTACGGACTGGTTGTCCACTTCCATTGATTGAATCACATCGGTAAAATCGGTGGTGTGTCCGGAGAATTTGAGGCTGTCACCCACATTGACTTCGCCGTCAGTGATCTTTACCGCGGCCACGGAAGGTTTTGAGAAGAACTTCATCACTTCGCCAATTTTATTTTCCGTCATAATCAAACCTCCAGTTTATTTTGTGCGCAATGTACTTCTTTTACTCCTAAAAAACAACCATAAAAAAGGCAGGATTTGAACATCCTGCCTTTTTGATGTGATATTTTAAAGATTATTCTTTTTCTTTGGTCTTCGCTTTCGCTTTGGTTGTGCCTTTAGCCTTTGTTTTTGCCTTTTCCTTCTTTTTCTCATCAGTGATAAATTCGAGAATGGAAACCGGTGCATTGTCGCCATACCGATAGCCGACCTTGACGATTCTGGTATAACCACCCGCGCGATTGCGATAACGTTCGGTCAACTCACCGAAAAGCTTGCCAACCGTATCTTTATCACGAACGACGGCCAGCGCCTGACGTCTCGCATGCAGACTGCCCTTCTTGCCCAGCGTCACCATTTTTTCCGCCAGCTTCCTCAATTCCTTGGCCTTGGTGTCGGTCGTTTTAATCCGTTCGTGTTTGATAACGGAAGTCACCATATTACGAAGCATCGCTTCTTTGTGGCTGGAAGTTCTGCCCAGTTTACTGCCCGCTTTACCGTGATGCATTGTTGATTACCTCTTTCCTTTGATGAACTTTTTCAAAATCTAGTTTTTCGAATCAATATCCATTCCGAACGTGAGATCATATTCGGCGAGAATATCTTTAATTTCACTCAACGACTTGCGCCCGAAATTCTTGGTTTTGAGCATTTCCGCTTCCGTTTTCCTGACCAGTTCGCCGATGGTGTTGATACCGGCATTCTTCAGGCAGTTGGCCGAGCGCACGGAGAGCTCCAGATCTTCCACGGAACGGGACAGCACCTTGCCCAGGTTGTCCTGTTCATCAAGTTTTTCAGGAACGACTTCTTCTTCGACTTCTTCGAAGTTGATAAAGACATCCAACTGCTGTTTGAGAATTTTTGCCGAGTAAGCGATCGCGTCTTCCGGTTTGACGCTGCCGTCCGTCCAGACTTCCAGGGTGAGTTTGTCATAATCGGCAATCTGCCCGACGCGCGCGTGAGAAACAATGTAATTCACTTTTTTAATCGGTGAAAAAATAGCATCAATATTGATGGTGCCTTTCGGTTGATCCGGTTCCAGTTCCTTTTTCGCCGGCACATAGCCCTTCCCCATCTTGACCATCAATTTTGCTTTAAACGAACCGCTGGAAACGGTCGCAATATGATGATCGGGATTTAAGACCTCCATGGTGCCGTCGGTGATGATATCGGCTGCCGTCACCGCCCCTTCCCGGCTGACATCAATACTGACTTCTTTGGCGTTGGCCTGCCCCATTTTGAAGCGGACACCTTTTAAGTTCAAAATAATATCCGTCACATCTTCTTTCACGCCGGGTACGGTGGAAAATTCGTGCAAGACGCCATCAATTTTTACCGAAACGATAGCAGAACCCTGAATGGAAGAAAGCAATACTCTCCGGAGCGAATTGCCCAGAGTTATTCCGAAACCTCTTTCCAGAGGCTGAATGGTAAATTCTCCGTAGAAATTCGTACGTGTCGCTTCATCAACATCAATACGCTTGGGACGAATCAGACTTGACCAGTTCCTTTGCATAATTAAACCCATCCTTTAGTAGCTGGTTTATTAAATCAGTTTATTTTTACTTCGAATAAAG
This sequence comes from Deltaproteobacteria bacterium, assembly GCA_022710585.1. GTDB lineage: Bacteria > Desulfobacterota > Syntrophia > Syntrophales > Smithellaceae > Smithella. The sequence goes on along the minus strand of JAKLGV010000011.1, from coordinate 58,191 downwards.
TTCGACAACAAGCTGTTCCTGAACCGGCATGGTTAAGTCTTCCCGTACAGGCAGCAGTTTGATTTTGGCCTTGAAATTGTCTTTATCCAATTCCAGCCATTGAGGCACGCCCCGTCTGACGACCGTGTCCAGAGCTCCCATAATGCGGACGATCTTCCGGCTGCCTTCTTTCACGCAAACTTCATCGCCGGCCTTGAGCAGAAAAGATGGAATATTCACCGGTTTTCCGTTCACCAGGAAATGAGCGTGGCTGATGAGCTGTCTGGCTTCGATTCTCGAAGTGGCAAAGCCCATCCGGAAAATCATGTTGTCCATTCTTCTTTCCAGAAGCACCAGCAGATTCGTGCCTGTGATGCCCTTTTGCTTGTCGGCCTTTTCAAAATATCCCCGGAACTGTTTTTCCAAAAGACCATACATTCTTTTCAGTTTTTGTTTTTCTCGTAGCTGCACGCCATAATCAGACCGCTGTTTCTTATGCATCTGACCATGATCGCCCGGAACATAATCCCTTCTCTCGAAAGAGCATTTTTCCGAATAGCATCTGTCGCCCTTTGAAAAGAGTTTTAATCCTTCGCGACGACACAACCTGCATGAGGAATCCGTATATCTTGCCAAAAAAGCCTCCCTTTAATTATCCTGAGTTATTCTTTTCATATTACACGCGACGACGTTTCGGCGGTCTGCACCCATTGTGCGGCACCGGTGTCACGTCGCGAATCAATGTGATGGTCAGACCGGCAATCTGCAGTGAACGCAGAGCCGATTCCCTTCCCGATCCGGGTCCTTTAATATAAACTTGAACTTTGCGCATCCCCTGTTCTTTGGCCTTGCGTACAACGTCTTCCGCGGCCATCTGGGCGGCAAAAGGCGTACTTTTGCGCGAACCTTTAAAACCCTGCAACCCAGCTGAGGACCAGGCGATAACATTCCCGCTCATGTCCGTAATGGTGACAATGGTGTTATTAAACGTCGATTGAATATGAGCAACACCTTCGGTAATATTCTTTTTTTCTTTCCTCTTGCCAGTTTTTCTTACTGCCTTAGCCATGATGCCTCCAGCTTGGATTTAATATTTACTTTTTCTTTCCTGCGATAGCGCGCCGCGGACCTTTTCTGGTGCGGCCGTTCGTATGCGTCCGCTGGCCTCTGACGGGCAGTCCCTTGCGGTGTCTCAATCCGCGGTACGTTCCGATATCCATCAAGCGTTTGATCGACATGGATGTTTCCCGGCGCAGATCGCCTTCCACCTTACCCTCTTTATCGATAATGCCTCTGATGGCCGATATCTCGGAGTCGGCCAGATCATCCGTTCTGGTATCCGGACTGACGCCGGATTCTTTGAGGATTTCCTTTGCCCTGGTCTTGCCGATGCCGTAAATATAAGTCAAGGCAACTTCCATTCTTTTATTTTTCGGTAAATCAACACCTGAAATTCGTGCCATCTATAAAGTCTCCTGAATTTAAAAACTATCCCTGACGCTGTTTATGCTTGGGATTTTCACAAATTACCCGCAAAACGCCTCTGCGTTTGACGATCTTGCATTTCTCGCATATTTTTTTAACCGACGATCTAACCTTCACGATCTTAACTCCTCATTTTCAGTAAAAAATTTACTTTGTCCTGTACGTAATGCGGCCCCGGGTCAGGTCATAAGGTGAAAGTTCAACCGTTACTTTATCTCCCGGCAGGATCTTGATGAAATGCATACGCATTTTACCCGATATGTGTGCCAGAACCTTGTGTCCGTTTTCCAGTTCCACCCGAAACATAGCATTGGGCAGGGGTTCTATCACTCTTCCTTCAACTTCTATCGCTTCCTCTTTGGCCATATTTTACTATCATTACCACAACGAATTTGACCGGTTTCCGATCGGTCATTACTAACTTAATTTACTCAATATGTCAGGACCATTGTCCGTTATCGCAATCGAATGCTCAAAATGAGCCGATAAACTTCCGTCCTTTGTCACCACCGTCCAGCCATCCGGCTGAATCTGAACCTTATAGTGGCCTTCATTCACCATCGGTTCAATCGCGAGAATCATGCCCCGCTTCAGTTCAATCCCGCGGCCTCTCTGCCCGAAATTGGGAACCTGAGGTTCCTCGTGCAGATTCTTGCCGATTCCGTGGCCAACAAAATCGCGGACAACTGAATAGCCCGCATCTTCAACAACTTTTTGCACGGCGGCGGAGATGTCTCCCAATCGATTGCCGTTCACCGCCTGCTCGATGCCGGTATATAAACTCTGCTCGGTAACCTGCATCAGCCTCAGGGCCTTGTCCGTTACCCTGCCCACCGGCAATGTGATTGTTGCATCACCGTAAAACCCCTGATAGCAGACTCCGAAATCAAGTCCTACGATATCTCCTTCCTGCAACACCCGGTCGGAAGGCATTCCATGCACAACCACTTCGTTGATCGATATGCACAGGGAATGCGGGTAGCCGTGATAACCTTTAAATGCGGGCCTGGCTCCTCTTTTTTCCGCAATCTCCTCTGCAAATTTATCCAGGTCTTTCGTCTTAACACCCGGTTTTACTTTATCCCTGAGTCGGCTTAAAACCTCCGCGACAATACGATTGCTCGCTCTCGCTTTCTCGATTTCCTCCGGAAGTTTCAGAATGACCATGATAATCTTCCGCTACTTCCTGCGGGCGAGATGTCCCTTCTTCATAAATCCTTCATACTGCCTGGTCAGCAGATGTGATTCAATCTGACTGGCCGTATCCATTGCCACACCGACAACGATCAGCAGAGCGGTGCCGCCAAAATAAAAAGGAACATTCAACTGCGAAATCAAGACGCTGGGCAGGACGCAAATGATGGAAACGTAAATCGCCCCGCTGAAGGTCAGCCGTTCCAGTACGCTCTCAATATACTCGGCGGTCTTTTTGCCGGGTCTGATTCCCGGCACATAACCGCCGTATTTTTTCATATTTTCGGCAACATCATCCGGTTTGAAGGTCACGGCCGTATAAAAGAAACAGAAGAAGAAGATAAACGCCACGTAAAGCAATTCATAGGCCAGACGACCGGGAACCAGATACCCGGCAATATCTTTCATCCACGTCTGCGGCGCGAAATTGGCAATGGTCGCCGGAAACATAATCACGGAAGACGCGAAGATCGGCGGAATGACGCCGGATGTATTAATTTTCAGCGGGAGATGCGTGGTCTGTCCGCCATACATCTTTCTTCCGACAACTCTTTTTGCGTACTGCACGGGGATGCGGCGCTGTCCGCCCTCCACGAAAACAATCGCGGCCACTACTGCGATCATCATTACCGCAATCAGTAGAATCACCAGGACGCCCAGTTCACCGGCTGTCGCCAGCCTGTAGGTGTTGCCCATGGCCGCCGGAATCCGGCAGACAATACCGGCAAAAATGATCAGCGAAATGCCGTTGCCGATGCCCTTTTCTGTGATGAATTCGCCCAGCCACATGATGAAACACGTACCGGAAGTCAAGGTGATCATCGTCATGAGCACAAAGCCCATACCCGGATTCAAAACAATTGGCGCACCGTTGGGACCGGCCATTTGCTGCAAACCGATAGAAATACCGAATCCCTGAATCATACTTAGAAGAACCGTACCGTAGCGGGTGTATTGCGTAATTTTGCGTCGGCCGCTTTCCCCTTCTTTAGAAAGCGCCTCGAGGTGAGGAACCGCAATCGTCAATAACTGCAAAATAATCGACGAACTGATGTAGGGCATAATGCCCAGCGCGAAAATGGAAAAATTGCTGAAAGCGCCGCCGGCAAACATATCCATCAGACCAAACAGGGATCCTTTGGCATGTTCAAAGTAAGCCAGCAAAGCGACATTGTCGATTCCCGGTGTGGGAATATAGACGCCGATGCGGTAAACACCTAAAAGAAGGATCGTGAATAAAATCCTTCTCTGGAGTTCCGGAATTTTAGATACGCCACCCAGACCTTCTAACAAATTATATTACCTCTTCTACCGATCCGCCGGCGGCGGTAATTTTATTTTTCGCGGCCGGACTGACTCTGGCTATTTTTAACGTTACGGGGAAATCAATGTCGCCCTTGGCCAGGATCTTAATGTTGCTGCCTTCTTTTCTCACAATGCCGCTTTGCAAAAGCGCTGCTTCATCAATCACGGCACCCTTGCCGAACTTCCTGCAGATATCCAGAATATTAACCGCGACATACTGCTTGCGGAAAGGATTGCGGAAACCCCGCTTGGGAAGACGACGCGCCATCGGCATCTGTCCGCCTTCAAAAGCCACTCTGACTTTTCCGCCGGAACGAGCCTTCTGCCCCTTGTGGCCTTTGCCGGATGTGCCTCCATGACCGGAAGCATCCCCCCGCCCCACGCGTTTGCGTTTCTTTGTCGCACCGGCCGGAGCTTTCAACGAACCCAAATCCATAATTTACTCCTTTGACTCTTCCACGGAAATTAAATGACCGACTTTATTGATCATCCCGCGAATCTGCGGTGTATCAACCAAAGTGACCGTTTGATTGATTCTGGCCAGTCCCATGCCCTTTAATATTTTTCTCTGCTTTTCGGGACGACCGATGATACTCTTTATTTTTGTTATTTTTATTTTTTTATCCACTGTCTCTTACCTCACCGAATAATGGGCCGTATTATTTGCCTCTTTGCGCCGCGATTTCCGCAGGATTCTTCAGCTGACAAAGCCCTTCCATCGTCGCCTTCACGAGATTATGCGGATTATGTGATCCCAGGCATTTGGTCAGAATATTATGAACACCGGCCACCTCCAGCACCGCGCGCACGGCACCGCCCGCGATCAGACCGGTACCTTCCGACGCCGGCTTCAACAGAACCTTGCCCGCGCCATAGCGTCCAACCACCTCGTAGGGAATCGTTCTTTCCACCACAGCCACTTTCACCATGTTCTTCTTGGCCATATCCATCCCCTTGCGGATCGCCTCGGGCACTTCGTGAGCCTTCCCCAATCCTGTTCCGATCATTCCCTTGCCATCGCCGACAACCACAATGGCGCTGAAGCGGAAACGCCTGCCGCCCTTGACCACCTTTGCCGTTCGGTTAATGGCAACCACACGGTCAAGGAGTTCCATATCTTTCATTTCTCTTTCTTTCTTGTCCAAAGGTTCTTTCCTTTATCTTTGATTAATAAAATTAAAATTGAAGACCATTTTCCCTAGCGGCTTCCGCCAACGCTTTCACACGACCGTGATAGAGAAATTGTCCTCTATCAAAAACAACTTTTTCAATCCCCTTGGCTTTCAGCCGCTCGGCGATTAATTTACCGACTTCTCTGGCCACATCCACTTTCTTTTTGTCTTTTATCTTATTCTCCAGCTCTTTGCATAACGTTGACGCGGTAGCCAGAGTGTTTGCCGCTACATCATTAATGGCCTGAACATAAATATGCCTGTCGCTCCGGAACACGGAAAGACGCGGTCTCTCCTGGGTGCCATGCAGTTTTGCCCTGGTTCTTTTTTCTCTCTTTGCTCTTATTTTTAATGTCTTTTTGGAAGCCAATGTTCTATCCTCTTTACGACCAATTTACTTTCTTATGCGCTGGCCGACTTGCCGGCTTTGCGTTTAATGTATTCACCCGCATATTTGATGCCCTTGCCCTTGTAGGGCTCCGGTTTTCTCAATGCCCTTATTTCCGAAGCCACCCGACCGACCAGCTCTTTATCCATGCCGGAAACGACCAGATTGACCTGTTTATCAATCTTAATCTCGATGCCCTTGGGAATCTCGTACTGAACCGGACTGGAAAAACCCAGGATGAGTTTTAAACTTTTATCAGCCAGTTCCGCGCGATAACCGACGCCGGAGATTTCCAGTTTTTTTTCAAAACCGTCGGTGACGCCCTTGACCATATTTTCCACCAGCGTTCTGGTTAAACCATGAAAGGAACGCATGGCGATCTCATTCGATTTTCTTTCCACCGAAAGACTGCCGTCGCCGATTGTTACCGTTATTCCCTCCGGAACTTTTGAAGAAAGGGTTCCTTTGGGACCTTCGACTTTCACCTCATTCGCGCTCTGGGTGATTTTGACACTCTTCGGAAAACTTACCGGTTTTTTTCCTATTCTCGACATGAACTAAAGCTCCTGCTTAATATCTTTTTTCAAATTACCAGACGTTGCAAATAATCTCGCCGCCGACATTCATTTCTCTGGCTTCCGTATCGGTAATAATCCCTCTGGAAGTCGAAAGAATCGAAATGCCCAGACCGTTGAGCACTTTCGGAACGCTGTCGGAATGAACATAAACTCTGCGCCCCGGCTTACTGACCCGCTTAATGCCCGTAATGACGGTGCGTTTGGTATCAGGGTATTTAAGAATTATTTCCAGTGCTTCTTTGCCTTTCTCATCCTTGACCTTATCGTAATTATTAATATATCCGGTCTTTTTCAGCACCTTGGCGATATTCACATTCATCTGGGACATCCCGACATGGACCGTTTTAAAACGCGCCTTGTTTGCGTTTCTGATTCTGGTTAACATATCGGCAATAGGATCCGTCATCCCCATTCTTTTTCTCCTTAAACTAAAATTACCAACTGGATTTAATTACCCCGGGAAGTTCTCCATGCAGGGAAAGTTTACGCAAACAGATTCTGCACATATCAAATTTCCGGTAATACGCCCGCGGCCTTCCGCAAAGGGGGCAGCGGTTATATTCTCTGACCGAAAACTTCTTCTCTCTTTTCGCTTTCGCGATTAACGACTTTTTTGCCACGCCATATCCTCCGAGGCTTTTAATTTATTGTTTAAAAGGAACACCCATCATTTTCAATAAAAATCTGGCTTCCTGATCCGTCTTGGCGCTCGTCACGATGGTAATGTTCATTCCCTTGATTTTTTCCACCTTGTCATACTCTATTTCCGGGAAAATGATCTGTTCCTGCAAACCGATTGAGAAATTCCCACGGCCATCAAACGCGTTGGCGGAAACGCCGCGAAAGTCTCTCACCTTGGGCAGAGCCGCATTCACCAGACGGTCGAAAAACTCGTACATAATCTGTTTTCTCAGCGTGACCGAACAGCCGATGGGCATCCCCTGTCTGAGCTTGAACGTCGCGATGGACTTTTTGGCCTTGTTGACAACCGGCTTTTGACCGGTAATAGCCGCCAGTTCCTGCACCGCTCCATCAATAATCTTCACGTTCTGAATGGCTTCGCCCAAACCCATATTGATGACAATCTTTTCCATTTTGGGCACCTGCATCGGATTCTTATAATCGAATTCCTTCACCAGAGCCGGAACAACCGTTTTTAGATAATAATCTTTTAATCTTGCCATGTTATATAACCCACATTAAATAACTTCTTTACATTTGCAGCAGATGCGCAACTTTTTGCCGTCTTCCAGCGTTTTGTTCTGGGCCCGGACGGCTTTTTTGCACTTATTACAGAACAGACCAACATTGGAGATGTTGATTGATCCTTCTTTTTCAACGATACCACCCTTGGATTTCTGGTCCGGTCTTTTATGCTTCTTGATGATATTGACCTTCTCGACCGTGATCCTGCCTTTTTCGGGAATTACCGTTAACACCTTGCCGGTTTTGCCTCTGTCTTTTCCGGCAAGTACCTTAACCACATCCCCTTTTTTAATTTTACTTAAACTCATTTTTCCCCTCTGCGAAACGTTTTTACAAAACTTCAGGAGCCAGAGATATAATTTTCATGAACTGTCTCGCTCTCAGCTCACGGGCGACAGGTCCAAAAATTCGTGTCCCTATGGGTTCCATCTGATTGGAAATCAAAACCGCCGAATTATCATCAAACTTCAGATAAGATCCATCCGGTCTTCGAACTTCCTTCACGGTACGCACGATAACGGCTTTGAGCACATCGCCTTTTTTAACTTTGGAATTCGGAATCGCTTCCTTGACGGAAACAACTATAACGTCACCCAAACTTGCGTATCGACGTTTGGAGCCACCCAGCACCTTAATACATGCGACTTTCTTGGCGCCTGAATTATCCGCAACATTGAGTATGGTCTGCATCTGAATCATAAAAAAATCCTCACCAAACTGACTGGATCAACTCCACCAGTTAATCTATTTTGCCTTCTCCAAAATTTCCAGCATTCGCCAGCGTTTTTCCCTGCTTAACGGACGCGATTCGATAATTAAAACAGTGTCTCCAACCTTGCTCTGATTCCGTTCGTCATGAGCCTTATATTTGACGTGCTTGCGCACATATTTGTGAAAAACAGGATGTTTGACCAGACGCTCTGCTCTGACCACGATTGTTTTATCCATTTTATTGCTGACTACCACGCCTTTAATGGTGCGATTAAATCCTCTTTGATCCACGTTAACTCGCTGCCTCCTTTTCTTTCAACACAGTGTTGACACGGGCAATATCCTTGCGTATTTTACCCAGCATGACTGTTGATTCCAGTTGTCCGGATGCATGCCTGATCTTCAGGCGGAAGAGCTCTTCGCTCAAGTCTTCTATTTTCTGTTTGAGCCCGTTGATGTCGAGAGCTCTGATTTCTTTAATTTTCATCAGCAATATCCCTCGATAAAAATTTAGTGGCGATGGATAATTTATGCGCGGCCAAACGAAATGCCTCTTTGGCCACCTCTTTGGAAACGCCTTCCATCTCATACAGTACAGCGCCGGGTTTGACGACTGCCACCCATCCTTCCGGAGCGCCTTTCCCTTTACCCATACGGGTTTCAGCCGGCTTTTTCGTCACGGATTTATGGGGGAAGATCCGAATCCAGATTCTTCCTCCGCGCTTGACGTGACGAGTCATGGCGACACGGGCCGCTTCAATCTGCCTGGATGTAATCCAGCCGCATTCCGCCGCCTGCAATCCATATTCACCAAAGGCGATGGAGCCGCCTCTGGTGGCTTTACCGCCCATCCGGCCTTTCTGTAACTTTCTGAATTTTACCCTTTTCGGCATTAACATAAAACAAAACTCCCGTTGTTCCTATCCCTGTAAACCGCTGCCATATCAATCGTCAGATCTGCAGGCAGAATTTATTTTGCTTTTTCATTTTTGGTCGGCAAGACTTCTCCGTGGAAAATGAAAACTTTAACCCCGATTAATCCGTAAGCGGTATTGGCCTCCGTGAAACCGTAATCGATATCCGCCCGGAGTGTGTGCAGTGGTACACGACCTTCACGATACCATTCCGCTCTGGACATTTCCGCGCCTCCCAGTCTTCCCGAGCAGGCGATTTTAATTCCCTTGGCGCCAAATTTCAGAGCGTAACCCACGCATTTTTTCATGGCCCGGCGAAACGCCACTCTTTTTTCCAGCTGACTCGCCACATTTTCGGCAACCAGTTGGGCATCCACTTCCGGCTTGCGCACTTCCAGGATGTTAATAATGATTTCCGATTTTGAAAATTTTTCGATCTCGGATTTGAGTTTTTCAATTTCTGACCCTTTTTTTCCGATGATGACGCCGGGGCGGGCCGAATAAATATTGACCTTGGCTTTGTTGGCCGCTCTCTCTATCTCAATTTTGGCGATTCCTGCATGATACAGTTTTTTCTTCAGATACTTCCTGATCTGCAAATCCTCGTGCAGCACTTCACTGTATTTTTTATCGGTGTACCATACTGACTGCCACTTTTTAATGTAGCCCAACCGTAATCCTACCGGGTTAACCTTCTGACCCAAACCGCACCTCCTTAAATTTCGTCCAAAATAACTGTAATGTGCGAAGTTCTTTTTTTAATGCCCGCCGCTCTTCCCTGCGCCCTGGCACGCCAGCGCTTTAAAGCAGGGCCCTGGTCCACAAAAATTTCTTTTACATAAAGAATGTTTTCGTCAATATTGGGATTCTGGGCGGCATTGGCAACCGCTGATTTCAGCACGTTGGCGACAATACCCGCGGCGTATTTTCTGGTGAAGAGAAGAACATTCTTCGCTTCCTGCACCCTTTTCCCTCTGATCAGGTCGGCCACCAGTCTTACTTTCTGCGGCGACATCCGAATATATTTTGCAACTGCTTTTGCTTCCATATTGATTAACTCCAAACCTTACCTGCCATATCCTTGCATACGGCTAGCTCACTTTAGTCTTACGATCTCCTGAATGTGAAAAGAAAACCCGGGTCGGCGCGAATTCGCCGAGCTTATGTCCCACCATATTTTCCGTCACATAAACCGGAATGAATTTTTTTCCGTTATGCACGGCAAAGGTATAACCAATCAGCTCCGGTGTAATAGTGGAACGCCGTGACCATGTCTTGACAACATTTTTGGTTCCTTCGGCTTCCATTTTTCTGATTTTAGCCAGCAACCTCTCTTCAATATACGGACCTTTTTTGATCGAACGTGCCACGCTTATTTACCTCTTCTCTTAACAATATATTTATCGGTTCTCTTATTTTTTCTCGTTTTATGACCCTTTGTCGGAATTCCCCATGGTGTACACGGATGCCGGCCACCGGACGATTTGCCTTCGCCACCTCCCATCGGATGATCCACCGGATTCATAACCACGCCGCGGACATGCGGTTTTTTGCCCAACCAGCGTTTTCGCCCCGCCTTGCCGATGCTGATATTCTCGTGGTCGTTGTTTCCCACCGGTCCGATAGTTGCCATACACTCGATGAAGACCTTGCGCACTTCACCCGACGGAAGTCGGACCTGAGCGTAATTTCCTTCTTTGGCCATCAACTGACCATAGGCGCCGGCCGACCGGACCAGCTGTCCGCCACGGCCAACCTTTAATTCCACGTTATGAATCAAGGATCCCAACGGTATGTATTTCAGTGGTACCGCATTGCCGGGTTTGATGTCCGCCTTTTCTCCGCTGTATAAAATATCGCCGACATTGACCTGCGCCGGAGCGACAATATATCTTTTTTCGCCGTCGCGATAATTGAGCAGAGCGATTCTCGCCGTGCGGTTCGGATCGTATTCGATCGTGGCGACTTTGGCCGGAATGTCCGGTTTGTTTCGGCAGAAATCGATTATTCTGTATTTCTGCTTATGTCCGCCGCCGATATGACGGGCTGTCACTCGACCGTAGCAGTTACGGCCTCCTTTTTTCCTTAACGGTTTTAACAGCGCCTTCACCGGTTCGGTAGAAGTGATTTCAGCAAAATCGGAAACGCTCTGAAATCTTCTTCCGGGAGATGTCGGCTTATATTTAATAATTCCCATCAGTTCAATCCTTCAACCAGTTCTTAGATGCCTTCGGCAAACTCAATCCTGCTGCCTTCAGCCAACGTCACGACGGCTTTTTTCCACGAACTCTTCTGGCCGATCGTTCTGCCCATTCTCTTCTTTTTTCCCAAAACGTGCATCACGCGCACCTCCAGGACTTTGACTTTGAAAAGCTTTTCCACTGCTGCCTTGATTTCCACCTTATTTGCCTTCGGGTTCACTTCCAAGAAATACTTATTCAAGTCGTCCCGCGCGGCGGTCGTTTTTTCCGTCACCAGCAATCGCTTTACTACTTTGTTTAATTCCATTATACCAGCAATGCCCCCTCAATCTTTTTTACGGAGGGTTCGAGAAGAATGATATGCTCACAATTCATAATATCATAAACATTAATTCCCTCTGACCTGATCATCTTAACGTTTTGAATATTGCGCGAAGACTTCAACAAAACGTCATTATTGTCATCCAGAACAAAAAGCGCTTTTTTGAAATCGAAAAGATCAACCACGTTTTGGAAAACCTTGGTGCTGATTTTTTCCATGGGGAAATCTTTCAGGATAACCATCTTCTTGTCTTTGAATTTCATGCTCAGCGCAGAGATCAGCGCTTTCCTGCGGATTTTTTTGGGAACGCTGTACGCATAGTCTCTGGGATGAGGACCGAAAACCGTTCCGCCCTTTCTCCAGATGGGGGATCTTGACGACCCCGATCGGGCGCGGCCTGTCCCCTTCTGACGCCACGGTTTTTTTCCGCCTCCACTAACATCGCTTCTGGTTTTGGTGTCTGCCGTGCCGGAGCGTCTGGCGGCCAACTGCATTTTCACTACGTCGTAAATCACCGCTTCGTTGACCTCCGCGCCGAAAACGGCATCGTTCAGTTCAACTTGAGCAACTTTATTTTTTTGAATATCAAAAACATCCGCAACTGCCATGTTCATAACTCCAGATGTGCCTTATTAACTATTTTTTCTTTGCTTTCTTGATTATTATAAAACCGTTTCTGCTGCCGGGAACCGCGCCCTTCAACAGGAGCAAATTTCTGTCGGACCGCACCTGCCAAACCTCTAAGTTCTGGGTGGTTTTTCGGACATTGCCCATCTGACCGCCCATCCGGGTTCCTTTAAAAACGCGCGAGGGATCGGCGCTGGCGCCGATGGAACCGGGAGCGCGATGAAACATCGAACCATGCGTGGCCCTGCCGCCGCCGAATCCGTGTCTTTTCATAACACCTTGGAAACCCTTGCCTTTGGATGTTCCGACCACATCCACATAATCTCCCATCTTAAAAATGTCAGCCGTAATTTCCTGTCCCACATCATACATTTCAGACTGTACGGGAAATTCTCTCACAAAACGAAAGCATCCTTTGTTGGCCTTGTTGAAGTGGCCTTGCATCGGCTTGGTAACATTCTTCTGCTTTACGCGACCGTACCCCAGCTGAACCGCGTCGTAGCCGTCTTTGTCCTTTGTCTTGATCTGTAAAACAACCGATGGTTCAACTTCAACAGCGGTAACGCCCACGGCTGAACCGTCATCCGCAAAGACCTGAGTCATTCCTAATTTCTTACCAATAATTCCCTTGCTCATCTGATCTTCCATTTTTTTTGTAAACATTTAAATATTGAATTGAAGGATGGCATTTTTTAATGCCATCCTTCAATTGTTCTTCAATACGCCTACGCTTTAATTTCCACATCCACCCCGGCGGACAGATCCAGTTTCATTAAGGCATCCACCGTGGCCTGCGTAGGCTCAACAATATCAACCAGTCTTTTATGGGTTCGGATTTCAAACTGCTCGCGAGACTTCTTATCCACATGAGGTGATCGGTTCACGCAATACTTATTGATCTCAGTAGGAATCGGTATGGGGCCGGCGACACGCGCACCGGTTTTTTTGGCTGTTTCCACAATCTCTTCCACGGAGCGATCCAACAGTTTATAATCGTAAGCTTTTAGACGAATTCTAATCTTTTGTTCTTTCATGGGTTAGCTAACCTACTTTTCTATGCAATAACCTTGCTTACGACTCCGGCGCCTACAGTTCTGCCGCCTTCACGAATAGCGAATCTCAGCTGTTCTTCCATTGCAATGGGGGTAATTAATTCAATTGACATTTTAACGTTATCGCCGGGCATAACCATTTCCACACCTTCGGGCAGCGTCGCAACACCTGTCACGTCGGTTGTCCGGAAGTAGAACTGGGGGCGATAACCGGAGAAGAACGGGGTATGACGTCCGCCTTCTTCTTTGGTCAGAACGTAAACAGCGGCTTCAAATTTGGTATGCGGCGTAATGGAGGCGGGTTTAGCGACAACCTGTCCGCGTTCCACTTCTTCTCTCTTGATACCGCGAATCAACAAACCGACGTCGTCACCGGCACGGCCTTCATCAAGCGTTTTGCGGAACATTTCCACACCCGTGACCACCGTCTTGATGGTCGGACGGATTCCGATAATTTCGACTTCTTCACCGACCTTGACAATACCGCGGTCAATTCTTCCCGTCACAACCGTCCCACGACCGGAAATCGTAAATACATCACCAACCGGCATCAGGAAGGGCTTGTCGGTATCACGTTTCGGTTCGGGAATATAATTGTCAACAGCGTCCATCAGTTCTGCAATGCTTTTTACATCGGGAGAATTGGTATCCTCGGCTTCCAGGGCTTTGAGCGCGGAACCGCGAATAATTGGAATGTTGTCACCGGGGAATTCATAGGCCGTCAGAAGCTCTCTGAGTTCGAGCTCAACCAGATCCAGAAGTTCAGGGTCATCCACCAGGTCCACTTTATTTAAATAAACGACAATGTAAGGAACCTGCACCTGGCGGGCAAGGAGGATATGTTCACGTGTCTGAGGCATCGGACCATCGGAGGCGGCCACAACCAGAATCGTTCCATCCATATGAGCGGCGCCGGAAATCATGTTTTTGATATAGTCGGCGTGGCCGGGGCAGTCCACATGAGCGTAATGTCTTTTTTCCGTTTCGTATTCCACGTGGGAAATATTGATGGTAACGCCGCGCTCTTTCTCTTCCGGAGCATTATCAATGGAATCGAAGGCGCGGAATTCAGCAAATCCCTTCTTCGCCAGATATTTGGTAATCGCGGCCGTTAATGTGGTTTTACCGTGATCCACGTGACCGATTGTTCCTATATTTAAATGCGGCTTAGTCCTTTCAAATTTTTTCTTTGCCATCTCACCTATCCTCCTTAACTTTGAATGGTTAGTTTCCCTATCGTTTAAATGGTTATTTAAAATTTATAATGCGCAAAGGCTTTATTGGCCTCCGCCATCTTATGCACAGCTTCTTTTTTCTTGATCGCTCCACCCCGGTTGTTCGCGGCATCAATCAGTTCCGCGGCCAGTTTTTCCCGCATGGTTTTTTCCGCCCTCTCCTGGGCGTTGGAAATCAGCCATCGAATGGCCAGCGCGGTGCGCCTGGATGGAACGACTTCCGTCGGCACCTGATAAGTGGAACCGCCGACTCTTCTGGATTTGACTTCAATCACAGGTTTGACATTATTGACAGCCTTTTCAAAAAATTCGACCGGCTGTTCCTTGACCCGCTTTTCAATGATATCGAAAGCCCCATACAGAATGCTTTCCGCAACGCTTTTCTTGCCTCTTTTCAATAAAGAATTAATGAATTTTGCGACCAGTTTATTATTAAACTTGGGATCCGGCAAAATATCTCTTTTTTCTACTTCCCGTCTTCTCGGCATTTCATTGTCTCCGTTTAGCTTGGCTTTTTCGCACCATACTTGGATCGACCCTGTTTACGGTCCTGCACGCCTACGGTATCCAGCGTTCCCCTGATGACATGATAGCGTACACCGGGCAGATCCTTGACTCTCCCCCCGCGCACCAGAACAACAGAATGTTCCTGCAGATTGTGACCGATGCCCGGAATATAAGAAGAAACTTCATATCCACTGGTCAGGCGAACCCTGGCCACTTTTCGCAGAGCGGAATTCGGCTTCTTGGGAGTCGTTGTGTAAACTCTCACGCAAACACCTCTGCGCTGCGGCGAACTCGCCAGCGCGGGCGTATTAGTTTTCTTTTTCACTTTCATCCGGCCTTTCCGGATCAATTGACTGATAGTCGGCATTTTCCTCCTTGAAAAATCACTGCCTTTAATCCTATTTGGGGCAGCGAACCGGTGGTACGTACCAGTTAAAATTAAAGATGTCAAGCATTTTTATATTTATTTTTAAATTATTCCGCAACCGCCTCCGGATTTTCGTTTTCCAGTTTAATCCCCAGTTTGCGATACATGACCAGACCCGTGCCGGCCGTAATCAATCGACCCATAATTACATTTTCTTTCAGACCTCTTAAGTAGTCGGTCTTGCCGGAAAGAGCGGCTTCGGTGAGCACTTTCGTGGTTTCCTGGAAGGAAGCAGCGGAAATAAAGCTCTGCGTGCTCAGAGACGCCTTGGTGATGCCCAGCAGCAGTGGTTCACCGATGGCCGGGCGGCCGCCCTGAGCGATAATCTTTTCGTTTTCCTCAAGGAAGCGGTAACGCTCGATCTTTTCATCGGCAATAAACGTTGTGTCACCGGGATCGGCTACCTTAACCCGTCGGAGCATCTGACGGACAATGACTTCCATGTGCTTATCGTTAATCTTGACGCCCTGCAGACGGTAAACTTCCTGAACCTCATCCACCAGGTACCGGGCCAGTTCTTTCTCACCCTTAATGGAAAGAATGTCATGGGGATTATTGACGCCGGACATCAAAGCGTCGCCGGGCGTAACCTGATCGCCTTCCTGAACGCTGATATGCTTTCCTTTCGCGATAAGGTATTCTTTCACGTCCCCCACATCGGGACGGACAATGATCTTCCGCTTGCCTTTGGCGTCTTTACCATATTCCACAACACCGCTGATTTCGCTGATGACGGCAAAGTCTTTGGGTTTGCGGGCCTCGAAGAGCTCGGCCACACGGGGAAGACCGCCTGTAATATCTTTGGTTTTTGTTGTTTCACGCGGAATCTTGGCAATAATATCGCCGGCTTTGACGCCATCACCCTCCGAAACAACCAAGTTGACGCCCACCGACAGAAGATAACGGGCAACGGCATTGGAATCGGCCAGTTTGGCGGTTTTGCCCTTGCTGTCCTTAATCGAAACACGCGGCCTCAAATCTCCGCCTTTGTATTCAACAATGATCTTGCGCGACAGGCCGGTCACTTCGTCAACCTGCTCCTGCATTGTTTTTCCTTCCGTGATATCATCGAATTTAATCGTTCCATCCACTTCCGCCAGAATCGGGATGGAGAAGGGATCCCATTCGGCAATCAGTTGGCCTTTCTTTACTTCACTGTTATCGGTCACTTTCAAATGAGCGCCGTAGGAAAGAACATATTTGCCGCGGCTGCGTTTCTGTTCATCCAGAACATGAACTTCACCGTTGCGCTTCATCACGACCAGATCGCCTTCCTTGGTTCTCACCGTGCTGAGATTGACAAACTTGATGATGCCGTCATGACGGGCCACCAGAGTGGACTGCTCATCAAATTTCGCCGTTCCACCGATATGGAACGTTCTCATCGTGAGCTGCGTACCCGGTTCACCGATGGATTGCGCGGCGACGATACCGACCGCTTCGCCGATATTGACCAGATGGCCGTGAGCCAGATCTCGTCCGTAGCACATCGCGCACACGCCATGCTTGGAGCGACAGGTTAAAACCGACCGGATATTGACTTTTTCAATGCCCGCCTGATCGATTCTATCCGCCAGGGTTTCATCGATCATCTGGTTGGCTTTCACGATCACTTCTCCGGTAAACGGATCCTTGATTTCCTGGAGGGCGACGCGACCCAGCACGCGCTCACCGGCGGTTTCAATAATTTCACCGCCTTCCATCAGAGCGGATACGTAAACGCCGTCAACGGTTTCACAGTCATGCTCGGTGATGATGCTGTCCTGAGCCACATCCACCAGCCGTCTGGTCAGATAACCGGAGTTGGCCGTCTTCAACGCGGTATCGGCCAGACCTTTGCGGGCGCCGTGCGTCGAGATGAAGTACTGCAAAACGGTCAGGCCTTCGCGGAAATTGGCGGTGATGGGAGTTTCAATAATTTCACCGGACGGTTTGGCCATCAGACCGCGCATACCGGCCAACTGTCTTAACTGCTGTCCGGAACCGCGCGCCCCGGAATCAGCCATCATGTAAATAGGATTGAAACTTTCAATTTTTCGTTTCTTGCCATCCGCGGCAGCGACTTCCTCGGTGCTGATACCCTTCAACATTTCGGAAGCAATTTTTTCAGTGGACTGCGCCCAGATATCGACGACCTTATTATATCGCTCACCATCGGTAATCAAGCCGTCCATATACTGCTTCTGAATCTTCAAAACATCTTTATCCGCCTGCAGAACGATACGTTTCTTGTGCTCCGGAATAATCATGTTGCCCACGGCAAAGGAGAGGCCTGAAATCGTCGCGTATTTAAAGCCGAGATCCTTCAATTTGTCGGCCAGAATAATCGTTGTCTTGTCCCCGCAAAGACGATAGCAATGGTCAATCAGATGGGTCAGTTGCTTTTTATTCATCAATTTATTGATATCATCAAAACCGATTTCTTCCGGCACGATTTCCGACAGGATGATTCTTCCGGCGGTCGTATTTTTCATCGCGCCATTGATGCGCACCTTGATCCGCGCGTGCAGATCAATCACGCCATTATCGATGGCGGAGCGGACTTCATCCGGATCGGCAAAGATCATGCCTTCGCCCTTTACATCGGTCTTCTCCCGGGTCAGATAATAAATGCCCAGAACGATATCCTGGCTGGGAATAATGATCGGGCTTCCGTTGGCCGGAGACAGAATATTGTTGGTGGACATCATCAGAACCCGGGCTTCCGTCTGCGCTTCAATGGAAAGAGGGATATGGACCGCCATCTGGTCACCGTCAAAGTCCGCGTTGAACGCCGTGCACACCAGCGGATGAAGCTGAATGGCCTTGCCCTCAATCAACACCGGCTCAAACGCCTGAATGCCCAGTCGGTGCAGCGTGGGAGCACGGTTTAAGATGACCGGATATTCGCGCACCACCTCATCCAACGCGTCCCAGACTTCGGCGGTTTCCTTTTCCACCATCTTTTTGGCGCTCTTGACCGTCGTGACATAGCCTTTATCCAGCAAACGGTTGTAAATGAAAGGTTTGAAGAGTTCGATGGCCATCTTTTTGGGCAGCCCGCACTGATGCAGTCTTAAATCCGGACCGACGGTAACCACCGAACGGCCGGAATAGTCCACGCGTTTGCCCAGCAGATTCTGACGGAAGCGCCCCTGCTTGCCTTTGAGCATATCGGACAGGGAACGGAGCGGGCGTTTATTGGTTCCGGTAATCGCCCGGCCGCGGCGGCCGTTGTCAAAGAGTACGTCCACGGCTTCCTGCAGCATACGTTTTTCATTGCGGATGATAATTTCCGGGGCATTGAGCTCCTGCAGCCTCTTGAGGCGGTTATTGCGGTTGATGACCCGGCGATACAGATCGTTCAGATCGGACGTGGCAAAACGTCCGCCATCGAGGGGAACCAGCGGGCGCAGGTCCGGCGGAATCACCGGCAGTACCGTTAAAATCATCCATTCCGGCTTATTGCCTGATTTGCGCAGCGCCTCGACGACTTTTAATCTCTTCACCAGCTTCTTTTTCTTGGTATCGGAAACGGAGGTGACGATCTCGGCGCGCAGTTCTTCATAGAGCTTTTCCAGATCAATTTCTTCCAGCAGCTGACGGATGGCTTCGGCGCCGATGCCGGCCACAAAACCGTCATTGCCATACTGTTCGCGGGCTTCTTCGTACTCTTCATCCGTGAGTAGATCTTTTTTGGTGAGCGGTGTGTTCTTCGGATCCAGAACAATCCACGATTCAAAATAAAGAACCTTTTCCAGTTCTTTCAGTGAAAGATCCACCGCGTTGCCGATGCGGCTGGGAAGACTTTTCAAAAACCAGATATGCGCCACCGGCGTGGCCAGTGTAATGTGCCCCATCCGTTCGCGGCGCACTTTCGACTGAATGACTTCCACACCGCACTTTTCGCAGACCACACCACGGTGTTTCATCCGCTTGTAGCGCCCGCAGAGGCATTCATAATCCTTCACCGGTCCGAAAATCTTCGCACAGAACAATCCGTCTTTTTCCGGTTTGAATGTGCGATAGTTGATGGTTTCCGGTTTCTTGACCTCTCCGTGCGACCAGCTCTGGATCTTTTCCGGCGATGCGATGGAAATCTGCATTGCGTTAAATTTAACTAAATTTTTCGGTTTTTCAAAATAACTAAAAACGTCTTCCACAGATTATCTCCTGTCCTTAAATGGCGATGTGAAATGGCCGGTGAACTTTTTCCGGAAAGCCCGGCGATCAAATGATCAGCTCAGGCTGTCGGGTTCTTCCACCAGTTCCACATCCAGACCGAGCCCCTGAAGCTCTTTAACGAGCACGTTAAAGGATTCCGGGAGGCCCGACTCAAAATTATGTTCACCCTTGACAATGGATTCGTAAATTCTCGTTCTTCCCGCCACGTCATCAGACTTGACCGTGAGGAACTCCTGCAGGGCGTGAGCCGCGCCATAGGCTTCCATCGCCCAGACTTCCATTTCTCCCAGTCTCTGACCGCCGAACTGGGCCTTGCCTCCCAGCGGCTGCTGCGTGACCAGGGAATAAGGCCCGATAGAACGGGCATGAATTTTATTATCCACCAAGTGGTGCAGTTTCATCATATAAATAATTCCCACCGTCACTTCCTGATCAAACGGCTCTCCGGTTCTGCCGTCAAACAGCAGGGATTGCCCCGTCTCTGGCAGGCCGGCTTTCGTGAGCATCTCCCGGATCTGATCTTCGTGGCAGCCGTCAAATACGGGGCTGGCCACGAGCATGCCTTTTTTCAGACGTCCGAGAAACCGTCGGATATCGTCCGCCGATGCATGATCAACAAATTTATCGAAGTCTGGTGAGGAATAGCTCTTTTTCAAGTCATGTTTAATGTCATTCAAATTGTAATGCTTTTCGATCAACTCATTTAAACTTTCACCGATGGATTTGGCCGCCCAGCCCAGATGGGTTTCCAGAATCTGTCCGACGTTCATTCGCGAAGGAACGCCCAATGGATTGAGGACGATGTCAACAGTGGAGCCGTCGGCAAAATAGGGCATATCCTCCTCGGGCAGAATGCGGGACAAAACACCCTTGTTCCCATGGCGGCCGGCCATTTTGTCGCCGACGGACAGTCTTCGCTTGATGGCAATATAAACCTTGACCATCTTGATCACGCCGGGCGGCAGCTCATCGCTGGCCTTGATCTTTTCCATTTTCTCTTCGAAATGCGCGTTGACAAAATCAATTTTTCTCTCCAGAGAAGCGATGAGACCGCTGATCTTCTCTTCCGTTCCGTCATTCTCGGCAATGGTGATTTCCTTCCAGCCGGAGAAAGGCAATTCATCCCAGATTTCTTTTGTGATTTTATCGCCTTTCTTCAGGACCGTTTTCTTTTTCGCGTCCGCGATCTTGGTAGCCGCCGTTTTGCCGACAACCAGTTTTGTCAGATCATGTTTGATGGTTTCCGTCAGAATGCGGATTTCATCATCTCTGTTCTGGGTAATCTGTTCAATGGCGTCCGCTTCGATGGCCTGTGAACGAAGATCGCTTTCCGCGCCTTTCCGGGTAAAGATCTTGGCATCAATCACCGTTCCTTCGACGCCAGGCGGAACGCGCAATGAGGTGTCGCGCACGTCACTGGCTTTTTCTCCGAAGATCGCCCGCAAGAGTTTTTCTTCCGCGGACAGCTGCGTTTCGCCTTTGGGCGTGATCTTGCCCACCAGAATATCCCCCGGCTTCACGGAGACACCGATGCAGACAATGCCGCTTTCATCCAGATTTTTGAGCACTTCTTCCCCGACATTGGGAATGTCGCGCGTGATTTCTTCCTTGCCCAGTTTGGTATCGCGGGACATCGTTTCAAATTCTTCAATATGAATGGACGTGAAGATATCTTCCTTCACCACCCGTTCACTGACCAGAATGGAGTCTTCGTAGTTGTAGCCGCCCCAGGACATAAAAGCGACCATCACATTTCTGCCCAGGGCCAGTTCGCCGTTGTCAATGGCCGGGCCGTCTGCCAGAATATCTTTTCTGCCGACGCGCTGGCCGACACTGACGATCGGTTTCTGATTGAAGCATGTGTCCTGATTGGATCGCTGATATTTGGACAGATTATAAATATCCACGCCGCTGTCGATTCCGTCTTCTTCCATACGGTCCGCCCGGACGATCAGCCGGGAGGCATCGACGCTTTCGACAACGCCGGCTCTCCTGGCCACAACAACAGCGCCGGAATCGCGGGCGACCACGGACTCCACGCCCGTGCCGACGACCGGAACTTCCGGACTCATCAGCGGCACTGCCTGCCTCTGCATGTTGGATCCCATCAGCGCGCGGTTGGCGTCGTCATGCTCCAGAAAGGGAATCAGGGCCGCGGCCACACTGACCAGCTGCGTGGGGGAAACATCCATCATTTTGATGTCTTCAGGAACCACCGACATATAGCTGCCCGCTTTCCTGACCGATATCAATTCCTCGACAAATTTGTCCTGTTTGTTGAGGGGACGATCCGCCGAAGCGATGATCTGATTCTCCTCTTCAATGGCCGTCACAAAACGAACTTCATCGGACACCTTTCCGTTTTCCACCATCCGGTAGGGCGTTTCAATAAAGCCGAATTCATTGACTCTCGCGTAGGTGCTCAGCGAGACAATAAGACCGATATTCGGACCTTCCGGCGTCTCGATGGGACAGATGCGGCCGTAATGTGTCGGATGAACGTCGCGGACTTCAAAACCCGCTCTTTCTCTTGTCAGACCGCCGGGACCCAGCGCGGACAGACGCCGCTTATGCGTGATTTCCGAAAGCGGATTGGTCTGGTCCATAAACTGGGAAAGCTGGCTAGAGTTGAAGAATTCATTGACCACCGCGGAAACCGGTTTGGCGTTAATGAGGTCATGCGGCATCATGGTTTCAATGTCCTGGAGGCTCATTTTTTCCTTGATCGCCCGTTCCATGCGCACCAGACCGATGCGGTACTGATTTTCAATCAGCTCTCCGACCGAGCGCACGCGGCGGTTGCCCAGATGATCGATATCATCAACGCTGCAATCGCCGACGCCGTTTTTCAGATCAATCAGATATTTGACCGCGGACATAATATCGTCGTTGCTCAGAACCGTCGTATCCGTCGGCACATTCATGTGCAGCTTATAATTCATCTTCGCCCGGCCGACATTCGACAGATCATAGGTTTCCGGCTCGAAGAAAAGGCTTTTGAAAAACTTTCCGGCTGTTTCCGGCGTCGGGGGATTGCTGGGACGCAGACGGCGATAGATTTCCATAATTGCGTCTTCGGTGCTGTCAATTTTATCCAGCAAAAGCGTATCCCGGATGGACGCGTTATCCGTGTCTTCATCGATGTGGATGATCTTCAATTCTTTGATGTCTTTTTCCTTGATGATCTCCATGCAGTTGGCGGGCAATTCCTCGTTGCAGCGAAAGACCACCGCGCCGGTTTCGGGATCCAAAACATCCTGCGACGGAACTTTACCGGCCAGTTCAAAATCACCAATGTGCACGCGCTTGATGCCGGAATCCGCTATCTTTTTAATCAGCGGTTTGGTGAATTTACGGCTCTTCTTGATAATGACTTCAGACGTTTTCGCATCCTTGACATCTTCCGGCGCTTTCTGGCCAACCAGCGCCTCATTCACGGCAAAATAGATCTTCTTGTTCTCGATGATCACCGTATTGACGCTGTAGAAATAGTTCAGAATAAACTGCGTGGAATTACCCAGCGCCTTGAGTAGAATCGTCACCGGCATTTTGCGGCGACGGTCAATGCGCACGTAAAGAATATCTTTGGAATCAAACTCGAAATCCAGCCAGGACCCCCGGATGGGGATGACTCGCGACGAATAAATCAGTTTGCCGCTGGTCACAATTTTTCCCTTGTCGTGATCAAAAAAGATACCAGGAGAACGGTGGAGCTGGTTGACAATCACCCGCTCCGTTCCATTGATAATGAATGTGCCATTTTCCGTCATCAGGGGGATTTCACCAAAATAGACTTCCTGTTCTTTGATGTCCCGGATCTGACGCGCTTCCGCCGTTTCCTCTCCGATGTTTCTGCCTTCAGACGGACGCTCAACGTCAAAGACAACGAGCCGAACGACGATCTTCAGGGGAGCGGCATACGTCATGCCTTTCTGGATACACTCATTTACATCGTAGCGGATATCGCCCAGCTTGTAGCTGACAAATTCCAGGGAACATTTGCCGCTGAAATCAGAAATGGGGAAGACGCTCTTGAAAGCGCCTTGCAACCCCACATTATTGCTCCGTTTGACCGGAGCGATATCCTTTTGCAGAAATGTCTCATAGGATTTTGTCTGAATATCAATCAGGTTGGGGATATCCAGTATCTTTTTTACCTGCCCGAATATTTTTCTAAAGTCACTCATAAAGTCCTTAAAAAATTTTTAATGTTTGAGATCGTTTTACTTAATCTCGACGGTACCGCCCACTTCTTCAATTTTCTTCTTGATATCAGCGGCTTCATCTTTGGAAGCGCCTTCTTTAATGGGCTTGGGCACGCCTTCCACCAGATCTTTCGCTTCTTTCAATCCCAGATTGGTGATCGCGCGAACAACTTTAATGACCTGAATCTTTTCCGCGCCGAAGCCGGTCAGGATCACATCGAATTCCGTTTTTTCTTCAGCCGGAGCGGCGGCGGCAGCGCCGGGAACGGCCACAGCGGCCATCATCGGAGCGGCAGCGGAAACACCAAATTTTTCTTCCAATTCTTTGACCAGAGCTGACAGCTCCAATACGGTCATTCCTTCAATAAATTTGACGACATCATCTTTCGTAATAGACATTTTTTTATTCCTCTCTGTATGTTTTATTAGTTTAAAGTTTTTTTCTTGTCACAATAGGCGTTGAGCACCTGCACCAGGCTTCGCGGAACGCCGCTCAAAACGGTCACGAACGAGGTCGGCACCGCCGCCATGACTGAAACCAGTTTGCCCAAAAGAACCTCTCTGCCGGGTAATTCCGCCAGAACCGTCAGGTCATTTTTGGTCAGAATTTTCTTATCCAAAACTCCGACTTTAATTTCCAATTCCGGATTCTTCTTGGCGAAATCAACCAGAACTTTAGCCGGCGCCACCGGATCTTTATAACTCAACGCAATGGCAACAGACCACTTGAAATGATCGGCAATAATGCTGAAATCAGTGCCGTCAGAAGCAATTCTCAGCAGAGTATTCTTCACGACTTTCCATTCGGCATTAGATTTGCGCAACTCATTTCTCAAAGCTTCCATTTTTTCGACATTCATCCCGCTGAAACTGGTCAGAACGCCCATATTGGCATCTTTGAGTTTCTTTTGGAGTTCGGATACAATTTGTTCTTTCGATTTCCGATCCAATTTATCAGCCTCCTTTCAATAAATTTTTTCCACTGAGGCCTCAGATTTCAGCCGCATACAGAAGAAAAAAACGGTAACCTTGTCCAAACACCGATTCCCGTTTCAGAAAAAATGTTTACCTTCTTCAAAATAAAAAAGTAACTTTTTGTCGTTACGAGTCTCGGCAGGCCGCATTACGTTTAAACTTCTGTACCTGCTGTCTTCGACCTTTTTTGCTTTTTAAACCGCTCTCCCGATATCTTTAAGCAGCCTTGATATCGAGAGGATCAATCTTCACGCCAACCCCCATCGTGCTGGAGATCGCGATGCTTTTAATATACGTTCCCTTGCTGGATGCCGGTTTGAGTTTAATGATGGTTTCCAGCAAAGCACTGATATTGTCTCTCAATTTATCGGCGCCGAAAGAAACTTTGCCCACCGGTGAGTGAACAATGCCCGCTTTTTCTACGCGGAATTCCACTTTACCGGCTTTCAGCTCTTTCACCGCGTTGCCCACTTCAAAAGTGACGGTTCCGACTTTGGGATTGGGCATTAAACCACGCGGACCCAAAATCTTACCGATCTTGCCCACGGCCCCCATCATATCCGGTGTAGCAATCACGCGATCAAACTCCATCCAGCCACCTTTGATTTTTTCAATCACTTCGTCATTGCCCACCAGATCGGCACCGGCTTCCAGAGCTTCTTTTTCCTTATCGCCTTTGGCAAATGCCAGAACGCGTACCGTTTTTCCCAAACCGTGAGGTAAAACAACGCTTCCCCTGACCATCTGATCGGCATGAGCGGGATTCACACCCAGTCTAATAGCCGCATCCACTGTTTCATCAAATTTGGTAGCGGCCGTCGATACAACGATTTCCGCAGCCTCCTTCAATGAATATTTTTTCCCCGGTTCCACCTTGGCCTTTGCCGCCAATATTCGTTTGCCTCTTTTTAACATGATAAAACCTCGTCTTTATTATCCTGTAATTTCAATTCCCATTGATCTGGCCGTGCCGGCAATGGTATTTATTGCGCCTTCAATGTCCACGGCGTTTAAATCCTTGTATTTTAACTCAGCAATTTCTTTCACTTGGGCGGCTGTCACCGTCCCCACCTTATCTCTCTTCGGATCGCTGGATCCCTTGGCAATTTTAGCCGCCTGCTTCAGCAACACGGACACCGGGGGCGTCTTGGTGATAAAAGTGAAAGACCGGTCGGCATAAACCGTGATGACCACCGGAATGATCATGCCTTCCTGGCTCTGCGTCATGGCGTTATACGCTTTGCAGAATTCCATGATATTGACGCCGTGCTGACCCAGTGCCGGACCGATCGGAGGAGAAGGCGTTGCCTTGCCCGCCTTTATTTGCAATTTAATGTTCGCGATAATTTTCTTTGCCATTTTGAATCACCCTGATCTTAATTGTTTTTTATATTGTCTGTTGAACCCTTTAAATTAAAAAATTAGACCTGCGTCACCTGAATGAAATCCAGTTCCACCGGCGTCGGCCTGCCGAAAATGCTGACGATCACCCGCAATTTGCTTTTTTCCGGCTTTAACTCATCAATGATTCCGTCAAAATTCGTGAAGGGGCCGTCGATGATTTTCACATGATCGCCGACATCGAACAGAAACTTGGGCTTGGGTTTCAGCGTCCCTTCATCAATTCTGATTTTTAAATGTTCGACATCTTTGTCCGGGATCGGGGACGGCTTGTCTTTGCTGCCGATAAAACCGGTGACTTTCGGTGTGTCCTTAACCACATGCCATGCTTCATCATTCATTTCCATGCGGACAAGAATATACCCCGGAAAAAACTTTCTTTTGGAGCTTTTCTTTTCGCCGGATACCAATTCGACAACATCCTCTTCGGGAATCAGGATATCGGAAAAATAAGCCTGCGTGCCCGTGGTCTTGATTCTCTCCTCAAGACCTATTTTGACCTTATTCTCGTACCCGGAATACGTATGAACCACATACCATTTAAAAGCCATTTTGCTAACCTAATATTAATTTAACCGCTTTCGCCAAAATAAAGTCAATAATACCCAGGATAAAAGAAACGATAAAAACCAAGATGATTACAACAGCGGTTGAGGCCACGGTCTGTTTGGGCGTCGGCCACGTAACCTTCTTTAATTCAGCTTTTGCGTCTTTCAAAAACTGCGTTACATTTTGAATCGTTACTTTCGCTTTTTCTTTTATTTCGTCCATTTCCATTCCTTCGATCCAGGGAAAATGGCAGGCCAGGAGGGACTTGAACCCCCAGCATCCGGATTTGGAGTCCGGCGCTCTATCCATTAGAGCTACTGGCCTTTACCCTCTTACTTGGTTTCCCTGTGTAATTTATGTCCGCGACAAAACTTGCAGTATTTTTTCATTTCCAGACGGTTTTGCATGGTCCGTTTATTTTTTGTCGTCGTGTAATTTCTCTGTTTGCATTCCGTACAGGCTAAAATAATGTTGTTTCGCATAATTCTCCTTCACTGGAGCCCACGACCAGGATTGAACTGGTGACCTCATCCTTACCAAGGATGTGCTCTACCGACTGAGCTACGTGGGCACAATCTTTTAAACTCTCGCCCTTTTTCAGAAATATCTGGAGCGGGAAACGGGATTCGAACCCGCGACCCTCAGCTTGGAAGGCTGACGCTCTAGCCACTGAGCTACTCCCGCCTATTTCAATTTCCAAAAAACCGATGGTGGAGGGGGGAGGATTCGAACCTCCGTAGGCTCCGCCGGCAGATTTACAGTCTGCTCCCTTTGGCCACTCGGGAACCCCTCCATCACAATAATCGAACTGGAGCTGGCGATGGGACTCGAACCCGCAACCTGCTGATTACAAATCAGCTGCTCTACCGATTGAGCTACGCCAGCCAATCCCATCTCAAACTTTATTAATATCAACAACTTAAGCTATAGAGTGTCAAAAAACACACCTACACCCCCTAAGCGAATTGCGCAATCTAATTTTAATGCACGTTTTTGTCAAGTAAATTTTTAATTTTTTTTCACGGACAAGGTCAGAATTGCGAAATAAATCAGCGGAAAACTCCTATTTGAGTAAGATGATTTATCAATCATATAAATTTTTTACAGAATAGACCGGGGCACCCCCGATGCCTCATCCCGTTATTTAATTTTGACATCCACCGCGTAGACGCTCTTATCCTTGATAGCCAGAAAACGGAAACGGTCGGGCGCGTCAAAAACAAAAGCCCCCTGCTCCAGAGGGAAAATGCCGTCGTAACTATTGAGTTCCTGATTATTGACAACAACAATTTGCCTATTCGCGGATTGGGCAAGATATGCCAGATACTGGCTATTCGGGCTAAAAACAAGATGTCGATTTCCAATGCCTTCATAGTTTTTTCCTTCTTTGTCATTGACGACCACAAAGCGCTTTTTATTGGATTCCACCGCGTAAGCGATGTGCTTGCTGTCCGGACTGAAGATCAGAGATCCGTTGCCAATGAGATCGTATTGCTTTCCTTCCCTTCCGTCAAGATTGACAACGAATCGCTTATTCTCGGCTTGGGCAATATAGGCCACTCTCTTGCTATCCGGACTGAAAACGATCGTGGAACCGATTCTTTCGTAGGCCTTGCTCTGCTTGTTATCAAGGATAAAGAAGCGCTGTTTGTCCAGTCGGGCCTGATAGGCGATATGATTGCTGTCCGGACTGAAAACGATATTATCGGCCACGCCGTCATAGGGTTTGCCTTCCTGACCATCAACCACCACGAACCATTTCTGGTTCGCTTTCGCTAAATAGGCAAGGCGCCGGCTGTCCGGACTGAAATAGAAATTCACCCCCAGATCTTCATAGCGCTTGCCTTCGGTTCCATTGACGATCAAAAAATGCTTTTTGTCGGCAATGCCGTGATAGGCCATTCGTTTGCTGTCAGGGCTATAGACAATACTGTCTCCGACGCCGTCATAACGACTGCCTTCGTTTCCATCCACAACGACAAATTGTTTTTTTCCTGACATGGCGCCGTAAGCCAGATGCCTGCCGTCCGGGCTGAACACAAAGTTCGAACCGATGCCTTCATAGTGATTGCCTTCTTTTCCGTCAATCACGGCAAAACAGTCTTTATCTGCTTTTGCCGCGTAGGCAACCCGGTTGCTGTCGCCGCTGAAAAATATTTTAGACCCGATGGAATCGTAATATTTGCCTTCCAGACCGTCCACAACGACAACCTGCTTCTTGCCGATTTGCGCCCCATAGGCAACATGCCGGTTGTCCGGACTGAACGTCAGCGACATACCCACGCCGTCATATTGTTTTCCGGCTTTTCCATCAACCACTACAAACTGTTTGCCGCCTTCCTGAGCGACATACGCCAGTCTTGTGCCGTCAGGACTGGCCACTGATAACAGAGGGGTACTGGCAAAGGTGACAACCATCTTTTCAGACGCCTTCAGGCTGAAGGACGGTTCCGCGGCAAAAGATGGTATGCTTATGAAAACGAGCAAAAGGACTACAGATAAACTGATTAATTTTTTAAACATAAAAATATATCCCCATTTTCGTCATAATTTTCGGCAAACTGCTGAGAATTTTTCTTATTGTGAAATTTGCATTTCCGCGACAAAAGCATATTTTTAAAAAATTTGCGACAAAAAAATTCCTTGATCCTCTGCCGTATACCCCTGACGGTCAATTCCACTCAACTTTTAATTGATCCTCAATGATAGACTCCACAACACTTAAAAAAAATTTTGACAAGAAGTTTTTTTTGTATTAGGGAATGGCCACGATTAAAGCAAGGATCAACGACGATGTCTAAAAAAGTGCGTAATGGAAACTCAACACCAAAGAGTCTGCATCTGATTACAGAAGACGCCCTTTTGCGCCTTTTACAAAAGGCCGCCCACCCGTCGTTTTTAGGTCATCGCTAGCACCATCAAAAACTGATTACCTGAAAGGCCGTGGGCAAAAACTCACGGCCTTTTTTATATCGTGGATACTCTTTAAAGAAGGAGAGAAGGTTATGAAAAAAGATAAGAACCGCGTGTATATTTTCGACACCACCCTGAGAGACGGCGAGCAGTCGCCGGGCTACAGCATGAACACGGAAGAAAAGCTGCTGCTCGCCCGTCAGCTCGAAAGGCTGGGTGTGGACATCATAGAAGCCGGATTTCCCATCGCTTCCGAGGGAGATTTTGACGCGGTGAAACAAATCGCCAGAGAGATCAAAAAATCTCAGGTAGCGGGTCTGGCCCGCGCCAATAAAACCGATATTGACCGCGCCTGGCAGGCCATCAAGGGCGCGGCGAATCCGCGCATTCATACGTTTATTTCCTCTTCCGACATCCATTTGAAATATCAGCTGAAGAAGAGCCGCGAACAGGTGCTCAAAGAGGCGGTTGCCGCTGTGAAGCTGGCCAAGTCCTACACGGACAATGTCGAATTTTCGCCGATGGACGCGACACGGTCAGATAAGGATTACCTCGTCGATATGGTTTCCGCGGTGATTGACGCGGGGGCGACAACGGTGAATATTCCCGACACGGTGGGGTATGCCATTCCGGAAGAATTCGGCAGACTGATTGCTTATCTTTTTGCCCATGTCCAGAACATTGATGACGCCATCATCGCCACACATTGCCACAATGACCTGGGGCTGGCGGTAGCCAATTCACTCGCCGGAATCAGAAACGGCGCGCGCCAGATCGAATGCACCATCAACGGGATTGGCGAACGCGCGGGCAACACCGCGATGGAAGAAGCGGTCATGGCACTGCAGACCCGCAAAGATCTTTTCGGTCTTTACACCAAAATCAATACCGACCAGATTTATAAAACCTCGAGACTGCTGACGCAGATTACCGGCATATCGGTGCAGCCCAATAAAGCCATCGTCGGCGCAAATGCCTTTGCCCACGAATCCGGTATTCATCAGGACGGATTGATCAAGGAAAAAATCACCTATGAGATCATGACGCCACAGTCCGTCGGCATCAGCGACACGCACATCGTTCTGGGCAAGCACTCCGGACGCAACGCCATCTCGCATCATTTGAAGAAAATGGGTTACCTGCTGAATGACGAACAACTCAACAAAGTCGCGGCACGCGTCAAAGACCTGGCCGATGTTAAAAAAGATATTTACGATGAAGACCTGGAAGCCATTCTTTCTGAAGAAATTTACCGGGGAGAAGATAAATACACGCTCGTTTATCTCAATGTGGTCAGCGGCAACGTGGCCATTCCCACGGCAACTATGGAAATTCAAGTGGGCGACGAAATTGTGCGCAAAGCAGGATTCGGCAACGGTCCGGTGGATGCCACTTTCGCGGCTATTCGCAACATCACGCAAACCAACTATCCGCTGATGAAATACATTGTCAACGCCATCACCGGCGGTTCCGACGCGCAGGGTGAAGTCACCGTCCAGTTGAAATACAATGAACATTCTGTCGTGGGACGCGGCGCACATCCGGATGTCCTTGTCGCTTCCGCCAAGGCTTATATCAACGCGCTGAACCGTCTGGAATTTATCAAAAGCAACAGAAAAAAGGTTAAAGTTGTTGAATAAACGCCTGCAATAGGCTAAAGACTCTCTTCACTTTTTAAAAGGAGAACAAATCGTGGGCAACACCATTACAGAAAAAATACTCATGGCGCATACCGGCCTGAAAAAAATTACCCCCGGCCAGTTGATTAACGCGAAAGTGGATATCGCGCTCGGCAATGATATTACCGCGCCGATCGCCGTCAAAGAATTCGACAAAGCCGGCGGAAAAAAAGTTTTCAACAAAAACAAAATCGCTCTGGTGCTGGATCACTTCACGCCGAATAAAGACATCAATTCCGCCCAGCAGTGCAAAGCGGTGCGTGAATTCGCCCGAAAACATAAGATCACGCACTTCTATGAAGGCGGAAACGTCGGCGTGGAGCACGCCCTGCTGCCGGAAAAAGGCATTGTCCTGCCCGGTGATCTGGTCATCGGCGCGGACAGCCATACCTGCACATACGGCGCGCTGGGCGCGTTTGCCACCGGCGTGGGCAGCACCGACCTGGCCGCGGCGATGCTCACCGGCGAACTCTGGCTGAAAGTGCCGCCGTCGATCAAGTTCATTATTTACGGCAAACTGCCCAAATGGGTGTCGGGCAAGGATCTGATTCTGAATATCATCGGCCGCATTGGTGTGGACGGGGCACTGTATCAGGCGATGGAGTTCACCGGAGAAACCATCCGTAAACTGCCGATGGCCGACAGGTTTTCCATGGCGAATATGGCCATCGAAGCCGGCGCCAAAAACGGAATTTTTGCTCCTGACACCATAACGAGAGAATACGTCAAGACAAGGGCAAAGCGCGATTACAAATTTTATGCTTCCGATGAGGACGCCTCCTACACAGACATTATTGAAATCAATGCGGCAAAGCTTGAGCCGCAGGTGGCCTTTCCCCATCTGCCGTCCAATACCAAAGGCATCAGCAAAGCGGGCAAAGTTAAAATAGATCAATCCCTGATCGGCTCGTGCACCAACGGCCGTATTGAGGATTTGAGAATCGCAGCCAAGATTTTGAAAAACCGCAAAGCCGCATCCCATGTAAGATTGATTGTTGTCCCGGCAACGCCGGATATATACAGACAGGCCATGAAGGAAGGTCTGCTGGAGATTTTTATGAAAGCCGATGCCGTCATCAGCCCGCCTTCCTGCGGCGCCTGCCTTGGCGGCCATCTGGGAATTCTGGCGGAAGGAGAGAGGGCGGTGGCAACCACCAACCGCAATTTCGTGGGCCGTATGGGGCATACCAAAAGCGAAGTGTATCTGGCGAGTCCCGCGGTCGCGGCGGCATCTGCTGTTCTGGGGAGGATCGCTTCTCCCGCAGAACTCTAACAAAAAAATATTAGAGGTTTCTTGATATGATATGCAAAGGAAAAGTCTGGAAGTTTGGAGATAACATTGACACCGACGCCATTATTCCCGCGAGGTACTTAACGACATCAGATCCGCAGGCACTGGCCACCCACTGCATGGAGGATGCCGATCCTGATTTTGTCGCCCGGATGAAAGCCGGCGACATCATTCTGGGAGGAGAAAACTTCGGCTGCGGCTCGTCACGCGAACACGCGCCGATCTCAATCAAAGCGGCCGGCGTTTCATGCGTGATCGCCAAGAGTTTCGCCAGAATATTTTACCGGAATTCATTCAACATGGGGCTGCCCATTTTCGAATCCCAAGAACTTTTTGATGCCATTCAGGACGGTGAAGAAATTGAGGTGGACAGCACCGCCGGAACGATTACCCTGACCAGCTCCAATAAAGTTTTTAAAATCAATTCCATCCCGCCGTTTATGGAAGAGCTCATCGCCGACGGAGGCCTGATGAAGCACATTGCCGGCAAGAGAGGCAAGAATGAAAAAAGATAATTTTAAGATCGCCGTCTTTGCCGGCGACGGCATCGGAACGGAAATCATGCGGGAAGCTTTAAAGATTCTGCAACTCATCTCCGACCGAAAAAAGATGAACTTTCAACTTCAGGAAGGGCTTGCCGGAGGCTGCGCGTATGATCGCTTTGGAACCCCCCTGCCGGACGAAAGTCTGAAACTGGCGATGCAAAGTGACGCGGTTTTACTGGGAGCCGTCGGCGGACCGCAATGGGAATCACTGGATTACAGCGTGAGGCCGGAGCGAGCACTGCTGGGGTTGCGGGGCAAACTGGGCATCTATGCCAATCTGCGGCCGATCATTGTTTTCGAAGAGCTGCTCGACGCTTCACCGCTGAAAAGCAATATCGTGCGGGGCATTGATATCATGATTATCCGCGAACTGACCGGCGACGTTTACTTCGGCCGGCCGCGCGGCGTCAAGACAGGCAAAAACGGAAAACGCAAAGGCGTCAATACCCTGGCCTATTCCGAGGATGAAATCCGCCGGATTGCCGTTCGCGCCTTTGAAATTGCCCGAACCCGCAAAAAGAATCTTCTGTCTGTGGACAAGGCCAACATTCTTGAAACGATGGAGCTGTGGCGCAGCGTGGTCACTGAAGTCGGGAAAGATTATCCCGATGTCGCCTTGCAGCATATGTATGTGGACAACTGCGCCCTGCAGCTCATCCGCAATCCCTCCCAGTTTGATGTCATTGTCACCAGCAATCTCTTTGGCGATATCTTAAGCGACGAAGCCGCGATGCTGACCGGCTCCATCGGCATGCTTCCCTCCGCCAGCCTGGGCAGGAAAAGCGCATTATATGAACCGATTCACGGTTCGGCGCCCGACATCGCCGGAAAAAACATCGCCAATCCACTGGCCACCATTCTGTCTGTGGCTTTGATGCTCAGATACTCATTCGCCATGTCCGCGGAAGCCGATTTGATCGAAAAAGCCGTTACGGAAACCTTAAAGGAAGGCTACCGCACAAAGGATATTGATCAGCCGGATAAAAAACTTGTCGGCACAACAGCAATGGGCGATGCCGTCGCCGCAAACCTCCATAAACTTTTAAACTGACCGACGCCCCGGAGAACTGTTTACGGGCGGCGCCACGCAAAGGATTGGTATGGAATCGACAGTTTTTTTCGAAAAGATACCCATGGGTCCGCCCCGCGACAAAATCTACCATCGCCTGGGCTACAAAAAACTCACGACGGAAATTTCAGCCCTTCAGCAGAAAGAAACGGATGCCCTGATCCATGAAGCCTCTTCTCTGATTGCGCTTCAGGGAATGTCCCTGAGGCTGAAAATCAGTCAAAATGACGGCGAAACAATATCAGTGTCCGGAAATTTGATGTTCCGCAGTAAAAAATTATCCGCCTTTCTGCGCAACTGCCGGGAAGTTATCCTGATGGGCGCCACGAGCGGGAGCGCGATTATGGAAGCCATCCGCGACAAAACCGGTCGGAATGATTTAACGGCCGCTGTCGTTTACGACGCGACCGCCAGTGAAATGACGGATGGGGCGCTGGAATGGATCATGCAATATATGAATCAGGCGCTGCGCCGGGAAGGCAAAACGCTTTTGCCGCGGCGCTTCTCCGCCGGCTACGCGGATTTTGCCCTGGAAAACCAGAAAATCATTTATGAAAAACTGCAGATGGACAAGTTCGGCGTCCAGATCAATCCCAGCTATATTCTGATTCCGGAAAAATCCGTCACAGCCATCACTGGCATTTACTAATCAAAAGTATCGGTATTTTCCTGTGAATGTCTCTCTGAGTTGTCTCTGAAAATTGTCCCTTGATAATTCAAATATCTTATAATATTATCCTTTCAGTCAAAACGAGTTACAATCTTTACCTGAATTTTTTTTGTTAGCACGATAAAAAATCGTTAGGATTGATTTATGAATAATTCGCTTTCCGCCGACATCGATAATCCTTACCCCATCAAGGTCCTGCTCATTGAGGATTCGGAAGATGATCTCCTGCTGGTCATACGGGAGCTCAAAAAGGGGGGCTATCATCCCCAATATGACCGGATTGAAACTGCCGACGCGATGATGAAAGCTGTCATCGATAAGGACTGGGATATCATTCTTTGCGACTACAAAATGCCGCAATTCAGCGCCCCATCGGCTCTGGCGTTATTAAAAGAAAAAGACGTCGACATTCCCGTCATCATTGTATCCGGAACAATTGGCGAGGAGAAAGCCGTCGAATGCATGCGTCTGGGCGCCCGTGATTACATCATGAAAGGCAATTATTCCCGCCTGTGCCCGGTGATTGCCAGAGAGCTGGAAGAAACCATCATCAGGAAACAGAGCAAAGAAGCGGAATCCCAGAAGGAAGCCGCGTTGGAAGAATTGCGACGCAGCGAGGAAAAGTATCGTAAAATCGCAAAATGTAGTCCGGATTTAATCTGGATGATGGATCTTGCAGGCCGTTTTATTTATGTCAATGAAGCTGTGGAGCGCACGCATGGCCGGACGGTTGATGAGTATATGAAACTCTCTATGCAGGACCTGGTGTCCCCCGAACAGTTGAACCGGAATATCGCCATGATGTCGGATCAGCTGGCCAAAGCCGGCGAACCTGATTTCGACCGCAATTCAACGCTTTCTTACGAATCGGAGGAATTGCGCAAGGACGGATCAACTTTCCTGGCGGAAGTGACTGCCTCCTTCCTGTGGTCGGATGACGGCAAACCCGTCGGCATTATCGGTATCACACGCGACGTCACCGAGCGCAAGAAGGCGGAAGAGGAACTCCGGAGAAGCGAAGAGCTGCAGACGAAGCTGGTTAATGCCATTCCGGATGCTGTGATTCGTACTGATCTCACAGGCAAGATTCTTTTTACAAATGAGAACGCGTTGCGGATCGGCGGCTACAGCCATAATGATTTTCTGGGTCAGAGTCTTCTTAACTTCGTGGCGCCGGAAGATTGCGAAAGAGTCATTAGAAATATGCACCTCTTGCTGGAAATCAGACTGGGCCCCAGAGAATATCATCTCATGACCAAAGACGGACGGAAAATCCTTTTTGAAATCAACGGCGATGTCTTGCGCAACGAAGATGGCACACCGTTTGCCGTTGTCCATGTGTGCCGGGATATTACGGAACGAAAACGAACGGAAAAGATACTCAGTGAAAAGGATGAACGGCTGCGCGGCATCACGGAAAATCTGCCGGGTGTGATTTTTCAGTTCTACGCCAAAGACAACGGCGAATACGGCATGAGCTATATCAGCGAACCTTTGGGCGAATTTTCTAAATTCACAGAAAATATCGATCTGAACAATCTGGACAATTTTTTTCCCCTTTTCTTGTCACGTCTTCATGAAGAAGACCGGGAAAGGTTTCTGGAATCGATTGAATCAGTCGTCAAAAACAGAACCCCCTGGCATTTCGAGGGACGTTTCGCGCTCACGACCGGAAAAATGATCTGGTTTCACGGCCTTTCCACCCCGACGCGCTATGAAGACCGAACCGTCTTCAACGGCATTTTACTGAACATCACCGAACGCAAGCTGGCTGAAGAAAAATCTGAACTTTCAGAAGAAAAATTTCATAAAATTTTCATAACAACGCCGGATTGTATAGCGTTGACGCGCCTCAAAGACGGATTGATCATCGATGCCAACAAAGGATTTGAAGATATCCTGGGATGGAAACGTGAACTCGTCATAGGAAAAAAATCCGGCGAACCCTCCGTTAATTTCTGGATCGATCTTGCGGAGCGTGATTTCATGACGGCGGAGTTGAAATCCGGCAAGGATATACTGAACCGTGAATTCAAGTTCCGTCGTAGAGACGGCTCTGAACGTTTCGGCATCTATTCCGCCCGGGGCATCACCATCGACGAACAGGAATGTCTTATTTTTATCCTGCGGGATATTACCGAGCGCAAGCGGATCGATGCGGAACTGTATCGCACTCTGGAAAGTCTTAGAAAATCGGTCGGGACAACCATTCAGGTGATGATATCATCTATCGAAATGCGGGACCCTTACACAGCCGGACATCAGTTGCGGGTC
Organism: Deltaproteobacteria bacterium; assembly: GCA_022710585.1. Lineage (GTDB taxonomy): Bacteria > Desulfobacterota > Syntrophia > Syntrophales > Smithellaceae > Smithella. The sequence goes on along the minus strand of JAKLGV010000011.1, from coordinate 21,153 downwards.
GCGGATCTGGCCAGAGCCATTGCCACGGAAATGGGATTATCCGTGCATACAATTGACGGAATACGCATGGCCAGCACCATTCACGACATCGGCAAAATATCCATCCCGGCGGAAATCCTGACCAAACCTTCCAAACTGACGAAAATCGAGTGCTCCATTGTGCAGGAGCACGCACAGCACGGTTATGAGATATTAAAAAATGTTGAATCGCCATGGCCGCTCGCCCAGATCGTTTATCAGCATCACGAGCGAATGGATGGCTCCGGATATCCCAGAAATCTGCGGGGCAATGAAATTATCCTGGAAGCCCGGATTCTGGCGGTCTCCGACGTTGTGGAGGCGATGGCATCGCACCGACCTTATCGCGCTTCGCTGGGCATTGAAGCGGCGCTAGCCGAAATCGAAAAAAACAGGGGCATTCTTTTTGATGAAGCCGTCGTCGAGGCCTGCCTGAGACTATTCAGGGAAAAAGGATATACCCTTTCGTGATGTCGATCAGATCGTTCATCTAAAAAATTGCGAAATCATCATTAATGATATAAGCACAACTCAAAAACAGGAGATGGCCGTGATTGCAGCGACTAAAATCAAAAATCTTCTAGCGAAAAAAATACTCATTCTGGACGGAGCGACCGGCACGGAATTACAGAAAAGAGGCCTGCCGGCCGGCGTTTGCCCGGAATTATGGTGTCTGGATAATCCGCAAGTCATCAAAGATGTCCATGCGGCTTACCGGAAAGCCGGCGCGCAGATCGTCTATACCTGCACCTTCGGCGCCAACCGTTATAAACTCAAGCAATACGGTGTTCAGGAAGAGGTTTATTCCGTCAATCTTCAACTGGCGAGACTGGCTAGAGAAGCCTGCGGCAGGGAAACGCTGATCGCCGGGGATATCGGTCCAACCGGACTATTTATTGAACCTTTCGGCCCGTTGGCCTTTGAAGAAGCCGTGGACGCATTTAAAGAGCAGGCACGCGGATTGATTGACGGCGGATGCGATCTGATCGTCATCGAAACGATGATTGACATTCAGGAAGCGCGTGCCGCGCTTCTGGCCGTCAGAGAGCTTTCCGATATTTTCACCATGGTGTCCATGACATACGAAAAAGACGGACACACGCTGGGTGGAACGCCGCCCCAGAGCGCTTTAATCACCCTGCAGAGCCTGGGCGCGAACACGGTCGGCTGCAACTGTTCTGCAGGCCCCGAACAAATGATTGACTTCATAAAAATGATGAAGCCTTATGCCACGGTGCCGCTGCTGGCCAAGCCCAACGCGGGCATGCCCAAACTCAAAGACGGAGTAACGGTTTTTGAAATGGACGCCAAAACCTTCGCTTCCTTTGGATCCGATCTGTCTAAAGCCGGCGCCAATCTTCTGGGCGGCTGTTGCGGAACCACACCGGAACACATCCGTGCGCTGTCACGCGCCGTGTCGCGTAAAAAACCGACCTCACCCGTCCGAAAATCCATTTCCGCGCTCAGCTCCGCGCGCGGTTTTCTGGAAATTAATGAAAACAGTCCGCTTTATATTGTCGGCGAAAGAATCAATCCCACTGGCAAAAAGTCCCTGCAGCAGGAACTCACGGAAGGAAAGTTAAACATCATCCGGCAAATGGCTCAGGAGCAGGAAGCCCAGGGCGCAGCGCTTCTGGATGTGAACATCGGCCAGCCCGGCATTGATGAAATTCAAACCATTAAAAACGTTGTCGGACTTTTATCCTCCGCCAGCCGTCTGCCGCTGGCAATTGATTCTTCCCGGATTGAAACCATTGAAGCGGCGCTGCGGCTTTATCCGGGCCGAATGCTGATCAATTCCATTTCCGGAGAGAAAGAAAAGGTATCTAAGCTCCTGCCGCTGGCGGCCAAATACGGGGCCATGTTTATTCTGCTGCCCCTGACCGGCGGCGAACTGCCGAAGACGGCGAAAAAGCGCCAGACGATCATTGACAATATTTTTCGCAAAGCGCAGAAATTCGGTTTCACGAAAGATGATTTTGTGGTGGACGGCCTGACGATGGCGGTCGCTTCCGATGCTCATGCCGGCCGGGAAACGCTGGCCACGATCAACTGGTGCAAAAACACCTTCAAGTGCAAAACGATTCTGGGGCTTTCCAATGTTTCTTTCGGCATGCCGGGACGTCCCTGGCTCAACGCCGCTTTTCTGGCGATGGCGCAGTATTGCGGTCTGACCATGGCCATCGCCAATCCGGCCAGCGTCGAATTCACCAACGTTCAGAAAGCCGGCGACGCCCTGACCGCCCGCGAAAAGGCCTCGCTGCAGTTCATCAATCATTTTTCGCAGCAGACTGCTCCCCAGACTCCGGGGCCCGTTGAAAAAAGTTCACCAGAAGAAAAAGTGGTCAAAGCGATTCTGGACGGGGAAAAAGAAAATATCGTAGTGCTCCTGGAGGAGGCCTTGCGCACCGGCCGACAGGCCGCCGAACTCGTTGACGAAGTTATGATCCCTTCCATTGTCCGCGTCGGCGATTTATATGAAAAGAAAATTTATTTTCTTCCGCAGCTGATGGCGGCGGCGGAAACCATGAAAAAAGGATTAGCCCATCTGGATCCGCTCCTAAAAAAAACGGCGCAGGCGGATAAAGGAAAAGTGCTGCTCGCCACCGTCCGGGGCGACATTCACGATATCGGCAAAAATATCGTCGCTCTTCTTTTGAAAAATTACGGATATTGTGTTATTGACCTCGGCAAAGACGTCTCTGACCAGGTGATCGTCAGCGCGGCCAGGAAAGAAAAGCCGGACGTGATCGGACTTTCCGCCCTCATGACCACCACCATGGTGAATATGAAGGAAGTCATCACTCTGGCGCGCGAAAACGGCATCAACACGGATTTCCTGATTGGCGGAGCGGTAGTGACGGAAGACTTTGCCCGATCCATCGGCGCCAATTTTGCCAGAGACGGCGTGGAAGCGGTGAAGGTGGTGGAAAAAATAATTAAGAGACATTAATTTTAAGGCATGACTTTTTTTCGTTCGACAAAAAACAAACCCCAAATAGGTCCGGCATTATTTTGTTCCCTACTGTTGCATGTGATTGCCGGAGCAGGCCTGATCTTCTGGCTGTTGACCTCCACTGTCTCCGCTCCGGCGCTCAACGGCAGCCGGCCGGTCTGGATATCTCTCGCGCAACAAACGCTGGAAGTCACCGCCCATATCAAAAAAGACAGGAAGGATCAGATGAAGGCCGTCAGCAAACCGATCCACCCTATGATCATTGATCAGAAATCAACGGCAGCGGCCATAGATGCCGATAATAGAGAATCCTTCATCGGTGATAAATCAAATGCGGCACTGACAGACGGCCATTCTGGTGCGCGAAATTCCATAGCTGACGGAAATGCCGACAAGGCTTCATCCATAAATACGGTCATTGCCCATCCTCTTTACAAAGAAAACGCGCCGCCTGTATATCCGGAAGTGGCGCGTGTCCGGGGTTATGAAGGCATGGTTTTCGTGTTGGCGGAAATTTTATCCAACGGAACAGTCGGCAAGCTTAAAATAGGAAAATCATCGGGGTACGCCATTCTTGATCAGTCAGCTGTGGAAGCGGTGAAGCCCTGGAAATTCGAACCGGCCAGAAGATCAGGAACACCCTTCACGGCCTGGGTGGAACTGCCCATCAAATTCAGTTTAAAAAATAATCCTCAGTCATAACTTAAGAGGCAATGGAGAAAACATGATGTCGATTGAAAAAATGAAAGAAAGACTTGGCGAAATCATCCTGGAAAAGTCTTTCAAATACAGCGAAAATCCGCCCTTCACGCTCGCTTCGGGCCGACAAAGCTACTACTACTTCAACTGCAAGCCGACCACGCTCGACCCGGAAGGCATGAATCTCATCGGCGCGATCATCTTTGACCTCGTCAAGGATACCGGTATTACGGCCGCCGGCGGACTGACCCTGGGCGCGGATCCCATCGCCAACGCGCTGGCCGTGATATCATATCAGAAAGGGAAGCCGATCAAATCGTTTATCGTCAGAAAAGATGTCAAGGATCACGGCACCAAAAGCGCCATCGAAGGCAGCGTCCGGCCCGGCGAAAAGGTTGCCATCATCGATGACGTGATTACAACCGGCGCTTCCACCATCACCGCCATTGAACAGGCGCGCAAAGCAGGATTGGACATTGAAATGGTGATCTCGCTGATTGACCGTGAAGAAGGCGGCAAGGAAAATATTCTGAAATACGTTGATCAGATCCAATGCGTTCTGACCAGAACAGAAATCATGAAACTGCGCGAGAAACACAGTCAACGCTAGGGAGTTTTAATGAAGAAAATATCCGTTTTAATCTTTTGTCTGGCTTTTCTCTTACTCGCCGCTTTCAGCAGCCGGGCGGAGTTTGCAATGCTTCCCGTTACCAAATTTACACCCGCCGATATCCTCAGCGGCATTCCCGCCGGTTGGAAACTGGACAAGAAAAAAGGCCTGCCGAAAGTGGAGATCAAGAAAGAAAACAACCAGTTTTTTCTTTATCTGAAATCCGCGGGTGATTCCTCTTTCGGTTTGCAGAAAGAATTCAACGTGGATGTCAAAAAATATCCCGTGCTGTGCTGGCGCTGGAAAGCCAACAAACTGCCCACCGGTGGCGATATACGCCAATCAGCCACGGACGATCAGGCGCTGCAGCTTTATGTGGCCTTCAAGCCCACCGGCTTCCCGGCCATGACCAATACACCGGTCATCGGATATATCTGGGATACCGAAGCTCCCAAAGGTTGGAGCGGCCGCAGTCCACAGACGGGCGGCGACAAACTTCGATACATTGTTTTGAGAAATCAGACGGATCAAACCGGTCAGTGGTTTACCGAACGGCGCAATCTCTATAAAGACTATAAAAAATTATTCGGGGATGTGAAAGGCGGCGAACCTCAGGGACTGACGACCGGATTGCAGATCCATATCAATTCCCAGCATACGGGAAACCCGGCCGAAAGCCTCATCGGCGAAATCTATTTCAGCGCGGATCCCAGGGACATCGCGCTGGCCGAAGCGGCAAGAGAAGTCAAGGATTTGAAGATTTCCGCCGTCAAGCCTCCGCCCCCGCCCAGGATTTCGGCGGCGAAAAAGCCGATCATCACGAATGTTCCTAAATGATTACCCAAGGAGTTATTCCATGAAAAATAAAATATTATTGCTTGTCGTTTTGATGATACTTGCCGGATGCAGTATGGCTGTAAATTTCCAGGGAAAAGTCGCCGGCATCAGTTCCGGAAAATTCTTCTATCAGGACGGCAGTCTCATTACCGAATACAAAGCCGACATCGACCCGGTCTGGAAAGCCTGTGAAAACTCCTTAACCGAACTCAAAGCAACCGACATCCAGAAAGAGCGCAAGATTTCAACGGGCGAAATTAAGGCGTTTGTGCGGGAAGAAAACGTGACCATCAAGGTGGAATATCTGGACAGGAGCCTGACATCCGTTTCCGTCTTCGTGGGAGCGGTTGGCAACCATATGGCTTCCCGAATGATCCATGACAAAATCGCCGCGAATCTGACAGCTCGCTGAGCAAAGATGAACCGATCAAAAGGGCAAGCTACTTTCTTTTAACAAGCAGCAATCCCTTGAGATAGCGGCCTTCCGGATGACCCAGTAAAACAGGATGATCCGGACCGGCCTCCAGTCTGGCCATAACCTGCAAATCAGCTCCGGCATCGCGCGCCGCGGAGAGAACAATCCTGTAAAAAAGATCCTCGTCGATAAAATTGGAGCAGGAGAACGTGGCCAGGATGCCGCCGGATGCGAGGCGCTTCATGGCCTGTAGATTGATTTCCTTATAGCCGTGCGCGGCTTTCGTCACATCTTTTCTGTCCTTGGCAAAAGCCGGAGGATCCAGAATAATCATGCTGTAATTTTCCTGCGTGGCGCGCAGATAGGCGAAGACATCCGCTTCCACAACCGGATGATTGTCAGCGGAAAACCAGTTGAGATGCAAATTCTTTCTCGCCAGGGCACAGGCCGGTTTGGAGATGTCCAGAGAAACCACCCGTCTGGCGCCGCCTTCGGCGCAATAGACCGAGAACGCCCCACTGTAACAAAAACAATTCAACACCTGCGCGTCGCGGCTCAGGGCTCCCAGTTTTTCCCGATTGACGCGCTGATCGAGGAAGAAGCCGGTTTTCTGGCCGGCGACGAAATCCACTTCAAACTTCAGGCCGTTTTCCGTAATCTCCACCGGATCGCATTGATCATCGCCAAAGATGATGCCGTTTCTTTTTTCCAACCCTTCCATCTCGCGGGAACGGCCTTCACTCTGTTCATAAATCCTTGCCGGTTTGAACTGGGAAATCAGAGCGTTTAAAATGTGACTTTTTTGCTTTTCCATACCCGCCGTGGCGATCGACATCACCACCGTGGAATCATAGACATCGACAATCAAGCCGGGAAATCCGTCGCCTTCGGCATTGATCAGACGGTAGGCGTTGGTTTGCTCATCAACAACCTTCTGTCGCAGTTTGTGCGCGGCATTCAGACGGGACTGCCAGAAATACTGGGAGATGTTTTCTTCGCATCTGGACGTCAGAGAGCGAAAGGCGATATCCGTTAACGGGTTGTAAAAGCCCAGCGCCAGCGGATGACCCGACACACTCCGCGCAAAAACAATATCGCCGGGTTCGGGCCGGCCTGTAACGGCGGCAATTGCTCCGGAAAACACCCAGGGATGTCCGCGCAGCAAAGCGTTTTCCCGCCCTTTTTTCAGTGTTATTTCCGGATACATTATTTTCGTCATGGTGCGATAAATTATCTTTTCCCGCTTGAAATTGCAAGACACATTATATTATAGATACCCATCATTCTCTTTTACGGAAGACAGGAGATACAAAATATGTATGCAGTCATTATGGCCGGAGGAAAAGGCGCAAGATTCTGGCCCCGCAGCCGGGAGAAAAAGCCCAAGCACCTGCTGGATATCATCAGCGAAAAAACCATTATTCAGGAAACGGTTGAACGGATCCGGCCCCTCGTCTCGTCGGAAAACATTCTGGTGGTCACCGGCAGGAAACACGCCCGCACTTTAATGCGGCAGCTTCCGGAAATTCCAACGCGTAATATTATTATAGAACCGCAGGGGAAAAACACCGCCGCCTGTATCGGCCTGGCCGCACTGCACATCCGACAAAGGGTTCCCGATGACGTCATGGTTGTTCTGCCCTCCGACCACGCCATTGCCGATTCCTCAAAATATCTTGATCTGATCGCCGCCGCTATTGAAGTCGCCTCGCGTGAAAACGGTCTGGTTACCATCGGCATCAAACCATCCAGTGTTCAAACCGGTTTCGGATACATTGAAAGCAAAGATTTATTCGGGAAAATAAACAATGAAGACGTTTTTCGCGTCCGCTCCATCCGTGAAAAACCGGACTTTCGGCAGGCTCAGGAATTCATTGCCAGCGGCAATTTCTACTGGAACAGCGGCATGTTTGTCTGGCGAACATCTGTCATCCTGGAAGAAATCAGCCGCCGGTTGCCAAACTTATATGCCGGCCTGATGAAAATTGATCAGGCGCTGGGTTCTGCTGACGAGGCCGCCACCGTTGCCCGCGTTTACAGGCAGCTTGATTCCATTTCCATCGATTACGGTGTGATGGAAAAAGCGGATGACGTTTTTATCATTCCGGGAGACTTCGGCTGGAGCGATGTAGGAAGCTGGGACGCGGTCCGGGAAATATCGCCCCAAGACGACAAAGGCAATGTCGCGTGCCGCGACAGTCAGGCGATTTTTGAAGATTCAGAAGGTTCGCTGGTTTACAATCCGGGCCGATTGACAGCGCTGGTGGGGGTCAGGGATTTATTAATCGTTGAGACCAAAGACGCTCTGTTGATCTGCAAAAAAGGCCGCTCCCAGGACGTCAAAAAGATCGTCGAAAAACTGGAAGCGGCAAAGCTGAAAAAATATCTTTAGTTGTCTATTTCAAAAAGACCGGTTTCCCCTTTACTTCTTTACCGCCTTTTTTGAGTTCTCCGGTAATGACTTTAATGGTGGTGGCCGTATCTTCGAATGTTACCGTGACAAAATCTTTATGCGCGAAGTCATATTTACTGACGCCCTTGATTTCCTTCAGGATAGTCCCTATCCTGTGCTTATTCCCTCAGGCGTTGCAACCCAGTATGTTTAATTTTACGATTCTTTCTTTCGCCAGCGCCTGACTGCCGGACACTGCCAAGAAGATCATCATTAATAACAGGATAAATTTCTTTTTCATTTTTATAAACCTCTCCAAATGAACTTGCGGGCATCGTTACAATATTTTTGATGAATATGCAAATGCATTTAACAATTGACAGTCAGAGCTAAATTTGTGATAGAAATTTTCAATTTTAATCTCCGGTCAAGTGAGCAAGATGCCGATAACATCCAGCCATAAATTCATTCTAGCCTCCGCTTCACCCCGACGGCAGGCAATGCTCCGGTCGGCAGGATTGAATTTCAAAATCATGCCGCCTCACATCAACGAAGATTACCTGGCCGGTGAAAGTCCCCGCCAGCACGTCAAAAGATTATCCCAAGAAAAGGCGCTGGTCATCTCCCGTCAACATCAGGACGCCTGGGTTTTAGGCGCCGACACCATTGTCGTGATTGACGGCGTCATTTTAGGCAAGCCGAAAAACAGGCGGCAGGCGAAAATGATGCTGGAGAAATTAAGCGGACGCGAACACAAAGTTTTTACCGGTTTTACGATTGCCCGGACACAATCGCGAGTCTGCGCCGCCGGAGTTGTGCAATCTGCCGTAAAATTCAAAACGATCAGTCCGGACGAAATGAACTGGTACATTGACTGCGATGAACCCTACGATAAGGCCGGTGGCTACGCCATCCAGGGAAAGGGCGCGTACTTTATTCAGTCTATCCGCGGCTCTTACACCAACGTCATCGGATTGCCGCTTTGTGAAGTTTTGGAAACATTAAAAAAATTAAAAGCGATCAGCTTTCGATAGATAATTATGGAAACGGATATCATTGCCAATATCAAAATAATCAGACAGAGAATCGCGGCTGCCGCCGCGCGATGCAACCGTTCTCCCGATTCTGTCAAACTTCTGGCCGTCACCAAAACTGTCGCGCCCCACATCGTGGAGCAGGCGATTAAAGCCGGCATAACGGCCTGCGGTGAAAATTACGTTCAGGAAGCAAGAGACAAAATCACTCTCATCAAAGAAAAGGTTCAGTGGCATATGATCGGCTATCTGCAAACCAATAAAGCCAAGTATGTCGTCAACCTGTTTGACTATATCCACTCCGTTGACCGCCTGGAACTCGCCAGAGAAATTGATCGGAGAGCCGGAATCATCGGCCGCAAGATCAATATCCTGATGGAGGTCAATATCAGCGGCGAGCCATCAAAAAGCGGCATCGAAGCCTCTGAAGCGATAGAACTGATTAAAAATATTTCAGCGCTGGAAAATCTGAGCGTTCAGGGTTTAATGACGATGGCGCCCTATTCCGACAATCCGGAAAACTCCCGCCCCTATTTTGCCGCACTGAAAGATCTTCAGCAAAAGATTATTCAGGAAGGCATCGCGGGCATTCAGATGAATGAACTTTCCATGGGCATGACGGATGATTTTGAAATCGCCATTGAGGAAGGCGCAACCATCGTGCGCATCGGCAGAGCGATTTTCGGCGAAAGAAATCCGTCGAAACCTATAGTTTGATTTTTTATAAAGATATAACCTGTCGCAGGAATTGACCGGTGATGGAGTTTTCGTCCCGGGCAACCTTTTCGACGGTGCCGGAAGAAACAATTCTGCCGCCGCCGGTGCCCCCTTCCGGTCCCAGATCAATAATATGGTCGGCGCATTTAATGACATCCAGATTATGTTCGATCACCACCATGGTATTGCCCATATCCACCAGACGCATCAGGACATCCAGCAGTTTTTGAATATCCGCAAAGTGCAGTCCGATGGTCGGTTCATCCAGAATATAAAGGGTATTGCTGTTGACCTTCTTGCCAAGCTCCCGCGCGAGTTTTATTCTTTGTGCTTCTCCGCCGGAAAGGGTGGTTGCCGACTGCCCCAGATGGATATAGCCCAGACCGACTTCATTGAGCAGTTGCAGGTGTGATTTAATGGAAGGAATGTTGGAGAAAAAAACCAGCGCCTGATTGACGGTCATATCCAGAACATCGGCAATGCTCTTATCTTTATATTTAATATCCAGGGTGTCCCGGTTAAACCGTTTGCCGTGGCAGGCATCACAGGTCACATAAACATCCGGGAGAAAATGCATCTCAATTTTAATCAGGCCGTTGCCTTCGCAGGCTTCACAGCGCCCGCCCTTGACGTTAAAGCTGAACCGTCCCGGCTTGTAGCCGCGCATTCTGGATTCGGGAAGATTGGTGAATAGATCACGGATGATGGAAAAAACACCGGTGTAGGTTGCCGGATTGGAGCGAGGGGTCCGGCCGATAGGATGCTGATTAATCATAATGACGCGTTCTATATCACCCAGGTCAACAATTTTCTTAATTTTACCCATCGATCCGCTGTACTGATTCAGGCGGCGCGCCATCACTTTGTAAAGCGTTTCAATAACCATGGAGCTTTTGCCGGAACCGGACACACCGGTCACCGCCGTAAAAAGACCCACGGGAATTTTAATGTCGATATTCTTCAGGTTGTTTTCGCAGGCGCCTTCAATGATGATGAACCTTCCTTTCATGGCTCTTTTCTTTGAGGGCCGTTCGATGACATCCTTTCCCGATAAATACCGCCCCGTCAAAGATTTTTCATCATGGATGATTTCAGCCGGCGTTCCCTGAAAAACGAGTTCTCCGCCTTCCGTACCGGCACCGGGACCGATATCCACGATATGATCGCAGGCCAGAATCATGTCGGCATCGTGCTCCACGACCAGAACCGTATTCCCCATGTCGCGCAGCCGCTTCAAGGTATCGATCAGACGCAAATTATCTTTCTGATGCAGCCCGATGGTCGGTTCATCCAGCACATATAAAACGCCCATCAGGCCGGAGCCGATCTGTGTCGCCAGCCGGATGCGCTGACTCTCTCCGCCGGACAAAGACGATGTCGCCCGGTCCAGGCTCAAGTAATCCATGCCCACGTTGAGCAGAAACTGGAGGCGGTTCTTGATTTCCCGGACGATCCTTTCAGTGATGTTTCTTTCCTGAGGCGACAGGTTTATCTGCTCAAAATAGTTATAGCAGTCGCGAATGGACAACTGGCACAACTCATAAATATTCTTGTCCATAATGGTAACGGCCAGAATTTCTTTCTTCAGGCGCGCGCCGCGACAGGTGTCGCAGGCGCTCAGATCAATGTAGCGCATCAGATCATTGCGGATGGCCGTCGACGCCGTTTCCTTCCAGCGGCGCTCCAGTTGTCTGACTACGCCTTCAAAAGGCCGATGCGAGAAATATCGCTTGTCGCCGCGGTCATGATAAAATTTGATCAGCTCATTGCCCGATCCATAAAGCAGCATCTTTTGAATTTTCTCCGGCAGCTTGTTAAACGGCGTATTGACGTCAAATCCGTAATGGTCGCAGAGCGCGTCGAGCAAATTATAATAATAAAGAGATTGCCGTCCGGCCCACGGCGCGATCGCCCCGTCCCGTAAAGACAATCCGGCGTCCGGCACCACCAGATATTCGGTGAAACGCATGGAAGAACCCAGACCGTTGCAGTCCGGACACGCGCCATAGGGATTGTTGAAGGAAAACATCCGTGGCGTCAGCTCCGGAATGCTGATCCCGCAATCGGGACAAGCGTATTTTTCGCTGAAAAGCATTTCCTCGCCACCGGTCGTGACAATGCGAACCAGGCCTTCCGCCCGCGCGGCGGCCAGCTCCAGAGAATCCCGCAACCTCTTTCTGACGCCGTCTTTTAGAATCAAACGATCGATCACGAGATCAATGTCGTGGCGTTTGTTCTTTTCCAGGGCAATTTCTTCCGCGAGATCACGGATTTCCCCGTCAACGCGGACGCGCGCGAATCCCTCTTTCTGAAGCTTCTTGAGCTCTTTCTGAAACTCTCCTTTTTTCCCCCGGACCAGCGGCGCCAGCACACTGAAGGCCGTATTTTCAGGAAGCGCGGAAATGCTGTCCAGAATGCCGTCAATCGTCTGCGATTTGATTTCCCGGCCACATTTGTAGCAATGACAGACGCCGACAGCGGCATAAAGCAGACGAAAATAATCGTAAATCTCCGTCACGGTGCCGACGGTGGAACGGGGATTGTGGCTCGCGGCGCGCTGTTCAATCGCAATGGCCGGAGACAGACCTTCGATGGATTCCACGTTGGGCTTATCCATCTGTCCGATAAACTGCCGCGCGTAGGTGGAAAGGGATTCCACATAGCGTCTCTGCCCTTCGGCGTAAATCGTGTCGAACGCCAGAGAAGATTTGCCGGAGCCGCTTACCCCGGTGATAATCACAAATTTGTCTCGGGGAATATCCAGGTTGATATTCTTTAAATTATGCTGGGCGGCTCCTCTGATTTTGATCGTATCCATCGTGATATTAATTTCTTACAATTTTATATCGATATGCGATTTATCCCTCACGGAAGAAATCCATTCATCATATTTTTTATCAAGTTTCTCATCTTCTATTTTCGTTTTGATCTCTTCCCTCACTGCGGCAATGGGCTTGACGTTCGCGCCTTTCTTGTCGATGACTTTAATAATATGAAATCCAATTCCCGATTCGATCACATCGCTGACCGTATTTAAAGGAAGGCTGAAGGCGACCGTTTCAACTTCCGGAATAATGGTGCCCTTCTCGATAAAACCGACATCGCCGCCCTGGGGCGCCGCCGATCCCTGCGAATATTTTGTCGCCAGCAGATCAAATGATTCTCCTTTTACGGCGAGTTCCCTCAAACGCAAAGCTTCCATCTTGATTTTGTTTTTTTCACCTGGAGCCGCTCCTGAAGCGACAAGCAACAGAATCTGTTTCATCCGGACGCTTTCTTTTCCTTCGTAGTCCTGACGATGTCTGGCATAGTATTCACCGATCTCCTCATCGGTCACCATGATTCTGTCCTTGACCTCTCTTTTCAGAACTTTCATCCGGATGATTTGCGATCTGATTTCCTTTTTTATTACCTCGAGGGAACTGCTTTCCCGGGCAAGATTTTTCTGGAACTCCGCCATACTGATTTTTTGTTTGCCCAGCATCCCCTGAATAACATTCATCACATCCTCGTCCTTGACGGTAGTGCTGATGCCATTCTTTTTGGCTTCCTGTTCAATCAAGATGTTGTCAATCAGCCTCTGGAAAAAAGTTTCTCGGGTCTGTCTGATGATGGCATCCTTGTCTTTCCCCTTGTAAGTGTTTTCGATGTTTTTCTCATAAGGTTCGAAGGCGGTGCTCAGATCGTGAAGCGTAATCACTTCATCATTTACGACCGCGATGATCCGGTCCACAACTTCGGCGCGCGCCTGCACACTGATAAAGATCAGCAGCAGCAATAAAACGTATTTTATATTTTTCAAATTCATCCCTCCCCTGTTTCATTCGAATGATTGTTCATTTCAGTTTTTGATATTGGTTTTTCTCTTAATCACCGCTTTTCTTTTTAAGTCTTCCAGCCAGACGCTGAAAGCCACTTCCTCTTTCTGCGTCCGGATATCGTCCATCACTTCCTGCCGAACATCGGCCAGCGTTCTCTCCCTGGCCGGCTGAATCTCCAGAACTTTAAAGATATGGAAGCCGTAAGAGCTCTGAACAACCGGACTGATTTTATTGGCCGGCATTTGAAAAATCGTTTTATCGAGCGGATCCGGCATGACCCATTTCGTGAGGAATCCCAGATCACCGCCATGCTTCGCTTCCGGCCCGATGGATACGTCCGCGGCGACCTTTTCAAATTTTTCGCCCGCTTTTAATCTTGCCATCGCCCTGTTGGCCGCGGCCATGTCGCGGACAACAATCTGAGCAACACGAACCCGCGCGTCATTTTTATAGCGGCCGCGGTGCTGACTGAAATAATCGCTGATTTCCTTTTCCGATATTTTTATTTTGTCGTTCACGTCCGCGGCAATCAGTTTCTGGATCAGCATCTCGTCGCGGAATTCGGCCTTCCATTGTTCGTAGTTTATATTCTGCTTGGCAAAAAGTCCGGTAAACTCCTCTCCGTAATCTTCTTTTATTTCTTTAATTTTTTTCTCCAGTTCGGCATCGCTGACTGAAATATTGAGCTCCTGAGCGCGCTGCTGCATAATTTTTTCCGTAATCATGCTCTCCAGAACTTCCGCCTCAAATCTTTTCATGTAATCGGGTTGCTTCAGGATATCTCCGGACAACATCTGCTTCTTTTTATTCAGACGCGCCTGATATTCTTCCTGATAAATTTTGGCGCCATTAACCGTGACCACATAGGGCTTGGAAAATGTGTCCATCTGATCACAGGCGATGATGAAGCACGGCAGCATCAGTGATATAAAAATATACTGAACCATTAAAATCTTTTGTGATTTTCCCGTTGTTGAAATGAAACAGAATTGAGCCGTCGCTTTTCTCATATCTTTTTCTTATATCCTGCTTGCGTCTATTGGGCAAGCATCTTTAACAACATCTCCGCCTGCACGACAATCTCTTTCTCCTGTAATTGGGGTGCGGGAACAAAGAGCTTATAATCGGGAGTAAAACGCAATTCTCTGATTTTTTTCCGATAGAGCGCCATAATCTTTGCCGGATCAATCGGGGAATGATCCCGGAAGAAAATATACAGAAATTTTCCGTCATAGCCCATTTTTCTGGCTTTAAGCGGCTTCAGAGCATTTCTGATGCTGATGATCTGTAGAAGATTTTCGGCGTTCCCGGGCAGATCCCCGTAGCAGTCCTTCATCTCGTTTTTAATTTCAGAAAGCTCTTCGTCATTCGAGGCCAGCGATATTCTCTTGTATAAAACCAGACGCTGTTGAACATCCTGCACATACTCTTCGGGAATGAAGGCCGAGATGCCGAGCTGAATTTCAGGCAGCAGTTCCTCTTCCTCCGTTTTCTCCCCCTTGATTTCCCGAATCGTTTTCTCCATCAATTCCGTGTAAAGCTCATAGCCAACCGCAGAAATATGCCCCGATTGGGAAATGCCCAGCAGATTGCCGCCGCCGCGGATTTCCAAATCATTATAGGCAATTCGAAATCCCGAACCCGGCTCGGAAAAATCCTTGATGACCTGAAGCCTTTTCATTGCCTCTCGAGACAGCATCGCCCCCTTGGGCAGCAGCAGATACGCGAAGGCTTCCCGGCTGGAGCGTCCGACGCGTCCCCGGATTTGATACAGTTGCGCCAGACCGAACTTTTCGGCGCGGTTGATAATGATGGTGTTGGCGGTCGGAATGTCCAGACCGGAACCGATAATCGTCGTGCACACCAGAACGTCGCATTCCTGACGGATAAAGGCCGTCATCGTTTTCTCAATCTCCGCCGGTTTCATCTGTCCGTGCACGACACCGACTCTCGCCTGCGGCACGAGCCGCTGTGCAAGAAGAGCAATGGAATAAATGGAGCGCACGCGGTCATGGACGAAAAACACCTGCCCGCCGCGCGCCATTTCTTTTTCGATGGCCGCTTTAATCGCATCCTCATCGAATTCCAGCACGTAGGTTTTGATGGACACCCGGTCTTCCGGCGGCGTGTTGATAATCGACAAATCCCTGATACCGACCAGAGACAGATGCAGCGTGCGCGGAATCGGCGTCGCCGAAAGCGTGAGCACGTCCACCAGCGTGCGCATTTTCTTTAACTTTTCCTTGTGCGACACACCGAAACGCTGCTCCTCGTCAATGATGATCAGCCCCAGATCTTTAAAGGCGATATCCTTCTGCAGCAGGCGATGCGTCCCCACCACAATATCCACCTTCTGATTTTTCAGGTCCTCGACAATTTTCTTCTGCTCGGCGGAACTCTTGAAACGGTTGAGCACTTCCACACGAACCGGAAAATCATTCAGACGGCGGGAAAAGGTGCGATAATGCTGTTCCGCAAGAATGGTCGTCGGCACCAGAACGGCAACCTGCTTGCCGTCCATGACCGCCCGGAACGCGGAGCGGACCGCGACTTCCGTTTTGCCGAATCCGGCGTCGCCGCAAATCAGCCTGTCCATCGGCTTTTGATCATCCATGTCCATGTGGATGTCTTCAATGGCCCTGACCTGATCCGGCGTTTCCTCGAATTCAAACGTGGAACAGAATTCCTCATAGATGCGATCCGGCGGTGAAAACGATTTTCTTTCCAGGGCTTCGCGGGCGGCATAAATGGCCACCAGCTCTTCGGCGTATTCCCGCACGGATTTTTTCACTCTTTCCTTGGCCGCTTCCCAGGACGTGCCCCCCATCTTTTCGATTTTCGGCACATAGCCATCCGGGCCTAGATAGCGCTGGATTTTTTGCAGAGCGTTCACGGGAATGTAGAGCTTGTCGCCGTCCGCGTATTCAATGACCAGAAAATCATTTTCGATTTTCCCCACGGTGATTTTCTTCAAACCGCGATAAATCCCGATGCCGAAATCCGTGTGAACGATAAAATCCTCTTCCTTCAGATCGCCAAACGACTTGATAAAATAGCCTTCTCTGACCGGCCGCGAACGGCGGCGCGTCGTTTTTTTTACAAATATTTCCTCTTCGCTTAAAAAGACCAGCTTCATGGCCGGAATGACGCAACCAGCGGAAAGCTCGCCCTTGAGCAGAACAAGCGTCGCGTCTTGATCGCCGCGGTTGATCATGTCCAGAACCGTTTCGCCGGCCGGCAAAAGCTGCACCGGCACATCATACGACAGAAGCAACTGCTTCATCCGCTGAACATCTTCCAGCGCGGGACAAAAGAGGCAAATCAACATGTCGTCGGCAAGCCACGACTTGATCTGTTCCACCGTCCACCGTAAAGCGGCGTCTTCCCTGATCTCACCGGCCTGGAGTTCTCCCGAACAGATATACCGGTGAGTCTCAAATTCAATCGCTGGAAAGCTTTCCTCTGCTTTGTCCAGATTCAGGCCTTCCAGAACAATTCGACCGAAGCTCTCCAGACGGGCCGTCACGTCGTCAGGCTGAAAATAGGTGTTTTCTTTTTCCAGATGAAATTTCCCGCTGTTTTTTGTTTTGAACAGCAGCTTGTCGATGCCCAGCCGGGCATTTTGCAGAGATTGATGGAATGCCAGCGGATCATCCATAATCACCAGAGTATTTCCGGACAGATAATCAAAGAGACCGGAAAGTTTATTCCGCGAAAGCCCTTCTTCACTGTCATACGACTCATAAAACAGTGGCAGGAAAACGGGATTCACCGAGTCCATCAGGCCTTCTTTCAGCGTGTCCACCAGACGGTTGCGAATCTCGCGGGGAAGCGACAGTTCATCGGAGCGACGTCTGATATTGCGGACGGCCAGTTCCAGCGTGGAGGAATTGATGATGACTTCACCGGACGGAGGCACGATAAAGGCGGTTGCCGTACCGATTGAGCGCTGGGACGAAGGATCAAAAACCCGGATGGTTTCAATTTCATCCCCGAACATTTCCAGCCGCAGCGGATTTTTTTCGGCCGGCGGGAAGATATCAATAATATTCCCCCGGAAGCTGAACTCTCCCTTTTCATCCACCAGGCTTTTTCGCCGGTATCCCCGCGCGACAAGCCCGGCGCCGAATTCATCAATGTTCAGCGTATCGCCCACGGAAATAATCTGGAAATGCCGGCCAAATTCATCTACGGGCATCACTTTCTGCATTAAAGCCGCCGCAGACGCCACCACAACCGTTTTGTTGCCGACCTGCAGATTCGCCAGCGCCTCCAGACGGCTCAATTCGTCCTCCTTCTGGAGCGCGAACATATCAATGGTCAGGAAATCCAGTGAGGGGTAGTGAAAGACGGATTCGCCGCCCAGGAAAAGAGAAAGCTCACGGGCGAAAGCGGCCGTTTCTTTTTCTGCCGGGCAGACAATCAGCAGCGGCCTCTCCAATTTTTTAAAAAGCTGAGCCGCCAGCAAAGACCGGGACGCTCCCTTCAATCCGCCGACATCAATTTTGGACCGGCCCTCTTCAGCATGCCTGACAATCGTATTGACGGGCTCGACATCCGTCCTGTTTTTCGTTGCGACAATTTTTCGCACGGATTTAACTCATCCTCAAATTAAATTTTCCAGCACTAAAACCCATTCCGGATAGAAACCAATCTTTCATCCGGAACGGGTCGCTCTGGATGCTTCCTAATCTTCTTTGCCGGATAATTCAATTGAAAATATTTTTATATTCGACAATCCCGATATCCTTCGCTATCGGGATAATTCGACTTACAGTATTGGGTTGCTTTCAGGCTCCCCAATACTGAGTCTCATTATATATTGACAAGCGCCCTGTCTTTGATAAAGTGCTGCCCATCAATTTTGTGGAGATGGAAAAATGATTTCTGTGGAAGAAGCGCTGAAGACGATCCTGGTGAACTTCCGGCCGCTGGGACTGGAAAAAATCAATATTCTGGAAGCCCGAGGCCGCGTGATCGGCGAAGATGTTTTTGCCCCGCGCAATATTCCTTCCGCCAACAATTCGGCCAGGGACGGCTACGCGCTTCGCTGCGCCGACATCAAAGACGCCTCACGAGAAAAACCGGTGAAGCTCAAAATCATTGAAGACATCCCCGCGGGGACACTGGCCGTCAAAAAAATAAAAAAGGGTGAAGCCGCCCGCATCATGACCGGCGCGGTGCTTCCGGAAGGCGCCGACTCAGTCGTCCACCAGGAAGATACGATGAAGGAAGGTAAAACCGTTATTGTTTATACCTCGGCGGAAAAATCTGAAAATATCCGTTTTGCCGGAGAAGACGTGCGGACCGGCGACCTTGTCGTAAAAAAAGGAAGCGCTCTGCGGCCGGCGGACATCGGTATGCTCGCCGCTCTGGGCAGAGCCTTTGTCAGCGTCTATCAGAAGCCCCGCGTGGCCATTATGTCCACCGGTGACGAACTGGTGGACATTGAAATCGAGCCTCCGCCGGGAAAAATTGTCAACAGCAACAGCTTCTCCCTTGCGGCTCAGGTGATGGAATGCGGCGCGATCCCGATTATGCTGGGAATTGTCAAAGACAAAAAAACGGATCTGCGGGAAGCCTTCAAAACCGCGCTACATGCCGATTTAATGATTTCCTCCGGCGGCGTTTCAGTCGGCGATTTTGACTTCGTCAAAAATGTTATGGGCGAAATCGGCAACGCCATGCATTTCTGGCGAGTGGCAATGCGGCCGGGCAAACCGCTGGCTTTCGGCGCCATCGAAGGCGTTCCGCTGTTCGGCCTGCCGGGCAATCCGGTGTCCTCAATGGTTTCTTTCGAACAATTCGTCCGCCCTTCCCTTTTAAAAATGCAGGGACATAAAAAAATATTCCGCCAGACCATTCAGGCAGTTTGCAATGACGAATTTCAGAAGAATCCCGGCTTCCGGCATTTTATCCGCGCTGTTGTCAAAAAAGAAAAGGATCGATACGTCGCCATCACCACCGGCGATCAGGGATCGGGAATTCTCAAATCGATGGTCGCGGCCAATGGCTTGATTGTCATTGGAGAAGAAGAAACCAGAATCAAAAAAGGCTCAGAGGTAACCGTCCAGTTGCTGGATGATTCTTTGTTCCGGTCCGAATCTCTTCAATTATAAGAAATTGTTTTTTTGCATGTTGACACGTTGCGATTTTACAGATAAATTCCTTCACGGAAGTGCCAAGGTCACTGGTGGGCCTCTCAGACTTCAAATCTGATGTGGGGCGCTAAAACCGTCCCAGGTGGGTTCGATTCCCATGCACTTCCGCCATAAATATTTATAATTATTGGCATTATTACAAAATATAACTGAACCATTACTGAACCAAAAACAATTATTCTGATTTTCTAAGATATAAATAATTCTTGACAAGACGAGTCTGATTACTATACAGAAAACATGCGTCTGGAAAGAGTCGCCACGCGTCTCAACGAGGGGCTTTAAAAGCCTTTTCACCAGTCGCTTTTTTTTGCCTAAAATAAGGAATCAAATATGCATTTTTGTTATATAGATGAGTCTGGAACATCGAATGTCCCAGGAAATACAAGCCATTTTGTATTGGCAGGCCTTGCAATACCAATACATTTATGGGCATCATATGATCAAGAAATAGCGGCCATAAAAAAGAAATACGAGCTAGAAGGCATTGAAATACACACAGGATGGTTACTTAGAAAATATCAAGAACAAATCAAAATTTCACACTTTGATAATTTATCATATAAACAACGTCGTTCTGAAACAACTAAATATCGGACAGAAAAACTTCTATCGTTACAAAAAACAAAAAACCCATATTACAAGCAAACCAAGAAGACATATAAACAAACTGAATGCTACGTTCATCTAACTTATGCAGAAAGACTAAAATTTATTACAGAAATCGCAAAAACAGTTGGTAATTGGAACGAAGCACGATTGTTTGCGGAATGCATTGATAAAACTCATTTTGATTATGGAAAAGCAACTCAATCTATTGACGAGCAAGCTTTTGAACAAATTGTGTCCAGATTTCAGCAATGCCTTAATCTTTTTTCAAAACAAAATGCTTCTTCCCATAAGTATTATGGAATTATAATTCATGATAACAATCAAACGGTTGCTAAAAAACATACTGAACTCATGAGATCTTTCCATAGTAAGGGAACACTCTGGACAAAAATAGAAAATATTATTGAGACACCTTTGTTTGTTGATTCAAAGTTGACAAGCATGATTCAAATTGCTGATATATGTGCCTACTCAATACGAAGATATTTAGAAAATGATGAGAACGAATTGTTTAGTCATATATTTAGAAGGGCTGATCGTAAAGACGGGAAAGTTGTTGGTGTAAGGCATTTTTCAAAGCGTTCCTGTAAATGTATAATTTGTTCCGTCCATAATTAAAAATTCCAAACGTTTCAATTCTGCATAGATTTTTACCTTTCTTTTTTATTGCGAAAGCATTCTTTTTAATATCAATTATCAAAAATATTTTTTTAACTTTCTCAATTCTTTTGTTATAAATTTACAATATATCAATAAATGTCAATAGGCATTTAAAATAGACCCAGTATAGGCGTCCAAAACTGACCCACCCCTGAGTAAAAAATATATGTTTATAAAGACCTGTGTTTCATCCTCCAGCTTTCATTTCCTGTTTCTATGAT
>JAKLGV010000010.1 GCA_022710585.1 Deltaproteobacteria bacterium | reverse complement strand
ATTTGTCCGACAGCAGGAAAAACGACGTTCTTCCAGATTTTCAAGCCTTTCTTTTGGATAAGAAACTGGCGCAGGAAAAGAATGTCTTTTTTTATGCTTTGTGGGCCAGCAAATTTTTAAATTATGCCAACAGAAAGCAAATACCGCCCGATCAATATCAGGAAAACGCCGTCATAGAATTTATCGAATCTTTGAAATCAAATTCCGCCATGTCCGACTGGCAAATCCGGCAGGCGGGTGACGCCATTCGTTTATATTATTTTCATTACCGCGGCTTCAAGCCGATAAATATACCGGCGGAGAAATCCGAAGACTTTACACCGGAACTGCTCACAGAGGCAAAACGGCTGATCCGGCTTAAACACTACTCTTACACCACGGAAAAAACGTATCTACAATGGATCAAACGGTTTCTGGATTATGCCAAACAAACCGGCCGAAAGGGAGCCGTTGCTGAACTTGGAACGGATGACTGCAAAAATTTCCTCAGTCATCTCGCGCTTCAGGAAAGAGTGTCCGCTTCAACGCAGAACCAGGCCTTCAATGCCATTCTATTTCTTTTCCGTCATGTGCTTTGCAATGATATGGGTAATATGGCGGAAACCGTTCGCGCAAAACGCGGGCAGAAATTGCCGGTTGTCTTCTCGGTTGAAGAGATCAGGAAATTGTTGGCCTGTCTGACCGGGAGGGATTTACTGGTTGCCGGTTTGCTCTATGGTTCAGGACTGCGATTGATGGAGCTTGCGCGCCTGAGAGTGAAGGATGTCGATATGGATTTGAATACATTGACCGTTCGTAGCGGAAAGGGGGATAAAGACAGGACGACTATTCTGCCGGCAACCGTGAAAGAGCTATTAAAGAATCATTTAATAGACGTGAAAAAGCTGCATGAAAGTGATCTTGCCAACGGCCATGGCGACGTCCATCTTCCCGACGCCCTTGGCAGAAAATATCCCAACGCCGGTAAGGAGTGGGCATGGCAGTATATTTTCCCGGCGAACAACCTTTCTGTTGATCCGCGTTCCGGGAAAGTACGCCGTCATCATATCAGCGATACTGCGATACAGGATGTAATAAAAAAAGCGATCCGCAAGGCCGATATTCCCAAATTCGCCACTGTTCATACGCTTCGTCACAGTTTTGCGACGCATTTGCTGATGAATGGTGTCAATATCCGCGAGGTGCAAGAGCTGCTCGGCCACAAGAATGTGGAAACGACGATGATTTACACGCACGTGCTGCGTGATATGTCCCATGCGCCGAAAAGCCCACTGGATGTGCTATTGGCTGGCAAAGAAGAGAGAAAATCAAAAGAGGGATGAACAAAGAGATAAAGCTTTTCAATAAAGAAGATCGCCATAGAAATGTTCGTTATTAATTTCGGACTGAAAGGTTGGATGCCCGTCAAAATTGCACGATGCTCTCTTTCCGGAAGGATAAAATAAAAAAAGGCAGAGCCATTTCTGACCCTGCCTTTTTTTAACCAACCAAGAAAATGATTTTGTTAGATTTAGTTTACATACTAATAGTTTTCATAGCCTCTTCAATATTGAGAGAGGTTTCAATCTGCCATTTATACCCTGGTATTTCATAGAACATGGTCATTCTCTTTATCGCATAATCTAAAGCAGCCTCAAGTTTCCCCTTTTTCACATCACTAATATGAATGACTCTTATGCCTTCAAGAGTTGTTTTCACCGCACACTGTACAAGTGGAGTCGCCACACTAGTATCGTCAGGATATTTTGTCATCATTTTAACATAAATATTTGTTACATCCTTTACTTTATCAGCTGGGTAGAATGATGTCACCATTAGATACATTGTTTTTCTCCTTTCATTTAAGTGAAACAATCTTTTGGAAAAATAAGGAACAATTAATTAGCAGAAAACAAGGCTTCCATAGAGGCATGATAACCTCCGTGGAAGCCCCGTAATCGGCAACTTTTGATAAATCCTTTTCATGGCTTTTTGCGTTACCTTAATTTCGTTTGGCAGTGAGGATCATTTCAACTTCACTTGGAACGGGCTCCGCAAATCTGATCGCCATGCCTTTTGCGGTTCTACGGATCACCTTGCCTATAGCTAAGAATGTTGAGTTGATTCGTCTGGCCTTGATTTCGGCACTCATTTCGGTGCCTTCATCAAGCGGATCCTTGGCCTCGACATACATACCTTGCCGGCCGAGACCCATGACCCAGGCCTTTTCATGGGTCTGTTTGCCGTTTAGCAAACCTCTGATAACACAGGGAAGATTCACCGTATGGCGCGCTTCAGCCCGTCGCTCTTTGCCGCTCCAGGCCTGCGTGAGATCCGCTTCTTTGTACATAGACTTGTATATAATCCAATCCCTTATTCTTTCAGGCAGACTTTCAATAAATGCCAAGAATTTTGCATCATTCCCGACAACATAGTGATACTTTGGTTTTTTTGCAGTGAATGCGTGATACACACGGTCAGCGACTGCTTCCGGAGGAAGATATTTCTGCTTCTCGATATTGTTTTTATAAAACAATATTAATGGAGCATAAAGCTTAAATATTTCAGGGTTCGCATTTGATATGATATCTACGGCCTTAGCCGTCGCCTTTTTCCAAATCCCTGTCGCTATTACCCCTGGTTCTAGTACTGATACGGATATTCCGAAGGGACGAAGATCTACCCTCATAGATTCGGAGATTGCCTCAACGGCATACTTTGAAGATGCATAAACGCTCATGCCGGGGAGAGCGGTTAATCCGGATACCGATGCGGTATTGACGATACGTCCAATGCTTTTTCTTAGCAAAGGCAGAAACGCCCGCGTTACTGCAAAAAAGCCTATCACATTTACCTCAAGAACATCCCGCAACACCGAAATCGGGGTGAGCTCTACCGTTAATCCGGCGGAAATACCCGCATTGTTCATCAATCCATATAACTCACCGTTTGTTTTCTCTGATACCGTTTCCACAGCCTTCGCGATTGATTCCAGTTTTGTGACGTCGAGAATTACAGGTATCAAGCTTCCAGACGAGGCATTTTTTAATGCGTCTCCATCGCTCGATTTCCGCACTCCGGCAAATACCTGGAATCCCTCCTTTTCTAGACGAAGAGCACTTGCCCTGCCGATACCAGTGGACGAACCTGTTATCAATACAGTTTTCTTGCCCTCCATAATAACCCCTCCTTTTGCTTCGAATTGGTTCAAAAAGGTTGATTCAACTTTATTGAAATTGGAAAAGAAGCCTCCAAGGGACAGGATAACCCCTTAGAGGCTAATAATCGGTAACTTCCGGCAACTACTTCTCATAACTACACCAGAAAGTTAAGATTAAGTTGACTGGTTACTATTTACGAAAAACTCTTATTTTTTTTTGGAGAAACGTACAGAAGTAATGGTAGGAAACGTACAATTTAATTACTTATGTAGCTCTTTTTTTATTTTTTATCAAGCAAAAATAAAGCTTCATGGGAATTTTCGTCATAGGTCTGAACAGTGATGATTACGGGTTGAAAGCTGGATTATTTACGCAGGTTGCCGTTCCGTTTATTCCAGAAGAAACAAATTTCCAATTACGAATCGGCAACATTGTTACATCATATTCTCAATATTATTTACTTTGACAAAAAATCAGTCTTCGTGTATTTTTTAGATACAAATAATAATTCTCGAACGTTTTGGCTCATAATCTATGATTGCAAAAGCAATCTTATAGCAGGAGAAAAATGAGCTCAAATCACAAAACAAAAGCTGCTTTATCCCAAGAAACTGCCAATCCACGCCAACAAGCTGCAAAAGCGTTTAAAGAAGCAGACTCAGCTTACAGAACAATATTTGATTTATCGTCAGACGGAATGCTTGTGGGGCGGTTCTCCGGTCGTTTGAACGGCAATAAATTCATGGATGCTAATGAAAAAATATGTGAGATGCTTGGTTACACCAAAGAAGAATTTCTGAATTTAAGCATTCCTGATCTTCATCCGAAAGAATCCCTATCATACATTATTCAAAAAGCTGAAAAAATCATCAATAATGAGATTTCTGTAGCCCAAAATATACCCATGTTAAGAAAAGATGGATCTTTTCTTTTTACAGATATATCCGGTCGGACAATCAAGCTTAACGGGAAGAAGCATCTTGTCGTAATAGTGAAAGATATCACCGAACGCACAAAATCGGAAAAATTGTTAAAAGAAAGCGAAGAAAAGTATCATCTTCTTGCAGACCACATGAAGGACTACATATGGCTCATGGATCTGAACTTAAAAGTGACTTACGTCAGTCCGTCTGCGGAAAAGGTCATGGGATATACACAGGCTGAAATTAAACAACTTCCGATAGATAAATTCCTTGCGACAACATCCTTCAAGGCGGCAATGGATTTCTTTTCAGAAGAAATGCCCAGGGCCCTGGCCGCTCCTCCGGATTATGTCTTAAATCGTACGCTGGAACTGGAGTTTTGCTGTAAAGACGGACAAACCATATGGGGCGAAGTCTCATTCAGTTTCATCCGCGACAGGAATGGGAAACCTATCTCCATTCTTGCTGAAAGCAGAAACATCTCTAAACGTAAGGAAATAGAGTATGAATTGCGGGCAAGTGAAGAAAACTTCCGACAATCCCTTGATCATTCCCCTTTAGGTGTGCGCATATCAACCATCGAAGGAGAAACAATTTATGCCAACAGTGCCATTCTGGATATATACGGTTACGGCAGTGTCGAGGAACTGAAAAAAACATCCGTCAAGGAACGCTATACACCGCAGAGTTACGCTGAATTTCAGAAAAGAAAGCAAAAAAGATTAAAAGGGGAATTTGGCCCGTTTGAATATGAAATAAGCATCGTAAGAAAAGATGGCGAAATACGACACCTTCATGTTTTTCGTAAGGAAATATTCTGGAACGGCGAAAAACAGTCTCAGGTGATTTATCAGGATATCACCACGCGCAAGAAGACGGAAGAGAAACTCAATGAGCTTTTAAAAACCCTGAGGCAGTCTGTTAAAACAACGATTCAGGTCCTGAGTCTGGCAACGGAAGTAAGAGACCCTTATACAGCGGGTCATCAAAAGAGAGTCGCCCATCTTGCCCGCACCATCGCCAAAGAAAAAGGCCTGTCTCGCGATGTTATTGATGGAATCCGAATGGCAGGTGTCATTCATGACATCGGTAAATTATCCATACCGAGTGAGATATTAGCCAAGCCTACCCAACTGACTCAACTTGAATTTTCATTGATTAAGGAACACTCTCGCGCTGGATATGAGATGCTGAAGGATGTGGAATCTCCCTGGCCTCTGGCTGAAATACTTTACCAGCATCATGAACGGATGAATGGCACCGGTTATCCAAGAAATCTGAAAGGCAATGAAATTCTTATCGAAGCCCGCGTTTTGGCTGTGGCCGACGTTGTAGAAGCTATGGCCTCCCATCGTCCATATCGTCCAGGTTTTGGTATTGAGGCAGCGCTTGAAGAGATTGAGAAAAACAAAGGGATTCTTTATGACGAGACTGTCGTGCATGCCTGCCTAAGATTATTCAGAGAGAAAGGTTATCAACTTCCCTAAGCTTGGAGAATACAATTTAATATTCCTACTTTACCGCCAATCATTGCTTCCTGGTGTATATAAAATTATGGCTGGATGATGCTCATATAGATTGCCGTTTTAAGTACACGCTCATAATATAAATAAATCAATCCCTCTGTAGAGTGGTTCCTGCCATTATTGAAAGTAACTAATATCAATTGAAAGGTTGAATAATTTTTAAGGTTGATAAATTGAGGAAGAATATTATGATTCATGATCGTCTTTAAAGGTGTTGTCAAGAAAACTCCATCCACCGACAGTCTATTCTCGGCAACCATTTGAGAAGCAACCCGTCCACCCATGAATTTTCCTGCGGCTATGATATGTCGCAGATTTACAATTGACAGCGCCTCCACTCTCCAAACATTCTCATCGTTTTCTATTTTGAGAGTGTTGTTTTCAAGAGATACCGAGTCGTTTCATAGATTGTCGGATCTTTACCCGCCCGGGATCCCGCTACATTGAGTATCTTGATTTGGTTTTCCGTCAGCCAGAAAAATAGTTTTTCTGCCGCCTCGTGCAGAGACAATTCTTTCCTGTCGATATGAATCCAAGGCTTTTCGTGCCTGATGGCAAATTCTCTGGTTAAGGCCGATCCGTCTTTCAGAAATCCATTGGAAACGATTACTGTGCCGTCCGAATCGAGAACATTCATTTCCGTCCGCTTCGCATAGTCTTCCGTGGGCATCTCCTGAAGATGATATGTTTCGGAAAGTCTGCCGTCCTCCGTCTTTCTGCCTTTCGGCAGCCATCCACCATAGGGAATGCCGTTATCGATGGCAAAATCAAGCGCCGCCCTGTCGGCGCCGGTCTGTCCGCCGGATATGATTTTTTCTATTTTAAACATTTGATGACTTTACTTCTGATATTAATCTAACGCCGGAACATTTTTCAATGCTCCGGCGTATCAATCATCTTTCATCAAAGATTTTTGTCAGCATTCATCGATCAGTCATTATAGAGTGCGCTCAACTGTTCGCCGTATTTCTTCATAACATTGCGGCGAACCAGTTTCAATGTCTGGGTCAGCATGCCGTTTTCCACGGAGAAGTCTTCTGTGACGTAAAGGAACTTCTGCGGAATCTCATATCCGCCGAAAGATTTGCGGAGATGATCGGCAATCTGTTTAGAAATAAAATCGGTGCATTCCTTATTGGCAATGGTTTCTTCGGGTGTTCCCTGCGTCCATGCGGATGTTTGAGCATCGGTTTTGAGCGCCTCAAAATCCGGCACAACCAGGGCCACATTGTAGAGACGGCCGTCGCCATAAACCAATGCATTGGACACGTAACGATGCAGTTTCATTTCATTCTCAATGGATTCAGGATGGACATACTTGCCGTTTTCCAGTTTATATTCATCCTTGAATCTGCCGGTGATATGCAGGTATCCTTCTTCGTCCAGCCAGCCGCGATCTCCTGTCCTGATGCCGGGAAGCCCGTTCCAGGTATCGGGCATTAATGTTTCTTTGGTGATCGCCGGTTTATTGTGATAACCCTGCATAACGTGCGCTCCATAGGCAACAATTTCTCCGTCGGGGCTGTCTTCACCGACACGGGATTTATCGATAATGACATGCATCCCTCGGACCGTCTTGCCGACCGTCCCGAATTTATTACCCTGCCTGGGCGAATTCGTTGTAATAACGGGTCCGGTCTCGGACAGACCGTAACCGTCATAGGTATTGACTCCGACGTCACTGAAGAACAATGCAATGTCCGGTTTCATCGATGCCCCGCCGGTGACGACATTTGTTAACCGCCCGCCAAACAGCGCTCTGATCTGAGAAAACACCAGGGCATCATAATCCAGGAATTCTTTTGTTTTCTCTGCCAGGCCCCGGTTCTTGACGGCTTCGGCGCAGGCCGCGTCAAAGAATTGTTTTTTGACCGGGTCAGCCGCGACGCCCTGCTGAATTTTGTCGTAAATGATGTTGAAGACACGCGGCACGGCGGACATGTGAGTGGGTTTGATTTCACCGAAATTGACAAGAAGTTTATCTGCAGATTCCGCAAATCCGAGGCTCCAGCCGGCCAGGATAAAGCAGTGCAGGTCGGCACTCAGTCCGAAACTGTGCGCCCAGGGCAGAATGCTCAGACCCACCTTGACTTCTCCCGTCTCGAAATCCTCCCAGGACGTCTGGGCACAGTGCGACAGGTTGCCATGACTCATCAGCACTCCTTTCGGATCGCCGGTGGTGCCGGAGGTGTAGATGATACAGGCCGTTTCCGACCAGTGCGGTTTATACGAAGGGACAGGGTTTGCCTTTCCCATTTTCTCCAGTGACGCCAGGGTATTTTCTCCATTACCGTACAAAATGAATATGTCTTTGAGCGTTGGATTATCTTTTTGAAAATTCTTCACGACATCGTAAATCTTCTGATTACTGACAAAAAGATATTTGATATTGGCGTCCTGAATGACGTATTGCCAGACTTTCTGCAGCTCCTTTTCATACATGGCAACGAAAACCCCTCCCAGACCCTGGGTGGCATTTTCACACACAAACCATTCAACCGCGTTGCCGACAATGACCCCCACTTTTTCACCCCTGCTTAATCCCAGTTTATGCAGAGCTCCCCTGAGGTTATTCACTCGTTCGGCTACTTGAGCGTAGGTGACCCATTCATACTGTCCTGTCTCTTTGTTCTTGGTTCCGAATAGATTGCGTGAGGCGAACTTCGCCACGCTGTTTTCGAAGAGATCAACCAGATTGTCCGGTTTAGTGTAGTAAGAATCAAGATTTTCTGTTCCCATAAAAATTACTCCTTTAATTTAATAAAATTATTTAATATGCGGCAGATGGACAACCGTAATATGACCATGCATATTGGAAATCACAATTTTGGATATAAATATGAAAATGTAAATTGTGTCAATTAATTCTTGTCTGAAGTGAAAATTACGATGGTACAGGCTCATCCGGTCCGGTTAACTGTCTAACCGGACCACGTTGACATGGATAGACATGTAAATAATATTGAAGACTTACGCAAGGCAGTGGCACCAACCAGCCGACACTCTTTAAAGCCTTATTTCGTTGTTGCGCATAGCGCTGACTAAGAATCAGGCCTGTCTACAATATCATTCTTTATTTCTGCAAAGGTCATACATGACATTGCATTTTTGTTCGCAGACTTCCTTGAGGCCGACCGTGGATGGGCAATCAAATTTACATTGCGTCCTTTCCACCATACATTTGGATGTGGTGCAGGATATACATAACATAACCATGACCGCCAACAGTGCCATTCCAATCATTTTGCTGATCGTGCGCCGCATACTTATTTCCTCCGTAAATAATTTTTGAATTTTCATTTTTTTAGAACCCTCGTCGAAGATAACCTGACACAAAAAACAAAACGGAAAAGCTGGACTATTGAAAATCGACAATGGCTACTGCGATTCTTTTCTCTTCTTCAGCTCCAACGCGGCTTTGATCCCCTTTTGCCTGATCACTTTCAGTTTGAGTCTGGTTTCGGTGAGTTTAAAGAATCGCTTGCCGTATTTGTTCAACAGTTTCTGATTGATTTCAAAACCGAGGCCGGGCCTCGTAAAAGGCGCGAGCATCGCGTTTTTATCCGGAATGATCGGCTCAATAATTCCTTCTCTTTCCCGCGGCACCCAGGAAGGTTCCTCCAGCGGATATTCCAGCGGGAGTTTGTTGCCCCTGTCGGCCAGCACCATGTTCCAGTTGATATAAAACCCGATTCCGTTGGTCCAGGTGTGCGGAGAATATTCCCTGTTGTGTTCGTGGCAGCCGTCAATCACCTTCTTCACCTGCGCGATTCCTCCGGCAAACGTCGCGTCCGGCTGATAAATATGGAAGCAGTCTTTCTCCAGCATGATTTTGATTTCATCCCAGCCGTAGTTGAGTTCGGCGCCGCTGATCTTCACTTTGGAGATTTTCTTCAAGGCGGCATTGCCGTCATAATCTCTGGAATCGAGCGGCTCTTCCAGCCAGTTGATGTTGTTGGCGGCGCAGGCTTCGGCAAATTCCGTCGCGCGCTTCAAATCCCACGCGGGAATTTTATCGACAATGGTCACCAGCCATCCCTGATTGGCATCCACGCCCAGGACAAGCCCATCCCCCACACCTTTTCTAATCACCTCAATGTGTCGGATATCGTCTTTGAGCGCCTTGTTTTTTACCCGCAGTTTGGCCACCTTGAATCCGCGCTCTTTCATGGCCATGAGCTCTTCGGCCCTCTTTTCCGGTTCGTGCATTTCTCCGGTGGAACAGTAAACCTCGATGGGCCTCGCCTCGCCGCCTAACAGCTCATACACGGGCTTGCCCTTGCTCTTGCCGATGATGTCCCAGCACGCGGGTTCGATCCAGAAATTTCTCCATCCGAGAATGCCGGCTTGTTTCAGCAAATTCTGGCAGGAGTCAATATCCGTCGGATCCGCACCCAGCAGGTATCCGCCGATAAGGTCTCCCAGCCCTTCCCGTTCATATCCCAGAGCAGACCCCGCCGAGTATCCTTCAATGCCGTCGTCGGTCACCAATTTGATTAAGGTAAATCCATTATGCGTCTGGGGATAGCCGGGAATCCAGGTAGGCCAGAAAGTCTGCTGGAGAGGAATCTGAACATGATAAAGCTCAATCAAAGATATTTTCATAAGAAACCTCCTCGATTCAATTATGGTAAAATCTACACCCTTGCAGAGGCTTTGTCAAACGTGTTCAGGGCGATCGAAAGTGATAAAATTGAGGCTGTTATTTTTCCAGTTTGGATGTAAAATATCGTTCATCAAACAGATTTCGCAAAAAAATCTGAACCGACAAAGGAGGTGCGGCGATGAATTTAAATAATCCCGAAGCAACAAAGCAGGCATTAAACATCTTGCGAAGCGGCGATACGTTTCAGTGGTATGTGATTCCGCTGCTGGTGATCGTTTTATACATCTATGCCAACGAATACGAAAAAAACAATTATCGCGCCATTGCCGGCGGACTGGCTCTTTACATGGTGCACTGGTTCGTCGAAATTATCAACGCGCTCATTCAGCACTTTTCCGGCCACGCGCTGTGGACGGTGCCCACGGGAACAGCGTTTGAAATTATGGTGGGGGTTGGAATTGAAATCAGCCTGATGTTTTCCATCGCGGGGCTTGTCGTCTGCAAGCTGATGCCAAAAGATCCAACGATGAAAATCATGGGCATCAACAACCGTTTGTTCTTTTCCGTGGCCAATGCCGCTTTTGCTTCGATCCTGGAAATCTTCCTGGTGCGCACGCCGGCTTTTGTCTGGGTTTACGGCTGGTGGGGCGCTTTTCCGGTGTTTGTGACGGTTTACATCCCCTTCTTCGCCGCCGCCTGTTACGTCCACGACTGGGAACCGCGCGCGCAAAAGCTTTTTATCGGTTCGCTCTTCGCCATCAACGCTGTCGCTTTCATCGTGTTTGCGGGAATCCTCAAGTGGATTTAAATCACATCGCCTGTTTTATTTTTTCGAATATGGTATATAGTGCTGTTATTCAACAGGAGGAAAGGGGAAAATGGAACTGAAAGATATTAAAAAAGTGCTTATTCTGGGAGCCGGCACCATGGGGCAGCAGATCGGCCTCATCTGCGCCCTGCACGGATACCAGGTGACTGTTTATGACATCTCGGACGAAATTCTGGAGGCGTCCCGGAAGCGGATGGGAAAGCTCGGGGCGTGGTTTGTACAGATCAACAGAATAACCGAACAGCAGCTTCAGGAGACGATGGATCGGCTGACCATGACCGCGGACGCGGCGGCAGCGGCTAAAGACGCCGACATCATCAATGAATCCGTTCCGGAAGATCCGAAACTCAAAGGCAGGGTTTTCGCACAGTTTAATGAGCTCTGCCCGAAACACACGATTTTTACCACCAACACCTCGCTGCTCGTGCCTTCCATGTTTGCCGAAGCGACGGGCAGGCCGGGGCAGTTCGCGGCGCTTCATTTTCATGATCTGCGGGTCAACAACATTGTGGATGTCATGCCTCATCCGGGCACGGATCCGGCCGTCACACAACTGGTGCACGACTTCGCGGTGAGCATCGGACAGGTTCCCATTATGCTGCACCGGGAGAACAACGGCTACGTCTTTAACACCATGCTTTCAAGCCTTTTCAGATCCGCTATGTCTCTGGCCGCCACGGACGTCGCCAGCATCGAGGATGTGGACCGGTCATGGATGGGGGTTATGCTGATGCCCATGGGCCCCTTCGGCATCATGGATCAGATCGGTTTAAAAACGGTTTGGACCATTGTGGATTACTGGGCGCAGAAGACGAATGCCCCCCAGGACAGGATCATCGCCGATTTTGTCAAGCAGTATGTGGATCGTGGAGAACTTGGAGCCAAAACCAAAAAAGGATTCTATACCTATCCCAAACCGGCCTACACGCAGGTCGGATTTCTTTCGGGAAGCATCAAAAAATAAGCTGTATCGTTCCGAAATTGAATCCGATTAATCAAGCGCGCCGCTCTCTCGCAAAAGATTGGCGACACTTTCGGCCAGACGCCGGTATCCGGCGGCATTGGGATGGATTAAATCGGACTTGAGAGTGCGATCGGCCAGAATGTCGGACAAGCTGTCCTCTTCGACAGGAATTTTCATTTCCCGGGCCATTTCCCGGTAAAAGGATGGAGGTTTAAGCGACAGTCCCGGTGACGGCACGGCAATGAGAACAACAGCGGCTCCGGATTTTCGGGCCAAGGCGATCATGTCTCTAATGTTGTCTGCCGATTGCTTCAAATCCTTGCGTCTGAGCTGATCGTTGCCGCCGTGACACAACAGCATCAACGCCGGCTTTTCTTTTTCCAGAATGCCCGGCAACCGGGAGAGCCCTTCAGCGGTGACCTCCCCCGGTATCCCGTAATTGACCACACGCCGGTGGATTATGGATTCCAGAACTGCCGGATAACTCTGAGCAGTGTCAGCGCCGGTTCCGAAAGTTAAACTGTCACCGAAGGCCAGAACCACCGCATCACCGGCCAGAGCAGGCAACTGCGGCCGGGGGGAACAGGCCGCCAGAAAAAAGCAGACCATGATCCCCGGCCACAATACAATCAGCGCTTGTAATTTTTTCAGGTTCACGTCAATCGCCTTCATGCCGGCCTGGCTGGATTGACCGTACCGCCGGAATTACTTTTTGCTCCGCGCCGTTCCGGATTTCGGTTCATTTTTAACCAAAAAAATCGAGCAGGGCATCAACCTGATCAGTTCATCATTGCTGCCGCCGACCATAAACTGTTCGAACCGGCTTTTTTCATGCGCTCTCAGGACAATGATGTCGATCTTTTCCTTTTCGACATATTTCAGAATCTCTTCGACGGGATTGCCTTCTTTGACAATCGTTTTGACTTTCATGCCTTCTTTCTTTTCAATATTCACTACGGAGTTTATCTCTGCTCTAATATGCTCCAATGTCTTCTGGTTTTCTTCATCATGAAATTTGAAGGGAAGATTCCATCCCTGCAGCAATTGCGTGTCAACGACATGAATCACGGACAATTCGGCATCAAACCTGCTCGCCACTTCAATAGCCGCACGAACCGTCGCCTGACAGTACTGAGTAATCCAACTCACAGCAAGAATTTTTTTTGTATTTTCCATGATCGCCCTCCTGAATTAAAGTTTTAATTACCGTGTTTTAATGTTTTCAATGCTTATCAAAAGATGGCCATTCCATCATCCCGACTTCATATGTTCACATTGTGTCAAGAGCGCTTCTGATACTATCAAGACGATCTCCCATTTCCCGGCTATGTCGGCATGGTGGTGAAAACGCCGCGCGGATCCACCTCCGTCCGTATAATTTTCACTGCGTCGTCCGTAATCAACTTTGTCTGCGGAATGTCTCCATCGGGCTTGAGAAGCTCGAAGCCGGTCAAAGACTGAGCGATCTCAAACGTAACGCCAGGCGTGAGCGATTTGACGCGCATCCGTTTGCTGAGCGGGTGAAAATCATAAACGCCCCAGGGACTGATGACTGCGCTGGGACCATTGCCGATGAGACCGGCTTCCTGACGGGAGTTGCCGCCGGTCAAGTGTCCCACGGAGGTGACGAAATCAACTTTCTCCGGGAATTTGTCCGGCGTCTGGAGTCCGACCAGAACCATATTGCCCATCAACGAAGAAAGATCGTTGTTGCCGCCGCTGCCGGTGAGACGGACTTTGGGATGATGAAAATCCTTGCCGATCATGTGCGTGTTCACGTTGCCGTACATGTCCACCTGGGCAAACCCCAGGAATCCGATATCCACATAGCCATTGTAGCACTGCGCGAATGAATAGGCCATTTCCATAATGGTGGGTGATTTGCGCCAGGTAAAGGGACAACCGACCGACCAGGGCATGTCACCCTCGATCGGGTCCTGACCGCCTGACTCATAGACGATGGTGATGTTGGGGGCGTGGGTTTTCTTGGCCAGAATCCCCGCCACCATGGGCAATCCGGTCCCGATGTATACGATCGAATGATCGTGAATCTGCTGCGCAATGATATAAGCCAATGTTTCCAAAGGATTGGCTGGTGCATTTAAATCTCGCATGGTTTTCTCCTTTCTAATAGTAGAGTCCCGAATCGTGGTTCAGGGTGAATTCCTCGTAAGAGAAATCGATGTCTTCGTTATCGCCTTCGGCGGCTTTGGTCTGACGACGGGCTTCAGCAATCCACTTTGCGCCGCCCAGTTTTTCGACAAAGTCGAACTGGTTCTTGTTATTGATAATCCATTCGTCAAGAAATATTTTGGCGTTTTCGTCCGTCAGGGTAGCCCACCGCATGCACTTTTCCCACCACTGTCTCGGCCAGTAGTAACATCCGGGCATGCTTCCGGGAAGCGCCCCGAAAGGCATTTCCACCACGGCATCCGCATAAAAAAACGGAATGATCTGACCCTGCTTGTTGTAGCGAATATCGCCTTCGGGCACAATTTCTTCCGCGGTAATGATGACTTTGCGGGCCGCTGCGGCCATCGCCAGATCATTCACCGCCGGACCGTAGATATACGCGTTGCCGTACTTATCCGCCGCGTGGCAATGAATGAAAGACACATCCGGATACAAAGCCGGAACAAACACAACTGGATCTTTATCCTTCTTTAAGGGATTCTGGATGACCTTGAGATAAGGATTGTAGCGCACCAGATCACTGCCGATCATCTGCTTGCTGGCAACACCCGGGGAGCCCAGTTGAGCGGCTTTGAATCCCTGCGCCATGCCGCCGTGACTCCACTCGGAAAGAATTTTAACCTTGTCTTGCTTCAAGGCGCGGTCATAGAGTCGGTCAATCCCGCGCATCTCCGCCCCGGAGTATGAATTGTGGGAAAAATTCACACATCCGTAAAAGATAAAAAAACTCTGGTTCGTATTGGGTGATCCGATCATCTGCAGATTCTTTTTGCCCTGCCTGATCACCTCGTGAAAAGCCTGATGCGGCGTCCGGACATAGGAAAAACCGCCATCGGTGATGATGTCGCCATCCTGAACAAATGTTGCGACAGCTTCACCGATTGTCATTCTTTTGTCTTTCTTGGCGTGTTCCTTTTTCGAGTGCGCTTCGCGCGCCGATTCAAAATCAACCAGACGATCCAGAACAGAGGTGTCGCTGAGCTTGAGATTCTCAACCGCCTCCTGATTATAGAGATATTTAGCCATTACATAATCCTCCTTTCACAGCTCAAAATCTTTTATAATTTTACTCTCGCCGCCGATTGGAGTCAAGCAATATAGTTTTCTAAATATATTTTGATTATCGGATACTTAGCAGCCAACAATCGTTGGCGTTTATGGACTTACAATGTCAATAACGAATGTTATTTCTTCTTCCTGATGGCCATCAAGGGCATCCTGATATTGGATCTGACCGACTGTTTTCAATTGCGCTGTAAACTCTTTCATTTTCTGTTTTTCCAGCCTGACGGTCAGAGTGGTTTTCGACTGCGCTGTTTGCCGCGAAATATTTTTGGCCCCGTATTTGACCAGAAGCTTTTCGACTTCAATGATACCGTCATCAAGATCGGCAACCTTCAAGACAACGCGGTTTTGTTTGATCATATCCTGCGCCTTCGGCGCTTGGCCGCCTTTCATTGCGGCATTTAAAACATCGTTTTGTTTTTTCTTCTTCAACCGGGATTCCGGCATCATCACAGATTTTGCCGCCTTGACACTTCCATCCCTGTGGACTACTTCATCCGTTGCGGCGGGTTTCGCCGCCGGAGCGCTTTTGGTTGCATCCATTTTCTCAGCGGCCATTATTGATTCTGCTTTCCTGGAGCTGCCGACCTGGTCATTCGCGCTTCTATCCGCGGGAGGAGCCGCGGCAGTCGTGATCTGCTCGTTTGCGTCTTTAGCCGCGGAAGGCGCCGAAGCCCAATCCCTTTCGGGCGCCGCGCTTTTGGGAAGCGCCATCTTGTCCGCGGATTTCACTGCTTCTTCAGTTGGCATCACGCTGTCCGCTTTTGATTGTAGTTCTCTCTGTGGTTGCTGTTTTTTCTGAGCCTCCATAACCGGTGACTCAATCGATGAAGTCACCACCTTCTTCATCTGATCTTCCCCTGCCCTGTAAATGTAAACGGTCAGCACCGCGATACAAATGGTCGCAAATATCTGCACAGGAATTTTTATCTTCGGCGGATAAAACAGTTTATGAAAAAGAGTTTTCTTTTCGGCTTGCTCGCGCACACCGGCCATGATTTTCTGTTTGAACCAGGCGGGCGGCTCAACGTCGGACAGGTCCGCTGTCATAGAATGGGTTTTTCTCAACTGGGCAAGAGTTTGTGCGCAGTCCGAACATGACGTCAGGTGTTCTTCCACGGCTTTTTGATCCGCGCCGGACAGTGAATCATCCAGATACAAAGGGAGCAGGTTTTCAATCTGTTTGCATTCTTTCATAAATCACCCATCACTTTTTTCAGACAATCCTTCAGCGCGCTGCGCGCCCGGGACAGTCTGGATTTGACGGTACCATCCGGCACGCTGAGCATATCGCTGATTTCCTCATAAGAAAAGCCCTGAATGTCCCGCAAGACCAGGACTTCCCTATATTCATGATCGAGGGAATTGACGCACTTTTGCACATGGGCTTCCCGTTCCCTCCTCTCCATTGTCGCGCCCGGATTGTCCTCATGACTTGGCAAGGGATGGTTGGTTCCCCCAATTTTCTCTTCGCCGGAATCATCGATAAGAATGCTTTCATGCCGGGATTTGCCCTGCAGTTGTTTCAGGCGGTTTTTGGAACAATTGATCACGATTCTGTAAAGCCAGGTGGAAAATTTCGCCTCCGCCTTAAAGCTCTTAATCGATTTATAGGCCGCAATAAAAGCCTCCTGCGTCACATCGCAGGCTTCATCATAATCACCGGTCATTCGATAAGCAATGTTCAACATTTTTTTCTGATGCCTTTCCACCAGCACGGTAAAAGCTTCGACATCGCCCTTCTGACAAAGCATCACATATTGCAGATCTTCATCCCCGACAGCCGCTTTCCTGCCCTCTGGTATATTAGACACCCAAAACAACGTTTTTGTTCCCCTGTTTTTATCGCTTAGCTGATTAATGACTTATCACAATCTGGCCGGATATTCATATTGTTTTTGAGGTTGGAATCGGTTCAGTCCCGACACGTCGGGATTGAATCAGCCTGAGCAGAGCCCTGAACACGAAATGTTCTGGCAATATTTTTGTGCAGGCGGTATGCTGTAAAAAAAATCAAGAAATTCGATGCGGCACTTGGGACATGAAGATGATGAATCCAACGCCTGTCGGCGCAAAGAAAAGTCCCTTCATCTATCGGGATCAGGCCACTTTGGAAATTCGCACCGGAGGCGGCTGTATTTCTATTTTCGGCCTGCCGTTTCTTCTGGTCGGTCTCTTCATCATGCAGATTCCTCTGGGCCTTGTGCCGATGGAGGAAACGCCTTCTTCCCTTGTCCTCATCCCGTTCGGTGCCGTGTTTGCGGTTGTGGGGGCAGCGCTGGTTTTCGGGCGCTCCGGCATTATCCTCGATCGGGCCCGAGGCCGCGTTGTTCAGTGGTACGGGTTGATCGTGCCCCTCAAACGCATCGAGTATTTGATGGACGCAGTCGAACAGGTGGAAATGGATTTCTCCAGCGGGGACAGCGAATCCGCCGCAACCTGGCCGGTTAAAATATCCGGACGAGGACTGACCAAGCCCATTTCCGTTTCAGCGCCCACCAGCTTTACCGAGGCCAGGCAACTGGCAGAGGAGCTTTCGCGTTTTCTGCAGAAGCCGTTGGTCGATACGTCCACCGGCGAGAGAATCATCCGTGATCCCTCTCATCTGAACGAATCCTACAGGGACAGAATCCGGCGAACGGGCGAGTCCGTCAACTTCCTGCCGCCGGAGCCTTCCATTAAACGCTCGCGGGTGGAACAGACTGGAGAAGGTATTATTATTCATCTGGATGCCACACCGAGGACCGGCCTGCTGTATATCTCCATCTTTCTTTCCGTTATTTTCGCCGTGGGCGTGGCCTGGTTCTTTATTCCGGTCATCCTGATCTCGCGCATGCCCGACCATTTCCGCTATATTATTGCAGGCTCACTGGTCATTCTTTTTGTCTTGGTACCTGTCTTGTCGGCGTTCCGGACGTTGTATCAGATGAAAAAGGATTTTGAACGGATCACCGTGACCAGAGCATTTCTGCGTGTGGAAACCATGAAACAGGGAAAACTGACCACAGCGGAGATTCCAGCGGATGAACTGGATGACTTGGTGGCTCCCACGACGCAGGGAATCATCAACTCCGTCGATCTGCCGGATATGAAAAAGACGTCCATCGGAGACACTGGAACACCACGGATGCCTGACGGACGCCCGGTGCCGGGGCTGCTTTTATCCATTATGAAAATGGTCGGCACAAAAGGCATCATCGCCCGCAGCGACACAACCATCATGGAATTCGCCGCGGGTTTGACCGAGGCGGAAGTGGCCTGGCTTTTCGGGCTCATCAGGAAAACAATTGCCGGATGACGAACAATCTATCCGATACTTTTGAGACGGCTTCAGCCCGCCGGACATGGCGTCCTATGCATTCAGCGCGGTAATTTTCGCTCTGGCTTCATCGCTTAAAAAATCCCACAAGCCGATCTTTTTGATAGTCTCGACCCTGGGAATGCCGGTTTCACTCCAGCCGCGCTGGGCATAATAAACGCGGATTAATTTTTTCAGCTCTTCCTTGCGGCGCTCCATCAAAATCTTCCGTTTCTCATACGTCGGCATTTTCTGAACTTCGTCAAGCGGCCTGTTCAGCAGGGAACTCACCTGTTCGTCGTTATATGCTTTTTCTTTTTCGTAGAGCGCGTCTACCGTGGGACCGATCGCCCGGTCGGGAATCCAGTCATGCTCGCCTGTTGTCTTATCAAAGGCCATGATGTTCAAAATGCGCTGCAGATTGATGTCGCGATCCGTCTGCTCGAAGATCTGCTCCCAGGTCATGTTAGTCCCCAGCATGCCGTTGTAAAAATCGGCGTAGATTTCCTGAGACGCGGGATTAATATAGATGTCAGTATCCTTGCGGCTGCTGGAATCCGGATTGAAAACGTCCACCCACGGCAGTTTGCACAAACCCAGATTATCGTTGCCCAGACGCACGCGCGGATAAGTAATTAATGCATTCGCCTTTGCTTCAAAGGTGGGAAAAGCGCCCAGCAAATCCACCTTGATCAACCAGGCGGCCGCGTGATGCGCGCCGATATCGCTGGCCGCCGCGTAAGAGCCCTGCATCGATAACGACCGATGCGTCCGGTAAAGGGAAAAAGGAAGCCCTTTGGCCTGCATGGCAAATTTTTCCAGCTCCCTGCGGGGATTGGGTTGAGAAGTCCGGGCGGCATATCGGTCGCCAATCCAACTGATCAGTTCTGTCATCCCCAAACCCGCAATGCTGGTGAGCGCCGTTTTGCGGTAGGCAACATCGTGAATAAACTGCATCGCAGACTTTTCATCGCCCCAGTTTAATTCAAAGCCATCCGTATCTTCTCCAGTCAGATAGCCGCGCTGATAGCATTCCATCACAAAAGCCATGATGACGGCGGTGGTGATGGTATCGATCCCGTAATTGTCGCAGTACCAGTTCGCTTCCATAATAAATTCGGGATTCCAAACGCCCAGATTGGATCCGAAACCGGCCGCCGTTTCATACTCCGGCCCGTCCACCCAGGCCTTCCGACCATGATGCTCGCCGGAAACCAGCGTCACCCAGCCGCCCTTGGTGCATCTGAGGTTGCAGCCGGGAAAACAGCCGTCCATCCCCCGATGGTCAAACAGATGTTCCTCGTAATTCTTACCGCAGATATTGCCCGCCCGGGGATCGGAGCCGTACTGATAATTATTCACCGGCAGCGATTGATAATCATCCTTGTTCATAAAGGTAATGAGTCCTGCCGATCCCTTGCGATACATGCGCAGGGACTGGGGATCCACCTCTTTGACGATCTTGTGGAGTTTTGTTCCGGAATGTTTGACCTTCTCCCAATCCGCCGCCCCGTAAGGATTTTCGCCGTGCGGAAAACCCGAAAGCACGACGATCGCCCGGATATTCTTGCTGATCATGACCGTTCCCAAGCCGGTGCGTCCGGCCTGTTTTGTTCTGAACAATCCCTTTTTCCCGTCCACCGGTTTGACGGCATCGTAGTAATGGCTGTTGATGCAGCCGAACATGGTGTTGGCGGCGCCCAGTCCCGTGGTCAGGAAAACAATATCTTTTTTCTCACGGCCTTCCTGAAGGAATTTATCGATAATGGCCTTTTCCAAATCGAAGACCTGATCAAAAGCCGGTGCTTCGGTCATATAGATCTCGCTTTTAAAATCATCGATTACGATCATGGCATCGGTTGTGCTGATTCCGGTAATCTCGAGGGCATCGAAGCCAGCGTATTTCAGATAGGCGCCGAAATAGCCGCCGAAATTGGATACGCCCGGGATATGCGTGAGCGGAGACAAGGATACAGCCATGCATTTGCTGGTTCCCGGAAATTGCGGAATACCGCCCAGCGGCCCGGGAGCCAGAATCAGTGGATTGGCAGGATCGTCAGCCTTTGTCTGAGCGTTGATTTTTTGGTGCAGAAGATAAAGCCCCAGGCCACGGCCGCCGATGAAAAAATCCCGCACTTTTTCCTCCAGAGGGCGCGGCTCGATCTTACCGGTTCCCACATCGATGGTCAGGATTTGATTGGCGTAGCCGTGAAAAAGCGGCTTTTTTGTGTATTTCATGTTGCAAACCTCTAAAAAATAATCGGTGCACGTTAAAGTAATCTGCCGAATAAATCAATCATAAAAAGATCTTAACAATTTTGGGAATGATGTTAACGGAATAATTGAACTTACACGAAAGCGTTTTAAGATGAGGTGCCCAAATGATCAATTTTGTAAAGATATCGGTCGGTGCTCGCCCTCAAGATAGGACGCACACCGACCGATCATAAAACAATTACTTCTCGTTCATCGCATACTCGCCGTTGAGGGCGAAAACATAATTCTGCCAGACTTTATTGTACTGGGCATTGTCTCCCTGTGATTTGATCAGCATGATGTCCTTACAGTAGGCGCGCTGTTCTTCTGTGCTGTTGTGCATGCCGTAGATCTGCAGCGCGAAGCGGGAGAAATCACGCACCATGAAATCGAAAATCTGATCGACCACATCGGTGTCCACCTTGTCCAACGCGGCCTGTTCCAGAATAAGCTGGCCGTAAACCACGATGGAGAACATCTCGCCCACCGGCAGCGACCAGGACGGATCCATATCCTGAGCCTTGTCCGGTCCGGCCTTCTCCAGCAGTTCCTTAAAAAGATTGATCTGCTGAATGAAGATAGCCACATTCGGAAGTTGCTTGCTGGCTTCAAAAACAGGCTTGTAGTCGTGGAACTGCACCGAACCCAGTCCCTTGGTCGGCCCCTGATTAAACAGGAACATATCATCCTTGGTGGAAAAATCAGGGGCAATCGGAGCATAGGAAGCCGGATTGAAAAAATAATTTTTCATGAACTTGCGAATTAGCTGAACATTGACATGAACCGTTCCCTCCAGCTTGGATGGACCGCGAATATCGGCGGCAGCCATGTGGAAATAGGTATCCTTCTCAAAACCTTTGGCGGCAATCACCTCCCACAGCAGATTGAGAACGTCCTCGGACTGCAAGGTCACTTTCATCTTGCTGGTGGGGTTATACAGCAGATAGCGCCTGTCCTTGTCAGTGGCATTGCGGAAATAATCCGTGGAGCGCCTCTGATACAATTTCATGGCCACCAGTCTGAGCCACGCATCCATGAAATTCTTGCGCACATGTGGCATGTCCGTCACCTTCATCCCGTAAAGAATGCGGTTGGCGGCATGCGTGATGGCTTCATAGAAGCAGTGTTCGACGACGCCGATGGACGCGGGACCGATATTGAATTTGCCGATGTTGACTGTATTGAGCGCCGAATCCCAGGCGTGCGAGCCACGTTCCAGAATATCATCCTCAGTAATGGGATAATCATGAAGCGCGAAGTTGGAAACATATTCCTGATGCGAGATAACATTCTTTTTGAGTTCGTAGGCCTTGTGCTTGTAGTTGGTGACAAAGAAACAATAGTCGTCCGTCCCGTCTTTGATTTTGCCCAGCGTGGAGACCATCTCGGCCTCGTTGCCGTTGCCGATGTAATATTTTTCTCCGTTGGCCACCCAGGTGCCATCCTTGGCCGGTGTCAATGTCGTTTCGGTCGAGTAAATATCAGCGCCGTGTGTTCTCTCGGAAAGACCGAAGGCAAAGATCGCGCCTTTCTTCAGCAGCTCCGCCGCTTTCTTCTTGGCTTTTTCATTGGGGCTCATCCAGATGGGTCCAAGCCCCAGGATGCTGACCTGAAAACAATACCAGTAACCCAGACCGTAGAAGGCCAGTAGCTCGCTGTATTCGCTGTTGCGGGCGGTATCCCAGCGGCAATCAGGATCGCCGTCGCCGTACTGGCTGGGCGTAAGCAGTTTGGCAAAGATCTGCTCCTTGCCGATAAAATCAACGAACTCCCGATACCAGACTTTTTTGTTGTAGTCATCGAGCAGGCGCTCTTTGCCCATCTTCTCAAAAAAAGCGACGGTCTTGTCCATGATCGCCTGCGAACCCTTGTCGGCCATCAGGCTCTTATACTTTTTCGGCTGGATTAGATAATTCATTTGCTCCTCCTTTATCATAAACGTAATCTTCTTTTTTAATTCTTGTTCTTCTTAAATAAATTCCCGTCAGAAAATAAAAAAAGTTAACACCGTCGCCGCCGGCATAATCATTCCCCTATGCAATATGTTTTTACCTCTTTTTTTCTAAAAGAGCTACTGCAAAAAAATCAAATTATTATCATTAGTTTCGTTTTGTCTTACATCGCTTTTTATCAGTTTTTATCATTGACACATTTCTTCCTATGGCCTATGCTCAATTCAAACAAACAAAAAAGGACATGCTGAATTGGAACATACGATTTACATAACCAATTTTGACAGAGAAAGACTCTACAGCATTATCAATAACCATCGCTCTGCATCTCCCAAACTGAAAGCGCAAATAGAGCGGCTGGAAGAGGAACTTGAGAAGGCGGTTGTTGTTGAACCTAAAAATATTCCTGCTGATGTTGTCACCATGAATACAAAGCTGCGTCTGCGTGATGAACAATCGGGTGAAGAAAGAATTCTTTCTCTGGTGTTTCCATCCGATGCTGATCTGGAAAAAAATCGAATCTCCGTGCTGGCGCCGGTCGGCACAGCTTTACTGGGTTATCGGGTCGGCGACCTCATTGAGTG
Source organism: Deltaproteobacteria bacterium (assembly GCA_022710585.1). Classification (GTDB taxonomy): domain Bacteria; phylum Desulfobacterota; class Syntrophia; order Syntrophales; family Smithellaceae; genus Smithella. The sequence goes on along the minus strand of JAKLGV010000010.1, from coordinate 78,568 downwards.
GGAAGTTCCTTCGGGAACGAAAACATTTCGGATCATCGAAACCATTTATCAACCGGAAGCGGCGGGACGTTTCGACGTATAGTTGAATTTTGCAATTCTGTCTTCACGCCCGGAAGCCGGACGGCTGTCACCCCTCCCAAATATAGATCATTGTTTTTTTTCAGAAAGAAGAGAGCTTTCTGTCGATAACACAGACTGGAGGTACGTGGTTAAATTGATCTGCTGGTTTGTAATTTTTAATTTCCGACGGATGTGTTCCCGATGCCTGTTGATCGTTGCTTCGGAAACTCCTCGCATTTGAGCTATTTCTTTGTTGCGCAGGCCATTCCGGACCATATTGCAAATATTCACTTCCGTAGGCGTTAGAGTGCGAAACAGTTGCACATTGCCGCTGATAAACGGTGAGGTGATTTCTTCAAGGTTTCTGCTTAAAATCTCCATATATTTTTGATTGTTTTTGGGTACTGCGGGCATCAGGGCATGAATAACGGGCATAATCACCTTGTCAATATTCAAACGGATATTTTCGTAAATCCGTTTTTTTTCCTCTTCAATATTGGAAAGAATAATGCGCAGGGCAGCATTGGTTTCCTGCAGAGCTTTCCTTTCAATCAAGAGTTGCATGTTATTTTCCCGCAATTCCTGCTGTGCCGTAATACGGACAAAAGTATCACCAATTCGCTGCGCAATGGAGTCCAATAAAGTTCTTTCCTCTTTCAGGAACGGACCTTCATCCTCCACGGGGCGATCTTCCGAGTAGACGACGGTCACATTTCCCGCCAATTCATCGTTCACTGTAATCGGTGACGACTGCTTCCATTCCGTCCATTTAAAATTTTTACTTTTGTAAGATTCATTGTGAAAAAGAATGCTTGCGCATGCTATCTCAGCATATTTCCAGGAATGGGGAATAAATTCGACAAGGTTTTTCAAAAATCCCGGCATGGAACCATGGTGTTTTTCCTCCATACGGGTCATTTCATACAGACAATTCAACTCCTTAATTCTCTCTCGTAATTCAATCTCAATTCCGGATTTTCTTACCATTTTTATTCTGCCTTGTTTGTCAGCACGCTTATCAATGCCTATATGATATAGGTATTCTTAATGCATTCTATTGGCATTTACAAGATGAATTTTATGAATTATTCTTTTATTGAAGATAGAAATTCATTTTCAGGTCAGAGGTGGATATGAAAATATTTTCTGTAATAGATTTTCATGAAGCGGTGGAGAAAGACCATAAGGATGCCTTATTTCATCTGGGATTGATGTTCTTCCATGGCAAACGCGTTCCGAAAAATTATGCCAAAGCCGCAAAATGGTTTTTAAAGGCGGCGAATCAGGGCAGCACTGACGCCATGTATAAACTGGCTGAAATGTATCGGTATGGAGACGGCGTGCCTCAAAATGATAACGAAGCCATCAAATGGTTCCGCAAGGCGGGTGAAGGGGAAGAAGAAATCGTCAGGATAATGAATAAATTAAAATAGTATTATTTTTGATGAGTGGGCACATATCGAATTTAACTTTTTTCATCAGGGATTCAATCCAGACGAAGGAACTTCAAGGCCTCATGTTTTTAATGTGGAGGATTTCAAAATGTTACAAAAAAGAATTCTGAAACAGATGCTTGATTTTCACAAAGCAACTTTAGAAAATAGTTTCTCTATGACAACGAGGCTTCAGTGCCAGGCGGAAAATATATTTAATTTTTTTCGACATTATTCGGGAATGAACGATGAGGTAAAAAAGGTTATGGACCGGAGAATTAGCGAATATGAAAAGGGGATTGATGATTTAAAAAAAGCTATGGATAAAGGTTACACCATGGTTGAGCACTTCCATCGTAAAAATACGCTCTCCATCTTTGAGGGCCAGACGGCCAACACCTTAAAAGCTTATTTGGACCAGGTGAAAGGAATGCCGCCGGAAATTAAGCAAACTATGGAACAATTGTCGGCCACGTATAAAGCCGGTTGCGACGCATTCAGAAAATACATTGATAAGAATGTCTGGCGAATAGAAGATGATTCGCATATGGCTGACATCCTGAAAATAAAGATGGAACAGATGCAAGCCCCCTCACCCCGAAGTACTATCAAGGCTCATCCCTAAAAATGCAAACATTTCCGGAACAGGGAGAAGGAAAATGCATCAGGTGGTCAGGAAGCATTGGAAAAACGGTTTTCGTTACTGGCATGGAGCGACGGGGAAAAACGCTTACTGGTCGTATTCTTTTAGAATCGGCAAAATCGGCATCATCATTAACAGACCTTCAAAGATTGCGCCCTTCATTAATCTTTATGAAATTATTTAATTTAGGATAATGACACGTATAATCCTATATCGCCCTTCCGGGTATCCAGATTATACGTCATGGCTCCATGCAAATCCCTGTCTTGTTCGCCATCACAAAGGCTTAGAAATCTCTGGGCAGTTCGTCGAGTTCGGCCAGTGAAAACACGGGGCCGTCCGAGCAGACATATTTGTAGCCAACGTTGCAGCGGCCGCATTTGCCGATGCCGCATTTCATGCGCATTTCAAGTGACGTCAGAATGTTTTCCTTGTAAAAACCTAAATCGAAAAAGACCGGCAGGGTAAATTTGATCATAATGGGCGGCCCGCAAATCACGGCCACCGCCTTGTACGGAGACGGCGCAACTTCCTTGCATACGGCGGGAACAAAGCCCTCCCGGCCTGTCCATGTCTCATTACCTTTGTCCACGGTAATGATCGTCTTGATGTCGTCCCGTTTTTCCCAGGCAGCCAGCTCATCCTTATACAAGAGCAGTCCGGGCGTTCGGGCGCCGTAAATCACCGTGATTTCGCCGAATCGTGAACGATTATCTTGATGCAGCATGTAGTTGATAAGCGAACGCAGGGTCGTAAACGCAAATCCGCCTCCCACAACGACAATATTCTTGTTTTCCAAAAACTCTATCGGCCAGGGATGTCCCAGGGGGCCTCGCAATCCGATTTTGCCGCCCGTCTCCATGTCATGCAGCGCGGCGGTGACCAGCCCCGGCACAATGGTGCCGGCTCTTTGAACGGTGAATTCAACACACCCTGTTTCAGTCGGCGACGAGGCAATCCCGATGGGCGCTTCACCCTTACCGTAAATGGACAACTCGGCAAATTGTCCCGGAAGATATTTAAATCTTTTCTCGTCTTCCTTCCGCAGGAAGGTGAGACGGAAGGTTTTGATATCATTCGTATCAACTTCATTAATGATTTTGGATATCTCAACGGGTATGGGTATGTATGGATTACTAGAACTCATGATTATTCCTCAAATCAATTATTTGCATTTTCTTAAATTCTCCCGCAGCGACGTCTCTGCGTCATCAAACAGTCATTGCCTCTTCCACGATGGAGAAAATATCAATGTTCACCGGGCAATGCCGCGTACAACGGCCGCAGCCGACACAGGAGATCACGCCGTATTTTCTCACATGATAGGAATATTTGTGCTTGATCTTCTGGCGTAATCTTTGAAATACCTGCGCCCTGGGATTGTGCCCGCTGGCCTCCAGCGTAAAATCGGTAAACATGCAGGCATCCCAAACCCGGCGGCGGGTGCCTTTGCCAAAGAGCGTCTCGTCGCAAATATCGAAACAGTAACAGTTGGGACAGACAAACGTGCAAACGCCGCAGCTCAAACAGGCGTCGGATACCTTCATCCAGAAATCACCATTGTCAAAAATATCTTCTAATTTCTTGGCAATGTTCTTGTCATCGACACAGGTATAACGGGTTTTGAAATCGCGCCCCCGACTGATGTAATTCCTGAAATATTCTTCTTCATTGGCTGAACCATCCGCAAGACGGGACAGCTGGGTCAGCAGTTTTTCTCCCTTGGGGGTGATACCTTTCAGTAGAAGGGTCTCGCCTTTTCTGATCATGAAAATATCGCTGCCATCGGGATCGGCGGCGCCGATGCCCAGCGTCTGATAAAATTCTTCCGCCTGAGCCGGTTCGTCCAGATCAAAAGCATAACCGAAAATCGTGGTGGCTTCTCTTCGTGCCCGCCAGTAGGGATCGACCACACCGGTTCCGGAAAAATGAATATCCATGATTTCAAAGCTCTTCACGTCACAGGGACGGACGCCGAAAAGAAATGTTGGTTTGACATTCAGTTCAACCGGCACGGCCTCCATAATGGACTGGCCGGTCTGGTACTGGACGAAATCTTCCATCTGGGGAAAGAAAGCCGCTTTGGGACTGAGAATCGTATTGTGAAAATTCAAATTCACCTGTTTGGCGTCGGAAATTTCACGGAAATTGAAGCCGGCGGCCTCCTGAACAGGAGCGATCAGCGTTCCTTTCTGCATCAACTGCACGGCCAACTCGGATATTTTATTGATAGCTGTTTTCTTTAACACAACGAGCTCCTTCTCTTTACTCCAGAATTTTATCGGAATCTTCTACCCGGAAATTCACCAGCGTGGGTTTGTCTTCGATCTTCATGCCGGCGACCTGGCCAAACATCTCCTCACATTCCTTGGCGACTTTCTTGTGGAACAGATAAAGCGGAATGTTCACGGGACAGGCGCGTGAACATTCACCGCAATCAATACATCGACCAGCCAGATGATGGAATCGGGTCAGGTGATACATCAGGTTGCCATGCGATTCTGGCGACTTTTCACCCCACTTGGGTTTATTCTGGTCGATAAAGCAGGGATCGCAGTAGCACATCGGACACGCCTTGCGGCAGGCATAACAGCGGATGCATTTATCCAGTTCTTTTTTCCAGAAATCCCAGCGAGCGTCTTTATCCATCTTTTCATATTCCGCGAGCACATCATAGGGTGAGATCACGGACTTGCCATGGACTTCTTTGCCCAGCAGGATATCGTAAAGCACCGGATTATACAGTCCACAGGTTGTTTTACTGTCGATGATTTCACCGGTTTTAGAATTCTTCATCCCGGAAACCGGAATACCCAAAACAACCAGGTTTTCCCGTTTGATCTTGTCTTCCTGAATCAGTTGAATCACCGCGCGGCTGTCCGCCGCCTTGACGGCGATGGCGATTTTTGTCCCGCGCGGATAACGAACCAGATAACGTGCCAGATTCGCCGTGCAGAATTCGTTAAAAACGATATTTCCAACATCGGCGGCATTTCTGGCCACATAAGGCATGGGATGGTGATCATCATAACCTTTCCCGTACGCCAGCACAATGCTTACCTTGCCCTGTTCCAGCAATTTTTTTGCTTCGGTTTTTAATTTGTCTTCGATGTGCTTAAAATTGATGCTCATATCTTCTCCGGCATTGGCTCACGTTCTATCTTGAATTTAGTCTGCGGACCCAAATTCCTCACCTGCTCGGTAAATTCCCGGACAACCTCGGCAAATTTGTTACCTTCCGATGCGGAAATCCATTCGACACGGAATCTCTCCGGTTCGATGCCCGCAAATTCCAGTATTTTTTTGGTCACAGCCAGTCTCCGTCGAGCGTAAAGATTGCCCGTATTGTAGTGACAATCCCCGGGATGGCAGCCGCCGACCAGTACCCCGTCCGCTCCCAATTGAAAGGCACGGAAAATAAACGAAGGATTGATACGGCTGGAACACATCACGCGGACAACGCGCAGATTTTGCGGATACGATAACCGGGTCGTTCCGGCCAGATCGGCTCCGGTATACGTGCACCAGTTGCAGGCAATGCCCAGTATTTTCGGTTCAAATTCCATGTAAATAATTTCCTTTCTAGCAAATCATTTATGGCGTCAGAAAAAGCTCCAGAGACAAGGCGCACGAATTTCGCGGAGTGAGGCCTACTTTTTCGTAGGTCGCAGCGACGCGAAATGAAGTGCAACGCAGTATATGGACTTTTAATGATGCCATAACTAAAATTCCATTAGGCCTTCAATCTCAGCCAGCACCTGATCATTGGTGAAATGTCGCGCGATAATGGCCGATGCCGGACAGACCGACGCGCAGAGACCGCAGCCCTTGCACAATGCCTCGTTGATTTCCGAAACGCCTTTTTGCTCGTTAAAGAACGGCGCGCCGTACGGGCAAACCCTTACGCAATTCTGGCAGGCGCAGCAGGATGACGGATTGACCATCGCGGTGGTCGCTTCCAGCTCCATTTTATCTTTCTCGACAATCGTCAAGGCTTCCGCCGCCGCGCCGTTGGCCTGTGCTACCGTATCTGGAATATCTTTCGGACTCTGACAGACACCGGCAATAAAAATGCCTTCGGACATCGTGGAAAGCGGCGCCAGTTTCGGATGGCGTTCCATAAAGAAACCGTTCTTGTCCGTGCTCAGATTAAAGAGCCGGGCGATTTCCTTGGAACCCGACCGCGGAATCATTGCCGGCGAAAGCACCACCATGTCCACCGGCAGTTTGACGAATTTTCCGGTAATCGTATCCTCCGCTTCCACAACCAGACGGCCTGGTTCATCGGCGCTTTCAGCCACACGCGCCCCTTTGCCGCGGATAAACTTTACATCTTCTTCGATAATGCGATTGTAAAATTCCTCATAACCTTTACCGGCTGCGCGCATATCAATATAAAATTGATAAACATCTGCCGTGGTCTTCTCCTTGAACAAGTGGGAGAACTTCAGCGAATACATACAACAGACCCGGCTACAGTGCTCATAATTGTTTTTATCCCGGCTGCCGATGCAGTGCAGAATGGCAATGGCTTGCGGCTCCTTGCCGTCGCGCAGCGTTACTTTGCCTCCGGTCGGACCGGTGGAGTTAAAGAGCCTTTCGACTTCCAGAGCATTATAGACACCGGGATATTTGCCGTACCCATACTGAACCAGCGGTTGGGTATCCATCAAATCATACCCGGTGGCCACGATGACCGCACCCACTTTCACCGTGGTAAAGGTATCCTGCTGTTCAAAATCGATTGCTTTATGCTCACAAACTTTTTCACAAAGACGACATTTGCCCTTTTTAAAGAAAACACAGGCGTCTCGATCGATAATCGGTCTTTGCGGAACGGCCTGCGGGAACGGAATGTGAATGGCTTTTCTTTTCACCAGCCCTTCATCCCATTCAGAGACGCCCTTGCCGGGGCACTTCTCCGTGCAGGCCAGACAACCGTTACACTTGCTGTGATCGATGTAGCGTGCCTTCTGCCGGACCGTAACATCGAAGTTGCCGACAAATCCTTTAACTTCACTGACTTCACAGTAGGTCATCAGAGTGATATTTTTGTGCTGCATGACGGCATCCATTTTAGGCGTCAGAATGCAGGCAGAGCAATCCAGTGTGGGAAACGTTTTATCAAACTGTGCCATGTGTCCGCCGATCGTCGAATTCTTTTCGATCAGATAAACTTTTTTGCCCGTATTGGCCAGTTCCAGCGACGCCTGAATCCCGGCGATACCGGCTCCGACAACCATCACATCGTCATTGACGTCGATCACGCGTGAGGTCAGCGGCCCAAGAAGCCTCGCACGATATACCGCACCGTTGAGCACTGCTTTCGCTTTGGCCGTACCTTCCTCAATATCGTGCGTAACCCAGGAAACCTGCTCACGGATATTGACAATGGTCACAAGGTATTTATTGAGACCGGCGTTTTCAAGAACTTTGCGGAACGTCTGCTCATGCATCAGCGGAGAACAGGCCGACACGATAACACGATCCAGCTTGTGTTTTTTGATGTCGTTGGCAATCATTTCCTGACCGGGCGTAGAACACATGAATTTGTAATCTTTCGCAACGACAACGTCTGGCAGTGTGGAGGCAAACTTTGCCAGTTCGCTTACCCGAACTGTTTTGGCTATATTCAAACCGCAGTGGCAAACAAAAACACCAATTCTGCTCATAGACTCTCCTAGATCATCATACCGGTAAAGGCCGGTATCCAGTTAAACAACACTTTTGCTTCGTTATAAAAATTTTTTTAATCCATTTTGCATGTAAAATTAAGATCGGCAGCGCTTGCCATTAATTCTTCCATATTGACGCCCAAACTCTCCAGAAAAAGTTCCGTCACGTCCTTGATCTTAATCTGTTCATCCACATTGAGCGTCCGGGTGCTGTCTTCAAACATGGTAATGCAATACGGACAGGACGTTGCCAAAACCGTCGCACCGGTCGCCATGGCCTCTTCAATCCTTAAGTCGCTCAGGCGCTCTCCTTTGAGCTTCTCCATCCACAGTCCGCCACCGCCCCCGCCGCAGCACATGCTTTGCTCCCGGTTTCTGCCCATTTCCACAAAATCGATGCCGGGAATGGCCTTGAGAATATCGCGGGGCGCGTCATACACGCCGCTATGCCTGCCCAGATAACAGGGATCATGATAGGTCACCTTGAGACCGCCAAAATTTTTTTTCGGCGACAGTTTTTTTTCTTTTATTAATTTGTCAATCAATTGACTTAAATGCAGCACGTCATAGTTTTCACCATATTCTTTTTTGAAGGTGGCCAGACAATGAGGCGATACCGTGATTATTTTATCAACTTTATGGGTATTGAAATAATTCAGATTGTTTTGTTTGAGACGTTCGAAAAGTTCCAGATCACCAACTTTTCTCACACTCTCGCCACAGCAATTCACATCCACCGATGGCATTCCCCAGTTTAAACCGGCCAGATTCAATACTTCAGCTGCTGCTTTGGCCAGCTTGATATTGCGGGGATCATAGCAAACCGTACAGCAGGTCCAGAAAAGATATTTCGTGTCTTGCGTATACAGAGGATATTTGTCTTTAGCCCAATCATTCCGTTTTGACTGCTCTCCCGACCAGGGATTGCCGCGCGCCGACATGGAACCGACAAAAGCCCGCAGACTTTGAGGGAGCATTCCGCCGCCGCTGTAAACATTGCGGATGGCTGTTACGACGTCGATCAGTTCCACGCCGCGGGGACAGCGGTCCACGCAGAATTTGCAGGTAGAACATCCCCACATATAGTCTTCGATGCCGTCGAGTCCCAGCTGGCCGAAGCGCACCAGCTTGCGGATATTGAAATGGGTAATCGGTGTCCAGGGGCAGGTGCCCGTGCAGGTTCCGCACTGGTAACATTTTTTCAGCGCCTCCCCCCCCGCTTCCACAATGGCCCGGGACATTTCCAGATAGGGTGTGACTGTTTGCGACATTCAGCTTCTCCCGTTTTCAATGAAAATTTATGTTTTTGTTAGCACATCATAAACCAAACGGCAATTCCTAATTGTTCAAATCCCGTTATTATTCTTACTTGATCGCTCAAAAAAAAGGGGACACCTGTGGGGGGCCCCCTTTTCATTTTTTAGCAAAAAGAAATTTTTAATATTCCGGCGTCAGTTTATCCAATTCCGCCAGGGAGAAGACCGGGCCGTCTTTGCAGACGTATTTGCTGCCCACATTGCAGCGGCCGCATTTGCCAATGCCGCATTTCATTCTCATTTCCAGAGACGTAATAATATTTTCCTTGGAGAAACCCAGATCGAAAAATACCGGCAGGGTAAAACGAATCATAATCGGAGGTCCGCAGATCACGGCCACAGCGTTTTCCTTGCTGGGAGCGACTTCTTTACAGACCGTGGGAACGAAACCTTCGCGCCCCTTCCAGGTAGCATCGCCTTTGTCAACGGTAACGTTGAGATTGATGTCCGTTCTCTTGCCCCATTCGACCAGTTCATCTTTATAAAGCAACAATCCGGGATTGCGGGCGCCGTAAATGACTGTGATATTGCCGAAGCGTTTGCGGTTGTCTTCGAAAAGCATATAATTGATGAGCGAGCGAAGAGTCGTAAACGCGAAACCGCCGCCGACGATGACGATGTTTTTGCCGGCCAGAAAATCAAGCGGCCAGGAATTGCCCAACGGTCCACGAATCCCCATCAGGGTTCCTTCTTCCATTTCATGCAGCGCCGTGGTAACCACGCCGGCTTTCTGCACCGTAAATTCCACATAGCCCTTCTGCGTTGGAGAAGAGGCAATGCCGATCGGGGATTCGCCCTTGCCGAAAATGGAAAGTTCGCCGAATTGTCCGGGGATATAGGCGTATTTCTGTTCGTCCTCCGGATTCACGAATTTAAAACGGAATGTTTTGATGTCTTTGGTATCAACTTCGGTAATGATTTTATCCACAACAACGGGATACGGTATGTACGGGTTCTGCATTACAAACTCCCTGATTATAATTTTGAAATATCTTCAACAACTTTTCTGATATCAAGATTGACCGGACAGCTCATCACGCAGCGACCGCAGCCGACACAGGCAATGCAATTGAACATGTCCACATAATATTTGAATTTATGCATCGCACGTTGCCGCCATCTTTCTTTTTGCGACGTACGCGGATTATGGCCTGACGTTTCTTTGGTAAACATAGGAAACATACAGGAATCCCAGGAACGGAGTCGGACACCGTCGCTGCCCTTCACCTCATCACTGATATCGAAGCAATGGCAGGTGGGACACATATAAGTGCAGGTTCCGCAAGCCAGGCACTTGCCGTAGATCGTGTTCCAGAAGGGATTGTCAAAATTCTTGTCCAGAATCGGCTTGATTTCATGAGCCGGTATTTTGGACTTGATCGCTTCTTTGGCCTTGGCTGCGATTTCATTTTTCTTGGCATCCGCAGCGGCATCCGCCTTGGCATCGCCGAAATAAGAGGCCAGTTTTTCTCCCTTGGTCGTGATAAACTCGACCAGACAATCGGAGCCGATGTCGGTGATCAAAATGTCCGCGCCATCAGACGATACGGGCTCGCCGTCAACGGATGTGCAGAAACAGCTGGCATAAGGAGGCTTGACGCAGGCCAGAGAAATTACTGTGGTGTTCTGCCTTTTAGTAATGTAATAGCCGTCCTTGTATTTTTCCTGATCAAACAGCTTGTCCAGCAGAACGAAACTGTGCGCGTCGCAGGGACGGACGCCGAACAGGACTGATTCGGCCGCTTTGTTTTCCTCCGTGGAGAAAACCATTCCCTTGGGGGTGCGGGTATATTTCATCATGGTTTCCGTGTGCGGAAAGAAAACATTCTTCGGCGCGTTTTTGGAATTTAAATAGGCAAAGTTGGGCTCGGCGTTTTTCTGCAGAGGTTCAAAAAGAACATTGTCTTCTTTTTTTACCGGCGCCCACACAAGGAATTTGTCGGCCATTTTCTTCGCAATGCCCGCCAGTGCATCTTTTTTAATCAAACGTTTTTCCATAATTCAGAATTTTCTCCAAACGAAATTCGCTTACAATTTATTAAATCAGCCCCAACTGTGTCAACAGCGGCCGGGGATCAAAAATATGCGATTTGAACGTCTCTTTCGATCCGGGAAGCCCCATCGCCAGCGATATCAACTCCGTGAAATAAAATACCGGCAGTTTCTTTCCTTCGCTGGGGCGCATATCCAGATTGGCCATACACAGAGGACAGGCTGTCACAACGCAATTCGCGTCCGCTTCGCGAGCGGCATTCATCAGCTTGTCGCACATATCCACGACGATGGCTGTTTTGCTGATGGCCAGCGAACCGCCACAGCAATCCGTTTTGTAGGACCAGTTTTTCACATCCGCGCCGATGGCTTCCATGATTTTATCCATCATGTAGGGATTCTCATAATTTTCAAACTCGCAGACCTCAGGCGGCCTGAGCAACAGGCAACCGTAATAGGAAACCGGCTTCAAGCCAGCCAGCGGTTTGGTGACCTTCTTGGCCAGCGCGTCAACGCCGATGTCGTTATAGATGATGTCGATGGGATTGCGAATCGCGATGCCGCCCTGATATTTCACCCCCACCACACCTTCAATTTTCGCCTTGAGATCCTTATCGGCTTTTAAATGATGTTCGGCTGTTTTAAAGCGATTGAAGCAGGCGGCACAGGGAACCATCACATCCATCGCGTCTTTTTCAGCCAGGACAAGATTGCGCGCCGAAAGCGCTATGGACAGATCAAAATTGGTGGCGTGCGCGGATGACGCTCCGCAACAGGACCAGTCATCGACTTCTTTGAGCTGGATGTCGAGAGCGCGACTGACGGCTTTCATCGACTGATCATATTCTTTTCCCGTCGCGTGCAGCGAACAGCCCGGATAATATGAAACTTTCAAGTGTATCCTCCTTAATTCGGCTTTTTAAAAAGCCTTTACTCCTTACGATTGCTTTGTTTTTTCAAAAATATTTCGAACCGACTTCATGTCTTTCGTCCGTGGAGAAAGCAACGCCAGTTTGCCTTTCTTGAACATATCCAGTCCCAGCAATGCGTCAGCAAAATAATCTCCGGACTTGAGCTTGTACTGTACCATCATCATCGGTTCGTTGATGCGTCCACCGAACTTCATACCGGCCAGGAATGACTCATGGAACTTCAGAACATTCGCCTCACGGACGGTGCCGTTCTTTATGGCCATCTGCCGGAGCACATCCATCATGCTCGCAATATCCACCTCATTGGGGCAGCGGGTAATGCAGGTTTCGCAGGAGAGGCACATCCAGATGGTGGAACTGTTGAGCACTTTGTCGCGCTGGCCGTTCTGAATCATTTTGATAACCTTATTCGGGTTATATTCCATGTGCTTCGTCATGGGGCAGCCGGCCGTGCATTTGCGGCAGTGATAGCAGCGCTGCAGCGGCACTCCGTTGATCTTTTTGTTTACTTCTTCCAGAAAAGTTTCCATGTAAACTCCATTCACTCAAACTGATTATGGGTTGAAGACAAAGTCTCCCTTGTCGTGATGTTCATCATATTTGCCCAGCGGCGGCATATCTTCCATGTTGGAACCGGCGCGGTTGCCGAAAAATTCGAAGCAATCCTTGTCGAGTTTCTTGAGGAACTTGCGCAGATCCACGCCCATCGGACAGACAGAAATACAAGAACCGCAATCCACGCAGCGTCCGACCATATGGAACAGTCTCATCAATTGGAAAACCTGCGTATCGGATGGATCTTCGCCGATGCCCACCCACTGCGGCTGACTCTGTTCCACAAAACAGGTTGGACAGTAGCAGGAAGGACAGGCCTGACGGCAGGCATAACAGCGGATGCATTTTTCCATTTCCTTGGTGAAATAGGCCCAGCGTTCTTCAATCGATTTGCCTTCAAATTCCTTGACGTCATTATATTCCGCGTCGGGATTCATCGCCGGAGCGTTTTGTCCGATCATCACATCGGAAATAATGGGATTGTTAAACCGGCAGGTCTTGCAGTTATCCGCCAGCACATCTTTCAGCGCGACGGTCTTGTCGCCGTCGGATGTTTTCATCTTGATCTGGCCGCCATCCAGCGAACCTTCGCTGATGTCCGCTCCGCCGACCGCGACTTTCAGGCCCTTGCCGTCAATATAGCCGTCACAGGGAACACCGATGATATAGACTGAATCGCGATCGTATTGTCTTTCCTGCAGATGAATGATCAGCGAACGGGTTGTGCAGCCGCGGGCGACAACGCCGATCACTTTTTTCTTCCGGTCTTCCGGTTTGACCCGCTTTTGCGAATTTTTATGCGCGATGATCAAATCATGAACGTACTTGGCCAGATTCTGCGTGCAGAGATTATTCCAGACCAGTTTATCTGCTTCTTCCGGCGTCGTGATAAAGCAGGGTGTCGCCGTCAATGGAAGCGTGCCTTGTTCATAACCGACGATCACGTCGACCCTCTTTTCCAAAAGCAGCCTTTTTGCTTCTTCCCGTAATTTCGTATCGATGTTTTCCACAGTTATTGATTCCCCGTTAATTTTTTAATGCGAAAATTTATCCTATATTTTTTATTAACTTGTTCGCCGGTCCCAGCGCCTTGATTTTTTCCGTAGCGCCTTTGATGACCTGCGCCCATCTGTCACCTTCGGAGGCGGAAACCCATGTAAAGATGGTTCTGTCGCCTTCCACACCGATGTAATTCAGGAAACTTTTTAACGTCGCAAACTTGCGCCGTGCCACCAGATTTCCCGAGATATAGTGGCATTCACCCGGGTGTCAACCCGATACCAGAACGCCGTCGGCACCGGTCTGCAGGGCTTTCACGAGGTAGAACGGATTGATTCGTCCCGTGCAGGGAACGCGGATGATCCGGACATTGGTCGGGTACTGAATTCTACTGATCCCCGCCAGATCGGCGCCCGCGTAGGTGCACCAGTTGCAGACGATGGCAACGAATTTCGGTTGCCAGTCTTTGGTTGCTACATTTTCAGCCATATATTCTCCTTCCAACAGCTTGACGGTCTTGGAGCCGTTTAGCCTTCGTTTAAATTAAATATCTGTGCCAGCACTTCTTCGTTGTTGAAACCGTTGAGATCGACAGCGTTCATCCGGCAGGATGCCGTGCAGACGCCGCAGCCCTTGCAAAGCACCGCGTTGACTTCGGCGCAGCCTTCCGCCACGTTCACGCTGATAGCGCTATAGGGACAGTTGATTTCGCACAAACCGCACGCGGAACATCTTTCTTTGTTCACGAAGGCCGTCTTGCCTTCCGCCTCGATGTAATCCAGCGTCAGGATCGTGCAGGCGCGCGATACCGCGGCGTTGGATGAAGTGACGGTTTCATCGCTGAACTTGGGCGAATGGGACATGCCGCACATAAACACGCCGTCCGTCGCAAAATCAACCGGGCGTAATTTGACGTGTGCTTCCATGAAGAAACCGTCCTGGTTGGTCGGGACTTTCAGCATCTGGCCGATCGCCGCGTTTTCCGGATTCGGCACAACACCGACGCTCAACACAACCGCATCGGCCGGCAGCGTAATGGATTCATTCAGAATCGGATCAAATACGTTGACTTCCACCTTGTCGCCGGCGGCCACCACTTCCGGTTTGCGGTCTTCTTCATAAGAGATAAACTTGATATTCGCTTCGCGCGCCTTCTTGTAGTAATCTTCCTTGAAAGCGAATGTTCGGATGTCGCGATAGATAATGGTAATGTCGCGCGACGGATCGGCCGCTTTGAGTTCCAGAGCGTTCTTGATCGCTTCGGAGCAGCAGTAGCGGCTGCAGTAAGGTCTTTCCTTGTCGCGGCTGCCGACACAATTAATCATGACGATATTTTTCACGGCAGCCAGTTTGGCGTCCTTGCCATAAATCATGGTTTCCAGTTCCCGCTGTGTTTTCACGCAGGGATTCTGGCCATAGAGATACTCCTTGGTCTTGTTCTCGTAGGCACCGGTGGCCACAATCACGACGCCGTGTTCAAAGACTTTTTCGCCATCTTTGGCTTTGACCGTCGTCTTGTAATTGCCGATGAAACCTTCAATCTTCTCGATTTTGGCACCGGTTGTCACCGTGATTAACGGATTCTTGTAGATTTTATCCAGAAGACCTTTCAAATGAGTCTGCGCGTCAAGGCCTTCGAGTGTTTTATAAAGATGATTGTAATTGCCGCCCAGTCGGTCTTCCTTCTCCACGATGAAGGAGGCAAATCCCTGATCGGCCAGCGACATCGCCGCGGTCATACCGGCTAAACCGCCACCGATAATCAATGCCTGATGATTGACGGATAACTGACCGGGTTTCAAGGGTTTGAGATACTGCGCCTTGGCGACAGCCATACGCAGCAGGTCTTTCGCCTTTTCCGTGGCCTCTTTTGGCTCGTGCATATGTACCCAGGAGTTCTGGTCACGGATGTTGGCCATCTCGAAGAGATACCGGTTCAGACCGGCCTTTTCGCAGTTTTCCTGGAACAGCCCTTCATGCGTCCGGGGCGAGCAGGAAGCCACGACCACGCGGGTCAGATTCTGTTCTTCGATGACTTCCTTCATCTTCACCGCCGTGTCCTGGGAGCAGGTGAAAAGATTGTCGGCTGTATAGACAACGGTGGGCAGTGTGGCGGCATAATCACGGACGGCGGGGACGTCCACAACACCACCGATATTGATACCACAATGGCAGACAAATACGCCGGTGCGCACGCCCTGTCCGCGCATATCCTTCTCTTCCGGATTTTCCACCGGTGTGATCATAGTACCGCGTTTGGCCGCAAGCAATCCTTCCGCACAGGCGGCAGCGGCTGATGCTTCCATAACCGTTTCCGGAATATCCTTGGGACCGCCGAAGGCGCCGCAGACGAACACGCCGGGGCGCGATGTCTGAACCGGATTCTCCAGTGATGTCTTGCAGAAACCGTGTTCTTCCAGTTCAACGCCGAGGCTGGCGGCAAGCTGTTTGGCTTCCTTGGGAGGCATCAGGCCAACGGACAGAACGACCATATCGAATTCTTCTTCGGTCAGCGTTCCGTCCTGATTGACGTATGTAATCAGCAGATTATTGGTCTGCTGCAATTCTTTGATGACGGAGGGCATCGAACGGATATAACGGATACCGTATTCATTTTTGGCGCGATTAACAAACCGGTCGAAATCCTTACCGTGCGCGCGAATGTCCATATAGAAAATGGTGGGTTCCAATCCTTTGGCGTGTTCCTTACCGATGATGGCTTCTTTGGTGGCGTACATACAGCAAACGGACGAACACCAGCTGTTGCCGCAGGACGTGTCGCGCGAACCGACGCACTGAATGAAAGCAACCTTCTTGGGTTCCTTGCCGTCGGAAATTCTCTGGACGTGACCGAAGAACGGACCGGACGCGGAGAGAATTCTTTCAAACTGAAGCGCCGAAACGACATTCTTGTAAATCCCGTAACCGTATTCGCCGCGCAGGCGGGCATCGAAAATTTCAAAACCGGCCGACGCGATAATGGCACCGACTTCGATGGTTTCTTCGGTAACTGTCATGTCATGGTCGATGGCCTTGGCAATACAGGCGTCCACGCACTGATAACATTCGGAACAGACACCGCAGGACAGACAGCGCAGAGCTTCCGCTTTGGCCTGGGCCTCGGAGAAACCAAGACCGACTTCCTTGAAATTGGTTTTGCGATCTTCCGGCTTCATGAGCGGATATTTCTCGCGCGGAACTTTGGAGAAATTGGAAAGATCAGCTTTGTCTGCCAGATCCTTGGTCCAGTCTTTTTCACGACCGGTCTTCATATCCTCGCCGCGCAGATAGCGGTCGATGGATTTGGCCGCTTCCTTACCGGAGAAAACAGCCTTGACGACGGTCTGGGGACCGGTAGAAACGTCACCGCCGGTGAAGATACCGGGAACGTTGGTCGCGTAAGTGATTTTATCGAAATCTACATTATTCCATTTGTTAATGGAGACGCCGCTTTCCTTGGTAATGAAAGACAAATCGGCTTCCTGACCGATGGCGGGAACGATGGCGTCGCATTCGACAATAAATTCGGAGCCTTTGATTTCCACAGGACGGCGACGGCCGCTGGCATCCGGTTCACCCAGTTCCATGCGCGTGCATTCGATGCCGGTCACTTTTCCATCCTTGCCCACAACTTTTTTCGGGGCCACGAGGAATTTCATTTCGATTCCTTCTTCAATGGCTTCTTCGATTTCTTCCGGAGACGCGGGCATTTCCGCGCGGGTACGACGATAGAGAATGAAGACTTCTTTGGAGCCGGTTCTGACCGCCGTGCGCACGGCATCCATCGCGACGTTACCGCCGCCGATGACCGCGACTTTATCACCCAGGGAAACTTTTTCGCCCAGGTTGACTTTCAGCAGATAATCAACGCCGTGAACAACGCCCTTCATATCTTCGCCGGGAATGTTGAGTTTGCTGCTCTTCATGGTACCGCAGCCGATGAAGATGGCGCTGTAATCGGACTTCAATTTATCAAAGGAAATATCCTTGCCGACTCGCTTATTGAGGTGAATTTTCACACCGAGATCTTCGATGATTTTGATTTCAGCCTTCAGAACATTCTTGGGCAGGCGGTATTCGGGAATACCCACGGCCAACCAGCCACCCGCAACGGGCAGGGCTTCGAAAACGTCCACATCGTAGCCTTCAATGGCCAGATAATAAGCGCAGGTCAGGCCCGAAGGACCGGCGCCGACCACGGCGACTTTCTTGCCCTTGCTTTCTTTCTTTTCGGGAATATAGCGGGTGTCACTGTTCAGATCCAGATCAGCGACGAATTGCTTGAGGTGCATAATATCGATCGGATCATCCACCTTGGCTCGCATACAGGCCGTTTCGCAGGGATGATTGCAAACGCGACCGCAGACGATGGGGAAAGGATTATCCTGTTTGATGAGCTTCAGTGCTTCCTTGAATTTGCCTTCGGCAATCAGTGCCACATAACCCTGAACGCTGATGTGCGTGGGGCAATGGGCTTTACAGGGAGAGGTTCCCACTTTGTCAATCGCAAAACCGCTGGGAATGGCCTGCGGGAAATGACGATAGACGGCTTTCCTTTCACTGAGATTGCCGTTAAATCCGGCGGGAACCGAAACGGGACAGACTTTGGCACAGTCACCGCAACCCGTACATTTATCCAGATTGACGAACCGCGGAGCGGATGTCATTTTAACTTTGAATTTTCCGGGTTCACCTTCGACCGAATTAACTGTCCGCCGGGTCTTGATTTCAACATTGGGATGGCGGCCGACTTCGACCAGTTTGGGGGACAATATACAGGCGGAACAGTCATTGGTGGGAAAGGTCTTGTCCAACTGAGCCATGACACCGCCGATGCTGATTCCGTTTTCGACGAGATATACTTTCATTCCGGAATTGGCCAAATCGAGAGACGCCTGGATACCGGCGATTCCCGAACCAACTACCATTACAGCACCAACTTTTTCGTTATCTTTTAGCACCTGATTACACCTCTTCTGATATATTAAAGAACCTCTAAATATTTTGTCAAAAAACTTCTTCCAACAAGCGTCATTCGGCTAACACAAATTAAATTAACTGTCAAGATAGCAAGCTTAATTTATTTGATTTATTTTTCTAAATACTTGATATAACTTGACTAAAAAAGTGACCGTCGTTCAGGAAGATGTGCTCGGGAGGCCTTGAAAAAAATCTTTAATCACATTGAGCTTTTTTTGCTGATCAACCTACAGGAAAAGATTTGTATGGGCGCTAAGAAGGAAGGGAGCGTATATGATTTTCCAAAAACTACCGGATATCAATCTTACCTTTTTTGTCTTTGCCGAGAACAATTAGTAAATTTACCATTAATAAACTAATTTGTTTCGGTAATGTCAAAAAAGTGTTTCAGTGTTTACGGAAAAAGAAAAAGGGACGGGCGAGAATTCTCCCGTCCCTAAAAAGTTTTTAAATTGTGAAAGTTGCTTCGGGGATTTCCATGATGGAATTATCTCCTTCCTTGATGACTTTCAAAATCGTGCCCACAACGGGCAGGATGTTGTGGCAGAAGAACTTCGCCGAAGCCACCTTGCCCGCGTGGAAAGGATACTCGAAATTATCCTTGCCGATTTCGTCGGCTTTCTTCTGGCAGATGAGCGCCTGCTCCAGCAGAAGTTTCGCTCCGTATATGTAACCCGTGGCATGGAGTATCCGTGTGGCGTAGAAGCCGATCATGCCCAGTTTTCCCTGTCCCAGGTAACCGGCCATGGTGGCCTGTATTTCCTTATAGTTGTTTATGGCCTCTTCCAGCAGGGCGACCTGCGGAGCGAACGTTGCGTTTGATTTGCCGGCCTGCACGAACTTTTCAATTTCACCCAGCCATGTAGCAAAGACCTGTCCTCCACCCATCATCCACTTGCGTCCGATAAGATCCATGGACTGTATGTAATTGGTGCCTTCCCAGATGGGATAAATCCGGCAGTCGCGGAGCTGCTGGGCGATGGGGTATTCTTCCGAAAAGCCATAGCCGCCGTAACACTGCATGGCTTCCGAGATGGAGAGGAACGCCATGTCCGAGCACCAAGCTTTGACAATGGGGATGTTGACTTCGATATAGGCCTTGGCCAGTTTACGTTCGTTTTCGTCCGCGGTGTTTTCCGCGATGTCCATGCAATAATACGAGAAGGCGATCATGGCACGGGACGCTTCCGTGATGGATTTCTGGAACATGAGCATACGGCGCACATCCTCGTGGTTGATAATGGGAACCCTGCCGGCCTTGGGGTTGGTGAGTTGGCGTCCCTGGATGCGTCCGGCCGCGTAGGCACAGGCATTGTTGTAGGCCACGGTTGCCGCAGACATGGCCGCAAGTCCCGTGACCGTGCGCTCTTCATTCATCATCTGGAACATCTGGGCCATGCCCTGTCCCTTGCCGTCCACGGGGGGATCGCCGAGCAGGTAGCCGCGGCACTTGTTTTCCTCGCCGTAATTGACGATGGCCGTGGCCGAACCGCGCAGCCCCATTTTGTGTTCAATGCCGCCGCAGTTCACATCGTTGGCTTCGCCCTTCTCGCCGTTTGCGTCCGGCCAGAACTTGGGAACGACAAAAAGCGAAATGCCCTTTGTTCCCGGAGCGCATCCCTCGATGCGGGCGAGTGTCAGGTGAATGATATTTTCGGTGAGGTCCTGATCGCCGCCGGTGATGAAGCATTTGGTGCCGACAATGTTATAGACACCAGGTTCGCTGGTGGGGGTTGCCTTGGTGGTGATGTCGCCGACGTCGGATCCGCTGTTGGGTTCAGTAAGGTCCATGGTACCGGCCCATTGACCGGAAAACATTTTGGGCAGGAAGATATTCTTGACTTTTTCGCTGCCGAAGTCGCGGATGAGACCGGCGGAACCGGTTGTCGCCATCGCGTAGGGTCCCAGCGAAGCGTTGGCCGCCGCCAGGTATTCATTGGTCGCTCCCATCACGCAAAGCGGCATGGAGCTGGGGTCCGAATGGTCGGCGTTGCTGCTGCCGAGGCCGTTTTCCTGGATGTCCCAGTAGCCTTTCTTGTAGGATTCGGGAGTTGTGACCTTGCCCGCCTTGTAAACGGCATGGATGTTGTCGCCGTCGTCGCTGGTGGGCGCGATGGACAGTTTGGCGATCTTCATCGCGTTTTCCAGAATCGAATCGATATCGTCGACGCTGTAGCCGCCCTGGAAACGGCCTGCGCCGAAGACTTTGCTCAGGTCAAGCCATTCCTTCAAGATGAACTTTTGTTCACGTGTCGAATACAAAAAATTTGATGCCATGTTTTTTCTCCTTGTTGCTTGTGTTTCCTGTTGATACTTTATCAAGTAGTCATGAAAAATATTTTCATGACTATTTGCCTTTTCCGTTACCCGGCCAGGATGATGAGCGCATCTGCCGCAACCGGTTTATTGCCTGCTATAATCAGCGGATTGATGTCGATCTCCGCAATCTCGCTATGCCTTAAAGCCAGTTCGCCGATGCCCACCAGGGCGCGGACAAGCTCGCTTCGGTCAACGGCGGGACTGCCGCGAAACCCGCCCAGCAATTTTTTCATTTTTATCTCTTCGATCATCTCTTCGGCGTCTTCTTCAGTCAGAGGAGCGATGCGGAAGCTCACGTCCTTGATTGCTTCGGTAAAGATACCGCCGATCCCGAACATGACGCACGGCCCGAATTGCGGGTCACGGGTAAGCCCGATGACAAACTCCCGGCTACCCTTGATCATCTCCTGTACCAGCACACCGTCTATTTCAGAAACCCTGCCGGTAATCTCGTCATAGGCATCGCGTACCGCTTTGGCGTCGGCAAGATTCAGTTTGACAACACCCGCTTCTGTCTTATGCGCGAGCGTGGCGGAACAGCCTTTCAACGCCACGGGGTACCCGATTTCTTCGGCAAATGTCGTCGCTTCCTCGCGCGAGCGCGCCAGCTTTTCGCTGGTTATCGCGACGCCCGCTGATTTAACGACCGCCTTGGATTCATATTCGGAGAGGCTCTTTTGGCCCCGCTTAATCGCGTTCTTTAAAATCTGCTCCAATATACTGCTCCTTTTTACGAAGATACCTGAGCTGCTCATACGACACAACGAGCGCCCGTACCGCTTCCTCCATGGAATCGAAAATGGGAACATTGAACTGCTTACGCACGGAAATAATCTTGCTGATGGAATTCGGTGTGTATATGGCAGCGGGTTTATCATAGTGCCTGCACATCTTGATCACTTCCTTGATGACGTCGATAACGAAATCGCGCCAGATGCTCGACATCAGCAGAAGCCCGTCCACCTCCGGAGCCGCGAGAATAATGTCGATGAGATCCAGGTAGACCTGCGGCAGCGCGGGACCGATGTCTACGGGGTTGTTGACATTGAACACACCCTTTATTTTGGAAAGCTTCTCCCTGGTCTCCGGTGAGAGACGCGGAATGGTCAGGCCCGCGTCAACCATGATGTCCGCTGATATACTGCCGAATGCACCGGAATTGGTAAACGCGGCAATCCTGTTTCCCCTGAGCAGGGGCATTTCGGTAAGCATCTTCGGCAGGGAATAAAGTTCGCTGATTGATTTGAGCCGGATGATGCCTGCCTGGCGGCACATGCTGTCAAAAATAACGTCATTGTTGGCCATACCGGCTGTGTGAGAAAGCGCGGCGGCGGTGCCCGCCTCCGTTCTGCCCGATTTGAAGATCATGATGGGTTTTTTCACCCGACTTGCAGCCTTCATCAGTTTTGTGCCGTCGGCGACGTTTTCCAGATACATCGAAATGACTTGCGTGTTGTCGTTGTTGAAATAGTCCAGCAGGTCCGCCTCATCCACATCGGTCTTGTTGCCGATGCTCACCATCTTGTTGATTCCCTGCATGTCATCCATCAGCGACTCGATAATCACCACGCCGACGCCGCCGCTCTGGATGACGTACGACACGCCGCCAGCCTTGTTTAGAGCGTCCATGATGCCGTCGTACGCGCCGTAAAAACAGCAGAAGCGAGTGACGTTGTTCATCACGCCAAGGCAATTGGGGCCCAGAAGCCTTATGCCATATTGCTTCGCGCAGTCGTCGATCTCCTTTTGAAGTTTTTTCCCTTCACCACCCTGCTCCGAAAATCCCGCGCTCTCTATTACGATGTTGCGGATGCCTTTTTCTCCGCATTGTCTAACAAACGAGGGCACGACTGAAGCCGGCGTGATAATGACGGCAAGGTCTATGTCATGCGAAACGTCCGTTACAGAAGAATATCCGGGATAACCGCTCACCTCCTCCGCCTTTCTGTTGATCGCGACAACCGGCCCGGGGAATTTTATGTAATTTTTAAGACAATTGCAGATGGTCGCTCCGAGATTGAAAAGCCCGTTCGAAGCGCCGATGACTGCGACGGACGAGGGATTGAAGAATTTTTCCAACTGAGAATTTTGTGTTTGAACGTCCATGATGAACCACCGGAATCTTTTATATGTAAACGTTGTTTACTTATAGGAACGCTGTTTATAAGTCAAGTGATTTTATGTGAAAATCAAAAGGTCCAATGAATCTGAACAGTTGGATATAATACTGTTTATTGAAAAAACGGGATACGGCCGGTGGACTATTTTTTATTGTGCAAAGAATATGATGTGTAAATTTTAGTCAGATTTGCCGCAATCCTTCTGCGGTGCTTGAGAATTTCCCTGTCGCTTTTATCCGGATGACTTCTAAAGGTTGTTACGATTCCGACGAGCGCGGAAAACAACGTATGCGAATGGAAGCGGATATCGCCCTCGATCTTCATCTTGGCAAACATGGCATCGAAGTGCCCGAGCAGTTTCCGTTCCATACTGTTGAGCTTATCGAAGAGTCCGCGTTCAACCGGACCTTCAAGGAAAAAATTCGTCATCGTCCGGTAATACTGGTCGTTGCGCGAAAAGAAAACGATGAAATCGTCGACCACCTCCCCGAATGCGCCGTCTCTGGACGTGTCAATCCTTTTGCGTATCCTGTCCAGAATCCCACTAATGCCCCTGACATACGTTTCGGCGAACAGGGACTGCTGATCGGGGAAATGCCGGTAGATGAGGGCCGGCGAAATGCCCGCGCGCCGGGCGATATCCCGCATGTTCACGCGGTTGAAAGGCTTCGTTGCAAATTCCGTCTCCGCCGCGTCGATGATAATGTCGCGCCGGGCGTTCTTCTCGCTTGCTTTCAGTTCCGAGAGAGTCTTATTATTTTTCATTCGTCCGGGGAACGTCCTTCAATTTCCAAGTTTCTTCAGCCGTGGCCATTACTCTGAATGCTTTCATCATTTGGATTGTTTGTGCGTCGAGTATAGAAAACACCGTCTCATGTGTCAAGGGGATATTGCCACAGAATGTTTATGATCTTCCGGCAGGAAGAGAGGCCAAGTGAATTTTCAGAAAATCCCAGATATCGGTTTTGCCTTTTTGTGTCTTCGCCGAGAACAGAATGGGTTTTTTCTCGGCTGTAATTTGCAGCGTTTTTTCAATCGCCTTTCGGCGGGCCATCGCCTGATTGTTGGATAATTTGTCGCTCTTGGTAAGAATATATAAATAAGGAATGCGGTAATGTTCGAGCCAGTCGCGCAGGGATAAATCGTCGGCGTTGGGATCGCGCCGGATATCCAGAATGAAAATGACCAGGCAAAGAGACGGCCGCTCCTTAAGATAAGCTTCCATCATCTCACCCCAGTCTTTTTTCACCGATTGGGGGACTTTCGCAAAGCCGTAGCCGGGCAAGTCAACAAAGGATATTTTTTCATTGACAGTGAAAAAATTAATCAGCTGTGTACGACCCGGCGTGTTGCTGGTCTTCGCCAGATTTTTTCGGCCGACGAGTGTGTTAATCAACGACGACTTGCCGACATTCGAGCGCCCGACAAAGGCGATCTCCGGCAAGGCTGCCGGCGGATACTGCGGCGGCCAGACGGCACTTTTTATGAATTCTGCACTGGTAATTTTCATGTTTTAACAACCCGGCAATAAGTATACTGACTACGTTCCAGAATTACTTCTCTAAAAAACATATTTATTCTTGTCCTGTCAATATGAATCAGGTCTCATTAAATTTTGATCTCATTATTTTCCTCCCTGACAATAGGACTTTCTTCCTACTATAAATCATTACTTCTCAATTCATTTATCCTATCCAGCGAGGTAGAAATGGCATTGCCGGCAGCCGCATACTAGCCACGCCGCCCGCAGGAGTCGGATTATTATCATTGCGTCGAGGATGATTTTGAAACCTTCGTGCAAATTTATGACGAACACTTCTGCAGACAGTACGGCTTCTGGCGGCCCTATATCGAGACGGTAAATGATCGTTATCTCGACTGCGGCGACTTGCCCCACGGCTTTGCCCGCGTGAAATGCAAAGACTGCGGTCATGAATAACTGCTGCCTTTTTCCTGTAAGCGTAGCCATTTTTGTCCCTCCTACCATCAGAAACGCGTCGTGGAATTCAAGGAGCCGTTCCGGAAAAGGAACCTATTCCCGGAGCCGCCATCGCCATGCAGACCTTTGGCGACTTCCTCCATATTAAACTTCAGCAAGCAGGTAGTCTTTTTCCCGGAATAATCTCGGACAGGCATCGACAACGGCAACGTCATAAAGAAGACCTCTGTTCCTTTCGATTTCTTCCAGGGCTTTATCAATACCCAGCGCCGGACGATAAGGACGGTGGGAAGCCATCGCCTCCACCACATCGGCCACGGCGAGGATGCGGGCTTCAAGAAGGATGTCGTCGCCTTTCAGATGGCGGGGATAACCGGACCCGTTCATCCTTTCGTGATGCTGATAGACAATCTGCGCCAGCGGCCACGGAGATGCCACGTCCTTCAGCATCTCATATCCACACCGGGAGTGTTCCTGAAGCAGAGAATACTCCAGTTGTGTCAGTCGGGTAGGTTTGCTCAATATCTCCGTCGGGATGGATATTTTCCCGATGTCATGGATAATGCCCGCGATATGAATCCCCTCAATTTCATTCTCTGATAATCCCATTTCCCTGGCAATGGCTCTGGCAAAGGCCGCAGATTTTTTCTGATGTCCCGCCGTATAGGGATCTCTCATTTCCAGGGCGGTAATCATGACATTGATGGTCGTGCTGAACGCTTTTCTCAGACTGTCGATGGTACGCTGAAGTTCTTCGCCCATTATTTTATGGTCGGTAACATCCTGCAGAATAAAAATAATATTTTCCTCGTCGTTAATGCTGATGGACCGGGCGGAATAAATACCGGCACGCACGACTCCTTCACTGTTTCGGAATTCAACTTCACGACGCATAACGTCCCTGCCCGCGTTCAAGTCCGCAATCATCCGTTCACGATCCGCCGGTTTTACCCAGAAATTCATGGGCGGTTCGCTGGATCTTGTCCCGATAACGGCCTCCCGTTTCCATCCGATAATATCTTCGAACCCTTTGTTTGCCTCTCTGATGAGGCCGTCCTCCAATCGGGTAATGGCTATGCATTCCGGCGACATCATGTATATTTTATGAAATTTTTCTTCAGCCTGTTTCCGTTTCGTAATATCCGCACTCGTGCCTTCAAAGTAAATTATATTTCCCGCATCATCACAAACTGTATGTACATTGAAGGATATCCAGAAGCGTCTCCGATCCCTGTGATAAACTTCCATTTCAAATCCTTCCAATGTATTATTTTCACGTAGAAGCCTCACCATTTCTTCCCTGTCCCTTGGGTTCACATAGTGCTGATGTTCTATGTCCGTGGCGGAATTGATCATCTCCTGCGGCGATGCATAACCGAACATTTTTGCAAAAGCCGGATTAATACTGAGAAATCTTCCATTTGGAGTTATCTGGAAGATGCCCCCAGTGGCACCTTCAAAAATTTTCCGGTACTTTTCCTCATTGGTTCTGAGCGCCTCCTCGGCAAGCCATTTCTCTGTAATATCGATGCAGCTCCCTTCGATGAATGCGTTATTGCCGTTCGTTCCATGCACCAGACGCAAGTTTAGAATGACCTTTAAATAATCTCCATCCACGCGCTTCAACAAAA
The DNA here is from genome assembly GCA_022710585.1 of Deltaproteobacteria bacterium. Lineage (GTDB taxonomy): Bacteria > Desulfobacterota > Syntrophia > Syntrophales > Smithellaceae > Smithella. The sequence goes on along the minus strand of JAKLGV010000010.1, from coordinate 51,974 downwards.
CCTCTTTGCCCGTGATTTTGCCCACCAGGAAAAGACTGTTCATTAATTCTTTGCGGTCTTCCGGGTTTGCATAGATCTGGTAGCCGATATCGTTTATTTTGTTGATGGCGTCTTGCGAGGAATGATACCCCAGCATTCTGGCCATGGCAGAGTTGACCAGAAGCATTTGACCATTCAGGGTTGTCTGAAATATACCTTCAATAGCATTCTCGAAAAGCAACCTGTAACGCTCCTTGCTTTCATACAAAGCTTCCAGGACTTTTTCCCGCTCTCTGACATCACGACAGACAAAAACGAGACCGACTGGTGTTCCATCACTGCTACGAAGGACATCGCCATTTACCTCGAAGGGAACACAATTTCCATCTTTTATTACGATTTTATATTCCTGAGGCCCCAGACTGTGTTCCACCATGTGAAATGTATTCATAATCAATCTGTCTCTATCATCGGGGGATATGAACGCAAGCATGTTCCGGCCTTCAATTTCATCCCGCTGATAACCGCTGAGTTGAGAGGCATGGTCATTAACAAACAGTATCCGGCCTTCCATATCGGTTCGGATCAGGACATCTGAAATGGTATGAACCAGATTTGTATACAGATCTTCAATATTGTCTGCCGCATCTCGCGACAGTTTTCGCCTGCAGATGTCCTTACTTGACTGACTGACCATAAGATTGCGTTCAGACATAATGAAAGACTCACTTAGTTTCTCATTTAACGTATGGGACATTACAACCCTCATTTACGCAAAAGGATCGTGAAGCATCGAGAGATTCTCATTATGGATCAGACGTGCTCCTGATTGTTTTTTTGTGCCCCCTTCTCTCCCGGGGACGGTCAGAGAAAGGGGCACGGTTAGCGTGATTCCACAGTTTAAAAAGCTGCCAGCACGCATTGATCTTGTTCATCCAGCGGTATCACTTCACGAGGATTGGGTTGAAGTCCGGCTAATACCTTAATACCTTTTTTAACCGCCTTTATGTCAGGCAATACAGGATTCCTTTTCTCAGCAAGCAGAGCCTGATGGAAATGCCCCGTACCGTTTAGTTTGAAACCTGCCACGATACTGCGCATCTCTTCGGACTGCGAGGACATCTCTTCTGCCGCACTGGCTGATTCCTCGGCATTCGCCGCATTCTGCTGTGTTACCTGGTTCAACTGTTCCACTGCGATGTTGACCTGATGTATTCCCACATCCTGCTGCTCCGATGCTGCTGCAATTTCCGCCACGACATGACTGACTCTGTTAATCTTCTCTGTAATATCCCTGAAATTCGTCAGAACTTCCGAATTGATAGCCACGCCATTTTCTGAATTTTTGACCGCTTCTTCAATGAGATTGGCTGTGTTCTTAGCCGCTTCCGCGCTGCGCATTGCCAGATTTCTTACTTCCTCAGCAACGACAGCAAATCCCTTACCCGCATCTCCGGCCCTTGCCGCTTCCACTGCCGCGTTTAACGCGAGAAGGTTGGTCTGGAAGGCAATCTCGTCTATGGTTTTGACTATCTTGGCTGTAGCATCAGATGAAGTTTTAATCTTGTTGATCGCTTCAGACATACGGTTCATGCTTTCCACGCCCTTATCAGCGCTATCTCTTGTCACGATGGAAACGCCGTTGGCTTCTCTGGCATTTAAAGCATTTTGCTTCGTCATGGAAGACATCTCCTGCAGATTGCTGGAAATTTCTTCCAGGGAACTGGCCTGTTCACTGGCTCCCTGAGATAACGACTGGCCACCTGTGCTTACCTGAAGACTGGCAGAAGCAACCTGCTCTGCTCCGACAGCCACCTGCTGCAAAGCCTTATCCAGATTCTCCACCGCTATATTAATTGATTCTTTAATCCTGGCATGGTCGCCCTTGTAATCGCCCTTAATACGGACGGTAAGATCCTTATTTGCCACCTTCTCCAGAACTTCTGAAGCTTCGTTAATTGGCCCCATTACCGCGTCCAGGGTCTTATTGACACCCATGATAGTTTCCTGATAAACTCCCTTAAAATCCTGATGATTTCCACGAACATCAAGTCTGCCTTCCATCGCTGACCTGGTTAACACATTCATTTCATTTCCCAGGTTCTTCAAAGTATCCACCATTCTTTTCAGCGCGGGACCGATCTCATCCTTTTCATCCATGACGGGAGTATCGATATTTACATTGCCTAACGATATCTGCTGCATGCCTCCGACTACATATTTTTGAAGGTTGTCAGCGAACTTGTCCATTTCTTTTGTTAATATTCCAATTTCATCCTTTCGTTTCAGATTTAGACGTCCAGAAAGATGGCCTTTGCCCATTTCCTGTATCATCTGCACCCCCTGATTCAAGGGTTTGGTAATAGAATTTGTAAGGATAAAACCCAATAACAAAGCGACCACCACTGCAAATACGGCAGCAATAACAACTACCGTAGTCGCCAGAGCCTCTGCGGCCTTGTTCGCTTTATTGGCCGCTTCGGCGTTTTTACGGTTGATTTCATTGAGAGAACGGACAGCAGCTATCGTTTTCATCCGGCCTTGCACAGCGTAGCTTCCTGCGCTTAACAAACGGTTAACCTCATCATCCCTGCCTTCATCCTTGCGCAACATCCCTTCCCGATAACCGCGATACATATCCGGCCAGGCAACTTCAAATTCAGAGATAATCTTCTTTTCTTCCTCCCCGATATTCCTTTTTTTATAATTCTGCATAATCTCGGTTACGGAATTGATTGTATCCTCTATGTTCTGACGCATTTTCTGCCGATCCGCCGGCACATCAAAATACCGGTAAATGTCTCCACGCATTTTTTCGAGGCCGGCAATAATAACGCCCATTTCCTCGATCGCTGCGGTATTCTGATGATACATAACCTGGCTTCTCGCCGATATTGATTTTATATTAGAAAATCCTATGAAGGCTACCACTGCCAGAATGATAACCACAACCAGAAAGCTTCCAATCATCTTCGTACCGACTTTAATATTATTAAACATATTTCTCTCCTCCTTTTCCTTTCATTCATATAATTGATTGCAGGATCTATTTCCCTCAATTCACCATCGGTTTCTTAATTTCCGCGGCGGCAGCTTTTTTCATATTGATAAAATCAGAAGCGGTTATAACCTTCTCAATATCCAAGAGCAGTCGCACCCGTCCTCCTGTTTTGCCGACACCCAGAAGATACTCAGGATTAATATCTGCCCCAAATGAGGGCGTATCCTCAATGTCATTTGAAGCTACATTTATCACCTCAGAAACCTTATCCACCAGGATGCCCATCATCATGCTGGAAGTTTTAATGACAATAATGCAAGTCTCATCAGTCATCCGGCTTTCATCCATGCCAAATTTGACCTTAAGATCCATAATAGGATGAATCTTGCCCCGCAGGTTGATGACTCCCCTGATATATCGCGATGTCAGCGGAACCGGTGTAATCGGCATCCGACCAATGATTTCCTGTACTTTGAGAATTTCTACTCCATATTCCTCGCTGGCCAGAAAAAAAGAAAGATATTTGCCGGCCCTGGAATCAACTTCCACGGAACGACTTATACAAGTTGCAGTAACGTTATTCATCTTCTTGCCTCCTATAGATTATGTGTTGTTTTTTCATAATTCCCTGAGATCAAAAATACTAATCGATGTTCAGGCTCTTCAGCGCATTTTTCAAAATCTCACTCGAAACGGGTTTCTCGAAATAAAAAGAGGCTCCCAAAGCCTGTGCCTTCTCCATGACAGCCGGGCTTCCATAACCGGTCACAAGAATAACATTGGTTAGAGAATGGAATTTCTTGACGTATTTTATGATTTCCAATCCTTCTTCACCGTCGACGCCCGTCAGGCGGAGGTCCACGATCACCGCGTTATAAATATTTTTTTTCAATAAGTTTTCCGCATCAGCAATGGTCTCAGCCGTATCGACTCCGACATCCTGACTCTGCAGTAACTTTTTAAATGCCAGTAAGATTGCGGTTTCATCATCAACGATCAAAATCCTCTGTTTCATTCTCCGCTCCCATTTTTTTTAGATTCACCGGATCTGCCGATGATAAAGATAGATATCAATTTTTATGCCAAGTTTGTTCTCGAAGATATCTGTTTGATTTTACAAAGAATAGTCCGGACGGCCGGAGAATCATCATTATTACTTTTGAGAATAAATGTGATCATGTTTCTCAAAAGTGATAATCCTACAACTTCTCTACCGTTACATTGCAGTTGATTCCTGCTGACCTTTAATAGCTTTCATTCGGTTGGATTGATCATGATGATTGGAGAGCAAGTGAGGATAAAAATAGTCGGCCGTAACACTTTACAGAAAATCGTTTACAGAGCATTCAGCCATCTTTCATTTATGGATAATTTTATATCTTTTGATCTTACGGTATAAGGTCGGTCGGGATATCCCCAGAACCTTTGCCGCGGCGCCGGTATCTCCACCGCATTGTTCCATGACATTCCTGATGTGCAGCATCTCGGCAGCCGACATGGACGATTCTCCGGTTCCGGCCTGATTCTCGTTCACCTGTAAATCCAGACCGGAAAAGTGCGAAGGTTTGAGGAGATCTCCGCCGGAAAGCATCAGCCCCCTCTCCAGCACGTTTTTCAACTCTCTGATGTTGCCCGGCCAGTGATAACAGCGAAAAAGCTGCAGGACCTCTGGTGACACTTCCGTGGGCTTATAATTCAGGCTTTCCAGGAGATGCAGAAGCAGACCATTCATGTCCCGTTCCCGTTCTTTAAGAGACGGCAGATGGATCGGAAAGACATTGACCCGATAAATACAGATCCATCCTGAAACGGCCGTTCTTCGTATTGGATAACAGATCTTGATTCGTGGCGCAGATGAGCCGGAAATTGCTGTGACGCAGTTTGACTTCCCCCATCCGGCGATACTGTTTTTCTTCGATCACTTTTAAAAACTGTGCCTGAACCGACAAGTCCATATCGCCTATCTCATCCAGAAACAACGTGCCGCCATCGGCGACATCCAAAAGCCCCTGTTTGTCCTGATGGGCGGAAGTAAATGCCCCCCTGGCGTGGCCGAACAACTCACTGTTCAAAAGGTCTCCTTTCAGAACCGAACAATTGAGCTCCACAAAGAAACCGGGGCTGCGCGAACTGTGTTCGTGAATCCATCTGGCCAGCACGCCCTTGCCGGTACCGGTCTGTCCGTAAATCACAACCGGATTGTCCTTTCCGGCAGCCGCTTCGGCCAGTTCCATCACTTTTTTTATGGCCGGGCTGTCTCCGAAGTAAGGTTCGGAACGTTTATCCAGCCTCTTTCTGGTCATTTCTTTACTGCGCAGCCCTTTCAGTTCGATGCTCTTGCCCAGATAAACGTTCAGTTCATTCATATCCACCGGTTTGGTTAAAAAATTATCGGCTCCCAGCTGCATGGCCTTGACCGCCACGGGGACATCTCCCCGACCGGTGATAACCACCAAAGCCACCTCAGGATAGTTCTGGCGGATTTCGGCGATCAGATCGATGCCGTTACCGTCGGGCAGAGAAAGATCCAGCAAAATGACGTCAAAACAACCCTGAGAGAGTTTTTGTCTGGCCTCGGCAATGCTGCCGGAAGTCTGAACCTGATAGCCGGTCTTATGGAGATAAGCTGAAAATCCGAACTGGACAGAAGGTTCATCGTCAATCAGCAATACGATTGGTTTCATTCATACTCCTTGCTTTTGTAGACAGGAATAGTAAACTGCGCAGTGCATCCCGGTGCGTTTTGATTGTTGGTTATGTCTATCGAACCACCGTGGCTATCGATAATATGCTTGCATAAGCTCATCCCCAGGCCGGTTCCGCTTTTACGGGTGGTGTAAAACGGCTCAAAAATCCTATGTTGATCCTCGGATTTCAGTCCGTCTCCCCTGTCAATGACCTTGATCATCATGAAATTTTTGTCAGCCTTGCCGATTTCCAGCAATATTTCTCCATCTCTGGGGCTGTGCTGGATGGCATTATCCACTAAATTGATGATCACCTGCTGTATTTTATTTGTATCAACCAGGACCATATTATCGGAGGACAACCTGTTTACAATCTTTATCTGCTGCAACCGTTCCGCTTGACCTTCCCTCAAGTATCCCACTGCAGCGGTGACTATTTCCGTTAATGAGGCCCTGCTGAACTGTGAAGACTTAATCGGCTTGCCCAGATCCAGCAGATCATTCATCAGATGGGAAAGGCGGCCGACCTGCGCCTTGATGTGCATTAAATAGTCTTTATAATCGGGGTTTTCATCGAGGTCCAGGGCCATGGCCTCGCTGATGGCCTGAATGGCATGAAGCGGATTACGTACTTCATGCGCCACACCTGAAGCAATTTGACTCATAACACTCGTTTTGTGTGATTCCACCAGCTCTTTTTCCATTCGTTTTTGCTCGGTAACGTCCTGCAAAATAAAAATAAGGCAGTCTTCGTTGTCGATGATGATGAGGCGTGCCGAAAAGATTCCGTCACGGACAGAACCATCTTTGCGCCGGAATTTAAATTCACGATGCAAGACATTTTTGCGGGCTTTTATTTCAGCCGCCATGTCATCACGGACGGATAAATCCACCCAGAAATTCATGGGCGCTTCGGTAGACTTTGTTCCGATTACTTCTTCCCGACGCCATCCCAGCATATCTTCAAACCCTTTGTTTATATCCGTTATAAGACCATCCTTCAAACGTGTAATGGCAATACAGTTTGGCGTCGTCATGTAAATTTTGTAGAATTTTTCCTCCGCCAATTTGCGCTCGGTAATATCCTGTAAGATGAAAATGAGACATTCTTCGTTGTCGATAATGATGGCTCGGGCGGAATAAATCCCAAAACGGATTCTGCCGTCACTTCGCCGGAATTTAAAGTCACGGAACTGGACATCCCGCCCGGCTTTCAATTCTTTTACCATAAAATCCCGCTCGGAGAAATCCACCCAAAAACTGTGGGGCCAATCGGCAGACTTTATCCCGATAACCGCCTCTCTCTTCCATCCCAAGACATCTTCAAACCTCTTGTTGGCGTCAAGAAGGAGACCATCGCTGAGTCTGGCGATGCCTATACTGTTGGGATTTGTCATGAATATTTTATGGAATTTTTCTTCGGACTCGCGGGACTTTTCCTCCGCCAGTTTGCGTTCCGTTATGTTCAGTAAAATCCCGTCAAAAACCGTTCGGTCCTGATCGCGTGTCGGTACCGACATGCCTTGAAACCAGACCACCTTGCCCCGATGTAACACCCGGCCTTCATAATTCCAGGGGGTCACCGTCTCCACCGCTTTTTTAATGGAAGCCAGAAATCGCTCCCTGTCTTCTTCATGGATACGGGCAAGAAATGCCGGGAAGGCCTCCTCCAAGTTTTCCGTTTCCATACTTAACATTATTTTCGCATTTTCATTCAGGGGATCGCTGATGTAGCTCATTCCATACTCACCGCTGTCTTTCGCGTAGAACTGATAAATATTTCCCGGCAAATTTTTAGTAATGCCGAGCAAAATTTCATCTTTCTCCCTCAAGGCCTTTTCCGTACGCTTGCGCTCCGTGATGTCCCTGGTCACCCCGATAATGCCTATGGGCTTGTCATCGTCCGACCACAAAAAACTGGTTGAAACTTCGGCCCAAAAAGTTGATCCGTCTCTGCGTAATTCCTCGGATTCAAAAGTGATTACTTTATTGCGGTTGTAATCAGGTTTCACCGCTTCAGCAAGTGCCTCTTCTAACATTCCAGCATCTCTGGAAAACTGCAGGGGTGAAACCACATCCCGCAAAGAAAGATTCAGAAATTCATCAACCGTCCAGCCATGCGTGCGCTCCACGGCTTCGTTGGCATAAATTAACCGGCCGGATAAATCCATTGCCCAGATCAGATCCGGAACGCATTTTGTAATCCTCTGGATCCGTTCCTCGTTTTCCCGCAACTTATTTTGAACCTCCTTGCGGTCGGTGATGTCGCGGCCAATTCCCCTGAATCCGACGGGAACGCCGTCGGAATCCTTTAACAAGGACGCAAAGAATTCACAGGTTCGAATGGTGCCGTCTTTTCTGATAATATTCCATTCCAGATTTCTTTTCAGGGGAATCCCCGTCTTGTAGATTTCGTTATAGGCTCGAATAATTTTCTTCTTTGTTTCTTCGTCTGCCGTGTACTGTTTGAAATTCGTACCGATCAGTTCATCGCTGCTGTAATCTAAAATCCGCTGAAAGGCGTCATTGACAAAAGTATAATTGCCTTTGAGGTCTGATTCCTCATACCCTTCATCCATGTCATCAAGGATGGTTCGATAACGTTCCTCACTTTGCCTCAATGCTTCTTCCGCCAGTTTTCGATCTGTGATGTTCATGGTCTGGGTCAGGATATGCATTTCTCCCGCAAATTTAATCAATGACATGGATGCGAGCCCCGACAGAATATTGCCCTGTTGATCGTGAAGTTGTAATTCTATATTCACAATCTTTCCGGTGTTCAGAAGCTCTTGCAACATCACGTCACGTTCGGCCGTATTCACCCAGAGATTGATATCGGTTGACGTTCGGCCGATCACTTCTTCCCGCTTGTATCCGAGCGTGTCTAGAAAAACATGGTTGGCATCAATAAAGCGTCCTTCACGGATAGTCGATATACACATAGCCGTGGGGCTGTACCGGAAAGCTTTTACAAACTTATCTTCAGAAGCGCGAAGATATTCCTCCACCTGCTTGCGCTTCGTAATATCTCTGGACACGCCATGCAAACCGGTCATAACGCCCTGTTTATCGCAAATCCGGCTGATGACCGCCTCCATCCAACGGGTCGAGCCATCCTTATGATAACATTCCAACTCCATACTGAAAGTACCGTCGGAACATCCGTGACCCTTTTCTCCAACAGCTAACTCTTGCGCCAATATTTTCCTGAAATAAGCCAATGATTCCGGGGTAAGTTTTTCTTCAGGCGTATTATTCTTCGTTTCTTCTTGAGTGAATCCTAGAACATTGTATATTGATGGCGTAACATAAATAATATTAAAATCCTTGTCTGTAATCCAAACGATATCGTTTATTTTTTCCGCAACAAGTTTGTATTTTCTTTCGCTCTCTCTAAGATCTTCTTCCGCCTGCTTTCTCCGAGTGATGTCACGCAGGTTAACAATGACTGCTTCAACAATGTTGTTGTTCACCAGATTGTTTCCCACAATTTCAAACGTACGCCAGTTTCCATCTTGATGACGAATACGTACTTCTTCTTTCTGACTGGCCGTAAAATTTTCATCCTCGAACAATTTGTTATATATGCCACTGATTCTAACCCAGTCCTCGGGATGAATTTTCTCAAATATTTTTCGGCCAATCCGCTCTTCAGGTTTGAATCCCAAAATTCTTTCCACCACCGAGTTTTCATAGAGGATATTACCTTCCCGATTCAGCAGAACAATAATGTCCGAGGATTGTTCGGCAAGCGCACGGAACCGTTGTTGTTCCTGCCTTAATTTCTCCTCCATAAGCTTTTGCTTTCTTCGAATTTTAGCCTCTGCCAACTCTCTTTTAATCGCGGGGCAAAGACGGGATAAATTTGATTTCATGATATAATCATGCGCGCCTGAACGCATGCACTCGATAGCCATTTCTTCGCTTATATTTCCGGATACAATGATGGCGGGAATGTCTGATTTTATTTTTTTCAGGAGGGCGATTGCCTGCTGAGCGCTGAAAGCGGGCATTTTATAGTCACAGAGAATAATGTCCCATGGTTTTTCTCGGAGCGCCTTCTTCATGGCGGCCGCATTTTCCACTCTCTCATACAGCGGATCATATCCGTTTTTTTTCAGCGCCCGTATCAAAAGCAGGGCATCGTCTTCCGAATCTTCGACGATTAACGTCCGAAGCGTTTGCGGTTTGCTTATTTTAGATTTCATGCTGTTCATTCGAGATGAATCTTTTTTTGCCACTTTTATCCTTTTTTTTCTATCGTGAAAATCACACCGCCATCAGCCCGAGCAGGAGTCGGCGTTTTTGTCCTTTGCTAACATTGATGATTTGTTTAAATCATAAATATTTCCATCCTGTATGTCAATGAAATCCCGAAAATCGATGAAAGGCTCATCGTCAATCCATAGCCCTGTCCGTTTCATCCGGGCTCCTTGCTGTTATAGACGGGAAGCGTAAACTGCGCCGTGCAGCCCGGCGCGTTTTCATTGTTGACCAATTCTATCTTTCCGCCGTGGTTTTCGATAATATATTTGCAGATGCATAAGCCCAGGCCGGCGCTGCCTTTATGAGTGGTATAAAAAGGTTCAAAAACCCTGGACCGGTTCTCGGCGGTAAGCCCCTCTCCCTGATCCATGATCTTCATGATCAGCCGGTTTTCGGATGCTTTGCCGAACTCCAGCAATATGTCTCCGTCTTTCGGACTGTGGCGGACGGCGTTTTCCATTAAATGGATGACCACCTGCTGTATTTTATCGGGATCAGCCATCACAAAGTCGTCCGGCAGCAAGTTGTTTACAACCTTGATCCTCTGAGACAGCCGGGGATGGGCTTCCGCCCATTTTTTCAATGCAACGGCGGCTGTTTCCGTTAATAATACTTTGCTGAACTGTGAAGACTGAATCGGCTTGCCCAGTTCCAGCAGATCACTGATCAGGCGGGACAGACGCGCCACCTGGGCTTTGATGTGTGAAATATATTCTTTATAATCGGATTTTTCATTCAGGTCGATGACCATGGCTTCACTGATAGCCTGGATGGCATGAAGCGGGTTGCGCACTTCATGAGCCATCCCTGAGGTAATCTGCCCCATCAGTTGCCTTTTCTGGAACTCTATCAGCTTTTCTTCCATTCGCTTTTGTTCGGTGACGTCCTGCATGATAAAAATAATCAATTCTTCATCCGCGATGTTGATGGGGCGGGCGGAGTAGACACCTGTGCGGATGGAACCATCTTTCCGCCGAAACTGAATTTCATGATGCAGAATATCCCGTCCCGCTTTCAACTCTTCGGTCAGGAAACATCGCTCGGCTGGCTCCACCCAAAAATTAATCGGCGGCTCAACAGATCTTTTCCCGATAACTTCTTCCCGTTTCCATCCGAGGATATCTTCGAACCCCTTATTGACATCAGTGATAAGACCATCTTTCAAACGCGAAATGCCGATTAAATCCGGCGTTGTAATAAAAATTTTATGAAATTTTTCTTCCGCCAGTTTGCGATCGGTGATATCAACGATCTGGGACAGAACATGCGGTTCTCCCGCGATTTTAATGAGCGACATGGAGGCAAGTCCCCAGCGGATATTGCCCTTCTTATCGTAAATTCGGAATTCAACATCATTTACCTTGCCGGTTGCAGCGATTTCTTTCAGGATGGCCTCAGGTTCAGCGTCATCCACCCAGAGATTGATATCGGATGACCTACGGCCAATGATTTCTTCTCTGTGGTATCCCAGCGTATCGAGAAAAACATCGTTGACATCAACAAAACGTCCTTCATTCAGAAGGGTGATACACATGACATTGGGACTATTCTTGAAAGCCGATGCGAACTTCTCTTCGGATGTGCGCAGTGCGTCTTCCGCTTTCTTTCGCGCAGTGACATCCCTGCCAATGAACATGACGCCTGAAGGTTTTCCATGATCCGTCAGCAACGAAGCTCTTGTATCAAATACAGTGACGGTATCGGCGGGATAGATTATTTCAAAATCAAAGGACAGCTCGTCGCTATAACCTTCCCGCCTTTTTTGCATGATTGCTTTTTGCAGCTCGCGCATGTCCGGAGGTGAAAAATCCAGGAGGCTCATTCCGACAAGATTAAGCCCTCTGACAAAATTGGTTGCCGCATTATTCCCATACGTAATCTTGAAATCAAAATCCACGCATATAATAATATCATGTGTCGTTTCAGCAAGCTGTCGATACTTTTCCTCGCTTTTTTTTAAGGCTGTTTCCGCCTTTTTTTGTTCCGTGATGTCATGCGCAATAACCGCAAGGTAGTGAGGAACTCCCGTATCAAAATCCTTGATTGTAAATCCTGTTAAATGAACATCGGTGATCACACCTGTCTGAATGTTGCGAAACTGCAGTTCGCTGCTCCAGTTCTTGCCTCCCTGCACCAGATCACTCATGGCCTGCTGACTCTTCTGCAGAAACGATTCCGGAATAACATCCATGATGGAGTAGTCGCCTATTTTGTCCGGATCAAACCCCCAGATTCGGCTGCCCGCCTCATTGATGAAAATTACCTTTCCTTCCAGAGTAACCAGACCCACCATCTCGCCGCTGAATTGGACAATCGAAGCAAGTTTGCGAGCCTCCTCCTCCACCCGCCTGCGTTCCGTGACATCCCGGGATACCCCGTGAAGCCCGGTTAGGGCACCCTGCTCGTCCCGTAACCCGGTGATGATGGCTTCCAGCCAGCGGGTGGAACCGTCTTTATGATAATATTCCAGAACAATCTGTAAGCTCCGATCCGGATTGCCTTGACCGCTTTTTTCGACGGCCAGCTCCCGGGTAAAGGCTTCTAAAGCGGCCGTCACTGACTGCGGAGTGATCTGCCGGTCGACGGTTTTGGGCAGTTCTTCCAGGCTGAATCCGAGAACGGTTTGTACGGAAGGAGTGATATAGAGCAACCGCAAATCCATGTCCACCATCCAGACGATATCCGTCATTTTTTCGGCAATCAGCTTGTATCGTCTTTCGCTTTTCTGCAACTTGCCGTAGGCTTCCCGAACCATCCGTAACGGGAAAAAATAATAAATAAGAAAAATGATAATGCCTGCCGCGGAGGAACACGTTCCCACTAAGGCAGTCCGGGCAACCAGCGGAAAAATGGAACGTTCTATTTCAATGACGGCGACTTCCCTCCCTGAATCGTAGATGGGTTGGCTGAAAGTCAAAACAGGAGGCGTCAACGGTTCATTGGATTCGGCGATGACGTGTCCCTGAAGATCCTTTATTTTATGACGGTCGCGATAAGCAGGATCAAGACGCCGTTTTAAGATCTCCTGAAGACGAACCTCCTCGAAATGCCAGGTTGCCGGATTATCCATGATAATGTTTTCAACCGCCCGCGCGGAAAAGGCCAATTCAGCGTTGACGGATCCGGAGACGTATTCGCAGGCCATGATGAAATATGCTAGAGGGATAAAAACGGCAACGATAAGACTGATGATAATTGTCGGGATGGATGAAATACTTGTTATGGATTGTTCGTGCAACTTCATGGATGATCCAAAGTAAACAGAACGCCCGCTTTCTCTGCTATTGCACGTCCCTTGTTCGAGTAAATGAATTCAAGAAATTTTGCTGCAGCACCGTGAAGTCTGCCCATCGTGACAAAACTGATGTTTTTGGAAAGCGGATAGGTCCCGTTGGCCAGATTTCTCCTGCTGGGTTTGATGCCGTTGAGAGCAAGAACGTTCAGCGGTAATTTTCCGGAGAGAATAACCGGCAAGCCTACTGCACCGATGCCTCCGCCGGTTCTTGATACCGCTTCATAAGACTGAAAGTCCGTTTCTGCGATCATCACCCCGCGCCGCTGATGGGCCCGGGCAACAGCCTCGGCCATGCCCGCCGATAGACGCATCAGAATCTTCGTATCCGCGTCTTCCATCGGGCGCAGAATGATTCTCAGGGGCTTGCCGTTCGGCCATTCTTGGATTTTCCCGTAATAAATATCTTCAAGTTCCCGGGTGGAAATGTTTTTTACGGGAACTTTTTCTTCGGTGATAACGGCAAGCGGTGTCTTGCCGTAATTCACGAGCCTGGCTCCCCGGATCATTTCCTCGGTCTTTAAAGGACGTGCCACGATCGCGATATCGATAGCGTCTGCCAAAAGTGCTTTTATGGCGCCTGAACTTCCCAATGGTTTTTCCACCTGGAATGAAATTCCCCGGTTTTCTTTGCCGTAGGCTTCCATGAGAGGCTTGAGCATCGCCAGACAGGCTCCCGATCCGTTAATGCGAATCGTCTCCCCCGCCATGATGCCAGACGGACTGGCATAGGACAGAAAATTGATCAGGATGAGATAAAAAACGATGAGGAATAAACGATTTCTCTGATACATACTTACGGCTGAATGACAAAATAAATATTTTAATTTTGAGTCATTTTGGTCTCTGCTTCTTCTGAGAACATCCTTCTTACTCTTTTTTTGTTTCTTCTCCGGATAATCGCTTGATAATCCGGTTGGAGATTTCATCCAGCGGCAACACGTCACAGGCCGCGCCTAATTTAACCGCTTCGCCCGGCATTCCGAAAACCACCGAACTGGCTTCATCCTGCGCGATGGTGTAAGCCTTGTTTTGCCTCATGGCCAGAAGACCATCCTCACGGTCGACACCCATTCCGGTTAAAAGAAATCTTTTCGTTAATCGTAAATAATTAATCAACTGCGTCCAGCCAGGCGTGTTAGTGGTTTTCGTCAGATTCTTACGATTGACCAGGGTGTTGATTAAAGACGACTTGCCGACATTCGAGCGCCCGACAAAGGCGATCTCCGGCAAGGCTGCCGGCGGATACTGCGGCGGCCAGACGGCACTCTTTATAAATTCTGCACTGGTTACTTTCATATACTTTTGTTATCCGGTCATTTGATTTTTTTCAACAGCATATTTAAATGGCAGAATTCAATAATGTTAGGCCGGGATGATCTAAGAAATTGTTTCCGGGAACGTGGAGCTGACGATTTAATCTTTCGGTGAGATTTCTGGCACAGGCTCCCAGAGCACAACACGATTTCTCCCGGAAGATTTAGCCCGGTATAGGGCCTCGTCGGCGCGCTTAATCAGAGATTCCGGTGTTTCCAGATCGTCGGGAACAATCGTGGCCACGCCAAGGCTCAATGTGACGCGGGGAGCAACCGATGATTTAATGTGCGCAATGTCCTTTTGCTCCACGGCCTGCCGTATTTTATCCGCAACATAAACGGCATTTTTCTCTTCCGTTGCCGGCATAATTACCGCAAATTCTTCACCACCGTATCGCGCCACGCAGTCTCCCCCCCGCCGCGCGTTTTCCTGAAGCGCCTGGGCAACCGATTTCAGGCAGTCATCGCCACCCTGATGGCCGTATGCGTCATTGTAGAGCTTGAAGAAATCCACATCGCACATAATCAGCGACAGGTGCTCTTTCGTTCTTTGTAAACGTGTCCATTCTTTCTGAAGCGTCTGATCAAAACAGCGTCGATTAGCCACACCTGTGAGACCGTCGCTGGTCGAAAGACGTTCCAGCCTCTCATTGGCTTCCTTCAGCGTATTTTCAGCATATTTCCTTTCAGTGATATCTTTGAAATGTGCAACCATGCCGATCACGGACCCTTCGATTCCGCGTAGCGGTGTCGCGGAAAACATAAAGGGCACCATCTCGCCGTTTCTTCTTGAGCGTTCGATATCCACCTCAATGCTACTCTTGCCTCGCAAGATTTTCGTCAGAGGACATTCCGGTGTGTTGCACCATGAACATAGCATAAGTTCGGAACATTTTTTACCGACAGCTTCTTTTTGCGTCAGCTCCAGAAAATTCAGCATCGCTTGATTGATTCTTTTAACGGTAAAGTTCCTGTAGATGACCAGCAGGCCATCAATAGACGAATTGATAATCTGTGTGAGTTCGACGTTGGCAATTTCAGCCTCCACCACCATCGCATTAGCCCGCTCAATGGCTTCTTCCAGGGCCGCCTGGATGCCGTCCTCATCATTCATGATTTTGTCCAACTCATTTGGCATAATCACTTCCTAAGTCGCGAGAATATAAGAAAAGCATTCCGGATTGTCAAGGTAATTCCTGTACACATGAACAACTCATATACATATTGACTTTGGGATCATTCGTGGTGAGGCGTGAGGCGTATTTTTGCATTCGTTGCAACGACAACCAATAAGGGAAACACCGCCGATAAACGTTTCTCAAAACCCTTGTCATTCCCGCTCAAAGGTGATGCCGTATTTCTCCAACTTCCTCTCCAAAGTGGGGCGAGAGACGCCCAGTATTTCGCAGATTTCTCCTTTGTTTTTATCCGTTTCTTTGATGACTTTCCGGATGTAGCGCTCTTCCACTTCATCCAGTGTTAAGAATTTACCCGGCGCCGCGGATTTAAACAGATCGACGCTCGTCTCACCGGCCGGTTTGGCCTCTTCCCTGGCCAGTTCGGGAAAATCACCGACGCCCAGCACCTGTCCCTTGGCCACAACGCAGGCGCGCACCAGCAGATTCTCCAGTTCGCGGACATTGCCCGGCCAGTTGTATTGCATGAAGATGTCCATCACTTCGTCGGAGATCCCGATAATTTTTTTATGCAGGTCAAGATTAATCTTGGTCAGCAGATAATCGATCAGCTGCGGAATATCCTGACGTCGCGACCTCAGCGGCGGCAGGGTAATGGATACAATATTCAGCCGATAATACAAATCCTCGCGAAATCTTCCATCCTTCACCATGGCCTTTAAATCTTTATTCGTCGCGGCCATAATCCGGGCGTTCACTTTGATTTTATCTTTTCCTCCCACGCGATCGAATTCCATCTCCTGCAAAACGCGCAGAAGCTTGGCCTGAAGGTTGACGGACATTTCGCTGATCTCATCCAGAAAGACTGAACCGTAGCGCGCCAGTTCAAATTTTCCAAGCTGCCGGGACACTGCTCCGGTAAATGATCCTTTTTCATGTCCGAACAGCTCCGACTCCAGCAGGGTTTCAACGATGGCGGAACAGTTCACGGCGATAAACGGTTCATCAGGGGACGTATTGTTGTGGATCACTTTAGCGATCAGTTCTTTTCCGGTGCCGCTTTCTCCCTGAATGAGCACGGTGGTGCGGCTCTGGGAAACCGTGCCGATCGTTTTAAAAATGTCCCTCATCTCATTGCCGGTGCCGATGATATCGCCGACGCGGAAAGTCCGGGACGGCTCCATTAAAAGACCGTCAATCTTTTTTTCCATCTCCATGGATTTCAGGGCTTTTTTGATGGCCAGATCCAGTTCATCCACATTGACCGGTTTATGAATGTAGTCAAACGCGCCGCCTTTCATGGCGTTGATCGTTGTTTCCATGTCGTGAAAAGCGGTGATCATAATCACCTTGACGTTCTCATTCTCCTCTTTCAGATCTTCCAGAACAGAAAAACCATCCACATCCGGCAGGCGAATGTCCAGAATGACGACATCCGACGGCTCTTCCACATATTTATTCAAGCCATCGGTGCCGGTCAGCGCAGTACGGACTTTATAGCCTTCCTCGGTCAGATACAGATCCAGCGTCTCGGAAATGGACGCGTCGTCATCAATCACAAGAATGCTCGGCATAAGGTATGATCCTATTCGTTATTGGTAAGGGGTGAACGCGTGCCTTCGGCTCCCACGGGCAAAATAATAATCACTTTCGTCCCCTCATTCTTTTTACTGAAAATATCAATTATTCCCTGATGAATATCCACTATTTTCTTTACCAGAGAAAGTCCCAAACCGGTACCATAATTTTTTCGCGTAAAAAACGGATTAAAGATATGCGGCAGATCTTCCTCCGAAATGCCGCTTCCGTTATCCTCGATTTCGACAGCCACAGACTGGTTTGATTCGTAGGTATAGCGCAGCTTCACCTTTATCTGACCCCCGTCGTTGAGCGCTTCCACAGCGTTGCGGATCAGATTGATAAAGGCGTCCGTCATCATCGCGGCGTCGACCGCGACGTTGGGAACATCGGCATACTCTGTCTGCACGTCAATTTTCTTGTCGGCAATGCCTTTTTCCGACATGGCGATAGCCTGCTCCAGAACCTTCGACAAAGCCACCGGAACCTTTTTGGGTTCCACCGGCTTGGCAAATGCCAGAATATCATTGACCAGCATTTCCAAGTGCTCCACTTCTTTCTCCGCGATCCGGAACCGCTTCAAATCGTTCCCGTCCGGATTCATCCGCTTGATCAGAATCTGCAGACTCATTTTGATGGAAGACAGCGGATTGCGTATTTCATGCGCGATGCCCGCCGAAAGCTGCCCCAGCGCCGCCAGTTTCTGGCTGTTGTAGAGCTTTCTTTCGAGATCCTTGAATTCCGTAATGTCCCGCTGAACGATAATATGATGGTTTGTGCCGACAACCGGCGATGTCGTGATCAGAAGATTATGTTTACGGCTGTCTTTACCGATCGCTTCGATTTCATAAGGTTTATAGATGCCATTCTTCGCTTCTTCCCATTTCGATAACACGAGCTCTTCAAATCCTGAGGCGACGAAATCCAGAAAATGTTTGTTTTTGAATTCAGCGTATGATTCCCTCCTTTTCTTCAGACCAGGACTCATAAAGTTAATGATGCCTTTCTCATCGATTTCATAGATTTGATCGGGAAGACTGGTGATGATGGTTTGCAGATAATTATTCAGTTCCTGAACCCGCCGCTGCAAGTCAATGTTTTCGATCAATTCGTTCTGCAGCGTTTCGGCATACTCGCTCAGGCTCTTCGTCATTTCCCTTTCACGCGAAACATCCTGCAGCGTTTCAACCGCCGCAATGATTTTTCCTTCTTCGTCATAAATGGGAGCCGCCAGAAAGTACAGATAACGGTTTTGCCCTCCGAGACTGGCATAATAATCCGTCGCCTCGTAGGCACCCACGACCTTATCGGATTTTTTTACATTCTTCATTCCATAATGTTTACTGAGCCCGTCTATATCGTTGTCGACGATCAAATCGGCAATCATGGGACGGGCAACGGAATAAAAGGGCTTGTAATGATTTCCGGTTCCCATCATTTCTTCGGCGGAATGGCCGGTCAGTTCGGAACAGGCGCGATTCCACAAGATGACTTTATGCTCGTTGTTAATGACGAAACTGGGAATGGGCGAGCCCTCGATAATCCCCTCGATGGTTTTCTTTTCCCGGAGCAGTTTTTCCTGCCAGTCCCTGCGCTCCTTTAGCCGTTTTCTCTCTTCCCGGTGGCGCAGTCTTTTTCCTTCCTTGTAGGCAAAGGACATGCTGGCAATGATCACGACGATGATCAGCAATAACGAACTGAAAAGCGTATAGAAAAAGGTCTTTCGCAGCGGTGAAATCACCCGGCTATAGGGAGAAACGACCATCATGGTCCATCTTTTCTCTCCGGCCCTGAAGGGATAATAGGCAATAATACTTCTCTGCTTTCTTTGATTCCCCCGAAGAACAACCGATTCGAAGCTGCCGCCACTGTCCGATGAAAAATTAATGTCTGTGCTGTCGCTGTCGCTCAGCACCTCTTTGATGTCTTTGCCGATGAAAGCAGGATCCTCATGAATGACTATTTTCCGCTGTTCGTCGATTAACCACAGGTCCCCCAACTCATCACCGGCCGTTTGCTGCCGGTATTTATTCATTACCGCGGAAAGAGAGAAAGAAATCATCAAGGCTCCGCTGAAGGCGCCATCCGCTTCCCGGAGAGGATACCCCAGAATCAGATACCTGTCTTTTTTTTGTTGGAGAACGCCGATGCGTGAAGAATCAGGCGGAGCCAATCCGAGATAACGCTTCTGTTCCATCCGGAGAAGATCAAAATGCTCCGATAGATTGACGGCCGACAAAACATCCTTCGGATAAAGGCCCCTGATCTTTCCGTCGGCATCAAATAAAGCAATCACATCAAACGTATTTTCCCAGCCGGAAGACAGCATTCTATAATAGTCGGCCATTTCTTTTTCATTCATTTTGGAACCGGGATAAAGACGCGAGAACAGATCGATGTTTTTTCCGATCTGAGAAAAAACATCCATCATTCTATTGGACGTATTTTGAACATTGAAGAGCTGCTGCCGGCTGAAGATATTGACAATATCTTTTTCGCGGGAGTTGTTTACCGTCAGCGCCAGAAGCAGAAACAGGATGACCACGGTAATACTGGCAAACAATATGCGTAATTGTGCAGCTTTATAGAAAAGGATTTTAATTTTTGTGAAGAAAGTCACCTAATCGTCTTGATCCTCTTTTTTTTCTTTATGGGAACGCTTCATTCCGACCAGAACATAAACCAGAATTGCCGCCGTTAATGAAATAAGAAGTTTTGCCATGCCGCTTTCAATTCTTAGAACATAAGAACAGATCAGCCATACGATCGGGTAAGTGATTGCCGTTAAAAGCTCCTGCATAATCATCCTTTACAAAAAATCTCATATTGTATTTTGACGATAGTAACGGCCTTGGACGAAAATTTCAATAAAAATATAAGAGACAAGGAAGAAAAGCATTCCTGGATCCTTCATGGTCTTGACATGGAGACCGGCGAACAAAAAGAAATATTCACGAGCCGGAGGAATCCACCGGGAAGGGACTTTCATGTTTTTTTATAGCGCCATTTAACAAAATATTAAATATGGGTGCAACAAAAAAACTTTCAGGATGATCAAAAAACATATCGCAAATATTTTTCACTTATTTTTTTCATTTTCTGTCCGCATACCAAATGAAATAATCTCAATGGATTAGATGTCCCTATTCTTCTGGATTTCATAATGCATCGTCTTGAAAAATTTTCCCCATAAAAGATATGGCACAACTCATGCAATAATGTTGCCGCAGTGAGAGGTAAAATTATTTCGCTTTCCATCGAATGTTAATTTATGTTATGGAAAAAAGAAGTAATAATAAAAAAAACTTTATTATGAAAGGAGACAAACAATGTCACACAAATTGGGTAAAGTAATTTTAACAGCATTTACATGCATGGTGGTTCTGCTGGTAGCAAGTCCATTCGTATTTGCGGCAGAAGCGATTCCGGCAGGCGGAGAATCTTACATTAAAGTGTATTTTGCTGTAGGCGCAATGATCGGAGCCGGTCTGGCAATGGGACTGGGCGCGATCGGCGCGGGCGCAGGTATCGGTAACGCTGCAAACGGCGCATGTCAGGCAGTAGGAAGAAACCCCGGCGTTCAGGGCAAGATTATGATGGTTATGCTCGTCGGTATGGCCATGGCTGAATCTATCGCCATTTACGCTTTGGTTATTTCTTTGATTCTTCTGTATGCTAACCCTTACATGCGTTATTTTTTGGGTTAATATAAAATCATTAACTACAAAATAACAAAGGTTAGGGGGAAATAGTAATGTCAGAAACTAGAAAAGATAAACGGTTTTTCAATATTGGAGGCGTGTTCTTCCTGCTTATAGTCATCCCCTTATCACTAATGGCGTTTTTAATCGCTAACGGCATGTTCAAACTGGGGGTTACCGTAAAAGAGAAGACTGTTAACGTTCTCGATCAGAAATCCCAGGAAGATATCAAAGCAAGAGCCGTCAATACGGCAAATGAAATTGCCAAATTCCTGATGGAGAGCAAGAAAGATTTACAGGTTGCAACGATTCTTCCCTCGACAGAAACTGTATTTAAACAGTTTATTGCTGAAAATAAAAAACCGGCCTGGGTAAAAAAAGACGGGAAAGTACAACAGGTATTGATCCCTCTGTACAGTGAAATGGCCCTGATTGACAAGAACGGCAACGAACAGATCAAGATCGTTGACGGTCAGGCAGTTCCTGCAGACAAACGGGTTAATGTCAGCAATCCGGCCAATACGACCTATAAGACGGAAGATTATTTTGCCAAGGCAAAAAATCTGAATAAAGGTGAAATTTACGTTTCTCCTGTCACCGGCTACTATGTCGATAAGGCAGCGTTTGATCAGGGAAAACGGTTTTCAGGATACATCCGTTTTGCAACACCGATATTCAGCAAGGACGGGTTTGCCGGCGTCATTACTCTGGCATTGGATTATCGTCATCTGGCCGAATTTACCGATCAACTTGTTCCCACACAGGCTGAAAAGGTATACGAAACAGAGGCGGCCACGGGTAATTATGCTTATATGGTTGATAATCGCGGGTTCGTCATTTCTCATCCGGCGGATTATCACATTGTCGGACTCACGGAACAGGGAACAACGGTCCCGACCCTTTCGGCTGATAATGCGAAAGATCTGGCCAAGAAGGGTGCGGAAGCGTTGAATATGTTCCAGCTTGGATTTATGGATCACAACATCTTCAACATCGCCAAGGAAGCTGTGACCGGAAAATCGGGAATCCTGATGTATAAATACGGCGGCCTGACGAAGTTCGTCGCTTATGCACCCGTTAAGTTCTACGCATCCAATCTGCCCGAACCGGCAGGCTTTGGATGGGTTGGACTGGGTCTGGATGTTGAAAAGTACAATCAGGAAGCTGCCAAGGTCGCCAAGGAGATTGAAAAAGAAGCCAAAGCCTGGACGGCGACGGTCATCTTTATCCTGATCGCATCGATGATTATTCTGTTCTTCATCATGCTTCTCCTGGTTCGCGGAATTACCCGTTCGTTGCAGGCGGAAGTTCCCAGAGGCTCGGAAGGTCCATTTGATGATGATGACGATGATAAATAATTAAAATCAACTTGTGTTATCACTAAACCAAAGGCCGAATTTCGATTCGGCCTTTTTTTATGGTCCTGAAAATTATAAAAAAATATATCAACTTTATCAAACATCATATATAGTAAGAAAGTAACGATGAACGGCGAGAAATTTGTATGACCATAACTGAACGTCACGTTCAATAAGGATGTCACCATGAGAAACTTCCCTTTTATCCATATCCTGGTTTTGATGATCACCGGTATTGTGCTTTTCATCCTGAAAAAAAAATACCGGCACATCAGAACAGTTGAATTGATCTTGATCTATATTCTTGTTTTTGTATTGGTGACGATCTTTACAGATACCGGAATCGATCTGGTAAAAAGTTTTATCGCTTTCATTCAAGTCGATTAATCGCGCCTGTATTTCCCGGGCCGCCTTACCACAAACATCATCCATACGGGAACGAAAAGAATGAGGGGATACCTGATAGGAAGAAAACAAAAGCCGGAACGAGAGCCGATCAGTAAACTCAGCGGCATTCTGATGCTGTCGGCCTGGGGATTCGCCATGGTCGTGTCTTCTTTTCTTTTTCTTTATATCGGTTATCTCGTGGATGAACTGCTGGGCACTTCACCCAATTTTATGCTCTGTTCTTTTTTTCTGGCGATAGTCCTTTGCATCTGGAAACTCTATACGGAGGCGAAGGAAAAAGGAAAGAAGATGTGACAGAGCGCCGTGCGTGACCGGCTTTATTTCTCACGCAGCGTTGCCAGCGCCATGGCCTCGATTCATCAAGGCAGGGAGAAGATCGTAAGCCGAGTTCTGTCCCCCGTTCAGGTTGCCCTTTCCGGGGTGATGGTCATTCATCTGGGACGCCAGTTGCCTGACGCCTCAAGCGACGCTACCCGAGAACTTCAGACGGGCCGTCCTCAAGCGTTCTCCTATTTGGTCTTGCTCCGGATGGGGTTTACCATGCCTTTTCCGTCACCGGAAAAGCGGTGAGCTCTTGCCTCGCCTTTTCACCCTTACCCCGCCTGCGCGGGGCGGTATATTTTCTGTGGCACTTTCCCTGGGGTCGCCCCCGGTCGCCGTTAGCGACCATCCTGCCCTGCGGAGCTCGGACTTTCCTCCAGCCTGTCCAGCAGACCGGCGATCATCTGATCTTCTCCCGCCTTGAATCAATACTACTCTTGATTCTCATATCTTTCAAGAGCCGCCTTGACAATATCATTGAATTTCGCGCGCCGTCATTTCAATCATCACCATGAACCCATTGAGCCAATTTAACCTTGACAAATAAACTTGACTGTGATTAACGCATTAACCTATTAATTTTAGGGGTTTTGCTAATGAAAAAGACTTTGACCAATAAGACGAATACCAAAAGAAAGAAAGCACACGGATTTCTCGTGAGAATGGCATCAAAATCCGGAAGACAGGTTTTAAGCCGCCGCCGGGCCAAGGGCAGAAAAAGTTTAACCGTGTAAATCCGTCATCTTCGAAGTTATTTCAGGATGGTCAGGTCAGTATGCATGAAGGAACAATCATACCGGAAGCCGGAAAGGATAACGAAAAGAAGCAGATTTAAAACAATTTATGACCAGGGGGTGTGGAGAAGTTCCAAAAATTTCACGATTGTAACGTGCGATAATCCACAGGGGGAAAGAAGGCTCGGCATCACCGTCACCAGAAAAACGGGAAACGCCGTAAAAAGAAACAGAATCAAAAGACTCATCAGAGAATTTTTTCGTCTTCATAAGAACCTGTTTCCCGAACGCCGTGATGTTGTCGTCATGGCCAAAAGAAATGTGCCTCCCCTAACTTTCAGACAGGCATGTCATGAATTAACGGAACTCTTCACGCGGGAAAAGTAATATATATTCTTTATGCTCAGGAAAATATTGACAAGATATTTTATTTTTTTAATTCGTCTGTATCAAACCTGTCTATCACCTTTCTTCTTTGCGCCATGCTGCCGCTTCCATCCGTCCTGTTCCGAATATGCCATTGAGGCAATAAAAATTTATGGACCGGTCAAAGGAACCTTCATGGGCATCAAGAGAATCCTGCGCTGCCATCCCCTGCATCCTGGCGGATACGATCCCGTCAAGTAAAAATTAGAGAGGTAAAAAATGGATAAAAGGACTATTCTGGCTGTCGTCCTGTCACTGGCTGTTCTTTTAATATATCAGATTTTTTTCGCCAAGCCGCCTGCGCCGCCGGAAACAGCACCTGCTCAACAGGCAACCAGGCAGGCCAGCAATACCACAGCCGTTCAACAACCCACAACGAAAACGGCTATTGAAGCGCCCCGACCTACCGCTCAAGCCATTACGGTTCCGGCTGAAGAAACACCCAGAGATATCCGCGTGGAAACGGAAAATTATACGGCGGTCTTTTCGACGAGAGGCGCCGCGCTGAAATCATTTAAACTGAAACATTACAGGCAGGAATGCGAAAAATGCGTCGCCGACATCTGGCCGGTCATTAAAAATTCCATATCCGGCAATAAAAAACCGGCGACGGCCAAAGGCAATGAACTCATCGAACTGGTGGCGGTGAAAGAAAATATGCCTTACCCGCTGGCGCTGACTTTCCCCGAAGCGCCATCCGCGATTTCAGCCGATTCCGTCTATCACGCAAACGTCACCCATCTGAACCTGATCCAGGATAAAAATCAGCAGCGTCTCGTCTTCTCGCGCACCTTCCGTGACGGCCTGAAAGTGGAAAAAACCTTCACGTTTAATCCCGATAACTATTCCATCGCGCTGGACGTGCAGGTCTTCAACCTGACCGACGCGCCCGTGAACCAGGCGCCTTATCTGAACTGGTATGAATACGTGGATCCGCAACAGGAAGTGGATAGCTACAGCAAGGAAGGTCCGGTTGCCTATGTGTCCAAATCCATCAAGCGGGAAAAATCCGCTGAAATATCTAAGGAAGAAACGCTGGGACCGGATGTCTCCTGGGGTGGATTTGAAAGAAAATATTTTATGGCGGTGATCATTCCCGAAAATCCTTCACTGACCAGCATGAGTATGTCCAGAGACGCCAACCATATGATTGCGGTGAATCTCAAAGGGACGAAAAATGCCATCCCGCCGGCTCAGTCCGCTTCTTTCAAATATAATCTTTTCATCGGCCCCAAAGATTACAGTATGCTCAAAAAATTGGGGCTGTCACTGGAAGAAGCCATTGAATTTGAATCATTCATCCCGGGCCTGAAATGGCTGTCCATCGGCCTGCTGATTTTCATCAAGTTTCTCTATCAGTTTATCGCCAATTACGGCATTGCCATTATTCTTCTGACGGTTCTGATCAAGATCATCTTCTGGCCCCTGGGCAACATCAGCTACAAGTCCATGAAAGAAATGCAGAAAATCCAGCCCAAGATTACAGCGCTCAGAGAAAAATACAAGGATGAT
This sequence comes from Deltaproteobacteria bacterium, assembly GCA_022710585.1. Lineage (GTDB taxonomy): Bacteria > Desulfobacterota > Syntrophia > Syntrophales > Smithellaceae > Smithella. The sequence continues at coordinate 26,259 of JAKLGV010000010.1, read as the reverse complement.
CAGGCAAAACTGGGACAGGAAACCATGGCGCTTTACAAAGCGCACAAAGTGAATCCCTTCGGCGGATGCCTGCCGATCCTGATCCAGATTCCGGTGTTTATCGGCCTTTACAACACGCTCCTGTATGCCATTGAACTGCGCCACTCGCCGTTCTTCTTCTGGATACAGGATTTATCGGCCAAAGATCCCTATTACATCACACCGATTGTGATGGGCGCCACGCAGTTCATCCAACAGAAAATGACCCCCACGGTGGGCGATCCCATGCAGGCCAAGATTATGCTGGCGATGCCCATCATTTTCACTTTTATCTTTTTGAATTTTCCATCCGGTTTGGTCATTTACTGGCTGTTAAATAATATTATCAGCATCGGTCAGCAGATCTATATCAATAAAAAATTCGCTGATTGATACACATCGAGGATAAAAAAATGAGTTCTGAAGTTATCGAAATAGAAGAAAAAACCATTGATGAAGCGATTGAAAAAGCCTGCCGGGAATTCGGTGTGCCCAGAGAAAAACTGAACATTGAAATCCTCTCCGCCGAGTCCGGAGGTTTCCTGGGGCTTTTCTCCAAAAAAGCGAAGATCCGGGCATCGCTGCTGGCTCTGGATATTAATTTTGATTTCAATGAAATCAAGAAAGAAATGGCCCGAGACACCGCAGAGGAAAAAACGCTGACGGAAATGACGGAAAGCATCCAACCAAAAATGGAGGCAAGAAAAGAACCGGAAAAGAGGCATAAAAAAGAAATTACCAGAGAGGCTATAGAAGACAAAGCGCCGGCGGAAAATTTCCAAGTCAAGATGGAAGCCAAAAAAGAGCCGCAGAAGAGGCCCCGGAAGGAAATCATCAAAGAGAAGCCTCCGCTGAAGACGGAAAAAGAGGTTGTCTACATTGACAATTCACCGATGGCGGTGCAGGCCAAAGATCTTCTGGAAGGCATTTTACAGAGAATGTCTCCGGAATACCACGCCAGCGTCAGGGAAACGGAAGAAAAAATCATTCTGGGCATTGAAGGCGACGAAAGCGGCCTGCTGATCGGCAAACGCGGACAGCACTTGGATGCTCTGCAATACCTTTTGAATAAAGCGACCAATAAGATTGACGCTGAGCATAAGATGATTTTGATTGATTCGGGCGAATACCGGAGAAGACGGGAAGAGTTTTTGCTGGGTCTGGCGGAAAAAATCAGAGACAAGGTTAAAAAGACCCGGAAACCCGTCTCGCTGGCCAATATGAACGCCCACGACCGCCGCGTCATCCATATGTTTCTACAGGAAGACACTTCGCTGGTGACGCAAAGCCGGGGAGAGGGCAAAAACAGAAAGATTGTCATTCTGCCCGCCAGGACAGGCAACTCTAGGCGAAACAGAGAAAAAAAACGCGACCAGTCTTCTTAGTTCAATGATTATACGTTAGAGGGGAAGTCCCCGACCGTGCTTGGCAAGGATACCATAGCAGCAACCGCAACTCCTTTCGGGATGGCCGGAATCGGCATCATCCGGATGAGCGGCCCCGACGCCCTCGCCATCACCCGCCGTGTCTTTTGTCCTTCCGGCGGCAAATGCGAGTGGAAAAGCCATCACCTTTATCACGGCGATATTGTTGCCGCCGACGGGGAAACCATTCTGGATGAAGTGCTTATCTCCTTTATGGCCGGACCACGCTCCTTTACCGGCGAAGATGTCGTTGAAATCAACTGCCATGGCAACCCCAACATCATCCATGCCATTCTCGCGCTCCTGCAGACTGCGGGATGCCGCCCGGCCCGCCCCGGCGAATTTTCCGAGCGCGCTTTCCTGAACAACCGCTTCGATTTGTCGCAGGCGGAAGCCCTCGCGGCCATGATTTCCGCCAAGTCGGCCAAAGCTTTCGCTCTGGGGCTCGCCCAGTTAAAGGGATCCCTCGGCCGGGAAATAGAAGATCTGCGATCCCTGATCGTCGAAGCGCTCTCCGGACTGGAAGCGGCCATTGATTTTTCAGAGGATACCGCGGAAGACAGTCTCCCGGAGACGCCGCCCCAGATTGATCAGGCTCTCGAGCGGATGCAAAAACTGCTTGCGTCATACCGTTCAGCCAGAGCCTACACGGAAGGCATTCATGTGATCATCACCGGCAAACCCAACGTGGGCAAATCAAGTCTGCTCAACGCGCTCACCGGCAGAAAGAAAGCCATCGTCACCGATATCCCGGGAACCACGCGCGATTTAATCACCGACACGATAGACATCAACGGCATTCCGGTGCATCTGATGGATACGGCCGGCATCCGTGAACCGCAAAACCTGATTGAACAGGAAGGCATATCACTGGTCTGGGAAAATCTGGCGCTGGCGGATGTCATCGTGGTGATGCTGGATGTCAGCAAGCCTCTGACAGACGAAGATAAAATGATAATTAACGCAAATCAATCGACAAACACCATGGTGGCGATCAATAAAATTGACCTGCCTCATGCGTTGGAACGCGAGATTATCGAGCAGCTCTTTTCCGCCGGAACACGCATCCTGGAAATCTCGGCCAAATCAGGCACTGGCCTCCCCGCACTGAAACAAGCCGTCATGGATTTATCTGTCGGCACTGAACCGGAAAGCAACGGTGGGAAAATGATTCTCCATCTTCGCCATAAACTGGCTCTGGAAGCGGCGTGCAAGAATATTCAGCACGCAAAAGAAAGTCTGGCCGGCGGCCTCTCCGGTGAATTTGCCGCCTTCGATTTGCGGGAAGCGCTGAATCATCTCGATGAAATAACCGGCAGAAAAATCAACGACGAGATCCTGGATAAGATATTTTCCAGCTTCTGCATCGGCAAGTAACGGCTGTTCCGAATGAAGGATCGTCAGGGGGATTTCTTGATTTTTCCGGTTGTTTTCTTCACCTTTTTTGCGGCAGGCTTACCGTTAGACTTTTCAAAGGTATAGGACTTGATTTGCGCGGCAATGCCCAATTTATGATCCCTGCTTTCCACCCGGACAATCTTGCCCCGGCATTTCAGATGCACGGGACGTCCCGGATCAACATATTCCAGAACAATGGTGAAATTGATGGTATGGCCGGGAGCAAATGATTGATCGGTTTCAAAAAAAATACCGGAACTGCTGAAGTCGCGGGTAATGCCACGGGTGCTTTCCAGGTTAACGGGAAACGCTCCCCTGCGGCGTATCGCCTGCCTTTTTTCGCAATCTTTCACAGCCGGTCCCCCACATCTTTTTGATCATGCATTCAAGCAATTTCAAACCAATGCTATATTTATATACCTTATCGATGGGAATAAATAAAGTCTGATTTTACAGAGCAAACCAGGTTGCACAATACAAAGAAGCGCCTTGCGGCGATGACTATTCCAGGCATTTTCGATGCATTTTGCGGCCGTGAGCTCAGCAGAACAGGATTGCAGCGGGCTGTTTTTCAGCAGCGTTGCCTTATTTTTCCTCCAGACCCTCAATAAAAGCCAGGACGTTTTTGCCCAGGACGTCATGGTTGTAGCCGCCTTCCAGAATGCCAAAACACCCGCCGTTGTTGCGACGTGCGGTTTCCCGAACCAGCCTGCCCATATAGTGGTAGTCCTCGGTTTTCAAAAGCCCGCCCCAATCGGCTTCGTGATGGTCGAAACCGGCGGACACGGCAATCATATCGGCGTCCGTTGTTCTCAGATCATTCTGAACATTTCTTAAATATTCATTCCGATCAGCGGAAGCCGGATTCAGTATGGTCACATAGCCCTTATTTCCCAGAATATTGACATTACCGTCTCCGTAATGCAGATCGAAATCCAGAATGAAAACTTTTTTAATTTTGCCTTCACGCTTCAATTTCTCCAGAGCGATCGACATATTATTGAAATAGCAAAAACCCCAGGCGCTTCCCGCAGACGCGTGATGTCCGGGAGGACGGATGAGTGCGAAGCAAGGTTCCGTCAGACCGATGTGCGCCGCCATGATCGAGCCGCCTGCCGCCAGAGCGGCGATATCGTAAACGCCTTCCCGCTCCACTGACCGGACATGATCGGGCGTATGCACGTGAAGAATATCTTCCCGTGACGCTGCAACCGGCTCGACAAAAGTAACCTTGCCACGCAAAGCCCTTTCCACGGCGTGAATTCTTCCGGGCGCGGATGCGGGATCGTTGGAATAAACTTCATTATAGTCTTCGTGATATACGACTTTCATATCATCCTCCTTTCATCTTCCTTGTCATTTGACAACACGGTTGATTGATTTACATCACTTCAAAAATCCCAACGACGTCAGGGCATTGATCGTATTGCGGGCGACCGGCAATTCATGTAAATCTTCGGCGGACAGCCAGCGAGCTTCCAGTGCGTCGTCCGCCCCCTCCGGAACACCGGCCACATATTCAGCGGCGAAATCAACAATCACGAAATGAAATTTTATTTTTTTCTCGTCGTCGTATTCGATAAAATCAAACACATAAACACACTCGCCGACGTTGATCGTGACACCCGTCTCCTCCAGGATTTCACGGGCGGCGCACTCCCGCATGGTCTCGCCCAACTTCAGGGTTCCGCCGGGAATCGCCCAGAGACCTTTGCTCGGTTCCGCGCCCCGCTTGACCAGCAAAACTTTGCCGTTTCTGATGATGATCGCCCCGACCCCCACGCGCGGTTCCATCGGATAAGCCTTGCCTGATTGCCGCTCCATATTACTTCCTTTTCAAAACAAAAGAAAAACGGCTCGTAATCCAAGGTTCTTTTTGTCCATCAAAAACTTTTTCGACAAACCGGATGCGCCTGTTTTTCCCGATGAGCACAACCGTGGAAGAGCGGGTCCCGTAGATCGGGCTTTCAATAAAGATAGAAGATAAAAGCCGCTCCCATTCCAGACCGATGCCGGTGGAAGGCAGTTTGTCATCCGGGGGCACGCGGCGTTCCGCCAGCAGATCAAACAGCGCTCCTTCCAGATCGTCGCCTTTTTTCTCCAGCGCCGCTTTCAGCATTCTCCTGCTGCGGACAACTTTCGGCCACGGCGAATTCAGTAGATGATTGCTCAAACCATAAATGCCCGGCTTCAGCTTTTGCTTTTCTCCGCGGCTGGAAAAAACGAAAGCGTCGTTGTCATCCCCTAACAGCAAGTTGAAACCGTTGTATTGATCCGCCTTCGCGGATATTTTTTGAAGATAATTCGCGATATTGTGATGGCCGGTCAGGTAGTCTCTGGCCAGTTTCCCCCGTGAGGGAGCGCCGCTTTTCAATGTGGAGGGATCGCGGTAATTGGTCACGGCGGAAAATTTTCCATTCTTGGTTATCCCCAGCCAGGTGCCGCCGTTTTTTAAATCGCGGCCGGCAAGCACATCGGGATGATCATTCCAGAAATCAGCGGACGACGAAGGCCGTTCGTAAAATTCATCACGGTTGGCCGCCAGAATCAGCCGGTAAGACGGATGAACATTGTAAGCAAATGTAATCAGGCACATGGTCTTAAGAAACCGGGTATTTATTTCATAATGGCTTTCAGTCTGTCCATAATTCGGGCCATCGTGTCTCCCGCCGGCGCGTTGATAAAAACATCGGCGATATCATCCTGGCCGGTCTGTCCCATATTAATAATGACAATTTTCGCGCCGGATTGTTTGGCGTAAAGCGGCATATACGCGGCCGGATAAACCACCAGCGAAGAGCCGATCACCATGAACAAATCACAATGCTCCGATTCCTGTTCGGCCATTCTTAGCGTATGCGGCGGAAGCATTTCCCCGAAGAAAACCACGCCTGGTTTGAGAATCCCCCGGCATTGCTCGCATACCGGGAAATGATCCGGCGACGGATGTTTTTTTCGCATTTCCTCGAGATCATAACGGGCATCACAATCCAGACAAACCAACCATTCCATATTCCCGTGCAGCTCGTGAACTCTGTGAGGATTGCTGCCCGCCCGCTGGTGCAGATTATCAATGTTCTGCGTGATCACCGCACTCAGTTTGTTCATCTTCTCCAGTTCGACAAGGGCCAGATGAGCCCGGTTGGGTTGAGCATTGGCCATCAAACCGCCCTCGACCAGATAAAACCAGACTCTCCGGCGCGCCTCGCCGGAACGCATAAACCTCTCAATCGTAAAATCTTCGGGATCAACCTTGGTCCAGAGACCGTCCGGCCCGCGGAAATCCGGAATGCCCGATTCCGTGCTGATGCCAGCGCCAGTAAACACAACCAGTCTTTGCGATGCCGCGATCATTTCCGCGACTTGATTAATTTTTTCTTCCATATAATTTTCCTGCCGCCTTTTCCAAAGTTTCCTTTGGCTCGATCCGATTTCCGGATTTGATTTTCGCGCCGATGTCTTTGAGCACGGTTTCGTAGTGACCCAGTATCTTGCCGATTTGAGGATTGCCGGTGATGATATCAACATACAGCGCGGGACTTTCCACAAACACTTTTCTGATAATGTCCATTTTTGCCCGGAAAATTGGCGTGGAAAATTTATTGATTTCCGCCGGAGTGATTTTCATTTGAGAAATCGCCATGCCCAGCGTTATGGTATTGAGGTGATTGAGTGCCTGGACAACGGCCATCATTTTATCGTGCTTTTCGGGGGTGGCTTTCCACACCGCCATTTTATTTTTTTTGAAGACGCCGTTGAGCCAGGCCAGCCACTTTTTGCCACGCCCCGGACACACAATCACATTCTGGCCGCTCACATCTTTCAACTGCGGCCCGAACAGCGGGTGACAGCCGATGACGTCCGCTGGCGAATTTTGCAGCATCAGTTTTACCGGTTCTTTCTTCAGCGATGTCAGATCCATGAAAAGCTGATCTTTCGTAAGCCGCGGGCCGACCTGTCTGATGATGTCGGCTGTAGCGGAGATCGGCACGGCGACAACCACAACGTCGCACAGTCGCGCCAGATCGTTTGCCTGCAGTTTTGTTTTTCTCCCGCTGACATATACGGTGCAGTCCTGCTTTTTCAGCAAACGGGCGAACCATTTTCCCATACCGTGCGTGCCGCCGATAATGCCGGCTTTGATTTTCTTCATTCGCTGATCGCCTTCTGTCTGAGTAAATGATCCGCCACAACAATGTTCACCATCGCTTCGCATACCGGCACAATCCGCGGCAGAACGCAAATATCATGCCGGCCATGAATTTCGATGATGCACTCTTTTCCCCGGCAATCGATGGTCTGCTGCGACCGGGCAATGGAAGGAATCGGTTTACAATGAGCACGCAGAATAATCTGCTGGCCGGTGGTTATACCGGCAAGGATTCCTCCTGCGTGATTCGTTTTGAATCCTTTTTTATTCATCTGATCGTTGGTCTGAGAGCCTTGCAAACCGGCCATGGCCAAACCGTCGCCGACTTCAACAGCCTTTACCGAACCGATGCTCATCAGCGCCTTGGCTAGATCCGCATCCATCTTGTCGAAAACCGGTTCGCCTAAACCCGCCGGACAGCCGCGCACAATCACTTCAACAACTCCCCCCAGAGAGTCGCCTTTTTTGCGGACGGCCGCAATCTTTTTTTCCATCTTTGCCGCGGCCAGCGCGTCAGGACAAAAAAGAGTATTGGCCAGCACAGATTTTCTTAAGTTCTTTTCCGCGGGCATTCTTCCGCGGTCAATGGCAATGGCGCCGATTGCCTGCGTGTAGGCGATAACGTCAATACCTGACCGGGCAAGCAGCTTCGCGGCTACCGCTCCCGCCGCAACACGCGCCGCGGTTTCCCGCCCGGAGGCTCGTCCGCCGCCGCGCCAATCGCGGATACCGTATTTTTGTTGATAGGTGAAGTCTCCCTGTCCGGGACGGAAGACATCTTTCAAGGCATCATAGGATGAGGATCGTGCGTCAGTGTTTCTGATCATTAATGAGATCGGCGTACCGGTGGTTTTTCCTTCAAAAACGCCGGAGAGGATTTCTACTTGATCCCCCTCTTTCCTGGTCGTGGAGGCCACAGAGGTTGACGGCTTTCTGCGGTCGAGCGCCTGTTGAATATCCGCTTCATTCAGAACGACTCCCGGCGGACAGCCGTCTACCACGGCTCCCAGAGCAGGACCGTGCGATTCTCCCCAGGTGGTGACGCGAAAAACACTGCCAATTGTATTGCCGGACATAATTTCTCCTGTTGAGCTTCAAAGTCGTCATACTGGCTGAGGCCGGTATCCAGAATTAAACGGGACTAATGGATTCCCTCTTCGCGGGAATAACAAAAAAGGGAGGAAACTTTCCTCCTTTAATTTTTGTTTATCTTATCTAAATTTCCCGATTTAATCAAATACTGATAAATTTCTTCCGTCACTTGTTCAGGATTCTTCGCAAAAGTATCCACCGTGTAATCCGCGGCGCTCTCATATAAAGGAAGTCTTTGCCGCAGGATATCAATTGTTTCCTGCAAGAGATTGCCGGCGGTGAACTGAGGACGTGCAGCTTTTGTTTGGGCGTCCCTCTTCAGTCGGTCAACAATATCCTGAAGGGGAGCTTTCAACCAGATAACCACGCCCGCCCGTTTTAAAAGTTCTATGTTTTCTCTGTCGAGAACAACCCCACCGCCGGTGGCCACAACACAGGCGCCTTTTCGCTCCAGTGATCGAACCGCATCCTTTTCCATGGCCCGGAAAGAATCCCAACCTTCCTCTGCCACGATTTCTTTAATCGGCTTGCCCGCCGTTTTCTCGACGATGGCGTCCGTATCGCAAAATCCTGCCGTCAGCCTGCGGGCAAGAATCCGACCGATGGTTGATTTGCCGGTCGCCCGGTAGCCGATGAGGATGACGTTCATAGCTTTTTCAATTCCTCCCAGAATGAAGGAAAGGATTTGTCAACGCATTTTTTATCGCTGATTTCAATGCCGGGCACCGCCAGGCCGGCGATGCCGAAGCACATGGCGATGCGATGATCATTATAGGTTTCAATACTTGCCGGATGCATCCGGCCGCCCCGGATCACCACGCCGTCGGGCAACTCCCGCGCGTCAATGCCGACGCGGCTCAATTCCGCGACGATGGCCGCCAGACGATTACTCTCTTTGATTCTCAAATGCGCCACATTGCTGATGACGGTCTGACCTTCGCGAAAAGCGGCCAGAACGGCCAGCGTGGGCACCATATCCGGCATATCCTTGAGGTCGAATGTAAAATCGCCTTTCGCCAGATCACCTCCTGAAACCTCAACCCACGTTTCACCCGATCTCACCTGACAACCGAGTTTTTCAAAGACATCGAGCAGCTTGATATCGCCCTGCCTGCTCTGCCGGCTGATGCCTTCGATCCGGATGGTCTTTTTCAAAAGCGCGGCCGCCAGAAAAAAATACGAAGCGCTGGAAGCGTCTCCCTCGACAAAATATTTTCGCCCCTGATAAATCTCTCCGGCTTTCACATGATAGGCGTAGGGACCTGTCTGCCGGATGTCCGCTCCGAAATCTTTCATCACGGCAATCGTCAGGTCGATATAGGGTGTGGACACAACGCCTCCTTCCAGATTCAAATCGATCCCTTTTTCCGTGTAGGGCGCGCACAGCAGCAGCGCCGATACGTACTGCGAACTTTCAATATCTTTCAGTGTCACCTTTCCGCCGGCAAGGCCATCGGCGCTGATGCGCACCGGCGGACAATGATTAGTCGTGTGAATATTCACGCCCATGTCCTGTAAGGCTTCCGCCAGAGCGCCGACCGGTCTTTCACAGAGGCGTTTTTCTCCGGTCAGGACATATTGGCCTTTGCCCAGGCAAACCAGCGCGGTCAGAAACCGGAGCGCTGTCCCGTTATTGCCCAGAAATAATTCCCGGCCGCTGCCTGATAAGCGGCCGCCTGTGCCGGAAACAGCAAACCCGTTTTCGTTTTCTATGATCTCCGCACCCAATTCACGCAGTCCGCCCATCAGATAAGTCGTGTCCTGAGAGACCAGCACATTGCTGATTTCGGAATTGCCTTTCGCCAGCGCGGCCGCTACCAGCGCCCGCTGGCTCAGGCTCTTGGAACCGGGCACGCGAACCGTCGCCTTGAATTCTTTTTCAATATGATGATTCACTTTTTTGTTAATCTCTCCAATACAACTTTTTTCATCAGCGCTCTGGGCGGTTCCTTGCCGGTCCAGAGCCGCAGCTGTTCCGCGCCCTGATGGACAAACATATCCGCTCCGGAGAAGACATGGCAGCCATGTCTTGCCGCATCCTTGAGCAGCTTCGTCTGCAGCGGATTATAGATGACGTCCATGACATATTGATATCCGGCGAGAGCCCGGGCACTCACCGGCGACTGGTCCATGTGAGGAGACATGCCGACCGATGTGGTGTTAATCAGACAGTCGGCTTTGATCCTGCCCGCTTCGGAAAGGGGATAAAAAAAACAATTTAGTTTCCCCGAAAGAATCCTTCCTTTTTCCGGTGTGCGGTTCACAATCACGGGAATTCCTCCCTCCCTGATGATTCCGTAAGCCGCCGCCCGCGCCGTCCCACCCGCGCCGATAATGACAAACGTTTTATTCTTGATCTTCATCGCCGATTTCAATGTCAATATTAATCCCAGCCAATCCGTATTGTAGCCGGTAAGGCTGCCGTCATGGTTGACAATCGTGTTGACCGCGCCGATTTCCAGAGCATCGTCGTCAATATCATCCAGATATTCCATCACCGCCACTTTGAACGGGATGGTCACACTGGCGCCGCGGATATTCATTCCCCGGATGCCGGCCATCGCAGCACCGATATCCTGCACACAGGCCGCGTTGTAGTTTTCATCCATGCCCATTTTTTGCAGAGCCGTGTTATGCATCAAAGGCGACAGGCTGTGCCCTACCGGATTTCCCAGTAGAACATAATTTCTGGGCGCTGACTTGGGCAGCGATAAAACCGGGGACGGCGTTGTGTGATGACCGCCGTTGAACCAATTCTGAAACTGACGCATTTCGTGAACCGTGAACTGTCCCGGTGCGGACTGACCGGATCGCTCCAGCGTGGCAAAACTTAAATAACCTCCCATGAAGGGAGCCATGACGCGGCTGATGCCGCCCTTTTCTCCCATGCAAATCGAAATGATGTTTTGAGAACGCTGACGCGCGAAAGCAATCAAATTGAGCACGCTCATATTATCTTCAATGGCCGTTGCGGTCGTGACGATTTTCACAATAGCAGGTTTGTATTTTACGCATTGCTGAAATATTTTTTTGAGTTCCGCCGGCGCCGGCGTTTCCCGAAGGTTGTGATAAGAAACAATCATGCCGGTCCTGGATCCCATGCGCGCGCATAAAGATTTCAGATCGCAAATGGCGGCACTGCCTTCAGCCAGCTCAACATCAATAAAATCAGCGCCCAATTCAACTGCCTCTTTCAGCAGCGCTATTTTCTCCTTTTTGCGCCGGAAAGATTGCATCGCTGGCGCCACACCAGACGATGCGGCTTCCTCTTTCTTCCGGCAGGTCACAATGATTTTAACGTCATCTGAATTATCGTGGACGGCTTCAATCAATTCGGCCAGATTCCCCTGCCGGATTAAATCCATTCTCAGCTCGATGAAATCGGCAAACCGGCAGCTTCTTTCAATGGCGTGCAGAGCTTCCCTGTTTGTGGGAGAGACAATCGGAATACAGATCATAGCGCGCCTTCACTCTTCGGGTAGGAGCCCAGGATTTTCATAAAAGTGGTTTTCTTTTTCAGTTCCCGCAGACAACTCTTCACATGCCCGTCGGTAACATGGCCGATTAAATCCACGAAGAAGCTGTACTCCCAGAGTTTATCTTTGACGGGATGCGATTCTATTTTGGCCAGATTAATGCTGCGCCGGGCGAAAGCGGAAAGCGCGCTGTGCAGCGAGCCCGGCGAATGAGGGGTGGCAAAAATCACCGACGTTTTGTCGGTGCCCGTGGCATCGCTTTCTCCGGAACCGATCACCAGAAACCGGGTCATATTGGAAGCATTATCCTCTATGCCGTCCGCCAGCAGATTGACACCGTAAATCTTCGCGGCCAGTGAACTGCCGATCGCGGCTTCATGCTTTTTTCCTTTGACCATCTGCACCGCCGCGGCCGTGCTCTCCGTTTCTCCCAGCACGCAATTGGGCAGGTTGGTCTTCAGCCAGACCTGACACTGGGCCAGCGCGTGCGGGATGGAATATACTTTCTTAATGTCCTTGATATTTTTTGCCGACGAAATCAGGCACTGACTGATCCGCAGATAAATCTCCGCCCTGATTTTCAGCGGCGTTGTGATCAATCGATCCAATGTCGTATTGATGGACCCTTCCAGCGAATTTTCCACCGGAACCACCCCCCAATCGATCGTGCCTTTTTCCACCTCGTCGAAAACGCGCGAGATTCCGGTCTGCGGAAAATAGAGGCTGGACTCGCCGAAATGCATCCGAGCGGCCAGATGGGAAAATGTGGCTTCCGGCCCCAGAAACCCGACGGTCATCGGTTTCTGCAAATCGCGGGAGGCGGAAATGACCTCGCGAAAAATGGTGGTCAGCGCTTTTTGCGGCAGCGGTCCGGCATTCAGCTCGCGCAGGTAATCATGAACTTTCGTCTCCTGAGCGGGATCATACACCTGCATGCCGCCTTCCCCTTTCACCTTGCCGATCTGAACGGAGATCTGCGCCCGCTCATTTAAAAGCCGGACGATGTCCCTGTCCTTCTCCCTCATTTTTCCCCGTAGCATATCCAGCCTGCGCGAATTCATCCTTTCATCTCCTCCAGCACGGCGGCAATTATGCCGTGTTCAATATGCCCGTTGATAAACGGCATGCCGATTTTTTTCAATAGAACAAAATGAACAATATCATCTTTTTTCTTCTTGTCCATCTTGATCTGTGCGATGACCTTCTCCCGATCAAGCGCCTTCGGTATGGCCGCGGGCAGTCCCGCCTGACGGATCAGCGCTTCAATGCGCGCCGGTTCGGTGCTTTTCAGGTAGCCCATCTTTTCCGAAATGCGCGCCGCGGCGACCATGCCCATGGCGACGCCTTCCCCGTGCGTGATCGCGTATTTCGAAACAGCTTCGAGCGCGTGCCCCAGCGTGTGTCCGAAATTAAGAATACGCCGCAGGCCTTCTTCCCGCTCGTCAATCTCGACAACCGATTTTTTAATCTGGCAGCAGTTTTCGACAACACTCAGCAGCAGCTTCGGATCCCTCGCCTTGATCGCGTCTATGTTTTCCTCCAGCGTGCGGAACATTCTCTCATCATCAATAATGCCGTATTTAATAATTTCCGCCAGCCCGTTGTTGAATTCTTTTTCCGGAAGCGTCTCCAGAAAATTCAGACTGATAAACACGGCCGCCGGTTGATAAAAACTTCCCACCAGATTTTTGCCGTATGGCAAATCAACGCCTGTTTTGCCGCCAATGCTGCTGTCCACCTGCGCGACCAGCGTCGTGGGCACCTGGATGCAGGGCACAGAGCGCATAAATATGGACGCGACAAAACCAGCCACGTCGCCAACCACGCCGCCACCCAGCGCGATCAGGCAGGCTCCTCTGTCCGCACCCATTTCCATTAATTTGCCGACGATATTCATCACCGTATTGATGTTTTTAGAGGCCTCGCCGGCGGGAAAGTCAATCAGCGCGGCGTTCAAGCCGATATCCTTTAACGCGGCCAGAAATTTTTTACCGTAAAGACGTTTGACGCAATCGTCGGTAATCACCACGTAGCGTCCCGCCTTATGATTTTTGGCAATCAGCAAAACCATCCGGTCAATGATGTCCTTGCCGAGACGGATTTCATAAGAAGATGAAATCTTTCGATCCAGATTAACCTTCACCGTTCGCATATATTTTTTTATCTCCACTTCCTGAATATTTTTCTAATGTTTCATCGCCGCGGTAATCGCCTTTAATTCCTCCATCAGCTGATAGAACTTCTCCGGCTTCAGCGACTGAGCGCCGTCGGACACCGCCTTTTCCGGTTCGGGGTGCACTTCCACAATAATGCCGTCCGCCCCCACGGCAACCGCCGCGCGCGACAGCGGAATGACATATCTCCAGTTGCCGGCGGCATGGCTGGGATCAACAATCACGGGCAGATGGGTCAGCTCCTTCAGCACCGGGACAGCGCTCAAATCCAGCGTATTGCGGGTCGCCGTTTCAAAGGTTCTGATCCCGCGTTCACAGAGAATGACGTTCGGATTGCCCTCGGAAAGGATGTATTCCGCCGACATCAGCAGCTCCTCAATCGTCGTGCTCATGCCCCGCTTCAGAAGCACCGGTTTGCGCGAATGGCCCACTTTTTTCAGCAGGGCAAAATTCTGCGTATTGCGCGCGCCGATCTGCAGCATATCGGCGTAAGACTCTACAATATCCACATCCGCCGGATTGACAACCTCCGTGACGGTCGGCAGACTGGTTTTGGAACTCACATCATTGAGGATCTTAAGCCCCTCTTCCTCCATCCCCTGGAAGCTGTAGGGCGACGTGCGCGGCTTATAGGCGCCGCCGCGGAGCACCTGACCGCCGCCTTTTTTGACAATATAGGCGGATTCCAGCAATTGCTCCTCGCTTTCAATCGCGCAGGGACCGGCGATCACGACGAAATCCGGCCCGCCGATCTTAACCGATCCGACGCTCACTTCGCTGATGCCCTCGTGAGACTCGCGGCTGGCCAGTTTGTAGGGCTTTAAAATCGGCATGGTCTTTTCCACGCCCGGCAGGGATTCAGCATACTTGAGAATCTCTTTGCCCCGGTTGTCGCCGACCGCTCCGATAATCGTCCTTTCCACGCCGACGGAAGGATGCGCTTTATAGCCGACAGATTCAATCCACTTCACAACATCGTTAATCTGTTTTTCGGTCGCGTGATTTTTCATTACAATAATCATAAAATTTCCTCCTGAAAATTAAAAAGCCGGAGCATTCTTGCCGCCCCGGCTTTTTGAGAAAGAAAAGCCACGGGCGGTTTCGATCTACCCGTGGCTGTTTTGGTTTATGGAACCTTAATGAGTCCTCCTCAGCGACGGGCAGACCGATGTAAAATAGGTATAAAACCAATAACCATAATAATTCATGTTTACATTCAGTTTTCTGTTCATCGTGAAAATCCCGTCTTTTAATGGCGCATTACATAATGCGGCCAGAAATATTTGTCAAGGGAAATCTTCAATCTTGATTACTTCAACACCTGCATCCGCTTTAAATCCTCCACCGTCACGGTCGGCGGCATTTCATTTTTTCTGATTTTTTTCACCACAAATTCAGCAACTTTCCGGGCGCTCTGCTTTGTTTTAAAACCATCATTGCCCGGCAGGGCCGGAATATTGGGCTGATGAATCAGGGGCTTCCCCTGCATCAGGATATCATAACCGAATGTCTTGTTCACAGACGGTATGATCTTAATAGTCAATTTTGCCTTGGCGTAAGGACTGGCTTGTTTTGCAACTGTCTGTTTTTCAACTGGTTGTTTTGCCTCTTTTTGAATCTGAGGTTGATCAGCCGATATGACATCTGACGGCAAACCGGCAAAGGCCAGCAGAACCCAAAGGGCAGCCAGGAAAATGATTTTGTTATTTTTCATGCTTAATTCTCCTCATTCCTGAAATGTTGAATCCTCATCGTGATCGCATCTACTTGAATCACCGTTACGGATTGGCATTTTCATTCATCTTCTTTGTGGCTTCTTCGGCCGCTTTCACGGCACGGTCCGCCGTGTCGGAAGCTTGATGCGCCTTCTCCAGAGCCGGTTTGGCCTGATCGGCGCCCTGCATCATCACCGTGGCCGCCGGTTTGGCGAAATATTTCGACCACAGCAAGCCGGCGCCAATGAGCAGCGCAATGATCAAAATGACAGCCCACGTCGAAATACCTTTTTCATTCTTCATCATTATGGCCCTCCTTCTTCAGTGACGCTTTTCCCCGGAAAATAATTTGCCATCCGTCTTTCTTGATGAAAGACGGATGGCTCAGCCGCTTCATTCAGCCCTTAAACATTGTCATAGAGAGCGCGTAGTCTCTCCCCGTATTTTTCCATAACATTGCGGCGCTTCAGCTTCAGCGTCTGGGTCAGCATGCCGTTATCCACGGAAAAGTCCTCTGTGATGTAAAGGAATTTCTGGGGAATTTCATACCCTCCGAAAGACTTGCGCAAATGATCGGCAATCTGCTTGGAGATGAAGCTGGTGCATTCTTTATTGGCAATGGTTTCTTCAGTAGTCCCCTGCGCCCATGCAGACGTTTGAGAATCGTGCTTGAGCGTCTCGAAATCCGGAACAACCAGGGCCACGTTAAACGTGCGGCCCTCGCCATAGACGATGACATTCGATACGTAGCGAAGAAGCTTAATTTCGTTTTCAATGGATTCGGGATGAACATACTTGCCGTTCTCCAGTTTGTATTCATCCTTGAAGCGCCCGGTGATATGCAGAAATTCTTCTTCATCCAGCCAGCCGCGGTCTCCGGTTCTGACGCCGGGAAGACCGTTCCAGGTGTCGGGCATCATAACCTCCCGGGTAATTTCCGGTTTGTTATGATATCCCTGCATGACTTGCGCGCCGTAAACGAT
The DNA here is from genome assembly GCA_022710585.1 of Deltaproteobacteria bacterium. Lineage (GTDB taxonomy): Bacteria > Desulfobacterota > Syntrophia > Syntrophales > Smithellaceae > Smithella. Next base: position 9,829 of record JAKLGV010000010.1, on the reverse strand, counting down.
GATTTCGCCATCGAGGCTGTCTTCTCCGACATTGGATTTATCGATGACTATTTTTGTGTCCTTGTACGCTTTGCCGACCGTACCGTATTTATTGCCCCGTTTGGGTCCGTTATTGGATATGACCGGCGACGTTTCCGACAAACCGTATCCATTATAAGTGGGCACGCCGACATCGTCAAAGAACAGAGCGATTTCCGGTTTCATCAATGCCCCGCCGGTCACGACCTGTTTTAATCGACCACCAAAGATGTTTCTGATCTGGGAAAAGACCAGAGCGTCATAATCCTTAAATTCTTTTGTTTTTTCTGCGAGGCCCCGATTCTTGACCGCTTCAGCGCAGGCCAGGTCAAAAAATTGTTTTTTGACTGGATCTGCCGCCACACCCTGTTGAATTTTGTCGTAAATGATATTGAAGACACGCGGCACTGCGTTCATGTGGGTGGGTCTGATCTCACCGAAATTGAGCAGAAGCTTGTCGGCGGATTCGGCAAATCCAAGTTGCCAGCCGCCTATAATAAAGGTGTGCAAATCAGCGGTCAGACCAAAACTGTGTGCCCAGGGGAGAATGCCCAAACCGATCTCGTGTACCCCCACATTGAATGTCGCATGACACTCTTTGGCGTTGTGCGTCATGTTGCCATGGCTGAGCAGTACGCCTTTCGGATCTCCGGTGGTACCGGAGGTGTAAATAATAAAGGCCGTCTCCGACCAGTGCGGCTTGTAGGAAGGAACAGGATTGGCCTTGCCCATCTGTTCCAGCACGGACAGTGTATTGCCGCCCTCGCCATACAGAACAAATACCCCTTTGAGGGTTGGAATTTCTGCCTGAAAAGTCTTGGCAACATCATAAATTTTCTGGGTGCTGACAAAGAGATATTTAATGGCCGCGTCTTTAATGATGTATTGCCAGACCTTTTGCAGTTCTTTTTCATACATGGGAACAAATACCCCGCCCAAGCCATGGGTGGCATTGGCGCAGATGAACCACTCCACCGAGTTGCCGACAATGACGCCAACCTTTTCGCCCTTTTCCAGGCCAAGCTTACTCAAGGCTCCGCGCAGGTTGTTCACCCGTTCGGCGACCTGCTCGAAGTTAACCCATTCATAATCGCCTGTCTTTTGATTTTTAGTTCCGAACAGATCCAGTTTGGCGAATTTCGCCACGCTGTCTTCAAACAGATCTACCAGGTTATTCGGCTTCGTGTAGTAGGCATCAAGTTTTTCTGTGTTCATTTCATACTCCTTTTCGTTGGAAAAAATATTTTTTTGCGGCTGATTAAGCCGTATTTTTTAAAGTGTTTCTATTTCATATTATCGAAATTTACCGCTGTTCACCAGTGACATAAGCATAAAAAAATAAATTATGTCAATTTAATTGTTCTGATCATTTATGTTCTATGGAGGATGTCACAACCGGATGTTTGCCTTACAGACAAAAACATGTTATATAAAAATCAAATTATTACTGATAGATAAACCGATTGATTTTTTCGGCAGGGCCAAGATACTCGAAACGTTGCACACTAAAACCAAACTTCTTATCGGAGGGAAATCATTTTGAATACAGAAATGCAATTAAAGGCGATGGATGTTCTGGTGCTGGTGCAGACGGCGATAAAGAATGTGCACTCCTATGTATCGGAGAGTCCCGTCATCACCAATTCTATTGAGCGAATCTATCTGCATCTGATGGATGTCCTGCGGGAAACATCTCCGCTGGTTTTTGCGGAATCAGAAAAGCAAGCCCTGCTCTGCGGAGAGCCTTTAAAGCAGAAAGATCAGGAATCGCTTCATGTGGCATCCCTGTTAAGCATTATGCAGGATTTCGGTCTGCAAAGCATTGCTTTCACCAGAGGGCTGCTCAAGGAGGAACTCAACGTATTCATCAGGCTGATCGCCAGAAATCCTGAACAGTTGCACGCCGAGGGCGGCCTTACCAAACTTATGGATAAAAACAACATCATCCATATTCAGGTTGAGAAAAAAGAATTGGTTTTATCCATCGATCCGGCTCCGGAAACTGCCCTGCCCGACATGAAGAGTCTTGGATTGCCGGATTTAAATGCGGCTCCGGAAACCGATACAACGGAAGATCCGGTTGCGGCAAATATAACCGCCATGACGCAGGCCCTGTCGCGTCTGGGCGACATGGATGGAAGCATCGAATCTTTTATCTCTGAAGAACAAAGGGATGTCATCAAAAAGTTGTCCGGACAGGTGATTGAATGGCTGGAAAAAGAAACGCAGGTCACACCGGAATACAAAACAACCATTGACCGTCTGCAAAAGCTGATTCAGGATTTCATCTATCGCGGACTTTTTACCGAGGCCAATGCTTTTATATCTGTTTTTAGTAAAATGCACAGCGGCGAATTGCCCAAAGACGAGGCAGTGCGGACAGTCGCTTCAGGCGTGCTCCGCAATCTGGCTTCCGAAAACAACATTAATCTGCTCTTTAAAGAAATCAACGTCAGCGAAAAAAATAAGATCACGGATGCCTTTCATATCCTCGCTGGGTTTGGCGACGATTTGATCATTAAAAAACTACTGGATACGGTCAGGAATGCCAAGGACAGCAAAGAACGCATCCGCACCATCCACATTATCCAGGAAATGGGAGAGAAGACCTTACCGGCCGTTAAAGAAAGTATGGAGGCCGACGCGCCATGGTATTTTTTGCGGAATATGGCCTATATCCTGGGCCGCATCGGCCGTGAAATCGACACCGACGTACTGAGGCCTCTTTTGCTCCATAAAGACAAAAGGGTGCGGATGGAGGCTTTTAAAAGCATCAGTCAAATTGGAGGGAACAAGAGGGGAACTTTGTTCTTATCGGTTCTGCCAGCGGTTGATCAGGAATTGAAAATGAACATCATCGAAACGCTCGGCAAAATAAAATGCGCGGAAGCGTTGCCCAATCTGCTGGATATGCTGAAAAACAAATCCGCAACGGATAAGGGCGAGCAACTGGCCTTCCAGGAAAAAATATGCAACGCGCTGGGCGCGATCGGATCACCGGACGCCGTATCGGCGCTTTCCGACATCGCGGAATCGAAGTCTTTTTTGGGGCTATCCTCCTCCTATCCGACGGAAGTCAAGTATGCCGCGAAAAGAGCGCTGGAATCCATTAAGAGAAAACAGGCAGAATAATTTCATTGCGGAAAGATTACCCGGGGTATTGACAGGCCGGTTCTTTCTCATTTGCGCTTTATTTTCCTGAACGGATAATGGCGTTGAGTTCCTTCGCCGCCGCTTCGGGATCATCCGACGCGCAGATCGCTGACACGACAGCCACACAGTCCGCGCCGGCATCCAGAACTTCTTTGACATTGGCTGGATGAATGCCGCCGATGGCCACCACAGGGTGCCTGCTGAAAGCTTTGATCCGGTGCAGCCCTTCGAGTCCCCAGGCGTCTTTGGTATCTGTTTTGGTCGGCGTCGCGAAAACAGGGCTGACACCGATATAATTCACGTCGAGTTCCTGGCTGGCCTCAACATCCTCCCATGTTTCCACGGAAAGCCCGATGATCGCCTCGGGTCCCAACAGTCGGCGGGCCATCGCGTAGGGCATGTCTTCCTGCCCGATATGGACGCCATCAGCACCGCCGGCCAGAGCGACATCCACGCGATCATTGATGATCAAAGGAACATGATACGGCCTTAAAATCTTCCTGATGTTCAGCGCTTCTTCGATAAAGAAACGTGTGGAGACATCCTTTTCGCGCAACTGCACATAAGACACACCGCCCTTGACCGCCTGAAGAATGACCGTTTCCACCGCTTTTTCTCCGCACAATCCCCGATCGGTCACCAGATACAATCCGCGCATTTCTATCCCTCAATTTTCAAAAGCTGCGAGATGTCTATTACGTCAAGAAGGTAAAGCCAATCCAGAAAATGCATCTGCAAACTTCCCGGCCCTGCGGCTTTTCGGGCGGCCAGTTCCCCGGCAATGCCCATCACGGCCATGGCGGCAACGACGGCCGTAACCGGCGACTTTTCGATCGCGGCAAAGGCTCCGCATAACGCCGACGCCGTGCAGCCCAGTCCTGTCACCTTGGACATCATCGGGTGGCCGTTTTCAACTTTTATCATTTTTCCCTGATCCGCCACATAATCGACGGCACCACTGACGCAAATCACACACCGGTGAGCTTCGCTCAGTGTTCGCGCTATATCAATCGCCCGATCCGACGAAGCGGCGCTGTCCACACCTTTTGTTCTGGATTGATCATCACAGAGGGCCATAATTTCCGAGGCATTCCCCCTGATAATCGTCGGCGGTCCCGCCGCAATCAGTTCTCGCGCCGTTTTCGTCCGGTAGGTTGTGGCGCCCGCGCCCACCGGATCTAAAATCACAGGGATGCCTTTCTCACGCGCCCGGCGTGCGGCTTTGAACATCGAAGCAATCCAGTTTTCGCTCAGCGTGCCTATGTTGATGACAAGCGCCGACGCAATGTTGACCATTTCCTCCATTTCTTCCGGAGCGTGCGCCATCACCGGCGATGCGCCTATGGCCAGAAGAGCGTTGGCCGTGTTATTCATGACCACGTAATTGGTGATGTTATGGATGACCGGTGATTGCGAACGAATCCGTTCGATCAACCCGTAAATTTCTTCCGCGTTTATCTTCATTTCTGTCAACTCCTTTTTTCTACAATACAGCGCTAAAAATATTGAACCCCGCCCGACTGGCCATGACGGGAAGGGCTGGCTGATAGAAATCTTCTCCCTCCGCTGGCATTATCCAGATCAGGTTCTATGGGTATTATCTCAGATCCGGACTGTGCCGAACCACCCCTCGGTAAAATATTAATCAAACCGGCTGACGTTCGTCAACCGGAATCCTTTAATAATGCATCGATGCTTTCGCTTTCCCTTTAAAGATACGATAAACAAAAATCGTGTAGGCGAGAACCATCGGCATTCCGACCAGCGCGATAACGCTCATTACTTTCAGCGTCTGCAAACCGGTGGAGCTGTTGTAGATCGTCAGACTCAGCAGCGGGTCATTGTCGGCTTTAATCAGGTTGGGGAAATGAACCGCCGCCGCGACCAGCCAGAGGCCCATCAAAGCAAACGAAGATTCCCAGAAGGGAGCGGATTCGTTTTGATGCCGGACAGAAAAGAAAATGGCCGACAGCCACAGCATGGTAAAGAGCACGCCCAGATAGAACACCCAGTTGGTCACCATATCGTCAAAGGTAACGACCAGGGTAAAGAAATAAATCACGGCGGTGACGATATTCACAACCGTCAGAATGCCAACCGCGCGAAAGGAGCGCTTTTGCAGCTCCCCTTCTGTCTTCATCACGGCGTAAGTGGCGCCCTGCAGCAGAACGGCGGCCAGTCCGGTAATGCCGAATAAAAGCGGCACCGGACGCAGCAGTGTGAAAAAATTGCCGGTAAATTCCATCTGGTCATCCAGCGGTACGCCGTAAATCACGTTGCCCAGCGCCACGCCAAACAGGACAGTTGCCAGAGCGCTTCCCGCAATAAACGCCTTTTCCCAGATCAGGGCCCGCGGTTCGTCATAGGCGCGAAATTCCATCGACACGGCACGGAATATCAAAGCAAACAAAACCAGCATCATGGCCAGATAAAATCCGGAAAACGCCGTCGCATAGGCGTGGGGAAAAGCGGCAAACAAAGCGCCGCCTCCGGTGATCAGCCAGACTTCATTGCCGTCCCAGACCGGACCGATCGAATTGATTAGGATGTCTTTTTCCTCTCTGCTCTTCCCCAGAAAAGGAAGCAGCGCCCCGATCCCCAGATCAAAGCCGTCCAGCACGGAATAGCCGATGAACAGGATCAGAATCAGAAAAAACCAGAGTGTTTGATAATTCTGTATATATTCCATTTATGCCTCCAGAATCATTTCTGTTATACGAATACGCATTACGCTGCCGGACCTTTTTGAACAATTTTTATAAATATTTTCAAAAAGATCACCGCCAGCAGCAGATAAATCAGAGCAAACATCACCAGGCTGAAGGTAATTTCTCCCGCCGAAACGACGACTGAAGCGGACTGGGATGTCTTCATCAGTTTATAGATGATCCAGGGCTGGCGGCCGACTTCCGCCGCTATCCATCCCGTTTCATGGGCGATGTGCGGAAGCGGTATCAGAAAAGGCAGAATGAAAAGATATTTCCGGTTCTCGTAAAGCTTGCCCCGCCACAACAGATAAGCGCCCAGCAATCCCAGCGCGATCATCAGCGCGCCGGCTCCGACCATAATGTGATAGACCTGAAACACAAAGTTCACCGGCGGCCAGTCTTCCCGCGGATAATCATTCAGCCCCTTGATTTCAGAATTCCAGTCGAAATTGTAGAGGAAGCTCAGGCCTCTGGGAATATAAATTCCATACGTCTTCTGGTTTTCGACATCAACATACCCCAGAGCATATATCGGCGCTCCCTTCATCGTGTTAAAATGTCCTTCCATGGCCGCCGCCTTTTCCGGCTGCATATTGATGACCTTCACGGCGTGCGCGTGTCCGGCGCCAAGCTGCAGGAGAGGCGTGAGCGCAAAAAGAATGATGCCGACCTTCAGCATGGTTCTGGCCGTCTGGCCGTGCAGGCCTTTTCTCACATAATAACCTGCTATCCCCGCAACCATCACCGCGCTGGTGACCCACGACGCCAGGATGGTATGGACATAACGGACCACCGTTGACGGATTGAAAACGGCATCGGCAAAATTTCCCAGAATAATTTTCCCGCTTTCACCGATGACATAACCGGCCGGCGTCTGCATCCAGGAGTTGGCCACAACAATCCAGAAAGCCGAGAGGTGTCCGCCGATAAAAACCAGCAGCGCGGACAGCCAGTAAACTCCGGGAGACGTTTTGCCCCGGCCGTAAAGCAGCACCCCGAGAAATACGGATTCGAGAAAAAACGCGATGACGCCTTCCGCCGCGAGGATCGGCCCGAAAATATCGCCCACCGCGCGGGAATATCCGGACCAGTTCGTGCCAAAAGAAAATTCCATAACAATTCCCGTTGCCGCGCCGACCACAAAAATGAGTCCCAGCAGCTTGACCAGAAAGTCCGTTATCTTTTTGTAAGCCTCGTCTTTTTTAATGAGATAAAGCGATTCGGATATCAGAATGATCAGGGCTGTCCCGAGCGTCATCGCCGGAAAGAGAAAATGGAAGCAGATGGTAAAGGCAAACTGAAGCCGGGCAAGAAATAAAGCGCTCATAAACACCTCCAAAACTTGCTGGCGAATACTAGCCGATAGGATTCAACTTTTCAACAAGTTATTTTTTCACTGTTCTTTCATCCGTGAATATATTATTATGCAAAATCTAAAATAATATCAGGAGGGTTTATTATGAAAAGAACAGCCGCAATTTCAAAAATTATTTTTGGAACATTGTTATTGACCTTAGTAAGCTTCTGTCTCTCTCCGTCTTTTTCTTATGCTGACGCGCCAAAAGATGTAACCGTTAAATATGATACCGTCTCACAAACTTTGTCCGTTGCCATCACCCATAAATCTCTATTTCCCAAATTCCATCACATCAAAAATGTCGAGATAAAGAAAAACGCTACGATCGTCAGTTCAACAAATTATGATACACAGCCGAAGGAAGTTCCTTTTACCTATACCTACAAGGTAGCCGCCGCTCCGGGCGACAAACTGGACATTACGGCAACCTGCAGTATGTCGGGAAGCAAAACCGCCTCGACCACGGCAGCCGATGCGGGAAAATAAACTTGATCTTCTGATTTCCGGCGGAACATTAATCACCATGTCGGCCGGAATGGAAATAATCGAAAATGGTTATGTCGGCATTCGGAATGACTCCATTGTGGAGGTTGGTCCGAATCAAGAGGCGGATCGCAAGCACCGCCAGGCAAAAGAAACCATCGATGCCACCGGCTGCCTGGTCATGCCCGGTCTGGTCAACACCCATACGCACCTGCCGATGGTCTGCTTCCGGGGCCTGGCCGACGACCTGCCTCTCATCGAATGGCTGACCAACCATATCTGGCCGGCGGAAACCCGTTTTGTCAATAAACAAATGGTTTATGACGGCGCCATGCTGGCGATGGCGGAAATGATCATTTCCGGAACGACAACGTTCTGCGACGGCTATTTTTTTGAAGACAGTATCGCTGAAGCGGCCCGTGTCGCAGGAATGCGCGCCGTTGTCGGGCAGGGATTCGCCGATTTCATTATGAAGGATCCATCTGCCGTTGAAAAAACAATGGCCGCGGCAAGCCGTTTCCTGGAACGTTGGCTATCCCGTGCGCCGCTGATTACGCCGGCTTATTTCTGCCATTCCCCCTATACCTGCTCTCCGGCAACACTGGTGCGCGTCAAGGAAGCAGCCCGCGAGGCGGGTATTTTATACCTGATCCATCTGCTGGAAAATCGGGACGAGAAAGACATCATCATGAAACGCTACGGCAGAAAACCGGTGCCGCATTTGATGGACCTGAGCGTTCTCGATGAAAAGACGGTGGCCGTCCACTGCAACTGGCTTGCGCCTGAAGATATGCAAGTCTTCGCCGATCGTGGCGTGAAGGTCTCGCACAACCCGGAAAGTTCCATGAAACTGGCATCGGGTGTTGCCCCCGTTCCCGCGATGCTGCGCCAGGGAATCGCCGTGGGCATTGGAACGGACGGCTGTGCCAGCAACAATGACCTGGATATGTTTCGCGAAATGGACACCACGGCAAAAATTCACAAAGTCACGTCTCTCGACCCAACGGTGATGGACGCGGAAACCGTCTGCAAAATGGCCACCATCGGCGGAGCGCAAGTTCTGGGAATGGATCATCTGATCGGATCCATCGAAAAAGGAAAAAAAGCGGACATCATTCTGCTGGATATGAATCAGCCACACCTTACACCGCTTTATAATTGCTACTCACAGATTGTTTATGCGACGCGCGGCGCGGATGTAAAGACCACCATCATCAACGGCAAAGTGATCATGAAAGACAGGCGCCTGTTAACCATCGATGCGGATATAGCGATGAAGAATGTAAATAAAATAGCCGTCGATATTATTCATCAAAAACTTTGCCAATCATAATATTACTCAAAACATTGAGTATGTATTAATGATAGGGTAAATTTTCTTGACAACGCATCTGCCTTTATATATTTTTAACGCAATTAGAAGGTTCTTTTTGTCTGGCAATTTCCAATTAAAATGCGGCGCATTGAAATAGCCGATTAGAGCTTAATAATTGCTCCAAGAAGTCAGCAGCAAATTTCCCAAAAGTGAGCAGCAAAGAATAACCGATATTGATTTGGAAATGTTCCAGTCGGTGTTTTTTTACATTTTGGCAAGATTAGGTCTTTCTAAAAAAAATCAAGCCGATCAATAATAAGGGAAACCATTTAATGATGACTGAAAGAAAAACGTTAAAAATCTTTATAATACTAATCATTACAGCGACTTTCAATTTAATCTATTCAGGTATCGGTCATGCAGCTTTGACCATCAACGGCCCCGGTCAGATGCCAGTTGGTGCAACACAAAATTATACGGCAACAGGCGGCAGCGGTTCCTATTCTGGATGGGGCATTAGCGGCGGTGTCGGCAGTTTTTCAGGGTCGGGTGATTCAGTATTTTTCACGGCACCGAACATAACATCAAATACGAACTGTAATGCCAATCCAACAATTTGCGTAATCGATTCTGAAGGCTCGATAGCCTGTAAAAAGATTGCTGTTAATTGTTGAGTGCCAGGACATCGTGGACAAAAAAAGTGCCAAGAGGTCGTGGACAAAGTTCTTTGACAATCGAATAGCTATTACGACATTTCATGAACATCTAAAACAATTTGGAGGTGTTCATGAGCAA
>JAKLGV010000001.1 GCA_022710585.1 Deltaproteobacteria bacterium | reverse complement strand
GCAGGTGGTTGTGGTCGGCCAGAACAATCTGTCGGAAGGAGTCAAGGTCAATGTGGCTCGCTGATACATCGGTTAAACGGCCGGTCTTTGCCACCATGGTCATTATGGCGCTGGTGGTGCTCGGAATCGTCAGCTATCTATATAAATATATTAATGAATCATGTATTGCTGAATTTTGATCCCGGCGCCGCTCCTCTTGATATTGATAAGATTTTACCAACCGGAAAATTTATATTGACTTTATACATTAATCATAATAGTGAACCGCCATTCTTTTTTCATTATGGGTTTGAACACTACAGCGTTTGAATTTTGATAACGTGAAGGTCGTGCCATAAAATGATTTTTGAATGTTCGATATTATTTGATGAAGAGAAGGATCGCAAACTCGTCGTCGAATAAATTTAATAAATTGTATGCAATCATTCCTTGCGGTACGTTGTTTCCCATTCATCCTCAAACGGTACGTTGTCTCCTGTTTCAAGAGCTCCCGGCATTAATTTAATAAATAAAAAAGTGTGGAATATTATCGACTTTGTTTCGATATTATACGTCTGAAATACTGTACCAAGGTACAATAGATTAAATAATGAATAATCTGTAGAGAAGAAACCAAGTTAATCTTGGAAAATATAATTAACATAAATAAGATACTAGTGGTTCATAACAGATTTGTCATTGAAGGTTCGTCTATGAAGATTCGCTCGGATAACGGATCGGATTTGACGGTAAAAGTTGTAAGCCAATGGCTGTCATATTGGCGTTCAGACTCTTTAGCATTACTGCAATTTTAGGAGGGGGTAAATGAAGGAAATGTCTGTTTCGTTAGAAGGTGAAAGAAGAGTAAATCAACACGACACAACAGAATCCCTGCCGGTGGATTGCCAGGATTTCCTCGTTCAGCGTTACAAGGGGTTCAATTACTATCTCATCAACTTAAATGAAGTCAAATGGAGTCGTCTCGGAGATATCATTCGGGGCTGCGAAGCTGTTGAAAACGACTGCTGGACGCCGCAGGAAGATTTCTTCACCTATCTGCGGAAATGTGATGTACTGAGCTACGCGGTCAAGGACGGCCGGATTGTCGCCTTCGATGTTGTGACCCTCCTGAACAGTGGTCGCTACAGTGTGTACAGCAACGAAGAAACGATGGTGCTGAGAGAATTCCGCGGAAACGACCTTGCCCAGCAGCTGGTCATTATGACGGTTGAATGGCATATTAAGAAAAGTGCTGCGCTGAGGAACAAGAAATATTTTATATTTACATCCATATCGGCCAATCCCAGGGTGGTCAATAGATATTTTGAAAAATCATGGCTGCGGATCTTGTTCGACTCCTCCTTTGCGCCTTCGCCTCAATTGATCGCGTTGAAGGAGGAATATTGCCGCAAACACGGAATCGAACTTGTAGACAAACGCTATCCCTTCTGCTTGAAGAACATGTTTCCCAATTCCAACAATTTCGATCCCAATGGCAAGAACAATCAGTTTTCATCCGAGGTCCGGAAAAATCTGCCGTTGGATTTCGAACATATGGTCAGGGGCGACGCCTTTGCTTTTATGCTGATGATCCCCATGAAACTTTTGCACATGGCTAACTTCGTCCTGATGACCAAATGCTTCGGCGCGGAATACTTTTCCAGCCGTGGCGTCGGTCTGTTCAGCGGTAGAGAGCCGGCCATTCCATCCGGAGCCGACAGGCGGGTTCCTGGTCTGTCTGCGGAAACTTTTTCCGTGAAAACTGCGGATCCCGGTTGAATAGACTTTGCACCCGAAGGATTTATGTTCAATAGGTCGAACAACACCAATTAACGTTGAAAACAACGACAAAATTAGTAGGAGGATACAATGATTAAGTTACAAAGCGTTTATTTAAAAATTTCCTGCGCCTTGATAGGTCTTTTGGCCATTATGGTTGCGACGCAGACATGGGCATGTGACGTGGCTGTGGTCTCCGGCAAGGTGACCACCGATGGCAAACCGCTGATCTGGAAAAACTTTGACAACTCGTCGAGCGCGAACCAGCAGGTCGCCTACTTTCCTGCCAAAAAAACCGGCCCCGGCGGCTATACCATGATCTACCGTTTTGAAGACGGGATGAAACTGCTCAACAAAGGCTCGGCAATCACTCCTTCCGGCGGCGTTAATGAATCAGGTTTTGCCATTGCCGGCACGTCCGTGTACCAGGATTATAATCTCACGGCGGAACCGGTGAACATCAATACCGTCCTGATGGAAGAAGCCCTGGCAACGTGCACTACGCTGGCAGAGTTCGAAAAACTGCTCAAGAATTGGCCTTATTCGCACTTTGGCACCGTCATCAGCGCCAACTTCGTCGTTATCGACGCCAAAGGCGGGGCAGCTCTTTATGAATGCTTCACCGGTCACCTGAACGTCGGCCTCAATCTGATGCAGTTCAGAAAGAACGATGCCAATACCGGCAAGGTCACCAATCAATGGGGATGGACGCTCAAATCGGCACAGAGCAACTTTATCGGGTTTCATATCATGACCAATTACAATAACTACATTCCCTGGAATGTGGGGCAGGATCGCAAGAATAGAGCCCAGGCCATCCTGACCAGTCTGGCGACGACGAAGCGACTCAGCTACCGGACCGTCATGCGCGAGGTGGCCAAGGACGTTAACGGCAAGCAGGTCCAGGAAGACCTTTCGAGTGAGACCAACTACAGCACCACCTATTGCCTGAGCCGCAACGCCACCCGCAGCTCTATCGTTGTGAGGGGTGCGGCATCCGGAGGCGATCCTCGTCTGGTGACCATGTGGTGCAACCTCGGCGAACCATCGGTAGGTGTTTTCGTCCCGTTCTTTGCCGCCGCCAAGGGAACGTCGGATCTGGCCCGGGTGGATACGTATGCCAACGGCAAATGGAACGACAATGACGATTCCTGTCTGCTCAACCTGGCCATCAGCACGAGAGAAACCTATGGCGAGCTCATCTATTCATCCAATGAGGGAGATTCCATATGGGGCATGCATGACAACTACATCAATAAGGTCGAACTGGCCAAGGTTCAGCAGTGGTCTTTTGCAATTGAGGACGTGATGATTGACAAAACCGCGTCCTATCTGTCCTATCTTGCAAGCAATCCCGGCCAGATTACCGCTGCCAACCTGAAGTACTTTTCGGACGACTGCATCGAATATGCTTTTCAAAACTTCACGGCCGGCGCTGCGGATTACTTCCCATGGCAAGATTAATATGATAACCTAATGGACAAGGGGGACAGGGAACTGCCCCCCTTGTCGAGGTTACAAATACAAGAGTCCCCTGAATAAGCGAATGACGGAATTAAATGGAAAATACAGGCAAGATATCAAACGCTCAAGCTGTAATGGGGGATATGGATATTTGCGATGAGGAGAGGGGACGCCCTTTCCTCATGAATCTCAAAACCTGGAAGCGGCTGCTTCCTCTTGCGGTTTCCGCCGCGATCCTCATTTATTTATTCTGGTATATCGATATCCGTCTGTGTTTCAACGCCCTGATGAACGCGGACATGGCCATTTATGTCCCGTCTGTCGTCGTTCTCATTTTTGCCACCTTTCTTCTGGACACGCAGAACCTGGCCGCAACCCTTAAACACTTTCATTATCCTCTCACCTGGAAAAACGCCTTTACCCTCCGCGGGGTCACCTATCTTATTATGACAATCGACTACAGCGTGGGTCTGGGGGTGTTGATTTACTATTTGAAAAAACATCTCGGCATCCCGGTGATGCGGTCAACGGGGCTGATGGCATTCTTCAACGGGATTACCCAGAAGGCGCTGGTCTACATGGCCATTATCGGTCTGATCATCATGTCCCCAACATCGGCACTGCTCGGCAATATGCTGATTTTTTTTGTTGGTTTTGCCGTGCTCGATTTTCTGTTGATTGTTGTCCTGAAGAAAATACCGTCCCGCGGTCTGGCGCTGAAGATCAAGAACATGAATCTTCTGAAGGCGTTCCACGAGGCCTCATGGCGTACCTACGGCGTGCTCATCTTCTGGCGCATCCTCTATTACGCGCTTTTTGTCGCCTTTTTCTATGTGGCTGTCAGGGCGTTCAACATGCAGATCCCTCTGGTTACCCTCATCGCCTATGTACCGATCATCCTTCTCGTCATCAGCCTGCCCATCGCCCCGGGAGGGTTTGGTACGGCACAAGCAGCGATGCTCATTCTATTTAAGGATTACGGGACAAACATGGATATCATGGCCTTCGGACTGACCTATACCACTTCCATTCTGGTGTTGCGCTACCTGATCGGCCTGTTCTATGCGAAACATATCAAGGGACTTCCCGCGGAAACAAGCGACATAGGAAAACAGGAAAATTAAGGATGATCAGCAATCCGCAACTATACCACCTCTTTCTGAAAATGAGGAATCAATGTTTGTTCTGCGATGCAGATAATCTCCACAAACCGGGTCAGCGATCCGGGAGGGAAGACTGTCCTCAAAGTAGACCGGGAGAAAGGATAATACGACATCATGTGGATTTCTGATACCTCAATCAAGCGGCCTGTTCTCGCCACCATGTTCATTCTAGCCCTGGTTGTTCTGGGCCTGGTGAGTTACCCGGAAATTGGCGTCGATCTCTTCCCCAAGGTCGAATTTCCCCTCGTGAATGTCACGACCGGGCTGGCCGGGGCGAGCCCCGAAGTTGTGGACGTCGATGTGACAGACAAGATTGAGGAGGCGATCAGCACCATCAACGGGGTGAGAACCATCCATTCGCTGAGTATTGACGGAATGTCCAGCGTCATTGTGGAGTTCGAACTGGAACGGGATATTGATCTGGCCATCCAGGATGTGCGGGAGCAGATCTCCGCGGTCCGTTCCCAGCTTCCGGAAGATATTATCGAGCCCGTTATTCAGAAGGTCAACATCGATGCTACCCCGGTCATGTGGCTGGCCCTGACGGGAGACCGATCTCAGCGCGAACTCTCGACCTATGTGGATGAAATCCTCAAAGAGAAATTGCAGAAAATCGATGGCGTCGGTGCCCTCTCCCTGGCCGGTATGCAGAAGCGGCAGATCCGGGTCTGGCTCGACAGTTCCAAACTGGCGGCCTACGAGATCTCGCCCGGCGATGTCGCCGCCGCCTTAAAGAGAGAAAACATCGAACTACCTGGGGGACGCATCGAAAGCCTGACGAAGGAATTCTCCATCAAAGTCAAGGGGTCTCTCAGTGATGTCTCCGCCTTCAATGATCTCATCATTGTGGCTCATGCCGGTGCCCCCGTAAGGCTACGCGATATCGGCAGGGCTGAGGATGGGACGCAGGAGCGGCGATCCTATGCGCGATTCAATGGTATCTCTGCCATCGGTATCGGCATCCAGAAACAGACCGGCACCAATACCGTCCAGGTCATCGACAGGGTCAAGGAGGAAATCGAGCGCATCAAAAAAAGTCTGCCTCCGGGCATGGACATCCGAATCGCCTTTGACCAGTCCGTGTTTATCAAGAATTCTATGGATCAGGTGAGAGATCACCTGATCCTGGGATCGATTCTGGCCATTATCGCGGTGTTCATCTTTCTGAGGAATTTCCGCACCACGCTGATCAGCGCGGTTGCCCTGCCCGTTTCGATCATCTCGACCTTCGCGGTGATGAGGATATTCGATTTCACCTTTAACAACCTGACCATGCTGGCCCTGACCCTGTCCGTCGGCATCCTCATTGACGACGCCATCATTGTCATCGAGAACATCTATCGTCACATTGAGGAGGGAATGTCTCCGAAAGAGGCCGCTTCCTTTGCCACCGGCGAGATCGGACCGGCGGTTATCGCGACAACGATGGCGATTGTGGTTATCTTTCTGCCCGTCGCTTTTATGAAGGGCATCATCGGACGGTTCTTCATGCATTTCTCTCTGACGGTTGTTTTTTCCGTTCTCGTCTCCCTGCTCGTATCGGTCACCCTCACGCCCATGCTCGCGTCGCTTCTGCTCCGTCCCCGGGAGAAGGGTGTTGCGACTGGCGGAAATTCAAACGGGATGATGGCCAGAATGGGAAATCGTCTGGAACGTAGATACAAAAAGATCGAGGAGGCCTATCGTCCCATTCTGACATTCAGTATAGACCATCGCCGGGGCGTTCTCCTCGGCGCCCTGATTCTCTTTATCTTCAGCCTCTGGATTACCCGGTTTATCGACAAGGAATTCAAGCCGGGTGAAGACCAGAGTCAGTTCATGATCCGGATGGAAGCGCCCGTCGATTATTCCCTGGAATACGCGGGATCGCTGTTCAGTCGGGCGGAGAAAATTGTCCGGGACAGACCCGAGGTGACATCCGTCTTCTTTGGTCAGGGAGCGGGTCAGGGGAGAATGTCTCAGATCAATCAGGCCTTTATCCAGACCACGCTGAAACCGAGGTCGGAAAGAGACAAGTCTCAGGTAGAAATCATGACGGAGCTGCGGAAGGAATTTGCCGCGATCCCCGGCTTGAAAACCATGATTGAAGAGGTCGCTATTCTCGGAGGCGGAATCCGCAATGTTCCCATTCAATACTCCATCAGCGGCGGCTCTATCGATGAACTCAGAAAATATACGAAAGAAATTATCAACGAACTTTCCAAAGTGAAAGGGATCGTGGACATCGACACCTCCATCGAAGCGGGAAAACCGGAGTTGAGTGTCCTGATCGACCGGGAAAAAGCGACCGATATGGGCGTCAGTGTATCGGCTGTCACAGAAGCGGTCAATCTTCTGATGTCCGGAGAGGTCGATGTCACGAAGTTCAAGGATACGGCCAAGGGAAGACGATATGATGTTCGGATGAGGCTGGACGCCAAAGACAGGATGAGCCCGTCCGACATCGGCAGGCTGTACGTCCGGTCCGCGGAGGGAAAGCTTGTGAGACTGAGCGACATTGTCACCGTCGAAGAGGCGGGCGGTCCGAGCAGCATTTCACGGAAAGACCGGCAGCGCACGATCTGGATATTCGCCAATCTTGAAGGCAAGCCGCTGGGCGAGGCCATGCAGGAGATTGACGCCATCTCCGCGAGGATTCTGCCTCCCGGATACACCACCGGCTACACGGGAGAGGCCGAAGAAATGGGCAAGTCCTTTAAATACCTCATGTTTGCTCTGCTGCTGGGAATCCTGCTGGCCTATATGGTTCTGGCCTCACAGTTTGAAAGTCTTCTCCATCCCGTGACCATTCTGCTGTCTATGCCCCTGTCGTTCATCGGCGCCTTCACGGCCCTGCTCATTTTCGGAAAATCTCTGAGCATTGTGAGCCTCATCGGTCTGGTTCTCCTGATGGGTCTGGTCAAGAAAAACGCCATTCTCCTTGTAGATTTTACCAACACGCTGCGCAAGCGTGGACTGTCCAGGCGGGAGGCCATCCTGCAGGCCGGTCCGATCCGGCTGCGTCCCATTCTGATGACCACTTTTGCCATGATCTTCGGGATGCTGCCCGTCGCCCTCGGCCTCGGGGAAGGCGCCGATCTGCGCGCCCCGATGGGGATTACGCTGATTGGTGGACTTCTCACCTCGCTCTTCCTGACGCTGGCCGTTGTCCCCGCGGCCTATGACCTGTTCGATGACTGGAAAGAAAATATTGTCCGCCGCCTGGAAAACAGGGGATCCCGTTTCTTGCCCCGGCCTTTTGAATACAAAGGCAAGCAGCGATAACCGGAGGTATCCATCGTGATAGAAACGACCCAATTCCTGTGGTATTTATTGAAATCGGTAATCGATGTCCATCTCAGCGCCCTCCTGCCCGCCCGGCTTCAAAGGCGATGGTGTGAAAAGCGCCTGATCCGCTCTATCCGCGAAGCATACGAGAACGTCCCTCTCTACCGCCGGAAATACGACGAAGCCGGCGTGGACATGAATACCATCCGGACCGTCGACGATATCAAGCGTCTTCCCTTCATCACCAAGGATGAGGTCAGGGAAAATTTCCCCGACGGCATCGTTGCCCGCGGAGTCAACAGGGAAGCATGCCACTATTCGGCCACCACCGGCTCCACCGGCCGATCGCTGCCGTTCATCTTCACGAAGCAAACCTTTGCTTTTTACATCGCCACAGGCGTGCGCATGTACACCATGATCGGGTATCGCCCCTGGCACAGGATGGCCTACATCAAATACACCGACCTGCACTATCCGCGTCTGGGACCTTTTTTTCAAACGACTCACATCAAGTCAACCATTCCTGTCGAGGAACAGATCGCGCAACTCAGAGAGGCCCGGCCCGACCTCATCATCGGCTACGCCTCTCTCGTGTATGAGGTCGCCAGACGCGCCACGCCCGAGGATTTGAAACTCATCCGTCCTAAATTCATCGGGATCAACTCGGAGCTCTCGACGCAGGATCAGCGAAACTTCATATCCGAAACCTTTCACTGTCCCGTCTACGACGAATACTCCACGGAAGAGACATGGATGATCGCCTCCCAGTGCCGGCAACACAACTATCACATCTTCACCGACAACGTGTGGGTGGAATTCATTGACTCGAGGGGGCGGGAAGTCCAACCCGGGGAAATGGGAGAGATCGTGCTGACGACGACTCGCAGCCCCGCCATGCCGTTTATCCGCTACCGCATCGGTGACGTGGGAAGATACAGAGACGCCACGTGCCCCTGTGGCCTCGGATTCCCGCTGCTGGAGGCCTTCGAGGGCCGGGCCGACGATTGCTTCATTCTGCCGAGCGGGAAATTCGTTTCTTCGCTGAAGCTTTTGAACACCTTCACCATGTATATCAAGAAGTATCTTCATTTGCTCGAGGAGTTCAAGGTGATACAGGTATCAAGCGAACTCATCGTCATCAAAATCGTCAAAGGAAGCCGGTATGATGACTCTCAGCTCGAAGAACTGCTGGCCGACCTGCGCCGTCTTCTCGACGACTCGGTTTCGATCAAGGTCGAATTCGTCGACGTCATCGAGAAAAGTGACGGTATCAAGCGGAAGGCCATCGAATCCCTTGTCGGCAAGGGAAAGAAATGACGTCCTCGTGTTGACCGCGGAAAAACCCGGCATGACAACTTTTCAAGACGGCTGAAGTCCTTTTTGAAGGCGCTCCATGAGCCCCGCCATTCTTCCTCCGTTGGCCAGCTTTCGTGACATGGAAATCAGGATCTCCACGCATTGATCCGTACCCGCCATGGCGATAAAAATGGGCAGGGATTCCTGGCAGGGCGGTATGAAAAATCCGGTCTGGAGGGCAAAGGTATCACAACTCAGGCGTTCCGGTGACAATCTGCCGGGATTGGATATGATTCCGGAATTTCGATAACGGCCCGTATGTTGTTTTTCTTTGATTTCATCTTGAATCGCACGGTGAAGCATTCGCAGCGGCACGTAGCGGATGAGCCTGTCCCCCCAGTAAAGCATACCATCGTTCTTGTCAGCCAGTTGCTGCGCCATGTCCCGGGTGACATCGTCAACGGTCAAGCCGGGCAGCATATTGAGATAAATCAGATTGGTCAGATTTCCCGTTGAACGCAACCCCGGCTGCCGGTGACGCATGTCAACAGAAACGCCAAAGCGCACCTTGCCGGCTTCATAGGACCATGCCGATTGCGCCAGAATAACCGCGACCTGAGCCACGAGATTACGATATCGGCCTTCCATATGCAGGCGGCGCCAGATCACCCCGCTCTCTGTGCCCTGCGCCCTGCCGGTGGGTCCAATAAAATCATGCGCGGGCGGTATGCGCCCTTTTTTTTGAAAGCTTCTTGCCATGTCAAGCTCGGTCAATCGGGAACAAGACCCCAGAAGAGGTTCGCCCCGCAGGGCCCGGAAAATCTCTTCGGCCCAGAACAGGGTCGCCCTCCCATCCATCAGGGCATGATGGGAACGAAAGGCAACGCGCAGCGGATCTCCCGGCATGAGAACGACTTCACACGCTGTTCCATCATAAGGGTTCAAGGGGCCCTGCTCAAAAGGAGAACCATCGGGGCCGCCCGATCCGTCCCATCCCAAACCGTTTACAACCCGCACACGCGGTGTGATTCCGGAGTCCACCCAACGGCTTGCTATCAAGCATCCCTTCAGGACCAGTCTCGCGCCCGGGTTGGCGGCGGAAGCCTTCTGCACTGCTTGTTTCCATCTCTCCTCATCGAAGGATCCCAGCCCTTCCAGCACAATTTGATTTGCAAAAGGCGGGCAAAGATCATGATAAATCAGATAGACCCTTTCCGTGCGGCAGAGAGGCCGTGTATATATATTTGTTATTTGTTCAACCATCTTTTTTCAATCCCTGGATCAAACAGTCGAACATTTCATCGAGTCGTCCATCCGTTGCCAGTACTTTGGGCATGGTGATGATTAATTGCATGGAGGTGCCATGACCTGCCAACCCCAGGAAAAATGGATAATATTCGATTGTGGGAGGAATGCCCCAAAAAGCTGTTGAGGTAAAGCCGCCACCGTGGAAGAGTTCCAGCGGGATGCGTCCCACATTTGTTATCAACCCGGAGAGGCTGTAAAGGCCTTTGGTGTGACGTTCTTTGATCATCTTCCGCGCCTTGTAGCTCATCAGCCGGATCGGAACATAACGATAAAGATCATCCCCTTTGGTCTGCATCGCTTCGCGGCCTTCTTTTGTCTGAGTGGCGATATCTGTGGCGATCTCTTCCACTGTTGACGTTGGCTTCACCTCGACATAAATGCAGAATGCAAGGTTGGCGGTTGATCGCTCACCGCCCATATGAGCGCGCATATCCACAGGAATACCGAAACGGACCACCCCGGCCTGATGACGCCATGCCTCATGAGCGAGCAAGAGGATGGTGCGGGCCAGAATCCGGGGGAACTTGCCTTCAATTCGGAGATGTTTCCAAATCATTCCCGATTCATTCCCTATGGCCCGACCGGAGGGGGCCAGATGTTCAACAGGATATTCCTTGCGAAACTGGCTCTGATAGCTGCGCGCCATTTCGACATCATTGACGGACGATACAGCGCCCAAAACGGTCTCGCCCCGCAGGGTCCGAAAGATATCCTCGGCCCACACCAGGGTGCCCCGACCGTCCATGACCCCATGATGAGTACGGAAGACGACCCTGAGCGGTGAACCTTCGATAAGAACCACTTCACAGGTGGGACCTTCACGATAGGGCAATGGATCCAAAAGAAATGGCGCGCCATCCGGTCCGGTACCATCCCATTTTGTGCCGTCAACAAGACGCACATGGGGAGTGATGCCGGAATCCACCCAACGACTGCCCCCCAAAAATCCTTTTAATGTAAGACGGCTGCCGGGATTGGCCTTTGAGGCTATTGCCACGGCCTGGCGCCAGCGCTCAAGGTCAAAGCTTCCTTCGCCTTCGAGGAAAAGCTGATTCGCAACCGGTGGACAGAGTTCATCGCATACCAGTAACATGCGTTCGTTAAACGAAAGCTTTCGCGTGTAGATTTGCTCCTGCATGATAACCTCCTATCACTATTCGGGGTGGTCTCTTTTTAGTTTTTTCTTTTTACAGCCTCTTTCATCTTTGCGCAATGACCAGACCCGAGCATATACGCGAAAGGGTTTCCTCCAAAATCCGCTGATCTGCTAAGGCACGCGGTATGGCCAGGATGATATCTACGGAATCGCCCGCGCCGGAGAGCACCAGCGAAAAGGGAACGGACTCCATGCATACCGGCACCGCCCAATACATTTCGGCATGGAAGCCACCTCCCGAAAATCCCTCCATGGAAAAACGCCCCATATTGGAAACAAAACCGGAGAATCGATAGCTGCCGGTACGGTGGCTTCGACGTGTTTCGCTCCTCAGCGCCATATCCAGGACAAACAAGGGCACATGGGAAATAATCTTATCTTCCCAGGTCAGCTGTCCGTCGCGCTGCTCTCTCAATCGGGAAGCCAGGTCAGCATCCAATGACTCAAGCGTGGTATCCGGGGTGATTTCGAGAAAAAGCGCGTTGGTCAGATTCCCGGTTGAACGAAGCCCTTTGCGGCGCGCCCTGAGATCAACGGGGATGCCGAGCCGTACAGGGCCGCTGCCGTGTTTCCAGGCTTCACGGGCCGCAAGCAGCATGACCTGAAGGAGAAGCCTGGGGTAGCGTCCCCTGATACGATTGCGCTTCCAGCGGATCCCCGGTTCGTTGCCGATCACTCTGCCGGTCGGTGCGATATAATGATGCTGAAGGGGTGTGCTGAGTTTTTGTTTCGATATATTCAGCAGATCGTTTTCCGTGATCGCGGTGTCCGATCCCAAAGGTTTTTCTCCCCTGAGCGCCCGGAAGATCTCTTCGGCCCAAAAAACGGTGCCGCGGCCATCCATCAGGGCATGATGGGAACGAAATGCCACCCGGAGCGGATCGCCCTGGATAAGGACCACCTCCGCCATGGGCCCCCGCCTTGGGAAAAATGATTTTTCAAGAAATGGAGCCCCTTCTGAGCCGCAGCCGTCCCAATCTCCGGCGTCAATCATCCTGAGCGGTGGTGTTTGTCCGGAGTCCACCCAGCGGCTCATACCCAGATGCCCTCTGAGAAGCAGGCGGCTGCCGGGGTTGGCATCAGAGGCCAGTTTAACCGCCCGAATCCATTTTTCCGAATCGAATCTGCCGTGGCCTTCCACAATGACTTGATTCGCAATGGGCGGACACAGTTCATGGGCAGCCACCCAAAGGCGGGAGGCAATGGAAACATCGCGTGCTTTTACAAACATGCTTCTCCTCATCCCGGATCATATTTTCTGTGATGTAAGTTGAATACATGAGCAGTCAGCTTATATCACCATTCAGGATAATTCGTCCAGCAAGTTTCCATGCGCGGCGTTTATGAAACGGGGGAGACTCATTTCCTGCGTCGCGTCGCTCCGGGGATGGATTAAAAGAAAGAACCCCGCGAATGATCGCGGGGTTCTTTGCAGGGTATCTTTGAAGGGGAAAAGGGGTTAATTAATCAAGCTTTTGAGCGCGTCAACGACCGGTGCGGTAAAGATGGACACCAGAAGCGCATAAAGTGCGAAAGAACCGATCGCTTCGCTCATGTATAAGCGGCTGTATTTTCTTTTCAGAGAAACGATGATCAATCCGCCGACAATTAAACAGCCGAGATGAAAGAACGGGAAATCGCTGTTGCCGGTTATGCTGAATTGAGCATAGCTGAAAGAGGCTGTTACCAGAACGACAAAAGTGGTCAAAAGGGATGTCTGAATCATTTTTCTCATAGCTGTTTATCTCCTTTTAAAATTAACTGCCTTTGTAATAATGAAATAAATGTGCCAAAATATACAAAAAAGAAATTAAATTTTTAAGTAATTGATGTTACAAATTAAATATTATTCACCCACTGTTAATTTGAACATCAATAATTTCGTAAAATTTAAAAGAAACGTTAAACAATCAATAAAATGTCAATGAATCATTCAATGTCGGCTGGTCGTCAGAAATCATTTTTCTGCATATTTATCTTGACAAATCACAGAAATAATATATTTATGAACCATCGTTCAAAATATGAATGTATGTTCAAAATGGTTTTCTAATGCTAAAAAATCAAAGAAAAGAGCGGGAATTTAATACCCGTCGCGCCGAAATTCTCCAACAGGCGGAAAAAATATTTTCTGTCAAGGGATACCACAATGTCACAATGGCAGAGATTGCCGACGCCTCCGGTTTTTCCACCGGCTCGCTCTATCAGTTTTTCGAAGGCAAGGAAGATCTGTACACATCAATGATTTGTGAGAAACTCGACGTCATGTACACCGAAATCAGACAGACCACCGAAAAGGCCGCGGGTGTCGTTGATAAAATCGATCTGCTGGTTGAGGCCCAACTGCGGTTTATGGAGAAAAACGCGGATTTCTGCCGGTTATTGCTCAAAGGCGAAGGCTCTGTTCTGACGGAAACGATGACATCGCTGAGGGAAAAACTTTTAGAGGGTTATTTGCGGCATATAAACTTTATTGAAAATATGCTAAGAGACGGCATTGTCAAAGGTGTCATCAGAGACCTGCCGGCCAATGATGTGGCGCAATCTCTGTATTTTTTGATCAGGGCATCGTCCATGGAATGGATGTTGTCGCCGGAGAAAGAGTCCCTGTGCACGAAAAAAAGTTTTATTCTGGATTTTTTTCTTAATGGAGTAAAAAATCATGCAAACTAATAAACTGTTCATCATGGTGGTGATGTTTTTGGCCGTTCTTTTTTCGCCGCGCTTCATTCTTGCCGGAGAACCTTTAACGCTGGAGGCCAGTATTGATATCGCTTTAAAGAACAGCCTCGTTCTGAATATGGCCAAAGAGGGGACAAAAAGCGCCACCGCCCTGAAAAAAGAAGCCATGACCGGATTCTTCCCCAAATTCAGTACGTCGTACAGCTACTCCAGGCTGAACGAAGCGCCTTTTTCCCGGTTTCAGGGGCTCCCGGCGGGACCGCTTTACGGGATGAACGGCATGGAAATTCCCGTGGGCACGGAAGACAACTACAACTGGATCATTGAAGCCAAGCAGCCGGTGTTTGCCGGAGGAGCCATTCTGGCCAATTATCAGGCCAGCCGCATTGGCGAGGAAATCGCGCGCCTGGAAGAAACCGCGAAATTTCAGGATGTGATCCAGGATGTCAAAACAGCTTATTTCGACATATTGCGGGCGCAGGCCATGGAGAAAGTGGCCGCTCAATCGGTCGAAATGCTGAAAGCGCATCGCGATGTCGCTGAAAATTATTTTCAGGTGGGTATGATTCCCAAAAATGATCTGCTGTATGCGGAAGTGGAACTGGCCAACGGGACGCAGACCCGGGTGACGGCGCGCAATGCCGTGGAGCTGGCCCGGTCGCGCTTCAACACCGTTTTAAAAAGACCGCTGTCAGAGCCGGTCGATATCGTTGATCTGCTGGCGTATCATCCCTTCAATACGTCTTTTGAGGAGTGTCTGAATATCGCCCGCCAGTCCAGACCTGAACTGAAAATGTCGTCGCTGAAAGCGGTTCAGGCCGGCAAATATGTTCGCGTGGCGCAGGGTGATTACTATCCGGCTCTGAGCGTCGTCGGCAACTACTCCCGGTTTGGCGACGAGGCCTCGGTTTCCGGCAGCGACTATAAAGACGCGGAAAGCTGGTATGTGATGGCCGCAGCCAGCTGGAATTTCTGGGAATGGGGAAGAACAAAGTTCAAAGTCGACGCCGGAAAAGCCAGGGCCAATCAGGCCATCGACGCGGATAAAGAATTAAATGATCAGGTGGTCCTGGAAATCAAAAAAGCGTATCTGATGCTGCAGGAAACGGAAAGCCGGATATCCGTTTCGCAGAAGCTGATTGAGCAGGCTGAAGAAAATTTCCGCATCGCTGAGGAAAGATATAAAGAAAGAGTCGCCACGTCAACGGAGGTTCTGGACGCTCAGACGCTATTAAGAAGAGCGAAATTTGAATACGTCAACGCTCTTACGGAATACAATATCAACGATGCCAGACTACAGAGAGCGATGGGAACGATCCGGCTGTAAACAGATTTCCGGATGAAAAGGATCATGGCATGAGAAAATTTTTATCATACGTTACAGCGCTGACCACCATCATAATCTTAGCCATTGTGTGTAGTGCGCGTGAGTACACCTTAGGCGAGACCTACGAACAGGCATTGAAGACCTCCGAGAAGATCGAGATTGCGAAAGAGAACGTTTATATAGCCCGACAGGGCAGAGACAAAGCCCTGTCCCTTTTGATTCCCCGCCTGACCGCGTATGGCAGCTACAGCCGGTTTAGCGAAGACAAATACACCTCCGTGGGCAGCATCCTGATCCAGCCGGACGAGACCAGCAGTTGGGGCGTTCGCGCCGACCAGAGCTTTTCCCTGAGCGCCCGCGAACTCGACGCCCTGACCATCGCCGGGCAATCCATCAGCAAGAGCCAATACGATCTCGAGACCGCCCAGACCGACTTCCTGCTGAACGTTGGCGTCACATTTTATGACGTCCTCAAAGCCCGGAAAGCCGTAGACATCGCCAACGCCAATTTGGGAAGACTGACCCAATACCACCATTCCGTGGAGACCCGATTCAAAGTTGGCGAACTGACCAAGACCGCCCTTTTGCGCGCCGAAGGCGAACTGTCCGGCGCCCGCGCCGACCAATTGCGAGCCGTCAACAGCCTGCAGCTGGCGAGAGCCGCCCTCATCCGCGTCGCCGGTTTAGAGCCCGACTTTCAACTGAAAGAGAAAAAACAGCCCTCCAGCGGCATGTGCGAATGGACCAGCCTGCGCCAGAGCGCAATGAACGACCGCACCGACCTCAAAAGCTACGACATGCAGACCCGGATGGCCGAACAACAAGTCCAATACACCCGCGGCGCCTTCTGGCCCAGCGTCGGATTATTCGCCATCTACAACCGTGCCGACCAGGACCCTATGACCACCACCTTCAACGACGAGAACATCTACGGCGGCGTATCCCTGACCTTCCCCTTCTTTGAAGGCGGCCTTAGAACCGCCGAATACCGTGAAGCCAAAGCCAAAGAGCGCCAGGCCCGACTCGCCTATGACGACCTGAAAAAAAGCGTCGACATCGAACTGAAAGCCTCCTGCCTGGAACTCGAGACCCTGCAAGGCTCCCTGCAATTTCTGCGGGACCAGCAGACCTTCGCCCGTGACAACTACAACGCCGTCATGAAACAATTTGAAAACGGCCTGGCCACCAGCTTGGACGTCATGGACGCCAACACCCTGCTTTTGACCGCCGACAGAGACCTGTCCCGGGCATCCTATAACTACGAGATTGCCTATCTGAGAGTCAAACAGACCAGCGGTGCCCTGCTCCAGTTCATCAGCGAAAGCCACTCCGCAGAACAACAAGAACCAGGCGATCCATCCGGCGGCGATTTGAGAGCCAGAAAACCCGGCGGCAAATTATGGCAGTTCTTCTGCCTCGACGCATTATAGCAGAATCATACCGGTTTATTGTCAGGAGGAAAAACATATGAAATTAAAGAAGCAGCCCCGCATCACCCTCAAAAGCAACACCTGGCATCATGCGGCAAAAATAACCCTGCTGATCTTCATGATGGCGTTCATCAGCTCACCCCTGATCGCCTGCAAGAAAGAAAAGAAAGTCGAAAAAGAAACCCTGATTAATGTCCGCGTCACCATAGCCCAGAAGAAACCCGTTCGTCCCTACATCGAGACCACCGGCACCCTGAAAGCCGACGAAGAAGTCATCGTCAGCTCCGAAGTCGACGGAATCGTCCGAAACGTCAGAGTAGAAGAAGGAACAGCCGTCAGTCAGGGCGCCCTGCTGGCCGAAATCAACCCCACCGACTACCTGCTGGACAAACAGCGGGCCGACGCCGCCTTCAAACAGGCCGAAGCCAGCCTCGCCAACGTGAAAGCCGAATTCCAGAGGAAAGAACCCCTCTACAAAGAAGCCTTAATCACCAAACAGCAGTATGACGACATCTCCACCCGTGTGATCCTGGCCGAAGCCGACCTGGCCAAAGCAAAATCCGTTCTGGACACCTCCGCCGAGCGTCTTGCCCGGACCCGGATCTACTCCCCGCTCCATGGCATGGTCAAGAGCAAGAAAGTCTCCACCGGCGATTTTGCGCGCACCAGCTCCCCCCTGTTTCAGCTTATCAAAGTAGACCCGCTGAAACTCCTGTTTACCGTCGGCGAGAAAGACATCGCCGATTTGAAAACCGGACAGGAAGTCGATTTTACCGTCGACTCCTTTCCCGGCAAGCCCTTCCAGGGCAAAGTCAACCTGCTGTATCCCAATATCGAAGAGCGGACCCGAACCATGCAGGCCGAAGCCATCGTTCCCAATGCCGATCGCATGCTGAAGCCGGGCCTGTTTGTCCGGGCGACCATCTATACCGGCGCGACGCGTGAGGCCGTGGTCGTTCCGCTGACCGCGCTGATGTACGACAATGCCGCCATCCGCGTCTTTGTGGTCGAGGGCAACACAGCCCACGAACGGTCCGTCAAGACCGGCGGCAAATATGGAGAAGATGTGGAGATCACGGAAGGCCTGAAGGAAAACGAGCAGGTGGTTGTGGTCGGCCAGAACAATCTGTCGGAAGGAGTCAAGGTCAATGTGGCTCGCTGATACATCGGTTAAACGGCCGGTCTTTGCCACCATGGTCATTATGGCGCTGGTGGTGCTCGGAATTGTCAGCTATCCCAGCATTGGCGTGGACCTTTTTCCCAAAATTGATTTTCCCATCGTGACCATTACCACGACGCTCAAAGGCGCCAGCCCCGACGTCATGGATGTTGACGTGGCGGAAAGGATTGAAGGCGCGATCAATACCATCAACGGCGTCAAGAATATTCAGACGACCAGCACGGAAAGCGTCTCCCGCACAGTCGTTGAATTTGTTCTGGAGCGCAACATTGATCTGGCCGTCCAGGACGTACGCGAAAAAATATCCTCGATCCGCAATAAATTGCCGGACGATATCGAAGAACCCCGCATTGCCAAGGTTGATCCCGATTCCACACCGATTTTATTTATGAATCTCTCGGGGAATAAATCCATCCGGGATCTTTCCACATACGGCGATGAAGTCCTGAAAGAACAGCTACAGCGCATCGACGGCGTCGGGGATGTCATCTTTTACGGGCTGCGGCTCCGGCAGGTTCGCATCTGGCTGGATGCCGCCAAGATGCAGGCCTGTCAGGTCGCTCCGTCCGACGTGGTGCTGGCGCTCAAACGCGAAAATGTTGAACTGCCCGGCGGACGCATTGAAACATCAACCAGGGAATACACGGTCCGCATCAAGGGTGAATTTCCCATGATCCCCGATTTCAACGATCTGATTGTCAGCTATTACAACGGCGCGCCGGTCAAAATCAAGGATATCGGACGGGCGGAGGATGGCACGGAAGAAAGGAGATCGATTGCCCGCTTCAACGGCGTTCCCGCTGTCGGGATGGGCATCCAGAAACAGTCGGGAACCAATACGGTGGCCGTTGCCGACCGCGTCAAGAAGGAAGTCGAGAGAATTAATCGAACGTTGCCGCCCGGCATGAAAATCAACGTCTCGGTGGATCAGTCTGTTTTTATCGTCCGTTCCATCAACGAAGTGCAGCATCATCTGATTTTAGGCAGTCTGTTTGCCGTTCTGGCTGTTTTTCTGTTTCTGAAGAACATCCGCACAACTTTGATCAGCGCCGTGGCTCTGCCGGTTTCCATCATTTCCACCTTCGCGATCATCAACGCCTTTAATTTTACCTTCAACAACATGACCATGCTGGCCCTGTCGCTTTCCGTCGGATTGCTGATCGACGATGCGATCATTGTGATTGAAAATATTTACCGGCACGTGGAAGAAGGGATGGCGCCCATGGAAGCGGCCAAATTCGCTACGTCGGAAATCGGATTGGCGGTGATGGCCACAACCCTGGCGATCGTGGCCATCTTCTTGCCGGTGGCTTTTATGAAAGGAATCATCGGTCGATTCTTTCTGCAATTCGCTCTGACAATCGTCTTTGCCGTGCTGGTTTCGCTGCTCGTTTCTTTTACGCTGACGCCGATGATGGCCTCTATCTTTCTGAAGCCGCATCCCTCACCTGCGGGAGGCGCCGCAACGCGCGCCACAAAAGTTTCCCTCTGGACAAAGTCCGGAGATTTTCTGGAAAAGCAGTACAAAGGCCTGGAGACGTTTTACCGCCGTGTGCTGGAGTTTTCGCTGCACTATAGAAAATCCATGCTGGTGGGCGCGCTGATCATTTTTGTGTTGAGCGTTATGCTGGCGGCGTTTGGTCTGGGCAAAGAATTTCTGCCCCCCGAAGACCAGGGCAATTTTATCGTGCGCATGGAAGCGCCGATTGACTATTCCGTCGAGCAGGTGGAAAGATATTTTGGAGAAACGGAAAAAATGGTCAGGGATATTCCCGGCGTCAAGTCGGTCTTTTACGTTCAGGGCGCACAGGGATACGCCAACAGGGCAAACATCATGGTCACTCTGCTGCCCAAGGCCGAGCGCAAAAACAGCCAGGAAGACATTAAGAAAATCGCGCGGGCCAAGCTCAAGCAGATTCCGGGGATGAAAGCCTCCGCGGAGGATATCTCACTGGTCGGAGGTGGCATCCGGCAGGTGCCGATTCAATACAGTATTCGCGGTCAGGATCTCGACGCCCTGCAGACCTATGCCCGGCAGATCTCTGCCGAGTTTGCCAAACTGCCCGGCATCGTGGATGTTGATACGTCGCTGGAAGTGGGGAAACCGGAATTCAAGGTTTATATTGATCGCGACAAGGCGGCGGATCTGGGCGTGGACGTGGCCACGATCGCGGAAGCCATCAACATGCTGATTGGCGGAGAGCTGGATATTTCCCGGTATAAAGACGAGAAGAAGGGAAAGCGCTATGACATCCGGGTCCGGCTGAATCCCGAGGATCGAGAAAGCAGCTCCACTATGCAGAGAATTTATATCCGCGCCCGCGACGGGAAACTGGTCGAGCTGGGCAATGTGGTCAAGGTTCAGGAGGGAACAGGCCCCAGTGTCATCAATCGCGTTGACCGCCAGCGCGCCATTACCGTTTTTGCTTCTCTGGAGGGCAAACCGCTGGGGGAGGCCAAAAACGAACTAGACGCGATTGCCGCGCGCATTTTGCCCGCCGATTATTTGCCGAAATATGCAGGCATGGCCGAAGTCATGCAGGAATCGTTTGTCTATCTGCTCTTTGCCCTGATGCTCGGCATTGTGATGGCCTATATGATCCTCGCCTCACAGTTTGAAAGCTTTATTCATCCGGTGACCATCTTGCTGTCGATGCCCCTTTCCTTTGTCGGTGCGTTCGGAGCGCTTTTTCTTACCGGACGGACGCTCAATATCTTCAGTCTGATCGGTCTAATTCTTCTGATGGGACTGGTGAAGAAAAACGCCATTCTGCTGGTGGACTACACCAATGTTTTGCGGGAGCGGGGGATGCCGCGCCGCGAGGCTATTTTGCAGGCCGGACCGATTCGAATGCGGCCAATTCTGATGACCACCTTTGCCATGGTTTTCGGCATGCTGCCGATCGCGCTGGCGGTCGGCGAGGGGGCCGAAACGCGTGCTCCGATGGGCATCGCCGTGATCGGCGGTTTGCTGACGTCTCTGATTCTGACCCTGGTTGTGGTGCCGGCGGCGTATGATCTGTTTGATGACTGGCAGGAGTATTTCAAGAAAAGGCGCGCGAAGAAAGCCGGTTGATTGTTATTGTTTCCAATAAATCTGTTCCGCCAGGAGGTGCAATGATGAAAATGTTCTATGTTATTTACGCCGAAGCAGCCGATGATGCCGTCATTACGGCCTTCAAAAAAGCAGGATTCAAAGTTTATACCAAGATGAGCGGATTAATGGGCGAGGGGGAAGAAACCGAACCGAAGCTGGGTACCCATTACTGGCCGGGGAATAATAATGCCCTGTTAATGGCTGTTGCCGATGAGAAGATTAAGCCGCTCTGTGATCTGGTCAGGCAATTAAAGGTTGAACATCCGCGGGCGGGGCTGAGGGCGTTTACCTTTCCGCTGGAAGAAGAGTGTGTATAGAAAATATGGCCGGACAGAGAACAACCAGAAGACAAAAAGACATCTCCCGCCTACTGCGCGATAAAAAATATATTCCTTCCCGGCAGCCCCGAAAGGGCAATCCATTTCCCGCGAAAAAGAGCGGCAAATAAAGCTTATTGATCCAACGGATTTTTTTGATCTTTGATTGCTATCTCAAATGCAAAAAATTTCCGGCAACTCTGGCCGCTATTTTCTCCTGTTTTCCAAAAAGATTTCTGACACTCGACGTTCCGCTTCATTGTCTGATGGCGGCTGCAAAATGTTGATTTCATGGGACATGAATGTCCTGATGTGGGGCCCATGTATAATCTTCATTAAGTATATAATAATAAAATATTATTAATAAATTTCCTTTTATTCGCGGGGCATACAGTGCCCCGCCCTGTATAGGCACAATTTTTGTGCAATTTTATTTATTTTGTATTTAATTCCGATAGCTTAAGTTAATGTTAAGCGATTACTTAACGGCATGGCACGCTTCATGCTGTTAAAGAAAAAAATTTTAATGATTAGGTTGAAGAATAGGGGTGTTCTGACGTTACAGCGGGACACATACTGTATTAACATAATAAATTATAAGCACAGGGGGAAAAAATGAAGAAACTGTTGTCAAGTCTGCTGGTTTTTGTATGTCTTTTGGCTTTCTCAATGCCATCTTTTGCCGCAACCACCGAAACGATCAGCGCTGAGACGCTTGCTTCTCTTGTATCAGGCATTAACCCGAATATAAATAAAATTAAATCATCTCTTACCCTGCTGGGACAGAAAAAAATATTCGGAAGTTTGACGTCGACTCAGAAAGAAACTCTCATTTATGAAGAAGCCGGCCTTAAATTATACCTCGGGGGCGCCATTAAGAACTACAGACCTGTTATCAAACTGAAAATGGTCATGGACGACAGGATTATTATGGAAGGGAAACCTGATACCTTAACAGGCACCCTTTGCTTCAATATCGGATACCGATGGGACGGCTATATTACACTGACTCTCAGTTCGGAAAGCCAGGAACTGATCAGCAATTCGGAAAATCTGGGCGTTCAGGAAGTGGTGCTCGAAGATTTAGGCATTGCCATTGGCATTTTGCCTCACAATCAGGGTGCTGTAAAAGTAACCGGAATTATAGTGGTTGAGGGCATTCCCATTGATGTCGGTACGCTGAGCGAGTTAATGGAATTCATTATCGGTCAAATGTAGCCGTTTCATCTCCCTGGAGAGTCATAGCTGGATACTGCACCCCCTTCTCGTTTTTGAAGATGAGAAGGGGGTGCCTTTATGATAACCTTTCATTTACTGTTGAAAAATGCCGGCAAATTGCTGCGCCCTTTTCAGCCTGATCGGAGTCTTGCCGTTTTCCATATTGGAGATGTGTTGTTGCGGAACACCAACGACCATTTCGCCAGGCTGCATGATAATGCACCATCTCGGTGGAGAGGAGCGCTGCTAAGCTGCTCTTGTTCTAATATGTGGTTCTATCTCAATCCAGGTTGTTCGTTTAGCAATCCGCAAATCGTAATCTGATTGCAGGTTTAACCAGGTTTCAGGAGACACTCCAAAATATTTTCCAAGACGGAGCGCAGTATCGGCTGTAATGGATCGCTTGCCGTTGACAATTTCACTTATCCTGCCGGGTGGAACATCAATGTCTCTTGCTAATTGATTGATGCTCAAGCCCATTGGCTTCATAAACTCTTCAGCTAAAATCTCACCGGGCACAATTGTGTCAAGTAAATCATCTTTTTTATACATATAGGGCTCCTTAATGATAATCCGTTATTTCTACATCAAAGGCGTTGCCGTCTCGCCATCTGAAACAGATGCGCCATTGATCATTTATGCGAATGCTGTGCTGTCCCTTTCTATCCCCCTTCAAAGACTCTAATTTATTTCCCGGTGGTTGTAATAAATCTTGCAATGTCCGGACGCTATGGAGGTATAGAAGTTTACGCCTTGCCTGTCGCTCAATGGATTGAAAACGGCGGACGGGCACTTCATTGAATAACGCCTCCGTTTCTTTCCGCGCGAATGTCTTAATCATAGATATGAGTCTATTACATATCGCGTAATATGTAAAGCGTAATATTTTTCTTACCGCGGGATAGCAACAATCGGTATCGTTTTTTATCTTATTGAGCCTGGTAGGCGCCGCTGAGCTGTCCGCAGGCGGCCAGAATGTCGCTGCCCTTGCTGGCGCGCAGCATCGTTGTGTAGTGGCTGTCAATCAATGTTTTCTGAAAGGCTTCCACCGTTTTGGGTGATGGTGCCTTGAATGGCGCGCCGGGATATTCGTTAAAGACAATCAAGTTCAATTTGCAGCGTTGATCTTTCAATAAGGCTGCCAGTTTTTTGGCGTCCCGCACGGAGGCATTAATTCCGTCCATCAAAATATATTCAAAGGTCAGCAGTCGGCGGCCGGGCATCGGATATTTTTTGCAGGCATCCAGCAAAACTTCCAGCGGATATTTTTTGTTAATCGGCATCAACCGGCTTCTGGTTTCGTTGTCGTGAGCGTTAAGCGACACCGCGAGATTGATGCAGATGTCTTTGCCGAGTTTCATAATTTGCGGGGCCAGACCGCACGTGGAAACGGTTACTTTGCGATTGGAAAAGCCCAGGCCGAAATCGCAGGTGAGATTTTTTATTGCTTTGACGACGTTGTCATAATTGGCCAGCGGCTCACCCATACCCATCATGACAATGTTTTTAATTTCGGGGCAGTCGGGCAGTGCATATTTGAGCGTTAAAATCTGGCCGGTGATTTCCGAAGGTTGCAGATTTCTTTTAAACCCCTGGCGTGCCGTCAGACAGAACTGGCAATCCATAGCGCAGCCGGCCTGTGTCGATACGCAAATCGTCCAGTTATTCTTCCCGGGGATAAGAACGCTTTCAATGAAAAGTCCGTCTTCCAAGCGCAGAAGCGCTTTTTTTGTGCCGTCTTTGGATTCCTGAACCTTGACGATCTGCGGACGGCTGAT
This sequence comes from Deltaproteobacteria bacterium, assembly GCA_022710585.1. Taxonomy (GTDB): domain Bacteria; phylum Desulfobacterota; class Syntrophia; order Syntrophales; family Smithellaceae; genus Smithella. The sequence goes on along the minus strand of JAKLGV010000001.1, from coordinate 304,433 downwards.
GCGCGCGATTCCGGAGAGCTTTGTACGAAAATCGCGGGAGAGGGTGGTCATCTCGTCAAATGAAATGTTGCCGGCCTGATACAGACATTTTCTGATCTGACGGGCGCGAAATTTTTCCTTACCCAGAGAGGAAATGAATTCCTCCATTTCCTCTAGAGTGAAATCAAGCAGATTGGGAAGTTGACTGGCGGCACTTTTAATCATTAAAGCATCTTTTGCAGCGTCTCGGCGATGGCGTCAATGAATCCTTCCGTGTTGACTTTTTTATTGGAAGATTTCTTTTCCGCCAGCAAAAGCAGATCGCCGGTCATCGTGCCGCCCTCGACCGTGGCAAGGGCTGCTTCTTCGAGTTTATCGGCGAACTTTACAACATCCGGTGTGCCGTCCATCTCGCCGCGCTTGCGCAAACCTCCGGACCACGCAAAAATGAGCGCCATCGAATTGCTCGATGTTTCCTCTCCTTTTAAGTGCTTGTAGTAGTGTTTCTGCACCGTGCCGTGTGCGGCTTCGTATTCAAACCAGCCGTTGGGGGAAACCAGCACCGAGGTCATCATGGCCAGCGATCCGCAGGCTGAGGCGACCATGTCCGACATGACGTCACCGTCGTAATTTTTCAGCGCCCAGAGCATTCCGCCTTCGCTTTTCATAATGCGCGCCACGGCGTCATCAATCAAGGTGAAGAAGTATTCAATACCCGCCTGATCGAATTTCTCCTTCCAGTTTTTATCGAATTCCTGCTGGAAGATTTCACGGAAACCGGCGTCGTATATCTTGGAAATGGTGTCTTTGGTGGAAAACCACACATCAATCTTTTCACTCAAAGCATAGGTGAAACAGGCCCGGGCAAAGCTCAAGATGGACTGCTCCAGATTGTAATTCACCTGGGCGATTCCCTTGCCGGGAAAATTGAATACGGGAACGCTGACGGCCATGCTGCCATCCTGCGGCGTAAAGACCAGTTCGAGTTTTCCAGCGGACGGAATATCAAATTCCGTGTTGCTGTAAACATCGCCGTAAGCGTGGCGGCCGATGACGATGGGTTTTTTCCACGAGGAAACATTCGGTTTGATATTGTTGACCAGAATGGGTTTCCGGAAAACCGTTCCGTCGAGCATGGCGCGGATGGTGCCGTTGGGGCTTTTCCAGGCTTTTTTCAGGTTGTATTCCTTGACCCGGTCTTCATTGGGGGTGATGGTGGCGCATTTGATGCCGACGCCGTATTTCATAATCGCTTTGGCTGAATCGACTGTTACCTGATCGTCGGTATCGTCGCGGTGTTTTACATGAAGGTCGTAATAGTCGATATTCATGTCCAGATACGGAAAAAGGAGTTTGTCCTTCACTATCTGCCACATGACACGGGTCATTTCATCGCCGTCCATTTCGACGACGGTGGTTTTTACTTTGATTTTTGCTGCCATAAAAAAATTACTGCTCCTTATTATTCATTAGTCATATTCAGGGCGCCGCCGGCCAGAAGGATCTGCTTCTGCCTTTCGGATAAAGTGCAGGTGACATAGAAGGCGATGCCTTTGGTCTTGTTTTTCATCATAAATTTCCCGTCGCCGGCGAGCGTCTTCTTGGTGTCGGTAATTTCAAGAATATCTTCCTGATTGATGTGATTATAGTCGCTTTCCACGCAAAAGGTCAGCGGCAGGATGCCGAAGTTGATCAGATTGGCCGCGTGAATCCGTTCGAAGGATTTGGCGATGACCGCACGGACGCCCAGATACATCGGGCACAAAGCGGCGTGTTCGCGTGAAGAGCCCTGACCATAGGAAAGACCGGCCACAATGATATTCTGTTTTCCATCCTGTCTGATGGACATCGCCCGTTTGGCAAAGGTCGGATCAACATTCTCAAAAACGAACTCGGAGTACTTGGGAATATTGGAACGGTATTTCATCCGCGCGCCGGCCGGAATAATATGATCCGTTGTGATCTTATCGCCGACCTTAATCGTCACGATGCCGTGAATCGTATCGGGCAGTTCCGGACTGCGGGGAAGAATGCCGATATTCGGTCCGCGCAGAACTTCTGCATTTTTATCTTTCTTGACCGGCCGGATGATCATGGAATCATCAATCGAAAATTTCTTCGGCATGGTCACTTTCGGATAGCGCATTTTCAGATCACGGGGATCGGTGAATTTTCCGGTGATGACAGCGGCCGCTGCTGTTTCCGGACTGACCAGGTAAACATTGGCATCCATGGTTCCGGATCGTCCCAGAAAATTGCGGTTGGATGTGCGCAGGGATACACCGCCGGATTGCGGGCTCTGGCTGTTGCCGATACAGAAACCGCAGGCGTTTTCCATCAGCCGCGCACCGGAAGCAATCAGATCTGACAGGTAGCCGTCGTCGGCCAAGGCTTCCAGAACCTGCCGCGAACCGGGCGCGATGACAAAGCTTACACCTGGATGAGCTGTTTTGCCTTTTAAAATTTTGGCCACGGTGACCAGATCCTTGTAGGAGGAATTGGTGCAGCTTCCCAAACAAACCTGATTGACGCCGATTTTTTTCATCTTTCTGACCGTGCTGATGTTGTCCGGGCTGTGAGGTTTGGCCGTTAAAGGTTCGATTTTGGAGAGATCAATATTGACAACTTTGGCATAGGTCGCGTCTTTATCGGCCTTGAGTTCGGTAAAATCTTTTTCCCTTTGCTGAGAGCGCAGAAACAGACGGGTCATTTTATCGCTGGGGAAAATCGATGTCGTCACGCCGCATTCCGCGCCCATATTGGTGATCGTGGCACGTTCGGGCACGGTTAGGGACTCCACGCCCTTGCCGCCATATTCCAATACCGTATTGACGTTTCCTTTGGATGTAAAAATTTCCAGGACTTTTAAAATAACATCCTTGGCGGAAACCCAGGGTTTCAGTTTTCCGGTGAGGTCTATCCTAATCACTTGGGGACAAACGAGATAAAACGGATTTCCGGCCATCGCCAGGGCCACATCCAGTCCTCCTGCGCCGATCGCGATCATACCCAGCGCTCCGCAGGTCGGGGTGTGGCTGTCCGAGCCGATCAGGGTTTTCCCCGGTTTGCCGAACCTTTCCAGATGAACCTGATGGCAGATGCCGTTTCCCGCGCGCGAAAAAACAATGCCGTATTTCCGGGCGACGCTTTGCAGGTAAAGATGGTCGTCCGCGTTTTCAAAACCGATTTGTATCGTATTGTGATCAATATAGCTGACGGATAATTCGGTTTTCACCGCGGGCACTTTCATGGCCTCGAATTGCAGATATGCCATGGTTCCCGTGGCATCCTGCGTCAGAGTCTGATCAATCCGGATGCCGATTTCTGCACCGGGCCAGAGATGGCCGGCAATTAGGTGCTGTGCGAGAATCTTTTCAACCAGGTTTTTCCCCATTTTCTGTTTCCTTGAATAAAAGAATAAAGATGATAAAGCACTTATGCCGCGGACTTATATAATAAACCGGGCGGATTATCAACCTCCAAAAATCAGGAAAACGTAAAAAAATAAAGGGCTTTGTCCGAAAGCAAAGCCCTTGATCTTTTAATGGAACTTTGTGGCGAGACGACAGGTTGATTTAGGCGCCGCTGTCGTTTAAGCCTTTTACTCTTATCGCGCGCTGGAATCTTTTCTGGTAATAGGGGGCATCCAGACTGTCAACCCGCACACCTTTGCTCTTTGATGAAGCGTGAACGAATTCATTGTTGCCGATATAAATCCCGACGTGTCCGAGCGACCGGTTGGTGTGGAAAAAGACCAGATCGCCCTTTTCGAGATTGTCGCGAGTGATGCTGATGCCGACTTGGGCCTGCTCGCGGGCGCTGCGCGGCAGCGTAACGTCGAAAATGCCGTAAATCCTCTGAACAAAGGACGAACAATCAATGCCCTTCAGGGATGTGCCGCCGAACCGGTAAGGCGCTCCGATAAAACCTGTCGCCACTTTTACCATGAGCTGCATTTCATCTGTATTGTTCCACTTGCCCAGAAGCGTTCCTTTGTTTTCCGGCTCTACCAGTGGTCCGGCGTCCTTTATTAATATTCCGTCATCTCCGAGTGAAAGTTCGTCCGTATCCTCTTCTTCCATAACTTCCGCAGTTTCGTCTTCTTCAACTTCTGCGACACGGACGACTTTGTTTGGAAAATCCGCTGATTTGGTCAGTGTGAGCCTCTGACCGACCCGCAGACTCTTCGGGCTGACGCGATTTAAAGCCATTATGGATTTCGTCGAAACACCGGTCTTTTTGGCTATTTTGGCCAGCGTATCGCCTTTTTTGACTTTATAATAAGAGGGTTTGGAAGCGGATTGAACTGCTTTTGGGGAAGATTTTTTTTCGGAAATACTTAAAACCTGATTTTTTTTGAGAGTGGTATGCCGGAGTTTATTCGCCTGCTTAATCTGTTTGACGCTGACGCCAAACTTTTTAGAAATGCTGTAAAGGGTGTCGCCGTTTTTAACCTTGTATTGTGTTGCCAGAGCGTTTGAACTGAAGGTGCCAAACAGAAATATCAGGACAAAAAGAAATGAAAAATCCAGTATTCGCCGTTTCATAATGAAATGCCTCCTTTTGATTTGGGGGTATTATCCTATCAACGGTGTACATCTTTCGCTTTAATATCATTATTGCAATTTGAAAACGAAAATCTATTTACTGTACACACCAAATGTACATTATTATCAACAATGTACGACCAACAACCTATTTGTGACGAGGCATACTAAAAAAAGAGAGGCCTGTCAATTTTATTTTGCGGTTAGAAGGGGCTATCATCTTTTAACATCTTGTTTACATTCATTATTTGTAAAAAAAGTGTCTGCCGGGCGAGGGCAAATTATTGTTGGATTTTCTATGCATTTTCGGTTAAAGCAGTGCCCGGATTTAGAAGATCAGGTTGACGGACTGAAGCCGACTTCGCCTGTGAAAACTCTTCAAAGGATGTGTATGCGGAACTGGAAAAAAAATATTTCTATTCTGGTCGTTGTGATTGGAATTTTCTTTCTGTTAGATATCGGCCGATATTTTATCTATCCGAGCATGACTTATCTAAAAAATAATCGTCCCGCCAAGACGGCTTTTATGGAGTATCGGGAGAAAACGTGGCAGCGGGAAGGCGTCAATAAAAAAATTACCCAGATCTGGGTGCCTCTGGCCATGGTGTCCCCTTACGCGATGAAAGCGGTCATTATTGCTGAGGATGATAAGTTTTGGTCTCATGAAGGATTCGATTTTGAGGCGATGCAGAAGGCCCTGGAAAAAGATCTCAAGAAAAAGAAATTCAAGGCCGGCGGAAGTACGATTTCTCAGCAGCTGGCAAAGAATCTGTACCTTTCTCCGTCTAAAAATCCTATCCGGAAGATCAAGGAAGCGATCCTGACGTGGCGGATGGAAAGAAATTTAAGCAAAAAAAGAATTATGGAGCTTTACTTGAATTCTGCGGAATGGGGCGACGGAATTTTCGGCATCGAAGCGGCGGCCCGGAAGCATTACGGAAAAAGCGCGGCCTCGCTGGGCCCCCGGGAAGCAGCCGTTCTGGCTTCCATCCTGCCCAATCCCATTAAATATAAACCGCACGGTTCTTCAAAGTACGTGGTCAACCGTTCGGAAAGAATCTACCAGATCATGCTGCGCAGGGGTATCGTGATTCCTGAATATGAAGAAGTCATTTCTGAAACGGACGAAACTGAGGAAGAAACAACTGAACCGGCTGAGGAAAGTATTCCTGCCATAACCGAGCCGTCAGGCGAAGCCGTTGTGCCGGAAGTACCCGCGACAAAAGAAACTGTTCCGGAAGAACAGAAAGCAGCGCCTGTTCTTCCGGAAACAGAAAATAAATCAAACCCTTGAGAAAAATTCCTCTTACAGTATTTCAATAGCCGTGGCCATGGAAACACCGCCGCCGCCGCAAAGCGTGGCCAGACCCAGCGTCTTGCCTTGTTTTCGCATGGCGTGAATCAGCGTCACCATAATCCGGCAACCTGTGGAGCCGACCGGATGTCCCAGTCCGATGCCGCTGCCATTGATATTGGTGATTTCACGTTTTAAACCAAGCTCTTTTTCGCAGCCGAGATACTGACCGGCAAACGCTTCGTTGACTTCGAGCAGTTCAAACGCATCCAGACTCAGTTTCGGGTCGTTCTTGAGCAGGTTCTTGACGGCCGGAACCGGGCTTAAGCCCATCACGGAAGGATGGCAGGCGCCGCGACCGCAGGAGCGGATTCTGGCGATCGGTTTCAATCCCAGTTCTTTGGCTTTTTCTGCCGACATGATGATCATGGCGGAAGCACCATCATTAAGCCCTGAAGAGTTGCCGGCCGTTACCTTGCCGACTTTGGGGATAAATGCCGGCGGAAGTGCTTTTAGCTGATCCATGGTCAAACCGGGACGGAAATGTTCATCCTTGTCAAAAATAACAGGCGGTTTGCCTTTTTTCTGGGGAATTTCAACCGGTACGATCTCATCTTTGAAACTGCCGTCTTTGGTGGCGCGTTCGACATTGTTATGGCTGCGCAGGGCCACCTCGTCCATTTCTTCGCGGCTGATGTTCAAAAGCTGGGCGATCAATTCCGTGGTATGTCCCATAATGTAGGGTTTGCCCTTTAAGCTTTCAAAAGGCTGGCCTGATTTGACGGGACCATCATCAGACAACGGCATGACATAGGAACCGCAATGCAACCCGCGGATCATGGAATCTATGAAAGTCGTGTCCTGAAGACGACAGCCCCAGCGGGCATCAAAGCTGACATAAGGGGTGCCGGACATATGCTCCACGCCGCCGGCTAGAATAACATCCGCCATGCCGGCTTGGATCATGGCGGCGCCGCTGAGCACGGCCTCCATGCCCGAAATGCATACACGGTTCATGGTGACCGCGGTCACTGTTTCCGGAATACCGGCTAAAAGAGCTGCTACACGAGTGACGTTGAGTGTATTACAAGATTCAAGACAACAGCCGAAACGGACATCGTCAATGATGGCCGGGTCAATACCGGCGCGTTTAACGGCCTCTTTCATGGCGACTGCCGCGATGCGGGCTCCGATTATGTTCTTTAAGGTTCCTCCGAATGTTCCTATCGCTGTTCTGCAAGCTGATACAATGACAACATCTTTCATTTTTATAACTCCTTATTCTTATAATTTTTTCTTCTTTTAAAGCTGAATGGGTCAGACAGGCTTTTAAGAAGTTCATTAAATGCCGAAATTTCTCAACATCCGACGAAGCGGATCGATCGGAAAAAAACTGTTAAACAATTACGGAAAATATGTCAAATAATAAAATCAGAATGATTTTGATAATAACCGTGAAAAGACAAGCCGGTCATGAATAAAATGCGAATCGGTCAGAAATTGTTTTTACGGTTGGAGGATGTCAGGTTATGACGCTGCTGCTTATGAGCAACAGTGATGATGTCTTCCGGAGAGAGAATACCGCGTTCAATAAAAAATTCGCCGAAGGGTCGCTGAATCCTTTTCTGCTTGCCAATCATGGCAAACAGCTCGAAGCTGGAAATATAGCCGGTGCGGAATGCGCAATCGCCGAATTTTTCGTCAAAATCACGAACCGTTAATATCCGCAGGATATCCTGATAGTCAAGCAGTCCCCACTCCATGGCGATTTGTCCGATCAGGGGGCGCTGGCGCCGCTGCCAGCAAATCGCCTCGATCAGTGTTCGCCATGAAATCAGGCCGGAGTAATATAAAAACTGTCCCAACATCAGATTCATTTTCGGGATTTCGCCGTTGAAGAAATGATCGGCATAGCTTCTTTGCTTTTGATACCAGCGGCTCTGGCTGTAATCTCTTCCCCACGGATCCTGGAAGTTCTGATGGGAATATGTCTGGCGCGTTCCCCAGTCGCCGGAATATTGCGGTCTTGATTTCAATTTATTTCTTGTTTCAACATAAGAAAGCAGCCTTTCATAAGCTTCCCGGACATTGATGAATTCGGCGTTCAAGTCTCGTGCCAGGGTGTCCAGAAGGACCGCTCGATCCGGATGGGTCTCCAGCGCTCTTTTGCGATAGGCCGCCCTGATACCGACCGGCTGAAGGTAATCCAGAAAATCGGGGGATACGATAATGCCCTGACCGAAAATGGTTTCGCAGTCCTGATAAATCTCAGATGAAATGGTCTGAATCGCCGGCATCAACCGTATCCTTTGTATAATTCAAAGGAAAAGTAACAGTATACCTGAAAATTATCAAGGTAAAAAAGCGCGCGCGATGCATAAGTTAGAAGACAGCATAATGCTTGCGGCCGCGAGCTTTACTCAAAAGGATGATCACGGTCGAAATCCGGTGTCAGGGCCAAATCGCTGACGTCCTGAATGAAGATATTATCGAATCCCAAATCCAGGGCGTAATCCGTAACCTGTTCGTATTCATCGCGGGTGATTCTGCGGTTCAGAATCGGGTGATTGCGTACACCGGCGATTGGCGTGTATTGAGACATCAGGCTCAGAAAAACGTAGGTGGATATTTCCTTTTGGATCAGTCTTAAAACTTCTTTCGAGTTTTCTATTCTGCCGGGCAAAACAAGGTGGCGGATAATGACGCCCTTTCGCGCCACACCGTCTTTCAAGACCAGATCATCTCCCACCTGGCGCACCATTTCTTTAATCGAATCCAGAGCGAAACGGGGATAGCCCGGCGCGGAAGAAAACATGACGCTGTCTTCTTCGAGGCCGTATTTGAAATCGGGCAGATAAATTTCGACCATACCGTCCAGCAACTTAATGATTTCCGGATTTTCGTAGCCGCCGCAATTATAAACGAAGGGGATTGTCAGGCCGTCCGCGCGCGCGAGCTGCAGGGCTTCCATAATCAGCGGCGTCTGCGACGTGGGGGTAACCGGTTCGACATTGTGGCATCCCCTCTTTTGCAGGTCGAGCATCACATCTGCCAGTTGTCGGGCATCAAGTTCCTGACCGGTCACGCTGTGAGAAATCTGATAATTCTGGCAATAAATGCATCTCAGGTTGCAGGACGAAAGGAAAATTGTGCCGGCGCCGTTTCTTCCGGAGAGCGGCGGCTCTTCGCCGTGATGAGCCACCGCGCAATCCATTACAATCCTGTCCGGCAGACGGCAATAGCCCGGTTCACCTTTCGTGCGGTCCACGTGGCAATGACGCGGACACAGCACACAATCTTTGTAAATTTCTTTTAAACGGGAAACTTTATCTTCCAAATCCATTTTAACGCATCATTCTTAGAGTTTTTCCACGGCGTCGCGAATCTTGCCGCTTTCGACCATTTCCAGAAAATCTTCCCCCAGCGGAGCGGATAATTCCACCGCCCGGCGCCAGTTTTTAATTCTTGTCGCCGGATCGTTGATCAGGGTCACTAAATCGGTGCGGTCGGGAACTTTCCCGCCGGGAAGCGTCTCGACAAAATTTTGCGAGGGAAAAACCATCAAAACATTGTTCAGCGTATGCGGTTCCGGAGCGCGGCTCTTGATGGACTTGTCCAGCCAGCCGGGAATGATCCTTTCCTGGTGATGGAAGAAAAGCACGATTTCATTTTCCCTGGCGGCATACTGGTGCGTGAGATGATAGTCAATCAAGCCGCCGTCCCGGTAAATGCCGCGGGGCGCTCCGTAAATGTCCCGTACGCCGTCAATGACCAGGGGAATGGCGCCGGATGCCAGAATGCTGTACTTAAAATTAATCTCATTGAGCTGAACAAACGCTCCGCGGAAATAAGGCTTCAAACAAAATGCCGGCGGTTTGGCGGCATTATAAAAAACAACCCTTTCTGCGAATTTATGAATATTATTGCGGTTGAAGTAGTTAAAGATCAGACACGTGAACAGACCCGTTTTCTGCAGCCAGTGATTTTCCGATGCGACCAGGCCGCGCGCCCGCGCGGTCAGGACGACGAGCCGGTATTGCTTGCTGGCTAGGGCGAACGGAAGAGCGTCGTCTTCGAGATAGGCATTGACAATGCCGGTTATTTTTTCCAGGGCTGTTGTCGGTGTGTCGCGCCTTGTGTATTCAACGCTAATATAAGAGTCGATGAGCTTTTGATAGGCTTGTATCGCTTCCGGCTGGATCCAGGCAGCGAAGCGAAACGCGCCCGCGGAAGAGCCGACCAGTTGTACCGGTTTTTGGCGCCCCAATAAACCTTCTTTTAGAAGGGTCAAATCGAAGCCGCTGGCCACCAGCCAGCGGGGGCCTACCGCCGGTCCGAAATATGTCGAAACCGCGTCAAAACGGAAACCGCCATCCTTGATGATCTGATAGATTTTTTTTCCGGCTTTAACGCGTATTCTGCTCATATTCGTGAAACTCCAATTTAATGAGACTCGCTAAGAACGAATCCCGACAAGTTGGGATGAATTTTGAAGCGTCAGTCGAATTATCCCGCAAAGCAGAGGGTACTAAAGTACCAGTGATTTCTGTTCGGGCAAAGGCCTTGACACGCAAAGTTTTGTCCTGTAGATTTACACAAATTTTTCTTCGGTTCAAAATGAAGATGATGGACTTTGCTGCTTTAAACGGGGCAGTTTTTACCAGCAATAAAAGAAAAAATGCAAGTTTATTTTTGAAGGATTGAGACATGGATATCAGAAATTCTGTAAGGCAGATCGCCCGCGACGCTCAGATGGCGTCCCGGAAGCTTTCCCGCGTGACCGAGACGGAAAAAAATAAAGCGCTTTTGCGCATGGCCGAAGTTTTGGAGGAAAATTCTAAAAGGCTTGTGCAGGAAAATTCCAAAGATGTTGTTGCGGCCAAAAAAGCGGGCATCTCCAGCGCCATGCTGGATCGTTTGACGCTCAAGCCGTCCACCATTGAACAGATGGCCAAGGGCTTGAGGGAAGTGGCCGCTCTGCCGGATCCGGTCGGGAAGGTCCTGTCCATGTGGCGAAGACCCAACGGGCTACTGGTGGGCCGAATGAGAATACCGCTGGGCGTCATCGGGATTATCTATGAGTCTCGTCCCAATGTTACGGTGGATGCCGCAGCGCTGTGCCTGAAATCGGGTAACGCGGTTATCTTGCGGGGCGGCTCGGAATCCATCCAATCCAATCTGGCTATTGCCTCCCTGCTGCAAAACGTCCTGAAGGAAACGTCGCTGCCAGAAAAAGCCATACAGGTCATTCCCGTCACCGACCGCGAGGCGGTCGCCGAAATGCTGCAGCTGGAAGAATATATTGACCTGATCATACCCCGCGGCGGCGAAGACCTGATTCGCGCCGTGGTGGCGCAGTCTAAAATTCCGGTCATCAAGCACTATAAGGGCGTCTGCCATATCTTCGTGGACGCCTGCGCGGATATGGAGATGGCCGTGAATATCTGCCTGAACGCGAAGGCCCAGCGTCCGGGCGTGTGCAATGCCTTGGAAACGCTGCTGGTGCATCAGGACATCGCCGGCAAATTCCTGCCGCTGGCGGCCAAAAAATTAAAAAAAGCCGGCGTGGTCATCAAAGGCTGCGAGAAAACAAAAGCGATCATGAAAAAGATTCAGCGGGCCCAGGAAGATGACTGGTATGCCGAATATCTTGATTTGATTCTCGCGGTGAAGGTTGTGAAGGATATGGATGAGGCCATCGCGCACATTGAAAAATATGGCTCTTTGCATACCGAGTCCATCATCACGGAAGATTACGCCAATGCCCAGCGCTTCTTAAACGAAGTCAATTCTTCGACCGTTCTGGTCAACGCGTCAACGCGGTTCAGCGACGGTTTCGAACTGGGGCTGGGCGCGGAAATCGGCATTTCCACGACTAAGCTGCATGCTTTCGGTCCGATGGGTCTGGAAGAACTTACAACGACAAAATTCATTATTTACGGAAACGGACAGGTCAGAACATGAAATGGGGCCTTTTAGGAGGAACCTTTGATCCGATTCATCTCGGCCATCTGCGCGGGGCGGAAGAGATGTTGGACATGTTCAATCTCGACCGTATTATTTTCATGCCGTCATCGCGGCCGCCGCACAAGCCGGAAGAGAAGGTAATATCCTTTGCTCATCGCGAACTGATGATTCGTCTAGCCATAGAAGACAATATTAAATTTTCATTTTCCGAAGTGGAGCAATTGCGCGAGGGAAAATCCTATTCCGTGGAAACGGTAGAATACCTTCTCCATCAGCACGTGAATGATCTGGAGCTGTACTTCATCGTCGGTCAGGATGCTTTTCAGGCGGTCACGACCTGGAAAGACTGGGAGCGGCTTCTGCTGTTGTGCAATTTTGCCGTGATGACCCGTCCGGGCTATGACGATCTGAGGCTGGACGCGATTCTGCCGGAAAATTTTGCCACGCAATTTGCCTACGATCAAAAAATAGACGGCTTCACAGGTCCGACGGGACACACCATTTATTTTCGTCACATCAGTTTCCTCGATATTTCCTCGTCGCGGATAAGACAAATGGTGAAGGAAGGCAAATCCATCAAATATCTGACGACGGATAAAGTCCGTCAATATATTATCGAAAACGCTTTGTACAAAGATTAAGGAGGTACAATTTATGAATTACAAATATGTGGAACTGGAGATCAAGGATTTTATCGCGACCGTAACGTTGTCCAGAGAGAAAAGTTTAAACGCCGTGAGCCTGGAACTGGCGTCGGAAATCGCCGGTGTTTTTAAAGAACTGGGAGCGAAGGATGAGGTGCGGGCGATCATCCTCAAGAGTAAGGCCAGAATTTTCTGCGCCGGCCTGGATTTGAAGGATGCCGCCGGAGGATTTACCGGCACGACCAGAGCGCCATGGGATATGATCAAAAAATCACAGCCGCTGTTTGATTGCTGCAATGCCATTGAAGAATGCCCCAAGCCCGTCATTGCCGCGGTGCACGGTCAGTGCATCGGCGCGGGACTCCATCTGATTTCCGCCTGTGATATTCGCCTGTGTACGCAGGATGCGACGTTCTGTCTGAAGGAACCGAAAATCGGTTTGTGCGCCGATATGGGCGCGCTGCAGCGCCTTCCCCTGATTGTGGGACAGGGCTATGCACGGGAAATCGCTTTCACCGTGGCTTTTTACAACGCCCAGCAGGCCGAGAAAATGGCGCTGGTCAACCATGTTTACACCGATCAGGCGGCGCTTTACGATGCCGCCCGCGAGCTGGCTGCCCAGATCGCCGAGAATGCTCCTCTGGCCATCGAGTGCACGAAAGAAGTGCTGAATTTCAGCCGGAATACCGGCGTCAGCGAAGGAATGGATCTGGCCATCCAGAAGAATATGTTCCTGCTGGCCACGGATGACCTCAAAGAAGCCTTCGTAGCTTTCATGGAAAAAAGGACACCGGAGTTTAAAGGGAAATAAATACCTAACCGGCATTCATTCGGTTATCTTTGCTGGTCCCGATTCATCGGGATCAGCTTCCCGAATGTTTGTAGAATACGCTTTGTCGCCTATCCCCGGTTGCCTCGATATTCTTTTAGCCGGGAGCGCGGCAGAGATAGATCCGCAACATAAACGGTCATTACCTAACGTCGCAGACTGCTTCCGGAAAGAAATAAATCGTCATCCGCAATAGTGATATTGGATTTCAAACAGTATTCATTAATGTCAGTTTTCTCTACCTTGGACAAATATCCCATGTTTTACCCACAGGGCATATCACGATAATAAACAGCAAATGCCCGACGCCAAAATTTATTATATCTGATTTAATTACGTTTTATTCTTTTCATTTTGCCTTAAATGAAGTAGGTTTACAACAAATATCGGAAAATACCCGGTGGGTATATTAATTGTTGGCCCATGAAAAAATCAATCCAAATAGCCATAACAAAAACAACTTCGCCAGAAGAACTTGATCTTCTGAACGAAATCTCCAAACTCGTGGAAACTCTGGATACACTTGAATCATCTTTTGAAGAGCGCATCAACAACAATAAAGTATTGAGAGGAGAAAAACCAACTCGGCTAACGCGATCAAAGAAAATAGAGATAAATCAATACAAAAAAGACGCGGATGATTTGGCGAACAAACTGACGAAGGACTTCATGCTCATGGAAAATGCCAAAGACATAATTCAAGCCATACGTTCCGGCTTCGATAGCGATATCACTTTTTGGAAGCAGGCGGTTAAATATGCACATCCCGCTGATCTGCCTATTGTCGACGAGTTCCTGGCCGCCAAAATAAAATTGCGCGATGCACTAACAGTTTATTTAAACCATAAATCAGGCTCATAAGAAACATTCCAACCGACGCCGTAAGCAGCGCGGCTGATTTCTATGTTAGCATATAAACATGACACTAAATGAAGACCAAATAAAAAAAGGTTTTTGGTATTATAGACCGGACATCGACTTTCCTCCTCGGGCAATCAAGTCCCCCGAACAATATTCAGGCCAAGAAAGAATTGATCTCCGTTGCACCCAGCTTGATCTTGATTCAAAAAAACAAAAAAATCTAACCGCAAGCTGGTGCGCTTATTTGCCGACATTAGAAAAAATAAAATATTTATGGTTTGATTCGAAAGTTAATCAAATGCTTTTTGATGCCGCCTGCCAAATGGAAAACTTGGAAGGCTTGCATATCAAATGGTCATCGATCAAATCACTCGACAACTTATTGAACCTAAAAAACCTCAAATACCTGCATATTGGAAGTTCAACTAAAATTGAAAACATAAACTGCATAGGAAATCTCAATAAATTGATTGTTTTAGAAATAGCTCATTTTAAAAAGATTAGCCAAATAGACCCAATCGGCAACCTTGTGCAGCTCGAAGGTCTGGCCATTGAGGGAAACATTGATACAACCTATATCATCGAAACATTAAAACCTCTTGAAAATCTTGCTCTGCTAAGACACCTTTCTTTGGGAAATCTCAAAACAAGAGATAAAACTCTGAGCTATCTGAATGGAATTAAATCGTTGGAATACATAAATCTTGCCCATTGGTGGGATGAAGCTGAAATAGAAGCATTGAAAAAAAATCTGCCGAATCTAAAATATGGAAGTATAAATTGCTAACAAGGCATTCCAGCCGACGCCGCCAGCGGAGCGGCTGAATTTTATGTTGCACCTTTTTAACGCCAATCCTCAAATCTGACAGCTTAGAAAAACTCCGCCTTTGTAGATAGGGCAAGATACTTCCGGAAGTCTTGTTTTAAGAACCTACATTAATGATGCTACATTTCAAACGGAAATAATCAATATTGAATGATTTTCAGGAGGATTTCACGGAGAGAAAGACTTACTTGACTTTCTATAAAATGAAACCAAATTATAATTAGGGATGTGTTTTAATTATTAATTTTTTGCCTGATTGAAAGGCAATATTTTAATTAACAATCTAACTAACCCCCAAACCTATTGGAGGCGACATGAGAAAGAGTTTTTGGATGCCAGTGTTTAGTCTCCGGTATGTTGCTTAACCGCTCCGGGGGCTTTACCGAAGTATTCAAATTCATAATCTTAATAAGACTAAATATTCTGTGAGATGAGGGCAGAATGGTGCGGACTTGTCTAAAAAGTTCTCATGCTCTCTCTGACCTTATTTCATTATACTTTTTAAGCCTTTGAAAGAAGGGAGCATAAATATGTATAAAGCTTCAAATCTTACGCCCATTCGCAAATTTATATGCGAACATTCATTTTTAACTAGAATATTTTGGATGTTAAGCTATGAATATAGTTAATGAAAGCATGAACAGGCCGTATGGGTGCGTGGAATCGGTATTGGCCCTTGTTCTACCACCGGTAATAAGTGTAACAGTTATATTGTGTTTGGAACACATTATAGGAACATTAGTATCTATAGTTATTTTTCCGGTTGTGTATGTACTCACTTTATTTATTACAATTTTTGGCATAACATATTTAACAAGAACTTTTGAGAACATAGGTAAACATAACAAAGAAGGCACCTTGGAAGACCGTGTCCGCCAACTGGAACAGCTGGTCGGTAAACTGGCCTCGGAAAACGAGTTATTAAAAAAAGCCATTCAAAGGGACCTTTTGACACTGCCGAAGAAAAACATGGAAAAAAACAAGCGGGTCGTCAATGAGTGAAATCAAGCAACATTGATGAGAAATGGCTTTGTCTTTTATTTATGCACCTTTCAGCCAGTTACCCTTAATTCAGACGACTGTTCAATATTGTCGATAAGTAGGTGACTTCGACGCTTAACGATGCCTTCCTGATAGTCCTCAATCCGTCCGTCTTGATATTCATACGCTCTTTATTTTCAAGAGAAAATGGCCAAAATGCGGGCCTGTTTTCTCTCTTGACAGATAATTTCCTAAGAATTATTTTAATTTATAGCTATTTTTAAGTTTACCCGTTAACCAACCTTCAACCTTCTGGAATATGCTATGAAGGAGGACAGCCATGAATTTATTTACCGCAAGTGAAATCATTGAGTTCGCCGAACGGATACACGAAAACGGGGCAAATTTCTACCGATACGCCGTCCAGATTGTGAAGGAAGAGGCAGCAAAAGAATTGTTTGCCGAACTTGCCGAAGAAGAGCTGAAATATGAGAAAGAGCTTGGAAAGATCTTTGCCGACATCATAGATGATGAATCCATACCGGCTGAAACGTATGTCGGCGAGCATGCGCAATACCTTCGGAATTACATAGACAACAACATCGTCTTCACCCAGCAGGCCATCCAAGCCGATTTAGCATCCGTTAAGGATCTCAGTTCCGCCATCGAGTTTGCTGCCCGCCGAGAGCTCAATTCCATCTCTTACTACCAAAACATCAAACCTTTCGTTCCGGAAGCCCAACATAAGGCCATTGACCGTCTCATCGCCTCAGAAAAGGATCACTACGTTCAGCTCACAAACTTGAAAATGTTTGGAAAAAGAAAACAAACGCTGTGTACGTGATGATGAAATTATGAAAACCCCATCTCCAACGTATTGTACCAGCTAGAATTTTCCATCGGTCTATTTTTTAGATATAGACCTCTCTAGGATGGGTGTTAATCTTACTGAATAAATGATTGCCTGTCTCGATGTAAGCTATCACAATGACGTAGCATATGCTGCTGCGGTCATCTTCCGCAACTGGCCGGATGCAAACGCCGTTGATGAAAAGGTCATCCGGATTCCTGATGTTCAACCTTATGAGCCCGGCCGGTTTTTCCGGCGGGAATTGCCGTGCCTTCTTGCAGTTCTTAAAACCCTGCCGCCGATTCATTCAGCCATCATTGACGGGTATGTATGGCTTGACGGTGTGTCCAAATCCGGACTCGGCGCGCATCTGTATCAGGCGTTGGGCGGTCAAGTCGCGGTCGTCGGAGTTGCGAAGACAAAATTGCAGGGGGCGGATCGAGCGTGTGAAGTAATCAGAGGAACAAGCAGACGGCCGTTATTTGTCACTGCGGTGGGCCTCCCGCCGGAACTCGCCGCTGAATACGTGCGTTCCATGCACGGCAAATACCGGATGCCGACTCTGTTGGCGCGGGTCGATTATTTGTCCCGCCACGGGCAGGCAGCCTGATGCAATCGTTGAAGCGAGTGCCGGATTTATACATCTGTTCCTGCAGTAATCTTATTTCCCCGTTTTGCTGTTTTATGCTACATTATAACCAGTCATCGTTTGTGTTGACACGATTAAAACCGCTCAATACAGTCTTACCCGGTTGGAGGTGATGATGAACCTTTTGCTTGTGCAGCACGGTCAAGCAAAGACCGAAGCGGAAGATCCAACACGGCCGTTGAACGCTGCGGGAATAGCAACAGCTGAAAAAGTGGCAAAGTGGCTATCAGCGTCTAAAGTAGAAGTCGCTGAGATCCGCCACAGCGGAAAGAAGCGTGCCGAGCAGACGGCTTCGATATTTGCCAAATACCTTACGCCGCGTCAGGGTATTACAGTAACCTCCGGTCTCAATCCAACGGACGACGTCAGCCGGATAGCTTCTGAATTAAAAGAATACTCAGGTCCAGTGATGCTGGTCGGCCATCTTCCGTTCCTGAGTCGTCTTATGGCATTTTTGATTACTGGAGATGCTGAGCGGGAGGTGGTTCATTTTCAGAATGCCGGCGTCGTATGTCTTGGGGAGAACGAAGGCCGATGGCGCATCGAGTGGGTTGTTGTACCCGATCTTGTTAGAGAATGAATCATATCTCTGTAATATACTGCTGAAGCCGACTTTCCCTGGAGAAGCATTTAAGTGCTTTGAACAGAATTTGACTTGAGGTGTCTGTCAAATCTTGTATTAAATCCTTCCGGTAAGTCATAAATCGTTAGCCTCTTTGAATATGCTATATTTCAATCCGTATTCTTCAAACCATAGACGGTTTAAGGTTAAGACTTCGTAGGTGGATGATGCGAGCCGTGGCCAATTCCGAAAATTAAAACATCGATGATGGATTCATCCCGTGATGTTCTTCCGGTAATCCTCAAAAATCCAACCTCCACACATATGCAAGACTTCAACCGGTAATCACCATCGTACCTGACCATCTTTGTTATTGGACAACGGAAAAGCTCGGAACGCCTCAAAGCCAGTTGGCGCAACTGATGAAACGGACACAATCGGCGATTACCTATGTTGTCCGAAGGGGAAAGGCGATTGTTGAGGTCAATTCATACCTGATTGAATGAAGGTGAATTGATATTTTGAAGTAAGTCCCCGGTGCCACTGATTTCTCTTATGACTCTTTTAGTTCATAAGTGAAATAAATGTAATCATCGCCCGATGACAAACTCTTAATACGCTTCGCAATTGATTTCTTACCGAAAAGTTTGAGCGCTTGCTTAAAGAAACCCAGACAAAGGGTCTCGAAGTAATAATATTTAATTGTCAGTCCAGTGATCTTAATATGAACTACATTGTTTTCAAGCTTTGCGTTGATTTCACCCTTATCGTAATAGGTTGCCCAGAGTTTGGATAGGCCCGATTCGACAAACTGCTTTAGATCTTTGGTAAGTAAATAAGAATGATACGGACCTCCCGGCGACAAGGCATATTGGGCAGCTACCAACCCAAACAGCAAGTACTGCTCTTTGTCGTTGTTGAAGAATTCCTTAATTAACTCGTCAAAAAAAAGGATGAATTTATCCTCAGGAATTAGAGTAATGGACATGATCATATTTTTGAAGTAAATGTCCTTTGCCGCCAGTTTGCTCATAAATGAATTCCATTTTTCCGCACCGAAAGCTGCCGTAATGGTAGACTTCGCAGTAACAAAAGTGGTACCTTTCACATTCATATCGGAACCTCCCAAGAATGCCTATGTGGATTGAAGGAGTTATTATAATTTAATTGATAATGAACTTCCTTTTAGTTGTCGGCAGCATAAGAAACCCTCAATTGTTTGTCAAGAATATTCGGCTCACAGTTGTGCCATTTGATACCAAATTCCCATATAGATTCTTTCCATTAGTTATCCTCAAACATAAATGCCTAATACTGAACCTTAGGTGGCATCAAGAACTTCCGGTACTTGTTAAAATTGATTTTCGGTGATGTGTAGAAGATTACAAATGATAATCAGTGAAAGCAGAAATAAGAAAAGGCAGGGTTGAAGAGACCCAAGACTCTGGCTTTCTATTAAAAACATCATGCTTTAGAAAACATGATGTTGAGGATTTATTTCTGCATCTTCCTCCGGATACCCAACACGCCCATCAGCCCAAGACCAAGAAGCAGCATGGTGGCGGGTTCAGGGACCGTGGATGGAAAATTTGTATTCTGGCTGATGAGCGTATATTGACCGGGGGCAAGTTCTATCCTGTTACCTGCTTGATCATATTGGTAAACGGAATATGGATCATTGGGATCCAGAGTAATCGAGTTTGACCAGTCGAGGGTTCCGTTATTGATATCTGCCCACATGCCAAATGAATATGCAAAATAGGAATCGCTCAGGACCAAGCCTCCGTAAGTGGGATTCTCAAGAGAAGACACGGACAAATCGCCGGAGAAAGATTGCCAGAATATATCGGAGGAAACCGGGTACGCTATGTTGTTCGTGGACCGTGCAGTGGTAACGACCTCAACATGCATGTCCGAGCCCGGGCCCGCGCTTGCCCAGCTTAAGTCGACATCGAAGTTAAGCACAAGCTCAGCGGGTTGATGGTTATACGTCTGGAAATAAATCTGATCTCTGAATGAAGAAAAGGTTGTGAGATACGGAGAAGAAAAGGCTGAGAGATCGCCGGCACTCGTTATGCCATGAAGCGCATAAGGCGTGACCGTCAGGGAACACTGAACCCCGTTGTTTCCTGCGTAATTTAGTGCAGATGTAGTGTTGGCACCTATATTTTCGTCGATTACGGCAGCGCCGGGCGCTTCCGGCAAATAGTAAGCCACATTAGTCCGAGTATAATCCGTTAATGGAACTGCGAGTCCATAGTAGTAACTCGCTTGCGCCGCTGCCGGGTCGGCGGTTGCGTAGAATAATGCCGCAATAAGAAAGAAACTAAACAGATAGACACGTGTTTTTTTCATGAAGTACCTCCTGCGTTTGATAGAAGACATAATGCTTTCCAGAGATATGATGTGTGGAAGGTTTAGTTTTTGACCTTTTTCCTCACTCCTGCCAACCCAATCAGCCCAAGGCCGAGAAGAAGCATGGTCGCGGGTTCGGGGACAGGATTAAGAGAATAGCCAGATTGACCGAGAGGCACAAGATTTCCACCTCCCAAATCAACATAGAATCCTTGAATGCTCGGGTCGTAGAAATCAGACCAAGCCAAGCCCCAGTCCCCAGGTCCTGCAAAAGTCTCAGATTGCGATAACGCAGATAACCGAAACGGCACCCCAGGGGTCACGGTAAACGGCTGAGACCGGATGACATAGTTCAGCACGTGACTTTGATAACTGATACCCCAAAGAACATTTTCATCAACGGTATTAGGCTGTGAAAATCCCGCTGTCCAGTTTACTGCTCCGGTGAGATTAACTACGTAATCCTGTACTAAGTCTGTGGGGTCCGATAGAAAACCTAACGTATTCACAAAAATTGAACCGGCGTTTCCGGAAGCGCCATTATCAGCAAAGACTTCACCCTGAATAAGCATATCCACGGACAGAGTGACCGGATTTGTGGTTCCCGTCAAAACAAACCACTTCCAAGCCTGAGAGATGCCCACGGTGTGATAATTCTGACTCCCGTCCGTCTGGGCTCGACTTTCAGATCTCACATCCCAGGTCCCCGTGTTAACATATGCTTTGGAATAATTGTTTGTGTCTTGGGTCAATGATTGGGATCCGGCGTAGCTCCCGAATACTGCCCCGGTATCCTGCACCACCCAGTTACCATCAGGTAATATATATTGATTTTTCAGGTTGTATCCGTCCACAACGGTTCTCGCGCTAGGAAATGTATAAGTAGCAACGTTATTGTTCGGCAGCAGGGATGTAGGTGTCCCCATCGGATCGGCAAACGCTGATTGATAAGAGATGAAAAGAATTGCAGCGAGCAAACAAATTGACAACATGTTTTTTTTACTCTTCATGGCAACCTCCTAATCATTGTATTGATATTTGCCCGTTCAATGCACACAGCAAGAAAAAATCGATACTGAAAACAGGGAGAGAAAAAACCATTCACCCGCATACGGCTGGATGTTCCGGCAACGTGCAGTGTGAGAATGAAGTGGTGAAGGAGAAACAATTCCCCAATAGACACTACTTCAATTTTCATGCCATATTATAACTAATTGAAATGAAAGAGAATTACAGAATCGTGATTTGTGGGAAGTGAATAATTGTAAAGATTTCCGACATTCAAAATGTTCGGCAATGCGGCTGTTTCTTTTTTTATTTAATGATCACAAACATTTGAGGTTTTGATAGCAAAAAGTATTCTGTAAGGAATACCGCTCACTGGAAGTGGCAAAAAGCGGTGGATAATTGTAAATATTCGATGATTATATAATAAATGTGGTTATTTACACTATTTCCGCACTGTAAAGAATTTTGACAATCTGTTGCGAGTTATAATTCCTAAAAGGATGACTACCGGTATATTTGGTGTAAATTCAGCCTTTCAATCCGTACTCTTCAAACCATAGACGGTTTAAGGTTAAGACTTTGTAGATGTAACTAATGACCGAGGCAAGCCTCATGTGGCTACCGAAAGTCATGTCAAGAATAGATTCTTGAACCGAAATATTTTGGATAAAATAACGGAGTCCTCAGCAACTTGTCCGGTGCATTCGGCATCCGCCGGGCTAGAGGAATGTGTCCTGCGTTTTCAAATTCCTTGACACGCGACTTGCCTTCAATATAATAAAAATAAATCATTATCAATATTATCATCTTCACCGCGGAAAATTGTTTCAGGTACGATTCGTTGTTTTGTTGTGTCGTTCAATGCTGTATTTATGGGTAACGGAAGATGAAAGAAGAAAGCCTCCAAAAGAAAGTCAAAAGTCATCCCAAACGCACCGAAAGTGTGTGGGCGAAGGAAGTATTCAGCAGCGGCCAGCAATCGCTGCAAAGCATTATCGGCTCTTCCCCCATCCCCGCCTTTATTATCGGCCGGGATCATTTGATCATCTACTGGAATAAAGCGCTGGAGGAACTCAGCGGCATTAAGGCCAAAGAAGTTGTCGGCACCGGGCAGCAGTGGCGGGCGTTTTATAAAACCGCCAGGCCATGCATGGCCGATCTGCTTGTCGATAAATATCACAAAAAGATTCCCCAATGGTATCCGGGAAAATACATCAAATCAACATTAATCAAAGGTGCCTACGAGGCGACTGATTTTTTCCCCGAGCTGGGCAAAAGAGGAAAATGGCTGCGTTTTACCACTGCCGTGATCCGGAATTCCAAAGGCTCCGTCATCGGAGCGGTGGAAACCCTTGAAGACATCACGCAGGCAAAAAGAGCGGAAGAAGTACTACTGAAAACTCACGAAGACCTGGAGATCAAAGTCCGGGAACGCACGCGCAAACTGACCCAGGCCAACAAGGCCTTGAAGGAAACAACAGACCAGTTGTCTCTGATTCTGGAATTTCTGCCGATTGTTTCCTATGCCTGTCATACGGATGAAAATGCGACGATTACCTTTGTCAGCAACCGGGTTAAAGAAATTACAGGATACACGCCCGCTCAGTTTACCGGCAATCATTTTTTCTGGCAGGAACACATCCATCCGGAAGACAAAGAAACGGTTCTCGCAAAATTGCAATTGGCCACGAAGAAGCGAATCCAGCAGCTTGAATACCGTTTTCAAGTTGCGGATGGCTCCTATCGCTGGATTTCCGATCATCGCCGCCTGATCAACCCGGGCAAGCAGACCCGCAGTTATATGGTCGGCGCGTGGCAGGATATCACGGAAGATAAGAAAATCCGGCAGGAAGGAGAATTCCGTCTGCAGCAGATGATTCAATCCCATAAGCTTAAAGCGCTGGGCGAGGTTGTTGCGGGCGTGGCCCATGAAATCAATAATCCGGTCAGTTTTATCGCCAATAACATTACCATGCTGGAGGAAATGTGGAATGCCGTGGAACCGATTCTGGCCAGCGACGGTGCCTCGCATCCGGATTGGAGCGACAAGGGCATCGGTTATGTGGAAGTCTGCACCAACATGAAGGAAATCATCGATGAGTTTAAAATCGCTTCCCAGCGCATCAAGCGCGTTGTTTCCGGACTGAAAGAATTTGCACGCACCGACGAAACCGTCGAAAAGAAACCGGTGAAAATTGAAGAAGTCATTCGGGGCGTGATGATCATTGTCGGCGCTCAGGTGCGCAAAACCGTTTCGCGCGTGGATATTTATGTGGACAGTGATCTGCCGCCGGTTCAGGGGCATTTTCAGAAGATCGAGCAGGTCATCGCCAATCTTCTGATTAACGCACATCAGGCCATTCCGCGGGATAGAAAAGGACGCATTATTATTACCGCCAGAAACATGGAAAGGCTCAACGCGATTCTCATTGAGATTGAAGACAATGGCAGCGGCATGAAAAAAGAAGTATTGGATCACGTGTTTGAGCCGTTCTTTACCACGCGCCGGGATCTGGAAGGGACCGGTCTGGGGCTTTCCATCTCTTACGGACTCATCAAGGAGCATCACGGAATCATCGGCGTTCTCTCTCGCCCCGGTATCGGCACGCGGTTTTCCATCTATCTGCCGCTGGATTCCCGCACACCGATCATGATTCGTCCGGCCATTCTCTGCTGTGATACCGACGCTTCGTTTCTCAACGAAATAAAAATGAGCTTTGTTGATGTGCTGGACTGGCAAGGCTCACCCGAAGACACGTGTGAAGATATTATCGCTTATCTGGAAGCTCATCCGGAGATTGATATCTTCATTTCCGAAATCAATCTTCCTTCCATAGACGGTTGGGCATTAGCCGCGAAAGTCAAGGAGCGTTTTCCGCTGATGTGCGTCATCCTGTATTCGTCCGATTCCAAAATCATGAAGCGGGAGGGTGAAGAGGCGGCCACACCGGATTATCTTCTTAAAAAACCCTTCAGCATGAGCCAGCTGCAAAATATCATTCGTGAAACGGGAAGGCAAAAGTTATGAGAATCCTGATTATTGATGATGAAGAAGTTGCTCTGAATTCGATCAAACGTCTTTTGAAATGGCGGGGCATCCGAAATGTTGATACCTGCTCCAGCGGCAGGGAAGCGATCACGAAAATCAGAGAAACGGAATTTGACATCGTTTTGCTGGATTTGCTGATGCCGGAAATTGACGGTCTGCAGGTGCTTGAAGCGACGAAGCCTTATCGCCCGCATACCGAATTTATTATTCTGACCGCTATCGATGATATTCCCACCACCGTCAAGGCGGTGCGTCTGGGAGCTTATGATTATCTGGTCAAGCCGGTGGATAATGACCTGCTCCTGCTGGCCATCAAGCGAGCCTATGAAAGGCGCGGGCTGCTCATCGGCCTTTCCTCCTCGGCCGGATTTTGCAAAAGCAATCTTCCCCAGGCATTTACTGAGATTGTCACCCAGTGCCCGAGAATGTGCTCGCTCTTATCGTACGCACAGGTTATGGCCGCCGGCGGCAATCCGATCATGATTACCGGTGAATCAGGAACCGGCAAGGAACTGGTGGCCAGGGGCATTCATCAGGCGGGACCGATGCCGCAGGGGCCATTCATTGCCGTGAACGTCAGCGCCATTCCGGCCAGCATGTTTGAAAGCCAGTTTTTCGGTCATGCCAAAGGCGCGTTTACCGGCGCGGATGCGCCGCACCGCGGCTATTTCGAGCAGGCGGACGGCGGAACACTTTTTCTGGATGAAATTGGAGAGCTGCCGGTGGGGTTGCAGTCCAAACTACTGAGAGTGCTGGAGGAGAAATCTTTTTATCCGCTAGGTTCGTCTAAACCTGTCTGGGTGGATGTGAGAGTCATATCGGCTTCCAACAGGGATGTTGAACAGGCTTGCCAGGAAGGAAATTTCAGGTTGGATCTGCTCTACCGGCTGAAATCCATTCATATTCATTTGCCGCCGCTTAGAGAAAGAGAGGGCGACATCCCGCTTCTTGCCCTGCATTTTCTGCGCAAGTTCTGCAAGGCCCATAAAAAAGAAATAACCGGCTTCAGCCCGGAAGCGATGGATTTACTCAACAGCAGGAACTATCCCGGCAACGTCCGGGAACTGTCGCAGATGATCAACAATGCCGTCCTGGTTGCTGACTCCAATTTCATCCTGCCTTCTCACCTGGGCATGACAGCCACCGGCAAATCTTCCCTGTCACGCCAGTTATGCACATTAAAGGAAAACGATGAAACGCATCTGGTTTATGTTCTGAAAAACGTCAACGGTGACCGGAATAGATCCGCGCAAATTCTGGGCATCACCGTACGCCAACTGCAGCGGAAAATTGCCGCGATGAAAAAAAATCCTCAGTGGGAATCTGTTTTGGGCGACATATAAGTCATGTTCGGTGACATAAATGTCGCTGTTCATAAGCTGTTGTATTTAAAAAGAAACGCCCGGATATCCTGCCGGTGAAGCCTTCCCCGATATTTTCCCCGCGTCCTTTATTTCGTTTTTTATCAAGCTGAAAACAATCCTCGCGGACATCAAATAACGTAAAAAGTTTATTGCCTGATTTTATTTCGGTTTGAGCGGCGAAATCTGTAAACGTTGAGCAACACTGGATTCCCGCCTTCGCGGGCATGGCCTATGAAGCCGTTATTTAGATTCCCTGAAGAGATAAATACAGTCAGAAAGACAAAAATATTTTTTCTGGCATAGTCGTTGCTGCTCAGGATTTTGAAAAGGAAGAAACGGCAATGAAAGCTTTTACCGCAAAGCTTGTAGACTTAACGCAGAAAAACGCGGAAGAAATTGCCCTCCACTGGGCCAAAGATGTCAAAACCAACGCGAAGACGTTTAGCTATCATCATGAACCGGAGGAAAAGATCATCAGTCAGGCCAGAGAATTTTACAATAACTTTCAGATGATGTTTTTTGATGAGTCTCCATATGAACAGGCCAAAGTGCTTTTCGATCGTTATGCTGAAGAAAGATATCAAGAGGGCATGCCCCTGCATGAAGCGTTATACGCGCTGATTCTGATGAGGAGACATATGTGGCTTTACGCGGAATTCCAATCGCTTTTTAACTCCGAGGTTCAGCACCGCCAGGCGATGGAAAGCTTGAGCCGGACGATTTTGATGTTTGACTATATTATGTATGCCGTCGCGAAAAAGTTCTGGAAATTGATGAGGCTGGAAGCACCTTCAAAATAAAGAGAGGGAGTATCGTTCCAATCTTAAAGCATAAATTTTTATCATAAGAGGAGATGAACGTGGAAAGCGAACAGATCAATCAGGGAAAAGTTTTATCCGTCCGCAGCAGTGTCGTTGATGTGTATTTCCCTCAGGCGCCGCCGATTCGTAATGTTCTCCACGCCGGGGAGAATCAGGATGTGATTATTGAGGTGTTTACACAGCTGGACAACAATACCGTCCGGGGCGTCGCCCTGACCCCCACGCAGGGTCTGGCACGGGGATCGAAAGTTGTTGACACGGGCAAGCCCTTTGAAGTTCCCGTGGGCAAGGAGCTTCTGGGGAGGGTTTTCAACGTGTTCGGCAATACCATTGACAAGAAGGGCAATGTCGAAGCGGGTGAATTGCGCTCTATCCATCGCGAACCGATTCCCCTGCGCGACCAGTCCACCGTGTCGGAAATTTTTGAAACGGGCATCAAGGCTATTGATGTTCTGGCGCCTCTGGAACGCGGCGGCAAGGCCGGACTGTTCGGCGGCGCGGGCGTCGGCAAGACGGTTTTGATTACGGAGATGATTCACAACACCGTGAGCGCGCATGAAGGTATGAGTATCTTCTGCGGGATCGGTGAGCGCTGCCGCGAGGGCGAGGAGCTCTATCGTGAAATGGAAGAAAGCGGCGTTTTGGGCAATACGGTCATGGTTTTCGGCCAGATGAATGAACCGCCGGGCGCGCGTTTCCGTGTCGGACACTCAGCCCTGACCATGGCGGAGTATTTCCGCGACGACGCCAAGCAGGACGTGCTCCTGATGATTGACAACATTTTCCGATTCATCCAGGCCGGCATGGAAGTTTCGGGTCTTTTGGGACAACTGCCATCGCGTCTCGGCTATCAGCCGACGCTGGCCACGGAACTGGCCGAACTGGAAGAACGCATCTGCAATACCAAGACCGGCGCCATCACGTCCATTCAGGCGGTTTATGTCCCGGCGGACGATTTTACCGATCCGTCCGCTGTGCACACGTTCGGCCATCTTTCCGCGACCATCGCGCTATCCCGTAAGCGCGCCAGTGAAGGTCTGTATCCGGCCATTGATCTGCTTCAGTCCGGCTCCAAGATGCTGATGCCCAACATCGCCGGCGAGCGCCATTACAAGATCGCGCAGGAAATACGCAAGACACTGGCGGTTTACGAAGATCTGAAAGACATTATCGCCATGCTGGGAATCTCTGAACTCTCCCGTGAAGACCAGCGCACGGTTTTCCGGGCACGACGTCTGGAACGGTTTTTCACCCAGCCGTTTTTTGTGACCGAACAGTTCACGGGAACGGCCGGAAAGATGGTTTCGCGTGAGGACACGCTCAACGGTTGCGAACGGATCCTCAATGATGAATTTGCCGAATATCCGGAACGCGCACTTTACATGATCGGCTCTATTGACGAGGCGAAAATTTCCCATGATGCTTAAAATTTTATTGCCGGCGGAAGTCCTGCTGACACAGGAAGTCACTAAAATTGTTGCGGAGGCGGAAAACGGATCCTTCTGTCTGATGCCCAACCACATTGATTTTGTGGCGACACTGGCTCCCGGCATCTTTACGTATGTGCCGGTCAGCGGCGGTCAGGAACTGCTGGCAATGGACGTGGGCACCCTGATTAAAAAGGGGTCGGATGTTCTGGTCTCCACGCGCAACGCCGTCCGCGCCCCCGATCTGGGAAAACTCAAAGAGGTCGTTGTCCAGCAATATGATGTGCTGGATGAACGGGAAAAAATGGTCAGATCCGCGTCGGCAAGGTTGGAAGCCAGTTTGATCCGACGGTTTGTGGAGTTGAAATAATAAAACCGTTCTACGTTCAATGTTCAAGGTTCAAAGTTAACGCGGAAGAAACATAGGACATAGAACGTTGAACATAGAACAAGGGGTTAAAAATGGTTGAAATCAGACGAACACCCGAAAATCGACGCCGGCAAATCGCGGATCGCTTTGCCGAGCAGGTGGCCAGAAAAGAAGCGCTTCGACGCAGGGGCATCCGGCATAAAGGTGAGACGGTATGGTTTGGTCTGGGGATGTTCGGGATTGTCGGCTGGGCGGTGGCCATTCCCACACTGATCGGGATAGCGCTGGGGTTGTGGATTGACCGCACCTGGCCCAGTCAGTATTCATGGGCGCTGATGTTTCTCGTTGCCGGGGTTATCGTGGGCTGTCTGAACGCCGCTTATTGGGTGAAAAAAGTACGCAGTAAAATTATTGAGGACGATGAGGATGATGAAATTCAGTCTTGATTCGCAAATGATACTGATTCTCCTGGCAGCGTTTACCGCGGGATTGGCCCTGGGCGCCTTCTATTTTACGGCGTTGTGGCATACGGTGCGCAGGCTGCCATCAGCGGACAAACCGTCACGGCTTCTGATCGTCAGTTTTTTTCTGCGGATGGGCTTAGTGATGGCCGGATTTTTTCTGATCATGATTGCCGGGCGCTGGGAAGGACTGGCTGTGGCTATGCTTGGATTTATTATCATCCGAAAGATTTTAACCTTTAGTTTGGGACCGCAGAATCTGGCGGAAACGATTCATTAAACAAACCCGGGCGGAATTCAGACCGCCGGATGAGGATTGAATATGGAAATTGTAACTCTCAATCAGATCAGTCCCGATCAGGTCATCCTCTGGAGCTGGGGATTTATCACGCTCAACGTGACCATTCTGTATACGTGGTTAGTCATGACGATCCTGGTAGTCGGTTCATGGCTGGTCACGCGCAATCTTTCTTCAGAGATGCATGTCTCCCGGTGGCAGCACTTTCTGGAAGTCATCATTTCCATCATCCGTGGCGAGATCGGCGAGATGACCAAAAAAGGCGCGGATCATTACATCCCGCTGGTGGGAACCCTCTTCCTTTTTATCTGCACGTCGAATGTGCTGGCGGTTGTACCGGGATATGTTGCGCCGACATCATCCATCACGACGACCGCGGCCCTGGCGACCTGTGTTTTTATCGCGGTTCCGTTTTACGGCATTTCGCGCAACGGAGTTCTTCATTATCTGAAAGAATATTTTCAACCGACATTCGTGTTTTTCCCGTTCCACGTCATGGGCGAAATATCCCGGACGCTGGCGTTGACGGTTCGGCTTTTCGGCAACATTATGAGTCACGAGAAAGTAATAGGCATCCTGTTGGCGGTTACTCCCCTTTTGTTTCCGGTGGTCATGCAGATCCTGGGACTGCTCATCGGGGTCATTCAGGCCTACATTTTTGCCATTCTTTCCATGGTTTATATCGCTTCGGCGCTCTCGGCTGAAGAGGAGCATCATGTTCATGCGGAAGTCAAACAAGAAAGCGTTACTGCTTGATAACAATTTTATAAAGGAGGAGTTTTTATGGACAGTGTAAGTTTGGTCGCGATGGCCTCGATTATCGGAGCGGGTTTGGCGATGGGAATCGGTTCAATTGGCCCTGGGTTGGGTATGGGATCAGCCATCGCCCAGGCTCTGGCAGCTATTGCCCAGCAGCCGGATGAAAGAAACTCTCTGACCCGAACACTTTTTGTCGGATTGGCCATGATTGAATCCATTGCCATTTACTGTTTCGTTATCTCCATGATTCTGATTTTCGCCAATCCTTTCTGGGGCCATGTCATTAAATGAGGGGGATGGATCCATGCATATCGACTGGTTTGTTTTCTTTTGTCAGATCTTTAACTTCCTGTTGCTCATGTATCTGCTGAAACGTTTTTTGTACGGGCGGATCATCAAGGCCATGGATGACAGGGAAGCGAAGATTGCCGCACGGTTTGCCGAGGCTGATGATCTGAAAGCCCGGGCCAACGAATCCGCCGAGCTTTATGAAAAGCGCAACCAGATGCTCAGCGAGGCCAAAGACAAGATGCTCAATGAGGCGGCCACGGCCGCCGAAGCCAAGCGCAAAGAGCTGATGGAAAAGGTCCGGGTGGACGTGGATCAGGTGAAAGCACGGTGGCAAGATATGCTGTTGCGGGAACAGGACGCTTTTTTCTCGGAATTGCGTCAGCGGGCCGCCAAACAACTCTACGCGACAGCGCGCAAGGCCCTGCGCGATCTGGCGGATGCCGATCTTGAAGACCGGATTGTGGATGAATTTCTCCGGCGCATCCGGATGCTCGATGAAGAAAAAAGCGTTCAGCTCCGCAAGGCCATCAGCGGCGGCGGCAACCGGGTGATTATCCAGAGCGCCTTTGCCATTTCCGAGCAGAAGAGAGGGCAAATCGAAGAGATTCTGAAAAAGCAGATTACCAACGGCTTCAGGATACAATATCTGCAGCAGGAGGAAATTATGTCGGGCATTGAATTGCGGGTGAACGGCCACAAAATCGCCTGGAGTCTCAGTGAATATCTGGAAACGCTGGTGGAAGAGATGACGGAGACCCTCCAGAAAGAGGCGCACGCGGCTTGAGGAATATGTTCAACGTTTTATGTTCAATGTTCGACGTTCAAGGTTAAAAGAACATGGCAAATAGGTCAGGAGGCTGAGAATGAATCAGGAAATGAGTCCACTGGAAAATGAGGAATTAAAGACTTTCCTGGACGATACGTTTGACACCATGGAAAAGGTGCTTGACGAGCAGAATCCGGAACTCCGGCAACTGGAAATCGGCACGGTGCAGTTTGTCGGACGGGATATCGCCCGGGTCAGCGGCCTGCCGCACATCCGCGCGGAAGAACTGGTGCGCTTTTCAGGAAACTACATGGGGCTGGTCTTCAATATTGATCCGAAGGAGATCGGGGTCATTCTTCTGGATCCCAGTGAAAATCTGCAGGTGGGATCGGAAGTGCACCGCACCAAGCGTGTTCTGGATGTCCCGGTAGGCGAGGGGCTACTCGGACGTGTCGTCGATCCTCTCGGACGTCCGCTGGATGGTCTGGGTGAAGTCAATACCGTCATGCGTTTGCCCGTGGAGCGGCCGGCGCCGGCGGTTATGGACCGGGCACCGGTGACGGTGCCGCTGCAGACAGGCATTAAGGTCATTGACGCGCTGATTCCCGTCGGGCGCGGCCAGCGCGAACTTATCTTAGGCGACAGAATGACTGGCAAAACCGCCATTGCCGTCGATACCATCATCAACCAGAAAGAGACGGGAATTATCTCCATTTACTGCGCCATCGGCAAGAAAAGCGCCGATGTGGCCAAGGTCATCGCCGAACTGCGTGATCACGGCGTGATGAAATCATGCATCGTCGTGGTGGCCACCGGTGAAGACACGCCGGGCCTGCAGTATATTGCACCTTACGCGGCCACGAGTATGGGGGAATATTTTACGGAGCAGGGCAAAGATGTGCTGATCATCTATGACGATTTGACCTCCCATGCCCGTGCTTACCGCGAAGTCTCTTTGCTGCTCAGGCGGCCTCCCGGACGCGAAGCGTTTCCCGGTGACATCTTTTATATCCATTCCCGACTCCTGGAGCGCTCTACCCATCTGCGGCCGGATCTGGGCGGCGGATCACTGACGTCCCTGCCCATTACCGAAACCGAGGCGCAGGACATGTCCTCCTACATTCCGACCAATCTGATTTCCATTACAGACGGCCAGATTTATCTGTCGCCGGTGCTTTTCAGCAAGGGCATTCTGCCGGCGGTGGATGTCGGCAAATCCGTCTCACGCGTCGGTGGAAAAACACAGTTGCCGGCTTACCGGTCTGTTGCCGGTGACTTGCGCCTCTCCTACTCGCAGTTTGAAGAGCTGGAATCCTTCTCCCGTTTCGGCACGCGCTTGGATGACAGCACCCGAAGGACGCTGGAACGAGGCTGGCGTGTGCGCGAGGTTCTCAAACAGGGACAGTACAAGCCGATGCGGGCATCGGAACAGATCGCGTCGCTGCTTTCCGTTACAGGAGGCGCGCTCGACAAGGTACCGACAGAAAAAGTCCGCGAGGTGGAGGCCCGCCTCCTGGAGACCGTTGTGGAACAGATGCCGGAGTTATGCGGGCGCATTGAAGCGGGCAAAAAACTGGAGATGCCCGACCGCAGTCACATCATGGAAAAAATCAAACCGGCGATCGCGCCGTTTGAGGAAATCGAGGAAGCCAATGCAAACAACTGAGTCCCTGAAAAGAAGAATTAAGAGCGCGGGAGACCTTTTATCGGTGGTCAAGACGATGAAAGCTCTGGCCGCCGTGAGCATCCGGCAATATCAAAAAGCCGTCGAGTCTTTGGACGACTACAACCGGACGGTCGAGATGGGACTGCAAATTGTGCTCAAAGAGCGCCTGGGAGCGACGATGCAGCGCAAGGATGCGACGATCAAACGTCTCGGAGCGATCATTTTCGGCTCCGATCAGGGATTATGCGGGCAGCTCAATGAACAGATTTCCGTTTTTGCTCTGGATTACATCAAAGACGCCGGCGTGAAGAAAGAAAACCGCAAGGTGATGACGGTGGGGGCGCGCGCAGCGGATTACGTGGAAGATGCCGGACAGATCGTTGACGAGTTGATGACGACTCCCAGTTCCACGGCCGGCATCACGCCGCTGGTTCAGGAAATCATCATGATTATTGAAGAGTGGCATTTCAAACAGAATGTCGATTGCTTTATGCTGTTTTACAACGATTACATCAGCGGCTCCAACTACCGTCCTTACCGGGTGCAGCTGCTGCCGGTCAACCGTGAATGGCTCAAGGAAATCGCCCGCAAGAAGTGGGATTCCAAGAGCCTGCCGATTTTTCGAATGGACGGCGATAAAATATTTTCCTCGCTGATCCGGGAATATCTTTTCGTTTCACTTTACCGCGCTTTTGCCGAATCGCTGGCCAGTGAAAACGCCAGTCGTCTGGCATCAATGCAGAACGCGGAAAAGAATATAGAAGAGCAATTGCAGGATCTGCACGTGCAGTTTCACCGCACGCGCCAGATGACCATCACGGAGGAACTGCTGGACATTGTGGCCGGTTTTGAAGCGTTGAGTTAATCAATCATAAACAGCTGTTGTCAACCAGAAAGAAGGTGAGCATCATGGCAGAAATTAATGTTTGCGGTCTTTGCGCCTGGCGAAGAGAATGTCAAAAAAGATTTAAACTGGAAAAAGATTCATTTATCGGAAGCCATTGCCCTGATTATACGAGGGACCTGTCCATCAAGACCAAAGACGTCAATGAAGGCGTCGATGAAAAAGTCCTTATGGACAAGATGGTTCAATCGCAAGTGGATAAATGGCGCAAACTGTTTGCCAAAGCTTCACAGCAGGGACTCAAGATTGAGAATTTCAAGGGCGGCCCGATCATCACGATTTCCAGAGAGGCGGGAGCGGGAGGCAGCGACATCGCCAGAAGGTTGGCCAAAGCCTTGAGCATGGACCTGATCGGCGGCCAAATTATTCAACATGTCGCGGACAGCGCCAAAATGAGCCGGAAGGTGATCGACACACTCGATGAACGGGAGGTGACCTTCCGGGAAACGCTGCTGTCGTCCCTGTTTGGAGACAACCGTCCGTGGCCCGGTGAGTTTCTGAACCATCTGTCCCGCGTTGTCGGCACCATCGGCATTTTCGGCAACGTCGTGATCATGGGCAGGGGCGCCAATTATATCCTGCCCAAAGACAGGATTTTCAGAGTCCGGGTTATTGCCCCCATCGATTTAAGAGTTCAATATGTTATGGAGGACCGGAAATATTCCAAAGCCGAGGCGGAACATTACATCGTCAAACGGGACAACGATCGCAAAGCATTCGTCAGAAAATATTTTAATGTCGATATTGCTGACCCTGCCTATTACGATCTGATCATCAACACGGAAAAAATATCGATCGCTCAGGCGACAGAAGCGGTCATTGTGGCTTTCCATCAGAGACGAAAAAGAAAAAGAGATGATGCGAAGGCACAAACGTAAATATCGGGTTTCGGGAAAAGCGCAATGGGTTACAGGAAGGCATCCGAGATTCAGTTTTACCATCCAGAGGTGAGGAGCATATACCCCTGGATGGTAAGTGGCTGAATTTTACAAAGTTAATTTAGAACACGAACATACTTTTTCTTACCATCCAACAGGCTTGATTCTTCTTCATTCTGAACCAAAGAATATTTCTGTCTGCCAAATCGTAATGCCTCCTTGTAGGAAGGCATGTATATGTCGATATTACCACGCATTCTTCGGCTGGTCCGATCCTTGACGACAAAGGTTCCCAAATTATTGATCTCGATTTTCGTACCTAGTTTAAGACCTTTACGCTCCAAATCGGGTGACACCGCGACTATTCCGGTTTTAACCATTTCGCCGGAAGCTGTTTTGCCTTTGTTATGGTAACACTCCTTCAATGTGTACGCCGTTACTGATACCTTGGTTTCTTCTGCCCATACACTGACAGCTGAACCCCACAGGATGAAAATTCCTAAAAGCACAACTTTTGCTACTAATAGGTTTATTCTTGTCATAATTGCCTCCTTGTGTTGAAAAGAGCGAAATTACTCTTTTGCACAGATTGGGTTATGGCTACCTTTGCCTACCCGTAGCTCCTCTATTTAAACACTCCAATTACGAGTGGTATATGTCAATACGTCCTTACCATCTATTATTGAGCATTGAACGGGGATTAGCATGAAACAACAGAGTACATATAAGGACTACATAAAAGGTGGTCCACCATATAAAAATAGCCCTTTGATGTCAAATGTTTTTTCCGGTGCCCGTTTTCCTTGATAAAAGGCTACGAAAGAGGATAAAAAAATTTTTACAATTCAGGTATTTACTTTGGCGATGCACAGGAGTACAATAAATAACCAACGACAAATTATGTCCAAAATCATTTTTCAAAAGAGGTTATCCCTTATGTCAGATAAACCATTCCCTTATATTGACGGTTCAGGCAATGTCGTCATTCCTTTTAATTCAGATCCACAGTATCATTTCTGGAAGGGCGGCAAAAATTTAGTGGATATTTTACAGGAAATGAAAATCACGGAAGAGGTTTGGAGAAAACACACCGAGAAGCCTTATCCCGAAAGGACCGCTTGAGCAAACCATCCGCCGGGTCGAAAAAACTGCGCCGAACAGACGACAGCAACGTTGATGAATGGCGAAGCTTCATGTACTCACTTCTTCGGCTTGCCCAATATTAAGAACTCGCGCGTGCGGTCCGCTTTGTAAATTCGGTTTTCCCGATTTATGTCAGCCCGGAAACGCTTGAACCTGATCTCGGTAAAGCGAACGTCGGTACAAAATTCTTCAAGCAATTCAAGTAGTTTCTTTCCGGAGAGCAGCCCCTCGTTATTGTACGAGAAAAGCAGGTAGTCCGAGTTCACACGCTCAAACAAAGCCCGGAAAGCCGCTTCGGCTGTGCTTCGCAGGCATAGATCGGATCGCTGCTCTTTCCGGTTCCGCAAGCCCGTCACGCCGCGCGGTTCAAAAAGGTTTACGTCCCAACGGGCGATTGTCTCTAAAACGTGATAGTTGGCGGCGTACTGGCGGTGATTGTATGGCGGATCCATATAGATCAGCCGCAACTGACCCGGCGTAAAGCGCTCCAATAGCTTCGCACCATCCTGCTGAAAGACCCGGTGTTGATCTGGCGAATGGGGGGACGAGGCGGGCTGCAACGCCACCAGCATCAGGGGGGCTTGGGCCGACCGTTTGATATGCTTTAGATGCGCCCCATAAACCGACGCTGTATTGGCCACCCGGTCGGCCGCCTCGATCAGGCAAGCGATCAACCAGGCTTTTTCCTTTTCTGTCACCAGCCCCTCGCTGTTCCAGGTCTCAATATGGTCGCGTATGGCCTGGATACGCAGGCCATTGTCCCCGGAGTAATACAAGCGTTTCGCGTTCCCGCCGGAGCAATAGGCTTCGTAGAACAAACCGCGCTGGCCCGGCAGTTGATCCAGATAACTCAGCACCTGTGCGCAGGGCATATTATCAGGCAGGGATGTCCGATTGTTGATGGAGTAGGTGAATATTCTTTTTTCAGAAGAAGCGGATTCGATGCGCTTTTTCCAGAATGTATCGGCCAGCAGGGTGTCAAAAGTCGGGAACGCATTGTGCTCAATAAACGCGACACTGGTCACATACGAATAATATTGCCAGTCATTGGCATAGGTAATGTGTCCCCGTAATTTGAGGAACTGGGCCACAGCCGCTGTGCCGGCAAACAGGTCCAGCGCGATGCTGTCCGCCGGAACATGATTCTTGTCCAAAACCGCTTCAATTTCTTTGAGTAAGCTATACTTGGAGCCGATATAATTCATTTAAAGTCCAAAATGTAATTCCTGATCAAAATCCACTTTGTCGTCAATTCTAACAATTCGATAACGGATTATGCCACAGCTTCTCAAATAAGTCTTCAAAATCTCGCCAAAATAAAAAAGGTACATTCTATTTATTTCCGTTTGCTGCTTGCGAATAACAGGGTTTTGTCCCTATTACTTGTCCCCGGGTGAACTTTTCGATGTGTATAAAGTAATTGACAGAACCGTATCGATTGTAATACCGTAATACCATAACGTATCGATGGAGGTATTGGTATGCAATCGGTTACTGTATCGCCGAAATATCAGGTGGTTATACCCAAAAACGTCAGAGAGTCATTAAAGCTTCAGCCGGGTCAAAAAATGCAAATTGTAGAATATGCGGGAAGGATCGAACTTATTCCCGAACGTGATATTAAGGAGCTCCGTGGATTTCTCAAAGGCATCAACACGGCATTCAAGCGCGCGGAAGACAGGTTATGAATATTGTGGATTCTTCAGGCTGGCTTGCTTATTTCGCTGATGAAATCAATGCAAAGCATTTCATGACACCATTAAGTAATCCAGTCTCGCTTATCGTGCCGGCAATCACCCTATACGAAGTATTTAAGGTCGTTCTCCGGGAAGCCAGTGAGAATGAGGCATTGCAGGCTGTTGTTGCCATGCAAAAAGGTAAAGTCATAGATCTAAATGCATCACGGGCACTGACAGCAGCAAGGCTGAGTCTGGAACATCAGCTCCCAATGGCAGACAGTATCATTCACGCCACAGCCCGGGAATTCAACGCGACGATATGGACTCAGGATGTGGACTTTAAAGACATCAATAAAGTCAAATATTTTCCAAAGAAGTGAAATAGAGCAAAAAGGAGTTCTATTTATTTATGTTTGCAGCTTGTAGAAGATAGAACCGTCCAATATATCTCGCTCATAGTAAATCATTAAATATTCCCAGAATTCCACCAATGGCAAAAAGGCCTTTTTTGTGCTGCGGATTGGAAGTAGGGTTGGAAGTTGTAAGGTAACAACGTGTTTATGATTTCTAATTACTTTACAAGTATATGATTTAATTCTGGTAGTCCCACGGGGACTTGAACCCCGGTTTCCGGCGTGAGAGGCCAGCGTCCTAACCACTAGACGATGGGACCGTTGTGAACGAAAATCTCTGGTTGAACAAGAGTCCTTTTATCACCCATTGCCGAAGCATCAACACAGAGTTCCTGCTCAGTTGAGGGTTGAGTATCTATTGAATCAGACCGCAAAAGTCAAGGCAAAATTGGGACGATTCTGAATAGAGACTTACGGCCATCGGGTAAATTAACCGCGGGACTGAATATAATCTATCGCCCGCCCTATCTTTTTGATGACGCGCTCTTTTCCCAGCGTGGCCATGACTTCGTCTATTCCCGGACTGACGGTTTTTCCGGTCAGCGCGACGCGCAGAGGCTGAGCGATGATCTTGAATTTAATGTTGTGCTCCGAAATAAAGTTTTTCAGAAACTCTTCAATGCCTTCTTTGCTGAAATTCTGAACGGAGGGCAGAGCGCCGGCCATAGTTTTCAGATGCCCGGAAATATCACGGGTCAGAAACTTCTGCGCGGCCTCTTCTTCATATTGAATGTCGTCGGCAAAATAGAAATCCGCCGCATGGGCCAGCTCCACTAGCGTTTTGACTCTCGGCTGCAGGTCGGCAATCACTTTGCCCGTAAAATCCGCATCGCTGGTGTTGTATGCCGCAGGCCAGAGGGGTTTCATTTCCTCCCGTAAACGGTCGGTGGACGATTCTTTAATGTAGTGCGCATTGAGCCACAGCAGTTTGTCGGGATTGAAAACCGCCGGCGATTTGCCGACCGCTTCCATACTGAAAAGTTCAATCAGCTCCTGAAGAGAAAATATCTCCTGGTCACCGTGCGCCCACCCCAAGCGTACCAGATAATTCACCAGCGCCTCCGGCAGGAATCCCATTTCCTTGTAGGCCATCACGGACGTTGCGCCATGGCGTTTGCTCAAACGGGTCTTATCGCTGCCCAGAATCATGGGAACGTGCGCAAATTTGGGAACGTCAAAACCCAGCGCCTGATAAAGAAGAATCTGACGGGGGGTGTTGTTGACGTGGTCATCCCCGCGGATAACGTGTGTAATGTTCATCAGAGCGTCATCGATAACCA
The DNA here is from genome assembly GCA_022710585.1 of Deltaproteobacteria bacterium. Taxonomy (GTDB): domain Bacteria; phylum Desulfobacterota; class Syntrophia; order Syntrophales; family Smithellaceae; genus Smithella. Next base: position 265,512 of record JAKLGV010000001.1, on the reverse strand, counting down.
CCGCAAAATTGTACGTGGGGTAACCGTCGCTGCGCTCGATAATCAGATCGTCCAGTTCTTCATTATTAAAGACGATGTTGCCCTTGATGAGATCTTCGACGATGGTGACGCCATCCTGTCTGGAGTGAAAGCGCACGACGCTGTTGGGCGACTTGGTCAGCTTTTTATCACGGCATGTGCCGTCGTATTTCGGTTTCTTTCCTGTTGCCAGGGCCTGTTTTCTTTTTTCTTCCAGTTCTTCAGGGGTGCAGGTGCAGTAGTAGGCTTTGCCTTCGTTAATCAGTTTCTGCACCATCTCGCGGTGCAGTTCAACGCGCTGCGCCTGAAAATGCGGGCCTTCGTCCCAGTTTAATCCCAGCCAGGTCATGGCGTCCAGAATCGCTTTGGTGGATTCATCTGTAGAGCGTTGCTGATCCGTGTCTTCGATCCGTAAGACAAATTCACCGCCGTGATGGCGGGCATAGAGCCAGTTAAAAAGAGCGGTTCGCGCTCCGCCGATATGCAGAAAACCTGTGGGGGAGGGGGCGAAGCGGGTTCTTATTTTTTCCATGATTTTTCCCTTTATTTTTTGTAGCCTTATAGGGCGGATCAGGTGATTTTGTCAAGTGTCTTGAATATTTATGGGTCCGCAGGCCGGTGAAAATTGGGTGGCCGGTCAAAAAACAAATAAAAATTCATTGCTTAATATGAAATCATCGTATGCAAATTGTGCTTGACAACACTTCAATTTTATAATTTAGTTCACAGGTTAATATAGGTAACCGGCATTTTCGGGCAGCAGGCTTTATATGGCTAATTCTTTGAAAATTAACGTGTTTTTGATTCCGGAAGACGGTCAGCGCTTCACTTTTTCAGAAGGAGATGCCTGGTTTAAGAGCTGTTTTCAGGCAGTGGAAGTTCCCGATTTTTATCTGGATAAGGTGGATGTCGACTGTCTGATCACCAAATCTTCAGGAACTATCTTTATCAAGGGCACTTTTTCCGCGTTCATTGATATTTGCTGCAGCCGTTGCCTGGAAGACACGAAGCTGACCATCGGCAGTGATTTCGCTTACACGCTGGTTCCGGCCAAAGCCGAGACAGCCGGAGAGCTGGAACTGAGACCGGAGGAGCTGGAGATCAGCTATTATCAGGGCGATTTTATTGATTTGACAACGATTATCTGTGAGCAGATCATTTTGCAGATACCGATTAAAGTGCTTTGCCGGGAGGAATGCAAAGGCCTGTGTCAGCAATGCGGCGCCAATTTGAATACGTCAGCCTGCGATTGCACAACAGAATCGTTGGATAGCCGGTTGGGCGTATTGAAAAATTTTGTAATAAAAAAATAAATATAGAAGAGGATAATTTTATGCCAAATCCAGTAAAGAGACATTCGAGAACCAGACGCAATCAGAGAAGGGCAAACGATTTCTTGAAATCGCCTTCTATGGCCGTGTGCCCGCAGTGCAATGAGCCCAAGATGCCTCATCGCGTTTGCCCGACGTGTGAAACGTACAGGGGCAGAGAATACAGAAAAGCGGAAAAGAATGACTAGCGCATTCTGGAGATCATATTAATCCAACGGGCAAGGCTTGTTGTATTCATCGCTGGTAAGGCGGAATATCTTCCATGTGATCGGATATCAATCAGCCGTTAAAAAAGTTGTCTGTATCAAAAAAATAGACGGCGATTGTTCTGACTTTCAGGACAACGAATGATTTGGGGAGGAATTTCATGACGTTAGAAGAAAAAGTCATTCAAATTGTTATGGAGCAACTGGATGTCACCAGGGAAGAATGTGCTCTGGAAGCATCTTTTATTAATGATTTAGGAGCGGATTCTCTGGATATCGTCGAGCTTCTGATGGAAATGGAAGAAGCCTTTGATATCGAGATCGCGGATGAAGAACTGGAAAAAATTGCAACGATTCAGGATGTCGTTGATTTCCTCAGACAGAAAGGTGTTCAATAGAACGCCTTAAGGATTTTTGCCAATGAAAAGGCGCGTTGTTGTAACAGGTCTCGGTGCCTTAACCCCCCTGGGAAATTCAGTCCATGAATCGTGGGAAAACGCCGTTGCGGGCAAGTCAGGCATCGGCCCGATTACCAAATTCGACAGCAGCGCTTACAAAACCAGAATTGCCGGTGAAATAAAAAATTTCGATCCCCTTCAATATGTGAGCAAACAGGAAGTCCGCCGCTACGATGACTTCATCCTTTACGCTCTGGCTGCCGCGGAAATGGCGATGGCCGACGCGAAACTGACCATTACATCTGAATTTTCCGAGCGAACCGGTGTGATCGTCGGTTCTGCCATTGGCGGACTGGCCACGCTGGAAGACGAATTTAAAAGTCTGCTGGAAGGCGGTCCCCGCAAAATATCCCCCTTTGCTGTTCCGGCGATTCTCGCCAATCTGGCCGCCGGGCACGTTTCCATCCGATTCGGCGCCAAAGGGCCCATCAATTGCGCCGTTACCGCCTGCGCATCGGGAACATCGGCCATCGGTGACGCCTACAAAACCATTGCTTACGGAGACGCCGATGTGATGCTTACCGGCGGCACGGAAGCTGCGGTGACGCCTCTGGCCGTGGGCGGCTTCGGTTCGATGCGCGCGCTTTCGGTTAAAAATGATGAACCGCAAAGAGCAAGCCGTCCGTTTGATAGGGATCGCGACGGCTTTATCATCGGCGAGGGATGCGGAATCGTTGTCCTTGAAGAATTATCTTTTGCACTGAATAGAGGCGCTCATATTTACGCGGAGCTTGCCGGTTACGGCTGCACCTCCGACGCTTATCATATGGCTGCCCCACCGCCGGGACATGAGGGCGCCGCCCGCAGCATGAAACTGGCGATCCAGGATGCCGGTCTGAAGCCGGAAGACATCGATTACATCAACGCTCACGGCACCTCAACGCCGCTCAATGATTTATATGAAACGCAGGCCATCAAATCTCTCTTCGGCGAGCATGCTCAAAAATTAATGGTGAGCTCCACCAAGTCCATGACCGGGCATATGCTGGGGGGAACAGGAGGCGCGGAGGCCATTTTCGCTGTGAAGGCGATCCAGGAAGGCATCATTCCGCCGACCGTTAACCTGGACCATCCCGGTGAAGAATGTGACCTGGACTATGTGCCTAAAGTGGCGCGTCAAAAAGCCATCAACGCGGCGATGTCCAACACGTTCGGTTTCGGTGGCGTCAACGCTGTCTTGCTGTTTAAAAAATGCATCCCTTGAGGAAGCAGTCTTTATAAAAAACAAAAGAAGGAGAAAGTATTTTTCATGTCTTTTTTAGAAAAAGTCGATTTGGAAGTCAGCCAGGCCATTGATCTGGAAACGCGCCGTCAAGCCGGAAAAATAGAGCTCATCGCTTCGGAAAATTTTGTCAGCGAAGCCGTCCTGGAAGCGCAGGGCTGCGTCATGACCAATAAATACGCGGAAGGTTATCCGGGAAAACGCTACTATGGCGGCTGCGAATACGTGGATATCGTGGAAAGTCTCGCCATTGAGCGCTGCAAGAAACTTTTCGGATGCGACCATGTCAACGTTCAGCCGCATTCGGGAACGCAGGCGAACATGGCGGTCTATTTTGCCGTCGCGCAGCCGGGCGATACGATTCTGGGCATGAATCTGTCCCACGGCGGACATCTGTCCCACGGCAGTCCTGCCAACTTCTCCGGCAAGTTTTATAAAATCGTTCCCTACGGCGTCAGCAAGGAAACGGAAACGATCGATTTCGATGAAGTTGAAAAACTGGCCAAAGAACACAAACCGAAGATGATCATCGTCGGCGCCAGCGCTTATCCGCGGACGATTGATTTTGAAAAATTCCGCAAGATCGCCGATGAAACCGGCGCCGTCATTATGGCGGACATCGCGCACATTGCCGGTCTGGTTTGCACGGGACTGCATCCTTCGCCGGTTCCGGTTTGCGAATTTGTCACGACCACAACACATAAGACGCTACGCGGTCCGCGCGGCGGCGTGGTGATGTGCAAGGAAGCCTACGCCAAAACACTCAACAGCAGGGTTTTTCCCGGTATGCAGGGCGGCCCGTTGATGCATGTGATCGCGGCCAAGGCGGTGGCTTTCAAGGAAGCGCTCCAGCCGGAGTTCAAGGCCTATCAGCAGCAGATCGTCAAAAACGCTCAGGCCATGGCGGATGAATTGAAGAATCAGGGATTCCGTCTGGTTTCCGGCGGAACCGACAATCACCTGATGTTGGTTGATCTGACCGACAAGGATGTGAGCGGCAAGGACGCGCAGGAAGCGCTTGACCGCGCCTGTATTACGGTCAACAAGAACGGCATTCCCTTTGACACCAAAGGCCCGCAGGTCACCAGCGGCATCCGGGTCGGTACGCCCGCCGTCACCACACGGGGCATGAAAGAAAACGAGATGCGCTTGATCGCCTCTTACATTGCTGATGTTGTAAAGAATATCAACAACGAGCAGAAAATTAATGTTGTCGCCGGGCAGGTGAAGAAACTTTGTGATCAGTTTCCGCTTTATCAGGGCAGAATAAAATAATGGTTCAAAAAAAATCCGCGGCCGGTGCGCCGGAAAAAAAGAAAACAAGACCGGATTGGGACAGTTATTTCCTGGACATTGTCGATCTTGTTTCGAGACGCAGCACCTGCTGTCGCCGCTCGGTGGGGGCCGGACTGGTGCGTGATTCCAGAATTCTGGCTACCGGCTACAACGGCGCTCCGTCGAAGCTGCAGCACTGTCTGGATATCGGCTGTCTGCGTGAACAGTTGAAAGTTCCTTCCGGCGAACGGCATGAACTATGCCGCGGTCTGCACGCGGAGCAAAACGCGATTATTCAGGCCGCGCTCCACGGCGTCAGCACCAAAGGTTCAACGCTTTACTGTACGAATCATCCATGCGTGATCTGCGCTAAAATGATTATTAATGCCGGCGTGACCCGGATCGTCATTCGCGACAGCTATGATGATAAACTGGCCACCGACATGCTGAAGGAATCCGGCATCCAGGTCGAGCAATTATAAAACCCGGGGATTGAAAATCATGAAATGTCCGTTTTGCGGTCACTCGGAAAACAAAGTGATTGATTCACGCATCAGCAAGGAAGGCAAGGCGGTGCGTCGCCGTCGTGAATGTCTGGGATGTTCCAAACGCTTTACGACCTATGAATACGTCGAAGAAGTGCTTCCCATGGTCGTGAAAAAAGACGGCCGCCGCGAACAGTTTGATCGCCAGAAAATCCTGACCGGTGTCAAAAAAGCCTGCGAGAAGCGACAGATCAGTATGGATGTCATCGATCAACTGATTGATAATGTTGAGCAGGCCTGCCAGGAAATGCAGGCGGAGGAAATCTCTTCCACAATCATCGGCGAAAATATCATGAAAGAATTGAAGAAGATCGATGGGGTTGCCTATGTCCGCTTCGCTTCCGTTTACCGTCAGTTTCGCGATGTCGGCGAGTTCATGTCCGAACTGAAAGATTTGCTCAATAAAGGTAAAAAATAATTATGTTTACCGGAATTGTGGAAGGATTGGGCAGGGTCAAGCGGCTGACCATGAAGGGCGCCGACGCCGTTCTGGAAATTGAAGCCGGCATTAACCTCGAAGAAGCTGCTCTGGGCGACAGCATTGCCGTAAACGGCGCCTGCCTGACCGTGACCGCCAAAGATAAAAATACTTTTCAGGCGGATGTTTCCGCCGAGACGCTTTCCCGGACAACCCTCAAGTTATTAAAGGCCGGTCATCAAGTGAATCTGGAAAAATCCCTGCGCGTCGGAGGATTTGTAGGAGGGCATTTTGTCCTGGGGCACGTGGACGCGACCGGCAGGATTCTCTCGCAGACGCAAAAATCGGGATCGCTTATTCTGGCCATTGAAATGAACGACGACATTGCCCGCTATATCGTGGAGAAGGGATCGGTGGCCATCGACGGCATCAGTCTGACGGTAAACAAGCTTGAAAAAAGCAGGTTTTATGTTAATATCATTCCCCACACAGCGGCCAATACGACGCTGCCGCTGAAGAAAGAAGGCGATCCGGTCAATATTGAAACGGATATTTTAGGCAAGTATGTTGAAAAATTAATGCAGACCAAACAGGGCATCGATCGGGATTTTCTGGCGAAGCATGGTTTTGCATAAGCAAGGAAAGTGAAAAAAATGACAATCAGTACCATTGAAGAAGCAATTGAAGACATCAAAAACGGGAAAATGATTATTCTCGTCGATGATGAAGACCGCGAAAACGAAGGCGATCTGTGTATGGCGGCGCAGTTTGCCACGGCCAAGACCATCAATTTCATGGCCCGTTATGGACGCGGTTTGATCTGTCTGACGCTGAATGAAGACATGGCCGATAAACTGCATCTCAAGCAGATGGTTCAGGACAATCAGGCGCGTTTCGGCACAGCCTTCACCATTTCCATTGAAGCTCGTCATGGCGTAACCACGGGCATTTCGGCAGCCGACAGGGCAACCACCATTCAGGCCGCCGTCAACCCCCAGGCCAAGCCGGATGATCTGGTCAGCCCCGGCCATATATTTCCCATCCGCGCCAAGCGGGGCGGTGTTCTGGTGCGTACGGGACAGACGGAAGGTTCGGTGGATTTATGCCGTCTGGCCGGTCTGACGCCGGCGGGTGTGATTTGCGAGATTATGAAAGATGACGGGACGATGGCCAGAATGCCGGATCTGGAAGTGTTCGCCCGGGAGCACCATTTGAAAATCGTGACCATCGCCGATCTTATCGATTACCGCATGCAGAACGAATCGCTCATCCGGCGCATGGCGGAGGCGAACATCCCGACCTGCTACGGCGGTGATTTTAAAATGATCGTTTACGAAGATGATGTGGACGACTGGCAGCACATCGCGCTGGTGAAAGGTGATATTCAAGAAGACGATGATGTCCTGGTCCGGGTGCATTCGGAATGTCTCACGGGAGATCTTTTCGGCTCCCGGAGATGTGATTGCGGCGATCAGCTCCACCACGCGATGACGATGGTGGGCAAAGAAGGCAAGGGCGTGATTGTTTACATGCGTCAGGAAGGGCGGGGCATCGGCCTCGTCAATAAAATCAAGGCCTACGCCCTGCAGGAAGAAGGCAAGGATACGGTGGAGGCCAATATCGCTCTGGGATTTAAACCGGACTTGCGGGACTACGGAATCGGTGCGCAGATTCTCGCTGACCTGGGCGTGCGCAAGATGCGTCTTCTGACCAACAACCCCAAAAAGATTGTCGGTCTGGAAGGATACGGCATCAAGGTGACCCAGCGTGTACCGATCGAAATAGATCCCAACGAGAGCAATATCCATTACATGAAAACCAAAAAGAAGAAAATGGGACATCTTTTGAAAATATAAAATATGGACCGCCACTGTCATTCCCGCGCAGGCGGGAATCCAGTTGTTTTTGCGTCGATGAACGAGTATAGGAATTTAAGAGGATTCTAAAAAACATAAGGATGGTAAAAACTATGCCGAAAATAATGGAAGGAAAAATAGTTGCCAAGGGAATGAAATTTGGCATCGTCGCCAGCCGTTTCAACGATTTTATTTGCGGCAGGTTGATTGAAGGGGCGGTTGACGCTTTAGTAAGAGCCGGCGCTGATGAAAAAGATATGGTCATTTATAAAGTTCCGGGATCGTTTGAATTGCCTCTGACGGCGAAGAAAGTCGCCAAAAGCGGCCGTTACGATGCGGTCATCTGTCTGGGCGCTATTATTCGCGGCGCCACCCCCCATTTCGAATACATCAGCGCTGAAGTATCCAAGGGGATTGCCGTGGTGGGATTGGAAACGGAAGTGCCGGTTGTTTTCGGTGTGCTGACCACGGACACGATCGAACAGGCCATTGAGCGCGCGGGCACGAAATCGGGCAATAAAGGCGCTGACGCGGCGATGACGGCAATTGAAATGGTGGATCTGTTCAAGAAGATTTAATTTCTCTTCGCGACAGTCTTATCGTTTCAGGACGATTGATACATACGGTGATCCTGAACATTGTTCTTTGAGGTTTTGTAATTCATGCGCGGACGAAGAAAGGCAAGAGAAGTCGCCTTACAGGTTCTTTACGGTCTTAATTTTGTGGATATCGATGCGCGGGACGCTCTGGATCTTTTCTGGGGAAATTTCAGCGCACCGCAGTCCGCGAAAGATTTTGCCTCTTTGCTGGTGCAGGGCACGTGTGAACATAAAGACGAACTGGATCAACTGATTGCCGAGTGCTCCGATAACTGGTCGCTGGGACGGATGTCGCGGGTGGATATCAGTATTTTGCGGATGGCCGTCTTTGAATTTCTCTACTGTGACGATATTCCCCCCAAAGTAACTTTAAATGAAGCCGTTGATCTGGGAAAGACCTTCGGCTCAGAAAATTCAGGATCGTTCATCAACGGTATACTGGATGCTCTTAATCTTAAACTGAACAAGGATCATGCAACTCAACATCTCGACGGAAAACCCCGATCTCCCAAGACATAAATGCCTCGCGCTCGGCATTTTTGCCGACGAAAGGCCGCCCCGTGGAATTTGCGGCTTTATCGACTGGCGCCTCAACGGATTCATTTCCAGAGAAATCAAAGAGAAAAGAATTCAGGGCGAGTTCGAGGAAAAAATCATTATACCTTTTCCGCCCCGCATCGGTTCGGAAATGCTGCTCCTGTTCGGTCTCGGCAGCGTGGCCGAAATCAATTACGATAAAATTTACAATGCCGCATATACCATCGCCCAGACTGTTGACGGCATCGGCCTGGATGATTTTGCGTTTGATCTTTACGGGGATGGCCGCGCCCAACTGGTCACCGCCAATATCATGGAAGCGATGATCACCGGTTTTTTTGATTTTCTGTCCACGGACATCAAAAAAATAGACCGGATCAAAGCCTGCGCGGTGGCCGCCTCCGCCAATTTCCCGTCCGTGTATCAGGGAATCCGGCAATTCAAGACCAATGTGAATGATCGAGGCGCGGTGGATATTTCCTCACTGGAAGAAAGCCTCGGCCTGGGCTGAGGGGCGCCCGCCATAAAGTGCGTATCAGCGCGGGCACGCGATCTTACGATTCGCTTTTGCGTGAAAGGCTGTATTGACGAAGCAGTTCGGCGAATTGTTCCGGTTCGAGTGGTTTACTGAAATAGAATCCCTGCATTTCATCGCATACTTTGCGCCTCAGAAATCTCTCCTGCTCTTTTGTTTCCACGCCTTCGGCGATTACGGTCAGATTCAGGGATCGACCCATGTTGATAATCGCTTCCGTGATGGCTTTGTTGTCCCTGTCCTGCGGAAGATTGCGAATGAAGGATCGGTCAACCTTAATGGAATCAATTGGAAAATTTTTCAGCTGGGCCAGCGAAGAATAGCCGGTGCCGAAATCGTCGATGGCCAGACGCACCCCCAATGCTTTTATTTTGGTCAGCACCGGAATCAGCCGCGCGGGGCTGTGCATGACCATGTTTTCGGTAATTTCCAGCTCAAGCAATTGAGGCGCCAATCCGGTTTCCTCCAGGATGTCCCTGACGTCCTGCAAAAAAGTCTCATCCATCAGCTGACGAAGCGATAGGTTGACCGCCATCGACACCGGCGGAAGCCCCTGCTTTTGCCAGGCAACGTTCTGCATGCAGGCGGTTCTTAAGACCCACCGGCCAATCGGCACAATCAAACCCGTTTCCTCGGCGATGGGAATGAACTGGGTGGGCGTCACCAGACCCAGGTAGCGGTTGTTCCAGCGCAGCAGTGCTTCCACACCCGCGATTTCGTTTGTTCTGAAATCCAGCTGGGCCTGATAGTTCAAATACAGTTCGTTGCGCTCGATGGCGTGGCGCAGATTTGTTTCAATGGCCAGACGCGCGCTGGACATCGCGTGCATATTTTCGGAGTAAAACTGAAAGTTATTTTTCCCTTCTTCTTTGGCAAAATACATGGCGATATCGGCATTTTTCATCAGCGACTGTTCATCCCGGCCGTGCTGCGGAAACACGCTGATGCCGATGCTGGCCGTGACGCGGCATTCCTCCCCCAGCAGAAACATCGGCTGCATGACGGTGGCCAGGATTTTATGCGCCAGAATTTCCAACTGTTTGACGTCCTGGAAATCTTCAATGAGAATAATAAACTCATCGCCGCCCAGACGGCCGACCACATCCACATGACGAAGGGATTGGCGGAGGCGCGCGGCGACTTCCTTTAAAAGCCGGTCTCCGGCATCGTGGCCTAACGAGTCGTTGACCGTTTTAAATCGGTCCAGATCGACAAAGAAGACAGCTAACTGCCTGTTGTAGCGATGCGCGGATTGAATGGCGTGATCCAGCAGTTGGCCGACCATCAGGCGGTTGGGCAATCCAGTCAGCGTGTCGTGGGTGGCGAGATGCTGGAGTTCCTGTTCGATGTTCTTGCGTTCGGTGATGTCCCGGATGATCCCTTTAAAGCCGACGGGCTTGCCGGATGCTGTTTTTTGCAGGGACACGGACGCCTCAATGTACGATTGCGTCCCATCTTTTCTTTTAATGCGCCAGTCGAAGCCTTCCGTGGGCTGGCCCGTTTTGAAAACTTTATGAAACGCCTGAAAAACAATTCTTGAGTTTTCTTCATCCGTAATATTCTTGTAGCTGGCGCCCGACAACTCTTCCCGGGGATAGCCGGTTATTCTACACAACGAATCGTTGAAGAAGATGCAATGACCGTTCAGATCGACTTCAAAATAAGCCTCCTGAATGTTTTCCAGAATGCCTCTGTATTTTTCCTCCATTATTTTTCGCTCGGTGATATCCATGAAACTGCCCAGCGTGGCGCGTTTACCCTTGAACATAATGGGGGTGACGGTTTCCAGAATGTAGCGCAGCTCACCATCCTTGCGGGTAAATCGATATTCATAAGGTTCGAAGCTTTCTTTCTTGAGGCATTTGATCGCCTGCTGCCGGACTTTTTCCCGGTCATCCGCATGAATGTTTTTGAGAGAATTATCGCCCAGCAGTTCCTGATCCGTGTAGCCGGTGAGCTTCTGATACAGCTCGCTGACATAAACAAAGCGGGTGTCCTGAACGATGTAGATCCCCACACCGGCGCTGGCGATAATATCTTTCGCGAGCGACGCCAGATCGTGGTTGATTGCCGCAGATGCCGGGGGCTTAAGGTGATTGGTTTTTATTTTATCGGCCATTCCTGTTGAGTTCTCATCATCCTTTGTCATATTGATCACACCGACGGGCTATGAAAATCCTTATCGGGTCATCGTGAATTTCTGCTCGTCTTTGGGCACATACCATTTGATGTAGTTGTGCTCCAGCCCCAGCGGCGCCGGTTCAATGCCGCGGAAACGCTTGTTGACGATCACCAGCGCTTCGGGAACAAACAGAAAAGTATACGGCTGATCGTCGGCAAGAATCTCCTGAAAGCGGTCATAATACTTTTTGCGTTCCTTCTGGTCGAACGTGCTGCGTCCCTTCTCCAGCATTTCATCCACTTCCGGATTTTTGTAGGAAACGAAATTCAATTCTTCCGGCGCTGTTTTGCTGGAATGCCAGACATCATAGGCATCGGGATCGAGCGGAATCGTCCAGCCCATAATCACGGCATCAAAACGTCTTTTGTTGATAAAGTCCGTCACAAAGGACGACCATTCCAGGATGCGGATTTTTACATCGATGCCGACTTCCTTCAACTGACGCTGGATAATTTCCGCGCATTTTTGCCGCGTTTCATTGCCCTGATTGGTGACGATTTCAAACACAAACGGTTTGCCCTCTTTTTCCAGAATCCCCGCCGGATTGACTTTTATCCATCCGGCTTCGCGCAGCAGTTCACGCGCCTTTTGCGGATCGTAGTTGTAAATTTTGACCTTGTCATTGTAGGCCCAGGTTCCCGGTTTATAGGGACCCTGCGCCGGCTTGCCCAGATTCAGCAAAACGCCGTTGATAATTTCATCCTTATTAATGGCGTAGGAAATCGCCTGTCGGATTCTTTTGTCGGCGAAAAGAGGATTCTTTAAATTATAGCCCAGATAGGTGTAGGCAAAGCTCAGATATCTGTATTTGTTGAAATGGCTTTTAAATAAATTATTTTCCGTCTGCCGTGTGTATTGCAGCGGCGTCAGGCCCATCATGCCCAGATTCTGCGCCCGCAATTCCAGAAACATCGTCGCGGAATCGGGAATAATTCTGGTCACACGGCCGTCCAGATACGGCCGGCCTTCAAAATAATCCGGATTGGAAACCAGGGCTATTTTCTGGCCGGTGACCCATTCCTTAAATTTATAGGGGCCGGTGCCGATAGGGTGTCGCGCCAGAGGACTTTTCGTGATGTCTTTGCCCTCGAGCAAGTGCCGCGGCAGAATGGCGCTGCTCCAGCTGATCAGGGCGGGAGCAAAGGGTTTATCGTAGGTGACCCGGAAAGTGTAGTCATCGATCGCTTCCGCTTTTTTGACTTTGAGAAAATCACCGGCGTAAGCCGTGGGGGTTTTGGGATCGACCGTGACCTGATAGGTATAAAGAACGTCAGCGGATGTAAAGGGATGCCCGTCGTGCCACTTCACCCCTTTGCGCAGGTGAAACGTGATGATCAGGCCATTAGGGGAAACGTCCCAGGATTCGGCCAGGTCTCCGACAATGTTCATATCCTTGTCATATTTGACCAGGCCGTTGAACACCATGCCGGCAACATTATGTGAAGCCGAATCGGACGCCAGCAGAGGAATCAGATTGCTGGCGTCGCCGATGTCGCCGCGGACCAGAATGTCACCGTAGGCCGGCGGTTTGGCTTCCGGCTGTTTTGCTTTTTCCGTTTCCTGCCTGCTGCCGCAGGCGGTTAACGCTAAAATTATCAGGCAATAAAAAAAGAAAAAATTAAACTTACGCATGGTCTCTATTTAGCGCAGGATATCTTTCATTGCAATTACATTTTAGGATTATTTTGCCGGATCAGCTTTTTTCTTGACACGCAAAATCAGTCTTTCTATAGTTCATGCACAAGTGTTAAATAAAATTTAAACTGAAATCCCCGAAGCTTGGGAAGAACATTCATGAAAGCTGATGAGCGCGACGTCAAAGAGGAAATGGCGGATATCCTGCCGCACAGTCTCTATTATGAGTCATCGGTCAAGTCCGTTCACTGGCTGAACCGCAGAAGAATTGATGTCTGCCTGGCCTTGGCCGGCGATATGGCCGGGAAACGAATCCTCGATGCCGGAACCGGCGACGGTTATATGCTGCAGGAAATTCAATGCGGAGAATTGTGGGGCATTGATATTTCCGAAAAGCGTCTGCAGCGTGCCGCAAAAAAGGCTCCTCACGCTATTTTAAGGCGGGAGGATCTGAATCACACCAGCCTGGAGAGCAATTTTTTCGACGGTATCATTTGCGCGGACGTTCTGGAGCATATGCGCACACCGGCCAATGCGATTCACGAAATGATCAGGATTTGCAAACCGGATGGCTTTATTGTTCTGTGCCTGCCGCAGGAAATCAATAACATTATTGCCCGTGTGATCCTGTGGAAACCGCCGATTATCAATCCGGATCATTATCATCTTGTGACTGGTTTTTTTCTGAAGCGTCAATTTAAAATTCGGACGGGCAACGTCAAGAATATTCCGGATGTTCCCGGCATGTTCTGTATGCATCGAGTGATGCGTTATGAAATGGCGCAATATGGAGATCATAAGCCCTATTAGCTTTGACGCTTTCGCTTCAGATAAGATTATTTTTCGTTTCCGAATAAAACAGTAATTCCCGTAGGTCTAAAAAAAATCCCGGACGTGTATTTTTAAATTGGTTAGGATATCGGCTTTTCGGGGTGTCATCGAGATAATCTTATATATTCTTTTCGGATTGCAATAAAAATTCCAATAAGCCTTCTTTCGGTATAATCTCAACTTCTCCAGTGACATATGAGTCAAATTCAAGGTGTTTTGATGATGGTGATACGTGTCAAAATCTTCGGATAGAGAGATGCCCATTTTTTTTGCAACTTCAAACAGCTCTGTTTCCGGATAGGCGGTGACTGCAAAAAATGCAGCGGTGTTCAGAGAGCTTTTTTGTGCGAAATCGATGGTCATGTTTAACTGTTCTTCAGTTTCTCCCGGGAAACCCATCATAAAAAATCCATGAACGATGATCCCCATTTTTGCCGCATCTTCAATAGCCCGGGAAGCCTTCTTGTGGTCCAGATTTTTTTTAATTATTTTTTGGATGTCCGGCGAACCGGATTCAATGCCTGCCGCGAAATAGTACATTCCCGCCTTTTTCAGGGCGCGGAGTGTTTCTTTGTCCAGGAGATCGGTTCTCAGTCCATTGGGAAACGCTATTGCTATTCCGGGAAGCTTCTGGCCAATGAGATCGCATATTCTTAAAACTCTCTCTTGATCAAGATTGAAAACATCATCGATGATGTCAAATTCCCTTACTCCATAATCTTTCTTAAGCATCACCATTTCTTCGACAAATTCTTCAGGTTCTCTTGCCCTGAATGCTTTCCCGAAAATGTTGTGGCAATAGATGCATCTATAGGGGCATGCCCTCGAACTCATTACCGTCATATACTCGGAATATTTCAGCCTTCCAGATTGCGGAGGAATCTTTGCCGTCCAGTATTTTTTAACCGAAATCAAATCGTATGCAGGCCAGGGTAAATGTTGAATGTCCAGAGCAGAGGGTCGTTTATTCAAAATTATTTTGTCTTCTATCCGATAGCCGATTCCTTCTAGGGAGTCATACGGTTTATTTTGTTCGAGAGCTGAAATCAGTCGATGAAATATTTCTTCGCCTTCTCCTATGACACAATAATCAACAAACTTTGATTCCAGCGCTTTGTATGGCATGAATGTCGGATGCGGACCACCCCAGATAACAGGGCAATTTGGATTCCATTTTTTTATCCGTTCAGAAATCCTGTGGGCGTTTTTTGCGTTAATGGTCAGGCAGGAAATTCCGCAAATATCCGGTTGAAATTCTTTTAAAATCTCACAAAGGTCATCCGGCATCAATTCTTCAAGCGCCATATCCACGATTTTAATAGTTCTATTCTGGTCAAGACGTCTCAGATACGAGGCCAGATACATCAATCCCATCGGTGGATTATGAGCCGGTATAACCCTCGGCGCGCTGGTAATATTCGGTTTTATTAATAGTATTATTGACATGCTTTCTCAAAAAGGGTCGGATCATATATGTTCAATGGACAGGAACAATATTTAAACGGACATTTGATTAAATTATTATGAAATTCAATTTTCGTAAAAACATTTCCTATGCTTTGGTCTATTAAAAAACAAGTCTGAGCCTCCCCGGATGGAAAGACTACGCCAACATTGAAACCGGCATTGCACATTTTTCCTTTCCGGTAAAAACAGTTCATGATGTCGGTGTGAGATTTCGGAAAAGGTCCGAATCCGAATCTTTCAATCTCCTGTCCGGTGTAGGATTTCGGATACTGCTTCCAGTGATACCGTCCCCGGAAGGGAACAAACACGATGTCGATTCCCTTCTCTTTGAAGTATAGCCGATATTTTTCAACATCACCTGAAAGGTCCGGATGAGCAACGGCCTGCGCGCTAACGTTGAATCCTTTTGCTTTGAGGAGTATAAAATTCTCTATATATCTTTCTAATAGACGACGTTTTTCCAGTTCTTTAATATGCAGCGAACCGCAAATCTCCAATACGCTTCGAGGATCTATTGTTTCGCAGAAGCTCTTGATTTGTGGAGATGTTAAATTACTGAAAAGAGTGGTGTAATGTTTCTTTGTAATTGCTTCACATGCGTCGATAAAATTCGGAACGAGAAAAGGTTCTCCCCCTGTGAAACTGATTTTAAAAATTTTTTGTGTTGCATCCAGTGTCCTTATGAGGGCCGGGATATCGATTGCCGTTCCTGCCTCAGGCGTTAATTTAGCTTTGGTCTCTCTGTAAACACGAAAGGGGCCTTTCTGGAATGATTGCTCAAGCAGTTTGCTCAGATTCACCGATGCAATTATTGCCGAATTTAAAAATCCCAAATCATAAAATTTTTTAAGGATCTTTTCCGGATTGCTCGCGTTGCAATAGGGGCAGTTTAAATTGCATGCATTGGTGACCGTCCAAAGCAACCAGGCATCGTAAGGTATTTCTTTTTTCTTGTGATTGTTCATAAATTTTATTGATCCGGATTTCCTGTATCGTGAAACATAAAAAACGAGGTCCGGTCTGTCAAGATAAACTTGGCTGATAAGCGTCAGGTGCGACAATCAGCTTTCCATTGACAAATACGATGACATTGCTTTATGTCTTTAACATTAATAAAAAAGAACCTTAACTATGAAGAAATGCGCAATCATTATCGGTGCCGGTCCTGCCGGATTAACAGCAGCTTACGAGCTGATAACCAAAACAGATATTCAACCAATCATCATCGAAAAAACAAACCATATCGGCGGAATCTCCAGGACGGCGGTGCACCATGGCAACCGGATGGATATCGGCGGACATCGGTTCTTCTCGAAATCGGACACGATCATGAAGTGGTGGCGGCAAATGCTGCCGGTCCAGGATTTTGATCTAAAAGATGAAAAAAGAAAAAAATCATTAATTCGTTCTACGCCGGGGCCTGATCCTGAAAAGACGGACAACGTCATGCTTGTCAGAAGCAGATTGTCCCGCATTTTTTATCTGGGAAAGTTTTTTGATTACCCGATCAAACTGAACTGGAAGACCATATCCAATCTGGGGATGATCCGCATCCTGAAAATAGGATGGGCCTATTTTTTGATTAAGATATTTCCGGTGAAAGACATCCGCTCGCTGGAAGATTTTTTTATCAGCAGATTCGGGAAAGAACTCTATGAAACGTTTTTTAAGGATTATACCAGGAAAATCTGGGGAGTGCCCTGCAATGAGATAGCGGCGGACTGGGGAGCCCAGCGAATTAAAGAATTGTCTGTCTCCAGGACATTGCTGCATGCATTTAAAGCCATTTACAGCAAAGATAAATCCATCGAACAAAAAAATACGGATACGAGTCTGATCGGGCGTTTTATGTATCCGAAGTTGGGGCCCGGACAAATGTGGGAGACCGTGGCAAAAATCATAGAAGAACGGGGTGGCGTTATCATTAAAAACGCCGAAGTTACCGGACTGAAGATAGAGGGACACCAGATTACCGAATTAATCTATTATAACCGTTTAACGGATACCGGCAAAGTCGTCAAAGGTGATTATTATTTTTCCACCATGCCTGTAAGAGATCTGATCGCCGCAATGGGGCATTCCGTTCCGGCACGCATTAAACAGGTCAGCGACGGTTTGCCGTACCGCGATTCCGTCACCATAGGCTTGCTTTTAAATGCGTTGAAAATAAAAAATGAAACGGCGATTCCGACCATCAATAATCTTGTGCCGGACAATTGGATTTATATTCAGGAGCGTGATGTCAAACTGGCAAGGATGCAAATATTTAACAACTGGTCGCCGTATCTGGTTGCGGATCCGGGTAAGGTATGGATCGGGCTGGAGTATTGTTGCAACGAAGGCGATGCGTTGTGGAAAAAGCAGGATGCGGATTTTATTCAATTTGCCATTGATGAATTACACAAAATTGCTATCATTGATAAACATGAGGTCATGGACAGCACGATCATACGAACTCCGAAAACCTATCCCGCATACTTCGGTACCTATGCCGACTTTCAGATAATCCGCGATTTTACGGATCATTTTGATAATTTGTTCTTAATCGGCAGAAATGGCATGCATAAATATTACAATCAGGATCATGCCATGCATACAGCCATGACTGCCGTCAACAATATTATTTCGGGGGAAAAATCAAAAGACAATATCTGGAATATCAATGCTGATGAAGAATACATTGAAACTGAAAATGAATAATGAATAGCATGCCCCATGACAAATAAAGGAAATATCATAAATATTTTAGGGATATTGATTTGTCTCATTATGTTGACAATCATTCCCTTAAAAGTCTTATTCCCCGTCGATTTTCAAAATGCCGATAATTATCAGGAAGACCTTTCTGCTTTTTCCCAGAATATTATCAATAGCTGGTTAATCGATGGCATGGCCTATGATAACTTTACCGCTTATTGCGATTTTGCCTCGGTGGAATTTGAAAACAATAATGACCGATGCGTATATCTTTCCTATCCGCCCGGTTCGTTTATACCGTTATATTTGATTGCCAGGGCAACCGGCCAGGAAGAAGTGTCGATCGGTTTCATTAAACATTTCGTTCAATTTGAATATTATCTTTCCATGCTGTTATTAGGCATTCTTTTTTATCTCTGCTTGAAATATATTAACGTCAAGTCCAGATTTCTCATCATCTTTCTACCCGTATTATTTTCTTCCTTATGGGCGTTTCTCCCTTATAACGTCTATTATATGAATAATGTCTATTTTGCGGATCAGGCGGTGATATTATTATCGATTTCGTTTTTCCTGGTCGAAATCGCTTTATACACGAAACAATTAAAACGCGGGAAATTTTTTCTGCAAATGCTTTCCTGTGTGATTTTATTTGCGGGCATTTTAACGGATTATTATTTTTATTGCATAGCGTTTGTATCCGTTTGTTTACGGATCATGAATAATTTCCGGGAGCATCCGGAGCAATCGCTTATTTTCAAAATACGGTCCAATACCTGGCCGCTGATTGTCAGTGCTCTGGTCGCGTCGGCGCTGTTTCTCATTCAACTACTCCTTGCTCCTAATGGAATGAAACTGTTGATGATCACTTTTCTTATGAGAACCAGCAGCGGTACGGAATGGGGTGGCACCAGGGAGCTTGCGCATCATTTCGGCAACGGGTTTACTGTGCTTTTCATCCCGGTATTGATTTTCGTCACCGTTTTTTGCCTGGTCTTTCCCTTGATCAGGAGAAAATTCAGCGGGCAAAAGCAAGTCATCATCAACGGCCTGAGTCTGATTGTTTTATCGTCAGTTTTGCATACGATCGTACTTCGTGAACATTCCATCATTCATCCGTTTTCGATGCTGAAATACAACCTGGTTTTTGTTTCTATCATTTTTGTTTTTTTCTGCTGGTTGTATGTTCAATACCAGAACGCTGTTTTGGCCACAACCAGGAAATACTTAAAAGCATCACTAACGTTGACCGTTTGTTTCATCATTCTTTTCATCCTGGGGGTGCAAAGTTATAATCAGAACTTTTACAGAGCGAGGATGAATGCCGCGGATCATTCCATTGCCCGTTTTATCAGAGTCCACACAAATTATTATGATGTTGTCTATTCCCCGGATTACGAAATTCCATGGAATCCGCCCCAGGATCTGGCGATTTCTAAAAAGAGAATCTATCCGGTGTCAGCTCTTCATGAAATTCCTTACAGTCATCTATCCGACCAGGCGGTGATCA
The DNA here is from genome assembly GCA_022710585.1 of Deltaproteobacteria bacterium. Taxonomy (GTDB): domain Bacteria; phylum Desulfobacterota; class Syntrophia; order Syntrophales; family Smithellaceae; genus Smithella. The sequence goes on along the minus strand of JAKLGV010000001.1, from coordinate 246,190 downwards.
ATATCCTTCTGAACGGCGATTCAATGAAAAAGTCAGACTGGAATAAATTGATCGGACAGAAGCAATTTTTCACACAGGAAGGGAACCTTTACCTGTTCAAAATTCCGAAAAAATCGTTTGCGTCCGTCATCAACTGAAATCATGGGAGTGGGCCATCGCCGCATCAGGACAGGCGAAGCTATTCATGGGCCGGCTCGTGTCTTTTTTTACGGGCTTTGCGCGGCGGATGTGCTTTGGTTTTTTTCCGGACACGGCCGACGACCTTGTCCCGTTTTAATTTTGTCGCGTACTCTTTGGAGGCCAGATATTTATCCGCGAAAGAAACGACAAATGATTCCTTGAACCTGGGTGGAACCAGCGTCAGCGGCCACATATGTTTGATGACGATATCCTTTTCGATGGCATTGAGCGTAAAATGCGTGGTCGCGTTTTTTAGGGCGATTTTCGGATGTTCGATGCCGTGAAATTTATCTTCGGGAAGATCGGAAACATCCCGATTGCGCCAATCGTAGAGAAAAAAATCATGCAGCAGGGCACCGCGGGCTGCCGATTGGTAATCCAGCTTCAGGAATTTACTCGTCCGATAGGAAAAATAAGCAACATCCATGACGTGTTCGTAAATCGAGGAATTGTGGTGATAGTGATTTTTCAGCTTTAAAAACTCCTCGTGCTCATAAATATCGCCGATGATCTCGTAAAATTCATTTTCAAAAGGTTTGCGCCCTTCAATATTCTGCCTGATTCTGCTCATGATTGATTTTAAAAACATATTGATTTTGCCCTTGATCTCCCGGTCAATACTGCTGTCGATATACTGGCTCAGATGCGGGAAAGCGGTGCGCAGTCGTCTGAGGGAATGAAATATTTTTTCAATCTCCGTGTTGCTCAAATTGAAATACTCGGCATAGAGATAGGCAATCTTCCTTCTGAATTCCGTTATTGAAATAACGGAAAATACCAGGTCCGTCAAGACGTAAGCCGGCAGGACGGCTGAAAACATATTCACAAAAGATTTTTCGAGCGACTGCACATACCGCAAAACCGGAGGATGGATGACCATCACAAAAATCAGCGCCATCACGGTCCAGAAGGCTGAAAAAAGGAGACAGACTCTGCCGTGAAAATTGAATTTATTTTTTGAATAATCCCATAATTTCAGCTTGAATATTTTTTCAAACAGAAATCCGGTGCCATACTCCAGCGCCGTCAACAGGACGCCATAAACGGCGAACTTGACCGGCAGCGGCCAGGCATGGATCAGAAATTCCAGAAAAATGATAAAGATGGCGCCGAATCCGTAAATGGGAATCAACGGGCCGTACAAAAATCCGGCATTGATGATCTGGCGTTGCGTTATCGACCGGTAAACAACTTCGATAATCCACCCCAGAAAGGAGTAGATCGCGAAAAGAACCAGAAGCTGAGGCATCGTCACATTATCCAGTATCATCGGATACCCTCACTGCTCTTGCGGATTTTACGTCTGAATATGGCTGAAAATTTATAATATTAGCTCTCGACTGTCAATGACTCTCTGCCGCCGCGATTCATTAAGACAAAGAAAGGCGCGTGGTTGGACGTGAAAAAATCCGGCGTACGTTTGACGATGTGAGCGATGGCGGGGTGCTTTTTAAAAGTTTTTTCCAGAAAGCTGCGGACGGCAGGTCTGTGCCAGCCGAGGGGATGTTCAAAGTTCCTGTAGAGAGATAAATCTCCGTGATAGAAATCCCGGGTAGCCAGCGTCCGGGCTTCGACACTGCGGGCGGGCAGATTAAAAATCGCCAGATTTAGGAAATCAATTTGATCGCGGTGACGGACGACAAAATCCATTGTTTTATGGGCGCTTTCCGCGTTTTCCGGCGGTGTGCCAAAAAGAAAATAACAATACGTGGCAATGCCCGCTTTTTTCAGATTTTTTAAAACCGTGGAGGCGATCTCCAGATCAATTCCTTTGTGAAGCCTGTCCAGAACATTCTGATCACCGGATTCCAGCCCCAGCTTCAGCATGACGCAGCCGCTTTGTTTCAGCGTCAGACAGAAGTCCTCGTCGGCCAGATGATGGGTCACACGCACGAATCCATACCATGGCGCTCCGGGCGGCTTGCGTGCCAGGGCGTCAAGCAATGAGGGAGAGATGGAGCTGTCCAGAAGATGAATCAGTGCGGGATTCATCCGGGCCGTCAGTTTTTGCAGCTCGCCGGTGACCTGAGAAACTTCCAGAGGCCGATAGGCATTGCCTTCCGCCTTTTCCGGGCAGAAGGCACAATGGCGCCAGTAGCAGCCTCTGGAGGCGCTGAAAGGCAAAACTCTGCCGGGGGACAAATATTGATCTATGGGAAAATTATCGTAGGCGGTTGAGGGGCCGCCTGGACTGTTTTCGACGCCGCAGAGCTCCAGCAGCCTTTTTTCTCCCGCGCCCTCTACGATCTCATCGGCCAGACCGCCGAAAGTATTTTGACGGACGCCCAGCTTCATCCATGACGTAATCAGCGAACCGCCCAGAATAATTTTCTGCGACGGATTCATGCGTTTGATAAACCCGATCATGGCAAACGCGCATAACGCCTGGCTTAAATAGTTTATGGAAAAGCCGATAAAAGCGGGATGATCCTCCAGCGCGCGGGCAAGGCGGTTTTGAAAATAAGGATAAAAAGGATTGCTCTGTGGTTTTTCCGCAGCGCTCAACAAATCGACGCTTTTAACCGGCGAAAGGTTTTTGTCCTGATAATCGGCCAGAGACAGCTCGATGTTCAGAGATTTACCGGCGGCATTCAGGAGACGATGAATGTCCATAACCGCTTTCTGGTAGCGGCTCTGATTCTGATAAGTCGATATGTCTCGGATGGCTGCGAGATTGGAATCCATATTTTTGCGGGCGCGGGTTGTCCATCGGTCCGCGCCGGCATGCTTACCGGCTTCGTCTCGAAGCAGAAAAAGAATGCTTTCCAGATTGGCGTCAATCACGTCGTGCGCGATTTGATTTTCGATCAGACACGCGGAGAGTCTGGCAATGCCGGCCGGCGGTTCAGGGCATTTGGCGACCGGCGGATGAATGAGTATAATTTTTGGAGACATCGTTTAACTCAGGCGAATATAATGTCCTTCTTCTTAATATTTAATTTTTCCTTAGGCAAGTTTGATTTTCCGGTCATCCTTTGCGCTTGACAGTCTGTGAACTTTACGCAATAGTTCACGGCAGTTGAGACGTTTTGTGAACTCCAGTCGATTGTGAAAAAACAAAAAATGTTTATGGTCTTTTGTGAAAAATAAAGATTTCTGTCGCCAATTCAAATCCGTGCTTACGCTGGTGATCATGCTGTTTGGGATGCTGATCGCTTGTGCGGCTTATGCCGCGGACAAGTATCCCGCGCATCGCGGAACAGCGGTTAATGACTTTGCCAATATAATTGATCCGGAAAACACTTCCAAAATGGAGGCGCTGGCGCAGGAAGTCTTGCAGAAAACCGGCACGGCCATTGTCGTGGCGACGGTGCCCTCCATCGGCGAAAATGAAGATTATAACATGTACGCCAACGGGCTCTATCAGGCCTGGGGGATCGGCAAGAAGGGAGAGGACAAGGGCGTTCTCATCTTTCTGACGGTGAAGGAAAGAAAAATCCGCATCGAAACCGGCTACGGCGTGGAAGGAATTCTTCCGGATGGACGGGTCGGCGAGATACTGGACAAGTATGCTGTTTCGTTTCTGAAAGAGGGCCAATACGGAAAAGGCCTCTACAACGCGATGTATGCCTGCGCCGCTTACATTGCCCGGGATGCCAATGTTCAGCTCAGCGGATCGCCGCTGCCCTACCAGACCAATGTCCGTTCCGTCAAAAGAAGCATCGGCATTTTTGAAATCATATTCTTTTTCATCGCCGCGGCCATTCTTTTAGGTACCAGAACGGGCAGGGAGATGCTTCCTATCCTGCTGATGATGTTCCTCAGCGGGGGTCGTGGTGGCGGAGGCGGCGGTTTCGGAGGCGGTTTCGGCGGATTTGGCGGCGGCGGCAGCGGCGGGGGCGGCGCCGGACGAAGTTTTTAAACGAATATTTAAAGGTGAATAAAATGGCAAAAATACCGGATCAACCACAGGATGTTTTTGTTGACCTGACCGAGGACTATAAAAAAGTATTCGGCAAGGATTTGGTCTCGCTGATCATTTACGGAAGCGCCGCCGGCGGCTATTATGTCAAGGGGAAATCGGACATCAACCTGCTGGTTGTCCTGACGCCGCAGGCCGTTGACCGGCTCGACGATATGTTGGATGTTGTTAAGAGCTGGAGAAAGCGCCGCGTGGCAATTCCCTGGGTGATGACCAAAGACTTTATCGGGAAATCTCTGGATTGCTATCCGATAGAATTTCTGAATCTGCAGACCAACCATATTTTGATTCACGGCGAAGACGTGCTGGCGCCCCTGCAATTCAAACCGGCGGATCTGCGTCTGCAAATCGAAAGGGAACTCAAAGGCAAGCTGATTCTGCTGCGAGAGGGCTATTTGGAAACAGAAGGAAGCGCGCGGCAAATCAGGGGGCTCATCCACCGGTCCTTAATGGCTTTTGTTTCGATTTTTAACGCTCTGATTTATCTGAAGCAGGCCGCGGTGCCGCATAAACGACGCGACACCATCAAAGAACTGGCCAGACATATCCCGTTGGAAGCGGATGTATTTTTAACCTGCGTGGAGATCAAAGAAGGCGTGGATAAACTCTCCGGCAATGAAATCGCGGGTGTTTTCAAAAGATATCTGCGCGAAGCAGAAAATATTTGCAATATCGTTGATGCTTTGTAATGATCAAACCAACATGACAGAGGAGGTCAAAAATGGATTCTAAAAAGAAAACAATCATCATCGTTCTGGTCATCATCGGACTGCTGGTTGTCAGCGCTTATTCTTTCTTCGCGGGCAACTACAACAGGTTTGTGCAGCTCGATCAGGCTGTCAAAAGTTCGTGGGCGCAGGTGGAAAATCAACTGCAGCGGCGTTTTGACCTGATTCCGAATCTGGTGGAAACCGTCAAAGGATATGCCGCACACGAAAAAGAAGTTCTGACGGAAGTTACCAACGCCCGGTCGAAGGTTGGCGGTGCGACAACGGTTCCGGACAAAATCGCGGCCAACAACGAACTGGCCGGAGCTTTAAGCCGGCTGCTGGTGGTGATGGAAAGGTATCCCGATCTGAAGGCCAATCAGAATTTTCTGCACCTGCAGGATGAACTGGCCGGTACGGAAAACAGAATTGCCGTGGAGAGAATGAGATACAACGAAGCGGTCAAAGCCTATAATCAGGCCATCAAATCCTTCCCGGCCAACCTGCTTGCCGGGATGTTCGGCTTTAAAGACGCGGCGTTTTTTGACGCGCCCAAAGAAGCCAAGCAGGCCCCCAAAGTTCAATTCTAATCATAATCTGTGATGCAATCCATCCGGCCCCGACCTTTATCCATTAAAGGCCGGGGCTTGTTATGGAAATACAGAATATCTTCAGACATTCGCGGGATCATCCGCATCCGAGACATTAACGGGTCTTCAATCCCATGATGATGGGAATCACAACCAGCGTCAAAAGAATGCTGACCGCAACAAAGGGCCAGCGAAGCCCCATATAGGAAGCCATGACGCCTCCCGTTAACGGCCCCAGCGTCATGCCGAGAGAGGTCATGGACGCCATCCATCCATAAGCCTTTCCGTAGTTTTCCTTTGGCGTGATCTTTCCGAGCAGGGCATTCATCGTCGGAATATTTCCTCCGATCGCGAATCCGAAAATGATTCGGATGACGAGCAACTGGTCTATGTTGCGGGCCAGGGCATGGACCATCCACAGGATACCGGTGATGAACAGGTTAAAAATGAGGACTTTTTTATGTCCTATGCGGTCGCTCAGATAGCCGATGGCGGCGGCTGAAATGGAGGCGGTGGCTCCTGTCACGGCAAGCAGCAATCCGGTTGTGGAAGCAACCTGCGTCTTCAGATTTCCGACTTTTTCAATAAAAAGCGGTATGATCGGGATCGCGATATGAATCGCGAAATTAAACACGAGAAAGACAACCATCAGAGAAACAAAGCCCGGAAGGGCAAACAGCGTCCTGAGACTCCCGTTTTGTTTCAGTGACTCGGCGGAAGGACGGATAAATTTTTCTTTCGTCCCCAGCATAACCAGGAGGCCTCCAAGGAGCAGCATGGCCCCGCCGGCAACGAAAGTCAGACGGTAACCGACGATGTCGGCAATGACGCCACCGATCAACGGTCCCACGGACATTCCTAAAAAAACGCCAACCTGCATCAGACCCAGCCCGAATCCGAGTTTCGCTCCCGGTAAAACAGAGGAGACAAGGGCCAGGGAGGCGGAAATCGTTCCGGTAAAAGCACCGGCCAGCAAACGCAGAATGAGGAGCTGATAGACATTGCCGATCATGCCCATGGCAATGGTAATGATCGCGCCGGCAAACATGGCGCGTTCCACCATCAGTTTTCGACCGTAACGGTCCGAAAGCCATCCCCAGACGGGGGCGAAAATGGTCATCGTGAGACTCGATGCCGCCATCATCACCCCGGCCCAGACCGGCACCAGCTTTTCATCGGTCACGCCGATTTCACGGATATAGAAGGGGATAAAGGGCAGGACAAACGCAAAACCAATAATGGAAAGCAACTGAGCAATGAACATGACCACCAGCGTCGATCGCCAGCGCGGGGCTGCGTCTTTTTCCTGAGGCGCATTTTCTTTTTTTGTTGTCATGCAAAGGTTACCGACAGGGGAGAAAAAAATACAGCATGGAAATAAAATTAAAAATGAAAGACCCCGCAGCCATAAAATGTTGCGGGGTCTTCTCCAAGGGGTTAAAACATGACTACATTATCTGATCGGGCTTGTTTCAAAAAGAGCCACGATTCTGCGATTTTTCTGCCGTCCCTCCTGGGTGGCGTTGCTGGCAATCGGGCTGTCCGGCCCGCGGCCGATGGTTTTGATGCGGAATTTTTCAATTCCGAATTTATCAATAAGGTACTGTTTGATACTATCGGCACGGGCTTTGGAAAGCTTGATGTTCGCATTGCGGTTGCCGATATTATCCGTATGGCCGACGATGGTCGCGGTTGCGTCCGGATGCTGTTTCATGAAAACAGCGACCGTTTCGATTTCTTTATGATACTGCTTCTTGATGGCCGTCTTTCCGGAATCGAATTCCACTTTCAGCAGAATGGAGACAGGGGCATCGACGATTTCTTCGCAACCCTCTTTATTCACTGTTTTTCCGGCTAGTGTTTCGGGACATTTATCCAGACTGTCTGTGACCCCGTCCTTATCGGCATCGGGAGGACAGCCTTTTTCATCGACCCGTAAACCGGCCGGCGTATTCGGGCAATTGTCCTGATAATCGAGAACCGCGTCATGATCCGAGTCAAACGGGCAGCCGGATTGATCAACAGCGATGCTGGCCGGAGTGCCGGGACATCTGTCCGCGATGTCCGGAACGCCATCCCGGTCGGCATCGGGCGGGCAGCCGGATTGATCGACTTCCGCACCGTAAGGTGTATTGGCGCACTTGTCGATGTTGTCGGTGATGCCGTCTTTGTCCGCGTCGCCAAACACTTCCTCCTTAACCGGTTCTTCCACAATGTAAGGATCTTCCTTGACCCCCTCAAAGTCGTAACTGATGCCGAAGGTGAGCATCAAATCGTTGTGAACTTCGTGCGGGTTGTCCCCGTATTTATCATCGCTGCCCAGAGGCAGGATGTGGCGCACATCGGTTCTCAGCGACAGGTTTTCCGTTACAAAATATTTAAATCCCGCGCCGTAATCCACGGCAAATTTGCTGGGCCTGAGCGTGTCGTCGTCAGAGGTATAATGAATGGCGCCGATCCCCAGGGCCAGGTACGGCACAAACTGGTGCCGGGGCACGAAATGATAGAGTCCTTCGATGCCGGCGAGATATACTTTATTTGTGTCCCCGTCCCGTTCATCTTCAAATTCCGAGGGCATCCAGTTGACAAAAAGTTCCGTTCCAAAATGCTCGGTAAAATTATAGCCGGCGCGCACCCCCAGCGAGACGGTGTTTTTATAATCCTGGTTGTTCTCAAAAAAATAGCCTCCCGCCGACAGGCCATAGGAGACAGCACCGGCCCTGACTTCCGCCTGAGCTGTTGAGAATACGGTCAGCAACAAAACAGACACTGCTAAGATATTCAGTTTCTTCATGTTCTTTTCCCCTTTGAAAGATAAAATTTTGAAAAGAATTAAATAAATATGTGTATTAATTAACACCAAATAGCTAAAAAGTAAATCGTTTCTTTACCGGATAGAGACTTGCCGCAAAACGAGAAAAGCGCGCCCTGACTTAAGAGCACGCTTTTCACAAAGCATGGTTTTCAAAAAGGTTAATAAGTTAACAACACTGGTAGTATTGCGCTAAAAACTGCCCCCTTAATACCAGACTGCCCAGTAAATATAAGTAGGAGCACTGACTCCTTCAAATTCCGCTCGAACAACAGTAGAGTCAATGCGCGGCGGTACCGCAACGATGGGAAGTTCGAAGGTTGTTTCCGCCTCACCGTTGCCGTCTAACTCAACAGACATAGGCGTCACGGTGCCGTCTCCAGTCGATATCGAGAAGGTTATATACTGTCCGGGCTCTGTAACAGCCACACCATTCAAGGTTACCGTTGCCTTGATATTCACGAATCTTGATTCGTGATATTGGACACGTTCACCAGCGGAAGTTGCAGGATCTTGTGTCAGTGTGATGATATAATTTCCCGCACTGGGTGTAGGTAAGCGCGTGATGAAAACTGTATCGCTGACGCCAGTGCCGGCCACAGATGCCTTGATGCTGTCCATTCTGGTCAGCGTTGGGTCAGCATTGCCCGCAATATAAGTTACCTTGGCTTCACCGTTGCCGTCTGTAGATTCGGTTACCTGAGTTAAAGTACCGGAACCCAGAGTTGCGCCGCTTTGATTCTGTTCGATGGTAAAGGTTACTTCTATGCCCGCTCCGGCTGAAGTCCCGCCGGTTAATGTAACCTTAGCGGTAAGTTCACTCATACTGTTGGGATACACGGAACTGGGCGATGCCGTCAGAGTTAAAACCCTTCCGGATGGGGCGGGCTCGGCGGCGGTTCTGGTTAGAATAATGGCGCCCAATGCTCCGGTTGTAGAGGCCTGTACGATATCCTGGACTTCCGTGGTTGATGAACCGGAACCTGCCGTGTAGCCGACAATGGCTTCACCGCTGGCATCGGTTACTCCTGTCGCTGTGATCAGACCTGATGTTCCGGCATCAATGTCCGAAAGTGTTGCACCGCTGGGGCGTGATATAAAACTGAAGCTTACAACCCGATCTTTTACCGGTGTATTCGCGCCATCCGTGACTTTAGCCGTAATGAGAGTAGACTCACCGGCTTTGATCGACGTTTTCCCCGCTGTCATGGTAATCCGGTAGCCCGTCGGTGTGACAGCGTCCTGTGCGGATCTGGTGAGGATGATCGTTTCCATGCAGCAGCCGGCTTCGGAGCAGCAGAGCGTTTCCGCGCAGCAGCTATCGCCGGTGCAGCATTGCGTTGCCGAAGCCTTGATAATATCCTCAACATTCAGGTTTTGTGACTCGGTTCCCGCCTTGTAGATGGTCGTGGCGACGCCGTTGCTGTTTGTCTTTACGTCTGAAGGGGAAAGGGTGCTCCCGCTGACGTTTGTCAGAAATTCAAATCTTATGTTTCCGGTGTACGGCTTTCCGTCGCCGTTCAGGGCTGTCGCGCGGATAATCGTGCTCTGGCCCTGGTCAAGCGCCGTTTTATCGGCTGTCAGCGTTATGCGGCATCCGACGATGGCCGTATTGGCCACGCGTGTAATGACAGCGGCTCCCGCGGCGCCGGTGATGGCGGCCTGAACCGTATCCTGGACGCTTTTAGTCGGGTTGGCCGACCCGGCTTTATAAATCGCGGTCGCCTCGCCGTTGGCGTCCGTCATTCCCGTGCCCAGAGTGGTCAGCATCGCGCCGCTCTTATTTTCCAGCATCGTGAACGTGACAGCCTGTCCGCCGATAATGGCGCCCGTCGCGTTGGTCACTTTTGCCCGGATGATAGTATTTTCACCCGCTTTCAGCGAGTCCTGATCAGCCGTAACCGACATGATTAATCCCTGGTAACCGCCGGCCACTCTGGCCACGATGACGGCCATCTTAGAGTCATGACAGGTTGCTGAAACGACATCTTCCAGCTCCATGGTGGTTGAATTATCGCCCGCCTTATAAACAATCTTCGCCTGACCGGCCTTATCCGTGGTAACCTTTATTCTTTGTCCGGTTGTGCCGCCGATTGACTTCAGGCTGGCGCCGCTCGCGTTTGTGGTGAAGTGAAAGGTGACATCGGCATTGTTGACGGGAATGTCCGCGCTGTCTGTGACGGAAGCCGTCATAATAATGCTCTGTCCCGCGTAGGCCGCGCATGAATCTCCCTCACAGGACGATGCGGTGAATGAATCAATATGTACGCCGTAGGCGGCCGCGCCGGCTTCCGTTCCGCTTTCCACGGATTCGGCGTCATTGCTGCACGCGTTGATAAAGAAAAGAAGCAGCAGAGAGATAAGCAGCCCCAAAAGCCGCATGAATTTTGTCGAAGATGATTTGACCATTGCTTTCTCCTTATAAAATAGGAAATGTGCTGATTTTGAAAAGATGGAAAGTTTTTAGCAGAAAAAACGGAAGTTTTCAATAATTTTTATGCGTTTTTTTGGACGGCATATGGCTATTACGTACCGATGACTTACATCCGAAAGGACGAAACATAAAAGCGAAATGAGGAAGAAAAAAGCCGGCCCCCGAACGGGGACCGGCTTTGGAAAAATCACGTTGCTGCTAGAAGTCGTAAGGTGATCCGTCTATTCTGCATGTCGGAGTGACATCTGAAGCCAGAGCGCTCAGACGGAAAGTTACCTGGCCGACCGTTTCCGTACCCTGGACAATCGTACTGGCCCGTACCCGGACAATGGTCCAGATGGCGCTGTTTTTAGGGTAGGTCAGTGTGAAACCGGCCACACCACTGGCGTCGGTGGAGACTGTTGCCGGTACGGTACCTGCCCGGGAATTTACGGGTGTGATATAGGTGTCAGCGTTTCCTGTCCCCAAATCTGTTCTCGAAAGATCAGCATAATAGGCTCTAAAACCATCCTCGCCGGTATCAAGGATCAGGTTTTCATTGGCGTCTTCATTCCAGAAGGTTCCGCAGGTAGCGCAGGGAATATCGAAAACCTGGGTGAGAGAATTATACCTTAAACCATCCATATCATACATGCAGCCGCTGCCCGTGCTCCAGGCAATCGGCCAGAGGCTCAGGTTGACGATGGTTCCCGCCGGCGCCGGGTTGCCGTTGGAATCGGCGACCATAACGGACATAGCCAGTGTATAATTGGCATTGGTGCCATCGACGCCGAGTACCGTGGCCTGACCGAACGCTATCGATCCGGCCACGCCGCCGATGACGATAGTCGCGTTATCATTGATTGCAGGGCTACCGACAATGGAAGCGCGGACCTGAATGCCGCCCGCCGCGGAAGACAGGGTGCCGGAGGTGAAAGAAGCACGAGCTTCGCCCAAATTAAGGCCGCCCGTGGTTGTCGCCGCGCTCATCGCCACAACCGGCGATATTGTTTCACCGCCGCCGGTGGGATTGACAATCGAGAATTGGACCGCTGCATTTCCGACGGGGAAACCGCCTGAATCCCGCACCATGGCAACCAGCGTCGAGGAGCCGGTTGTCGTCCCTACACTCTTGGGCACGACGACGGGAGAAGCCTGAAGTTCAATGCTCGCGGCGGTGGCTGATGTCATAGCCACGGTGAGCGTATCATTTGTGGTTACGTCTGCTGCATTGTAGACATTAATATTTGCGATTCCGGCAACATTTTTGATTCCCTCTTTGGCGGTCAGATAAGCGATTGCTTTACCTGCAACATAATCACCAACATGTACTGTGATTGAACTACCAGTATTAGTTGTGTCGGACGGATCTGTAAATGTACCCATAGTAGTAGCAAAGACCACGTCGGTGGCTCCGGCAGGATTAACTTGTATTTCCAAATAGTTGCCTATCTGCATTGACGAGGGGTTCGGATTGTTTGGAGGAACAGTAGGAGCAGGGCATGAACCTGGATAAGCGCCGGTGCAGAGTCTTTGCTGATCAATCGAAAAGACTGTGGTGGCATCGGTGACTGTCAGCGTTGTTGATGCGGTTGCTCCAAGCGCCGTTGCGGTAATGTTTACCGTTCCGTTGGTATTGCCCGCGACTGTTGTGGAAAAAATACCGCTGGCATTCGTTGTTCCGGTTGCCGAACCGAATGTCACCGTGCCTGTGCCGGAGGATGAAAGGGAAACAGCCGCGCCCGGGACAACATTGCTGCCGGCGTCTTTTACGGTAACAGTCACTGTCGTAGATCCAGTTGTCGAGATTGAAGATGCGCCTGTCGCCAGCGTCACGGTTGATCCGACAATTTGTACGGGTATCTGAGCCGTGGCCGATCCGGCGGTTGCTGTAATCGTTGCCGTCCGGTTGGCCTTGTTGCTGCCGCAGGTCAGAGTGACCGTTCCCGGAGTCGTGACGGTTGCCGCGCTCAAAACACCGGTATCGGTGCCCACTGTAACAACCACACCGGAAAGTGAAGCATTCAGAGCGTTCAGCGCGGTGACGGTAATGGTCGAACTGGACGAGCCGTCCGTCTTGATCGATACGGGTGAAGCGGTGAGATCAAGAGACGAGGCGGTCACGCCGGAAGCCGTACCGGTCTTGGTGATGATCAGGGCTTTGGTCGAGCCGGTGATGCTGGCCTGAACGATATCCTGAACCGTTGCGCCGGTGAGTGTGCCCGCCGCGTAAAGCGCGGTAGCTTCACCCGCGGCATCGGTGGTTCCGCTCAGCACATTGATGGCCGCGCCGCTCTGGTTGCCGCCCGGAGCAAATCCGAAATTGACGGCTTCACCCTGAACAGGGCTGCCGGAACCGTTGGTGACTTTCGCGGTCAGGATGGTCGATTCTCCCCCTTCAACGGTGGTTGAAGCCGCCGTCAGTGTCAGAATCAGTCCTGCTGACGTGCCGCCACCGGCTGTCCGTGAAATGATAATCGCGGCTACCGTTCCGGTTAAAGAGGCCTGGATGGTGTCCTGAACGCTGGCGGTTGGGGAACTGGCGCCGGCCGTATAAGTGGCGATGGCCTGACCGCTGGCGTCGGTAATCCCGCTATTGAGCGCGTTAATCGTTCCGCCGCTCTGATTGCTGATAAAGGTGAAGGATACAGCCTGACCCTGAACTGCCGTGCCCGATCCGTCAGTGACTTTTGCTCTGACGATGGTGCTTTGACCGGCCGTAAGGGAAGGTGCGTCAGCGTTTAAGGTCATGAGCAGCCCTGAAGCTGATGTCCCGCCGGCTGAGCGGGTGATGATGACCACGCCGGTGGCTCCGGCAATACTGGCCTGAATGGTATCCTGGACGCTTTGTGTTGGTGTAGCGGTACCGGCTGTATAAATAGCCAGCGCCTGTCCACTGGTATCGGTGGCGCCCAGACTCAACGTGGTCAGAGTTGCGGCACTTTTGTTGCTGAGGAATGAAAAGGTTACGGCCTGTCCGTAAACCGCATTCCCTCCGCCATCGGTGACGGTTGCCCTGACAATGGTTGTCGTTCCCGGCGTGATGGTCGTCGAATCTGCTGTTAAACTCAGTTGGTATGCGGTGGAAGAAGCCGATGTCCTGGTAATAATAATGACATTTGTCGCTCCGCTAATGCTCGCCTGTATACTGTCCTGGACTTCCGAACCGGGATTGTTTGATCCGGCCTTGTATGTTGCAATGGCCTGACCTTTGGCGTCGGTTTTTCCGTTGTTTAATGGGGTAATCGTTGCGCCGCTTTTATTATCGATTATTGTAAAAGTTACAGATTCATTTTTCGCGAAACCGCCCGCTCCGTCCAAAACGGTTACTGTAATAATACTGGACTGTCCTGCTGATACGGAACTGGAAGTGGCCGCAAGAGAAATAGTGCCGCCTTTTGCAGATTCTGCGTCAGAGTCGTCCATACTGCCGCCGCAGGCTGTAATAAATAAAAGTAAAGCAAAAGAAAGCAGCAATAATGATGTCCGTAAATAAGTTGCTTTGGTTGATTTTATCATTTTATTCTCCTTTTTTAATTATAGAGATGGATGATTTTTTTAAATTGATGCTTAGTCTTTACCAGAAACATTGTTGATTTTCAAGATTTTTTTTGTGTTTTGCGGGTTTTCATTCGTGGATTTATCTACAGCTTATTTATTTTGCTTCGGGCTTTTCTCCGGGCGCGCGGCAGTTTTTTTGACGGCCCCTTCTTGACCAATGGCTTCGCGGGTTCATCGTCATCTTCTTCGATCTCCTGAAAAGAGCTGAAATCCGCGGCAAGGGTTTTATCGATAATCGCTTCAAATTCCGGCGATGAAAGGGATGTCCTGCCCAGTCGGGTGACGTAGGATGATATTTCTCGATCGGAAGACACGACGATGATTTCTTCGCCGCTGTGAGCGGCCAGGCGTTTGATGACGTCGTCCGCTCTCTCACCATGCCGGGAATAAATGATGTCGATTCTTCCGGACCGGTCCCGGCCTTCCTCCGACCGGCCTTTCTGGACACCGTCGAAAACCACGATCATCTGATGAGTTTTTATTTTTCCGTAGTCGTTGAGTCTGGTCAACAGAGCATTGCGTCCGGCTTCGAGGCTTTTGCGCTCATGCCGCTTCAGTTCAACGGACTGCCGGATTAAATTGTAGCCGTCAATTAAGATTAACATGGTGCGATTTTGTCATATCCCCGACGCTTGTTCAATAAAAATTCTGCAATTTTGTCCGGTGGGCGTTTTCGCTTGACTTTGGCTCAAATAGTTTGCTAGTTCTTCCCACGGTGTGAGAATGGCAGAAAGAGGGTAAACACGTTTTATCCTAATAAAATAATGAATAAAGGGGATGTAAGATGGAAATCAAAAAAGTTTGTGTACTGGGCGCCGGTTTGATGGGCAGCGGAATCGCGCAGGTTTGCGCGCAGGCGGGTTTCGAAGTCACCATGCGTGATATCGAGCAGCGCTTTATCGACAACGGGATGAACTCGATTAAGAAAAATCTCAGCCGTGACGCGGAAAAAGGCAAAATCACGAAGGAACAGGTGGACGCGATCCTGGGACGCATCAAACCCACCCTGGATATGAAAGAGGCGGCCACCGGCGCGGATGTGGTCGTCGAGGTTGTGATTGAAGTCATGGCGGTCAAGAAAAAGGTTTACGAAGAACTCGAAGGAATCGTTCCGCCGCATTGCCTGTTTTTCACCAACACATCGGGCTTGAGCATTACGGAAATGGCTTCCGTGACCAAACGGCCGGAAAAAGTCATCGGCACGCATTTCTTCAATCCGGTTCCCGTCATGAAGCTACTGGAAATCATCTGCTGTTATCAGACGTCTGCTGAGACGCTCGAAATCGCAAAGGAATGGGGCAAAAAAATCGGCAAGGAAGTGATTATCGTCAAAGAGGCTCCGGCGTTTGTAGTCAACCGCATTCTCTGCCTGATGCTCAATGAAGCCTTCTATGTGCTGGATGAAGGACTGGCCACCGCCGAGGATATCGACAAGGGCATGATGCTGGGCTGCAATCATCCCATCGGGCCGCTGGCGCTGGCGGATCTGGTCGGCCTGGATACGCTGCTGCATATCATGGAAGATTTGTACAGAGAGCTGGGCGACAAGTACCGTCCGGCGCTGATGCTGAGAAAACTGGTCCGCGCCGGCCGTTTCGGGCGCAAGACCGGCAAGGGTGTTTACGATTACACCAAAAAGTAAGAGCCGGAGGGCATTTATCGCCTCCGATTTATGGAATGAGTAAACACATATGTCATCTCGAACGTAGTGAGAGATCTTATAACGCAATAGTTACAAAAAAAGATTTCTCGTCGTTTCCCTCCTCGAAATGACATAAAATATTTATTTTGGAGAAAAATATGAAAACCAAGATTACAGAAATGTTAGGCATCAAGTATCCCATCCTTTTATCCGGCATGAGCTGGATCAGCGTTCCCAAAATGGTTGCGGCCGTTTCCAACGCCGGCGGGTTGGGCATCCTGGCGACAGGACCGTTTAATGCCGAGCAGACGCGCGCGGCCATCAAAGAAATCCGGTCTCTGACGGATAAACCCTTCGGCGCCAATGCCACACTTCTGTTCCCGGGCGCGGCGGAAAACGCCAAGGTGCTTCTGGAAGAAAAAGTGCCGGTGATCAATTTCTCGCTGGGCAAGGGCGACTGGATTGTCAAAGCGTCGCACGCCTACGGCGGCAAAGTTATTGCCACGGTCGTCAACGCGCGCCATGCGAAGCGGGCGGAGGATTACGGATGTGATGCCGTGATTTCCACCGGCCACGAAGCCGCGGCGCACGGCGAGCATGTCACGTCGCTGGTGCTGGTTCCATCGCTGGTGGACGCAGTGAAGATTCCCGTCATCGCGACCGGCGGTTTCGGCGACGGGCGCGGTCTGGCGGCGGCGCTGGCGCTGGGCGCGGAAGGCATCGCGATGGGCACGCGCTTTATGACGACGAAGGAAAGCCCGCTGCACAATGTCTATAAAAGACTGTCTATGGAAAAAGACGTCGAGGATACGCTGTATTCGGATCGGTTCGACGGGCTGCTCTGCCGCATCATGAAGACGGATGCCGCGGAAAGAGCCATCCGGAAGGGCTTGAATTTGCCGGCGGCTTTTTTCAACGCGCAGGATATCGCCAAACAGTTGAAGCTCCCTTTCTTCAAACTGTTTATCGGCGTGATGATGTCCGGCTGGAAAAACGCCAAGCAGCTGGCTTTCATGGCTAATGGTTTCCACGCGATCCGGGTCGCTACGGAAGACGGTGATACGAAGGAAGGTGTGCTGCCTGTGGGACAGGTGATGGGCCTGCTGCATGATGAACCGACCGTGGCCGAACTGATGGAAAGAATGGCGGTGGAGGCAGAAAAGCAGCAGAAGAAACTTGACGCTCATTTCGCGTAGTAAAGTTTACAATAGCTGTATATCATTGCGAGTCCCGAAAAATCGGGACTCGCAATCTAATTCAATCATGTGCAAGGCGCATGTGCCGAACGCGCCGCTTTTCCTCGGATGTCATTCCGAACCGCTGAAAGCGCGTGAGGAATCTTAGATTTCTCGTCGCGTTGCTCCTCGAAATGACACGAATCCAGATTAAGCGAATCTTTCACAACGGGATGAATAGTCGGATAGGGCATGTTTCAAAACAAAAAAGTCGTGGTGGTCATGCCGGCTTACAACGCCGAAAAGACCCTGCTCCAAACCTACAATGAAGTCATGGCACAGGGCGTTGTGGACAAGGTGATTCTTGTTGATGACGCCAGCCCGGACAACACCGTCAAGGTCGCGCGTAATCTTCCCCAGACCAGAGTTTTTGTGCATGAAAAAAATCTGGGCTACGGCGGCAATCAGAAAACCTGCTACCGTCTGGCGCTGGAAGAGGGCGCAGATATTGTCATTATGGTGCATCCCGATTATCAGTACACGCCCAAACTCATTCCGGCGATGACGTCCATGATCGGCAACGGCCTTTACCATTGCGTGCTCGGGTCACGCATTCTGGGCGGCTACGCGCTCAAAGGCGGCATGCCCGTCTGGAAATATATCGCCAACCGTTTCCTGACGCTGACGGAAAATCTTTTAATCGGCGCCAAGCTGTCCGAATATCATACCGGCTACCGCGCTTTCTCCCGCGAGCTGCTGATGAAACTTCCCCTGGCTAATAATTCCGACGATTTTGTTTTCGATAATCAGATGCTGGCGCAGATTGTCTGGTATGGATACACGATCGCGGAAGTAAGCTGTCCGACCAGCTATTTTGCGGAAGCGTCATCCATCAATCTGAAAAGAAGCATTGAATACGGATTCGGCTGTTTGAGCACGGCGCTGGTGTTCCGTCTGGCAAAGATGAAGTTGGCAAAAAACTCTCTTTTCCCCGCCTGGTAATAAAGTTCAAAGTTCTATGTTCAAAGTTCAAAGTTAAAGAGACAGGCTGATGGGAAAATGGCGAAGCGTTGCCTGAATGTTTTGTCGCAAAATGTTGCTTCTATATATTTAAGTTTAGATCAAGACTTCTCATGCTCTCATCCCGACACATCGGGATTCAAAGTATCAAAGGTATCATTCAACGTTGAACATTGAATGTAGAACATAGAACGTGGTGCCGTTAGGCGATCAGGCTGTTGGCGGCTGTTTTCAGCGCGGCGATGGTTTTTTGGTAGTCTTCGGCGTTGAAGACAGCGGCTCCGGCAACGATAACATCGGCGCCTGCCTGAGCAATATCACCGATGTTTTTGAGATTCGCTCCTCCGTCAACTTCCAGAAGAGGCTGATGCGGCATGGCCTCCAGCATTCTTTTCGCGCGCGCGATTTTGGACAGCGACGTGCCGATGAACTGTTGTCCGCCGAAGCCCGGATTGACCGTCATAATCAGCAGCAGATCAATGTAATGAATAATCTCCGCGATTTGATCCAGCGAGGTGGCGGGATTCAAGGAAACCCCCGCCTTGACTCCGAAACTCTTAATCAGTTCGATGGTGCGATGCAAATGCGTGGATGCTTCGACGTGCACGGTAATAACATCGGCGCCAGCCTTGAAGAACGATTCAATGTAGCGGTCGGGATCCGCAATCATCAGATGGACATCAAAGGGCAGTTTGGTCACTTTTCTTAATGACGAAATAACGGCCGGGCCCATCGTGATATTGGGCACGAACGTGCCGTCCATGACGTCAATATGAATCCAGTCGGCGCCGGCTTGTTCGACGGCGAGAATTTCTTCGCCCAGCCGGCTGGCGTCCGCGGAAAGAATTGATGGGGCAATTAACTTCATGTGATCATTCCTGACGAGTGTTGGCCGTAAAATATACTAAAGGGCGGGTAATGTCAATTGACGTGTGTAATTTTTTCGCCGTCGTTCATAATTGCAGCTTGACACGGTGGAAGAAAAAACTGAATATGCAATTATGTATATTCTGTACAATATCATTTTATGGGCAGCTGCGGTGGTTCTGGTTCCGTTTTTTCTGCTGAAAATCATTTTGACCGGTAAGTACCGCACAAGCATCTTCCAGAAATTTGGCGGCCGGCAGACAAACATTTTGTCTGCGATCAAAGAGGGACCGCGCGTTTGGATTCACGCCGTTTCCGTGGGCGAGGTGACCGCCGCCGCGCCGATCGTCGCTTCGCTGAAAAAGAAAAGACCGGAAGTGCAGATTGTGTTTTCCACGTCCACGGAAACCGGGCAGGAAATGGCGCAAAAATTTATCAAAGACGACGTCGCCTTTATTTATTTCCCGCTGGATATTCCCGCGGTGGTTCGTAAAATGATTGCCATGGCCAAACCGGACGTTTTCGTGCTGGTGGAGACGGAGCTCTGGCCTAATTTTTTGCGCTGCTGCGAACAAAACCGCGTCAAGACTTTGATGGTCAACGGCCGGATATCGCCGCGTTCCTATCGCCGGTACCGGATGACCGGATTTTTCTGGAAAAAGGTTTTGCGTCATCTGGATTTCGCGGGCATGATTTCCGACGTTGACGCGCAGAGAATAACAGACATCGGAATGGACGCGGCGAAAATGCAGGTGATGGGAAACGCCAAATATGACGGACTGGCGGCCAAGATTTCTCCAGCGCTCAGGGATGAAATCACGCGGCGCCTGAACGCGCGGGAGAACGAGAGATTTTTTGTCGCTGGAAGCACGCATCCGGGGGAAGATGAAATCGTCATTGATGTTTATCGGAAACTGCTGGAGCGCTATCCCGACTTACGGCTGATCCTGGTGCCGCGGCATATCGAAAGAACGGAGAATGTCGTTAATCTTTTAAGGCAGAGTGGTTTGAACGATGTCATCCGGCTGTCCGAGATAAATAACGGGCGGTCCGTAAAGGCCGAGAGCGTTATAGTAATTGATGTGATCGGGGAATTGTTCAAGGTCTATTCGCTGGCGTCGGTTGTTTTTTGCGGCGGGTCCCTTGTGCCGAAGGGCGGCCAGAATATCCTGGAGGCGGCGGCTTGGGGCAAGGTAATTTTTTACGGCCCGTCCATGGAAGATTTCAGTCAGGAAAAAACTTTACTGGAAGAAGCCGGTTGCGGTATAACAGTCCGCGACGGGGAGGAGCTGTTCAGCGGCATCATGCGAATGCTCGATCATCCCGAAGAAGCAGACCGGCGTGGAGAAAAGGGCCGGGCGGTGATCGCGGCCAACATCGGTGCCGCCGGGAGATACGCCGATTTAATCAGCAAATATATTTAACAGGACTTGATGATCAGGAGGAAGTTATGCTGAAAAAATATGAAGCGATGAGCACGCAGGTCAATCTGACCAAAACCTTGATGGCGAAATCGGTTGTTGACCGCTATCTGAACCGGACCAATCTGATCTGCTATTCGGAACTTTCGCGGCTGATCGGCTGCGAAGCGTTCGTCAAGCACGAAAATCATAATCCGACGGGGTCATTTAAGATCAGGGGCGCGCTGAATTTCTTTCATCACATGTCCCGCGAAGAGCTGGAAGCCGGAATCCTCGTGGCTACCCGGGGCAATCATGGCCTGGCGATGGCTTGGGCGGGTCAGTGGTTTCACGTTCCCTGCACTGTGGTCGTACCGGAGGGAAACAATCCGGAAATCAACCGCACCATCGAAAGCTACGGCGCGGAACTGATCATTCACGGGGAAGATTTCTATGACGCGCAATCCTATTGCGATGAACTGGTGGACAGCGCCGGCTATTACTATGTTCAGCAGGGCAATGAACCGGAAATTCTCAACGGCCTGGCCACGATGGGCCTCGAGATCATGGAGGATCTGCCGGATGTGGACACGATTATCTGCCCGATCGGCGGCGGTGCAGGCTGCGCGTCGATTTTAAAAACGGCGCGTGCGATCCGGCCGGATATCGAAATCATCGGCGTGGAGCCGCAAAACGCGCCGTCCTTTTATCAATCATGGAAAAAGGGAGAACTGGTCATTCTCGATGAAGCCCACACGCTGGCAGATGGTTTGGCCTCGCGAAGCGTCTTTCACCTGCCCTATGTCATTCTCAAAGACGCCATCAATGACGTGATTCTGCTCACGGAAGATGAAATACGCGAAGGGGTGAGACTGGCGCTGACCGCCACACACAATCTGGCCGAGTTTGCTGGAGCCGTTTCATTGATGGCCGCCTACAAAATCAAAGACCGGCTCGCCGGTAAAAAGGTGGTGATGGTGATGTCCGGCGGCAACATGCATATGGATGCGTTGAAAACGGTCATCGGTTCCTGATCGCAGGCGGCCAATATTAAGTTGACAGGCCAAATCTTTCTTTTTATAATGTTTGTGAATAAGAGAATAATATCTGCAAATCGTTTAAAATGAATTGGAAAGGAGAATCCAGCCATGCCTAAGTGTCCAAAATGCGGTCTAGACGTTCCCGCCGGAAAGACAGTCTGCGATAATTGCGGAGAAACAATCAGTCTTGCGCAGGCTAAGCCTAAAACGCAGAGGACGATATCGGTCATCACGGATGACGACATCATGGCATCAACTTCTTCATCATCAGAAGTCGGTGACCGTCCGGTCGGTGGAATAATTTCAGCGGTGTCTTCCATGATCGGATTAATTTTGATTTCAATTTTTATAGCCCTGGGCATGCATCGTATAGGCGATGAAGGCTGGCAAACGTCGACGATCATTTTTATTTTCATCAGTATGGCGTGCGCGATTGCCGGCATTATGTCCGGTGTGATCGGATTGAACCATCCCAAAAAACTGCCTTCGATCATCGGCCTGGTTTTTGGGAGTATCTTTGTCATAATTTTAGGTTATGTTATCGTTTCTTCTATAAAATAGCTGTCGGACAGAATCTTTCCGGCTTTGGGAAGGATATATCCAGGTGAAAAATTGCTGCCGCGATTCAGGGCAGCAATTTTTTTGTGCCATTTTTTGCGGGGCGCTTCTCCGCAACGTGCCTTTGAATCCCGACCAGTCGTCCCGACAACGTTGGGATTCGAAAACCATTACTCATCTTTTCCGTAATAGCCTGCCCATTTATCGTCGATTTGTTTCTGGATGTCGTCGATCTGCGCGTCGGTCAGAATCTTGAACCGGGACTGTGACCGGAAATATTCCCGCACCGGAATCAACTTTCTTTTTTCCATGAGTTTTTCGGAGGCGGCCGTCAGCCGGAATTCACCGTTAACTATTTCGTAGAGATCGTAGTAGCCGGTTTCCACGGCCAGTCGGCCGATTTTAATGCCGTAGCGCGGATCATATCCCCAGCCGGGCGGACAGGGGATGTGAATGTGAAAATATTTTGTGCCCGGCAGGTGCAGGCAGTTCTTGATCTTGTCGTAGAGATCCAGCGGGTAAGCGGCCGAACAGGCGGCCACATAACTCAGATGATGCGCCGCCATAATGGCCGGTACATCTTTTTTCTGCTGCAGTTTTCCCTTGAAAGGCGTGTTGGCGGTGACCGCGCCGATGGGTGTGGTGCCGGAACGCTGAACGCCGGTGTTCATGTAGCCTTCGTTATCATAACAGAAGTAAATGAAGTTATCACCGCGCTCGGCCGCACCGGATAAGGCCTGCAGGCCGATGTCGCTTGTTCCGCCGTCACCGGCCCAGGCGGCAACGGTCGTGTGGTCATTTCCGAGCGTTTTTAACGCGGCCAGAATTCCGGTGGCCGCGGCTGCCGAGGAAGCGAACGTCACATTGAGACACGGGAGCTTGGTCGAGGCGACGGGAAAAAGTCCCTGCAGAACCGTCAGACAGCTTGGCGGCACGATCAGAATGGTGTCTTTTCCAAGGGCCTTGAGGCCCACCCGGTAGGCAATGGCCAGTCCGCAGCCGGTGCACGCTCTGGTGCCCGGATGAACAAATTCCTGCGTGGGTAGATTTAAGATGTTTGTCTTCGCCTGCATGCGTTTCTCCTATAACTTAAGACCGATCCAGTGGGGTTCTTTGGAAATTCTTTCGTGTATGGCCGCTCTGAGTGTCTGTGTCAGATCCTCCGTCCGGATCTCTCGGCCGCCGATGCCCGCGATCAGGTTCTGTACGGTCGGCAACGATCCTGTCGGGGCGAGATGTTCATAAAGCGCCGACTTCAGATCGGAGGCCAGAGCGCCTTCATAGCCGTAGCTGAGTGCTTTCTCAAAAACGATGACGCCTTGCTTGCCCTTCAGGGCGCCGGCAATGGCTTCGTCAGGAAAAGGCCGGTAATAACGGACGCCCATTACGCCGACCCGGATTCCTTCTTTTCTCAGGGCATCCACGCAGACACGCAGCTGATAAGTGATCGATCCCATGCCGACGGCGACAAAGTCCGCGTCGGCGCAGCGATAAGGTTCGATGAACGGATCGCCGCCCCGGCCGAAATGCTGGGCGAATCGCTGTTCCGCTTCGGCGGCCGCTTTCAGTGTTGTCCGCAAATCCTCCTGCAGCAGGTAACGTATTTCCATATAGCCGTGGGCCAGTTCGCCATGAACATCTACCCGGACA
Source organism: Deltaproteobacteria bacterium (assembly GCA_022710585.1). Lineage (GTDB taxonomy): Bacteria > Desulfobacterota > Syntrophia > Syntrophales > Smithellaceae > Smithella. The sequence continues at coordinate 222,653 of JAKLGV010000001.1, read as the reverse complement.
TCGGGCAGCGTGACCGTGTTCAGGTTGGCCGGCTGGTCGGGATCCAAAGCATACTCGGGTTTGAAAGGCGGGAGGAACGCGTCCACTTTTTCCTGATCCGGCACATCAAACGGCATGTAGGTATGAGAAAGGATGTAGCCGTCATAGCAGACCATAATCGGGATGCTGACTTTTTCCGCCAGCCAGAAGGCTTTAATCACGGTATCTATAATCTGCTGGTGATCGCAGCAGTAGATCTGAATCCAGCCGGTGTCGCGCTGGGAGATGGAATCCTGCTGGTCGTTCCAGACATTCCAGGGCGCGCCGACCGCGCGGTTGACGACGCACATCACTATGGGCAATCTCGCGCCGGACGCCCACTGCACCTGCTCGTGCATGTAAAGCAGGCCGTTGGCGCTGGTGGCGGTGAACGTTCTCGCGCCCGCTGAAGAAGCCGCGATGCAGACCGCCAGGGCGGAATGTTCGCTTTCCACCGGGATGTACTCGGCTTTCATGTCGCCGGATTCTACGTATTCGGAGAGCCTTTCCGTCAGCGGCGTCTGCGGGGTGATCGGATACGCCGCGATGACGCCGGCCCGGCAGAGCCGGACGCCCAGAGCCGCGGCTACATTTCCGTTTTCGATAATATGCATGGCGACTACTCCTTTTCCTCTTCGGCGAATTTCGCCTCATCCACCATCGTAATGGCTTTGGTCGGGCATTCTTCGGCGCAGATGCCGCAGCCCTTGCAGTATTCCAGATTGAAGGTGGGCGGAATGGTTCGCGAGATGACAATTTCCGGGCAGAACAGCCAGCAGATGAAACAGGATTCTTTATTTCTCTTGCAGGGGGTGCAGACGCTTTGGTCCAGGACCGGCCGCTCGACCCGCCAGGACCCTGTCCGCCCGCCGTCGCCGGGGCCGTGTTCGCTGTGGGATGTTTTCCTTCGGTAATTTCTGGTGCCCATGTTTATTCTCCCGTGATTGTCCGCTCATAGGCGATTTTTGCTGCCCGTGAATTGTTTTGAGGTTTGCGCGTGCGGAATTCCTCTTCGATGCCTTTAATCAGTATCTCGATGCCCAGAAGGTTCATCGCCTTCTCCAGCGAGCCGATGATGCCGGCATTCACCATGCCGTGAGGCAATCCGGTTTCCACCGAGATGGCCGTGACATCGGCGGTGGCCAGGCGGTAATTTTTAAAGTGGTAGGCATCGTGAGCCATCGGGGTGTTCAGCACAATGATTCCGCCCGGCTTCAAACCGTGGGTGACGTCCGCCTCATTTAAGAGCAGATGGTCGAGAACGACGACGATATCCGGCGTTTCGATCGGCGTTAAATCGTAAATTTTTTCTTTGGATAGCTTCAGCGACGTCATCACCGGCGCGCCGCGGCGCTCCGTTCCAAACGTCGGCGCCATCACCACGCCCGCGTAGCCGGAAACAAACGCGGCGCCCGCGACAATCTTGGCCGCCGTAATCGCGCCCTGGCCGCCCCGGCCATGCCAGCGGATTTCAATAAAATCTTTGTTCATCAGTACATCCTTACGTTTTGTAGTTGCGGGCGGGTCGTTTTAGTTTTGGCCGTGAATTGATTCCGTCAACATCAGGGAGGCTTTAACCAGACTCTGGCTGTTTGTTTCACACCAGTTTATTTCATCCATACAACCTGCTCAAACAAACTTTTATCAGCAAGGTTCCCCGCGTCCGTAATGACCTGATCATTCCGGGACCGCGGAGAATCGCGTACCTCATAACACAAAATCAGTCCGATGGAAAGCGGCGTTTGAGGTCAATCATGGATTCTATTTTTTCCATCAGTCCGGACAGCGTTTTTTTCTCCAGCGCCGAGACGGCAACGGCATCGAGACGACGGCAGAGATTGTCCAGCATCTCTGGGTCTGTGACAAGGTCGCATTTGTTCAGCGCCCTGATCGTCGGTTTATCGCTGATATCCAGTTCTAGCAGGATTTTTTCCACGGCGGCCATCTGCTCTTCGAGCCGGCTGCTGCTGGCATCAATGACGTGCAGCAGCATATCGGCATCAACGAGTTCATCCAGGGTAGCCCGGAACGCGGTAAACAGCTCTTCCGGCAGATTGCGGATAAAGCCGACCGTGTCGGTGATAATCACTTCCGTATCCCGGGGAAAACGCAGACGGGCGCTTTTGGTGTCGAGGGTGGCAAACAGTTTGTCTTCCGCCAGAACCGAACTTTTGGTCAGGGTGTTGAGCAGGGTGGACTTGCCCGCGTTAGTATAGCCGACGATCGAGATAATGGGCAATCCCGTTTTTTCTCTCCGGCCGTAGCGCTGCCGCCGCGATTGGGTGATGGTTTTAATATCTTTTTCGAGCCGGTGAATGCGTTCGCGAACACGGCGGCGGTCGATTTCCAGTTTGGTTTCGCCGGGCCCCGTGCCGCCGATGCCTCCGGCCAGACGGGAAAGCGAGGTATCCGCGTGCATCAGCCGCGGCAGACGGTATTTCAATTGCGCCAGCTCCACCTGAATCTTGCCCTCCCGGCTGTGGGCACGTCTGGCGAAAATATCCAGAATAACCTGGGTACGGTCGATGATTTTCAGGCCGGTGAAATCGCTGATGGAACGGGCCTGCGCCGGCGTCAGCTCATGATCGAAGATCAGCATGTTTGCGCCGATTTGCGACGCGCGCAGATCAATGGCCGCCAATTTGCCGCGTCCCACCATAAATTTCGGATCGGGTTGCGGGCGGTATTGAACCAGGGAATCAAAAACTTCCACGCCGCAGGTGCGCGCGAGCTGCGCCAGCTCTTCCAGTGATTCCTCCGCGCCGGCCAGCGGATTTTTCTCCACGCGCAGCAGGATCGCTTTGTCCCTGGCGTCAATTTTTCGGGATTTCTGTTTTCGGGTGAATTCATCCTCCAGCGATTGGATGAAGGTGAGAAAGTTGATTCTCAACTGGTGCGGCTCTTCCGGCTTCATAAACTGCCAGTAGTCGCCCGCCGGATTTTCCGCAACGAGATGGGCCCAGTGCAGAACGCCGGGCGAGCCATCCTCCAGTACGTCCAGCGCCCCGATGAGATCCAGGCGCAGATGCGATAAATCGGTCAGGTCTTCGTCAGAAAGATTTTCCCCGCCCAGGTGCGTGTGAATCAGGCGCAGGCCTTTGAAACGTATGGAAGAGGAACGGAAACCGTCCAACGAGGGAATAAAAATACTCTTGTGATCGCCGACAATCACATAACTGATCTCGCCGCGGCGGCTGATGAGCAGGCCGATCTGCCGGTTAATCTCACGGGAAATAAACGATAACTGCCTCGCCAGATCGTTGGTGATGATGCTTTCGGGGGGAATGCCTTTATGTCCCAGGCGCTCGATCTGTTTGATCTGCGCCGCTTTTAAGCCTGTTGTATTTCCGGAAATCTTGTTGATAAGCTGCTTCCTTAATATAGTTTACGGACTGATCGGGGATCAGTCCCTACCGTTATAATGATGTAGGGCACGTTCCCCGAACGCGCCGCCATGTTGATTGTTATATGTAACACATTTTAAGGGAATTAGTCAAAAGATGGGAAATAAAAGAACCCCGGGAGGTTACCCGTCCTCCCGGGGTTCAAGCATTAGGTTAAATTATCCGTCCACATTGGACCTGAATGTGAGCCGGACATCACTCTCTTAGAAGCTCAGAGTGAGTTTGTTGAGTACGACGTAATCGTCATCAAGGTCAGCGTCTGTTTCGCCTTTGTAGAAATCGCCGGTTTTGAGGTATCCAACGCCCAGCATATAGGACAGGTTGTTGGTGATTTTGTAGGTACCGGTAATATCCACTTCAAAGCCCTTGTCGTTGTCGCCGCCGAAATCTTCGTCAGCCTGCGCATAGGAAAGGGACATTCCCGCTGTCAACTCGGGAATGGGGGTGACGCTGGCTCTGACCTGGCCGAAAATGACGTTGACCAATTCTCCGTCAACAGAATATTTGAACGGCTCAGTAGCTACATGTAAGGCAGGATTGTTAATGGGTCCAATCCAGGTATAGAACATATTGTTGTTGTTCATGATCAAACAGGGATTCCAGTCACGGCCACCGGTGAGTGCATCATTGATTTCATCGGGGTCATCATCACCCTGGACGTAGGCAAGAGAACCGCCCACGCTGAACATACCGAAATTAGCATCGGCATCCAACCATGCGGTCAGAGAGTTGATGTCCTGGTCATCCACTAAATCAGTTTCGAAATCTCTTTCGCCGAAAGCGTAGTTGATTTCGCCCTGCATGCTGACGGGACCGAATTTGGCTTTGAAATAGGGCTGAATAAAATACATATCCTGTTTGAAAGGAGCGGTTGTTAATGTAAGGGGCAATACTCTGTACTGATTGACGTTGTTGTAGATAAACAGAACACCGGCTTCACCGGCTGCCGCATCACTCTTGAATTTGAAGATGGGGCCTACGCGGTAAGAATCGAAATCCACATCTTCCGCCTGATATCCGCCCTGAATGGACAGGTTGTTTTCTTCTTCTTTGGCATAAGCGAATACCATCGTGACCGGTCCGATCGGAACGAAGTATTTAATCTGGCCGGTGGTGGGTCCGGTGGTTCTGTTGCCCCAGACAGTTCCCCATGTATAGTCTTCCATATAACCAACCTGGAAAAGACCGATAGGAGAAGTGTAATCAACATAAGCTATGTCCCAATCCACGTTACGGGCATCGGCATTACCGTAAGTCTTGTTTGTAGCATCATAGGGAGCATAATTAGCAGCCGTATCCGGCTCCCATGTTCTTTCCATGATGTCCACGCGGGTGACCAGTTTCAGACACGGAGATACAATAAAATCCGTTCCCAGGCGGAATCTCTGGAAAAAGAAAGCCGTGCTGGGATCGTTTCCGTCAGACTCATCCAATAGATTCGTTCTATCCAGATACATTCCCTGGGCATAATATTCGCCGCTAAACTTCACATCTACTGCTAAAGCTGAAACACTGAAGGCCATAACCAGCCCCAGTGACAACAAAACTAACCAAAGTCTCTTCATTTTTTCCTCCTTTATTTAATAGAGTCAAAATTATGCTTTCAGAAACGGGTATTTTCTGAAAGCGTCTTCCGCCGGCATATTTTTCGATTAACCCATAGTTTTCTATAAACTATTGTAATCGCGGGTAATAATATGCCGTGAGGAAAGTAGCATATCTTAAATTATTTTGTCAAGAATATTGTTCACTTTTACCGATATGATGTGTCGCGGATCAGGCGGTCAAAAATCAGTGAAAATCAGACGCATTTTCATTCCTTTTATTTCTAAATATTTCTTGACATCATGGAAATCTTAGGATAGGGAAAATCCGACGCGGTTCTGACTTTCGGTCAGGTTTTGACCTTTGTTCAAAAAAAGTCGTTAATATCAAGAAGTTGCAGTGATTTTCGTTGGCATTAAGGCGTTAATGAAACGTTTAAAATCATAAAAAAAAATTAGGGAGGAATATTAAGATGGCTGATGCAAAAGTTCAATTAAAGGAGATATATCCTATTCCGGAAAAGGCGAAAAAGAAAGCCTGGATTAGCGGAAGAGATGCTTATGACAAGTTGTGGAAAAAATCGGTTGAAAAGCCGGAAGAGTTTTGGGCGGAAATCGCTGAACAGCAGGTGACCTGGTTCAAGAAGTGGGACAAAGTGATGGATTATAACTTTGACATTAAAAAAGGCCCCATTTATGTGAAGTTCTTTGAAGGCGGCAAACTCAATGTTTCCTACAACTGTCTGGACAGACACCTCGAAAAACGTGGCAATCAGGTCGCGATTCAGTGGGAAGGCAACGAACCCGGCGAAGAAAGAGCCATTACCTACAAACAGCTTCATGAAGAAGTCTGCAAGTTCGCCAATGTTCTGAAGTCCAAGGGCGTTCAGAAGGGCGACCGCGTATGTCTGTATATGCCGATGGTTCCCGAACTGGGCATCGCCGCGCTGGCCTGCTCCCGCATCGGCGCCATTCACTGCATCGTTTTCGGCGGATTCAGCGCCGATGCTCTGAGAGACAGAATTGTCAACGGTTCTGCCAAAGTGCTGGTGGTCTGCGACGGTACCTTCCGTGGCAACAAGGCTGTTCCCCAGAAAGCGACGGCTGATGAAGCATTGAAATCCTGCCCGTCCATTACATCTGTTATCGTTGTCAACAGAGTCGGCGACAAGATCAAATGCGACATGACCGCTGGCCGCGACACCTGGTATCATGAAGAAGTTGCCAAAGCTGACGCCAAGTGCGAACCGGAATGGATGGATGCTGAAGATCCTCTGTTCATTCTTTACACGTCAGGTTCCACCGGACAGCCCAAGGGCGTTATGCACACCACCGGCGGCTACCTGGTATACGGTTCCTACACCCACAAGATCATTTTCGATTATCATGACGGCGATATGTACTGGTGTACAGCCGACCTGGGATGGGTCACCGGTCATACCTATATTCTTTACGGTCCTCTCTGCAACGGCGCAACGTCCGTTATGTTCGAAGGCGTTCCCAATTATCCGACCTACAGCCGTTTCTGGCAGGTTGTCGAGAAATACAAGGTCAACATTTTCTACACCGCTCCGACCGCTATCCGCGCGATTGCCAAGGAAGGTGACGAATTCGTCAAGAAATGCGATATCTCTTCACTGCAGACACTGGGGACGGTCGGCGAACCGATCAACCCCGAAGCCTGGAACTGGTATTTTAACCTGATCGGCCGCGGCGAATGCCCCATCGTGGACACCTGGTGGCAGACTGAAACCGGCGGCATCCTGATCACCCCGCTGCCCGGCGCAATCGAAATCAAACCCGGTATGGCCACGCTGCCCTTCTTCGGCGTACAGCCGGTTCTTGTTGATGACGAAGGCAAGGAATTCACCGACACCGTCGCCAGCGGCGCATTGTGCATCAAAGTTCCCTGGCCCGGCATCATGAGAGGCGTCTATGGAGATCCCAAGAGATTCCAGGAAACCTACTTTGAACAGTTCCCCGGCTACTATGTAACGGGTGACGGCTGCCGCCGTGACAAAGACGGCTACTATCAGATCACCGGCCGTATCGACGACGTTATCAACGTGTCCGGTCACCGCATGGGCACCGCCGAAGTCGAAAGCGCTCTGGTTGCTCACGCGTCAGTCGCTGAAGCCGCCGTTGTCGGTATGCCGCACGACATCAAAGGTCAGGGCATTTACGCTTATGTGACCCTGAAGACCGGTGTGGAAAAATCCGACGCGCTGAAGAAAGAACTCATCGCTCATGTCCGCACGGTTATCGGACCCATCGCGACCCCCGACAAGATTCAGTGGGCCGATGGTCTTCCCAAGACCCGCTCAGGCAAGATCATGAGAAGAATTTTGAAGAAAGTCGCCGCCAACGACGTCAGCAACTTGGGTGACACCAGCACGCTGGCCGATCCGTCCGTGGTTGACGATATCGTCAAAAACAGACTGTAAAATATTAAGTCCGGTTCCCCGGAAAAGGGAACCGGACTTTTTAATGAAATAAAAGAGAAAAAAACAAAATTGCGTGTTTTCGTAAAGATTGACACGCGGAAGAAGGAGGTTGGACAAAGTGAATATTATCGCATGTGTAAAACAAGTACCGGATACCGAAGCCCAGATCAAAGTCAAAGCTGACGGATCAGGGATCGATGACTCCCAGATCAAATGGGTCATGAATCCTTACGACGAATTCGGCGTCGAAGAAGCGCTGAAACTGAAAGAGAAAAACGGTGGAGATGTAACCATTATCTCCGTGGGACCGGCGAGAGCGATGGAAACCATCAGAACCGCTCTGGCGATGGGTGCCGAAAAAGGCATTCATATCTGTGATCCCGCTCTGGATAATGCTGATGCTTTCGTCACGGCATCCGCTCTGGCTGCTGCTATCAAAGGCCTGCCCTATGATGTTATTTTCTGCGGACAGCGCGCCATTGATGATGACTCCGGTCAGGTCGGCGCTATGCTGGCTGAACTGCTGGGCATTCCCCAGTTGACGATCGTAACCAAACTGGATTACGCCGGCAATGCCGTCAAAGTCATCCGTCCCATCGAGGGAGCACAGCTCAACATCGAAACCGCTCTGCCCTGCGTCGTAACAGCGCAGAAAGGTCTCAATGAACCCCGCTATGCGTCACTTCCCGGCATTATGAAAGCCAAGAAGAAACCGGTGGATGTGAAGAATGCGGCTGCTTTGGGTGTTGCAACGGATGTGAAAGCCAAAGTCGCCAAACTCGCTCCGCCCCCAGCCCGAGCAGCCGGTAAGATCATCTGCGGTGATGATGCGGCTCAGAAAGCGGCGGAATTGGCCCGGTGTCTCAGGGAAGAAGCAAAAGCTATTTAATTAAAAAGCGGAGGAATTGAAAAATGGCAAAAGGAATATATGTAATTGCAGAACAGAGAGACGGCGCTCTGCGTAAAGTAAGTTTTGAGCTTGCTTCCGCAGCCAGAAAACTGGCTGATCAGACGGGAGATGAAGTCAGCGCCATTCTGCTCGGTTCAGGTGTAGAAAGTATGGCTGCCGAATTGGGTAAATTCGGTGTGGATAAAGTTTTTGTTGGTGACAATGCTGCCTTGGAACCCTATGTGACCGAAGCGCACGCTCAAGTTGTTGCCAAAATATTAAAAGATAATGATGCAGCGATCGCATTGTTTGGCGCTTCCGTTCAGGGCAAGGATCTGTCCGCCCGAGTGGCCGCGAAACTGGCTGGCGGTCTGGCGACAGACTGTACGGATGTAAAGATTGACGGCGGCAAACTGGTTGCCGTGCGCCCGATGTACGCCGGCAAGTGCTTTGCTGACGTGGTCTTCAATACCACTCCGGCCATGGCATCGCTTCGTCCCAATGTGTTCCCGGCTGTGGAAAACGCTAAAGCCGCCGCAGTCACCAAGGTTGATGTCGCGGTTGACGCCCAGAAGAGCAAGATTCTGGAAGTTCAGAAAGACACCAGCGGTAAGGTTGACCTGACTGAAGCCAACATTATTGTATCCGGCGGACGCGGCATGAAAGGTCCGGATGAGTACAAGATTCTGGAAGAGCTGGCTGACGTGCTCAAAGGCACGGTCGGTGCTTCCCGTGCGGCCGTTGACGCCGGATGGAGACCCCAGAAAGATCAGGTCGGACAGACCGGTAAGGTTGTTTCCCCGAACCTTTACATCGCCTGCGGTATTTCCGGAGCGATTCAGCATCTGGCGGGCATGAGCTCCTCCAAGTGCATCGTGGCGATCAACAAGGATGCGGAAGCTCCCATTTTCGCGAAGGCCGATTTCGGCGTCGTGGATGACTTGTTCAAGGTTGTTCCCGAACTGACCGCTGCCTGCAAGAAACTGCTGGCTTAAAATTTATTATTCAGTGAAACAATTTCCGGCAGAGGTTGAAACCTCTGCCGGAAATTTGAACTAAACGACAAAGAATTCGAGTTGCAAATTTTGATGTTCAATGCCCTTAAGGCTTGAGCGGAAAAATGAAGATCAAAACATAAAAACCTCAATATACTGGAGGATCAATGGAACACAATATTCCCCCGATAGCAGCAGGCGGCAATGAAGGCCGTGAAGTTTTCTGGAACGCTCATAGTTTTGAGCCGTTGCTTTTTCTCTTTACCGCCATCTCTATGGCGATATTTGCCTACGGTGTTTACAAACGCTGGCAACTGTGGAAAGCGATGGGCAAGGATGAAATCCGCTGGGATCTGCTTCCCGAACGGTTGAAATCATTGTTCATGAATGGATTTCTGCAGCTTAAAACATGGAAAGATGCTTATCCGGGCCTGATGCACGGATTAATATTCTTTGGCTTCTTTGTTTTGATTTTCGGAGCAGCTTTCGATGCCGGCGAATTCCATATTACCGAACCTTTGTTCGGTTGGGCTTTCCTGCGCGGCCAATTCTACCTGAACTTTTCATTTCTGATGGATCTTTTCGGTCTGTTTGTTCTGATCGGCGTGCTGATGGCCGCCTATCGCCGCTACATTCAGAAGCCTGATCGTCTCGGCTACAAAGGAACATCGGATAATACCACAGATGACGCCATTGCGCTTTTACTGATCGGCGGTATCATTGTGACCGGCTTCGCGATCGAAGCGCTGCGCATTCACGCCACACTGGTGGAAGGCGCGGGCGTCGACAAAGTGACCCCTGATTGGGAATATTATTCTTTCATAGGATGGTTCCTGGCCAAGGCGTTCAACGGCATGGATATTGAAGCCGCCAAGACCTGGCATTCGATCAGCTGGTGGACCCACACCTTTATCGCTCTGGGTTTCATTGCCTACATTCCTTATTCCAGACTGCTACACATCATTACCACACCGGCCAACCATTTCATGATGTCGCTCAAACCGGCCGGTTACGTTGAGCCGATTCGGGATATCGAGAATCAGGAATCCTTTGGTGTGTCCAAGCTCGAAGAGTATACCTGGAAACAGATTTTTGATTCCGACGCCTGCACCAAATGCGGTCGCTGCCAGGATGGTTGCCCGGCCTATCTGACCGGTAAACATTTGTCTCCGAAGAAGCTGGTCCAGGATATTAAGACGTTCTGGCTGGAACAGGCTCCTCTGGCGGCCACAAAAGCCGTTGTTCCCGCCGCTGAAGGCGAGGAAGCTGCCGCTCCGGCTGAAGCTGCGGAAGGCGCCGCACCGGAAAAAACTCTGTTTGATGCCGTCGATCTGCATGCCGTGTGGGATTGCACCAACTGTATGTATTGTATGGAAAACTGCTCATCTTCGATTGAGCACATTCAGAAGATGATTGATATACGCCGTTACAAGGTTCTGACCGAAGCGGACTTCGCTCCGGAACTTCAGTTGACCTATCGTAACATGGAAAACAATTCCAACCCCTGGGGCATCGGCGCGCACCTGCGCGGCGACTGGGCGAAAGAGATGGGCGTCAAGACACTGGCTGAAGATCCTAATGTTGAATATATGTTCTACGTTGGCTGTTCCGGTTCGTTTGATGACCGCGGTAAAAAGATATCGGTGGCGTTTGCCAAGATCCTTCAGGCAGCCGGTGTCAGTTTCGGCATTTTAGGAACTGAAGAGAGCTGCTGCGGCGATTCGGCTATGCGCGGCGGCAACGATTATCTGTTCCAGGCTCAGGCTCAGGCCAATATTGAGATCATGAACGGCTACGGTGTGAAAAAAGTTATTGCCATTTGTCCGCACGGCTATAACTGCATCAAGAAAGATTACCCCAATTTCGGCGGCAACTATGAAGTTTACCATCACACCGAAATTATCGCCGACCTGATTGCCAAGGGTAAGATTAAATTCACCCAGCCGCAGAGTGGCACCTTCACGTATCATGATTCCTGCTTCCTCGGACGCTACAATCATGTTTACGATCAGCCGAGAAGCATTCTGAATGCTATTCCCGGAACGAACGTTGTGGAAATGGAGCGTAATTTCTCCAAGAGCTTCTGCTGCGGCGCCGGCGGAGCCAGAATGTGGATGGAAGAGCATGGCGACCGTATCAACAACGCGCGTACTGATCAGGCGATCGCGGTTAATGCGAGCACCGTGGCTGTCGGCTGTCCGTTCTGTCTGACCATGATCTCCGACGGTATCAAAGACAGACAGAAGATCGATTCTATGGTGGCTCTGGACATCGCTGAAATCGTTTGCAAGGCGATGGGACTGGAAGAAGTCAAAGAACCCGTGGATGTTTGCGCGGTTTAGGCATTTCGCTAAATAAATCAATTAAAAAGCCCGGCTGAATAAAGCCGGGCTTTTTTTTGTGGACAAAAACAAACTTTCCTTTTACTATGTCGCTATCAATAACAATACGAAAGGGAGGTAAGTAGATTATGGCAGCCGATTCCATTTATGCACAAAAACTCTGGTTGAAATCCTATGAGAAAGGTGTTCCGGAAAACGTCCAGTTCGAAGAACTCACCATGCCTGACTATCTTGACAAAGCGGTCAAGGATTTTCCCGATAGCACAGCGATGGTGTTTGTCGGCCATAAGTTAACCTATCGTCAGTTTCAAGACCAGGTGAATCGTTTTGCCACATGTCTCACGGGTTTCGGCATCAAGAAAGGGGATGCCGTGGCGATTCTTCTGCCCAACAGCATCCCGTGCGTTGTCGCCTATTATGCCATTCTAAAGATAGGCGCCATCGTTGTCCTGAATAATCCTCTCTATTCTGATCCGGAACTGAATCATCAGTTCAATGATTCCGAATCCAAAGCCCTGATTACCATGGATGCTCTGGCCAATCGGATGATCGATTTGCGTCCGAAAACAAAAATCAAACAGATTGTCTATATGAGAATCGGTGATTATCTGAATCCCATCAAGCGCTTTATAGCATACAAGACAAAGAAACTGGCTTACACGGAAGTGAAGGCGGCCGCCGATGTTTATCAATGGAAGGACTGTCTTGCCCAATACCAGCCCAATCCGCCAACTGTGAAATTAACATTGGATGATGTTGCTATGTATCAGTATACGGGGGGAACCACGGGCGTTTCCAAAGGGGTTGTCCTGACCCACGGAAACCTGAGCAAACAGGTTCAACAGATCAACGCCTGGTTCCCAAGTTTCGGAAGAGGCCATGAAGTCATGTTGGGTGCCTTGCCCTATTTTCATGTCTTTGGAATGTCCTGCTCCATGAATCTGGCTGTTTCGCTGGCCTGGAATCAAATTCTGATTCCCCGGCCGCAGCCGGAACCTCTGCTGCAGGCGATTCGGGATTACAAACCGACTTTTACACCGCTGGTGCCGACGATGTATATCGGTATGCTCAATCATCCCGATTTGAAGAAAACAGATATGAGTTGTATCAAAGGAGCTTTTTCCGGAAGCGCGCCCCTGCCGGTTGAGGTTATACAGGAATTTCAGAAAAAGACAGGCGCCTACATTTCAGAAGGTTTCGGGATGACGGAGACCTGTCCGGTGACTCACATGAATCCCTTCAAGGGCAAGCAGAAAGTCGGCAGTATCGGTCTCCCCGCATCCGATACACTGGCGCGGATTGTTGACCTCGAGGATGGCGTGACGGACATGCCGGTCGGAAAGCCGGGAGAGCTGATTGTGAAAGGGCCGCAGGTGATGAGAGGCTACAAGGGAATGCCTGAAGAAACGGCCAACGTCCTGAAAGACGGCTGGATGTACACCGGAGATATCGCCACGATGGATGAAGAGGGTTATTTCTATATTGTTGACCGCAAGAAAGATATGATTATCTCCGGCGGCTACAACGTTTATCCGCGGGACATCGATGAGGTTTATTACGGCAATCCCAAAGTCGAAGAATGCTGTTCCATCGGCATTCCTGACGCCAAACGCGGTGAGAATGTGAAACTCTTTGTCGTTCTCAAGGAAGGCCAGACGGCAACGGCTGAAGAAATGATTGAATTCGGCAAGGCTCACCTGGCTGCTTACAAGTTGCCCACGGAAGTGGAGTTCCGCAAAGAGCTGCCGAAGAGTACCGTTGGGAAAATACTGCGTAAAGAATTAAGGAGTGAGGAACTCAAGAAAAGAAAACCATAATCAATCGGTATCGCTGAAGAGACTTGCAGATTGACGGTTAAATATTTTTTATCAAGGGAAGGAGAACCATGGAATACCAGAACATTATTTTTAGCGTTGAAGAGGGAATTGCCACCATAACATTTAACCGGCCTAAAGTTCTAAATGCCTTGAATACGGATGTGCTGACGGAACTTCTGGACGCGGTGACCATTTGTGAGAAAGATGACAACATCAAAGCACTGATCTTGACCGGCGCGGGAGACAAGGCTTTCGTGGCCGGAGCGGATATCGCGCGGATGCAGAATTCGACATCCGTGGAAATGGTGGCCGTCATGGAATTGGGTCATCGCACATTCAGAATGATCGAAACCATGCCGAAACCGTCCATTGCCGCTGTCAACGGTTTTGCGCTGGGAGGCGGAACGGAACTCGCGATGTCCTGCGACATCCGGTTTGCATCGGAGAAGGCTGTTTTCGGCCAGCCGGAGATTTTAATCGGCGTCATCCCCGGCTGGGGAGGAACCCAGAGGCTGCCCCGGTTGGTTGGAATGGGCATCGCCAAGGAAATGATTCTGGCCGGTGGCCAGATTAACGCCCAGCGCGCTTATGAAATAGGGTTGGTCAATAGAGTCGTTTCTCCGGAAAATCTTATGGAAGAAGCCCGAAAATTCGCCATGAAATTGACCAAGCTGCCGCCTTTTGCCATGAAAGTGGCCAAGGACGCGATCAATTACGGTTATGATCTGTCGCTGGACAGCGCCAACAAGCTTGAAATTGCCTGCATCGTGCAGTGTTTCAGCACAGAAGATCAGAAAGAAGGCATGAAAGCGTTTCTGGAAAAGAGAAAACCGACTTTTACGGGAAAATAAACACCAGGGGCTTAAAGATGTCCCTCGTAACCGCGTTTAATTTTTGATTTATCACTGTGAACATTTGATAACAAGTCATTAAACAAGGAGGACGTTATGAAGAGGATTTTTTCATTTTTTGTCGTATTGTTGATGCTGTTTATGCTTCCCAGTATTTCATTAGGCTATACGAAGGTAGGCCCTTATATCAGCGGCCAGCTGGGCGTGAGTTCCCTGACAGACAGCGATGTATCAGTACACGGGCATGACCTGGGATCCATAGAGTATGACCCCGGTTTCGCGAGTGGCTTTGCCGCCGGATTCAACTTTGGTATGTTCAGAATCGAAGGAGAATTCGGATACCAGGGAAATAATGTAGATTATAAATATGATCACGATTATTATGACGACGATTATTATGATGATGACGATTACTATGATGATGACGACGAGAGCGACATGACAGCCTATTCGTTTATGGGAAATTTCTATCTGGATTTTGTCAATCCCTCTCCGGTGACGCCTTTCATCACGGCCGGCATCGGCATGGCCAATGTTGAATTATTTGATGCCGATGATACGGTATTAGCGTATCAGGTTGGAGCCGGTCTGGCCTTTGCCCTGAACCCCCATATGAGCATTGATTTAAAATACCGGTATTTCGCAACGGAAGACCTTGATCTTGAAGGTTATGATGTTGAATTCGCATCTCATAACGTCTATTGCGGATTCCGGTTCACTTTTTAGCTGATCCGCAAAAATATTTAATAAAAAGCCAGAGCGGAGGAATTAATCCTGCTCTGGCTTTGCTTTTTAAGGAAAGTCTCAATCGTTCAGTTCCCGATTGCATCCATTGCGGCATTTATGATTTTCCGGCGGCTGCCATTTCTATCAACGACGGATCGTAGTCTTCCGGTTTTTCATACCCCAATAGATTCAGGAGCGTCGCCGCGATATTGGACAGGCCTTTTCCCTTGAGATCGGCCATCCGGTATTCGTTCTGATACCCGGGATCGTAAATGATAAACGGTACCGGATTCAGCGAATGCGCGGTCTTCACGGATTTCGCGCCCTTTTTGTCGATGGAAAACATCTCGTCCGCATTGCCGTGGTCCGATGTGATAACGGCAATGCCTCCGATGTCTTTGACGGCCGTTAGAAGCTCACCGACGCACTGATCTACCGTCTCCACCGCGATGACGGCAGCCTCCGTCATGCCTGTATGTCCGACCATGTCGCCGTTCGGGAAATTCGTCCTGCCGAACCGGTAATGGCCGCTCTTCAGCAGCTTGATGACTTCAGCCGTTATCTCGCTGGCTTTCATCTGCGGAGCCTTGTCGAACTCAATCCGGTCGGAAGGAATCTCCACATATTTCTCCAGCGCTTCATCAATATAGCCGGAGCGGTTGCCGTTCCAGAAATACGTTACGTGTCCGAACTTCTGGGTTTCAGAGACGGCAAAGGTTTTTACCTTTTCCGCGCAGAGATACTCGCTGATGACGCGGTCGATGGCCGGCGGCTGCACCAGAAAATTGGGCGGAATATGCGCGTCGCCGTCATACTCCATCATACCCGCGTAAAAGATGTCCGGCAGCTCTCCCCGGTCGAATTCTTTGAAATCTTTTTCGGAGAAGGCTCTGGATATCTCAATGGCGCGGTCGCCGCGGAAGTTGAAAAAGATGACCGCGTCACCGTCTTTGATGGGGCCAACGGGATTTCCCGCGCTGTTGATGACGACAAACGACGGCAGATACTGATCCGTTGCTTTTGGATCTTCCGCGTAAAACGTCTTGACCGCCTCCGATGCGGAAGCAAACATCCGACCTTCGCCCCGCACGTGCGCTTCCCACCCTCGCTTGACGATATTCCAGTCGGAATTGTACCGGTCCATCGTAACCTTCATGCGTCCGCCGCCGGAGGCGATGGCGTAGTCGAAGCCTTTTTTATCCGAAATTTTTTTGAGTTTTTCCTCGGTGGGAATCACATAATCCAGCGCCGTTCGCTCTCCCACATCCCGTCCGTCCAGCAGGGGATGAATTTTCACTTTTTTGAAATTTAATTCAGCGCACTTGTCGATCATGATGAACAACTGCTCAATGTGCGAGTGGACATTGCCGTCGGAAAGCAGCCCGATGAAATGAATTGTTCCGCCGTTCTGGGCGCGTCCGGTGATATGATCCCAGACCTCCGTTTGAAAAATGCCTCCGGTCTTGAGCGCTTTGTTGACCAGACGGGCGCCCTGATCGAAAATCCTTCCCGCCCCCATGGCATTGTGTCCAACTTCGCTGTTGCCCATATCGTCATCTGAAGGCAACCCGACAGCCGTGCCATGGGCTTTCAGTTGCGTATAGAGATCGGACTTGAATAATTGATCGAGGTTGGGCGTCCTGGCCTTAAATACGGCGTTCGATTCATCCGCTTTACCGATGCCGATGCCGTCCATGATAATCAGCAGCAGGGGACCTTTTCTACCGTGAAAAGATTTTAATTGATGAAGATGCAATGACATGGAAATACTCCCTAGTATGACAAAACGGTAAGAGAAAAAAGGGTGGAGAAAATCCACCCTTTTTATTGACAAAAAGATTCTAAACGCTTTCCAGAATCATGGACATGCCCTGTCCACCGCCGATGCACAGCGAAGCGAGGCCGCGTTTCAAGCCTTTCTTCTTCATCTGCATAGCCAACGTGTAGGTAATGCGGGCGCCGGAGCAGCCGATGGGATGGCCGATGGAAACCGCGCCGCCGTTGAGGTTGCATTTCTCTCCGTCAACGCTCAGCTCTTTCATACAGGCAAGCGCCTGAACGGCAAAGGCTTCATTGAGCTCGAAGAGGTCAATGTCTTTAACGGTTAGATTCAGTCTCTTGAAAAGTTTGCGTGTTGCCGGAATCGGTCCCAGCCCCATATACGCAGGATCAACACCGCCACTGGCGAAGCCGCAGATCTTTGCAAGTGGCTGCAACTTCAGTTCTTTGGCTTTATCGGCGCTCATGACAACAACGGCTGCGGCGCCATCGTTAATACCGGAAGCGTTTCCTGCCGTGACGGTGCCGTCTTTCTTGAAAACGGTAGCCAGTTTGCCCATTTTCTCCAGCGAGGTGTCCATCGGTCTTTCGTCAACCTTGAAAACTTTGGGATCGCCTTTTTTCTGCGGAATTACGACGGGTACGATTTCATCAGCGACGGCGCCGGAGGCGTTGGCCGCACGGGCTCTCTGGTGGCTGCGGAAGGAAAATTCATCCTGCTCCTGGCGGGAAATTTTGTACAGCGCCGCAATATTTTCCGCGGTCATGCCCATGTGGTAGCCGTTGAAGATTTCATAAAGTCCGTCATAAACCATCAAATCGGTAATCTGGGAAAAGGGCATGCTCATGCGGTGTCCCCAGCGCGCCTGTGGGACGGCAAACGGGGCGTTGCTCATCACTTCCATACCGCCCGCGACAACGATTTCGGCATTACCGGACTGAATGGACTGCGCGGCTAGCGCGATGGCTTTCATTCCCGACGCGCAGACCTTGTTGATGGTAAAGGCGTTGGTTTCTTCAGGAAACCCCGCATAAATGCAGGCCTGGCGGGCGGAATTCTGTCCCAGTCCTCCCTGTAAAACGTTGCCCAGAATGACTTCCTCCACGTAAACGGGTTTGAGGGATGCGTCGTAGTCGTAGTATTTTTTGTTAATTTCCGTCATTTCAAAACTGCCCAGAGCGTCCGCCCGACAGCTCTTGTGGAAATCATCAATAGCCGGTCTCAATCCGGCGCGTTTCATCGCTTCCTTCATCACCAATGCGCCGATATCCACAACTTTTACGTCTTTTAACGAGCCGCCGAATTCACCGACTGCCGTTCGGGCGCCGCTCACGATTACTACATCTTTCATGTTGAACTCCTTTCCAATGTAAAAATATTTTTAAAAGCCCTGTTTCCGATTCGAAAATGATGGGCATCTCCTGAAAGAACTTGTTTCCCTGCTATCATAATTTTTAATAAAATGCATCAAGCAGGTTTACCGCTGACGAACTTCCTATGATGCCGGCTTCAGGCTCAGCGAAGCTGTTTCAGTCGTGCTGTACAAAGATAAGTTCATCTGTTTTAAAGCCCAGAGATGCCGCTTTGGTTATTAAAGCATTTTTTGTTTCATCGTTTATTTTCGGGGAGCGCGCCAGAATCCAGAGATATGAACGGTCAGGGCCGCAGACCAGCGCGTGGGAATAATTTTGGTGATCCAGATCCAGAATGATATACGACCCGTAAAAAGGACCGAAGAAGGAGACCTTGAGAAAACCCTGAGAGGGACTTTTCACAAAATGCGCTTTGCCCACGGCTTCTTTCCATTTTTCATCTTTGTCTGAGAAGCCGCGGTTGATCACCTTCACGCTTCCGTCGTTGTTCAGACTGTATTCGGCCGATATCCGGGAGAGGCCGCGTTCGAAGGAGTGATCCAACCTTGCGATTTCGTACCACTTGCCCAGATACCGTTCAAGTTGAAAATTTTCCACCGGCGTTACACCATCCGGCATGCCAACGCAGCCGGTCAAAAGAAGCACCAGAAAAAACATCAATTTCCTAACCATCATTTTATCTCCTTTACAATTCCATCAGGATGGCTTAATTTACTTTAAAATAAATTAAAATCAAGGGAGGAATTATGACGCTGGCGGAATATTTTGAAAATGCAAAAGGCGTGGGCGTTCTCTCCACAGCGGATGAAAACGGCAGGGTCAACGCCGCGATTTACGGCAGGCCTCATTTTATCGATGAGAAGACGATTGCCTTCATTGCCTCTGATCGTCTCACCCATGCCAATCTGAAGACGAACCCTTCGGCTGTTTATCTTTTCAAGGAGAACGGATCCTATGAGGGAAAAAGGCTTTATCTGGTGATGACGCATGAAGAAAAAGATTCGCCCTTGATTGAAGTCCTTCGACGAAAAAAGCGAAAAGAATACGAATCGCCAGATAAAAAAGAGTCAAAATTTCTCGTCTATTTTAAAGTGAAAAAGGTTTTGCCTTTGATCGGCAGCGGCAAATAGTTGTTGTTCAGCAGCACAATACTGAATCGCAGGACGTCAATCGTTTTTTATTCGGGAGGACTTAGATGAAAATATTGATGACAGGTGGCACCGGATTCGTAGGCACGTCTTTATCCAAACGACTTATTTCCGAAGGTCATTCGGTAACCGTTCTGACCCATGAAAATAAAGAGCCGGCTCTAAAAATGCAGGGGCTTTCCTATCTGCATGGTAATCCGACGGTTCAGGGGGAATGGCAGAAGGCAGTTCCGGAACATGATGTCATCATTAATCTTGCCGGCGCTTCTATCTTCAGCCGCTGGACGGAGGAGCAGAAACAGATTTTACGCTCCAGCCGCATTTTGACCACGCGGAATCTGGTGGATGCCTTACCGAAGGACGCAAAGCACATCACTCTTTTCAGCACGTCCGCTGTGGGCTATTATGGATTTCATCAGGATGAAGAATTGACGGAATCCTCACCCGTCGGCAATGATTTCCTGGCCAGGCTGGCCTACGACTGGGAAAGCGAAGCGCTGAACGCCCAGAAAAAAGGCGCGCGCGTCGTGATGACCCGCTTCGGAATCGTATTGGGTAAAGACGGCGGCGCCCTGGGGCAGATGATTCCTCTTTTCAAATTCTTTCTGGGCGGACCGCTGGGGAGCGGCCGCCAGTGGTTTTCCTGGGTTCATATGCGTGATCTCGTCGAAGCGTTTATCTTTCTGCTCGATAAAAAGGAAATCTCCGGTCCCGTGAATTTGTGCTCGCCCGAGCCCGTCCGGAATAAAGAATTGGGCGCGGCCATCGGCAGGGTTTTGCATCGCCCGTCCTTTATGCCGGCGCCCGGTTTTATGATTAAACTGATTCTGGGCGAATTCGGCTCCGTTCTGCTCGAAGGCCAGCGGGTGATACCGAAGCGCCTGCTGGATGCAGGATACAAATTTAAATATCCGGGCATCGATGAGGCATTAAAAAATATTATCTTAAATTGATTGCCTTTGTTTTGATGCGAACAGAATAAAATTTTCTCTCGATGCTTCTTTTAAACAAAAAGACTTTAGTGCGAAAATTGAATTTCCCTTTAAAAAGGACATTCCAGCGATGAAATTTCTGCCGTCTGTGATCAGCACGGTGATCTCCAGCAAGATTACCAAAGCGAATATTGGTTTGATTGTCAGGTATTTGATTTTTATCATTACCCTGATGACCCTGTACAGCATTCTTTTTCACTACATCATGGCGGCGGAAGGCCAGGAACATTCCTGGGTCACAGGTCTTTATTGGACGATCGTGACCATGTCCACTCTCGGCTTTGGCGATATTACCTTTACGTCTGATTTAGGTCGTGTCTTTTCCATCATTGTGCTGCTTTCGGGCGTTGTTTTACTTATGATTCTGCTACCTTTCATCTTTATTAAATTTTTCTTTGCGCCCTGGATGGATGCGCAGGCAAGAAGCCGCACGCCCCGGGAGCTGCCGTCGGATACCCGCAATCATGTGATCATCACCCATTACGATCCCTTAACAGAGTCTCTGATTGAAAAACTTGTCGACCATAAAAAAGATTATGTCGTCATCGTTGATGAATATCAAAAGGCGCTCGAACTTTATGACCGGAATATCCGGGTGGCTGTGGGCAAGATTGATGATCCGGAAACCTACGCGAAAATGCGCGCGCAAAACGCCGCCATGGTTGTCGCGACCAATTCGGATCAGATGAATACAAATATCACACTCACGCTGCGAGAAGATTTTGAGCATCTGCCGATCATGACCACCGCCGATTCCCCCCATTCGGTTGACATCCTGCAACTCGCCGGCAGCTCCCTGGTTATGCAGCTTCATGAAATTCTGGGGAAGTCGCTTGCGGCATGGACGATTGCGGGGGACTGCAAAGCCAATATTATCGGTGCTTATGGAGAACTGGTCATCGGACAGGTTCCCGTGAGAAGCACCCCGCTCGTGGGGAAGACCATCGCCGAAAGTCGCATCCGGGAAAAATTTGGACTGACCGTGGTGGGCATCTGGGAGCGGGGAACATTCATCATTCCAAAACCGGAAACGGTTATCGACAACACGAGCGTCTTGGTTTTGGCCGGAACCCAAGCCGCGCTGACCGCGTATGACGACGTGTATTCGTTTTATCAGATTTGTAAAGTCGCCGGTGATCCGGTGATCATTGTCGGGGGAGGCCGCGTCGGTAATGCCGTGGCCGGTAAATTTAAAGAAGCGGATATTCCCTACATGATTATCGAGAAAAACAGGCGCCGCAATCAGGAGGACAGTCATTTTATTTTCGGAGATGCCGCGGATATTCAAACCCTGGAAAAGGCCTGGTTTGAAAAAGCGCCTGCCGCTCTGATTACGTCCCATGACGATGCCACCAATATTTATCTAACCAAATATCTGCGTAGCCTCAGGCCGGATATGCAGATCCTGAGCCGTGCCAGCGAAGACCGGAACATCACCACGCTGCATCGCGCGGGCGCTGATTTTGTCATGTCGCATGCTTCTTTAGGCGCAAATGCTATCTTCAATTTTTTGATGAATGAAGAAACGATCCTCCTGGCGGAAGGACTGAACATTTTTCATCTGCCCGCCCCCGGTTCTCTCGAGGATAAAAAATTGGCGCAATCCGGCATCAGAGAAAAAACAGGATGTCGTGTTGTGGCCATCGTTCATGAAGGTGCGACCTTCATCAATCCGGAACCATCCATGTTTATCAGAAAGGACGATGAACTTATCCTGATCGGTACGCATGATACGGAAAGCGCGTTTCTTAAAGAATTTTCAGTCTGAAGCTGATCAGCGAAAGCTTGTGACGGCCTTTTTTCTTTATCCAAGGTGACAATTAAAACAATTTTTTAATAATGACGGGTTGTTAAACAAAAATTTCTTTTTGCTTGCCCGCGATATTTTTTTGCTCTATAATCCCGCCAAATAAAAAACTCCACAATTTACAGATTGTGTGTACACAAAATAAAAGTGGTATTTTGTGGGGATTCCAAAGGAGGAAAAGATGAAGAAATTAATTATTGCTGTTATGCTTGTTTTATCACTGGGTATCTTAACATCTTATGCGGCTGAATTGAAAGTTGGAGACAAATTAGGTGATTTCAAGTTGAATGACGCGCTGGATAATAAATCATATAGTCTCAGTTCGCCGGAATTTGCCGGCAGAGTTGTTTATCTCGTGTATGCCAGCACGAGTTCATCGGATGATAATGATCATGTCACTGCCGCATTGAGAGCCAACAAAGATCTCGAAAATCTTAAAAGCGCAAAGAAGTATGTTGGATTAGGCATCGGAAACCAGAAAGACAGTCCGGTTCCCAATTTCGTTATTAAACAGGTCGCCAAGAAAAAACAGAAGAGCAGTGCTTCCATCATCCTGCTTGATCCTGATTTTACGGTAGGCAAGGTTCTGGGCCTGTCCGCTCCGCACAAAGCCGCCGTATCTGTTCTGGTTGATAAGAACAGAGTTATCCGTTACATTTATTCAGGTAAAACGCCGGCTGAAAATATTCCCAAAATTGCTGAATTAATAAAAAAATATGCGGCGGAATAAAAAATAACTAATTTTATTTAGATCAGTTCCCCCTCAAATTCCTGAAACAGGATTTGAGGGGGAATGTTTTAATGACACTCGCTGATAGTGAGCCAAGCCGAAAACGAAGCCCGACGAGTCGGGATGAAGTTTGAAGCGTAAGGCGAACTATGCCAGGCATGTAAAGCCATGGTAGAGCGAGTCCCGATAAATTGGGATTGACACTCGCGTGATCAGTTATTCTAATATGTTTGATTGGAGATGGAAACGTTTATGGCCAATATTATTGACGGCAATAAAATAGCGCAGGATATTCGCAACGAAGTGCGTCAGCGAGCGCTGGAACTCAAAGAACAGCAGGAAATTATACCGGGACTCGCTGTTGTGCTGGTCGGGGAAGATCCAGCCTCGCAGGTTTACGTGGGAAGAAAAGCCAAAGCGTGTGCAGAAGTCGGTTTTATTTCCCGTGAATACAAACTTCCAGCCGCAACCGATGAAGAAAAACTGCTCAAGATCATTCATAAGCTCAATAAAGATAAGTCCATCCACGGGATTCTGGTACAGCTTCCCCTGCCTAAACATATCTCCACGGAAAATGTCATTGCCGCCATTGATCCCAATAAAGATGTTGATGGTTTTCATCCTTATAATGTTGGCGGCCTCGTAACGGGTACGCCACAATTTGTTCCCTGCACACCCCGTGGCATTATGGAAATGCTGGCTCGCACCGGTATTGAGCTTGCCGGGAAAGAAGCCGTTGTCGTCGGACGCAGTAATATTGTAGGCAAACCCATAGCGCTGCTGCTCCTGGCGCAAAACGCCACGGTGACCATGTGCCACTCCAAAACAAAAGATCTGCCGACGGTAACCGGACGAGCGGATGTCCTGATTGCCGCCATCGGCAAGCCTCACATGATTAAGGCAAATATGGTGAAAGAGGGAGCCGTTGTAATTGATGTCGGAGTTAACCGTCTGGAGAACGGCAAACTGGCCGGCGATGTTGCTTTTGATGAGGTTGCCGCCAAAGCATCTTACATCACGCCGGTTCCTGGAGGTGTGGGGCCGATGACGATAGCCATGCTGATGCAAAACACACTCGATGCCGCCTTAGCCAGTGAATAAGGATTAAGTTAGTAACTACTTATTTCCGATTGTAATAATCCAAGATGTCGTAAAGAGTTACTCGGCGCGGATTTTTTATCTTTTTCTTCTCGTCGCGCCATCGGTGCAACTTCTGAAATAATCGCCGGTGAACGCTTCTTTCCAGGTAGTCGAGCACGTTGTGATGGTCGTAATAACTTTCAAACCATTCATACATGGACAATTAGGACAAACTTCATCAGCGGAATTGTTCTCCGTGGAGCGCCCTGTTATCCCCAATCCAAATTAATATTTTCAATTTTTCTTTTCTTAATAAGCTTTCTGACTGCCTGGGCTTCTGCTTTTAGCTCTGGTATCTTATGATCATGCGTTTCTAAAAAAATGTAATCAATTTTGCCGATAACGTCGCTGTCGATAATTTTTTTTAAGATGGCAAACTCAACCCCTTCAACATCCATCTTAAGAATTCTTACACGATGATTTAATGATTCAATGAATTCACAAAGGTCGATGATTTGAACCTCCACGTACTTTTCATTGTTCACATTGTACTTGAAGTCTAACAACGAAGATGCTGTTGACCGGCGAACTTCATCTTCATCGGAATGCTTCTTGTGTAAATACAATTTCATAAAGCTATTTTTATCGTAAACTCCTTTTTGGAATAAATGAACATTCTGCATGCCGGAGAATCTATCTTGCAATACTTTAAAGGCGTACGGGTTAGGCTCAAAGCAATAAACATCCGCTCCGGATTTACATAAGTGTTCGGTGATTTTTCCAATATTAGCGCCACAATCGATAGCAATGTCATTCTTTTCCAATTTAATCGAAAAAAATTGCTTTCGTGCCTTTTCCTCGAGCCTTTTTCTTTTTGCTGCCATAATTTTTTTAAAGACTTTCCTGATCATGTTCATTTCTCTCTATGGATATAACAATTTATTCCATCGATCCGCAGATCTCGGTGCATATGAATGGTCTAGGTTTTATTAAAATTAAACACCCTCACCAGAAAGATCGGGTTACCTGTTATCAGTCCTATTTATGCCGGATGCAGAAGTTACCTTTTTCTTCATATTTTCTAAAGCGGCTGTTCAAAGGCGGTCCAAACATGATCCTGTCCTGATCAAACAAGTCATGAACGCACTTGTTGAACACTCCCATATTCATATTTTTCCCTTTTCGTGTTCCACTCTTTGCCTTCTCGAAATCACGGGTCATGGATTGAAACAGGCGCAACATATTTTCGCGCGTACCGCCCATGATACCCGCCACAAATTTGATTTTCCCGGCGTGAAATGTCTTGCCATATGCCCATCTAAATCGATCATTAACCCATTCATTCATTTCAGCGCCGTTATCATCACCACAATAAAGATCATATCGTAAAGGATCCATAAGTTGAAAAGGATTTCCGAAAAAATCCACATCAAATAAATCCGTACAAAAGAGGCTCTCCACTTCTTTATGCTGAAGCAACCATTCCTGCCAGCAAAAGAAACGGTCGTCATTTAATGTATATTTTTTTTTGAGTTCATATTTTTCAAAGGAAATGTAGTCATTGGTATACTGGTCGACAAAGTCTTTTGAAAGCTGATCATGAAAGACAAGTCCATGAAGATGATTGGACAGAAGACTATTATACCACCCTTTCATGTTTTCAAATTGATCAGGTACGTACTGGTTCCCGAGCTTTTGAGGATTCTTCTTTCCGGTAAAATAGTTGGTCAAGATGATTTGTCTTGCTGACAGAGGCTTTTTCGATACATTTGGCATTGCCATTTCCTGCGGGGCTTTGCCCCACCAAATTTTTTTTAGAAGGTTCATGTAACTCCAATCACGGCTGTCCGGTTTAATCTCTTCGGGTACAATTCCCCGTCGCTTGCGACGAAGAAGAGAATCATGGTCCATTATGATACCCCGCTGCTTGCGGCGGGGAGATTCATTTGGGTTGGGACGACTACCTATCTTGAAATATTTTAAAGCACTTTATTTAATTCATGTTTATTTTTTCAAATATCATAAAACGGTGCGATGGATTCTCAATAACGCGGTATGTTTTCTTGAGTATCCATTGTTCATCACAAAAATCTTTAATAATTTTTTTTAAAGGGAACCCTCGCTTATTGATTTCCCAATGATGCTGTCCCTTGAAAATGTGTTTTTCCGGCTGAATTTGGGGTTTAGGAATCAGTATTTCCATTGTACCCCAAGGGAGTTGCATAATCCAAGTCCAGACTCTTCTTGCATCAGGGAGACTGATAATTATATTTTTACTAGATATTCTCTTGAATTCCTGAAATGCTTTTAAAGAATGTTCATAGGGAAGGTGTTCAAGCATTTGAAACGCGCAAACCGTTTCAAATGATTCATTCTCAAAAGGCATCTGCAACACGGAACCGATATAATCAGGATGTAGTTCTTCATCTATGTCGAATGTTTTAACATCAACACCCGACATGAAGGCGATTTGTTTGAATACACCTGATCCGGGTCCTACTTCAAGGATCTTTTGAGTTTGTACGGACATTAGCTCTTTTAATTGATACCAGAAGCTTATCCATCGCCTCTTGTGCATATATCTGTTGAATTGGTAATGTGATTTATCAACCTGTTTATCCATGCTGTACCTTCTTAATACGATGAATATCAAGTATGTATTTTTCAATCCGCTCTGCTCTTTTAGCCCAGGAATGTTGCTGAACCGTTTCATAAGCCTTATCGGACAATCGTTGTCTGAGTTTTGGATCATCAAGCATGACCTGAATCCCTTTCGCCAAAGCCTTTGGATCATCGGGAGGTACCAGCAGGGCACTAACCTGATCCGTCAGAATTTCTCGAATGCCGGGCAAGTCGGAAGCAACGATCGGAATTCGCGCCGCCATATATTCAAACATTTTAAGAGGGGAAGAAAATTCAGCATCATTTGTATTTTTCTTTGCCAGGGGATGGACGACTACAGAAGCGCTTTTTAAAAAATCTCGGACTTTCCGTGGTGATACTTGTCCATGGAAGAAAACACGATTTGAAATTCCCAGATTGCATGATTTCATTTTTAAATCGTCAATCTGTTTTTTTTCTCCGCCGACCACGTGTAATTCTCCATTGGTCACATGGAACATCGCTTCCAGGAGAGTGTCGACACCTTTCCACGGATACAGTTGACCAACATAAAGAATGCTCCCGTTCTTTTCTTCTGCTTTGGAACCATCATAGAATTGGATGTTTACCCCATTCGGAATTACAGCAATCTTAGTTGATATAGGAAAAATTTTCTCCAGGTGGTCTTTTAATTCTTTTGTGGTGGCGACTATTCCGTCTACCTTCGAGTAAATCCGCGCCTCTTGGGCTTTCATTTTTTGAATTTTGTCTTTACGTTCTGTTGTTAAATGAAAGATTTCATGCGCTTCAAAGATGATGGGCAATTTCAGCGATTCGCGTTGCCTTAGGAAAAAATCGGCAAGATTCGGATGTCTTGTGTAGAGGGCGTGATACTTTTTTTCTTTGATCATTTTTCGAATCTTGAACAAACAAGCAAAGTGAAAAATTCCGTTCCAAGAAACGTGGATTTTTTGGTTTCCTTCTCTGCGCAGCATGCAGACTGTATGCAAATGTAGATTTGAGTGCGGTTCAAGCGAATAATAGGGTAAAACATCCGCAGTGAGATCGAACTCATTTCTGCCCATGATCAAATCTATTTCACAGCCTCGTTTGGCTAATGCATGGGATGTTTGTAGTATCTGGTGAAAACGGGCTTTACGGGGATCGAATCCCTCACTGACAGGATATATGATTTGCATATAGATTTGATTATTAACTAATTTAATATAGTTTGCTTATATTCAGAAAAAGGTAATATATCAAGTATAAATTAGACTGATAATAATATCAGCCTATGTATTAGGAAAAAAATTGACATCGATACCCTAATTCCTCTATAAAAAAACAGCAAAAAAGGAACCACGTAAAATAATGAACATTAAAATTTATCGCCGTCTTTACCCACCTCACAAGCTAAAAAGTCGTTTTCAACACGTTCCATACGGTTGGAATGTCGATGTTATTCTGCTCGATGAAGAAAAACAGACAAAATTAAATGAAGTGATGAATATTGAAACATTGCAAAAGTATGACCGTGTTGTTTTGGACCTAAAATGGGGTTTAATTAAACGACAGAGAACTTTCATTTCACGTATCCCAAATCTTATTATACATGAATACGATGCCTGTTCTAATTTTATGTCTTTTTCTGGAGGTTATAGAAAATTTGAGCATTTTTACCATCGCCTAGGGCCGTTTCGCCTGATCTGCACAAGCTCGACGGTAAGTACTTGGTTTCGTGACCAGGGATTAGACGTCGTTTTTGTGCCGAAAGCTTTCGATTCCAACTATCTCTGCCATCTGAAAGTTGAAAGAGACATTGAATTCGGTTTCATCGGAACACAGGATAACCCACATTACAAATACCGCAACAAGATGTTGAAGACTTTCTTGAAATATATTCCGCTCTTAATCAAACAAACACAGTCAAAA
Source organism: Deltaproteobacteria bacterium (assembly GCA_022710585.1). GTDB lineage: Bacteria > Desulfobacterota > Syntrophia > Syntrophales > Smithellaceae > Smithella. Next base: position 194,180 of record JAKLGV010000001.1, on the reverse strand, counting down.
GAAGAATATTTAGAAACGCTTAACAGAATTAATTTTTTCATCAGTGCCGATGTAGGAATGCATGAGTACATGATAAAAAATTTCGAAGCTCTTTCGTGCGGTTGCATTCTCGTTGCCTACCGGCAGGGTAGAGAGGAAGAAGCTCTTGGATTTAAGGATATGGATAATGTTGTGCTTTATTCAACGCCAGAAGAGGCTTTACAAAAAATAACTTATCTACAGCAGAACACAACGGAAGCTGAGAAATTGAGAAGACGCGGTATGGATCACGTTAATGCGAATTTCACAGTAGCAAAACGTGATGAGCGTTTATTTCATGCCTTAGAAGGAGAAATTAAGTCACATAAGGATTTGCGTCCCTTTGTGAGGAGAGCTACGGACTTTCTTTATATCTAATATAGTTCACTTATTCCCACACGTTGCTTAACCAAGAAGATTGCATCATAATAGTTAAGAAATTGCTTTTATGTATAGCACAATAGAAATTGTGAACTTATATGTAAGATGAAAAACGTGATTACCTGATATGGATGTGCCTCCTATAATGCAATTTGTATCGTTTACCGGGCCTTGAATCCAATATTCTCTTGACATGAACAAGAGCGTTTCCTATACTCCTCTACGCAGAAATGGCGCTCTTATCAATGGGTTAAGCAGTTCTAAAGAACTTCTCGTAAAATACGACGGCGTAAACATAGGGAATACAGTTATGGCTCATAAGAATTCTTCAAAGGGGTTGTCTGTTGTGATCATTACCCACAACGAAGAAAATAATATCAGCGAATGTCTGGAAAGCGTCAAATGGGTCGATGAGGTTATTGTTGTCGATTCCGACAGCTCGGACAGGACAGACGAGATATGCAAAACTTACGGGGTCAATTTTATCCGGGAAGCCTGGAAAGGATTTGCACTGCAGAAAAACAGTGCCATTGAGAAGGCGACTCAAGACTGGATATTGAGCCTGGACGCCGATGAAAGAATTACGCCTGAATTGAAAAAAGAAATAATCACTGTCATGGAAAGTCCTGATCCGAAGGACGGTTATTTCATTGCCAGAAAAAATTTCTTCCTGGGACGGTGGATCAAACGATGCGGTTGGTATCCCGATTATAATCTGCGCCTTTTTCAAAAAGGCAAGGGGCTGTTTGGCATCAGAGAAGTTCACGAAGCGGTTCAGCTCAAGGGTGTGGCCGGTCATCTTCAATCTCCGATGGAGCATCACACGTATAAATCACTGGAAGATTTTATGAAGCGGCTCGATCGCTACTCAACATTGGCGGCGCAGGAAATGTTGAAGGAAAGGAAGACCTACGGAATCCTGCACATCATCTTCCGCCCCCTCTATACATTTATCAGCATGTACTTTTTGCGACTCGGTTTTTTGGAAGGATATTACGGATTCATTCTTTCCATTCTGTATGCGTTCTACACCTTTTTAAAATACATCAAGCTCCGCGAATTGCAGGGCGCTGAATTATGAAAATCGCAGTCGTCAGGCAGAAGTACACGGATTTCGGCGGGGCGGAGCGCTATACGGCGGCCCTTATCGAATCTCTTCTGAACGCCGGACACGAAGTGCATGTCTTTGCCAATGAATGGAAGATGAAAAATAATTCATCGCGAGAAGGCAGAATCGTTTTTCATTCCGTCCCCACGCTCAAATTACTCTCCGTTCTGGAAGTGATCACGTTTGCGGTGAATGTCCGCCGCCTTTTGAAACAACAACCTTTCGACATCATTCACAGCTTCGAACGCACATTCTATCAGGATATTTACCGGGCCGGTGACGGCTGCCACCGGGAATGGCTTACACAGCGCCGCAAAATCGATCTCCCCGGAAAAAGCATCCTGCATCGGGTGAATCCCTTGCACATAGCCATTCTCTGGACCGAAAAGCAGATTTTTAAAGAGGGCAACTATAAAGCCATTATGGCCAATTCCCGGAGAGGGAAAAAAGAAATTATAGATCTGTATGGCGTTCCGGAAAACAGGATTCATGTTATTTACAGCCCCGTGGATTCAAAACGTTTCACCGGCAATCAGGGACCGGAAACGAAGGAAAAATTATGCAAGCAATTGGGTATAAATCCGGAGAAGCCCCTTTTGCTTTTTGTCGGTTCCGGATTCCAGCGTAAAGGACTGCCGGCCGCCTTAAAGGCGTTGGCCATTTTACCTTTTCCGGCGCACCTGATTGCCGTGGGGAAGGAACGATTGTCACCCTATCAACGCCTGGCCGGAAAACTGGGTGTCGAATCCTCCGTTACCTTTACGGGTCCGATTTCCGATGTGGTTCCCATCTACAAGGGAGCCGACCTCTTCGTATTTCCGACGATTTACGAGCCGTTCAGCAATGTGTGTCTGGAAGCGATGGCAGCGGGCCTGCCGGTTGTTACCTCTCGGATCAACGGCGCTTCGGAAGTACTTATCGAAGGTGAGAATGGTTGCGTGGTTGAAGATCCGCTCAATCCTGCGGAAATCGCAACCAAGATTCAACAGGGGCTCGCCATTCCCAGAGGCCGGATTGCTGAAGTCAACAGCAACATTCTGCAAAAACTGACCTGGGAAAATCATACCCGGCAGGTTCTGGAATTATACGAAACGGTCCGCAAAATGAAGCAGGGAGACGATCCGAAATGACTGACGGCTCTCCGCGCATTCTCGTTCTCAAGTTGAGATATTTGGGAGATGTCCTGCTTACCACGCCGGTATTCGATGCGTTACGGAAGCATTTCCCCGATGCCTTCCTCGCGGCTGCGGTCAACAAGGGCACGGAAGATATGGTAACGGATAATCCTGCTATCAATAAAATATTTACGGTGGAAAGGGATTCGAACTTTTTAGCTGATTTACAAAAGCAGCTGCGGTTGATCCGAGAAATCCGGCATTATAAATTCGACATAATTCTGGAATTGACAAACAATCAACGGGGAGCTGTTCTTGCTTATACCAGCGGTGCAAAAAGAAGGTTGGGCTATAAAAAAAAGAAGCAAAACTTTCTTCGTCAATCGATTTTGTTCACGGACTTGATTGAGGTTGAAAATAATCTTCACATCGCCCAAAAAAATCTGGAGATGACAAAGGCTTTAGATTGCTCTCTTCCCAACGTCAAACCTGTTCTTTTCTGGAGCCCGCAGGATCATAAAGCCTGCGAACAAATATTGAAAAGCAATGATATCTCCGAAGATGTTCCCTGTGTCGTTCTTCATCCGTCATCCAATGCACGACATAAAATATGGACGGTGGAAGGTTACGCCGCTTTATGCAATTACCTGCGGGATAAGTGGGCGATCCGGACCATTCTGATCTGCGGAAAGGATCCAGAAGAACTCAGGTTGAACCAGGCCATCTGCTCTCTGGCCGGAAGCCATCCGCTGAACCTGGGCGGTCAATTATCCCTGAAGCAAACGGCCGTTCTCTTATCTAAAGCTGCATTATTCATCGGCATCGATTCCGGTCCCATGCATATGGCCACGGCCGTGAACACGCCGGTGGCGGCCATATTCGGCCCGTCGCGGGCATGGCGATGGGGACCCTTGGGAGACGGTCATGTCATCATTCAAAAAGACTGGCCCTGTGCGCCGTGCGGGAAAAAAGGGTGCGAGGGAAGCGGTAAGAGCAAGTGCCTGGATGAGCTTTCCCTTGAAGACGTGACGGCGGTTCTGGAACCGAAATTAAAATCCATCCTGTCCGCAAAAGGCAGGATATTCGGTGAGAAGAGCGTATGAACGATATCGGAACGTATCAGGGAAGTGCTGGGCCGGAAAGGTTATTGCAGGAGATCAATGCTATTCTGGCCAATAGAGAAAAGGCTGTGATTGCCATTGCCGGTCTTCCCGGAGCGGGGAAGACCTATATGGTCAAAAGATTTGTACGATTGGGTTTCGGCAACTTCGGCCGGAAAGATATTCTGGTGATTGATGACAATACCATTTATTCAACTCGGTTCTGGCGATTGAAATGGGAAAAGATTAAGATGGATAAACATACATCCGGGAACTTTCTTGATTCCACCGGGGCAAAGGTTATCTTTTTTTCAAACTGGGTGCCGAGCCGCTTCCTGGCGTCCGCGGATCTGTATGTCGTTTTACAACTCAACGAGAGCGAGCGCGAAAAAAGACTGCAAAGCCGAGAGAAAAAAACACCGGAAAAATTTAATATTCAGAAGAACAAAAATATGATTCCGATGGAAGAGCCGTTTGAATGTCCCAAGGTCATGACCCTTGTCAATCATTCCGGAGGAACGGTCCGATGGCACTTGACGTGGCTCATCAGAAGAATATTTTCACGTCAGAAGTAAACTTAAGATCGGTTGTAATAGTCTTTGTACCACCCGACAAACTTCTTTAATCCTTCTTCCAGGGGTGTTGACGGTTTGAAGCCTACGTTTTTCATCAGATCATCTACGTCGGCATAAGTGATGGGAACGTCTCCCTGCTGCATGGGCAGCATATTTTTTCGTGCTTTTTTCCCGATGTTGTTTTCCAGTATTTCGATAAATTTTATCAGCTCTACGGGATTGTGGTTGCCTATGTTGTATAGTTTATAGGGAGCATAACTGGAACCGGGATCGGGATTTTTTCTGTCCCATTCCAGATTGGGCCGGGGAACTTTATCCATGACCCGAACCACGCCTTCGATAATATCATCAATATATGTGAAATCGCGTTTCATGTTGCCGAAATTAAAGACATCAATGGGTGTGCTTTCCATAATGGCTTTGGTGAATGAAAAATACGCCATATCCGGACGCCCCCAGGGGCCATATACTGTGAAAAATCTCAGACCGGTACAGGGTAGTCCGTAGAGATGTGCGTAGGTATGCGCCATCAGTTCATTTGCTTTTTTGGTGGCGGCATACAGAGAGACCGGATGGTCAACACTGTCATTTACCGAAAAAGGAATCTTCTCATTCATCCCGTAAATGGAGCTGGATGATGCGAAAACAAGATGATTTATTTTGTTATGCCGGCAGCATTCGAGGATGTTGGTGAATCCGACAATATTACTTTTAATGTAGGCATGAGGATTTTTTAATGAGTAGCGGACACCGGCCTGCGCGGCCAGATTTATGACCATTTCGAAAGCAGTTTTGTTTTGATTGGAAAAAAGAATTTCCATGTCATGAAGGTCGGCAATATCTTTTTTGTGAAAAGTGAAGTTGCCGTATTGCTGCAGAATGGCAAGACGATCAAGCTTCAAATTCACGTCATAATAATCGTTGATATTATCGATGCCGACGACGGTATGACCATCTTCAAGGAGACGCCTGGAGAGATGAAAACCGATGAAACCCGCCGCACCGGTGACTAAAACATTCTTATTTTTTGAATTCATTTTAATAATTCCCTGTTTCTATAAATCCATTGAGGTTGACTTTACCTCTTGGCACAGTGAATATCAAGTGTATATTGCCGCTAAAAAATCATGAAGAACATTATTTTAAATTTTGTTTTGGGATTAAAGGAATCAGTTCAAGCGCCAGCGCATCGGCCATTTTTTGGTGGCCGGGAGGATGAAGATGACTCCCGTCGGAAAACAATTCCTTTAAATTTGAATCGTGAATAAAGACATCCTTCATGGAAAGCGTGTGCATGCCTTCACGGGCTAATAAAACAAGAAGCGAGTCCATGCCTTCATCGTCCAGATAGGATTCGCCTTTTACCGTTTTGCGAATCTTGGCCTGAGCGATAAAGAGTCCCTGTACGCCGGCATCTTTTATAATTTTTGCGTCCTCAAGAGCTTTTTCATTAACAAACTCTCGCCATTGCCTGCGTTTTTCATCGTTTTGAGAAGCGGCAATTTCCGCATCGTCATCGTTGATTCCCCGTTGCATCCGGACTTCCTGCGGAAGAAGCCTCCAGAAAATATTTTCGGTCTGAATCTCATTGAGCCGTGCCAGCAACATACTTTTCATGAGCCAGTTTTTCGGATGCCATGATTTAAATTCCTGAGCGCGCCGGTATTCCCGCTCGTCTTCATATTCATTGGTCCAATTGATATGTCTGATAATCAAGTCAGGCTGATATTGGATAACCTGCTTGAGTACAATTTGGCATCTTCTTGCCCCATAACCCGGAACGCCGAGATTAAACACTTCAGCCCTGATTCCTTTTTCTCTTAAGATTTTTTCCAGCTGATAGGGGTAGGCTTTTTTCATGCCCGGTCCGCGGGGAACAGAATCACCAATCACGAACACGCGAAAAACTCCTTGCGGTTTGGGCATAGCGAAAGACTGGGGGCGAAAACGTCTGCCACCGGCACGGACCAGATGGACCCTGCCGTCTTTTTCTTCCTCAAATCCCGAGGTCAGATTATAGCCGTACTCAAACCGCCCCGACATATTGCGCGACCAGAAAATTCTCACGGACGCTTCGCCGATGAGCAGCATCGCCATGACAAGCAAAAATGATTTCGTAAACAGTTTCATCAAAATTGAAAATAAATAAATTCCTGGTCCTGCGCGGAAGTGGAAACAATCAGGAGAAAGATCAGCAGATAAACCAGTCCCCTGACCGGCCATGCAAGATGGGTCAACTCACTTTCATCTTCTTTCTTGCGCGTTAAAAATTGCAGCAGCCCAAGCGGTACAACGTGAATGACCAGCCATACGGCAGGCCCCGGCCAGGGCAGCTCCGACGATATCTTCAGAAATCCCGCCATCCATTGCATAAAGCCGTGCGCGTCAGGGGATCTGAAAATGACCCATCCGAGCATGGTTAAAACAAAAGTTACCATCATGGCGAAAAGGCCTTTGTTTTTAAGATTATCGAGAAAGGGGATCGCCCGGTACAAAATAAGCAATAATCCATAATACGCGCCCCAGACAATAAACATATTGCCCGCCCCGTGCCAGAGACCGGCCAGCAGCATCGTTATCATCAGATTCAGGAACATTCTGTTTTGAGAAAGGCGGTTGCCGCCAAGCGGGATGTAAAGATAATCGCGAAACCAGCTGGAGAGCGAAATATGCCACCGCCGCCAGAATTCCGCCGGTGTTTTCGCCCGATAGGGAAAGCGGAAGTTGATCATCAGGTCAATGCCGAACAATTTGGCCGAGCCGCGCGCCATGTCCGTGTAGCCGGAAAAATCACCGTAGATTTGAAAGGTAAAGGCTACCGCTCCCAAAACTGACCACGCTATGCCCAGAGGTTCTTTGGCGTCAAAGCAGGCGTTGGCCAGGAGCGCGCAGCTGTCCGCGACAAAAATCTTCTTAAAGAGGCCGATGAGAATGAGCCGGATACCGTCATGCAGATAAACCGGTGAAAAAATTTTCTTTTCCTGCCATTGCGGCATCAGCTGCGGCGCCCGTCCGATCGGTCCGGCGAGAATCTGGGGGAAGAAAGAAAGATATAGCGCGTAGGTCGGCAAGTCTATGCAGGCTTTCTGCTGTCTGCGGTAAACATCAATCACGTAAGCCAGCGTCTGAAACGTATAGAAAGAAATTCCAACCGGTAAAATAATATGCGGCAAGACCCAGCCGGCATGAAATCCCATGTTAGTGAGCAGGCTCCTGGTGGACTCCGCAAAGAAATTAAAATATTTGAAAAATCCCAGGATGGTCAGACTGGTCGCAATGCTGAAAACAACAAAGGCTTTCCGCCTGATTTCTTCCTGCAAAAGCCAGAACAGCGAATGGACGATTGTCAACAGCACAACGAAAAATGCTGCCGCGATAAACGCGCCGGAAGGAATCTCAGCAAGACCGGTTCCCCTGCAGATCACCAGCCATAGCAGGGGCAGGGCTGAGGAGAGAATCATTTTCCATGACGCCGGCCTTCTGCCGTCGATGGCGTTTGCTCCGAAAAAGTCCACAATGGTGGGTACCAGAAGCAGGGCAGGAAATCGCGGATCCCAGATGCCGTAAAATACGTAGCTGGCCAGAATGAGCAGAAAAATTCTCGTCCGGTGCGGCAGCAGCCAGTAAGCCATCAAAACCGGCAACAAAAAGAAAGGATACTGCCAGGAATTAAAAGATATCGAGTTGATAAGAACGTCCTTTTTTGCCGCGCAGCATAGGAAACAAGGTATTTTCTGTCAAGGAAATATTGGCCATATCAGCCAGCGGGGCTATCCGCCTTTGATCTCCAGGCCGTCCTGAAATCCATGGACTTGTTTCATTTTTTATTGTAGCTATTCGCATCTGTTGAAGAAAGTTATTAAAGGGCCGTTATTCATGATGCAATTGTATTGCCCGTCCTGTAAATCCAATCTGACAATCCTGACTGACAACGTCCGCTGTGAAAAATGCGCCCGGACCTGGGAGAGCAGGGAAGGCATTCTTTCCTTTATCGGGCAGGATGAGCAGGCAGGCGATATCACGCGGGAAAATTGGGAGCGGATCTTCGCGGCTGTTGATGGAAAGTCGAACAGAGAAATTCAGGATTATTTCGCGTCCTCTAAATTTCAGGGCAGCAGGGAATTGTTCAATGCCTTTCGAAGCAACAAGGCCGATGCCTTTTCTTTTCTGGATGTGACAGATAAGGATGTGATTCTGGAGACAGGCTGCGGTTCCGGTTCTCTGACCGTGCCGCTGGCGAAACAATGCCGGGAGATTTACGCACTTGATGCCTCCCTGAACCGACTCATACTTCTTCAGATGAGAAGCAAAAACGATAATCTCAACAACATCATTTCCATCCATGCCCGCGCTTCGTCTCTGCCGTTCCAAGGGTCATGTTTTGATTATGTTGTCCTGAATGACCTTGGAGACAATGGAAGAGAAAAAGACGCCGATCTGCGGGATACCCTGAAAATGAATCTGAAGACAGCGCGCGAGCTTTTGAAGGAAAAAGGCCGTATATTTATATCAGCCGAAAACAGACACGGCTTGGAATTTTTGTATAAAAAAAGAAGCCGCAGCAAATTGTATCTGCCCGGCTTCTTGCCGCGCTTTGTGGCGGATCTCATAACCCGTAAGTTTCGCGGAGAACCGTATCGCGTTTATTCGTGGATGGATTACAGGAAAATGCTTGCGGAGGCGGGATTCCGGGATATTGAATTTTATTATGTATGGCCGGATGGCAACGATCCGAAGTATATTTTCGCGGCGAAGGACAGAAATATTTTCAGCTATTACCTGGAGCACTTTTTGAAAAACACAATCAGTGTGTGGGAATACAAGCTTTTTAGATGGGCTTATCAGGCAGGCATGGAAAGCCGTTTTGTGCCAAACTTTTTCATCGTGGGGAAAAAATAAAATCAGGGTTGCCTTTCTGCGGCAACATCAGGATAACACGTATCGTGACTTGACGAGGCGGATGGATGATTCATCAGATTGCAGATTACTTAAATGAAAACAGAGCGTCGCTGGGACTGCCGCCCGGTCTTCAGAGCGCCGATCTTTCCTTTTTCAAGGCCGGCGGCAATCCATGGGAAAAGGGAAGAATCAATTTTCTTGTTTTCAGTAAACAGGACGCCGAGCCGCTGCTGTTTATCAAGAGCATGCGCGGCAAAGACCCGGATGAATCGCTGAGGCGCGAATATCACATGATTCAGAAACTGGCCGCCTGTCCGGAGCTGCAAATCCATCTGCCGCTGCCGGTGCAGATGATCACACTGGCGGGACACGATGTCATGCTGCAGAAAGCATGTCACGGCGAGAGAATGCTGGCTTCTCTGACGCAAAGCCCGTTTTTGCTTTTTCAGCAAAACAGAATCCGCGAGAACTTTTCCCGCTCCCTGGAGTTCGTTACAAAACTCAACACAGTGGCACAAACCCGAATAACGCCGGACGAATTTGATCATGCGGTTCTCAATCCTTTTCTTGATTTTTATGAAGATTACGGCTGTTCAGGGTCCGATAAAGTCATGCTTTCAGAGTTGCTGGAGAAGATTTGCCGGATCATAGGCAACAACCCGGTCTGCACACCTCTTCATGGCGATTACTCGGCCACGAATATATTCATTGATTCCGGAAATCAGATCAAAATTATCGACTGGGAAACCGCGGCGGAAAACAGCCTGCCGTTTCTCGATCTTTTTTATTTTATGTCGAAGTATGTCCACAATTTGAAGATTCGACCCCGCAACCGGTGGCAAAGAGTTCAGGAAACGTACTTCGGAAAGAGCTGGCTGTCTCATCTGATCCGCGAGACCGTCCATCAATACTGTGAGAAAACGGGCTTGAGCCGTGAGCTCGGCCAGGCGATCTTTCCGCTGCATTTTCTCAATAAAGCCAGGATTAAATATTCCATGCGGGGGAAAGAACAGACGCAGCCATGGATCAACTTATTTGAGTATTCCATGAAAAATCTTGATGCCCTGTGTTTTTAGCTCGTCCGGGAAATGAGGCTGTCGGAATTTTCCATAAACTTCACAGATTGAACCGGGCGATGATCTCCGCCAGAGAAACGAATTTGAAATTCTGATTCAGGCCGGAAGGCGTATTGCTGCCATCCTGCGCAATAAAAATGCCTTCCGGGTAGTCCGGATTGGCCGGCCCGATGAGGACATCGATGCCGTCCGTGTGTGTCACTTTGTCAATGCCGTCATTCAGATTGTCCGTTATTCTGAAACTCCCCCTCCAGGTCAGATCAGACGCGATATGAAAAACGGCGAAACTGTCGTTGCCCTGAACGGAAGCAATCAAATATTTTTGATGGCCAGCTGTTTTAAAGATGGTTAATCCCTCGATATCAGCCCGGAGGTAATTGGCTTCGTTGATATCAATCATCTTTTGTCCGGCAGCGCCTGCGGACGGTTCGGCGTCAAAACGCCAGATTCCGCCGTGTTCTTCAGCGATATAAAGAGCGCCGTCCTCGTCATCGACAACACATCCTTCAGCATCGGAAGGGACGCTCAGTTTTCTTTCGAGAGCCGCGTCAATCATTCCTGCTCCGGCATCCAATAATCGCCACTGTTCAATATGGCCGGACTTGTCTGTCACAAAGACATAAAATAATCCGGAGGTCGGGCTCTTGTACATACAGGTTCCGTTGACTTCGGCAAGATTCATGCGGATCACTCGAGCGGCAACATTTTCCGGCAGCAGCGTTGTCTCATTCATTTTATAAACAGAGATACTGTTTGAAGACCGGTTCGTGGCGGCCATAATACTGACAGCATGGCCCGCAAGCTCAAAGTCATATCTTAAGTCGATATTGTTCATTTTCCCGTCATTTAAATATCCTGTTAACTTGCCATCCAGATCATAAATGGCGAGACCGCCTTTTTTATCGGTTGCAATCATTCTGCTTTCTTTAATATCGCCGGGATTCATCCAGACCGCGCAATCGTCCGCCGCGTCCCCCGTATGAGGCACCGGGTCGGTTTCCTGGGAGGCGATGATATCTTCAACAGGGAAGGAAGGCTCATGTCCGCCATGGCCGTTGCCGTCGCTTCCGCACGAAAAAATAAAAAACAATAGCATCAGAAGGATTACGTTATATCTCGTTTTCATATAACCGCCTCTTTTTCGAATAATGATGGATACCGTGTTTTTATTTTAAGATGGCTTGTTTGACGAAATTAAAAAATGCCGCGCTGTTTTCCACGGTTGTGTCTGTATTGCAGACGGCAAGATACCGGGAAGGTTTGGAAAAATAACATTTCAGATAATGATGGAATGTCAGATCCCAGTTTTCCTTTGATATCTCATTCTTTCTTTCTTGGGCTGTTTCGTAAGGGACATCCAGGATAAACAGACAATGGGGCCTTGGTGTCAGAAAACATCCAAGCCCGTGCCACCAAACTTCCCGCGCCATCTGATTTTGATTCCGGATTCCCGTCAGCAGGAGGTCGTAAAAATAACGGTCCAGAACAATCCGTTTGCCGGAATGAAAAATTCTGAAAAAGAAAAAGACGATGAAAGACCACACAAAGTGGATGCCGTAAACCTTCTCGTCGATCTGGTTTCGCTTCAGGCTCCGGTCCGGATAGTATTTCCGGATCAGTTTATCCAGGCCGTTGTGCTTTCTGTAAAGATCCTTGAACTTATAGTACAGCAGCCTGTCGTTGCCGTTTGCGGGGATGGCCTTTTTCAGAAGCGTTGTTTTTCCCGTGCCGTCCGGTCCCACGACAGCCATGATCCGTCGGGATGGAAACAGGGGAAACACATCCTTCACTTTTGTTTTCATGACATAAAAAATGGCGGCGACCGGCCTGAACGACGCGCTTTCTTTCAGCAGGGAGAGCGCATTACCGTTTGCTTCCCGCAGTGTCTCTTTGCCCGCAGCGAGCTTTTCGAGAACGTCTTTTACCTGTTCGTATGCGGGTCCATCCGGCAGGCAGTGTTCACTGAAATACTTGAACCGGGCAATAATCTCCGGTTTCCCGAGATCCTTCTTTCTTGCTCTCAGGTGCGTAATGTAAATCAGCGCCCGGATATTCGGGTGGATACTGAAGCCGCTCTGCGAAGGAGCAACAGACTTTTCAATATCCTGCCAGGTCAGTGCCGTTGAATAGTGAAACGGTCCGATGTCGGGGCTGATGACAGCGGCGGACCAGAATTCCAGGATGATCTTTTTTTCCGTTCCGTAATCAAAAATCTGCACCTGCGTTTTTTGAGAATTTTTCAGGAAAATAAAGAAGGACGCTCCCCGGTCTTTCAGAAACAGGATGATTTTTCTGATCAACTCCTGTTTTCTTGTCCCGTCGTAGAGAAAATCATAGTCTCCCGTAAAACATACTTCCGCGCTGAGCTGTTTGGGTCTCAATTCCGCGAACGGAAATTTTGATTCATAGAGATGATTCAGCAAATCTATGCAGATTTGTAAGGTGCCTGACGCTTGCATACGGTTGTCTGTTTTATTCATTGCGGTTGCGGAAAAATGGACATCATTTTCAGGGATAAGTGAAAAAACAATCTTATTGAAAAGCCCTTTTTCGTGGCGTGAGTATAGGAAAAACGGACTATCGTGTCAATGAAATAATAGAACATGAAATAATGGAAGCACAGAATCAGGAGCTGCCGCCTGCAGAAAGTCCTTATGGTCTGAAGTCGTTGCCATCGGATGCATGACTAATCCATTGACACGGTCAGATGATTTTAGTAATAACCAGTACACTTTTCGATCTTAATAAAATTAATTTGTTTTCAGGATTTAATGATGAATGAAGTCTGGGCTGTTCTCAAAGCAATTTTAGATCCTCTGTTTATTATTTTCATTCTGCTTCTGGCGTCGACGGTTATTTTCTGGAAGAACTGCAAGAAAAAAAGCGATGCGTTGATTATGGTTCTTGGTGTCATTCTGGTTTACGGCACAGGGATCGCGCCCGTGTCCAATTATCTTTGCTATCACCTGGAGAAAGATTACATCCATCATCAATCGGCCGGATTGAAGAATGGCCCGGATGCCCTGGTGGTGCTGGGCAACGGGACGAAGGAAATCAAATCCATCCAGGAGACCTTCAGCTCGGATTTCGGAACGCTCCGTCTGGTTCACGCGGCGACAGTTTATCATCAAGCCGGCGCGCGCTATTTTGTCTGTGCCGGCAAAGGGGAGGGGGATGTCTCCGAAGCGCAGGCCATGGCGAAACTGGCGGAATCTCTGGGGGTGCCGAAGGATAAAATAAGAATTGAAGCGAAGTCGGAAAATACCGCTGAAAACGCACTGGAAGTGAAGAAAATACTGGGCGATAAAAAGATGCATATCGGTCTGGTGACGTCCGCTTTTCACATGAAAAGAAGCGAGGAAGAATTTAAAAAGTATTTTGATCACGTCACACCACTGCCCGCGCATTACCTGTATGCTTCACCGGCCAAAAACTTCGTGATCTGTTATATGCCGCAGGCCGCGGAGCTTACCAAAACATCAACGGTTGTAAGAGAATTGATCGCTCAATTGTGGTACCGTATCCGATAGTCAACCGTGCTGATAAGATGATGAAGCAATAAACCGAAAAAGATCTCAGGCCAGTTCCATGGAAAAAAGAGAGTTTAAAAAATTATCCATCGTCGTTCCGGTTTATAATGAAGAAAAATATCTGGAAGCCGTCATCCGTAAAGTCATTGCCCAGCCGCTGCCCGGTTCCCTGGACAAAGAGCTGATTCTGGTAAACGACGGTTCGGGGGACAACACCTGGAATGTCATCGAGTCGCTGCCGGGCAAGTTTCCGGAAATTCGGTTTCAAATGATCAACAAGACGGTCAATGAAGGCAAGGGGGCCGCCCTCCGCGATGGTTTTGCCAGAGTCAGCGGGGATATTGTGATCGTTCAGGACGCGGATTTTGAGTATGATCCGGCTGACTACCCGAAGTTGTTGCAGCCGATTCTGGACGGCAAAGCCGAAGTGGTTTACGGCAGCCGTTTTATCGGCGAACCGCATCGCGTGATGTATTTCTGGCATCAGGTGGCCAACAATATTTTAACAACCCTGTCCAACATGCTGACCAATCTTAATCTGACGGATATGGAAGTCTGCTACAAGGTTTTCACCCGCGAGGTTGTGGAGCGCCTGAACCTGAAAAGCCCCCGCTTCGGCGTCGAACCGGAGATGACGGCCAAAATCGCCCGCATGCGGATCGACGGCAGGCGCCTGCGCGTCTATGAAACCGGCATTTCCTATGCCGGCAGGACGTATGAAGAAGGGAAAAAAATAAACTGGAAGGATGCCGTATCGGCTATCACCCAGATTATCCGTTTCCGGTTGATGGATTAACCGGCCGATGTATTCTAAGATATTATATTAATTAATATTTGCCGTATCTTTGCCTTAAATTACATTTCTGCAATTTTATCTTGACAATAACCATAATCTTATGTCGATATAGCGCATTAAAATTGGATTAACCAAGGAGGTTGAAAAGCAAAATTATGGCTAAATATGTGTACTCCTTCTCGGAAGGATATGGAAAGAGCAAGAATCTTTTGGGTGGCAAGGGTGTCGGGCTTGCGGAAATGGCGCATCTCAATATTCCCATCCCCCCGGGTTTTACAATAACAACAGAAGTTTGCACGGCCTTCTACGCGAATAAAGGCCGTTATCCTCAGGGATTAAAAGAACAGGTTTTAAAAGCACTGCAGAAAACGGAAAAGGATTCCGGTATGAAGTTCGGTGATCCGAAGAATCCTTTGTTGTTTTCCGCCCGATCAGGCGCGCGCAGCAGTATGCCCGGCATGATGGAAACCGTTTTGAATATCGGTTTGACCTCGAAAACGATTGCCGGCATGATTGAAAAAACCAATAACCCCCGCTTCGTTTGGGATTCTTATCGCCGTTTGATTCAGATGTATTCGGACGTTGTGATGGAAAAAGCCGAAGGCATCGAACCGGCCGAAGGCATGGGCGTACGCCAACAGCTGGAAAGAGAGCTGGCGGCCATGAAAGTACGCCGCAACGCCAAACTGGATGTTGACCTGACCGCTGACGATCTGGCCGAGCTGGCGGAAATTTACAAAGCCAAAGTGCAGGAAGTTATCGGCAAACCGTTCCCGGATGACGCCATGGAGCAGTTGTGGGGCGCGATCGGTGCTGTTTTTAAAAGCTGGAATGGCAAACGCGCCGTCTCTTACCGCCGGATAGAAGGCATTCCCGATGAGTGGGGCACCGCGGTCAATGTGCAGGCGATGGTCTTTGGCAACATGGGCGATAATTCCGCCACCGGTGTGGCCTTTACCCGCAATCCGGCCACCGGTGAGAATAAATTCTACGGCGAATGGCTGCCCAATGCGCAGGGCGAAGACGTTGTCGCCGGTATCCGCACACCCAACCCGATGAATGAGGAAACCCGCCAATCGGATGATGTTGAAGGACATCCCTCTCTGGAGAAGGCGATGCCCAGAGTTTACGCCCAGATCAAAGGCATCCGCAACAAGCTGGAGTCTCATTTCCGTGATATGCAGGATCTGGAATTTACCATTCAGGACGGCCGTGTGTGGATGCTGCAGACCCGCACGGGCAAACGCAACGGTCCCGCTGCCGTGCGGATTGCCGTGGAGATGTACAAAAAGAAAATGATCAGCGCCGCCGAAGCGGTTTCCCGCGTGACCCCGGCGCAGCTCGATGAAATGCTTCATCCGATGGTGGATCCGAAGGCCGAAGCCTCAGCAGACTTTCTCGTCAAGGGATTGCCGGCCGGTCCCGGCGGAGCCGTGGGACAGGTCGCTTTCACCTCCGAGGTGGCGATGGAATGGAAGAAGGAAGGCAAGAAAGTCATTCTGGTTCGCGAAGAAACCAATCCCGAAGACGTGGAAGGTATGCGCGCGGCTGAAGGAATCCTGACGGCACGCGGCGGCATGACCTCGCATGCGGCGCTGGTTGCCCGCGGCTGGGGCAAGTGCTGCATTGTTGGCGCCGGCACATTGCACGTGGACATCGCACAGAAAGTCATGTCCGTTGACGGCAAGACGGTGCGTGAAGGCGACTTCATTACCCTGAACGGCACCAAGGGACGCGCTTATGTCGGTTCACTGCCGATGATCAGCGGCGCCGAAAATGATGTCAATTTTGCCGCTTTCATGAAGATCTGCGATTCGCTTCGTCGTTTGAAAATCCGCACCAATGCTGAAACGCCGAAAGACGCCGCCAAGGCTGTTCAGTTTGGCGCCGAAGGTATCGGACTGTTCCGCACCGAGCATATGTTCTATGGCGAGAACAGCGAGCAGCCGCTGTTTTACCTGCGCAAGATGATCATCTCGGATAACGAGGAACAGCGCCGCGCGGCCCTCGATGAGTTGTTCCCGTTTGTCAAAGAATTCATTAAGAAGACCATCGAAGCCATGGGTGGAAGACCGGTCACCATCCGTCTTTTGGATCCGCCTCTGCATGAATTTGTGCCGGAAAATACGGACGAGAGACAGCGTCTGGCGGACAGTCTCGGTATTTCGATAGACAATCTCAATTCCCGGGCGGAAAAACTGCACGAGACCAATCCAATGATGGGACATCGCGGTGTGCGTCTGGGCATCACCTATGCCGAAATCAGTGAAATGCAGATTCGCGCCATCCTCGAAGCCTCGGCGGAACTGATCAAGGAAGGCCAGAAGGCTTTCCCCGAAATCATGATTCCCGTTGTCTGCGATGTGGCTGAATTTAAGAACCAGGAAGCGATTGTAAAGAAAATCTATCCGGAAGTGCTGGCCAAATACGGTCTGAAAAAGATACCGTACATGGTGGGCACCATGATTGAGATTCCGCGCGCGGCCCTGCTCGCCGACAAGATTGCCGAAGAGGCGGAATTCTTCAGCTTCGGTACGAACGACCTGACCCAGATGACTTACGGCTTCAGCCGTGATGATGTCGGCGCGTTTGTTCCCGGCTACCTGGCCAAGAAAATCATTCCCGTTGATCCCTTCCAGATCCTGGATCAGAGCGGCGTCGGCCAGTTGATTCAGATGGGCGTTGAAAGAGGACGTAGCGCGCGTCCCGGTTTGAAGGTCGGCATTTGCGGCGAACACGGCGGCGAGCCTTCCAGCGTCATGTTCTGTCACCGCGTGGGGATGGATTATGTGAGCTGCTCGCCCTATCGTATTCCGATCGCGCGTCTGGCTGCCGCTCAGGCTGTGGCTGATGAGATGAAGAGCGCTCCGAAGCCTAAAGCAAAAGCCAAGGCCAAGGTTGCGGCAAAACCGAAAGCGAAGGCAAAAGTAAAAGCGAAGAAGTCAAAGAAATAAGTAACTCTGGAGCGCCGGTGTAAAATCCGGCGCTCAGAAACATAGCACAATGATAAATTTGTCATTTCGACCGGAGGAAGAAATCTTATAAGGTGACAATAAAAGAAAGATTTCTCGTCATCCCGACATATAGGGATTCCTCGAAATGACAAGATGGAAATTATACAAAGTGCCCAGATTAATTACATAAGGAAAAATATTTTATGGACATTGCTGTAAAAAACAAAAAACTGCTGAGTTGGGTCAAAGAAATCAAACAGATGTGCACGCCGAAAAACGTTTACTGGTGTGACGGTTCTAAGAAGGAATACAACACGCTGATGGCGCAGATGGTAAAAAGCGGCGCGGCGACGAAACTGAAGAAGAGAAAAAACAGTTTTCTTTTCCGCTCCGATCCGTCGGATGTCGCGCGTGTGGAGAACCGCACCTATATCAGCACTCCCGATCAGGTGGATGCCGGTCCCACGAACAACTGGGTTGAACCGGATGAACTGAAAAAAACCATGAAAAGCCTCTACCAGGGATGCATGAAGGGGCGCACGATGTATATCATTCCCTTTTCCATGGGGCCGATTAATTCTCCGATTGCCAAAATCGGCATCGAGATTACCGACAGTCCCTATGTGGTCTGCAACATGCACATCATGACCCGTGTGGGCAAAAAAGTTCTCAAGAAACTCGGCGATAAGGGCGATTTCATTCCCTGTATGCATTCCATCGGCGCTCCGCTGGAAAAAGGGCAGAAAGATGTTTCCTGGCCCTGCGCGCCGATTGAGAAAAAATACATCAGCCATTTTCCGGATGAGAACCTGATCTGGTCTTACGGTTCCGGCTACGGCGGCAACGCGCTCCTGGGCAAGAAATGTCTGGCGCTGCGCATCGCGTCGGCCATGGCCAAACGCGAAGGCTGGATGGCCGAGCACATGCTGATTCTGAGACTGACGAATCCCAAAGGCAAGCAGTATCATATCGCCGCCGCCTTTCCCTCAGCCTGCGGCAAGACCAATCTGGCGATGCTCCAGCCGACCATCAAAGGCTGGAAATGTGAATGCGTCGGTGACGACATTGCCTGGATGAAAATAGGGCCCGACGGAAGACTCTACGCCATCAATCCGGAAGCCGGATTTTTCGGCGTTGCGCCGGGCACCTCGTACGGTTCCAATCCCATGGCGATGGAGTCCATCAAGAAAAATGTCATCTTCACCAATTGCGCCCTGACCGATAACGGCGACATCTGGTGGGAAGGCATGGACGGCGCGCCGCCCAAGCATGCCATTGACTGGAAAGGCCAGGACTGGCCGGCTGAAAAGAAAGAAGTGGCGGCACACGCCAACGCCCGTTTCACCGCGCCTGCCTCGCAGTGTCCGGTCATCTGCCCGGATTGGGAAAAGCCCGAAGGCGTGCCCATTGATATTTTTGTTTTCGGCGGAAGACGCGCGGGTGTCGTGCCCTTGGTCAATGAAGCCTACAGTTTTGATCACGGT
The DNA here is from genome assembly GCA_022710585.1 of Deltaproteobacteria bacterium. GTDB lineage: Bacteria > Desulfobacterota > Syntrophia > Syntrophales > Smithellaceae > Smithella. Next base: position 175,144 of record JAKLGV010000001.1, on the reverse strand, counting down.
GTATTTCTGGGTGCGACAGCTTCCTCGGAAACCACGGCAGCCAATATCGGCGCGGTCGGCAATCTGAGGCGTGATCCTTTCGCGATGCAGCCTTTCTGCGGCTACAACATGGGCGACTATTTCCAGCACTGGCTGGATATGGGTGACAAGCTCGGCGACAAGGCTCCTAAAATTTTCTACGTGAACTGGTTTAGAAAAACAACCGATGGCCGCTGGCTCTGGCCGGGCTTCGGCGAAAACAGCCGTGTGCTGAAATGGATGTGCGAGCGGGTGGACGGCAAGGCCGAAGCCGTTCAGACACCAATCGGTCTCCTGCCCAAACTGGGCAGCCTGGATATGAAAGGCCTGAAAATCGATGAGCGGGATGTTCATGAATTGCTTCGGGTGGATATCGATGCCTGGAAGGCGGAAATTCCCGATATCGGAAAACACTTCGCTCAGTTCGGCGATCACCTGCCGGCAAGACTGGAAAAACAGTTTGCCGAGCTGAAAAAGAGATTGGGATAATTTAGTAAACAGCGGAGACAAGGGAAACCAGGAAAAAAACAATACTGGATTGCCCGGTCGGCGCCGGGCAATGACAAGGATTTTATCATCGCTGGAGCAGGCAAATATTATACAGATTAAACCCGCTTAAAAAAGGCAGGGTCAGCAATGGCTCTGCCTTTCTTTATCGCTCACCAGTACAACAAAAACTTATTGCAATCGCTTGTGAAAAAATGGATAAAAAGTGGCAAAGAATGATCTGTTTGCCATTTTGTTATTTTTTTATCATTTAGAATTCCGCTGTATCGGGATACAAGAGTCATTAATGAAAGATTTCTCGCTCCGCTTCGAAATGACAGAGAGCAATTTATGCATAACAACAATTGGTTAAATAATAAAATCAATCAGGTTTCCGATTATTATTTTCTGGGCGGAATATTGCTGGTCTGCCTTTTGTACAGATTTTTTTACTTCGGCTACTTGCATCCAGGGATGGTTTTGTATAACTCGGACAGCGTTTCGTATTTTGTTTTTGTGGATATCTGCCGGAGCATTGTTGATCCATACCGGACGCCCTTTTATCCCTATGTGATTAAATTATTTGAGAATCTGTCCGGGGAAAATCTTGTATCCAATCTTATTCTTTTTCAGCATGCCGTATCGTTTTTATCCATTGTGCCGTTTTATTTTGTCTCCAACAGAATTGTCCGGAATAAATATGTTGTGATCATTGCCACGCTTTTTTACGGCACGTGGCATCCCGTCCTTATTCAGAATGTGCATCTGAATCCGGAGTGTCTCTGCTTTGCCGGATCGATTTTAATGCTGTGGGTTCTGGTGAAATATCTGGAGACTCCCGGGCGCGTCACAGCGCTGTCTCTCGGTATCCTGCCGTTTTTTTTAATCATGTTGAAGCCGACTTATCTGATTCTTATCTTTGTTGTCCTGATTTTTTTTCTGCTCAGATTCATTTTTTTGCGTGAAGAAAGGAAGATAATTTACTGGGGGGCGCTCGGGTTGGTTATGGCTTCGGCCGGCGTGCTGGGCTACTGCGAGATGAATAAGAGGCACAACGGCCAATTCGTTTTGAGCAGCATCGCCTTGAACAATACGCTGTTTCATGTCAGCTACAGCGGGGCTTACCGGGAAGGCGGCGATGGAGAGTTCATCGCGATCATCGACGCGAAAAGGCATCTGGAAAATTATTACACGGTTCCCTTCACGATCAATAATGATTTTACCGACCGGTATCAACATTACAACAAAAGATTTCCTCAATATCTGAAGCCTACGAAAGACATGATTTTCTGTCTGAATTTTCCGGATACGGAGAATTTTGCGCCGGCGCGAATCAAGCGGTTTATCCATAATGCCAGATGGACGACGGTTTACTGGAAATATATGGCCGAAAGGGCATTCGATATTGTGGTCGGCGCTTACGGCAATCTTTTCATTCTGCTTTTCCTGCAAATGGCGGTCGTTGCGTTTATATTTTTTAGATACGGGAAAATTTCGTGGACGCAGGGGTTCTGTCTTCTGTTCATTCTGGGACAGTTTTTTTCAATCTGGCTGGCCGGTCTGGATGACATGGATCGTCATCTAATTCCGTCTTATCCTTTTATCATGCAGGTCGCGGCTTCTTTGGCGGCGTTGTTTATCGCGCTGCTGAAAAAAGAAAAAATTCAGGAAATTGTTTTGTAAAGCGTCTCGTAGGATTCCTCGTCGAATAATTTCCACTTTTTAAACTTGCGGGGTGCGATCCGCGAGCGCGCCGAAGCGGCTTCGGAAAAGCGCGACGATGATTTTGAAGGCTGCGCTGGTGTGGATTGAAAACTCGGAAAAAGTCCGCATGGAAAGTAGATATCTCAGTATAAAAGATGGCCGCAGATAAAATTCCCGGTAGCTTTTGTAATAATATTGCTTGACGACTTCCTCCGATACCGTGTCCAGTTTCAAAACCGGTTCCCCAAGATTATAGAGATCCCAGTTTTGATGCAGCAGAGAATCCTTCTGCAGAAATGTGTTATACATGGCCGTCCCGGGATAAGGGGTGGTGATATTAAAAACGGCCAGTTGAATATCGGCCTTTTTCGCGTAATCAATCGTCTTTTGCAGGCCGGTTTCCGTCTCGCCCGGATTGCCCAGCATAAACGCCCCGCGGATGTTAATCTTTGCCGCCCTTGTCCAGCGGATGGCGTTCTGAAACTGCTCCGGAGCGGTGCGTTTGTCGATGTTTTTTAAAATGGTTTCGTCCGGTGTTTCAAAGCCGTACATGATCTGATGGCAGCCCGCTTTTTTCATCAGGAGAAGCAATTCCGGCGTGACGGTATCGATACGGGCAAAACATGACCAGCTCAGCCCGATTTTTTTTTCGATCATCAGCCGGCACAGGTCGGCAACATTTTTCTGATGGGCCGTGAATGTGTCATCATAAAAGGATATTTCCCGGATGCCGTATTTTTTCTGCAGCAGTTCAATATGCTCGATAATGCGCGGTGGTGACATAAACCGGATGCGCGAACCGAACATCCCCGAAAAACAGAAGGTGCAGTGGCCGGGACAGCCGCGGGTTGTGACCATGCCGATGGACGGTTGACGCCGCGCCGCGCCCGGTGTGGAATGATAAAGATGCATGGGCAGCTTGTCGTAAGCAGGGAAAGGCAGCTTGTCCAGTTCCACATAGGTTGAGGCATCGGGGTTGATGATGATTTCGCCCTGTTGGTTGCGCCAGGTCAGATTGGGGATGAGATGCAGCGGTGTTCCTCCGGCAAGCTCGGTGATAAAGGCTTCTCCTTCGTTGCGGACAACCATATCGCAAAATCTATACCGCACCAGGTCTTCGTGAAAGACGGTTGGATGAACGCCGCCCATGACGATTTTCATGTCGTGGAATTTTTCTCTTATCCCGCGGGCGATGGCAATGGCGCTGGAAATTTCCGGCGTCGTCGCGGTCAGGCCGATATAATCGGTGTCGGGTTGAATCCTGCTGACGATTTCCGGAATGCTCAATTTCAATGCTGCCGCATCGATGATCTGCGACTGATGACCCTGCCCATCCCAGATCGAGGACAACAAGGCAAGCCCCAGAGGAGGATGATCGGAATTGATGATGCTCCAGATATTATTCGGGTCTATCTTGCGGGGCGGATTGATGAATACAAAATGCATATAATAAATGATTAAGACCGGTTCAGCATTGATCGGTTATTTTTCTCAGCAATAAGGATTAGAGATTGCCCCAACGGCGGCTTGATGATTTTTTCAGCAAAAGCTAAAAACGGTACCAGCTTATCAAATAATTTGGTTTGTCTTTCCGGCAATTCTTTTTTCTTGAATATTCTTCCATTAACATACCAACCCAATAAACCTAAAAAGTTCATATAATATAATTTAGTGATGGTCATGTCCTGACCGTGAATCAGGGCCTTTAAATATTTTTTGTTGTATCGTCTTAGATGTTCAAACGAAGTATCAATGGAACCGAAAAGGCATTGCAATGCAGGAACGAGAATGATCAATCTTCCTCCCATCTCTAAAAGTGAACTCATATTTTCTACAGCCAGCCGGTCATTTTTCAGATGTTCAAGAATATTGAGGCAGAGAATGGTGTCAAACTTTAGAGCAGCAATCGGAGAAGTTTCGATGTTCTGGATATCCACATTGAAAGCACTGAAATTAGATGGATTGCGGAAGGAATATTTTGCGTTTAGGTAATCTACATAGTTCTGATTGTTGTCAATCACTGTCAAGTTATTTCTGAAGATGATGAAATCGGTGATATTGCCGATACCGGCGCCCACTTCCAGAATGTTATCGCCGATGAAGTCTTGAATATTTTCATATATCCAATGATTGTAGTTAAAACGTTTGGATAACAGTAGAAGCGAATATTTAATTTTTTCTTTATCCAGTGCTTCGCTTTTAATATCCGGGACTCCCTCTTGTTCAGTCTTCCGTAGAACTATTATTTAAGAAATTGGATGCCGATCTTTACGTAAAAATGTATTGCATTAATTTACAAAACACTCAATAATCTTAGCGCGCCCTTTACAATACAAGACACCGGCAAAAGTCTTTTGTCAAGCCTGAATTGGATGCTTTGAATTATTCTTTTCCGAAAGATTATTCCGTTATTGTAACCGGGTCGCTATTTTGAAAGCGATCAGATGATGTAAATTACACTTAAACAAATTATAAGGGAACAATAAAATACTTTATGGGCCTGCCGGATTTATCCGCCGATCATCACAGGAAATCTGAGACCGGACAGCTTCAGCGACTTTACCGTTTTTTGGACATCAATCTGGCGTCTGACCTTCTGGTCATTGGCATCTGCCTCGCCAGTTTCGGCTGCAGTTTCACTGAATCTGTTGTCAATAAAGACTACGCTCACTGGGGCTGGTACTATATTCCGGCGCTGGATTTGCTCAGAGGCGCGCTGCCTCACGCGGAAACGATCATTCCCTACGGTTATCTATATTCGCTGATTCAGAGTTTTTCCCTGGCTGTCTTCGGGGAACGGCTGCTGAGTATCGGCATCATCACCGGCTTCTTTTATGCCTGCACGCTGCTCCTTTCCTATCTTGTTTTCCTGAGGTTTATGAAAAAAAGTCTGGCCCTGGTTTCCGTGCTGCTCATTTTTCTCATTCATCCATATATTATTTATCCCGCGCCCAATTACTTTGCCTATTCTTTCCAACTACTGGCGCTGATTTTTTTTCTGCGCCGTTCGCAAAACAATTATAATGCTTTTTGGGCCGGGGTATTCCTCGCCGCTGCTGTCCTTTGCAGATATTCTTCGGTTATCGCCATTCTGCCGCCATTTATCGTTTTGCTGGGCCTGGATTATTGGAAAGCCGACAAAGCCAGAATGGTTGTTGTAAAAAAAACAGCGTGGTTGAGTGCCGGCTTTATCATCCCCCTGATGGCGTTTTTTGCCTGGCTTGCCGCCAATTCCGCGCTGGATGATCTCTTATACCAGAACAGGATGATGATGAAGATGATCGGCAAGGCCGGCGACACAAACACTTACCTTGTTTTTCTGGGCTCTGTGCTGCAAATTGTACGCACACTGGCCTCTGATCTTCGCGGCCGCCTTTTCACCCTGATCCTGGTGGTCTGCCTGTTTATCATCATCCGGGAAATGCGGCGAAAATTATCCGGTAAAAATGCAGAGTCGGCATACGCCTATGATGTCATCCTGGCGGTGTGTCTGACCGTCATTTTCGGATATTTGAATTCCATTCATGTTTATGAAACATTCCGGCTGATCAACGGAGCTTCTCTGGGGGTTGGGTTATGCGTGTTTGTTTTTTATAATCTTTATCTCAAAGCCGCAAAACCTCTGAAATATTTGATGGCGCTTTTGGGCATCATCATTGTGGCGGCTTTGACATCCGGCCTGTTTTTCACAAAAACCTCGTCCGCTTATTACCCCTGGCGTGCGGATTTCCTGATGCGCGGTGGAATGAAAAATGAAACAACAGCCATCTTCAAAGGCAAGTTGATGACGCGGGAGTGCATCCATTTCTACCGGGACGTTTTTGAAGCGATAGAGCCTTATAAAGGCTCTTGTTCCATCCTGAATTATACCAGAGATTATATATCGTTCATCATCAATGATCTTCCCCGCATCCAGCGGTCGCCGGCGCATTTTCCCTGGCTGGACGATACCTACGAGCAGGCGGTATTAATAGACCGGAAAAAAGCGGTCATTCTTGTCGGTCAGGCCATCGATTTTGCCGGCTATCGGGAAATCTTCAGAAGACAATGGCCGGATGAAATACCTTGGCTGGGCGGTGATGTTTTGTATATTTATGCGCCCATGAGGCCTTCCGGTGATAATAGAACCTTGCCGGATTCTGCGAATTATAATAGACACCCATAAAATCATTTTCTTGTTTTGAAGAAAGAGCACTTTCAAAGAAGATAGAAGTGACAGTGCGAGAAAATGAATTTTTGAAAATACTTGAGGATGCTTAAAAAATGAAAACTGCAATGGAGGCGGCAAGAGGGCTTGTCCGTTCCAAATTCTTTTCAGCGCCATTCTATCTTCACTTTTATGTTACGGAGCGGTGTAACCTCCGATGTAAAATGTGCAACATCTGGAAAAGAAAATCACCGGAAATGACCCTCGGAGAAATAGAGCAGTGCGTGCGCGTCCTCAAAAAGCTCAAGGTGCAAAATATTGTGTTAACCGGGGGAGAGCCCCTTCTCCGTCCGGACATATCTGATATCGTAAAGTTGTTTAATGATCATGGGTTTACCACAAGGCTGCAGACGAACGGGACACTTGTCACCAGAGAGAAAATCAGGGTTCTTGCCGAAGCAGGTCTAAAAAACATCACCATTTCATTGGATACGCTGGATGAGAAAAAATTTGATTGGATTTGCGAATCAAAAGACCTCGTTCAAAAAGTTGACGAATCACTGGATCTTTTCGCCGAGTACATCAAAGGCTTTATCGTGGTGAATACCGCCGTATCAAGGCTCAATATTCCCGAGCTTCCGGAAATTGTCAGATATGTAAATTCAAAAGGCGCCTATGCTTCTCTGGTTCCCGTTCATTTGCACTCGTCAGGAATGACCACGAGCTTTTGTTATGGATATGATGAAGAAATGATTGTTTCAAAAGACCTTCTTCCTGAAACAGAAAAAGTATATGCGAAACTTATAAAAATGAAGAAAGAGGGATACAGAATCATCAATTCCGAAAAATTTCTGAGGGCTTCGCTTGATTGTTTCAGGACCGGCAATTATTCATGGGATTGCAGAGCCGGAGAAAGATTCTTTGTTGTTTATCCTGATGGAGGCGTCGCCCCCTGTGATGTCTTTCCGCCTTTATTCAATATTCAATCAGATTTCCCGAAAAAATTCCGGAGCGCCGAATACCGGGAAAGCGCCAGGCGTCTGCGGGAAGGATGTGATGGCTGCCTGTTAGGCTGCTGGCGGGAAACAAACCTGTTGCTCGATGATTTTGCCACCCAGAGAGAGCAAATGCATCTTTTCTTTAGAAAAAAAACAGGGGCACATCATCCATAAGAAAGATGTGACGTAAAATCGATCTTTAAGGATTTAAAACTCAGATGTCGAAAGTACTTCTTATCAAACCGAGATTCATAGGTTTGGAGTTTCCATTCATCACCCAGCCGCTGGGATTGATGTATATCGGCGCTGTTCTGAAAAAAGACGGTCATGAAGCCAGGATTCACGACTGCGCTGAAGACCATAAAGATTTTCATGTGCTTCAGTGTATTCTTAAAGAATGGCGACCTGACTTTATCGGCATCAGTATCATTATTACGGAAGTCGAACAGACAAAAAAAATTATGGAGATGATCCGGAAGATTATTCCCCGTGCTCCGGTGATTTTTGGCGGCCCCTGGCCGTCAGCGAATCCTGAAAAATCGATTGAGCAATTGGGGGCAGACTTTGTCGTGATGGGTGAAGGAGATTTTGTGTTTCCCGAATTGATCGACGCTATCAATAATGGTCTCCCTACTGATTCAATTGCAGGAACGGCGTCAATGGTGAAGGGTCATCTCAAGCTCAATGCAGGACGGCACTTGATGGAAGACGAGCTGAATCATCTTCCATTCCCCGCGTGGGAGTTACTGGATCATAAACTATACGCAAGAATGCATTCCAGCGCTGCTGTCGGTTGCAGGCCTTATATGGCTGTCATCACTTCACGCGGCTGTCCTTATCAGTGTGCGTACTGCCACCAAACCATGGGTAAAGTATTCAGAAAAAGGTCGTCACAGTCTGTTCTTGCTGAAATTCAGGAACTGTATATAAAACACGGATTCAGGGAATTTGAAATCCTTGACGATTGTTTCAATTTAGACCGGGAAAGGATGATGGTTATCCTGAACGCTATCCGGGATAGGTTTAAGGATATTAAACTGCATTTTCCAAACGGTCTCAGAGCGGACTTGCTCGAGCCGCAGGATATGGAGCTTTTTAAACAGGCGGGAACGGTGTCGGTTGCGTTTGCCGTAGAAACAGCCAATCCACGCCTTCAAAAGATGATTAACAAGAATCTCAATATCAAGAAAGCCGATTTAATCATCAAAGCTTCTGCTCAGACAGGAATTTATTCTATAGGCTTTTTCATGATCGGGTTGCCGACCGAGACCTATGAAGAAGCATCTTCCACTGTAAAATATGCAGTCAATTCTTCCCTGCATCGGGCAATATTTTTTCGTGTCATACCGTTTCCCGGAACCAAACTGGCTGGAATTGCCGCGGATACTCTGAAAAATAACGATGATATTTTTGACCCACTCTGCATGAATTATTATAATAACTACTATAATCTCTCGGCAATGTCAGATCAGGAGCTGCGCAAAACTTTTCGACGCGCTTACAGAAAATTTTATTTTAATCCTAAAAGAATCATCAGCCTTGCCCTGCATCATCCCAAATTCATGGTGCTTCCCTACTATGCTTTTTTAACCATGATCAGAGCTCTGCCAGGGATGAACCGTCAGAAGGGATTCAAACGAAGCAACCCAGCAAGAATAACTTGACATCAAAATGTTATGTATGCAGTAAATTCAAAAAAGGATTTAACCATTATTCACAGAACAAGAGAACAATTTTCTAATGGCAATCGGGAAACAGCCTTCATTATTGTTAATAACCCTGGCCGACGTGGCTGCCTATGGTGTTCGTTGCCTGGCTTCGTATGTACGGCAGCAGGGTTTTCAAACCGATATTTTGTGTCTGCGTCTTTCTGACTCCCGGAAAAGACGTCTCCATCCTCAATCCGCTGGAAAAATCTCTGACCATTTGATTAATCGCGTTGTTTCTTTTATCGCACCATATGACGTCATCGGAATCTCTCTATTTTCAGACGGACTTAACCAGAGCATTGCACTGACAAAAGCAATAAAAAAATCCTATCCGGATAAAAAAATAATATGGGGAGGTATTCATCCTACTTTAAAACCATACGATTGCCTCGAATACGCTGATTTTGTTTGTGTCGGCGAGGGATATTATTCTCTGGTCGGCCTTTTGAAGCAACTTTCAAGCAATCATTTTTCAGATTTTGCGAAATTGCCATCAGGCATATGGGCAAAAGAATCCAGCGGCGCCATTGTTGAAAATGGATCGAGTGAAATGTGTACCGATTTGGACACCCTTCCCTTTCCCCTCTACAACGGGAATGCGTTTTTCGTTTGTACCAATAAAAATACCATCATCAATCTTGACAGGCGAGGTTACCATAAGTATCTCGACTACTCTTATAGCACGATGATTTCACAGGGCTGCCCTAATAGTTGTTCCTATTGTTGTAATTATGCGCTGAAGAAAGTCAATAAAGAATATGCCAACATCCGCAGGCATTCTATCGATTACACACTCAGGGAAATACAGGCGGCTGCCGAGCATTATAAGTTTTATAATGTCCATTTTATGGATGACTCTTTTCTTTCCATGGGTGAAAATGATTTTGAAGAATTTATTAAGCGCTATCCCAAGGTAATAGGATTACCTTTTAATGTTGTCGGCTTTATACCTCGCTTGACCCGACCTCACCATGTCGATCAGCTGATCGATGCCGGTATGGTTTATGGACAAATTGGAGTCCAGACAGGTAGCCGAAAGATGCTCGACATTTATCATCGCAAACAAAACAATGAAGAGATCATACGTGTATCGGAAATGTTCGCCAAACATAAGGGACGGATTGTTCCTCTGGGTGTGGATATTATTCTCGATGGATACCAGGAAACTGTCGAAGACACGATCCAAACGGTGCGCTTGCTTTCGCAAATAAAGCGTCCTTTCATACTCAATCTAAACTCTTTAATATTTTACCCCGGCACAAAAATGGCAGAACATATGAATGGGGATGCGCCGGGCGGCTCTTTTTTCAATTACAAAAGCTCCGTGGTCAATAACCTCATTGCCTTGATTTATCTCATAAAAATTCCTGATAAAATTCTTTTCTGGTTGCTTGGAAGGAAAAAACTCATGAATTGTAAAATTTCATCCACCATAACAAAACTTATCTATTATGGCACCCTATCAAAGAAAACGATAAGTTACATATATCATCGCTCTTACAATAACATACCAACGCGGGTTGTTGATGTTGTAAGGGTGTTAAGGATGGAAAATAAAAAAAGTGGTTTTCGTATTTAATTAAGGCATCAAAATACTTCAATGGTGCAATTGGGCTGTATTTCATTGACATGCGGGATACTTCTTCATATACTTTTCGCGTGAAAAACGACTTTTTTATCCGGCAACAAGAGAATATTTTTCAGGAGAAGCACAGTTGGCTTGTGTTTCTCCTGGTCATGGTGATTACCGCTGCCGTGTTTGCGGGCAGTTTAAAACTCGGCTGGACCAACTGGGACGACAATTTTTATGTCTATAAAAATCCTGTGGTTCGGCAAGCGGATTTCTGCGGTATTTTCACCAAACCCGCCGCCTACAACACCTATAATCCGCTGGTCGTTGCTTCTTTCGCGCTGGAATGGAAGCTGGTCGGAGATCGTCCATTCCTGTATCATCTGGACAATCTGATTCTGCATCTGCTCTGCACGGCGCTTGTTCTGATTTTTTTCCGCCGGATGGGCATCTCCATCTGGTGGAGCGGCTTCGGCGCGCTGCTTTTCAGCATTCATCCGCTGCGGGTGGAGTCCGTGGCCTGGATTACCGAACGCAAAGATGTGCTCTACGGCTTTTTTTATCTGCTGGCCCTGCTGGCTTATATCCGTTACCTTGTGTCCGGCAAAGCAGGCTATTTTCTGCTGACTTTCGTTTTGTTTGTTCTGTCGCTGCTCTCCAAAGGACAGGCGGTGGCGCTTCCTTTTTCGCTGGTTCTTCTGGACTGGTATTTTGAAAGAAAGTTTGCCTGGAAAGCAGTGATGGAAAAAGCGTTGTTCTTTGCCTTTGCGCTGCTCATTGGCCTGCTGGGTACGACTTTCTTTTTTCAAAATGTTTATACCACCAAAGACAGCGGTGCCATCGTTAATGCCTTCAATTTCTTTGAACAGACGGTACTGGCCGGCTATGCCTACGCGATTTACATTCTGAAGTTTTTTGTTCCCTATGTGACCTCCCCGCTGTATCCCGTTCCCCGTGTCCTGCAAACAGGCCACTGGGTCGGCGCGGCCACGGCCATCTTCATTCTGGTCTGGGCACTGGCCGTCCGGCGCCGGTATAGATTTGTGACGTTCGGGCTGCTTTTCTTTACCTTCAATATCCTGTTTCTCCTGATGCCTTTTCTGGCCAACGATACGGCCTATCTGAACGATCGATATATCTTCATGGCCTATGTCGGGCTGGTTTTTGCCGCTGCCTTTTCCATGCAGAAACTGGCGGAGGGGCATCCTGACCGCCGCATACCCCTGGCAGCGGGTGCTGTCGCCGCCCTGCTGATCTTCAGCGTTCTGACCATCAGATATATTCCGGTCTGGCAAAACAGCGAAACCCTCTGGACGTCTGTCATTGAAAAATATCCCCGCAAAATATCCATGGCCTATCTCAACCGCGGCAATGACCGGCACGAGCAAAACCGGCGTGAGCAGGCCATTGAAGACTATACCGTCGCCATTGATCTCAATCCGCAGAGCCTGATGGCCTATCACAACAGAGGTCTTGTCTATCTGACGACTCATCATTTTGACAGAGCCCTGCAGGACTACAACCGCTATCTGGCGCTCCGGGGTCCCTACGATGCCGGAGGGAGCGAGGTCGATATTCCGCTGTCCAACGTGCTGGGCAACCGGGGGCTTATTTTCGCTCAATGGGGGCAATACGGTCAAGCGCTGCTTGATTATGACGCGGCCATCAAACTCAATCCGGACAACGCCAACCACTACCTCAACCGGGCGGTTGCTTATTATCAGTTGGGACGTAAGAATGAGGCGAAGCGGGACATACAGACAACTGAAAGGATGGGTTTTACAGTGGATCCGTCCTTCAAAGAATTGCTGCAATGACCGTGATGTCTTTGTCTCCATCATCCATTTAGGAAGATATTTATGAAGTCCAAAACACTCTTTTATTTATCTTTGTTGCTTCCTTTTGCACTGGCTTTTGCTTATGCATGGACAACTGCTCCCGCACTGATATGTCGCGATGACTTGAGTTTGATCAAAGGAGGGTGGGTTGAAAGCTATTTAAACGGCACCCTCACTTTTGCAGATCTCTGGCGGCCTAATGACTTTTCCCGAACGCTTGGATACAATCTTCTGATGCTTGCCGATATCAAATGGTTTTCCATGAATAGCAGGATTCTGGCCTTGATGAATCCCTTCTTTATATTGGCTTCCGCTCTCTTATTTTACCAGGTCTATCGGAAAAGTCTGGCGCCGGAACATTCCCCCGGGTTCGTTGCCTTAACTTTTCTTGCCTTAACCTTCATTATTTTCAGTGTCATCCAGTGGGAAGTGCTAATCTTCGGCTACGCCCTGGTGTATCATTCATCCATGCTTTTCTTTATCGCGAGCTTTATCAGCCTTGAGTTGTTCCTGGTGAACGGTCAACGGAAATATCTGTTTTTGACGGTAGCATTGCATGCCGTGGCGATCCTGGTTTTCGGCGGGAAATTATATATCACTTACGCGCCGGCGCTCGGCGTAACGTTTTTAAGTTATGCGCTGATCAAATCTTCCGGATTAGCAAAAAGTTTCTGGTTGCGCTCATTAACCATCGCTGTATTTCTTGCGATCATTGCATGGATCTATATTTATCAACTCCATCAGAAGGATTATGTCGCCAAGCACGTATTTTTTATTTCGGGCATCCTCGCCCATCCCTTCACGGCTTTTCAATTTATTCTGGCCTCTTTCGGCGCCAGTATTGTCAGCGTTGACACTTTTTTTGCCTGTCATTATTTTTCGTTTCATAGCATTCTGCTCATCGGCTTCCTGGTTGTATTTTATTACATCCTGTCTGTTTTTCTCTTTTTCAAATCACGTATGTATGACCGGACGAATTTGCCTTTGTTTCTCATTATGCAGACATTATTCTATTTTGGATTCATGATGATCGTCAGATTCGGTTTGGGCGTCGATTACGGCATGGCATCCCGTTATACATATGTCAGCGTCTGCGGACTCGCGGCGATCGTGTGGATATTCATATTTGTCCTGACCCGACCTGATAAGCCAAAATTAATATTGAAGAGCACAATTTATTCAGGACTGGCGATCATTTTTTCAGCCTTGCTGCTGAGCACGGTCATCGAATGGCACGTTCGACCTTTCAAGAAGGTTGAATTTACAAAACTCGCGAACATCTCTATGCGGGTGGATACCGCCAGCGCAGAAGAACTTTCTTTGATCTGGCTTTGGCCGGAACAGGCACGAGCGTCTCTTCAAATTTTAAGGGAACACAAACTGAACGTATATCGCAAGGCTCCATCTGCGGTAGATTGATTCAGATCTTTCAGAGATATTATTTTTGCGGTAAAAAGTATTTGGTGATATTCAGACTTTAAAAGACTTTTAATTATGAGAATAGGAATCCTGGGCGGCGGACTCGCCGGTATCGCGCTCGCGTATTTTCTGCAGAACAACGATCGTATCGAGAGTATAGAAATCCTGGAGAAGGAAAGCGAACCGGGAGGATTATGCCGCTCATTTCACATAAACGGCATTTGTTATGATATCGGCCCGCACGCGATATTCTCCCGGGATGATGAAATGTTGAATCTGATGATCCATCTCCTCGGCGAGAATAAAAGCAGGTTGAGACGCGTCAACAAAATAGTCCACAAAGGTTCATTCATCAAATATCCCTTTGAAAACGAACTGTCGGCCCTGCCCGCCGATGAACGCGAATATTGTCTGAAGACCTTTCTCAATAATCCCCATGAAAATGAGAAGGCGGATAATCTGCTTGCCTATTTTCTGAAAACGTTCGGCGAAGGCATCACCCGTATTTATCTGAAGCCTTATAATGAAAAGATCTGGAAATTTGAACCCGCGCTGATGGATACGCAAATGGCGGGCCGGATTCCCCGACCGCCGAGAGAAGACATCATCAAAAGCGCCGCGGGGATTTCCACGGAAGGCCATCTTCATCAATTATATTTTTACTATCCGCGACAGGGCGGTATCAGCGCGCTGATTCAAGCTTTTCAGGACCGATTGAATGATCACGTCAATGTCTTCACCGGCGCTGGCGTTTCCGGATTCAAGAGAAACGGCGATCAGTGGCAGATCAAAACCGATCAGGGCGGAGCGTGTGATTACGATTTGATCATCTCTACAATACCGGTTCAAAAATTGGCGGAGATTTATCAGGCGAAAATCCCCCAAGACGTTCAAGCGGCGGTGAATGGTTTGAAATACAATTCTCTGATAATTGCGATCATCAATGTCCAGAAGGATAATCTGGACGACAGTTTTGCCGTCATGGTGCCGGATGAAAATATTATTTTTCACCGCCTGTCCAAGCTGAATTTTCTGGGCGAGAGCTACCGCAGGGATGATCAATCAACGACGCTGATGGCGGAGATTACTTACCCCAAAGACAGCGCGCTCGATAAAATGCCGGTCAGGGAAATGGAAGAAAAAATAATCGCGGGATTGGAAGCCGGCCGTTTTATCGACACCCGGAAGCAAATCAATTTTATGGAAACACGGAAATTTGAATACGCCTACGTGATCTGCGATCTGCATCATCAGAACAATATGAAGACCATTAAAAATTATTTTTCGGGACAGGACGTCAGGTTGTGCGGCCGGTTTGGAGAATTTGAATATTTAAATATGGATGCCGTTATCCGGCACGCGAAAAATCTCAGCGAAGAAATAGGTTGACGATGGGGACCCCATCGTCTGAACTTGTGGAAATTTAACCGGAATCTGGTATAAGTGTAAAAAATCACAGGCAACTCGGGAAATAGTTATGAAAATACTGATTACCGGCGGCGCCGGTTTTATCGGCAGCCATCTGGCGGATTTGCTGGTTGATGGAAACCATCAGGTCGTGGCGCTGGATAATCTTTCGCTTGGCACCAAAGAAAATATCCGGCATCTTGCTCAGCATAAAAATTTTATTTTTATGAAAGAGGATCTGCTGCATCTGGACAGACTGAAAAAAATATTCCGGACAAACAAATTTGACGCCGTTTTTCATCTGGCGGCCAATTCGGATATCGCCGCTTCCGCTGCCCATCCGGAAATGGATTTGAATAATACTTTTCAGACCGCCTGGAATACACTGGAGTGTTGCCGCTTGTTTGAAGCCGGAAAATTTGTATTTGCCTCGTCATCAGCTGTTTACGGAGACGCAAGAAGGAAATTGGCGGAAGGCAGCGGGCCCTTATCACCGGTGTCCTATTACGGTGCGGGCAAACTGGCTTCCGAAGCGTTCATTGCCGCCTATGCGGCGATGAATCATATGCAGTCGTGGATTGTCCGGTTTCCCAATGTGGTGGGGCCGAGAATGACGCACGGCGTGATCCATGATTTTGTAAAAAAATTACGGGCGAATCCGCGAGAACTGACCATTTTGGGCGACGGCCGGCAGAAGAAGCCTTATGTTGATGTTCGGGATCTCGTCGGGGCGATCTACTTTATCTTTCAAAACGCCGGGGAAAGGCTGAATTATTTTAACGCCGGTGTGAAGGATCGGATCACGGTGACCCGGATTGCGCGAATCGTCTGTGCCGAGATGGGCCTGAAGCAGGTGCAATTTCATTACACGGGAGGCACCACGGGCTGGCTGGGCGATGTCCCTGATTACCGGTATGATTTGAAAAAACTGAATGGGCTGGGCTGGAAGGCCGCGCATTCCTCCGCGGAGGCGGTAAGACTGGCTGTCAGGAGTATTCTCGACCAATGATTGCGTTTATTCTCGCTGGTGGAAAAGGAACCAGGCTAAAAGAAATTACGCCGGATCAGGTACCCAAGCCGATGGTCAGCATTGCCGGCAAGCCGATTCTTCAATATCAGATGGAGTTTCTTGCCGGAAATCATATCAAAGATGTGATCATCAGCATCGGTTACGGTGCAGACGCCATTCGGAACTATTTCGGTGATGGCCGGAAATTTGATTTGTCCATACGATATGCGGAAGAACCGGAACCGCTGGGTACTGCCGGTGCTTTTAAATATGCTGAACCCCTGTTCGGTGATGCTCAAGACATTCTGGTTTTGTACGGGGATACCATTTTCGATATCGATCTGGAGAGGCTGATGCGTTTCCACCGTTCGCGCGGCGGCCCCGGCACGCTGCTGGCCCATCCCAATGACCATCCTTTTGACAGTGATTTACTGGACGTGGATGACGACGGAAGAATCACTGAATTTATTCCCAAACCGCGTCCCGCTGATCAGGACTACCGGAATCTGGTCAACGCCGGCATCTATGTTCTAAACCGGACAATGACGCGATTTATCGAAAGCGGGAAAAAGCTTGATTTCGGGCGCGATGTTTTTCCGTTGTTGGTGAATCGGGGGGAGAATCTTTACGCCTATTCATCTTCCGAGTATGTGAAGGATGCCGGTTCGGTGGCCAGATTCTACGAGGTGGAAAAGGACATTCTGAATGGAAAAGTTCATCACCGCAACCTTGTGAACAGTCAGAAAGCCATATTTCTGGATAGAGACGGCGTCATTAACGAAGAGGTGAATTTCCTGCACCGGCCTGAACAGTTGAAGCTGATCGACGGTTCTGCCAACGCTGTCCGGAAAATCAACCGGTCGGATTATCTTGGAATTGTGGTGACCAATCAGTCGGTTGTGGCCAGAGGGCTCTGTTCGGAGAAAGATGTTGCCCGAATCCATAAAAAATTGGATCGACTTCTGGGGGAGCAGCAGGCTTTTCTGGACGGCATTTATTATTGTCCCCATCATCCTGACCGCGGCTTTGCGGGAGAAAACAGTGATTACAAAGTTACCTGCGTGTGCCGGAAGCCGGAGATCGGAATGATTTTGCAGGCTCAGCAGGACTTTAACATTGACCTGAGCCAATCTTTTATGATCGGCGATTCCACCCGCGACATTCAGGCGGGATGCAACGCGGGAATGAAAACGATTCTGGTCAAAACGGGCTATGCCGGGCAAGACAAGAGATTTGATTGTCCTCCCGACTTTGTTTTTGAAAATCTGCAAAAGGCGGTGGATTTTGTTATTGATGAATACAAGGGCTAAGGACAGATGGCCGGTCGGCGTAAAAGCCGATGACGGCATGACGGTTCAGGGAGAGACCGGATGATCGGAACAAGAACGCCTTTTCGGGTAAGCTTTGCCGGGGGCGGCAGTGATTTGAAAGAGTTTTATTCAAGACACGCCGGCTGTGTGTTAAGCGCAACCATCAACAAGTACATGTACATCTTTGTGCATCCTTATTTTGACGAAAGAATCCAGGTGAAATATTCCCGCACCGAACTGGTCAGTGACGCGGGGGACATCCACCATCCCATTGTCCGCGAAGCGCTCAGAAAATTCAGCATCAGCGGCATTGATATTAATGCCATCGGCGATATTCCGGCGGGAACCGGTCTGGGTTCATCAGGCGCCTTTACTGTGGGGCTGCTGCATGCGCTGCACCTCTATGCCGGTCGTCATCCGGTTCCGGAAGCGCTGGCCCGGGAGGCCTGTGCCATTGAAATTGACATTCTGAAAGAACCTATCGGCAAACAGGATCAATACGCCGCGGCTTACGGAGGATTAAATCTGATTACTTTTTATCCCGACGACACTGTCCGCGTCGAACCGGTTGTCCTGTCTCCCGAAAAACATCAGGAACTGGAAAACAACCTTTTGTTCTTTTACACAGGCGGAGCCAGGCCGGCGCGGGAAATTCTCACGGATCAGAGAAGAAGCACAATGTCTGATCCGAAAACTTTTCGGAACATTCAGACCATGACCGGACTGGCTCACAAGCTCAAAGTTAGTCTGGAAGCGGGAAATTTACAGGATGTAGGCGCGATTCTGGATGAAGGCTGGCGTTTGAAGAAGGAACTTTCGCCGAAAATTGCCGATGACAGAATCGATTATTACTATGCACTGGCCTGCAAAAACGGCGCCGACGGCGGCAAACTGCTCGGGGCGGGCGGAAGCGGTTTTTTAATGTTCTATTGTGAACAGCCGAGGCAGGAAAAACTCCGGCATGCACTGAAAGATTTAAAGGAATTCAAATTTCAGTTTGACAAGCGGGGGACGAAGGTGATTTATGATACAGCCAGTGAGGTGAACGGAGATGATTGACTGCACCGCCGACATCAAAAGATATTTGAAGCTTCTGGAAAAAAAGCTCAGCGTCATCAAGACGCAGGAGATCAATCAAATCGTGAATATTCTGAAGTCCGCTTACGATAATGGAAATACCATCTTTACCATGGGCAACGGCGGGAGCGGAACCATCGCCTCGCATATCGTTTGTGATTTCAATAAAGGCGCATCGGCGAACCTGGACAGAAAATTCCGGGTGATGTGTCTCAACGATAATATGCCTTCCGTTTCCGCGATCGCCAACGACATCAGTTACGATGCGATTTTCGTGGAACAGTTGAAAAACTTTCTGCGCCCCGCCGACGTGGTGATCGGCATTTCGTCGAGCGGCAATTCCAGAAACATTATCCGGGCGATAGACTACGCCAACAAAAAAGGCGCGGTGACGATGGGCTTCTGCGGATTTGACGGCGGCAGATTGAAGCAGACGGCGCAATACGCCATCCATATCGCTGTTGACGATATGAAGGTCGCGGAAGATATTCATTCCATTATCAGCCACATGATGATGAAAATGCTGCGCGCCGCATTGCTGAAATCAGAAGGTAAGCAACGCCAGTCATCTTCAAAGCCGACGCCACGGAAAATAATTTCCCGCGGCAAAAAATAAAATGAATCCAGATGCTCTTCTTTTAAAATCCTATAAGCTGGAACTGGGTTGCGGGCAGAGGCCGACGCCGGGATACCTGCATCAGGATATCACCATACAGCCCGGCGTGGAGTTGGATTTCAACTGTCCGATCTGGGAAATTCCCCTGCCGGAAAATTCGCTTTCCGAAGTGATTGCCCTGGCGTTGATGGAGCATTTGCGTTTTGCCGAATTTACTGAAGCGCTACGGCATATTCATCAACTTCTCCGGCCGGGGGGTGAATTTCTTTTCGACCTGCCGGATATTAAAATATGGAGCGAGTATCTTTATTACATTACGCATGGCAGTCCGGAGAAAAGTCCGTTTTCCAGAGAACACGTCTTCGCCACGTTCTGGGGTTGGCAGCGCTGGCCGGGAGACGAACACAAGTGCGCCTGGCAGAAAGATGATTTGTTCAGGCATCTGCGGGATATCGGCTTCAGCGACGTCATCGGGGGAGATCCGCAAATCTTTCTTTCCCGCGGAATTTCCAGAAACCGTTTTCAAAATCCGGCGGACGCGCATCTTTACATCAGAGCCGTCAAATAAATATTTTCAGGTCAGCATAAAAGTATCAGGGCAAGACAATGGTTAATCATTCCGACCAAGAACCGGTTTCCGTCATCCTGATTGTTCACAACGAGGCCGACACCATCGAAAAGGAAATCCAGGATATTCAAAAAGTGATTTTATCCCGATTGCCGGGGTCGGAGCTGATCATCGCGGAAGACGGCAGCACCGACGGCACCAAAGAAATTATTACCGGATATCTTCAAAACCCGGACATTATTCATTCCACCGGCGGACAGCGAAAAGGTTACACGAGGGCCTTGAGAGACGCGATGAAAATCGCAAAGAACCCGTATATCTTTTTCAGTGATACCGGTTCCAAATTTGACATGGATGATTTCTGGAAACTCTATGAACGCCGCCGCGACCATGAACTGATCATCGGTGTGCGGGCAAAAAGAACCGACCAGTTGCATCGCCGTTTCCTGACGCTGGCCTACAATTTTATTTTAAGAAAATATTTCAAGGTGGATGTGCGGGATGCCGACAGCGGTTTTAGAATTTATAACAGGGCGCTCGGCGATAAACTTTGTTCGGAAAACTGGATGAATACGGCCTTGATCAGTTCGGAATTAACGCTCCGCGCAAAATTCAGCGGTGTTCGCATCGGCTATGTCGAAATAAATTACCGGCAGCGTTCCGGTATTTCCAGAGGCTTGCCGCCGCAAAAAATGCTGAACGCTATCATCGGTGTCCTGAAAAACTTCCCGCGCTTGAAAAGCACCTTTTCCTCCGTGACGTACCCCCGTCTCCGTCGATAGTCCGCTAGTGAGCGTTACATAAACATCTCTACAGTATGTCATTTCGAAGCGAAGCGAGAAATCTTAATGATCATAAGAGTATACAAGATATCTCCCGTTGGTCGATATGACAAGGTTTCATTGTAGCACTAAGCCGGCATCTGTGAACTTTCCGTCAGTGAACTTTTCATTGACATAGCCGGTCGTTTTCCCTACATTCTTTTTCAAATCCTCACCCGTTAAAAAATGAAGAACAATAATGGATAAATTAAACG
Source organism: Deltaproteobacteria bacterium (assembly GCA_022710585.1). Classification (GTDB taxonomy): domain Bacteria; phylum Desulfobacterota; class Syntrophia; order Syntrophales; family Smithellaceae; genus Smithella. The sequence continues at coordinate 154,232 of JAKLGV010000001.1, read as the reverse complement.
GACAGTACCCCTATTTTGAAGAGCTTCATCACGGCCTTCTGCGACAGGTGGGATCAGGCCTGAAAGTACTGGACGTGGGCTGCGGCTACGGGCAGAACGGCGCGGAGATGATGAAGAAAAACAATACCGTCTTCGGCGTGGATCTGTCCCCCCTGGCCGTGGAAAAAGCAAAAAAGCGCCTCACGTTTGCCGCCGTTGCGGATTTCAGCAGGCCGGAAACGATTCCGGAAGCAATCAGGCGCGAAAAATTCGACCTGGTCATTTTTTCGGATATCCTCGAACACGTTTATGATCCGCTGCTGCTGATTCGCAACGCCGTCCCGCTGATGAAAGAAAATGCCACCCTGCTTGTTTCCGTGCCCAACATAGCCAACTGGTTGACCCGGCTGCGCCTGCTTTTCGGAACGTGGGACTACACCGTTTCAGGCATGATGGACAGAACGCATATCCGCTTTTTCACGCTCAAAAGCATCAAACGGCTGATTACGGCGGCCGGGTTTGATGTGGTACAAGTTTACGCAACGCCGTACTTTCTGCGGGGGCTGATTGGAATCAAGGCCCGAAACCGGCTATTTCCGCAAAGCCGAACCGGTCAGCCTGCCGAACCGGAAGCGCTGGCGGCGAATCCGTACTATCGTTTTTACATGAATTATATATATAGGGCGGAAGCCTTCATTGCCAATTTGTGGAAAAGCATGTTCGCATATCAACTGGTGATTACCGCGAGACTAAACAAACCTTCTTCAAGATCTTGAAGCCATGACTCCATAAGATGACGTGATGTGAAATCAGAATCGTCCAGGGAAATTCCAGAGAGCGATCCCCGATCAATCCTCAAAATATCAACGGTTCCAGCGAATGGGTCCGGAAGAATTTTGATTTGCTCGTTGTGAAGGTCGTGAAAGCCATTTTTAATTTGACACACCCTCATTCTTTATGTATTTTAATCTAACTTCAAAAAACACAAAACTGTGCCTGCCACTCCCCTTTTTGAGGTATCGGTTGAGTTGTAAAGTAACTTGATGCAAAGGCGCTTTTTCAATGAGCACACAGTTGCAGGGGCTATTAGATTCAGACGCGAAAGTCTTTCGTGCGCTTACGGAAGATGCTTCCGACATCATTGTTATTGTCAACAGGGAAGGCAATATCCAATATGTCAATTCCGCCGTTGAAAGAATTCTGGGACGGAAAACCAAGAGCAGAATGGGGGCATGCGCAACTGAAAATGTTCATCCTGATGATTTCCATATTGTTCAAACTTCTTTCAATCATTTAACTCAAAATAAAAATGCTCCGCCGGAACAGACAGAGATTCGTATCCGTCACAGTGATAGAAGCTGGCGGACATTCGATTGTATCGCCCGAAATTTTCCGGGAGATCATCTTCATGACGCTATCGTGGTTAATCTGATCGACATCACCGAACGCAAATGCATGGAAGACGCCCTGCGCGCGAGCGAAGAAAAATATTCCGCGCTGATTGAAAAAGTCACCGATGGTATATCGATTATACAGGATGACGTCATCAAGTTTGCCAATAACCGCCTGGCTGAAATATCCGGCTATTCTGTTGAAGAACTGACCGGCATGTCTGTTTATCATCTGGTGCCGTCCGATTTCACTCCGACACTGATTGAAGAAATATCTCTTCTTGAATATAAAGATGTTGAGACAAGGATATTCCATTCGCTGCTTCTTTGTAAGGATGGATCCATCAGGGAAATAGAGAATTCAGCAAAAGTTATCCGGCATGAAAACAGAAAGGCTCTGTTGGCCTTTTCCAGAGATATAACGGAACGTCACAAGGTGGAACGGCAACTTCTCCTGATCAGTAAGGCGGTGGAGAGTTCCGGTGACGCAATCGGACTGTCGGATCCCGACGGAAATCATTTTTACCATAACGAAGCTTTTGTCAGGCTTTTTGGATATTCAGTGAATGAACTGCAATCTCTCGGAGGCGGTCCAATCATTTATAAAAATCATGAAACAGCGAAAGAAGTATTTCAAACCATTAAAGAAGGAGGTTCCTGGGTCGGCGAAACAGAATTCGTGTCAAAAGACGGCAGAGTGTTTCTTACAATGCTGCGGGCCGATGCCATCAAGGACGACTCCGGCAATGTCGTCGGGCTGATCGGGCTGCATACGGACATCTCGGAGCGTAAAAGGACGGAAGAAATCATCAGGGAAAGTGAAGAGAAATATCATCTTCTGGCCGATCATATGAAAGATCAGGTCTGGCTGATGGATTTAAACCTGGGGTGGAAGTACATCAGCCCGTCCGTTGAGAAGTTATGGGGTTATAATCTGCCGGAACTCATCCGATTGCCTTTGGATAAACTCTTAACAGCAACATCTTATAAGATAGCGATGGATTTTTTCACCGCGAAGATGTCCAGACCACTGGTATATACTCCCTCCGATTCCTCAAAGAGTCAGCTTGAACTCGAATACCGCTGCAGGGACGGCCGGACTTTGTGGACGGAAACCACGTTCAGCTTTATCCGGGATGACAAGGGGAATCCGTTGTATATTCTGTGCGAAGGCAGGGATATAACCGAACGCAAGAAAACGGAGGAAAAACTTCAGGAAACACTCACCAGCCTTAAAAACGCTGTGGGCGCCACCATTAATGTGCTGGTATCGGTTCTGGAATCCAGAGATCCTTATACGGCGGGTCATCAGTCCCGTGCCGCAAACCTGGCCTGTGCCATTGCCGCTGAAATGGGGCTGGACAAGGATAAAATTGAAGGGTTGCGCCTGGCCGGATCGATTCATGACATCGGGAAGTTATCCGTTCCGGCTGAGATATTGACCAAGCCGACAAAATTATCAGATCTGGAGTTTTCGCTTATTAAGGCCCATTCTCAAAATGGCTATGAAATGCTGAGGCATGTGGAATCTCCCTGGCCGCTGGCGAAAATCGTCCATCAGCATCACGAGCGAATGGATGGCTCCGGTTATCCGGGAAATTTGCAGGCCGATGAAATTCTTATGGAGGCGCGCATTCTGGCTGTCGCGGATGTCGTGGAGGCCATGGCTTCCCATCGTCCGTATCGGCCGTCGCTGGGAATTGATGTCGCTCTGGAAGAAATCGAACGGAAAAAAGGCACGCTGTATGACAGTAACGTGACCGATGCGTGCCTAAGATTATTCCGGGAAAAAGGTTATCAACTGGTATAAAAGACTGCTTTGTCGTTTCTTTCAGCTATTCGAGTTCAAAATAATATTATCTTGACGTTTCACTTCTCTGTTGTTTATACTCGCAACCTTCAAAGAGTAGTTCTATCAATCGGATTAAGTTAAGATAATACAATTTTTTAAAAAGGAGACTTGATATGTGTAAAACATTAACATCTATTTTTCTTTGCTTCATATTGCTTCTGGCAGGATGCGCTCAAACCGGGACGATGACGAAGTCCCAGCAGGGCGGTATTTTTGGAACGGCGGGCGGCGCCGCGGTCGGTGCGATCGTGGGACAGGCGATCGGTCGCGACACAAAAGGCACGCTGATCGGAGCAGCCATCGGTGCGGCGATCGGCGGCGTCGGCGGATACGGCGTCGGCAAAATGATGGATAATCAGGAGAAGGAAATGCGCGAGGCGCTGGCCAGGTCGGAGGCTGCCGCCGTGACCAGAGAAGGCAATCTTCTATCGGTGACGTTTAAAGGCGACGTTACGTTTGATACCAATTCGACAGAGTTGCGCCCGGGGCTCTACAATGAAATTAACCGGGTTGCCGCTGTTTTAAATCAATATCCGGACACGCTCATCAGCGTGGAAGGACATACCGACAGCGTCGGTTCCGATGAATATAATATGGATCTGTCCAGGCGGCGCGCCCAGACGGTCAAGAATTTGCTGGTGATGCGCGGTGTCGCTGAAAACCGCATTGAAACGATCGGGTTTGGAAAAACCATGCCGGTGGCCGGCAACGAAACCGAAGCAGGGCGTCAGAAAAACAGAAGGGTTGAGATCAGAATTGCGCCGAAGACGCAATCTCAGCCGTAAACACCGTAAAGGGAAGGTCGCTGACGTCAGCGCTGCCCCTTGGCCATACGTTATCATGAACCATCCGCATCTCACGGTTATTCAGTTGCCGGTGATCATGCATGACAAATGAACCGGGAAAGGAATGGAACGCTGTCATGCAGGGAATATTTTAGCCTGTCCATGAAAAAGACACATCCTTATCTCATTATCATACTGCTCCTGCTTGCCGCCGGTATCGCTTTTGGCCGGATAGCGGGCAATGAATTTATCAATTTCGACGACGGAAGGTACATCATCAGCAACGATTATGTGCAATCCGGTTTTCAAATGGCAAACATTAAATGGGCGTTTACGACCGCCTATTTAAGTTACTGGCATCCCCTGACCTGGCTTTCGCATATGCTGGACTGGAGCCTCTTTGGCGCCGACGCTACCGGTCATCATCTGGTCAGCCTGATGCTGCACAACGGGGCCGTTATTTTCTTGTTTCTGTTTCTATATAAAACGACAGACCGTCTTTGGCCTGCGGCTTTTGCCGCCGCTTTTTTTGCCCTTCATCCCCTGCGCGTGGAATCGGTAGCCTGGGCGGCGGAAAGAAAAGACGTGTTGAGCATGTTTTTCGGGATGGCCTGTCTTTATGCCTATGCCTTTTATACTGAAGCGCCGAAACTGTCGAGGTATATGCTCTGTCTGTTCTTGTATGGTGCGGCGTTAATGTCCAAGCCCATGCTGGTTACGCTGCCGTTTGTGCTGATGCTTCTTGACTATTGGCCGCTGCAGCGCTGGCAGACAGCAGCGTCAGGAAAGAGCAGAAAATTTCAATTGATCGTAGAAAAGATTCCTTTTATCGCGCTGGCCACTGCGGTCAGCATCGTCACGTTACTGGCAAAGGGGAAGATCGGCGCAACGTCCATCGGGGGACCGATGTTCCAAGACGCAAATACCGCCAACGCGGTTGTTTCGTATGTCGCTTACCTGGGAAAAACCCTCTGGCCCTTTAACTTAGCAGTGTTTTATCCGTATCACTCATCCCTGTCCTTATGGACAATCTTTGCCTCTGCCACACTGCTTGTTCTGATTAGTGCCGCCGCGCTTTATCACCTTAAAGCACTGCCTTATTTATTTGTCGGCTGGTTCTGGTATCTGCTCACGCTGATTCCGGTCATCGGTCTGGTGCAGTCCGGCGCTCAGGCCATGGCGGACCGCTACACATATCTGCCCTCCGTCGGTCTTGCCGTTGCGCTTGCGTGGGGGATTGATGCGCTGGCAGAAAAGATGACGGTTTTTCGAAAGATTTTATTCCCCGCGGCCATGTTAATTCTTGTCGTGATGACGTCTCTGGCATGGATGCAATGCGGCTACTGGAAAAACAGCCTGGAAATCTGGAACCATGCCATTCTGGCAACAAAAGAGAATTACCTGGCCTTCACCAACCGGGGGGCTGTTTATGGAGAAATCGGCCTTTATGAAAAGGCCATTGCGGACTACGATGAGGCCATCCGGCTGAAGCCGGACCATGGATTGGCATACAACAACCGGGGCGGCGCTTATTTATCGATTGGAAAAGTAGAGCAGGGTTGCCGTGATATTCACAAAGCCTGTGAATTGGGGCTGTGCCGATCATTGGAAATTGTCGGGGACAGAGGGATATGCCGGTGACGCCAGGGGTGCTTTAAGACAGACGACACCCGGCGATCATCCGGCCAGGCCAATGCTGCTGTAGCGCATTGGCCGCAACACAAGATCCCATCCAATATTTATTCATAGCTGATGAATTTTTGTAAGATTTAGAAACGGAAATGTGATAAAAGATAACATCATCTTCAAACGATATTCAAATCTTATTGTGTCGGGATAATCTTTCTATGGGACTTGCCGGAGACATTGTCATTATCGTGATGGCCGCGCTTTTGGGCGGACTGATTGCGCAGGCGCTCAGGCAGCCCTTGATTCTCGGCTACATTCTGGCCGGCATCGCGGTCGGACCTTATACAGGCGGGATCACGGTTTCGGATCTTCATAATATCGAAAAACTGGCGGAAATCGGCGTTGCTCTGCTGCTTTTTGCACTGGGGCTGGAATTTTCCTTTCGGGAATTGAAACCTGTGCGGGCGATCGCGCTGTTCGGCACGCCGGTGCAAATCATTCTCACGATGCTCTACGGCTTCGGCATCGGCCATCTACTGGGCTGGTCGTGGACTTCTTCGGTGTGGTTCGGCGCTCTGATTTCCTTGTCCAGCACCATGGTCATGATCAAGACGCTCGAGAAGCAGGGGATGATGGGCACGCTGTCCAGCCGCGTGATGATCGGAGTGCTGATTGTCCAGGATCTGGCGGTTGTGCCGATGCTGATTATCCTGCCGCAGTTGAGCAACGTCCAGAACGGTCTTTCGATTCTGCTCTGGGCCGCGATCAAGGCCGCGGTTTTCCTGCTGGCGATGATTCTGATTGGAACAAAAATCATCCCCCGTCTGATGCAATATATCGCCAACTGGAATTCGCGCGAATTATTTCTCATCACCACGACGGCCATCGGGCTGGGCATCGGCTACGGCACTTATATCTTCGGACTTTCTTTCGCTTTCGGCGCGTTCGTTGCCGGTATCCTGCTGAGCGAATCGGACTACGGCTATCAGGCCTTGAGCGACATTGTTCCGTTGCGGGACGTATTCAGCTTGCTGTTTTTTACGTCCATCGGGATGCTGCTGGACATAAATTATCTGCTCCAGAACTGGAAAATGATTTTACAGTTGGTGCTGCTGGTCATGCTGGGCAAAGCGCTCATTCTTGCGGTGCTCAGCCGATCATTCGGCTATCGCAATGTGATCCCGCTGGCAATGGGCCTCGGGCTTTCGCAGGTGGGCGAGTTCTCCTTTATTCTCGGACGGGTCGGCGTCGGGACAAAATCGGTTTCCGCGGAATTCTACACGATGGTTCTGACCATGACCATCGTCACCATGTTTCTAACGCCTTTCATATCAGGGCTGACCACGCCGCTTTACGCGTTCGCGCGCCGCTGGATCAAGCCGCTTCAACTGGAGCCCCTGTATTTTCCGAAAAGCGGTTTAAAAGACCATATTGTGATTGCCGGAGGCGGCCGGGTCGGGATTTCCGTGGCCAATGTTCTTCGCAAGATGGATATTCCATTTGTGGTGCTGGAATATAATTCCCGCCGCGTGGATGAAATCAAAGAATGCGGTTTCCCGATTATCTTCGGAGACGCCGGCAGAAGAATCATTCTGGACGCGGCGGATCTGCAGAAGGCAAGACTTCTGCTGATCACCACGCCGGTCGCGGTCATTTCGCTGGGGATCATCGATCACGCACAGAGAATAAAACCGGACATTCATATTATTGCCCGTGCGGAAGGCGTGGAAGAGATGAGGGCGCTTTATCAAAAAGGCGTGACCTATGTGGTGCAGCCGGAATTTGAAGCCAGTCTGGAAATCGTCAATCAGACGCTGCTGAATCTGGGTATTCCGGCCGAGCAGCTGAAAGCGCTGACGGAAGATGCCCGTCAGGAACTGAATCGCCCCCTGAGCATCTGAGATCCGGATGTGAGTCTTCCATTCAGTCTGCAAGAGTGAACCAGCTTATGAAAATCGGCAAATAGCCCGAATCCATTGGCGCATTTAATCATTGACTTATTGTACCGCTTTTGAGAAAAATAAATACGTTTATGTTTTTGCCATTTGCGTAATATTTTTACAGGGGAGGCAAAGCAGTCAAAAATGAATCTCAAATCCATGATCCGAAATTATCTGGGCTTCATCAATTTTCGCACCATGATTAACGTTGCTTTCCGGTGGTTGTGGCCGCGGCGCAATCGGGTATTTTTTATATTTGAAGGGCGCGAATACACCTATGGAGAGGTTTATCAGCAGTCTCAGCGCTACGCGCATTTTTTTCTCAGTGTCAGGAAAAAGCTGGTGGACGGCGGGAAACTGAAAAAAGATCAGCGGCTTTCTTTCGGCGTTTACATGGACAACAATCCGGAGTTTCTTTTCGCATCGTTTGGCGCGGGACTGAGCAACTCCGTTCTTTTTGCCATCAATTCCGGCTTTCGCGGGGAGACGCTGGCCAAAGTCATGGATCAGGCGCAAATATCGTTTTTGATGATCAACGAAAGCACTTTGAAGGAAGTGCAGGATGTGATCAAAGATGTGCAGGTCATCGGACCTGAAGATGTTTATTTTGTCGGCGACAAGAAACCCTTTCAGTCAACGGGTTTTAAGTCGCTGGAGGATGCGGTTGTGGAAGCCGCTCGTGTTGAAGTGCCTGCAAGTTATCAGGTTAAGATTGATAATTTCAGTCCGGTCATTGTGATCTATACATCGGGTACATCGGGCCTGCCCAAGGGAGTGCCCTGCACGCATATCAAATTGTTCGGCGCGGGATTTGTGGTGCAATCGGCCGTTCATCTTAATAAGAATGACCGGGGCTACATTTCCATGCCGCTTTTTCATTCCAACGCCTGGTATATCGGCATCCTGCCGCAGATCATTGTTGGAGGCAGTTTTGTTCTGAAGCGGCGCTTTTCCGCCAGCGCCTTTGAAGAAGATATGCTCAAATATGGCGTTACTTTCCTGAATTATGTCGGGCAGCCACTGCATTACATCATTGATGCCCTGGAGCGCAAATACGGCAACGGCGAAGCGATAGAGACCGCGCTGGCCAGGCATCCGCAAAACCGGTTTCGCAAGGCTTACGGCAACGGCGCGACGGTCAACGATCGCATCAAACTGAAACGCTATCTGGGCATGGAGCATATCTATGAAATCTACGGATCTACCGAAGCCGTTATTACCACGGCCAATCTGCCCGGCGATCCGGTGGATTCGGTCGGCAAGGTCGATTCCTCCATCCGCATCCTGAATGAAGAGGACAAAGAATGTGAACCGGGCATCGTGGACGCGAGCGGCGCGCTGACGAATTATGATAAAGCCGTGGGCGAAATCTGCCGTAAGGTCGGCGAAAACAACCTCCGGTTCGAAGGGTATTTCGGCAATGCGGGGGCGTCCAACCAGAAATTCCGCAACGGCTGGTATCATTCGGGCGATCTGGGGCATATCCGGATAGTCAGCGGCAAACGCTATATGTTCTTCAATGGCCGCACCGATGACTGGATTCGCAAGGACGGGGAAAATTTTTCAGCGGAAAACGTTCTGGAATTCACGCAGAAGGTTCCCTGTGTGGATTGCGCCATTGCCTACGGCGCGCCGTGTGAGGTGGCCGATGAAAAGGTCATGGTGACGGTTCAGCTAAAAGAAGGAGAAACCTTTAATCCCCATGATGTTTATGCCTGGTTCGTTCAGCAGCAGAAAGAAGGCGGCATGGACCCGAAATGGATGCCTGATTATATTCGCGTGGTTGACAAATTTACAGTGACGGATACGCAGAAAATTATTGTGCGGCCTTTCAAGCGCGAACATTTTAATATTGAAAATACACCCGGCATGAGAATTTATTTCCGGCAGCGTGGGGACAACGCCTATCGTTTGTTAAGCGCCGATGAATTTAATAAAATTAAAAATAACTTCATTGTCAACGGCCGTGAAACCCTGCTTTGTTCCGGTTAACATGGCGGCAGGCTAAAGTGTAAAAAGAGGACCTCGTAGGTAATTGACGTGGTCAGGCAAAACGTTTTTCAAGAGAAGGAGGTTGAAAATGTTGAAGAAAGCATTTGTTGTTGTTGTGATCTCGCTTTTTTGTTTTTCACTGGGCATCGCCGCGGAAATCATCAAACTTCCGGCACCGCAACTGGATGGCGGAAAAACGCTGATGCAGGCGCTGAAGGAAAGAAAATCCGAACGCTCCTTTGATGTGAAAAAACTTCCGGCAAACATTTTATCCAATATGCTCTGGGCGGCCTGCGGTATCAACCGGCCGGCGGCAGCAAAGCGCACCGCTCCTTCAGCGATGAACAAACAGAGCATCGATATCTATGTTGCCCTTCCCGAAGGCTTGTATTTGTATGAGGCAAAAACCCATGCCTTGAAGCCGGTTGTCATTCAGGATATCCGCGCCCTCACCGGCAAACAGTCGTTTGTCGCCAAGGCGCCGGTGACGTTGATTTATGTGGCTGATTATAAAAAAATGGGCAATATGAGCAATGACGAAAAGAATTTTTATGCGGCAACGGATACCGGTTTTATCAGTGAGAATGTTTACCTGTTTTGCGCATCCGAAGGATTGGGTACGGTTGTCAGAGGATCGATTGACAAAGAAGCTCTGGCCAAAGCCATGAAACTGGGCGACCATCAGAAAATTGTTTTGGCGCAGACCGTGGGGTACGTCAAAGAATAATCATCCGGATGCAGCCAAAACGGATCAATGATCTGAAAGGCGATGCAATAACCGGGATTGCGCGATAAGGATCCGGAGCTGATTTATAAAATAATCTTGATGGCCCGGTGAGATTTGAGCGCTTCGTAGATGGCCTGACGATGGGATTCGCTTTCGACGGTGACTTCCACGTTCAGGCTGTGATACTTCGCATTCTCACTGGTGCGGGAAAGGTTGATGGAAAAGGAACGGTCGCCAATGATTTCGCGAACCGCGGATTTCATTTCCTCCTGATCAGTTCCGATGATTTTATAAATCCAGACGCAGGGATAATCCAGATTCAGTTTTTCTTCTGTCATAATGTTCACATGATAAAAAATACTGGTGTTGAAATTATCCGGTAAAATAATCAGAGTCAAGCAGTATTAAATTTCGGTATAAATAACTTTGACAATCGTCATCAGCTTTGATAGAGAATCTTACCTAAAATTAACAACTTAACATTTTAAAAAGGAGGATTGATGATGAAAAAAGCTTTAGTTCTTGCGTGCGCGTTGCTTTTTGTTGCATCGGTTGCTTTTGCCGCCGGCAAAACGTATCAGGTGACCGGTCCGGTTCTGGAGGTCAATGCCAATTACATCGTTGTCCAGAAGGGTAAGGAAAAATGGGAAGTCGCCCGTGACGCTTCCACGAAAGTGACCGGCGATTTAAAAGTGGGCTCCAAAGTGACGATTGAATACACGATGAAAGCCGTATCCGTCGAAGCCAAAGAAGCCAAGAAAAAATAATTCACTCCGGCTGATTCAGCAAAAAAAGGTTGCCCCGTGTTTTACGGGAGCAACCTTTTTTTATCGACATCCATTCCGCGGGAAACCGGACGCTTACTTTTTCGCGTCAAAAATTTTGGATAAATTCCATTTCTTTCTTTTCTTCCAGTTTCCCTGATGATAGGCGTAGCTGGCCAGAAGCGGCAGGACCGTTGTGGCTTCGGCATAAACCATCTGCTCACAGGAGGAATCCACCTTGCCCCAGGAATTGGCTTCTTTGAGCGTGGAGCTGGAGCAGGCGCCGTCGCGCACGTCTGCCACGGTAATCTGCACGGCATACTTGTGCATGGGAACGTCTTTTCCCAGAATTTCGGCGCAGACAACGGTATCCTGGGCGAAGTTTTTCGGCACGCCGCCACCGATCATCAGCAGGCCGCTGGTTCCGGCCTTGATTTTTATCTGTGTCAATTCCAGAAAATCTTTTACGGAATCGATGGAAAGATGCTTTTCAGGGCGTTCAACCTGATGTAAAACGAGTCCGAAACCGGCGGAGCTGTCGGAAAACGCCGGACAGAAAATCGGCACGTTGTTTTCGTAGGCCGCCTGAACCAGAGAATTTTTCTTCTTCGCGTTTTTCACCAGATATTTGCCCATCTCCGCAATAAATTCCCGCGACGAATAGGGGCGGGGTTCCAGCGCATCGGCGATTTTCTTGATCGTCTTGTCGCAGGCCTGCAAATCATCTTCGCTGATGAACGTATCGTAAATCCGGTCGATATAAAGGGAGCGCAATAATTTGTCGTCAACAAAAGGCGTGCCCTGATAATGGCTGAATCCCAGCGCTTCGAAAAAATCCATATCCACAATCGACGCGCCGGTCGCCACGATGGCGTCAATCATGTTGTTTTTGACCAGATCAACGTAAACCTGCATGCAGCCGGCGGCGGATGTGGAGCCCGCCAGAGTCAGAATAACCGCGCATTTTTTCTCTTTGAGCATCCGGTCGTAAATGTCGGCGGCGTTGGCCAGATCGCGCGCGGAAAAAGACATCTTTTTCATCGCGTTGATAATATTCACGGCATCGATTTTCTTAATATCGATATGCTCGACCTTCTTTTTCAATAAATCTTTCTTTTTCATTACATCCTGACTCCCTTAATTTTTATATATTTATTTTGATTATGCTTCTAAATCATCGACTGTGAAAAGTCAACTCCCTGAAAATGTGATCGTCTTAAAGAGTCTTACTCAGGACAGGATGTCTTCTCACGGCCATTTGCACAATGCGGCTGCCCATTTGGGCATACGTTATGCCGTCGGTTTCCGCGGCGCAGGCCATGCTGGCGTCGGAGCTGATATCCGCGTTGGGATTGACATCCAGAACATAAAGGATGCTGTCACGTAGTCTGATATCCATCCGGGCATAATCCCTGCATCCGGTCACGCGGTAGGCATCAATACAGACCTTTTCCATGGCGGCTTTTTCTTCAAGGCTTAGCGGCGCGGGTAGGAGCGTTTTGATTTCCTCATAATGCTGCGAACCGGGAATAAATTTTGCCTCATAGGAACATAGCCGGTCCCGGATATTGCCAAATGAAGCAAAGTCCATTTCCGCCGCCGGCAGGACCGCTATTTTTTCATTGCCCCAGACAGCGACATGAAATTCGCGTCCGTCAATGAAATCCTCGACGAGCGCGGGCTGAGAATATTGCGCCAGAATAAACGAGATGCGCTTTTTTAAGTCCTCCTGATTCATCACCACGGACTCCGGCGTGATGCCCGCGGAGCAGTGCTCGTTTTGCGGTTTGACAATGGCCGGAAATATGTTCCAGTCCTGCCCATCAGGAGCATTGAAAATCCGCCAGGCCGGCGTGGGGATTGCGGCTTGATCCAGAAGGTTTTTCACCTTTTGTTTATCATAAGCCAGCGCAAGGGCCGCGGAAGCCGCGCCGGTAAAGGTATAGCCCAGTTCTTCCAGCTTTTGGGCCACCAGCCATTCGCCGCGTTCCACACCCGGAATATCTTCACACCAGTTGAAAATGATATATTGGTCAGGATCGAAATCCCGAAGAGCAGAGGTGATGTCGTCATTTTGTATGCAGACCGTAAAGAGGGGGTAGCCGGTTTCCCGCAGGGCGTTTCCCAGTTCGGTGGTTTGTCTGACCACTTCCTCTTTTTCCTTTTCTGTCCACTCCGGGTTGATATTGTATAACAAAACGACCGGAATTTTTGTCGGTGCCATTTCTGATAACATTTTATTATCTCCAAAAGAATGCAGATTGATTGAATCAGATTACTGTTGATAAAAACATGTCTGACGGCAAAAATATTAGATAAGCGATGTCCGGATGTCAATAAATTTTAATGTCATATGATCATTTCATGCCATAAAAATGTTAGTGATTCATCACGAAATTCAATCTTGTGTTACCTTGAACTATCTGGTAATTCAAAGCAGCGGATAGTAATCATGGAAGATATTCTGACAGTATCACAACTGAATAATAATATTAAATTTCTACTCGAAGAAACGTTTGATGTCGTTCTGGTGGAAGGCGAGGTTTCCAATCTCAGGCGGCCGCAATCAGGACATGTTTATTTTACGCTGAAAGATGAGGCCAGCCAGATTCGGGCGGTTTTTTTTCGTCCGTTCGGCGCGTATCAGAAGCGCGGCAAGTTTGAACTGGAAGAGGGGCTGAAGGTTTTGTGCCGGGCGCGTCTAAACGTTTATCTGCCGCGCGGCGAGTATCAGCTGGTTGTGGAATCGGTGGAGCCGCTGGGCGTCGGCGCCTTGCAAAAAGCTTTTGAACAGCTCAAAGCCAAACTGTTTGCGGAAGGGCTGTTTGATGAATGCCATAAAAAAACTCTTCCCTTTCTGCCGGAAAAAATCGGCGTGGTGACGTCGCCGACCGGGGCGGTCATCCGGGATATTCTGAACATCACGAAACGGCGCTTCCCGTCGGTTGACATATTAATCGCTCCGGTGCGCGTGCAGGGCGGCGAAGCGGCGGGTGAAATGATTCAAGCCCTGCGCAATTTGCATGCCTGCGGCAATGTGGATGTGATCATCATTGCCCGGGGCGGCGGTTCGCTGGAAGACATGGCTCCGTTCAATGACGAGGCGCTGGCGCGCGAGATTTTCCGCTCGACGATCCCGGTCGTGTCCGCCGTCGGCCACGAAACTGATTTTACGATTTGCGATTTTGTGGCGGACCTGAGAGCTCCCACGCCGTCTGCCGCCGCGGAATTAATTGTTCCGCAGCGGTCGGAGCTGGTTGCTAGGCTCAACGCGCTGCAGCAGCGGATGATGGCCGGTTTTTCCCGTCACCTCAACGATGGTCAGGAGCAGCTTAACGATTTGCGCGAGCGGCTGAAGGATCCGCGCCGGTTTGTGGTGAATCTGCAGATCGGCCTCGACGAGCTCCGGGACAGGCTGGTTTGCGCCCTGCAGAACAAGAGGCAAAATGTTTATAATGAATTCCGCCAGCTCGAATTGCGCCTGCTGTATCGGAGTCCGGCGCTGCACGTCAGAGAAAAGAAAATGCAACTGCAGAATCTGCAGAAAGAAATGTCCGGTCATTTTCTGACTCGTTTGAACGCCGCGCGGGAAAGGCTGATGAAAAATTCGGCTGTGCTGGAGTCGATCAGTCCTCTGGCCGTTTTGCAGCGGGGCTACAGCATTACCCGTCGTGTTGACAGCGGCGCGCTTGTCCGGCAAACCGATGATTTGTGTGAGGGCGACGATGTGAATGTGCTCTTGGCAAGAGGCAATTTTAACGCTAAGATAGAAAAAATATTTTAGTAAGTTTGAATTTGTTTTATGCAATAAAACAAATTCATTAACGCACTTATCCCGCAAAGACGGGAATTATCCCGTTGATCGGGGTCAGGAGTGATGATGGCAAAGGAAAAATTTGAAGACGCGCTGGAAAAGCTCGAAGATATCGTCAGGAAAATGGAAGCAGGCGAGATGCCTCTGGATGACGCCCTGAAATCTTTTGAAGAAGGGATCAAACTGATACGTTTTTGTTCATCCAAGCTGGAAGATACCCAGCGACGCGTCGAGATGCTTCTCGAAAAAGAAAATTCCATGCAGTTAAAACAGTTTCAGGGAGACGAGAATGAATCAGGATGATGATCTGTTTTTAAAGGCTTATCTGGAGGACCGACAGGGCATCGTGGAGGAGGCGCTGCAGCGCTATCTTCCCGAAAACGGTGTGCCTGCCGTCATTTACGAGGCGGTACGTTACAGCGTTTTCAACGGGGGGAAGCGCATCCGGCCGATCCTATGCCTCGCAGCGGCGGAAGCCGTCGGCGGCGATCTGGCGCCGGCGATGCCGGTGGCCTGCGCGCTGGAACTCATCCATTCCTATTCGCTGATTCATGACGATTTGCCGTCCATGGATAATGATGATTTCCGGCGCGGCAAACCGACGTGCCACAAGGTTTTCGGAGAAAACATCGCCATCCTGGCCGGAGACGCACTGCTGACGGAAGCCTTTGCCCTTTTATCGCGTTCGGAAAAAGTCATATTCTCCGCGGAGAAGCGTCTGGCGGTCATTCAGGAAATCGCCTACGGGGCCGGAATCAGCGGTATGGTGGGCGGCCAGGTTCTGGATGTGATTTCAGAAAAATCAGGCGCCGACGAGCAGACGTTGCGGGAAATCCATCGGCGCAAAACGGGCGCGCTGATTGTCGCAGCCGTGAGGTCAGGCGCGCTGATGGCTAACGCCGGAAAAGATAAAATTCAGTCGCTCAGCGAATATGGCATCCATGTGGGCATGGCGTTTCAGATTGCGGATGATATCCTGAATGTTGAAGGCGACAGCGCGCTGATGGGCAAAGGTACCGGCAGTGATGCCGCCCGCAACAAGATTACGTATCCGTCTCTGCTGGGAATGCCGGCGGCGAAAGAGATATTGAATCAGCACGTCGAAGCGGCGCTGGCGAGCCTGTCCGGCTTTGATGAAAGGGCGATGCCGCTGACGGTCATTGCCCGCTATATCAAAGAAAGAAAATCATAGCGTAATGAAGAGGAAGGGGTTTTTGTGGTCAAGCAGCCGGAAAAAGTTGATTACAGCGTTCTGAAGAAAGTGAACTTACCCGCGGATATCCGCGGTTTGAGCATTGCCGAGCTCAATGCGCTGTCTCAGGAAATCAGGGAATTAATCATCCATACGGTTGCCTCCCGCGGTGGTCATCTGGCTTCATCGCTGGGGGCGGTCGAATTAACCCTGGCCCTGCATTATGTTTTCAACACGCCTCAGGATAAAATTATCTGGGATGTCGGCCACCAGGCTTATGCCCATAAAATCATTACCGGCCGCAAAGATGACTTTGCCGGTCTGCGCACCCAGAACGGAATCAGTGGTTTTCCCCGCCGGGAAGAAAGTGTCTATGATGTCTTCAATGTCGGGCACAGCGGTACCTCCATTTCCGCCGCCGCCGGATTCACCGAAGCCGGCTGTCTGAAGGGCCTGACCAATAAGGTCATTGCCGTGATCGGCGACGGTTCCATGACCGCCGGCATGGCCTTTGAAGGATTGAACTGGACGGGTGACCGCAAAAAAAACATGATCATCGTATTGAACGATAACGAAATGTCGATTTCCTCCAACGTTGGCGCGATGTCATCTTATCTGAACCGCGTGATGACCGGTCATAAGATCACGACCCTGAAAACCGATATCAAAAGATTCCTCAACAGCATTCCGGGCATCGGCGGCAATATGATTAAATTTGCCCAGAGGATAGAAGAAATTCTGAAGACCATGGTGGTTCCCGGCGCGCTTTTTGAAGAGATGGGTTTTACGTATGTTGGGCCGCTGGAAGGGCATCGCCTGGATTACCTCATTAAGACATTTGAAAACATCAAGGATATGACCGCTCCCGTTCTCGTCCATGTCATCACGAAGAAAGGCAAGGGGTATGAATATGCCGAAGAAGATCCTCTCGGCTTTCATGGCGTTGCTCCCTTTGATGTGGAAACCGGTCAGGCGATATCTTCTCCATCGGATATCCCCACCTACACCAAAGTGTTCGGACAGACAATGGTCAAACTGGCCCGCGCCGATTCCCGCGTTGTCGCGATTACCGCTGCGATGTGCGAGGGCACCGGCCTCAATACGTTCAGCCAGGAATTTCCCAAACGTTTTTATGACGTCGGCATCGCCGAGCAGCACGCCGTGACGTTTGCCGCCGGTCTGGCCCTGGAGGGACTGGTTCCGGTGGTCGCTATTTATTCAACTTTTTTGCAGAGAGCCTATGACCAGATCGTGCATGATGTCTGTCTGCAGAAACTGCCCGTTGTTTTCGCGCTGGACCGCGGCGGGCTTGTCGGGGAGGACGGCGCGACCCATCAGGGGCTTTTTGATTATTCTTATCTGCGCTCCATCCCGCATATGATTGTCATGGCGCCCAAAGATGAAAATGAACTGCAGCATATGCTCAAGACCGCTGTGGATTGCGGGCAGCCGGTTTCTCTTCGTTATCCGCGGGGAAAAGGCGTCGGGGTTCATCTGGATGAAGAACCGGGTAAACTGGAGACCGGCAAGGGAGAGGTGCTGCGGGAAGGAACAGATATCGCTCTCGTTGCCATCGGCCATGCCGTGAATGCCGCCGGCAAGGCCGCGGAAAATCTCGCGCGGGAAGGAATGAATGTTAAAGTCATCAATGCCCGTTTTGTGAAACCGCTGGATGAGGCATTGATTCTGAAGACGGCGGCAGAGATTAAAAAAATGATTACCATCGAAGAAAATGTCCTTCAGGGCGGCTTCGGCAGTGCGGTTCTGGAATTGCTGGCGGAAAAGGGGATCACCGGTGTACAGGTCAAGCGCCTGGGCATTTCCGATGAATTTGTCAAGCATGCCACGCAGGCCGAACAGCGCCGCAAGTATGACCTTGATGAAGAAGGTATCATCCGGGCCGTCAAAGACATGCTGGCGAAGTAATCCGAATAATTTCCTTAAACTATTTTGAATAAAAGAAGATGGCCGCCAAAAAAATTCGTCTGGACAAATTGCTCGTTGATCGTGGTGACGCACCGACGCTGGAAAAAGCCCGGGCGCTGATTATGGCGCGGGCGGTAAAGGTCAATGATGCCTATCCAGATAAGGCGGGTGTTACGGTTGCCGCGGATGCTGAGATTCATATGAAAGGAGAGGACAATCCTTATGTCAGTCGTGGCGGACTGAAACTGGCCGGGGCGCTCAAAGAATTTGATTTAAGCGTTGAAGGAATTGTCGCCTTTGATGTCGGTGCTTCCACCGGCGGCTTTACGGATTGCCTTTTGCAGAAAGGTGCGCGCAAAGTTTACGCCCTGGATGTCGCTTACGGCCAACTGGCGTGGAAACTGCGCGAAGACAGGCGCGTCGTGGTGATCGAGCGCACTAATTGCCGCTACTATGACGGCGCCGATCTGGATGAAAAAATTGATCTGGCCGTCATTGATGCTTCATTTATATCCCTGAAAATTGTGATTCCCGCGGTTTTGCAATTTCTGGAAAGCGGAGCGCGGATACTGGCGCTGATTAAACCGCAGTTTGAAGCAAAGCGGGAAGAAGTTGCCGAAGGTGGCGTTGTTCAGGATGCATCCGTTCAGGAACGGGTGGTTGAAGAGATAAGAGAATTTTGCAAGTTGCTGAGACTGAATGTGGAAGGAACCTGCTCCTCGCCGATTTTGGGACCGTCAGGCAACAAAGAATTTTTTATTCTGGCGCGAAAGAAGAATTGAATGGAAGTTAAATTAGCCAAGACTGCCGGGTTTTGTATGGGCGTGCGTCGGGCGGTGGATATCGTCCTGAAAATCGCACAGCAGGAAAAGAACCGCCGCATTTATACTTACGGTCCTTTGATTCATAATCCGCAGACTATTGAATTGCTCAAAAGCCGCGGCATCAACCCCATCGCCAATATCGAAGAAATCAAAGACAGGGAAAATGCCATTCTGATTATCCGCGCCCATGGTATCGCTCCGGCGGAGAGGATAAAGCTGAAAGAAAGCGGCATCAAGGTGGTGAACGCGACCTGCCCCAAAGTCGGCTACGTGCAGGCCATCATCAAGAAGCACACCGCGCGCGACTATACGGTGATTATTGTCGGGGACAAGGACCATCCGGAAGTCGAAGGTCTTCTGGGATATTCAGGCGGCCGCGGCATTATTGTTTCCACGCTCAAAGAAGCGGATCAACTGCCGTGTATCGAAAAAGTCTGCGTGGTGGCTCAAACAACGCAGAATCCGGATGATTACAGCAAAATCGTGGAGAGGATCAAACAAATATGTCCACAGGCCGTCGTTTTTAATACCATTTGCTCATCGACCGAGCATAGGCAGGCGGAAGTGATCGCCATGGCAGGCGAGATGGACGCGATGTTCATCGTCGGCGGCAGAAACAGCGCCAACACCCGAAGGCTAGCCGATCTCGCCCAACAGAAGCAGCCGGCCACTTTTCATATCGAGACGCCCGCGGAAATGGAAAAGATCGATTTCGGCCCCTACAATCGCGTCGGGGTTTCGGCAGGGGCTTCGACACCGAACTGGATCATTGACCGGGTGATGGACAAAATCATGGAAGGTCAGAGCCGGAAGTTGAAAACCCTGGGGATGCTGCTCAGCCTCTGGTTATCGGCCGTGAAGACCGATATTTATTCGGCGATCGGCGCCGGCTGTCTTTGTCTGGTCTGCATGGCGCTGCAGGAGAGGCCGGTGAATTTTTCTTTCGCGGCCATCGCCTCTCTTTTTGTTTATGCCACACACGTCCTGAATCGTCTAATCGGACGAAAACCACTGGGTTTTGTCGGCTCTTTCCGCGAGGATGCCTATCTACGGCATGAAAAAATGTTTTTCTATACGGCTTTGATTTCTATCGCCGGCTCTCTGGTTCTCGCTTTTCATCAGTCGTGGATTGTGTTTGTAACTCTGTTTGTGATTTCACTGGCCGGTCTTCTTTATAATATGAAAATTTTCCCCTCAAAATGGAAAATTCAAAGTTTGAGAGATTTGCCGGGCTCCAAAAATATTCTGATGTCCATTGCCTGGGGCGTGACCGCCGCGATCTTGCCGGTGATGGATGAAAAATATTTCCCGGATGCCGGTCTGGCGGTTGCTTTTTTGTTCATGGTGGGCATCGTTTTTATCCGTTCGTCTATGGCGGATATTCTGGCGATTCAAAGTGATAAATTACTCGGCAAGGAGACGATTCCGGTGTTCTTCGGCAAAGCGCTGACGCTGAATATCCTGAAAGTGATTTCATTGATATTGTTTGCGATTCTCCTTTTCTCCTCTCCTGCTGGATGGACATCATCCTTGAGCTTTTTTCTGATTTCGTGCTTATTATATTTATGGATTTGTTTCCTGTTTTGTGATAAAAAGCCGGTGCTTTCCGAGGCGGTTAAGGAAGGTCTTCTGGAAACCAGCTATGTGATGGCTGGTTTTTGTGTTTTACTGTGGCGCGTTTTTTGATATGGAAAGGTCCGTTCAAAAAGAATTTGAGAAGAGGGTATGGCAAAAAATATATTTGTAAAGTGTGCCGTCGTCGCTTTCGTTTTCATGACCGTTGCCTGTGGAGGGCTGCATTTTAATCAATTATCGCCCGAGGCAAAAGAGATTCATCCTAAGAGGGTTGCCATATTTCCCCTGCAGGTCTGGAATCATAAAGAAGCGGATTCCAGAGTGGTGGTGGAAAAGATTGTGGCTGATGCTCTGGTGGAAAGAAAATGGTTTGAAAATGTGATGGACGCGGAGAGCCTGAAGCAGAAAGTTCAGGAAAGTGAAGAGTTGAGTAAATTGAAGGAAGAATATCTGGCGAAACTTCAAATGCTGAATTTTTCCGATCCGGAATTAATCCGGAAAATCGGTGATTTGATTCAGGTGGATTCTTTCCTGCTTTTATCCGTCGACGAATGGAAATATTACACACAAGGCGATGAAAAGATGGCGGAGGTTGGTTTGTCCATGGCGATGTATGATATCGCCACGGGGAAAGTCATCTGGAAGGCCAACCATTCCATTGTTGAGGATTATATGTTGCTGAAGCCTGAATTGTCCAAAGTTGCCCGTAAAGTTGCTCATAAGATGGTGAAATACATGCCGCACTGAAAGCGGTATAAAAAATCTGCATCCTTGGAGAAAAGAAATGAAAGAAGACGTACAGAAAGCGATTGATATGGTTCGGCCGAGTCTGCAGGCTGACGGCGGCGATGTGGAGCTGGTGGATGTCAGCGAAGACGGTATCGTCAAAGTGAAGCTGACCGGCGCGTGCCGCGGGTGCCCCATGTCCCAGATGACCCTGAAGATGGGCATCGAGAAAATCATTAAACAGAAAGTACCGGCGGTGAAGGAAGTTGTTGCCGTTTAAAAAGCTTTGATTGAGAAATCATTTCCCGGCGGCACGATCGTCGCGAAATTTATTCTGTTGAAATAACTATATGTAAAGGAGTGTGAAAAATTATGGCGTATGTGATTACCGATGAATGTATAGCCTGCGGTTCTTGTGAGAGTGAGTGCCCTAAAGGGGCCATTTCTGAGGGCGACGATAAATATCTTATCGATCCGGGTCTTTGTGACGATTGCGGAAGCTGCGCCGACCAGTGTCCGGTCGAGGCGATTGTGCCCGGTGAAGCAAAATAATTCTGTCCGGTAGAAATAGAAACAGGGAATAAATTCACGAACGATTTATTCCCTGTTATGTATTTTTTCATTGTCAGTCATCATCGTTTGCCGTCAGGAGCGTCTTGTCTTTTGATGAAATCAGGCCGGTGAGAGATACGCGGCTGCCGAATGGCTTTTCTGACAGGAAGGATTAAACCGGTGAATAAATTTATTACCTTTGAGGGCATTGAGGGTTCGGGAAAATCGACGCAGATCGAACTGGCCGTTGCCTATTTGCGTGAAAAGGCTATTCCGTGTGTGGTCACGCGGGAGCCGACGGGGACGGACATCGGCATGAAAATAGCCGATATCCTCTTCAAAAGAGAACACGGTCACCTCTGCGCGGAAGCAGAACTGCTCCTGTTTTGCGCCGCCCGCGCGCAGCACGTCAGGACGGTCATTCAGCCGGCTCTGCGGGAGGGCAAAGTCGTCTTATGCGACCGCTTTTCCGATGCCACCTATGCCTATCAGGGCGCGGGACGCGGCCTGGATCGCGAGATCATCAGAATCATCAACGACTATTCCGCTGTGCACACCAGACCGGATCTGACGCTGCTGTTTGATTTGCCTGTGGAGGCCGGTCTGAAAAGAGCGACGGCGCGTAATAACCGGCTGGACGATCCCGCCGCCTCTGACCGGTTTGAAAGAGAAACCCTCGAATTTCACCGGCGGATCCGGGAAGGGTATCTGGAGATTTTAAAAAACAGTCCGGAACGTTTTCGCCTGATTGACGCCGACCGGAATATCGACGCCATTCAGGAAGATGTGCGCCGGCATATCAGTGCTTTAATCAAACAGTAATTTTGGGGATGGTCTTCTTTTCATTATGTCATTCAGTCATATTTACGGTCATGAGCAAAAGATCAAAATTCTGAAAAGCACACTGGCGCAAAAGAGAATGGCGCATGCCTATCTCTTCAGCGGTATGGAGGCCATCGGCAAGAGGACTCTGGCGATCGAGCTGGTGAAAGCCATCAATTGCGACCGGGCGGACGATCTCCATGACGCCTGCGATGAGTGTGCTTCCTGCCGCAAGATCGCGAAGGGCAGCCATCCCGACGTTTATCCCGTGCACGCCGAGGGTCAGTATATTCGCATCGATGCCGTTCGTCA
Organism: Deltaproteobacteria bacterium; assembly: GCA_022710585.1. Classification (GTDB taxonomy): domain Bacteria; phylum Desulfobacterota; class Syntrophia; order Syntrophales; family Smithellaceae; genus Smithella. The sequence goes on along the minus strand of JAKLGV010000001.1, from coordinate 131,430 downwards.
GATGCAGGAGAGAACCCGTTGCAAGCCGCTGGAAGCGAAAAAAAGAGCGTTCATCATTGATGATGCCGACCGGATGAACGAGGCGTCGGCCAATGCGCTGCTGAAGATGCTGGAGGAGCCGTCCGCGGTCAACATCCTGATTCTGGTGACGGCCAGGCCCGCGTCCCTGCCACAGACGATCCTTTCGCGCTGCCAGCAGATGCGCTTTAATCCCCTGAGCGCGGAGACGGTCGCCCGATTTCTCCGGACCAAGATGAACCTCGATGAGCAACGGGCAGGACTGCTGGCCGCTTTATCCGGCGGGTCCATCGGCAACGCCCTGGAACTGAATAACGAGGATATTATCGCTTACCGGACGGAGCTGCTGGATCTGCTTTCCCGGACGGACCGAAACAATCCCTTCAGTCTCATTGATCTGGCTTCTTTTCTGGGCAGCAAAAAAAAGGAAATCGGCCATGGGTTGCATATGATGAACTCGTTCTTTCGGGATATGCTGATTGTCAAGGAAGTCGGGGGAAACAAAATGCTGATCAATCGGGATTATGATGCCCTGATTGCCGCCTGCGCCGAACGGCTGTCAGGAGAACAGATTCTTCACAATATTGAACAGATCGAGAAAGCCGGAGCGATCATCGAACAGAACGTCAACAAATCATTGACTTTGGAAGCAATGGCATTTAAGTTGAATTATTAAAAAACAGGTGGGACGTAAAGTGCTTGTGAATATTATTGGCGTCAAATTTAAAAAAGAAGGCAAAATATACAATTTCAACGGATCCGATCTCATGTTGCATAAGAATGATCAGGTGATTGTGGATACGGATAACGGCATCGCGCTGGGGGTGGTGGTGATGGACGTCAAAAGGTGTCCGTCCGAAGAAGCGCCGGCAAATCTGAAAAAAATCATCCGCAAGGTGACGGACGAGGACCTCCAGATTAAAGCGGAGAATGATCGGCTGGAGCGGGAAGCCAGGGATTTCTGTCTGGAAAGAATTCAAAAGCGGGAACTCGCCATGAAGCTGGTGGACGTGGATTGTCTTTTTGAGAAAAGCAAAATCATTTTTTATTTTACCGCGGACAACCGGGTGGATTTCCGGGAGCTGGTGAAAGATCTGGTGCAGAAATTTAAAATGCGCATCGAGCTCAAGCAGATTGGCGCGCGGCAGGAAACGCGCATCACCAAAGGCATTGCCGTCTGCGGCCGCATGGTGTGCTGCGCGGGAATTCTCCAGAATCTCGAGCGGGTCACCGTGAAAATGGCCAAGGAGCAGAACATGTCCCTGAATCCTGAAAAAATATCAGGATTATGCGGCCGTCTGATGTGCTGTCTGGCTTTTGAACATCAGGGATACGCGGGAAAGAAGAAATGTCCCAAGATCGTCAAACCGCAAGGCGGTGCGCCGCCGGAGCGGGAGGAAAAACAGACGATGGATCTGGAACACATGGATGAAATGGAATCCTTCAATGATTAGCAGGGAGAGAATATTGATATGTCTAACACATTTTACATAACGACCCCCATCTATTACGTCAACGCGTCGCCGCATATCGGCCACGCCTATACGACCATTGTCGCCGACGTGCTCGCCCGATATCACCGGATGATCGGCGATAAAACTTTTTTTGCCACCGGAACAGACGAACACGGTGACAAAATCGCGGAGGCCGCGCAGAAGGCCGGCATCACGCCCAAAGCATACGCGGATAAAATCAGCGCGCAATTCCGCAGCCTGTGGCCGGAGCTTTCCATTTCGAACGATTACTTCATCAGAACCACCGATCCCAACCATATCGAAACCGTCCGCCACATTCTGCAGAAGGTCTATGAGGCCGGAGATATTTATTTCGGCAGCTATGGCGGCTATTATTGCTTCGGTTGCGAGCGGTTTCTGACCGAAAAGGAAATTGTGGACGGCAAATGCCCCGAGCACGGACGGGAGCCGCAGTATATCGAAGAAAAGAATTATTTTTTCAGGATGAGCAAGTATCAGGACTGGCTCATTGACCACATTCAGAAAAATCCCGATTTCATCCGGCCGGAGCGTTACAGAAATGAAGCGCTGGCTTTTCTGCGGGAACCGCTCGAGGATCTCTGTATTTCACGTCCGAAAACCCGCCTGGAATGGGGCATTACCCTGCCGTTTGATGAAAAATATGTGACCTATGTCTGGTTTGACGCCCTGATTAATTACGTGACGGCCGTCGGTTATCCTGACGGAGAGAATTTTAAAACATTCTGGCCGGTGGCCGAGCATCTCATCGCGAAGGATATTCTGAAACCGCACGGCATTTACTGGCCGACCATGCTCAAGTCAGCCGGCATCGACCCCTATCAGCACCTTAATGTGCATGGCTACTGGAATTCCGATCAGAGCAAAATGTCCAAAAGCCTCGGCAATATCGTCCGTCCGCTCGATTTAAAGGACAAATACGGCCTGGACGCCTTCCGTTATTTTCTGCTCAGAGATATGGTGTTCGGACTGGATTCCAACTTTTCCGAAGAGGCGTTTGTGCAGCGCCTCAATTCTGATCTGGCCAATGATCTGGGCAATCTGGTCAGCCGCACCGTGACCATGGCCGTCAAATATTGCGACGGCAGGGTGCCGGACGTCCGCCCGGGAGCAAGAAGTTCGGTATTGAGGGAAGCGGCACTGAAAGCGGTTGCGGAAGTGGAAGCCGCGTTTCAGGATATGGTCCTGCATAAAGCCCTGATCGCCATCTGGGAATTTATCAATATCACCAATAAATATATTGTGGAGAAGGAACCGTGGACATTGGGGAAAGATCCAGCCAACCGGGAGAAGCTGACGGCCATTATGTATCACCTGCTCGCGGCGCTTCAGGAAATCGCCGTTTTAATCTCGCCTTTCATGCCGCAAACCGCGGAAAAAATATTGAAGCAGATCGGCGCCGGCGAATCCCGGCAGCTCGATCTCGCGGCTATTAAAGCAGGCGCTGTTCTGCAAGCCGGCAGTCCTTTGCTGCGCGGAGAATCACTTTTCCCGCGCATCAGCCAGGAAAAGGAAAGCCAGGTTCCCGGGAAAAAGGAGCCGCTGGCTGACTTGAAACCGGAGATTGATTACGAAGAATTCTCGAAAATCGATTTGCGCGTGGCCAAAATTCTGGCGGCGGAAGCCGTGCCCAAATCCAATAAGCTGATCAAGCTGAAAGTGGATATCGGTGAAGAAAGAACCGTCGTGGCGGGAATCGGCAAAGATTACAAGCCGGAGGAACTCATCGGCAAAAACATAGTGATTGTTGCCAATTTAAAGCCGGCGAAATTAATGGGTGTCGAATCCCACGGCATGCTGCTGGCAACCGATGGGGAAAAAGGGCTGACAATTCTGGCCTTTGACCGGGAACCCAAAACGGGAGGAAAAATCAGGTAGCCGGCTCCCGCGGAAGAAGCCGGCCGCCTCCGGTGATTATCTGCTTTAATTCTTCAAGAGTTTGTCGATCGCGGGAGGATCAAATCCTTCCACCACCTGGCCTTTGATGTAAAATAACGGCGTCCCCTTGAGTCCGATCTGTGAAGCAAACTTCATATGGTTTTTAAGGGTTTCCTCCACTTTTTTATCGGTACAGATCTCCGGTTTGGTTTTGTCCAGTTTTCCACTCAGAACTTCGTCATAAGTTTTTGAGGCCTCTTTTGAACATAATATAAATTTGGCTTTATCCGATGATTCCTTGGACAGCGGGAAGAGGAAAGCATAAATCGTGACATCCTTATCTTTGCGCTGCGCGAAATACTTGTAAGACTCGCGGCAAAAATGACAGTTCGGATCAATGAATTCCACAACAATTTTTTTCCCGTTGCCGATTTTGACGGCGCTGTCCAGCGGCAGCTTCGCTATTTTCTGCGCCATCTTCTTCCTGGCGCTTTCCCGGGTGAGATTGACGCCGTTTTTGGTAATGAGACTACCATACAGAATGACTTCATCTTTCGGCATATAATAATACAGTTGATTGCCCACATAGACTTCATAGATGCCTTGAATGGCTGTGGGCGTGATGCTTTCGTAATTATTTTTGGGGAAACTTTTTTTAAATTGCTGTTCCACGGATGATGTCGCGCTTTTCCTGGCCGGTGCGGATACCTGCTTGGCGAAGACTGTGATGGGCAGAAGGAAAGAAAACAGTAAAGCAATGGCTGTTATTTTTTTCAAAATTTGCCTCCTTTAACAAAGTGTGCGCTTTCTAAATCAATTCTTTCGGTCTGTCAAGTATCGCGGGACGGGCCGTTATGTTGCCGGCGCATAGAAATGATCCTGTTCGTGAAGATGTCAGGGGAAAATTTGTTTTAAGAGATGAGATAATCTTTTTCGCGGAAAAGTTTCAAACAGGCGCGGGCAACATCGGTATCATAGAGTTTTCCTGCATTATTCTCAATTTCAGCGAGGGCGTCTTCCAGTTTAAATGCCGGTCTGTAAGGCCGATATGAAATCATGGCTTCCACCACATCCGCAACTGCGAGGATTCGTGATTCCAGAAGAATTTCTCCGTTCTTTTTGCCCAGTGGATAGCCGGAGCCGTCAAGGCGTTCATGATGCTGATGGACGATGTCGGCCAACGGCCAGGGCGATTCCACTTCTTTTATAATTTCATAGCTGTAAATAGGATGGTTTTTAACAAGCGAGAATTCCACATCAGAAAGGACGGCCGGTTTGCACAGGATTTCTGACGGCACTGAAATTTTGCCGATGTCATGAATGGCGCTGGCCATGCGGATAGCTTCAATTTTATCGTGTGGCAGTTTCATCTCGGTGGCAATGGCCCGCGCCAGATCGGCAACCCTTTTTTGATGGCCGGCCATATAAGGATCCTTGGCTTCCGAGGCTGTACCTAAAACCTGAATGGTTATTTTGATGGATTGGCGTAGATTCTCCAGTGTCTCATTGAGTCTTTCCTCTGCTTGTCTACGCAGCGTGACATCCTGATAGATGACCTGGGACTGTTTTTTGCCGTTCCAGAATATTTCCTTCCGGAACACATAGAGATGGCGTATCTCCCCCGTCTTTCTGACAATGCTGATTTCGTACTCAGAGGGGCCGAATTCTCCATTTTCTCTCTTTTTCTTTCTTTCCTGATATTCGGCGTAGCTCTCGGGCGTATAGCGTTCCTTCAGAGGCGTGTTTTTCATCTCATCGATGCTGTCATAGCCATAGATATCCAGAATGGCCCTGTTGGCATAAATGGTCTCACCTTCGAAGGATGAGATACGCACACCCAGGGGGGAGTCATCGAGAGAACGGCGAAAGTTTTCTTCACTTTTTCTCAATTCCTCTTCCATTTTTCTGCGTTCTTCAATATTCCTGCTTTCGCCCAGAATGGACAGAGGGTGGCCCTTTTCATCTCTGACAAAACCGAAAGAGGCTTCGCCCCATACGGTGTGTCCGTCTTTGCAAAGGAATTCCAGCTCCAGGGTGCGATTTAAAAGATAATCGGGGGGTGCGGCCATAGCCTTGGGCATTTCTTCCGTAAAGAAATCCATGGCGGCCTGAACGGATGCCGGCGTCAGGAATTTATCAATTGAGTGTGCTTTGAATTCCTCCTGTGTGTACCCCATGAGTCTTTCCGCGGAAGGACTGACGTAGGTGATGTTCAAATTCAAATCCATCAGCCATACATAATCTTTCATGTTGTCGGCCAGGAGCCGGTATCTCTCTTCGCTTATTTTTACTAATTCATCAGCTTTCTTATGTTCGGTGATATCAATGCCCATGCCCACCACATATTGTTTCCCCTGATAAACCAAGAGGTTACCCGACAATAAATAGGGGGTGGCTTCTCCGTTTCTGGAAAGAACGGGCATTTCAAACGCAATATTCCCTTTAGCGATGAATTCTTCTAAATGGCTCATCAGAGTTATGTATTCGGATTCAGGGACTAAGTTGCGAGGACCTAACTGAACTATCTCTTCATTGGTGTAGCCGCAGGCTATTGTAAAAGCTTTATTCCACCTGAAGAATTTTCTGTTTTCCAGGTCCAGCATAAAGAAAGGTATTGTCAGACTGTCCAGGGTGGACCTGCTGAGATTAAATTCATTTAAGGCAATTTCTTCGGCTTTCTTGCGATCGGTGATATCGCGGACCACACCGATGATTCCCACCGGCTCATGATTCTCGTTTCTGAGAAAAGTGATCTTTGCCTCCACCCATATTTTTGATCCATCTTTGCGGAGATGCTGATATTCCAGAACACGCGATCTTTTCAAATCCTTATCCAGGCGTTTTTCTACCTCTAACTCTTCGACATAAAGCTTTGCAAAATGGCCGTAAGTTTCAGCATCAACAACCTGCTCCACCCTCATTTTCATTAATTCTTCTGCTGTATAGCCTATGATATTAAATGCGGAGGGACTGACATAAGTGTAATTAAAGTCCAGATCGATGGTAAAGATGCCATCCGTAACATTGTCCGCGAGAAGCCGGTATCTCTGTTCACTTTCTCTGATCAACTGTTCGGCTTTTTTGCGGTCGGTAATGTCGCGGTGATTGACAATAATTGCCTCTAATACATTATTATGGACCAACGCGCTTCCCACTGTCTCAAAGACATGCCAACTGCCGTCCTTGTGGCGAAGGCGACTCTCACCTCTAATGGGCGGATGAAGAGGGTTGGTGATCAGTGTGACGAACGACTCGAAGAGAAATTTCATATCATCCGGATGGACATATTCAAATCCGTTGCCACCGATTCTTTCCTCAGGCTTGTAACCGAGAGTTCTTTCCAGAGCAGGATTCAGATAAATCGGCTTTCCCTGCGGATTCAGCAAAACAATAATATCAAACGTGTTTTCGGCCAGAGCCCGGAATCGATGCTCGCTTTCACTGATCTTGTTTTCCGCCTGCTGGAGAATATTTTCGGAATGTTGAGTTTTAGTGTTTTCTTGATCCGTTTGGTTTCTCTTACCCTTCATTTACCCTCTGTGAATCAACCGCATGACATTGACTTATTTTCAGAATCGGATTTACAGGAATGATTATTGTGTTATGAAGTACCTTAAGAACTGTTTTGTGTCAATTGAAAATATAACAGTAAGGGAGAGAATGGAGGCCTGCTGCCTGCGACTGCTGTCAACAATAAAATTTAATTTTTTAGTGTGTAGAAAAGGTGACGGGAGGCTAGCGGCAAAGCCCCCGGTTTTTTGCCATCTCCAGCAATTTACAGCTCCCCAGTGCGCATGCCTTCTGGGCGTCAGAACAGCCGAGGATGTTATTGCCCTGCGTGAAATAGTCGATTCCCCGGTTATTATAGGTGGAAGCATAGTCCGGTTTGAGGAGGATGGCCTGATTATAGTTCTCGATCGCTTGCGGCATCTGCCCCAGTCTATCGTGAGCGAAACCCCGGTTGTGGTAAGCTTCGGCGTCCGTTGACTTCAGGCTGATGGCCTGATTAAAATCGGATATCGCCTGTTGGTACTGGCTCAGTTCGTTATAAATTGTGCCCCGGTTGTAGTAGGCCTCGGCGTAATCCGGTTTCAGACGAATGGCCTGATTATAGTTTTTGATGGCCGGCTGATACTGGCCCAGATTATCGTAAGCCACACCTCTATTGTAATAAATTTCGGCATTTTCCGGCTGAAGTTCAGCGGCCTTATTCAGATATTCGATGGCTTTAAACGGCTCCGTATATTTGCTGCCGTTGGATAACGCGCCCGCCTTATTCAACCAATCTTCCGCCGTCTCACTCATTGCCTGAGAACAAAAAAATGTGAAAAAGAGAAAAATCAATAAAGAAATATTGCGCATAGGGGATATAAAGAGGAATTCCAAATCAACAGTTTATCATTGGTGCCGGAGCTCGGAATCGAACCGAGATGCCCTTGCGAGCGGGGGATTTTGAGTCCCCTAATGCCAATTTCACAATATTTCATAAAACTTCAAATAATAATACATAATACGTTGACAAATGAACCATTTAGCACTATATTAACTCCACAATGAAACTTTGTGAAACATTAGTTTTCACGGGTAAAAGTGGCAATATAGTGGCAATAAATTGGTAACCCTTAAATATTCTAAAATTAATGCTCATGCATAAACATATAACACAAACCACGTAAAAGCCATTAGAAAACAGCGAAGGGGATTGTTATGGCTAAGCAATGGAAAAGCACAGCGCATAAAGGACTTAGATATTTTGAACATGATACCCGGAAACATGGCAAGAAGTTTGATCGTTATTATACGATCCGTTTCCGACTTGACGGTAAGTTACACACTTACGGCGTAGGCTGGCTTTCTGACGGGATACCCGCAGCGATCCGCGTGGAAGAACCAAATTTGGGCTTTGAAGATTATTGCCTAAAGCTGCTTAGGGAATATAAGGGCAATGTCAAAACCGGTGTTGGACCAATATCACCGAAGGAAAAACGCGACATCGAGAAAGAAAAGCGCGACCAGGCCGAGCAGGAACGGAAGCAAGCCGAAAAAGAAAATGTTACATTTGGTTACTACTTTGAAAACGACTATTTTCCGACCCATGAAATTGGCCGAAAGAAAGACACGACGCGCAAGACTAAAGAACATTTCAAGAAATGGATTGAACCCGTTATTGGGAATATCCCCTTCAAGGACATTAAGCCCTTTAATATTGAGAAAATTAAAAAGAACATTCTCAACGCTGGAAGATCACCCCGGACGCTGGAATATGTTATGGCGACGATCCGACAAGTTTGGAATACTGCCAGGCTTAACGGACAAGCCGTGGGCGATTCTCCAACGAAAAGCATAAAGAAACTAAAATATGACAATAAACGAGTACGTTTTCTTACCAATGAAGAGGCCGAAACACTTTTAAACTCCTTGAAAGAAAGGGATGCCTTAGCGTATGAGTTAGCATTAATATCTTTACATTGTGGATTAAGATTTGGCGAAATAGCAGCTTTAAAATGGGGACATATTAATCTTGACAAAGCGATTATTGAAATTGTTGATCCTAAAGGCATCGAGGGCCGGGCTGCATTTATGACAAACAAAGTAAAGGCCATGTTTGATAAAATGGAACGGAAGGAGCCAGAAGATTATGTTTTCACAAGGAACGGCGAAAAATTGAAGGGTACTCCGAAAATTTATTCTAAGGTTGTGACTGATCTAGGTTTAAACAACGGTATCACAGACAAGCGCCGGAAAGTTTATTTTCATAGCTTGCGGCATACTTACGCTAGCTGGCACGTTGAGGCGGGGACAGATATATACGCTGTTAAAGAATTGTTAGGTCATTCAAACATAAGCATGACAGAAAGATATAGCCACTTAGCGCCGGAAGCGTTAAAAAACGCAACGAAGAACTTGGAAAAGTCTATTAGAGCGGGGCACAAAAAGGATAAGTCCGGGCAAGTTGTGAAGTTTAAGAAATAAGAAATAAACGGAGATAGGCAGGCCAGCCGAAAAGCGGAAAACCCTATCCGCCTTCCCCTTCTAAACCGTAGGGCCGCAAAGGGACCAGGACGCAATGTCAAAAACAACTACAACTGCTTTAAATACGGACATCATTCGTAACATCTTGAAACAGCATTCATTGAAATTTTCAGAAAAAGCGATTCGCCTGATTATCAAAGCATCCAAAAACCCTAAATTGGGCAATACAGAGAAGTCTATAACAGTATCAGAAAGCCGTCGTCGGTTGAAAAAAATAAAAACAACGGCAACTCAGTTGTCATCAATGTTAAGAGAATGGGCTCCTTACCTTGAGACTGAACCAGAAGATAAAACTTTGTCAACACTCGACAGCTTAATTCATAACTGTGATATATCATTAAATTATTACAAATCGAAAAAATCCGACGGCGGAAGACCATTAAAATCACGGTCACTAAAGCTTTTTGTTCAAATTCTTATCTTGACCTATGAAGAAGAAACAGGCGAAAAATATATTATAAAAGAACCCTCATCCGTTGGAAGAGAAAGAACTTTTTATAACCCTAAAGTGTACGAGTTTGTCAAAAGCATCTTAAAACATAGTATCCCGGATGAAGACCCAGAAGAACTTATGAAGATGGCGCGACGTGATCCTTTACCATTGGATTGGACACGAAAAATGAAAGAAAATTTGGATGAATATTTTCGTAATGAACATTCCCGCGACAAGCGTCGTGCCGTCGCACTGAAAAAAAAATTAGTTAATAAAGGATTTCAGCTAATTTAATAGATTTTTTAGCGCTTATAGGTTTTTTCTTAGCACACCATTAATATCATTAACTTTATCACCATTTAATTTTTCAAATAAATAGGTTTCTCCTTACGGGAGTCCCCCCCGTCATGATGCTATATTATGCATAAATTAAAAGCATAGGAGGTAATCATGAACCAAAAAATCAAACAAGAAATGGACGATGAAGCCAAAGCACGACGTGAGCAATTTCTGGCGGCAATCGCGGCGGAACTTCCGCCGATTGTTTTTAGGAACTGGCACAAATGGAGAGATGTGTTGCCTATGGTACCGCGCACTGTGGCAAATGATGACAGCCGAGGTGAAGGGCCGAAGGAAAAAGTATTCTTGGGCAGAAACGCCGGTTATCCCAAAGCGGCCTTCATCGAATATTTGAGGCAGAGAATTCACTTCACGGAAGGCAAAAACTAAGGAGATTCGGGCTATGACAAAAGAAGAGATCATTAAGCGAAAGATTTTTCTCAAGCGACAATTGATCGAATTGACGGAGAAGGAAATTGAAGCCCTTGAGGCGCATTTAAATAATAACGAATTTCAAGCGACAGAGGGGTAGCCATGAATAAAATTATAGATAAACTGGAGCAAATATTTTTCCGGCTGTTTCTTTACCGGCGCGAAAGAATAATCTGCCAAGAGTTTGATCGGCAGCTATCTCAAGAAATTGACTGCCTGCAAACTTTAATCGAGGGGTATAAAGGTGAGAGTCGAAAATCTAATTAACCCATTTGCCGGGGATAATTGCCTCTTATGTGGAGGCAAACCATTATTTATCGGAATTTTTGTGCCACAGAATTCACAGCTATGGGGCGCTTCCATAGGCAAAGCGCGTTTCGTTCGATATTGCCTTTGTGAAAAGTGCAAAGATAAATCTGATACGCCGGAAAAAGTCGAGAAAGTTATCTTGTCCGGCTTGGCTGGTGGGGAGGCAACCCATGAATAATCTGGATGCTGCTTTTGAATATGCCGAAAGATTCCAATTCTCGATAATTCCTATCCGGCCAGATAACAAAAAGCCTTACATAAAATGGGAATCACACCAAAAGAAAAAAGCTACACCTGAAGAAATTCGACAATGGTGGAAGCAATGGCCTGCCGCAATGATAGGAATTGTCACCGGTGAAATATCGGGAATCTTTGTTGTCGATTGTGACACTGCTGAGGGATACGAGTCAGTGCAAAAATTGATTCCTGACAATTTACTATTCCCGCTGGAACGGACACCACGTGGCGGCTGGCATTTATATTTTAAATGGCTATCAGAATATAAACTCACTATCGGGGCCGGTATAATGCCCGGCGTCGATATACGCGGCGAAGGTGGTTACATAATAGCCGCGCCTTCAATGAATGGCAATGGCAAGAGTTATGAATGGCTTGACGGTCTGTCATTGGCAGAGATCACGCCGCCGCCGGTGCCTGATGCGCTTCTAAGCGCATTTAATAATATAATAAATAATTCTTTATATAGGGGTGAAGTCAAAACTGAAGTCAGTGCCGCCAAAATGTTCGAGAATGGTCGCCGGGATAATGACCTTTTTCATGTCAGTAATTGCCTTGTCAAGGGTGGTATGCCGAAAGAAGAAATCGCCGAAGTCCTTGAAAGACTTATAATTTCATGGGGTGAAAATCCCGACAAAAAATGGATTCAGGCTAAAATTGAATCCGCTTTTCAACGTGCCGATAAGAGAGAAATTAACTTTTCACAGGAAGTCCGGGATTTCGTAGTGACTTCAAACGGCTTCTTCCTGACTTCAGATGTCTTCAACCGACTTCAAGTGACTTCAAGACAGGAGAAGAAGAATGTTGTCTTAACTCTTTTACGCTTAAAGAAGGAAGGAATCATAGAAAAGCATGGACAGAAAGACGGCTGTTATCGCCGGATTGAAAACGAAATTGACGAAGTTAATTTTCTGAATGCGCCGACAGATGATTTCCCGCTTTCCTTGCCTCTGGGTATTGATACTTACTGCAAACTTTATCCCGGAAATATTATCATAGTGGCCGGGAGTAAATCAGCCGGAAAGACGGCTTTTCTTTTGAACATAGTCAAAGAGAATATGAAACAGCATGAGATCGTTTATCTAAATTCTGAAATGGGTGACACCGAATTCAGGAAACGGCTTGAACTTTTTGATGATGTTAAACTTACAAATTGGAACTTTCGCGCATACCATAGGGCAAATAACTTTGCCGATTTAATCACGCCGGAAAAGAAAATATTCATAATAGACTTTTTGGAAGTGACAACAGATTTTTGGAAGGTCGCGCAATACATTCAAGAAATTCATAACAAGCTGAAAGAAGGCATTTGCATAATCGCATTACAGAAAACCGAAGGCAAAGACAATGGCCGGGGCGGTGACTTCTCAAAGGAAAAGGCACGGCTGTATATTGCCCTTGATTATTTATCCGATAAAAAAGTTAATCAAGTAAAGATTGTTGATGCCAAGGCATGGCGCACAGAGATAAATCCGCGCGGGCTTTATTGTAATTATAAACTTGCACAAGGCGCAAAGTTTCTTCCTGATAGTGTATGGGAGGGGTAACCGTAAAAAATGAATAATATTAAACACAAATCAAGAAAAGCCATTACAAAAAAGGGAGAATGAAAATATGCCGGCTAGACGATTAAAAACAACACAAGATGTGCGCCGCTATTTGGCAGACCTGATAAACCGAACGGAGGCGAAAAAGATTGACGCGAACCTTGCGCGTGGTTTGACTTACATGACTTCTATTCTGATGAGAGCGATAGAAGGCAGTGATCTGGAAAAACGAATAGAAGAATTGGAAAAGAAAATATTGAAGGGAGAATATAGATCATAAAAATAAGTGCACAGCGTAAAAAGATAGAAGAAGAGATGGGAGGGCAAAACAGGATTCCAAATTCAGAGGGATTTATTGTGTTCTATGCTTATGAAACTTAAGAAGAAAAAGAACTCAAATTGGAAAGATGTCTTAAAGAATTACGATAAAAAATGTGGTTGCGATATTTCACGCGCAAGCATACCTATTTTTAAAATCGTTTATGATAAAAAACCAGTAAAGGAGACCTGAAATGAAAGTTAGTATCCTTAAACGACTAGAAGCTATTGAGAAGGAAACGAATCTTAGCAAAATAGATCAGGCGGATCGGGTCGTGGTTATCAAATATCCATATGGTGACGATATGGAGTACGAACGACAAAAACAGAAACGCATGGCTGAGCTTCGGAAAAAGTATGGTCCAAATATTTCTGAAAACGATTTTTCTATTATTGGAATAAAGAAATTTTATAAAAAAACATGAACAAGGAAGGGAGCCGTAACAATGAGAGCCAATAAAAGGAGATTGCATAGGATTGAAGGGATTTTGCGTGAGGAAGAGGGGTTAACTGCGGAAGACGTCGAATTAATACTCTCTGTGCTGCCGACCGAATATTCAGATGCTGTACGAAGAGAGCTTTTGAAAATGGCGGACCAAGAAAGAGCAAACGGCAATATTATTCAACCTGCCAGATGTTATGGCAAAGTAAAAGAACGGAGTGGTTTGCGTGGTGCGACTCTGGATTCTGTCCTAAAGATGATGCCGCCTGAGTCAGGGGAGAAATTACTGGCTAAATTGGCTTTGAGATAAGATGACTAACCTAAGACTCTTGATAGTGTTGAATTAAATTAAAAGAGACTGTAAAATAATCTGTGTAAATGGCATTTTGTTCATATTTCTGCCAAATCAAAACGGCCCTCGTACATAACAGCCAACTGGGAGATTGTCAAAGCCCAGTTGGCCAAAGGCATTGTCCATTTTTTCATAACGTCATGAATTGCCAGATATAAGATTTTTGTCACTTTTCGCAGTTGCCGGTGCAGACCCTCCAGGGCATTTGTCGTATAAATGATTTTCCGAATGTGTTCAGGATATTTTAAAAAAGTCGATACATGAGACCAATTGTTTTTCCACGAATTATCGCTTTCTTCCGGTCGTCGTTACTGTTTGTTTGTACACTTTCCCATCTTCGATATTTTCTTTACTAAAAATACAGCTATGTTCGGCACGCATAGCATCAAACATAGCATCTTTTAAAGCTTTTTCTTTGGAAGAAGGTGCCTTCCCGTTACGGGCAAGTCGCTGTTTTTTTTCTTCCTCATATTCTTGGGATGCTTTTCTGTAATTTTCTCCAAGTTCTTTGCATTTTATATCATTTGTTGTCTCTGGTGTTTTAGATGTATTATTAGTAGTTGAGTATGCTTGCCTTCTTTGCGATTGACTAGCTTGCCACCCGCGAAAACTCTTGTCCTCCGCTTCTCTTTGTTTCCGCTGAAAAGCTGCTATTGCCTCTGGCGAATCACGTTCATAGGAATTCAGTTTATTTGCTTTATTTTCGTATTCTTCTGGAACCGGTTCATTTGATATAATAGTAACACCTTTTTTATTTTTATAAGTGTAAATTTCACCGGCCAGAACAGTAGAAGAGGAAAAAACAAAGATCATAAATACAACAATAAATTTCTTCATAGCTTTACCCCTTAATATGGATTGTCTATAATAACGTCGGTAACTTCCCCGGCATTTTTGGTGCATTGAATGAATGTACCGGCGATAATCATAAAGAATAGAAAGCCGAAAATAATTTTACAGATTTTACCGTTTAAACCATTATTTGCGTCGTCTTCCATTATTAATTATCCTCTCTAGGCTACAGATTTAGGGCTTTGTTAAACTTATGAATTGCCCTTCTCAGATCTAGCATTGTCTTTTTGAGATTCGATTTGAGCTGTGTCGAGGTCTTTTCCGGTAATGGCGTTTTTTCTTTCATATTTTTCTTCTCCCCCTTATACATACAGTTAAACCCTGACCCTGAAAAGATTCTTCGGGTAACAGTGGAGCGTTAGCGCCAGATTGTCCCCTATTCTGATTAATATCTGATCGGCCAGTTCCTTCGGATCGTTGTTGACTAGATTCCAGTCCACTGCGTCCACTTCCTCGTTTGTTTCTGGTTCCCTTTCCAGATAGTTCATCACTTCCTTCGGTTTCCAGCCCTTCATTTCTTCCAGCGTTGTCGTCAGCCGCCCGTCCGGATCGTCCAGACTGTTCTTCAGTGACCACTCCGCCAGTTGCAGGCAATACAGCCAAGTTTCGTCCGGTGTCTGCTTTAGTTCTCGGAGTGCCTTCTTGCTTTCTTGATTCAGCTTCTCGCTGTTTTGTGGGATAGGAACTACGCCTCTTAGTTCTTTCATTACAGACTCCTTCTATAACAATGCTGCTGGAAATCTACAAAGCGTTGCCTGTCAAATTCAGTAATTAAAAGAATGATATTTTTTATAAATGTTTTGTTGTCAATAGTCAACAGAATATAACTCTTGATTCTGTTACGTTCCTTCCAACAGGAGGCGAACTTGACAATCGAAGAGGCATTTGGAGAAGTAATAAGAGATCTCAGAAAATCAAATCAAATTTCACAAGAGAAACTGGCTGAGCTTAGCAATCTCGACCGGAGCTTCATTTCGCTGATCGAATGTGGCCATAAGCAGCCTTCACTGATAACCATCTATCAACTTGCAAAAGCTTTCAAGCTTTCCGCATCTAAATTATTAGCACTCACGGAAGAAAAAATCAAAAAGTAATCAAACAACAGAGAACAGAGAAGAAACCTGAATATTAACAAGAGCTTCTTTTAGCAAAATAAGTTGTTTTGCAGATTATATATTGAGTTTGCAAGAAATGATAAGATTATTATAATTCATATACTTATCAATAATATATTGACATTTTATTGATTTATCATTGACAAAACTTAAGATAAAGTTTACATTCCACACAAGCAACATTTACATATTTTTGTTTAAAGGTTTACATTTATGGCCAGGATAAGAAAAAGAGGCGAAGAAATAAGGGGATTTATTTTAGATCTTGTTGAAAGCAACACTACAAAGATAATTTCCCTAACAATGAATAAGTTTAAAATCAGTCGTCAGGCTGTTTTTAAGCATATACAGAATTTAATTAAACAGGGTATGTTAACTCATACAAATCATGGCGTTTATGAATTGCGTCCGCAAGAGGAATGGACTGAAACATTTTTCATTTCTGATAACTCCGCAGAAGATGTGGTATGGCGAGACAAGATAGCATCAAAGATAGGTAAACTGCCGGATAATACATTAGATATTTGGCATTACGGTTTTACAGAAATGTTCAATAATGTTGTTGATCATTCTGGTAGTAATAATGTGCTGATAAGAATTAAAAAGACCGCGCAATCAACTCAAATGGATATTGTTGACGTTGGAGTTGGAATATTTAACAAAATTAAGAATTCCATGAATCTTCTTGATGAACGTCACGCCGTGTTAGAATTAACAAAGGGAAAATTAACAACAGATCCTCAAAGTCATAGCGGAGAGGGCATTTTTTTTACTTCACGAATGTTTGACTCATTTAATATTCTTTCTGGTGAGGTTTTTTTATCGCATAAATATGGTGAAGATGAGGATTGGATTTTACAAAACACTGATAATCAAAATGGCACTATCATATCTATGAAATTGAAAAATAACACTGCGAGGACAAGAAAAGAAATATTCAACAAATTTTCAGACGATGATTATGGTTTCACAAAAACCGTAGTGCCGGTTAGATTAGCTCAGTATGGAAATGAAAAGTTGATTTCCCGTTCTCAAGCAAAACGTTTGTTAGAAAGAGTGGATAGGTTTAAAACAGTATTGTTTGATTTTACTGAAGTAGAAATAATTGGACAAGCGTTTGCTGATGAGGTTTTTAGGGTTTTTGCTAACGAACATCCTCAAATTGAAATATTGCCGATTAATGCTAATGATGATGTGAAGCAAATGATTAAAAGAGTAACCTCTGATGCTTTACAAAACCAAGGGAATCTTTTTTAGACTATTAATGTTCCCTTTCAAACTGACCCTCTACCTAAAATCCTTTTCCCTTGACATAGCCATCTACTTGGTATTTTATAAAAAAGTGCGTTATTTTCTTCCGCGCCCACATGAAATACAACCCAAAATAGACTTAATATATGGCGGTGGCTGATGTTTGAGCAAGCATTCAAGAACATTGACGACGTTTTATGGAAAGAAGCTGGATGCACTACCGAACTTGACTACACGGAACAGACTTCCTGGTTACTCTTTTTAAAATACCTCGACGATTTGGAACAGGACAAGACAATAGAAGCCAAGTTAGAGGGAAAGCAATACTCCTACATCCTCGATAAACCATATCGCTGGGAAACCTGGGCCGCTCCAAAGGGTAAAGATGGCCAGATTGATCACAACAGAGCATTGGTTGGAGATGACCTCACAGCGTTCGTCAATCAGAAGCTCTTCCCCTATCTCCACGGTTTCACGCAGAAGGCCACCGGCCCGAACACCATCGAATACAAAATCGGGCAGATCTTCGGAGAGATCAAAAACAAGATCCAGAGCGGCTATAACCTGCGTGAAATTATCGACCATATTGACGAATTACGCTTCCGTTCCAGTATTGAAAAGCACGAACTCTCCCACCTTTACGAAGCCAAGATCAAGAACATGGGCAACGCTGGCCGAAACGGCGGCGAATACTACACCCCCCGGCCGCTCATCCGCGCCATCGTTCAGGTCGTACAACCGAAACTCGGCGAAAGCATCTACGATGGTGCCCTCGGATCGGCGGGCTTCCACTGCGAGACGTTCGACTATATGAAGAAAACCTATCCCCATAGAACCGTTGCGCAGGATCGCTTCCTCCAGACCCGTACATTCTATGGCAAGGAAAAGAAGTCCCTCGCCTTCGTTATCGGCATTATGAACATGATTCTGCACGGCATCGATGCTCCGAACATCATTCACACCAACACCCTCACAGAAAATCTGGCCGACATTCAGGAAAAAGACCGATACGACATCGTCGAGACCAATCCGCCCTTCGGCGGCAAGGAACGCAAGGAAGTGCAGCAGAACTTCCCCATCCGCACTGGCGAGACCGCCTACCTCTTTCTCCAGCATTACATCAAAATTCTCAAAGCCGGTGGCCGAGCTGGTATTGTCATCAAGAACACCTTCCTCTCCAACGCCGACAACGCCTCTGTCAGCCTCCGCAAGCATCTTCTGGAAAGCTGCAATCTGCACACCATCCTTGATTGCCCCGGCGGCACATTCCAAGGTGCGGGCGTGAAAACCGTGGTGCTGTTCTTTGAGAAAGGCGCACCCACTAGAAAGATTTGGTATTATCAGCTTGATCCCGGACGCAGCTTGGGCAAGACCAACCCGCTCAATGATGACGACCTTGCCGAATTTGTGAAACTGCAAAAGACAAAGGCCGACTCGCCCAAGAGCTGGAGTCTGGACGCAAAGAGTATTGATCAGTCAACCTTCGATCTGTCTGTGAAGAACCCCAACGGCGGCGAGGAAGTCACCCACCGCAGCCCACAGAAAATTATGGACGAGATCGCCGCGCTGGATGCCGAGAGTGCGAAGGTGCTAGCAAAGATCAGGAGATTACTGTGAAGCCCAAATGGGAATTTAAAAATCTTACAATGGTATCTACTATTAATTATGGCTACACAGAAAGTGCTTCTTACGAGCAAGTCGGTCCTAAATTTCTCCGTATAACCGACATTCAGAACGATCGCGTTGATTGGAAAAGTGTTCCCTATTGCAAGATTGCATTAGAGGATGTTCCAAAATACCGTTTGGCAAGTGGCGACATTGTCTTTGCGAGAACCGGCGCGACGACAGGAAAAAGCTACCTTGTTAATAATCCTCCAGATGCAGTGTTTGCGTCCTATTTGATTAGGCTCAGAGTAATAGATAAGAAGCTATTGCCCGAATTCGTTTCTTTATTCTTCCAGACCGATAGTTACTGGAAGTCGATCAAAGATGGTTCAGCAGGTAGCGCACAGGGTGGCTTCAACGCGACCAAACTTGGTGCCCTTTCTATTCCAATTCCACCGATTTCGGAACAGCAGCGGATCGTCGGCATCCTCGACGAAGCGTTTGATGGCATCGCAACCGCCAAAGCCAATGCCGAAAAGAACCTCCAAAACGCCCGCGCCCTATTTGATAGCCACCTGCAATCTGTCTTTACACAAAGCGGCAAGAGGTGGGATCGTGTTACATTGGATGCACTCTTGGAACGAGGGTGGATTGAGGGACATTTGGACGGCAACCATGGAGGTGATTACCCACGCAAAGAGGAGTTTATCAGCGAAGGTGTGCCATACATCTCGGCAAACTGCTTGGATGATGATCAGGTAGATATGTCTCGTGCCAAATATCTTTCGGCGATTAGGGCTGCACTTCTTCGTAAGGGTATTGCAAAAAACGATGATGTTTTATTCGCACACAACGCTACGGTTGGCCCTGTTGCTATGCTTCATACAGACGAAGAGAAGGTTATTCTTGGCACATCCTTGACCTACTATCGATGCAATCGAGCATACATTCTTCCAGAGTATCTTGCTCACTACATGAGGTCTTTCGATTTCAAGTCGCAATATTTGCAGGTTATGCGTCAATCAACAAGAAATCAGGTCCCGATCACGAAGCAGCGTGAATTTTTTCACATCATACCACCTATTGAGGAGCAAAAGATGATAATCGTCCAGCTAGACGGCCTTTTTAAAAGTGTTCGGCAACTAGATGCCATCTATCAGCGCAAACTCGCGGCACTAGATGAGTTGAAAAAATCGTTACTCCACCGGGCATTTACAGGAGAATTGTAGGAACTCGTTATGAATGACGAAATAATAAGCAAAAGCTTTAGACATTCTGCCGCGTTTGGAAAGCGTATTGAATATTATGTCATTGGTTTAATGTTAAAAGAAGGGCTTGATGTCTTTTTGCCAATGGTGGACGATGATGCAATAGATGCGGTTATCAAGAAACCTGATGGAACATTCGTTGAGGTGCAAATTAAAGCTCGTTCAAAACACGTCATCTTTGGTGATGCGGCACTCTTTGCGGCTATACCACATGAATATAGGCCCAATTATTGGTTTGTGTTCTATTCAGAGCGAATGGGGAAGATGTGGATTCTTTCCTCTAAAGAATTTATAAAAGAAGCGGTGCAGAATAAGGCTGGCAAGAATAAAGGTAAAAGATCATTGTGGTTCAATGGAAAGAACACTAAAGAAAAAACAGAACACACAAAACCACAGTATGAAAAATACCTTGTAACGAACTTTGATAGAATATTGAAAGAAAATCCTGATAAAAAAATATGAACGAAGCCGAAACCAGAGCCGAACATATTGACCCCGCACTTAAAGCCGCGGGCTGGGGTGTTGCAGAGGGCAGCCGCATCCGTCGCGAATATCCAATCACGCCGGGACGTATTGAAGGTCTTGGGCGACGTGGCAAGGCTTTAACAGCCGACTATGTGCTGGAGTATCGCAATACCAAACTGGCTGTTATAGAAGCTAAGGCATGGGATGAAGCGCTAACAGAAGGGGTAGCGCAGGCAAAAAACTACGCCGATAAACTGGTCATCCGTTTTACTTATGCGACGAATGGACAAGGCATTTACGCCATCGATATGAAGACGGGCAAGGAAGGCGAGATTGCCGCTTATCCCAAACCGGAAGAACTCTGGAAATTGACCTTTGCCGAAGAGAATACTTGGCGTGACCGTTTCGCCGGTGTGCCCTTTGAGGACAGGGGCGGTTCCCATCCGAGCCGCTATTTTCAGGACATTGCGGTAGAACGGGTGATGGAAGCCATAGCTGCCAATAAGCCACGCATCCTGCTGACTATGGCAACAGGAACAGGTAAAACATTTGTCGCCTTTCAAATCGCCTGGAAGCTATTCCATAGCCGCTGGAACTTGAGCCGTGAGCCATCACGATTGCCGCGCATTCTGTTTTTAGCTGATCGGAATATCCTTGCCAATCAGGCTTATAATGAGTTCTCCGCATTTCCGGAAGATGCGATGATCAGGATTTCACCGGCGGACATCCGCAAGAAAGGCAAAGTACCCAAAAACGGCAGTATCTTCTTCACAATCTTCCAGACCTTCATGAGCGGACCACCCAAGGATGGAAAGCCCAGCCCATATTTCGGCGAGTATCAGCCTGATTTCTTCGATTTCATTGTCATTGACGAGTGTCATCGTGGCGGTGCGAACGACGAAAGCAATTGGCGCGGCATTCTCGAATACTTCGCCCCGGCTGTTAAGCTCGGTATGACGGCTACACCCAAGCGTCAAGACAATATTGACACCTATGCTTATTTCGGCGATCCGGTTTACATCTACTCACTGAAGGACGGAATCAATGACGGCTTCCTTACACCTTTCAAGGTAAAGCAAATATCCACAACGCTTGATGAGTATGTCTATACGCCTGATGATACATTGGTCGAGGGGGAGATTGAGGCCGGCAAGATTTATGACGAAAACGACTTCAATAAGATTATCGAAATCAAGGAGCGCGAACGCTACAGGGTAAAATTGTTCATGGATATGATCGACCAGAAAGAAAAGACCCTGGTGTTTTGTGCCACACAAATCCATGCGCTGGCTGTTCGTGATCTCATTAACCAGATGAAGACCAGCTCCGATCCAAATTATTGTCAGCGGGTTACGGCCAATGACGGCGAGTTAGGCGAACAACACCTGCGCGACTTCCAGGATAACGAAAAAACTATACCCACAATACTGACAACTTCACAGAAACTTTCAACTGGGGTTGATGCTCGCAACATCCGCAACATTGTTTTGATGCGACCAATTAATTCTATAATCGAGTTTAAACAAATCATAGGACGCGGCACACGTCTTTACGATGGTAAGGATTATTTTACAATCTATGACTTTGTAAAAGCCCACCATCATTTTAGTGATCCTGAATGGGATGGAGACCCCCTTGAACCGGAAGCAAAAGAGACAAAAAAAACGAAGCCGGTAGAAACAGAAAAGCTGGAAGGCGTCCGCGAACCATCTGATGAATACGTGACCAAACCCAGGATCAAAGTGAAACTGGCTGACGGCAAAGCTCGTAATATTCAGCACATGATGTGTACAACCTTCTGGCATCCCGATGGAACACCCATGTCGGCACAGCAATTCATGGAGATGTTATTCGGGAAGCTACCGGAGTTTTTTAAGAACGAAGATGAGTTACGCACTCTATGGAGTATGCCCGACACACGCAAAAAACTATTACATGGTCTTTCTGAAAAAGGTTTTGGCCATGACCAGTTGGCTGAGATGCAAAAAATCATCGATGCTGAGAAAAGTGACCTCTTTGATGTGCTGGCCTATGTTGCCTATGCGATGCCGCCGCTTACACGAGAGGAGCGGGCTACCAAGGCCAAGGTCATTATTAGCACAAACTTCAACACGAAGCAGCAGGTCTTCCTCGATTTCGTTTTGTCGCATTATGTGAGCGTTGGTGTGGAGGAGCTAGATCAGGAAAAGCTAGCGCTATTTTTAAAGTTAAAATATCACGACTCTATTGCCGATGCTGTTGCGGATTTAGGTAAGCCCGAAGAAATCGGCAATGTCTTTGTAGGATTTCAGAAATATCTTTATCAGCAACAGGCCGTCGGATAAAGGGCGGCTGATCGGAAAAAGCAAAGTTCGGATATAATTGTTAGGTCATCAAGTATAAACACAAAGAGGTATTAATATGACACTTGTTTTAACAGAGCTTAATCAACATGGAATTGCTATGGCAGCAGATTCTGCCGTTACCTCAACTGTACCATTACCGGGTGGTGGAACAACTCATAGGGTTTTACATGGGGTGCAAAAATTACAGATGGTTATGCACCTTGAAGCTGGGATTTCTTGTTGGGGAATGGGCAATATAAATGGGACCCCAACTGATATATGGATTCGTGATTTTATTTATAGATACAAAGCAGCAACACCAGATTTAAATTCATTTGCAAATACACTTGCACAGGAACTAAACAATATTTTTCCACCAAGATCGCCAAATAGTGGTTTTCACTTGGCGGGATTTGTAGATACAGCCACAGGTAAATTGCCATCTTTCTACCACATTCACAATGGCAATAGTCAGTATTATCATAACATTAATCCAGATATTTTTAATGCGAACCTCGATTTTCCACCGCGCTCTTATCCTATTGGTCAGTTTGGCATCACAAGAAATGGCGATTATAGGCTGTATATGCATTTCTTTAATTACCTTTATGCTTTCATAAATAGCATTCCAAACAATTCACAGTTTAATGGTATCCAAATCCCGTTTCCAGATGATTTACTCACTCATGCTAAATTGTTACGAATGCAAATTCAATTCGTGTCTGGACTTTACGATGTATCTAATCTGGTACCTGGTATCGGCGGACCAATAACTATTTTAGGAATAGGCCCAAATGGTTATGAGTTTTTTGAGACAAAATAATCACACAAATCATACCGAAATAACACCTAACAAGGCTCTTCACGGAATCGTCGTATATGCGCGGCCATCCTCGAACTTTTTGTTATGTTTTAGAATAATAGGAGGTTAACTATGCCCTTTGACAATTTAATGACCGACAAAATAACGATTATCAAACAAGATGGAAGCAGATTTGATGACATCAAAGCAAGCGTTCAGAAGAACAAAATTTTTATCCAAAGCACGAAATACCTGATCGAACCAAGGGACATAATTCAGAGAAAGATGTCCAACGGTGGTGAAGAAACCTATGAAGTCATCGACCCAGGATTTCATGAGCAATTTCATGGCATACCTGCAGGATACCAAATGGACGTAAGAAAACTAGGTCTTCCTGAGGCTAGAAATGCAATTCAGAACATTACTTACAACATCACCGGACAAAATGCCCGAATCAATCAAAATTCGATTGATCGATCCATAAACATCATTCAACTTAACCCTGACGTGGCTGAAAACATTGATGCCCTTAGACAGGAAGTAAACCGGATTATCCGAGATGAAGTAGCTAGAACAGCAGCTCATGAGGTCGTTGATGCCATTGAAGAGCAGTTCAAATCAGGTACACCAAAGATTTCCGTTGTCAGCGCTCTACTCAAAGGCTTACCAGCAGCTGGGAGCATTGCATCCATCGGATCTTTTTTGTTGTCGTGCCTACGATAAAAGACATAACAAACTCAATACAACTAATCGCTACGCTCTTGCTGATTTTCTCGTTTATGTTTAATTGTGACAAACACCGTAGCGTAGATTGTTCCAGAGGAATTATTGATGAATATCGGTGAGCGTAGAAGTTTTTACTATCGTTCTGATTTAATAAAAGATCTTCCTAACGTTGAACGTTTGCCTGATAAAACGCAGGCAAATATTGAAATAAAGGTCGTTCAAGTTATTTATGAGTCATTCGTTAAACCTGGAGATCAGGACTATCTTACTGCAAGGCTCCTTGCTCAAAGAGGGTTACCAAGAGCCTTCTTCTGGGCAGCTGCCCAAACTATTGAGAAATATCTAAAAGCATTTTTATTGCTAAATGGGAAATCGCTGTTGGACAAAAAATATAAAGGTCATCCTATTGATGAGCTATTTCGCGATGCAGTAGAAATTGATGAAAGATTAATAAATATTAATTTATATCCTCATAAAGACATAAATATTGATTGTGAAATCCGTAAGCGAATTAAGGAATTTTCATTAGAAGTATTCATTAAAGATATCAAGACACATGGTAGCGCAAGCAATCGTTATAATTTGTCAGGTGTGGAGTTTGATACTGGTCATCTCTTTGCTTTAGATAATTTTGTTTATGCTTTAAGAAGGCTTATAGGTGTTCCACCTATCGCTGATAGCTTTTACAACGTTCACGATGATCTAATAAATATTTTTCAAGATAATAATCCATTGTTTTGTGGTGACAGTAATATGTGCCACAGCAAAATACCTAGTAAAAATTTTCAAATACAACGATCGCGATCAGTCACAACTCTTGACTTTCTTATAAAGAATAAAAATGATGTTGGAAACATTCCCGCACTCAGGTGGTTAAATAATAAAATGAAGTTACCGAAAGAAGTCAGTAAAATACTTAAAACCTAGCAATCCGCTCAAGCCGAGTTCGACAGGCACTGTTTTATCAGCAGGCGTAATGGGGTGCGGTTAAACTCACCGTTAGGGGAGTAATAAAATGAATATTCCAGATGATAAAGAATTGGAAAAAATTTATAAGAGGAAAGAAAGAAATATTAGGAAATATAAACCTCAAAGAGGAGAGTATTGGAGTTTTGAAGATTTTAAGGAATGGTATAAAGAAAAATATTCTAATGATCCTGTTTGTTTTTACTGTAAAATACCAGAAAATATTATCGAAAAGATTTATTGGGATATCAGACATACAAAAAGGCCAAGGACAAGAATAAAATTAGAAATTGAAAGATTAGATCCATTTGATAATTATAACAAGAAAAATGCAGTTCTAGCTTGCTTTAATTGCAATAACTCAAAAAGTGATATTTTGCTTTGTGAGGAATTTAAAGCCATAGGAAAAATTATAGAAAAAATATGGAAAGCAATAGCTAAAAAAAATGGTGTAGTCTATTAAAACTGCCATTAACAAAGTCAATACAGCCGATCATTGTACCCAGACAGATTATTTCATGTCGCTCATAAATTTGAACTGAAAGGAGATTCTATGCGAAAAAAATTAGAAAATATTGACTGATGTCGGCAGGGTGTGTTATTTGATCTCTCGGCAGTTTTCAGTAGACATCAGGGTGCTTGCTTCCTCCGGAATCACCTGCCGCTTTCAGCGGAATCTCCATAAACAGAAACCTGTTGCACAATTGTCTTCTTTTGCTCTTTTATAAACTATGTAGAGGCTTTTAGCGACATAAACTTAGGTGAGTAAAGGGCAGGGAAGCAGATATTGACTCTAATAGTGACCGTATTACAGAGGTAATATGTCAAAATACAGCATAACTTTATCCAAAAGTGGCAACATAGTGGCAATTATTGACCTAGTAACAAAAAAGAGGTTTAAGCTGATTTAGCCTAAACCTCTCATAAGTTACTTATTTTATTATGGTGCCGGAGCTCGGAATCGAACCGAGATGCCCTTGCGAGCGGGGGATTTTGAGTCCCCTGCGTCTACCAGTTTCACCACTCCGGCACGCGCGGGATTATATAGATGGGTGTCAAAATGTCAAGCTAAAATCTGTTGACAATCAATTATAGCCTGTGTTAAGGAACGCCCCTCTTTGAGTTCAAGAAGAATTCGGGGTTGTAGCTCAGCTGGGAGAGCGCTTGAATGGCATTCAAGAGGTCAGGAGTTCGATCCTCCTCAGCTCCACCAAAACATAAGGGGTGAAGGTCAGTCCTTCACCCCTTCGTTGTTTATAAGTCCTCCACCTTCTTTTTGATGCGGACTCTTTTTTCCTTGATCATCGCCGCCTTGTTGCCTTCCAGCCACGTTTTCATCGCTTCTTCCTGTTTGAGCTGCGTGAAGATCTTTTTGTACATGTCCTTCTGGGCTTCAAAGGCTTTTGCATCGGGCGCGGTGGCCTCTTTCAGCTTTAAAATATAGTAGGCATTGTTGATGAACAGCGGCTTTTCCGCGTAGGGTTTGCCCGCGGAGAGCTGCATCAGAATTTCATTGGCGTTTTCATTCTGCCCGATGCCGGGGATGGTTCCGCCCGGCTGGAACAGGCCTGTTTCGTTCATTCTCAATCCTTTTTCGGAGGCGATTTTTTCAAAACTTTCGCCCGCTTTTAAGCGTTCCAGAAGGGCCTTGGCCTCTTTTTCAGCAAGAATCTTTGTTTCATTTTCAAGATAGCTTTGCCGGACCTGTGCTTCGATGTCAGCGAGTTTCGGGACGTAGGACGCCTTGCCGTCCACAACCTGCACAAGGTAGTAGCCGTTTTCCGAGGAAATCACTTTGCTCAGTTCGCCTTTCTGCAGATTCAGAAGGGCATCGTTGAAATTCTTGACGGCCGCAAGCTCCTGCGGCGGTTTGTTGACCGGGAAGAAATCGGACGCATGAACCGTTAGATTATTCTTCCGGCCGTAGGCATCCATGTTATCTTCCTGATAAATTTCATCCCTGGCTTTTTTCGCTTCCAGATAGGCGGTCTGCATGCCCCTTGTCTTTTTCAGTTCTTTAATGATATCGCCCTGGACATCGGCCAGCGGCAAGGGTTTGCCGTCTTTTGTCTTGTATTTGTCTTTGTAGCTGCTGTAATACCCCTTAATGTCCTCGTCGCTGATATTGGCCGAGAAGGAATCGGCGCTCCAAAACAGGTATTTGATTTTTTTCTGGTCGGCGACGCGGAACAGATTGCCGTTCTTCTTGAGGTAATCTTCCAGCTCCGATGGGGCGGGTGAGATTTTATTTTTAAGGTCACTACCCGCGATCTGCAGAAAATGAAGATTCATTTTCCGGTTCTGCAGGACGTAGAGATCGTAAATTTCCTGATCGGAAACCTTGACGCCTTCGCGAACAAAGGCTTCGATTTTCTGCGCCGTCATTTCGGCCCTCTGCAGGGCTTCAAAATCCTCGGCCGATAATCTGTTGTAGCGCAGAACCTGCTGGTATTTGCGCTCGTCGAATTTTCCGTTGGTCTGAAGGGAAGGAACGGCCATGATGGCGTTGCGCAGCTCTTCGTCGGATACCTTGATCTTTAAATCGCCGGCCTTGGCGATGATAATTTCCCTGTTTAATAAATTGTCATAGGCTTTGGTTTTCAAATCCATCGTTTTGAGCATGTCCGGCGTCAGTTTCTCTTTTAAGTTTAAGCGGGCCATGTCCAGAAGCTTTTCGTGTTCGTTTCTGAAATCAGCTTCACTGATGATTTTTTTGTCAATGACGGCAACGGCATTGGTATGCTGGCCACCTCTGCTTGAACCGAAATAAAGGACAAAGACAATGATAATGATAGCGATGACCGCGATCATGAACCAGCCGCGCGCGTGTTTGCGAAAAAACTTCAGCATAAAAATCACCTCAAAAAGATAACTGATATTTGATAACCATTAAATTTTTGACTTATTAGTATAGTCATTTGCAAAATGCAAACATAATTTAAAAATGAGTTGATTAGGTTTATGAAATACGGTATGCAAAATAACTTATAATCCGAAAGTTATTATATTAACTTGTAAAATGCGGGAGGATGAATGTTTTTTGATTATGTTTTAGGAAAATTTTCCAATGATCTGGCCATTGATCTTGGAACTGCCAATACCATCGTTTATGTCAAGGACAAGGGAATTGTCCTGAATGAACCGTCCGTGGTGGCTGTACATCAGGACGCCCGGGGAATGAAAAAAGTCCTCGCGGTGGGCAATGAAGCCAAAAATATGCTGGGGCGCACCCCGGGTAATATTGTCGCGATCCGGCCGATGCGGGACGGGGTCATTGCCGACTTTGATATCACGGAGGCCATGCTCAAACATTTTATCCTGAGCGTTCATAACCGCAAGTCTTTGGTGAGGCCGCGGATCATCATCTCCGTGCCTTCAGGGATTACGCAGGTGGAAAGGCGCGCGGTGCGAGAGACGGTCGAGTCCGCGGGCGCCCGGGAAATTTATCTGATTGAGGAACCCATGGCCGCGGCGATCGGGGCCGGTTTGCCGGTTGCTGAACCGACCAGTTCGATGGTGGTGGATATCGGCGGTGGGACAACGGAAGTCGCCGTGATTTCGCTGGCGGGCATTGTGTATTCAAAATCGGTCCGGGTGGCGGGAGATAAAATCGACGAAGCGATTGTTCAATATATGAAACGTAAGCACAATCTGCTGATCGGAGAAAGAACCGCGGAAATCATTAAAATGGAAATCGGCTGCGCCTACCCCTTTGATGAAATTAAAGTCGGCTCGATCAAGGGACGGGATTTGATTTCCGGCATTCCGAAAATTACGGAAACCAACTCGGAAGAAATACGGGAAGCCATTAACGAACAGGTCACCTTCATTGTTGACGCAATTAAAGACACGCTGGAAAATTCGCCGCCGGAGCTGGCCGGCGATATTGTGGACCGCGGGATTGTTTTGACCGGCGGCGGAGCCTTGCTGGCCAATATTGATATTCTGATTCGGGAGGAGACCGGGCTGCCCATCACCATCACCGACGACCCTCTTTCCGCTGTGGCCAGAGGCGCAGGGATGGCTCTCGATAAGATAGGCGTTCTGAAAGATATCGCGCTGGAAGTTTAATAGTCACGATTCACATAACTGGGGATTCATCTATCCTGTTGATTTTCAATGGTTATTGCGAACGCGTCAAGATCCATATCGGCGGGAATCTGTTTGTTATTTTTTTGTGCCGTGTGATCCATAAGCCCGACCGATTGAACATCCTGGAAGATAGCGTTCCGATCTTTAATATGTCTGACGGGTGAAATGTTTTTTAGAAAATATAAAATAGTCATTTTTATTGCCGTTGTCTTCTTTGCTGTGTTGATCGCCATTATTTACAATCTTAAAGTTTCCAGGGACAATAGTTTCATCAGAAAAATGGTTATGGAAACCGCCTCCCCGGTCTACGGCGTCTTCAGCGGTTCCCTGCAGGGGATTCAAGATGCCTGGTCCCGTTATGTTCTGCTGGTCGGCATTCAGGAGGAAAATAAGAAATTAAAAAATAAGGTCAATGAACTCAAAGCCAATATTGTTTCCTATCGCGAAAGTTATTACGAGGCACAGCGATTAAAAAAACTTCTGGCCATCACGGATCATTATCCTTATCGCTTTACCGGCGCCCGGGTCATCGGCAGGGAACAGGCCGCGCTTTCCCGGACGGTGCTCATCAACAAAGGTTCATCGGACGGTTTGCGGGAGGGGATGCCGGTGATTGCCTATCCGGGATTGATCGGACGCCTCATTGATGTTTCCTGGCATGCGTCCCGTGTGCTGCTGCTGATTGACGAGAACAGCAATGTGGATGCGATTGTTCAGCGCAATCGAACGCAGGGGATTATCAGCGGCGCCGGCTCCCAGGGGATGATTTTGAAATATATTTCCAAGACCCAGGATGTTCAAAAGGGCGATGTGGTTATCTCTTCGGGGATGGGAGGCGTTTTTCCCAAAGGATGGCTCATCGGACAGGTCATTGATGTGGACAGAAAAGCCGCCGGACTTTTTTTAAAAATCACGGTCGCGCCTTTTGTCGATTTGTCAAAACTGGAGGACGTGCTGGTTTTATCATCTGATGAACAGACGCTGAAATAACCATGCTCTATTACCTTCTGCTGCCCATCGCATCCGTATTGTTAATTGTCCTGCAATCGGTGATGACGGATGTCGTTTTCTCCAGCCGTTTCGTCTTCGAATTATCCCTGCTGGTCACGATTTACGCCGGTTTTCGCCTGGAGTTCATGCGGGGAACATGGTTGGCGCTTGTTGTCGGATTGGCGTTTGATTGCCTCAGCGGCTCGGTGCCGGGAGTTGGCACTTTAATTTACATGGTTGTTTTCTGGAGCGCATTTTACATATCCGACTGGCTGGACACGGAGAAAACACATATTATTGTTACTTTCAGTTTTGTTTGCGTTTTGTTCAAAGAAACCCTGGTCATTTTTTTCTACTATCTGGCTTTCGAGATCAACGTCTTGGCGGCTGCCTATCCGGTGATGGTGATCAAAGCGCTGATTATCGGATTGCTGGCCCCCCTGTTCTTTTATGGGATGGATCGAACGGGATGGCTGCTTTACGAAGATAAGGTCTAGCATGCTCAACCGACAGGAACCGATAGACTTCAGAGAGAGAATCAGAATCGTCGTGGTGTTTGTTCTGGCGGCGATCACGATTCTCATGGTCCGGCTGGCTTATCTGCAGATTGTCCGGGGCGACGATTTTAAGAAAAAATCAGAAAACAATTCTGTGCGCTTCCGGCAGGTCAAACCCCTGCGCGGTCTGATTATGGACCGCAACGGTTTTGTGCTGGTGGACAACAAGCCCTCCTTTGATGTTATTTACATTCCGAACAGGAATAAGGCCAATGAATTGTCCGTGGAAAGACTCAAACAGCTTTATGAGAACAGAGCGCTTGCTTTCCCGTATGACCAGGCGCTGCTGAAAAACGCGAGGCCCTACCTGCCGGTGAAACTGGATAAAAATGTGACGATGGAGAAGATCGCGCTTGTGGAAACCAATGCCCTGAACTTGCCGGGCATTTACATTGATGTTTCACCGATCCGTTTGTATCTGGATGGAGAAATTCTGGCGCCGGTCATCGGCTACACCGGTGAAGTCAGCAGGAAAGAAATAGAACAAAGCGCGGGTAAGTATGGCTACGGCGATGTTTCCGGAAAGCATGGGCTGGAAAGGTTTTTTGATGCTTTCATTCGCGGTCAGCGCGGCGCGGAGCTGGTGGAAGTCAACGCCTACGGTAAAGAAATCAAGAATATGGGCAGAATTGATCCGGTCGCCGGCTATAATATGGTCCTGACCATCGATGCCGATCTGCAGAAAGCGGCATGGAACGCGGTTCAGGGAAAAGCGGGCTCTGTCGTGGTGATGGATCCGCGCAACGGTGCGGTGCTGGCCATGGTCAGTTCCCCCTCTTTTGATCCGAATTTATTTTATGAAGGCATTTCCGGCGAGCAGTGGAGTCAGTTGCAGAATAATCCGTTCGCTCCTTTGTCCAACAAGGCCATTGCCGGACAATACCCGCCCGGCTCGACCTACAAGCTGATTGTGGCCGCGGCCGCTCTGGAAGAAGGCATCATCACTCCCGATACCCGGGTCTTCTGCAACGGCGCGTTCACACTGGGGAACAGAACCTATCGCTGCTGGCGGAAAGGGGGGCACGGTTCCGTCAATCTGCATCAGGCGATGGTCGGATCCTGTGATGTCTATTTTTATACGATCGGCAAAATGCTGGGGGTGGACAAGATCGCTGAATACGCAAGGCGTTTCGGACTGGGAGAGGTCGCACAAATCGATTTGCCCAATGAGAAAAAGGGATTGGTGCCCACCAAAGAATGGAAGCTGAAAAGAAAAAGAGAAGCCTGGCAGATGGGCGAGACGATATCCATATCCATCGGGCAGGGCTATAATCTTGTGACCACCATGCAGTTGGCCAATGCCTTCGGCGCTTTTGCCAATGGCGGCACATTGTGGCGACCCTATCTGGTCAGGCAGATCCAGACGACCGACGGCAAGATCTATAAAGAGTTTTTGCCGACGAAAAAGGGGGATCTGAAACTGAGCGCCAGGACGATCGAAATTTTAAACGACGCTTTAAAAGGGGTGGTGAATGATCCGGGCGGTACAGGCGCGAACGCAAAATTATCGGGTGTTGAGGTTTGCGGCAAGACGGGAACATCCCAGGTGCTGGGGTTGCCTGAGAATGAAAAGGCGCGACGCCGGAAGATCCTGGGCGCTTTTCAGAAAGATCATGCCCTGTTTGCCAGTTATGCGCCGTCGAAAAATCCGGAGATTGTCGTCGCGGTGATTCTGGAAAATGCCGGCGGCGGCGGCGCGGTTGCCGCGCCGGTGGCCCGCAAAATATTGTCGGCTTATTTTGAGGGAAAGAAGAAAAATAAAAATAAAGGTTCAGCAAAGATAGCCCACAACAATTGATCAGTCTCGAAAGTATTCAAAGAAAGTCTTTGCGATATCTTTTGTTGTGATATGGGGTTGGGATGATTTTTCTTAAGTTTGATCGACGCATTTTCAGCCATTTTGACTGGGTTCTTCTGGTATTCGTTTTGGCGGTCTGTGCCATGGGAATTCTGAATATTTATTCCACCGGCTTCAGCGCAGCCGGCGGACAAACCTCATTTTACCTGAAACAATTGCAGTGGGTTGTCCTGGGATTCATTTTGATGATGGCTGTTTTTTTTCTGGATTACCATGTCATCGTTCAGTACGCCTATGCCATTTACGGTTTCATCCTCATGCTGCTGGTGCTGGTTTTGGTGATTGGCTCTTCATCTCACGGTGCGCAGAGATGGCTCGGCGCCGGTGCTTTTGCCGTTCAACCTTCCGAATTCATGAAGGCCGTCATTATCATCACGCTGGCCCGCTATTTTGATAATCATAAATCCAACGAGTCCTATTCATTAAAGGAATTATTGGTTCCTTTCATGATGGTGATGACTCCCTTTCTGCTGATTTTGAAGCAACCGGATCTGGGAACCGCTTTAATGCTGATCGTGATTTTTGTTTCCATCATTGCTTTTATGGGCGTGAACAGAAAATCTTTAATCTTTGTTGTCGTCAGCGGTTTGATTCTGGCGCCCGGCGGATGGTTTCTTCTCAAGGACTATCAGCGTGAGAGGCTGATTACTTTTCTGAATCCGGAGCGGGATCCGCTGGGTTCGGGATACCATATTATTCAGTCGAAAATCGCCATCGGCTCCGGAGAAATCTTCGGGAAGGGCTTTCTGAGCGGTTCACAGACGCAGCTGAAATTTTTGCCGGAACAGCAGACAGATTTTGTTTTTTCAGTTTTTGCCGAAGAATGGGGTTTCATCGGTTCCATGTTTTTGATTGCCGTCTTCATGGTGATTATTTTATGGGGGCTAAAAATTGCCCTCCAGGCGAAGGATTCATTGGGCACCATCATCGCGTTCGGCGTAACGGCTTTTATCTCGTGGGAGGTCTTTATTAATATCGGTATGGTGCTGGGAATTCTGCCGGTGGTCGGGATTCCGCTTCCTTTCTTCAGTTACGGGGGATCAGCCATGTTGACGCTGATGGCGGCTGTGGGCCTGCTGATGAATGTGAGCGCGCGAAGATTTATTCTGCAGAAATAGCAGTTGTAAAATCGATCCATTTTATTTAAAGAGACATCAAACTTTCGTCATTATAAAGGGGGATGCTGTGTGGGATAAAAAGAAAGAGGTTGAAGAAATTAAAGCTTTCCTGGGGCAGGGCGCTGAATTTGAGGGCAAACTGATTTTTAACGGAGCCGTCCGCATTGACGGAAAATTTCAGGGCGAAATTTTCGGTCACGGATCGCTTGTTGTCGGGCAGGGCGCGTCCGTTCAGGCTGACATTGCCGCGAAGAGTGTTTATATCAGCGGCGATGTTCAGGGAAAACTTGACGTGAAAGAAAAATTAAATATTCATTCGACAGGAAAATTTTCGGGGGATGTGCGCACGCCCGTCTTTGTGATGGAAGAGGGCGCTGTCTTTGACGGTGTTTCCCGGATGTCGAAAACAGCAGAGAGCGAAAATGAAATATCCAAGCCTGAATAACGGCGATTGGATGATTCATTTTCGGCGGTTTTATTTTTATTAATTATTTTGATCCAGAAAGCGTTTTTTGTTATCTATCCTATTGAAATAATAGATGATTGCAAAATGTTAGACTGTTGGTCAGAAAATGCTTGACAAGCTTATCAGGTTATGATTAGTAACTCCCGCGTTTTGGATATCAGGGAATAAAAATTCCGTCCTTCCTTCAGGGAAAATATCCAAAACAGGGCTGAATAAAAGCTGTACATGATTACAGCAGACACTGCCGCTAAGAACCGCCGCGCGGGTAACATTTCCGGTTGTTCTTGACGGAAAGCGCAAAAGATAAACAGAGGTAAGCAATGGTTACTGTCATTCCTGATTTTACGTTAGTAGTCCAAATGGTTATTTTCCTCGCGACGGTTGTTATCCTTAATCGTCTTCTCTACAAACCCATTCTCTCCATTATTGACCGACGCAAGAAACAGCTCGAAGAATCGGAAAACGAAATTAAGCTGTTTAATGAGTCGGTGGACAAGAGGGCTGCCGAGTATGAGGAAAAATTAAAACAGGCCAAACTGAAAGCTTCCGAACAAAAGAAAGAAATTATTCAGGAAGGCGTCAATCAGGCGAAAAGTATTGTGGATGCCGTGCGTAATGAAATTCCTGCGATCGCCCGCGAATTTCAGCAGAAGATGGATAAGGAAATTGAAAAGGCCAAAGGCGTTCTGGACGGCCGCTATAAAGATTTATCCCTAGAGATTGCCCGGAAAATACTCGGGAGGCCCGTAGCATGAAAAAAATAGTTCCCTTGATGACAACAATCCTGGTGATGGCTTTATCCGTGAGCCTGGCCCTTGCTTCCGGTGGTGAAGCTGAAGGCGGCCATGGCGGAGCGGAAATGTGGAAAGGTTGGGGCATTAAGACGTTCAACTTTCTGGTTCTCGTCGGTCTGCTGTATTGGCTTCTGGCCTCCAAGATAAAGGATTTCTTTGTCGGACGCCGCGCTGAAATTAAAGAGGAGCTGGAAAAAGCGGTAGAGAGAAAAGCGGAAGCCGAGAAAAAGTTCCGCGAGTATTCGGAAAAAATTGACAAAGCGTCAACCGAAATCGACGGCATTCTGGAGATGATTAAAGCTCAGGGCGTTGCCGAAAAACAGAAAATTATTGACGATGCGGAAAAAACCGCCAAGAAGATGAAAGAAGATGCTCAGGCGCGAATTGAGCAGGAAACGAAAAAAGCGACAGACGAGTTGAAAGCACAAGCTGTTGATTTGTCGGTCAAAATGGCTGAAGAGATTCTTAAGCGCAGCATCAATCAGGATGATCACAAATCAATGGTCAAAGAATATATAGACAAGGTGGTAATCAAACATTGATCAGCAATATTTCCAAGCGTTACGCGCGTGCCTTTTTTGAAATAGCGAATGAAGAGAAACAGATTGAGGTTTATTACAAGGAACTCTATCAGTTTGCTTCCGTGATTTCTGAAAACAAATCATTGAAGGATTTTCTGGCCAATCCCATTTTTGAACAGACCAGCAAAAAAGGCGTTGTCGATAATCTCATTGCCAAGATGAAATTATCCAAGATGACCGTCAGCTTTTTAAGGCTGCTGGTTGATAAGAAAAGGATCGATATTTTAGAAGATATCGTCACCTGCTATCGTCAGTTCATGGACGAAACATTGAAGAAGATCCGGGTCAATGTCAAAACCGCATTTCCGCTTTCCGATGAAATGCGATCGTTTATCAGTACCAATCTGGAAAAATCGCTGGGTAAAACAGTGGAAATGACTGTGGAAGAGGATTCCACTCTATTGGGTGGTATCGTCATTGGTGTCGGCGACACCCTGTATGATGGCAGTATAAAAAATCAGTTGAACAATATGAGGAATCTCTTAGGGGAGGCAAGATAGAACATGGAAACAATTAAAGCGGAAGAAATTAGTCAAATTATTTCCGAGCAGATCAAAAGCTACGAGAAAAAGCTGGATATAAGCGAAACCGGAACCGTGCTGTCGGTCGGTGACGGTATCGCTCGAGTATACGGCGTGCAAAATGCGATGGCTATGGAGCTTCTCGAATTTCCGGGCGGCATCTTAGGCATGGTTCTCAACCTGGAAGCGGACAATGTCGGTGTCGCCGTTCTCGGTGAAGTCACCCACATTAAAGAAGGTGACATCGTGAAGCGAACCGGAAAAATCGCTCAGGTTCCCGTCGGTGAAGCACTGCTGGGTCGTGTTATCGATGCGACCGGAGCGCCGCTGGACGGCAAAGGTCCGATCGAGACCAAAGAGTTCCGCCGAATTGAAATGGTGGCCCCCGGTGTTATTCAGCGCCAGCCGGTTAACGAGCCGATGTACACGGGTTTGAAAGCGATTGACGCGATGACGCCGATCGGACGCGGACAGCGCGAACTGATCATCGGCGACCGCCAGATCGGCAAAACAGCCATCGGCGTTGACGCGATCATCCGCCAGAAAGATACCGGTGTGAAATGCATCTATGTTGCCATCGGTCAGAAGAAATCTACCGTGTCTCAAATTGTGGAAAGATTGAAACAAAATGATGCCATGTCTTACACATGCGTGGTCGCCGGTTGCGCTTCCGATCCCGCAACGCTGCAGTATGTTGCCGCTTATGCCGGTTGCAGTATCGGCGAGTATTTCAGAGACAACGGCCAGGACGCTTTGATTATTTACGATGATTTGTCCAAACAGGCTGTTGCCTATCGTCAGATTTCTCTGCTGCTGCGCCGTCCCCCCGGACGTGAAGCTTACCCCGGTGACATTTTCTACAACCACTCCCGTCTGCTCGAAAGAGCGGCCCGTGTCAGCAAGGAATTGGGCGGTGGATCGCTTACCGCATTGCCCGTTATTGAAACCCAGGCCGGTGACGTTTCCGCTTACATTCCGACCAACGTTATTTCGATTACAGACGGTCAGGTTTATCTGGAACCGAGTTTGTTCTTCTCCGGTATCCGCCCGGCCATCAACGTCGGTCTTTCAGTTTCCCGCGTCGGTGGCGCGGCTCAGGTGAAGGCGATGAAACAGGTTGCCGGTACCCTGAAACTGGATCTGGCTCAGTTCCGCGAACTGGCGGCTTTTGCCCAGTTTGGGTCGGACTTGGATAAGGCCACACAGGCTCAGCTGGATCGCGGTGTCCGTCTGGTGGAACTGCTGAAGCAGCCTCAGTATAAACCCATGTCCCTCGGACAGGAAATCGTTATTCTCTTTGCCGGAACGAAGGGTTTCATCGATAAATACGATATTGATAAGGTTCGTGTTTATGAAGAGCAGTTGTTAAGTTTTGTTCAGAGCAAGCATCCGGATATTCTGAAAGAAATAGAAGAGAAGAAGATTATCTCTCCCGAACTGGAAAAGAAGATGAAAGAAGTGCTCACGGCTTTTGATTCGGTTTTTGTCGCGGAGTAGATCGATAAATCAAATTAAGGTTGAGGAGAAATTCAAGTGCCCTCGCTAAAAGATATAAAAAGAAAAGTAGGCGCTGTTCAGAAGACGAAGCAGATTACCCGCGCCATGAATATGGTGGCCGCGTCAAAATTCAAATCGGCGCAGTTGAAAATGGAGAATTTTCGTCCCTACGCCGGAAAGTTCATGGATGTGCTCAACAGTCTTGCGTTGCGCGTGGAGAGCATGTCACATCCTCTGCTGGCGGTTCGTGATCCCCGGAGAATTCGCGTGATCTGCATGACGTCCGACCGCGGTCTCTGCGGTGGTTTCAATACCAATTTGATCAAGACGACGGAAAGATTTATGAAGGAAAAAGTAAACGACGGGAAAGATGTCGCCATGATTACCGTTGGTCGTAAAGGCAGAGACTATTTCCGCAAAAAAGCCAACATCGTTGCGCAAAAGGCCGATGTTTTTGGAAAATTTGACATGACGCTGGCGGTCTCCATTGCCGATGAAGTCATTCCGGCCTTCATTAAAGAAGAATATGATGAACTTTATCTCATTTATAATCAGTTTATGAATGTTTCCGTTCAGAAACCGACCGTCGTTCGATTATTCCCCCTGCCTTCGATTGGGCAGGAAACAGCAGAGGTCGATACGGACCGGTTTCTTGATTATACCTATGAACCTTCTGAAGAGGCGTTGATGCATAAACTTCTGCCGATGTATGTGCACGTTCTGGTGTATCGGGCTCTGCTGGAAACATCAGCGGGTGAAAACGGCGCGCGCATGGCCGCGATGGACAACGCGACCAGCAACTGTGAAGAGCTGATCAGTTCGTTAACATTGAAAATGAACAAGGCCAGACAGGCGGCGATTACGGCGGAGTTGATGGATATCGTCGGTGGTACGGAAGCTCTGGCGAAATCGGGTTAAACATGATTTTCCTGCGGTCGCGGCCGCATGTAAAATAAATAATTAGGACTATTTGCAAGGAGATAGTTATGAATATCGGAAAAATTGTTCAAGTTATTGGGCCTGTAGTTGACGTGGCTTTTGAGGAAGGAAAACTTCCATCCATTTTAAACTCAATCTTGGTTACCAACCCGGCCATCAATGATCAGGAAGATAATTTGGTTATTGAAGTAGCGTTGCATCTGGGAGATAATGTTGTCCGTTGCATTGCTATGGATATCACCGATGGTCTGGTCCGCGGTATGGACGCCAAAGATACCGGCGCTCCTATCATGGTACCGGTCGGCAAAGAAGGTCTCGGCAGGATTCTGAACGTCGTCGGTCGCCCCGTGGATGGTCTCGGACCGGTCAACGCTCAGAATTATGCTCCCATCCATCGTGAATCCCCCGCCTTCCTGGAGCAGGACACATCCGTGCACGTTCTGGAAACAGGCGTCAAGGTTATTGACCTGCTGGTTCCGTTCCCCCGCGGCGGTAAAATGGGCATGTTCGGCGGCGCCGGTGTCGGCAAGACCGTCGTTATGATGGAAATGATTAATAACATCGCTATGCACCACGGCGGTATTTCCGTGTTCTGCGGCGTGGGCGAAAGAACCCGTGAAGGCAACGACCTCTACCGCGAAATGCTGGAATCCGGCGTTATCAAGCAGGCCGCTCTGATTTACGGCCAGATGACGGAACCCCCCGGAGCCCGTTCCCGCGTTGCTTTGACCGGATTGGCGGCTGCCGAATATTTCCGTGATGTGGAAGGTCAGGACGTGCTCTTCTTCGTCGATAACATCTTCCGTTTCACCCAGGCCGGTTCAGAGGTTTCCGCTCTGCTGGGACGTATGCCTTCGGCCGTCGGTTACCAGCCGACACTGGCGACGGACCTCGGCGGACTCCAGGAACGCATTACCTCGACCACCAAGGGTTCTATTACAGCCGTTCAGTGCGTGTACGTTCCCGCTGATGACTTGACCGACCCCGCTCCCGCGACGACCTTCGCGCATCTTGACGGAACCGTCGTTTTGTCCCGTCCGATCGCAGAACTTGGTATTTACCCCGCGGTGGATCCTCTGGATTCCACTTCCCGTATTCTGGATCCCAATATTCTGGGTGAGGAACATTATAAAGTCGCGCGTCAGGTACAGGTGACGCTGCAGAAATATAAAGATCTTCAGGACATCATCGCCATTCTGGGTATGGATGAACTTTCCGAAGAAGATAAACAGACCGTCAGCCGCGCCAGAAAGATTCAGAGATTCCTGTCGCAGCCGTTCTTCGTCGCCGCTCAGTTTACCGGTACGGAAGGCAAGTTTGTTTCCGTTCCCGATACGATCAGAGGCTTCAAAGAGATTCTGGAAGGCAAACATGATGAACTGCCCGAGCAGGCTTTCTATATGGTCGGCGGAATTGAAGAGGCTGTCGAAAAAGCCAAGAAGATTGCCGGTTAATTAATAGTGTACTGGAGAAGTTGCCATGGCAGATGAATTGATGCTGGAAGTTGTATCGCCGGAAAAAATGGTTTTTTCGGGTAATATAGAAGAAGTGACCCTTCCGGGAACGGAAGGTGAGTTTGGCGTATTACGCGGCCACGAGGCTTTTTTAACATCCGTAGAAATCGGTGAGATGAATTTTGTTAAAGACGGAAAAAAGACCTATTATGCCGTGAACACCGGCTATGTGGAAGTTACAGGAAGTAAAGTCACCGTTCTGATTGAAACAGCCGAGAAATCGGAACAGATTGATAAAGAACGCGCGCTCAGAGCTAAAGATAATGCCGAAAAGCGCTTATCTCAAATGACTAAAGAAGATGTCGATTATGAAACGGCGCGCGCAGCTCTGGCCAGGGCCATTGCGAGAATCAGTGTAGCGGAAAGACAATAAAGAATTCTTCCGATTCAAATCCAAAAAGAAAAAAAGAGGCTAAAGATAATTTAGCCTCTTTTTTATTATGAAGACCTTTCGGATTAATTTTCAAAAATATTTTCAATCATCAGTTTTTCATCCATCTGGCGGTTCGCTTCTTCCAGTTTTTCCGGAGCGGAATAAACGGCCACTGCGGCGGATCGGGGCTTCCGTGAAAAATAATCCAGCAAAACGCTCTTCAATTTTGCCGGTGTGGCCGATAAAATATCGTCTCTGAATTTTTGACGCATCTCGTCTTTCACGCCCGCAAAGCTGCGCATCAGGGCGGTATAGCCCCGACTGGAGGGGTCGGACGGCCGGTCGATCATGCCGATGGTGCTGATGATGGCTTTCTCCATGTCCTCCGGAGAAATTTCGTTTCGGGCATAGAAATCCTGAGCGTCTAGATACACCTTTAGTGTTTCCGCGATGTGCGGGTCGCGATAGGATAGGAAGGAAAAAAGTCCCAGCGAAGAGTCAAAAGAGGACATTCCGCCGTAGGCGCCTCCCTGCACACGGATATGCTTGTAAAGATAATTGTTGGACATCTCCTTGGCGGAAAGCAGCAGCAGAGGGCTCGCCGGATCCGTATAAGGAGGCGTTTTCAAAACATAAGCCACATAGGACACCTGAGACGGTATG
Source organism: Deltaproteobacteria bacterium (assembly GCA_022710585.1). Taxonomy (GTDB): domain Bacteria; phylum Desulfobacterota; class Syntrophia; order Syntrophales; family Smithellaceae; genus Smithella. Next base: position 90,262 of record JAKLGV010000001.1, on the reverse strand, counting down.
GAAATGCCTGCCGATACGGGAGGCAGATGGGATGGCGACGCGGTTTTTACCGCTGGCGGGGAGGAGGGTAATTGATTCACCCATTCCGGAAGCTGTTCTCCGGCGATCCTCAATCCCTGATCATCAGCGGTCACATTAATCACCAGTTTGTTCCTTCTGAACAGGAGAACGCGCAGCGCCTCCAGCTTTTCTCTGAAATCCTGTTTTGATGAACTGAAAGCGCCGGCTGTGGTCTGGACGAATTTCAGCTGCGTGCGTCCATGCCATTGCTCATCCCGGTAAGCCGGAAGCGTGAGAGCGGCGCCCGCCGCCATACGGGCGAAAAGATGTCCGGAAGGAACAATGGCGGATTGCAGATTATTTTTCCTTTCGGAAATCAGATCGCGCATCCGGGCTTCATGACTCAAATCGCTGCGGCAGATCACGTCGCCGATGATGTTCATCGCTTCCGGCAGATTGCGGTAAAGAGCCTTAAACGAGAAAATCATCTTCTCCCAGGTCGCGTCGCCGTCCGCGGTAAATCCCGCGCCCAGGTTATAGCCAAAGCCGCCCATTTTCAAAGCAATCCGTTTGGCCATTTCTTCATATGTCAAACCGGCGGCGCCCATGCCGGTCATCATTTTTCCCAGGAGCGGCAGATAGATCTGCAGCTCCTCAGGGATGTCCGCCAGATCAAAAGCCAGATCAACATAGACAATTCCGTTGGTAAACAGGTCATGCTCCCAAACCGGAACATCACCGATCATGGAAATTCGGGTCGGCGTTGTTTCGATGGATTTCGGAATGTCCTCAACATTGAGCTTGGGGATGGTAGCCGCGGCCTCCGGCGTATCCGGCGCCGTCTGAAATTCCTTCAGGGCTTTTGCCCGATCGTTGATTTGCGCCAGTTCGTCCGGGGAGAGCAATGATTTGAGGTCGGCCATTTTTTTCTGATAGACTTTTTCCTGCCGATCATTGTAATCGGCGTCGGGTTCCATAATCGACAGGACGCGATGAGGGTTGTCCAGAAACCACTGTCCGGTCAGTTTCTGAAAGATTCGCGGATTCTCCGCCCAGCGCTGACGGACCATGGCGATCGTTTTGGGGAAATCCAGACCAATCAGGGGATCTCCGTCATAAAGCCATGTTTGAAAGACGCCGCCCATCAGGGCAATTCCGTAAGGGTAGGAACCGCGGGACACTTCCTTGCCGTGAAATTCAACCTGGTGCAGGACGCCTTCAATCAGTTGCGTATCATAGCCGTCGGATACGATATGGCGGAGGGTATCGAGGATCAGCGCTTCAATTTTCGTCGCGTCTTCACTTTGCGCGTTTCTTAAACCCACACAAAACATGAGTTGCTTCAAATCCGCTTCGATTCCGGAAACGGGCGTCAGATCTTCCCCCAGACCGGAATCAATCAGCGCTTTGCGCAGGGGACTGGCCGCGCTGCCCACAAGCAGCGTGGAGATGATTTCCAGCATCAGAGACGTTTCATGGTCTGTGTTCTCGGACATCATCCAGGCTAAGTTTACCATCGTTTTATTCGTGGTGGATTCTTCTTTGCCGATGGGGTATGTGCTGCGCACGACACGCGGTTCGGTAAAGCGCTGCTGACTTTTGATGGAGGAGTCCACGTCCACCCGATCAAAACCGGCCAGCATTTCCGCGAGAAATGCAAGGTGCTCGGCGGTGGCAATATCGCCATAGATAAAGAAGCGGGCGTTGGACGGCGAATAATATTGGCGGTGAAAATCGCAGAACTGTTCATAGGTGAGCGACGGAATATCGTCGGGATTGCCGCCGGAATCAAAAGCGTAGACGCTGTCCGGATAGATATTCTCCTGTAAAACCTTGTACATCAGCGAATCGGCGGATGAATAGGCCCCCTTCATTTCGTTGTAAACGATGCCGGAGATCGTCAGGTTGCTTCCCGGATCATCGGGTGTGGATAATTCGAGGTGATGGCCTTCCTGGAGAAAGGTTTCCTTCAGCATCCGCGGGTGCAGCACCAGATCGGTATAAACGCGGGCGAGATTAAAAAAATCCGTCTTGATCTGGCTGGCCACCGGATAGATGGTTTTATCCGGATAAGTGAAAGCGTTGATAAACGTCTGCATGGTTGACCGCATCAGTTCCTTAAAAACGTCTTTGAGCGGATATTTTTCAGAGCCGGCCAGCACCGAGTGTTCCAGAATGTGCGGCAGGCCGGTGGAGTCGTAGGGAGGGGTGCGGAATCCTATCGCGTATAAATTTTCGCGGTCGAATGCGTGCAGATGCACGACCCGTGCGCCGGTTTTGGGATGCTCGATCTCGTAGGCGGTAACCCGGATGGCCGGAAAGGTCTGTACCCGCAGAACTTTAAAGCCGTGCAACTCATCACCGGATTGCAATGTCGGTTGGGGGAAGTTTGATTGTTCATCCATAGAAAGATACTCCTGTGTTTTTTATCTCGTCTTTCGTAAGCCGTCCCGGTGGGTCTGTTAGAGTGATGTCTGACTGACGCTGAAAACAGAAATGACCACCGCCCAGATTAAAATGACCGTCGTGATCAGGATGCAGGCATAGGCCAGCATCTTGGACCAGGCGCTTTCCGGCTTGATGTCGTTGTAGCCCATTAGAAAAGCCAGCAGCAGACCTGACAGTAATCCGCCACCGTGCGCCCAGTTATCGATGCCTTTGAAAATCAGACCGAAAATGATCAGTCCGATCACCCAGCCCATCGCCTGTTTATAAATGGCTTCGCCGTAGGAATCGCCGCGGCTTTTCCCGTAATATGTGATGGCGCCGATTAGTCCGCAGACGCTCGCGGAAGCGCCTAGCGTAAAAGGCGTGCCGAGTATGACGGAAGCCGCGAAGCCGCAGGCGCCGGTGATAATGTATAAGTTAATGAAGCGGTGAAACCCGAATTCATGCAGAATGAAAGGACCGAGCTGATAAAGAGCCATCATATTAAAAAGGATGTGCAGGAGGCCGCCATGTAAAAAAGAGGCGGAAATCAAAGTCCAGAAACGATGAGCACCCAGGACAGGCAGAGTCCCGCTGGCCCCCAGGAGAAACAGGCTCTGGCTGGAAGGCGACAGCAGACTGAACGCGCCGCCTCCGAAGATTCCCTGTGGATCAAGAAACAGCGCAACGACATAAAAGGCGATGTTGATATAAATAATGGCCATCACCGGATTGGCGCCGAAAAAAATCTTCCTGACGGTTCCGGCAGTGTTGTGCAGCCCCGGTCGGGTCAGTCCGCAATAGGGACAGGCCGGTTCATCCCTGCTGATTAATTTGCGGCAATTGGGGCAGAGAATGGATTTTCTTTCTGACATAGGGAATCCTTCAACATTAAACTTGAACTGGTCTTAACAACATTATGAAGAGTTGTAAAGAAAAATGCCATCGGTGATTGACGGTTTATCTGATGGTATGTTATCAAAATCAGGGAGGAATATTTTGAAAGTCAAAGATCGCGTAAGTATTACCATTGACTCGGTGGCGTTTGGCGGCGCAGGCGTCGGCCGTGTTGATCAGCAAGTTGTTTTTGTTCCCTTCTCCGCTCCGGACGATGCACTGGAGATTGAGATCACTCAGATAAAAAAGAAATTCGCCCGCGGCAGAATATTGAAAATCATCAAGCCGTCGCCGGCGCGCGTCACGCCTTTATGCCGTCATTATGAAGTATGCGGCGGCTGCTGCTACCAGCACCTGGATTATCCTTTTCAATTGAAAATCAAAAAAAAGCAGGTGGAAGAGGCTTTCTGGAAAATAGGCAAAATGGCCAGTCCTCCTGTAGACGATGTGATCGCTTCGCCCCGAAGTTATCATTACCGGGGCAAGGCCCAGTTTCATGCCCAGATCCTTAACAGCAACAAAAAGATCGGTTTCCTAGATGTGACCGGCGGCAGACTGGCTCATATCAACCGCTGTGAAATCATGGAAGAAAGCATTAATGAAGCGCTCCGTTTGCTGCAGGCGGATAAAATGCGCATCGATGACGAACCGGAATTGACCATCTGGTCGGGACATTCGTCCTCTGATACCGATGAAGAAAAACCGGTGCTGAGAGTTGTCAATGGGAAGAATTTTCTGATTCCCTCTGACGGATTTTTTCAGGCGAATTTATATCTGACGGATCAACTGGTGGATGAAGTCTGTCGTCTTGTTTCCGTGGATCCTGTGCACACGCTGATTGACGCCTGCTGCGGGAGCGGTCTTTTTTCTATTTTTCTCGCGAGCGTTGCCGGGAAGGTGATCGGTATAGAAATCAATGAAAATTCCGTGCGGTACGCGCGGATCAACGCTGCCGCTGCGGGGGTGGACAATGTCAGTTTTATTCACGGCGATATGGAAAAAGTTTTGTGGCAGAAATTGATGCCGGGTCAACAAGCCGATCTGGTTGTTCTGGATCCTCCCCGCAGCGGCTGCTCGCCCACAGTATTACAGGCTATTGTTGAGCTGCAACCGATGAAAATAATTTATATTTCCTGCAATCCGGCCACCCAGGCCCGTGATGTTCATTATTTGAACGGCTGTGGGTATCACCTGAAGCGACTGATTCCGCTGGATATGTTTCCGCAAACCGAACATATTGAGGTTGTCGGCCTGATCGAGCGATAATCATCAAAAGAAAATTGACGCGCGGATAATAAAATTGATAGATTTAAATCAAAAATCTTGTTATTAAAAAAACGAATATTTTAAAAAATAAGGAGAGGAAAAATGGCTTCAAAAAGTAAAAATGTAAGAATGGAACAACTCCGTGTGTTTGAAAAAAAACTGGCCCTGCGGTTAGAGCAACTGGAAAAAAAAGGAATCAGCAAGGAAAAAGCCCAGAGTGATCCTCTTGTAAAAAGCCTGAAATCAAAGATCAAACAGACCAAAGTAAGAATCGCGGTATTCGATAAATTCGTTCAGAAGAAAGAAGAGCTGGCGAAGGCCAAAGCTCAGAAACTGGCGGAGGCCGCGCAGGAAGAAAAAGCTTCCGCTTCAGAAGCGGCGCCGGAAGAGGCGAAGCCGAAGAAGAAAAAATCGGCCGACGCCGGAGAAGCGACTCCCAAGAAAGCTAAAAAACAGGCCGAAGCATCCGGTGAAGAAGCTCCGGCAAAAAAGGCCAAGAAGAAAGAAGAATAAGCAGCAAAGACAAATTTTAAAAAGGGCAATTGATCTCAGTTGCCCTTTTTAATTTGTGCGTCCGGCAGGGGCGCAGCCTGCTGTTTCAATCGTCCCGCGATCAACTTCTTTCTATTGTGCAATGTGGGATTGCTCCACGTCCAGCTGATTTCTGAACTCCAGATAGTCGTGCGATGATTGGCGCGGATTTTCAATCATCGGCAGGTGCCCCAAACCTTTCATCATGATGACCTCGGAGTTTGGCATCAAATTATGCAAGATATCGGCTGTGGCCGGATGAATGGCGCGGTCCTGATCACCCCAGACAATCAGTGCCGGTGTCTTGAGGCCCTTCACATATTTTTCGATTGAATCTGCGCTTGCCTCTTTAAAAATACGTTTTTCCAATTCGTAATTACGTATGCGCTCCTGCGCCATGACGTTTAATATGGGACGAGGGATAAAGGGAGGATCAGCCATAACAAATGCGAATATCTTGGCAAATTCATCGACATTCCTAGCCATCAGCGGATTTTCGCCGGTTTTGACGATGCGCTCGCGCAGTTCACCGGGAGGCGCGCTCCAGACCCCGCCCGGATCCAGCAGCCACAGGCTTTGGACTTCATCGGGATAAAACGCGGCGTACATCATGGCAATCTGGCCGCCCATCGAGCTTCCGCCCAGATGCAATTTGGTGATGCCCAGCGCCTGCGCTAAAGTCCGGAGTCTGGCGGCCTGAGCCCCCGCTCTGTAATCGGCGTCCAGAGGATGGCCGGATTCGCCGAAACCAAGATGGTCGGGGATGATGACTCTGTAATGCAGGGTCAGAAAACGGGCCGCGCGTATAAAATTATCTTTGTTGGCGCCAAAGCCATGCAGCAGCAGGAGCGGTTCTCCTTTGCCTCCTTCCAGATAAACATACTGAATATTGCCGGGAAGGCTGATTTCCTTGCGCTCCAGGCCGGAACGTTTTCGTTCCATGTCGACAGCAAACTTGGTAAATTTTTCCGGCGCCAGATAAAGAAAACCGATATTGGCTATGATACAGATAACAATAAAAACTAGAACGGCCTTGACGATTCGCATGATTCCCCCCTCCTGATGACGCAAAGATATGTGCTTCCTTCCGGTCTGATATATTCCTGGTACTGAATGATCAATATTCAAAATAAATTACTGTCCGATCTCTTCAGGGGCCTGGCTCTTGAGGCTTCCCGTGTAGAGTTCATATTCAAGAAGACGGCATTCGATTTCGCCGTTGAAGAAAGTCAATCTTTGTTTGGTTCTCAGCCCCACCTTTTTGATCATTTCCAGGTTGCCGGTGAATATGCAACCGGTGTAGCCACTGCCGGATCTTTTGAAGAAATCGCCGATGCCTTCATAAATGGCTTCCAGTTTTTTTATTTCTCTTTCTCGGGAGCGTTTGCCTTCTTTATCCATGTCAGACGCTTTGCGAAGGATCATTTTTTGACCGTGAGCGAATATCGCTTTATCTCTGTGTAAAACTTTTGTTGCCGGTCTTGCGCTGCCGGCCGTCATCCGTTCACCGTACGGGGGATTTAAAATGATGATGCCGCCTCCCCCCGGGATGGAGGTCTTATCGTAAGGGCAGATATTGAATTCAATGAGATGATCAACGCCGGCGGTTTGCGCGTTCTGGCGGGCCGCGATCACCGCCTGTTTGTCAATGTCCGTGGCGATAATTCTGGCAGGCAGCTTTTTACGGGCGTCGGCTCTGGCTTGACCGCGCAGGTTTTGCCAGAAGCTTTCGGGAAAATCTTTGATATACATAAATCCGTAATTATTGCGCGATAAACCCGGCGCCCGGTTCAGAGCGGTCAGAGCGGCCTCGATCGCCAGCGTGCCGCTGCCGCACATGGGATTGACAAAATTGGTGTCGCCCTTCCAGCTCGTAGCCGCAATCACCGCCGCCGCCAGCGTTTCCTGCATCGGCGCGAAAAGAGGAATCTTGCGGTAACCGCGCAAAGACAATCTTTCTCCCGAGGTGTCCAGGTAAACATCCGCCCGGTTGTTCTTCCAGTAAACATGAATGACGGCTTTATCCTTGTCCGGGCCGGAATCAGGTCGGCTGCCGCACTGGTTGCGCACCCGATCGACAATGGCATCCTTGACTTTGACATTCACAAAACGCGAATCGGTGATCAGCGGGTGATCGGCAACTGAAGTCACACAAACATAAGCAGCCCGGCCGGAAGTGTGCAGAACGTTTTCCCACGGAATGGCGTTGATTTTTTTATAGAGCATCTCCGGTGTATTAACGATGAGCGTTTCCAACTGATAAAGCACACGCTGGGCGGTGCGCAGGCGCAGATTCAGCATCATGGTGTCCCGAAGCGTTCCTTCGGTTTGAACGGCCGTATCCCATTCAGACAGGACCGGAAACTTCAGGGCGGAAATTTCTTCCTTTAAATAAGGCAAGACGCCTTTCGGGCACATCACCAGAATTTTACTTTTTTCTTCCCACAAGGACATGGCACCTTCTAGCACAGCAAAAAGTTTTTGATAAGCATTATCCTTTTCAAAATAACGGGAACTTTTTGCCGGCCTTCTTTGTCTAAATTTCAAAAAAGATAATCATTTACAAAGGAGGCGCATCATGAAGAACATTAAACAAAAAATAGTAGTAATATTGAGCTTGTTAATCACTTTCTGTGCGGTGCAGGCATTTTCCCAACCAGGGGAATCCGAGGATAAGACTTTGTCTCCTTATTTTTTCGTCAACAGCAAGGATCCGGCAACAGATCGATTGCCGCTCAAATCCACGGCGGCATCCGTGAATATTTCCGGCGTCATCGCGGATGTGCTGGTCACGCAGATCTATAAAAATGAAGGAAAGAAGCCGCTGGAGGCAATTTATGTTTTCCCGGCTTCGACGCGCGCCGCCGTTTACGGCATGAAGATGACCATCGGCAAAAGGGTCATTGAGGCGAAGATCAAAAAGCGTGATGAAGCCCGGCGCGACTACGAACAGGCGCGAGATGCGGGCAGGAGCGCTTCGCTTCTGGAACAGCAGCGCCCCAATGTTTTTCAGATGAACGTGGCCAATATTATGCCCGGCGATGTAATCAAGGTCGAACTGAAATATACGGAACTGCTGGTCCCGACGGACAAAATTTATGAGTTTGTTTACCCCACTTTGGTCGGGCCGCGCTACTCCAATCAAAAGGCTGCCAACGCTTCTCCATCCGAACACTGGGTTGAAAATCCCTACCTGCATCAGGGCGAATTCTCCAAAACGACTTTTGATATTCGTGTGGCGATCAATGCCGGCATGCCGATCAGAGATTTAAACTGCTCGTCCCACAAAATCAGCGCGGTTTATGAAGGTGAATCGCGCGTCAGCGTGGGGCTGGATAAAGCCGACAGAAACGGCGGCAATCGAGATTACATCCTGCATTACCGGCTGGATGGGGACAGGATTCAGACAGGGCTTCTTCTTTCCTCTGGTGCCAGGGAGAATTTCTTTGTGCTGATGATGCAGCCGCCCAAAAGAGTTAAAAAAGACGGTCTACCGGGCCGCGAATATATTTTTATCGTGGATGTTTCCGGTTCGATGTACGGTTTTCCGCTGGATATTTCCAAGAAGCTACTGTCCAATTTGATCGGTAATCTGCGTCCAACGGATCAATTCAACGTTCTGCTTTTCTCCGGCGGTTCGACTCTGATGGCGGAAAAATCCTTGCCGGCCACGCAGGAAAATATCCGCAAGGCAATCAGTGTTATCGAAAACCAGCACAGTGGAGGAGGGACCGAACTTCTACCGGCGCTGAAACGCGCTCTTGCCCTCAAAAAAGATAAGAAATATTCGCGCTCTGTTGTAATCGTTACCGACGGTTATGTGTCCGTGGAAGAAGAAGCCTTTGATTTGATTCGCCGCAATCTGGGCAACGCTAATCTGTTCGCGTTCGGCATCGGCTCCAGCGTCAATCGTCATATCATTGAAGGGATGGCGCATGTCGGCATGGGCGAGCCCTTCATCATCACCAAACCGGAGGTCGCGCCGATGAAGGCGGAGAAATTCCGCAAGCTGATTCAATCACCCGTATTGACTCAGGTAAAGGTAGCATTGGATGGATTTCATGCCTATGATGTGGAGCCTCTGGCGATTCCGGATGTGCTGGCTGATCGGCCGGTGTTGGTTTTTGGAAAATGGCGAGGCGAACGAAAAGGCACGATAAAGTTATCGGGCATTTCCGGAGAAGGCCGTTATGTCCAAACAGTCCATGTGGAAAATTATCAAGCACCCAGGAATAACGAAGCGCTGAAATACCTTTGGGCGCGACATCGTGTAACTATCTTGTCCGATTACAATAAACTGCGCAATGATGACAGGCGTGTCAGGGAAGTTACCGCTCTGGGGCTTCAATATAATCTGCTGACCGCCTACACATCGTTTGTTGCCGTGGATAGTGAAGTGCGGAACAGCAACGGGCAGGCAACAACCGTTAAACAGCCCCTGCCTCTGCCTCAGGACGTTTCGGATTATGCCGTGGGAGGGAATGGGAATCTTGCAGCGTCTCCGTCTGTCTATAAAAGTATGAGTTTGAGAGTCAAAGAAGACAAAATGGTTATACAGGAAGTTCAGGCACCCAGGCAGAAAGACGAGGCTGAAAAAATCAGCCTAGTCGATGTGAATGAAAGTAAAGGCCTGGCAAAAAATGAAATTCTGAAAGTGGCGCAGGCCAATCAAAGCGAAATTGAAAAATGCTTTGCCGGCAGGAATCTTTCCGGAGTTGTCAAAATCAACTTAACCATCAACGCAGACGGCACTGTGAAGAAAGTTGAAATAGGTTCCGGTGATATGAAAGATGCGCGGCTGCGCCGGTGCATTACCGATCAGATAAAAAAATGGCGCTTCCCGGCAACGCCACATGGGCAGGAAGCAAATATAATCATATCCTGGAGAATCCGTTGAGGTTTTATTTTGCTCTTCATGAGAAAAAGCTTCCAATGGATGGCGTCTTTTGTTTTTTACCCCCCGCCCCACGCATTCAATCGCCTGTGGGGCGGGGGGTAAAACATTTGCGACATAGATGTGATTGGCTTATCAATGACCATGAAAATTTATATGGTCATTCTGCGCTCACGACAAACAATGATGGATTTTCCAACTTATTGACGGGATCCTTGAAGGGGATTTCCACCACCGCAAATTTGTTGCCATATTTTTGCAGCGTATAGGACACTTCCTGATTCCATGCAACCTGATAGGTGACTTCATCCCAGCCATAGAGTGAATGGGGCGCGGGAGGCAGGATGACGGGCATTTCCGCCGGTTGGAGAAATCTCAGACTACCGATCAACCAGACACGATGCCCGTTTTGCAGCGTTTTAATTATCTTTCGTCTGACGGGTTCAAGAGGGTCATTTTGTGTCATAATGGATTTTAGAATATCTTGACGGGTTGCAACCAGATCATTTATTTCCGGTACGGTTATCCAGAGGATATTACCTTTATAGTAGCGTTTAAAAGTGATGCCGTAATAAAATGGTCTGATGACAATCAAATCATTTTGATCGGCATGCGTTTCGAGCCTGGCTGTCAAAAGATCGACATTTGTCCGGCGTGTGTGAGCCGTGGTCCAGGAATCCGTCGATATCAAAATCGTTATCGCTATGATAAAAATAATCCTGATGATTCTGGCGGCCATGCCGCGCTGACAAATCAGATCGATGACCTTTTCCATCAATACAACCAGCACAGCCATCAGAGGCAAGTAATACCAGCCCTGGGTTGGGTAGGACAGAATTTTTAAGAAAATGATATAGGCCGCGATGCCCAGCAACAGGGTAACCAGGATAAAGACCGCCGTGTCCTTTTGAGGTCTGACAGGGTTAGAAACCGGTTTCACTAATAATATGATTAATAAAGCGAAAACCAATAAAGCCAGCAAAGCCCATATCCATGTGAAAAGTATTCCGGAATTTTCGAAGGCCAATTGGAATCTCTGGATAATCCATGGCAGATCAACAGGAGCATTCATGATAATGCTCCATTCCCCTCTCTGGGACATAATTTTAAAGTAGGGCAGTATGGAAAGCGCGGCCAGAAAACCGATTCCCAGTGGAAAAATGGTTAACTTTAATTGCCGCCGGTAAAGCCCCGCAACGGCCGCGCCGGAACATATTGCGAACGTCAGAAATGAATTGTGATAAAGACAATGCACACTCAGAAGCACACAAAACCAGGCAGCAACAATCCGCCAGGTTGCGGGATTCTGAAAAGCGCGCCAAATAGCTCCCAAAGAAAGCAGTATCAATAAAGTACCCATGCCGTAGGCTCTCATCGTATCACCGATGAATATGGCCGGACACAGGGCGAATAACGCCAGAGAGATGAGGGGCAGGCGTATGCCGAAGGATCGCGTTGCATACCACAGAGCACTTAAAACACCGAGGCCGACAGCCAGACCCAATACCCGCAGGACCATATCAGTCTTTCCACCGCCGAGGAAAATCCACCCTTTCAGAATGATGTACCAGAGAACCGGAAAAGAATCATATTGAAGATTTTGCCAGAATTGCGTTATCGAAGACATGTTGGCAAGATTAACCGTGCATACTTCGTCGCGCCAGAGTGGTCCCGCGTGGAAAAGAAAGATGACATGCAAAGAAATGATAATGAGCATCAGCACAGCTGCTGACACAAGCTCAATCCAAGAAATGACTTTTTCATTTTTCGTTGCGGCTTTATCAATCCATGCGCATTGACTGATAAAGTTAATTGGTTTGGTAAAGAGTGAAGAACTATTCATTTCTTTTACTTTTCCGGATAATCTATCTGACCCGAAATTCTATCCTTGTTGTTTGTCTGTATCACCTTTTCTTCAGATAATCCGTTATTTCCGATGCAGCCATTACCCCGGGATAGCCTTTTGGTGCAAGATATTTATAATAGAATGTTTGATCACCTCCAAAATACTGGGCGGCAATTCCCGGCGGAATCTGCAATAGACTCGTGTTGCGGTTGAAGCGATGATCGCTCAGCTTGTACGAACGGGCGATTTCCGACACAGGGGTTATCGTGCCTATTAATAGGATCAGGACCAGCGCAAATTTGAATGGTTTGGAATAGAAGTTCCAGAGCCGAAGAAGAATGATTTGCAGGATCAAAAGAGAGGGGATGGATGTGCGCATGGCGAGGTCATTATAGGCGCCGAATCGATAAAGGGGAATCAGCAGCAAGGTCATCAAAGTTATTCCGATTAGCAATTGATGCTCTTGTTTGAGTTTGCCGATATACGGAAAGATGAACAATGCAAATACTCCGAATTCCAGTAAACAAAAAAGTAAGTATTTGGAGAAGATTTCCCCTGTTGCATTTTGTTTCCAGATAAAAGCATGGACATGCGGATACTGATTTCCCAGATAATAAAGAGCTACCGGCATCAAGATGCCCAGCGCCGGAATAACCGATGTCCAATGAAGAAAGCGGCGAAAACCGTTTTCATAAAACAGAACCATCATCATCGGAACAAGACCGAGCAAGACAAAATTTGACCAGAGAAAAGTAATGGCGAAAATGAATAGGGCGGGTATCGGAGCTTTTCCTTTGTACTGCAGAAGACTGAATAAAAGGGGTACGGTCAACCAGCCGCCAATCGCATGCTGTGGTACCCAATAAAGCAGGGATGTGTTGGAAGAATACTGCCAGAAATTGTATCCGGCCCACCATTCCAGATGTGGCATTCCATTGATCAAGACGGTAAATTTTGTCAAAAAAGTTCCAATAATGTCCAATCCGCTGAAAAAAACAAAAACCAGGATTATCCAGACAGATTTATTATGAGCCATCTTCAAAATCCAGTTCATGGCCAGCCAGAGTCCCAACAGAGCCCAGAGGAACGAGAAGGTATATCCCCAGGTGATATTGGTTATTTTTCCGATAAAAGACGGCACGAGATAATAGGCAAGGTAATAACAAAGATAATATGATGAACCGTCTTCACCCTGATAATGAACCGGCCAGCGGAAATTGATCAGATCATAAAGCATTCCATTATGCTTGAGATAATCGATGTTTTGATAACTAACACCACCGGCCCCCGACAGAAAAAGCCATAAAAAAGTAATCGCGAATACGGGGAGCATCAGTTTGATGCGATTCGATGGACGGTCAACCGGTGAAAAGGTTTCTTGTGTGCGATAGAAAGAAAGTGCACGATATAGTCCATAGGCTGTTAATAAGGAGAAAATGACAGCGTAGGCAGTCTGGAAGAAATAGGCCCAAAAAAAGAAATAGGGAATGGTCAAGTAAATTAGCGTTGCATATTCCAGCAGCGGTCTCTGGAGTTCAGGAGAAGCGTCCCCCTCTTTTTTTATCCTGATGAATTCATCAATGACTCTCATCCCCTTTTTAAAGAACCCTGGAAAGTCAACGGAGGGAGTGCCTCCCTGGCGGGGATAGAAAGAAATTTTCTTCCAATGAATTTTCTCTATGCGGTTCAGTTCCACGCTTAAGAATGCATTTCCCAAAAAAAGCTTGTCGGGAATTCTTTTCAAAGCTGCAGATAAAATATTGGCGTCCATCAAGCGGAAAGGAACATTGGCATCTTTGATATAAGTCTTAAAGATGAAAAAAATTACGGCCATTAATATTTTACTGACCATAAGACGAAACAGCCCATCTTCTCTGAAAGGACGATAGCCGAAAACCAATGGAAACCTCTCTTTGAGTTGCCAGAAAGTGTGGAATTCTTCCGGATTGGTCTGCCCGTCAGAATCTGTTTGAAAGATCCATCGGAAACCTTTTTGAACAGCCCATTGATAGGCGTAAAGACAACTGTCGGCGTGTCCGGTATTTTCTTTGTCAATGATAATCAGTCTGGGATTGTCAGATTGCAGGCTTAAGGCTATTTTGAGAGTGTCATCCTTACTGCCATCATTCATCAGAATAATATTGCCATTGGTGCATTCGGCAATCTTTGTCCAGTCTCTGATGACCCGGCTAATGGTTTGTTCTTCGTTAAAGGCGGGAATGATGATGGCCAGATCGGGTGCGATGTGACCGTGGAATAAAACTTTGGCGTGCACGTTATTTCCCTTTTGCTGCAATCATTTTCGTCAGATTCATGGAGCGCAAAAAAACCTGATCCATGTTGTAGTATTTAAACTCGGCCAGGCGTCCGATAAAATGTACCGGTGTTGTACCGTGACGCTCATTTAAGGCTGCCTTTTGATATTGATGATTTCTGGCGATATTTTCCTCTGACAGCAGAGGGTATAAAGGCTCCCCCTCATCCGTGGGGTATTCGAAACAAACCGTCGTTTTCATACAGCGCTGGCCGGTCACATGCTTGATTTCGACCGAGCGTGTGTAATCGTAACGATCGGGATAGTTGATTTGCACGCAGGGCTGCTTATACTCTTGAGCGTACGTCTTCCATTCAAAACGCAGCGAGCGATAATTCAAACATCCGTATTTGTAATCAAAATATTGATCGACAGGTCCGGTATAAATGATCAGATCGTAATGCCGTTTTAACGCCCGAATATCCCGTGCGAATACTTCACGGCCCAAGGCAAGCTTTATGTTGGGATGGTTGACAAGATTGCTGAAAAGGGATGAATAACCGTCTCTCGGAAGGAGCTGAAAGTATTCCCGGGGATAACGCTCGTCAAAATCGAAGCGCAGGGGAAGACGGGCGGTTATTTCCGGTGCAAGCTCGGCGGCGGTTTTCCCCCACTGTTTCTGGGTATATTTTTTAAATATTTTTTCATACAATTCTCCGCCGACCGTCGACAGACATTGATCTTCAGCATTTTGTATTTTTTTTATGCTGACCTGATGAAGCTTCAGGTATTGCTTGAAATCTGCTTGATCAAAAACATCCCCGGTGAGCTGAATCATCGTGTTCAAATTTACAGGAACTGAAACCAACTCATTGTCAATTTCAGCTTTAACGGTATAACTTGCCGGCCGCCATTTTGTGAATTTCGAAAGCCAGTTTAAAAGTTTTCTGGAATCGGTGCGGAAGTAATGTGGACCATAATTATGAATTAAAATACCATCAGAATTAACGGTATCGATGCAGTTTCCCCCCACCGTGGTGCGTTTATCGAAGACTTCTACGACATGTCCTTTTTCCGCCAGTATTCTTGCTGCCGTTAAGCCCGCCGGCCCCGCTCCGACAACGGCAGCATTTTTTGTTTTGCGGATAATTTTTCTTTTAACAGCCGTTTTCTTCATAAAAAAACAATAGGAATCTGTGCCTGAGATGTCAAGATGATTTTCAAGATGGCAAACTGACCTATTAAATATTTTTCTTGCGTATTAAAACATTTGAAAATATATTCCGCACAAAATGCAATTCAGGAGATTCAATCATGAACGTGAAAGGCACCGCTTTTGTGACAGGCAAGGTTACGATTATGGCCGCTTTCGGCGAGGAACGATGGAATGCCTTCATGGCCAAACTGTCGGCAAAGGAAAAATATTTCAGTCAGATGATTATGTCGGTTACCGCCATTCCGATAGAAAAACATCTTATTTTTCTAGACGCGCTGATTAAAGAGTTCTTCAACAACGATAACAAAAATTACCTGATGTTTGGCAAGGTCGGCGCTAAATATTCCCTGTCGCCGGGAGGCCCCTATAACTCTTATCTGTTGACCAGGGATGTCAAACAGTTTGTCGAGCAGGGCATGCCCAAACTCTGGACAACCTATTTTGACGGGGGCAAACTGGATGCGCATTACGAAAACAATGTTGTTCATCTGAAAATAACCGGAATTCCCGTCAAACATGTTTACTTCGAGTATCTGGTGATGGGATTCCTGCAGAAGGCCCTCAAAATGTTTGGGAAGAAGCCTTTGGAGAAGAAAATTAAAACTTTTGAAAAAGGCGATGACGATATTTATTACCAGTATGAATTGAAGGATGTTTGATAATAAAATATGATGCGCCATATAATTTATTTCGGGCGAAGGATGTCCATATGAACGTTAAAGGTACTGTTTTTGTAACAGGAAAAACTGCTATTAGTGCGGTTTTCGGTGAAGATCGCTGGAATGCGTTCAATGGCAGACTGGCGGAGAAAGATAAATATTTCAATAAAATGATAATGTCCATAACGCAGATGCCTGTCGATAAATTTACACTATTTCTTGACGAACTCATCAGGGAGTTTTTCAACTCCGACAACAAAAATTATTTGATATTTGGCAAGGTAGCCGCCCAATTTGCCCTGTCACCGGGAGGCCATTATTATTCCTATCTGTTGTCCAGCGATCTGAAGTATGTTGTTGAATCGGTCATGCCGAAACTGTGGTCCACGTATTTTGATGAAGGCATACTCACCTCTCGTATTGAGAACGATATTGTTCATATAAAGATCACCGGTGTTTCTTCCAAACATATTTACTTTGAATATCTTATTGCAGGTTACATTCAAAAGGGGATCAAAATGTTTGGTAGAAAATCTGTCGAGAAATGCATCCGGGGTTTCTCCAAGGGTGATGACGATATTTATTACCAGTATGAACTGCAAGGAACCTTATCATAAAAAATCATGCGCCAATTATGGCGTTCCCGGTGCCTTATTTCTAGTTCTACGTTTTGACGTGCAGCAGGGGCAGGGCCAGATGACGGCGGCGGGTTTCACCTTTGAGCCGGGTTTGCTCACGGACTGTCGGTGAACCACGGCGTCCCTTTCCCAATTTATCAATCGGATGAGAACAACCCAGATGCAAAGTGTGCTTGCCGAACTTCTGCCCCAGTTCATCGGCGGCACTGTAAAGTTCCCTGATCTTTTCCGCCTGCATAGGATTGTCAAAAAGAGAATACTGCACCTGTTCGTCCGGTTCCAGATCGCAAAGCACAACGCCGGTGGCGCGGTAGATATCTGCGGGGTTGTAGCACGCGTTAAAAAGCTCATGAATGACACCGGAGAACTCCATCGGAAAAGCACAGGGGCGCGAGAGTTTGACCTCACTGCCGGCGGTGTTGAAATCGTTTTTCTTGAGAAAGACAATAATTTTATTCGGCGCCAGTGAATAGCGCCGCGCCTTGATGCAGGCCGATTCCATGTTGCGCATGAGTTGGGCGAACAGATAGTCGGCATTGGATGTCGGCGGCGCGAACGTTTTGGTCTTGCTGATGGACGCGTATGAACTTTTTTCTTCCGCGGTGACCGGATAAACCGATACGCCGCGCAGCTCCTGCCAGATTTCCACACCGGGTTTGGTGAATTTTTCCCGCACTTTTTTCTCCGGCATTTGCGCGAATTCCAGCGCGCAGCGGATGCCCATCTTGGCCAGATAGCTGGTTGTGGAGGGGCCGATGCCCCAGATTTTTTCCACGGGAAGATTGCCAAGATACGATGCAATATCTCTTCCCGCGATGATGGTCAGACCCGATGGCTTTTGATGTTTGGAAGCGACCTTGGCCAGAACTTTGGTGATACTCAATCCCGCCGAAACGGTAATGCCCAGTTCCCGTTCGATTTCCTTTTTCATCTTCAGGACAATTTCCTCATAGGAGTAACGAAGCGCGCGGCGCATGCCGGTAATATCGGCAAAGGCTTCGTCAATGGAATATTCTTCCACATCGGGCGTAAAGCGCCGCATGATGTCAAACATCCGCCGTGAAAAGAGGCTGTAGGTTTCATAATCGGAAGGAAGGATGATAAGTTCCGGACAGATTTTGCGCGCTTCGTGCAGGGGCACGCCGCGTTTGATGCCCAGTTTCTTGGCCGGGTAACTGGCGCAGGCGACAATGCCGCGCTCGCCGCCCGTGATCAGCGACTTGCCCCGGAGTTCCGGATGGATGGCTTCCTCGCAGGACGTGAAAAAAGCGTCGCCGTCGAGATGCACGATCGCTCGCGGCCAGGAGGAAAGACTGAAAATTTGCTGAGACATAAAACTTTTTAAAAAATTGAAAAAAGTTGAAGAACCAAGAAATACTTCAATTACCCCGCTGCAGAAAGCTTCCGGCTCCTGCCGGAGGGGCTCTACGGATGGTCTTTGACAATTGCAGTTTCAACAAAAATCTGAACCGGAGCGGCCTGTGCTCTCCAGTGAACTTGTCCGGCCCATGGATTACTTCCAATTCCACGACATCAATTGATACGGCTCCGGCTTTCTCCATGCCCGCCACCAAACGATGGCTTCCGCAATTCTCTCTTTGCCATTCAGCCTCACCCTCAACTTGATCCGGTAGTTCACTCCTGCGACAACCTGACTTTCCGCTTCCAGAATTTTGACCAACTCCAGACTTGATGTTTTTCCGCTCACTTCCTCCTGCGCCTTGATTGCAAAGGTTGCCGCCCTGATTACGTTATCGTCGGTTACCGCTATTGTGGTGTATCCACCAGGCATAGACTGTTGAGCCTGCCCCGCCATGGAACAGGCGGTGGCCAATAAAACAAGAACCGCAATGCCTGTTAAAATATATTTCATTTTGCCCCCCTATCTCAACTTACCATATGAAAGAGTTTTGCCAGCTCGGCATGCAGAAGGATGGCTCTGATAAACGTGGGGATGAGCATAAAAATCATTGCGCCGACTGCAAAAGACAGGGCGAGATTCTTCCAGGTCAGCACCTCCTTTTTGCCCCATTGTATAAGGAAATACAATCCGCCGGGTATGTAAAAAATGGTCGCGGTGACCAGACCTGGAGAGTATTCATGGCCGAGAAGGGTCGCTGAAATGTGAAGGAAAGCATTGGACAGAACCCACATACAGCCAGCCATTCCAGTCCAAAGATATTTTCCTGGATTCTTATAGTAGAGATAACAGCCGAAGGCCAGAACCACAAAGAACATAAAGTTGCCGATTAAATTCTGGGTCCAGTCAAACTTGCCGAAATATCGATCAGCCCATTCAACAAAGCCTAAGGTAAATTCCTCCACCATATGAAAACCGTAAATGAGACATAGAAGAAAAATTCTCCCCGGTTTTTCATCAATAAAGGTTTCCTTTTTCATCATAGGCTATCCTTTTCAGTAGTGATAGCGCGCTTGAAGGAAATCTATTTTTTCATGCCCCACGACATACACCAGCCGATGTTCCTGTGTAACTCGGCGGGACCAAACTCCGGAACCGAGAAACTTTAGAGGCTCAGGTTTGCCTATGCCTTGAAAGGGATCGCGCATGATTGCCTCAATCAGCTGAAAAATGCGAAGGGCTGTCTTGCGATCTGTTTCCACCCAGTATTTCAGGTCCTCCCTAAACTCTGGTTGAAATACAGAGTCTCTCGGCAAATGGGTCTTAGATTTCTTTGAATAACGCTTACTCAAAGCCGACCTCGCTACGAAGCTCATCAATTGTTTGGGGGGTACCTGATGCTTTGCGTGCTCTATCGAGTGCCGTAAGCAGTCTCTTCGCATTATGAGGCGATCGAAGCAAATGTGCGGTTTCCATTATACTGGCCAGTTCGTCGGCAGTTATCAAAGCGACGTCTTCACTGCCCCGTCGCTGGATGATAACCACCTCGCGATTTTTAGTTACCTCGTCTAATATGGAAGCCAGCTTTGCCCGCGCTTGGGTATAGGTTGTTTGAATGGCCATGATTACCTCCTTATTTAAGTACAGTAATACTGTACATATTTATGGCGTTCTTGTCAATCGTGAAAATTAAACGCGCCTTGAATATCTGCCAACGAAAATCTGAGCTGGAACAGTGCCGGAGTGTCGCGACCGGTTTGAGCAGGCTGTACGCGGCACAGAATGTCCGGGTGAAACGATCAGTTCGCTCTGCCTGACGCATGCACCTCCCTGTATAGCGGCGGCAGAAATCTGCTCAAGTGATTCATTTCCTCAGCGCAGTGCCGCAAGAGATCAATGGCCATCCGGTCATGAACGATGATTTTTCTGGCCGCCCTTGTGTTCAGAACCCGTTTAAAAAGTCCGCCTATCCATGGCCAGTGAGGAATGATCTCACCGAGCCAAAAGGCGCTGCGCATTCGGCATCCTCCATGGACGGGGATGATGAGATGAACCAGTGCACCCCCCTCGCTGCGGAGAATTCTGTCGGACGTTCTGGCGCATATGGCTGTGCCGCCGCTTGAGTCAATGTTATGAATGCCGAACATTTCCGGTTTCTGAAATGCTATCGCCAGTTTTTTATGGCTCTTGCCGATGTACTCATTTACATACGAAACATTTCCGATATATTTTTCTCTGTCATCGACAAGGTGTCTCCTATCTTCCTTCGGTTTCGTCCAGGTATGCGCCCGGGGGTGCCAGAGTCTGTAGCGCTCGGAACTTGACATATGCCATCCAAACCACCAGTCGATCATGGCAGGAGTCACCCCCGACATTTCCGTGTCACACGCAACCAGTGCGCGGCCATCCTTGGCCCTGGTTACCTGATTGGCATAGCGTTCCCAGTTCCGAAAAACCAGGCCGGCCTCCGACGAAGACGGAAATTCTCCCGGCACGATACCTTTTGTCAACGCTCTTTCCATATGCCCGGTAATGGCCTGCATAGGGAGATTGTATGCTTCCCAATCCATCATAACGCCTTCTTTGAATTGCCTTTCGGTTTAATATTAGAGAGCCATTAATCTGGAAACGTCATTTGAGATATTTCCTCACCACTGCTGTAATCACGCCGGCGATGCGGAGCTCTTCCTGCGGCGTAATCGGCGGATACTTTGGGTTGGCCGCTTCCAGCGTCACCTTCTTCCCTTTCTTGCGGAAATACTTCATCGTCCAGCGGCCATCCACTTCCGCCAGAATAATATCGCCGTTTTTCGGTTCCCGGCCGCGCTCCACAATTACCAGATCGTTTTCCTTAATCCCTTCACCGATCATGGAATCGCCGGTCACGGAGAGAACAAAAGACGACGCCCGGTTATTGACAAGATATTCATCAAAGGAAATAGTATCGCGCAGTTCTTCTTCCGCCGGCGATGGAAATCCGGCTGCCACGTTGCCTACCAGAGGAAGGTTCAAGGACAGGCGTGCCGGTTTCAGAAAGCCTTTGACGTCTTTTTCCAGGGCGCCTTTCTCCAGCAGCTTCTTGGTCCAATACTCGGCGGCGCTTTTCGCCTTAACGCCCAAAAGAGGCAGCATTTCCGAATAGGTGGGCATTCTTCTCTGCTCCTTGAAGAACGAGGCAAATTTTTGTTCCACAGCATGGATGTCCATTCTTTTTTTCATAATTGTATTATATAGGACGTACGTCCTATATGTCAAGATAAATTTAATTTTCTTTAAAATACCGTAATTCTTCAGCGGTTTGCCGGGAAATTTGGTATAATTTCAGATAACTGGATACCGGATCGAGTCCGATATGACGGAATTAAAGGACAGAAGTATGTGCGGAAGATTTGTGCTGGTCACTGATTTAAAAATTATCCAGAAGAATTTCAATGTTCAGGAGGTCTTCTGCCAATATCAGCCGAGCTGGAATATAGCACCCAGCCAGCTAATCCCTGCGATCATTAATTATGACGGTAAAAAATTATTGGTTTGTTTTCGCTGGGGATTGATTCCATCATGGTCAAAAGATCCATCGATTGCCGAGAAAATGTTCAACGCCCGTGCCGAAACGGTGGATCAAAAACCAAGCTTTCGTGACGCTTTCAAGAAAAGACGCTGCCTGATTGTTGCTGACGGTTTTTACGAGTGGAAGAAGGAAGGCAACAAAAAAATACCGCTGTATTATCATCTGAAGTCGGGGCGCCCGTTCGGTTTTGCCGGACTTTATGAAACATGGCTGTCGCCGGATCAAAAGGAGATCAGCACCTGCACTATCATTACCACCGCCGCCAATGAATTGATCTCGCCGGTGCATGACCGCATGCCGGTTATTTTATCGGGTGATCAGGAAAAAGTCTGGCTGGAAAGCGGCGCCGCTGATGCTGCCAATCTTAAATCTGTTCTCAAGCCGTATCCGGCGGAAGAGATGGATTGCAGGCCGGGCATGGGGCCTCACAGTGTTGACTTCCTAAAGTAGAAATCGGGTTTTATGAAAGAAAGAAAAAAAGATGCCGGAAGTTTTTCTCTTCCGGCATCTTTCATAGAACTGAACTTTTCATTTAAAGCAATCCGAGCATACCTTTGCGCAATTTTTCACTCTTATGCGAAGGTTTATCAATAATCCAGATGCCGAACAGAGCGGATTTGAAATCAAGGCCATCTACCTTGGCAATAAATTTGCCGTTCTTGGAGAAGGTGGTTCCAGAACCTTTGACATAGACGATATCAAAGACGTCCCCGACATTAAACTTTGACGAAAAAGCGGACAAGGCAACATCAATTTTGGGCTGTAGGGGTTTGGTGTTTCCATTGGTCGTCCGCTCGAATCCTTCCTCGCAGGCTTCCTTGAATAGTTTCGCTGTAATCAGGCTGGAAACAATCTTGATCTTGATGGCCATGGACTCGTCCTGGCTCATGATCTTTTTATAATCGCTGCTTTTTTCTTTCAGATAGAGACCGGCCACATAGATATCTTTGAAGAATTTTTCCCGGATGCCCGTGCCGTTCAGTATCAATGAGGTATCACCCGCTTTCAAGGTGTCTTCCATGGTGACGCCGCCAATGGTTTTGGCCTGAATGGAAGCTGCAAAAACAAACAATGAAACTAAAACCAGTAATCCTATTCTTTTGAACATCAGAAACCTCCTCAATTAATTTTTAATCGTGCAGGAAAGATCCTCCGATGGCCGGAGAAATCCTGAGCGATTTTTTGATGGGTCGAATTATTTTTTGTAGAGCGGAGTATAGGAAACGCCGTATGTTATGTCAAGCAAAACTCATCAACAGAAAAACTCTTCAACAAATATCCGAACATATGGTAAAAGCATTCAACGTAAACAGCTCAGAATAAGTCGCGATAAGGAGCCGAATCGCTATGATGGTGATTGGTCGGCGTTCTCAGATGATGAATAATCAAGGAAAAACGAATCCGTTATTTCTTTTGCGTAGCGGCATGATCGGGTTTATTTCAGCACTCATTTTCCAAATCATCATGTTCGTATCGCTGTCCCCCTGCGTCTTACACGCGGAGATCGACGATAATCTGAAAGGCGTTCCGCCGTCAGATATTTCCGAATGGAACTATTACGGCTTCAGCGCTGAAGAATCGAAGCAATGGATAGAAGAGGGAATCATCTTTGCCGGATGGGCGGCGCAATGGCGGGATGAAGGATTCACGGCCGAAGCCGCCGGGCAATGGCGGAAAATAACCAATGTCTATACGGCGGGAGATTTTTTAAAGAACGGATTCAGTGCAACTGAAGGCGAAAAATGGATAAAAAGCGGTATCCAGTCTGGGTTGCGCGCCAGAGAGTATTTATCCGCGGGACTCCCGGCTGAAGAAGCGGGCGAATATTGGGCAAACGGGATTTATCCGGACGAGATAAAGGAGTGGCGGGATACGGGCTTTGATGCCCGGACAATGATGGAATGGTGCTACGGTCCGATAGAAAGCACCTTTTTCTTAACCAAAGATTCTCCCTATGGCAGAAATCTGTATAAGCCGGAAGCGGCAGCCCAATGGCGGGATGCTGGTTTTGCAGCACAGGAAATGCAGTCCTCCGGAATGTACCGATTCGAACTGGCCGAAGCTGTCCAGTGGAAAGCGGCCGGTTTTGCATTTTCCGAAGCCGTACAATGGCGTGATCTGGGGTTCTCGCTCGATCAGGCCGTTTCAAACGGAAAATCAGGCTTGGATCCAGTGGCCGCTGAACAGCAAAGATACGAATCGTCAAATGAGAAAGTGGATGAAATAACCGACTTGGATGTGGAGATTACCTTAAACAATGATGGCTCAATGGATGTGGTGGAAACGGTGACTGTCGTCGACCGGCCGGGCGGATTTTACGAGAAAGGATACTACAAAGAACTGCCCAAAAAGGCCCGGTTAAGATCTATACGCTCACACGGATACGCAACGAAAGAATATTCCGGCACAGTATTCAAAATCAGGTCGGTCGAAATAGAAGGAAAGGCCGGCAATTATTATATTGCCGACGACGTTTTGCATTTCGGCAGCAAGGACAGGCCGCTTCCGGAAGGCAAACATCAAATCAAGTTATCCTATTCTACCGACAGCCGGGTTTTATACGAGCCGCATCACGACGAGCTTTCTTTCGGGATCATCGAGGATAATCCACAAGGCCGATATGTCAAAAATGCTTCGGCAACTATCAGATTGCCGAAGGGCGCTCATGTGATTTTTACGGACGGTAATGGCGGTCTCGAGGGAAGGAGTCATTATATTTCCCGTGTTGAAGAAACAGAGAGTGGAGACGTTGTTTATTTTACACTGACCACGCCGCTGAAAACAAAAATGAATTTTACAGCGAATGTCGGTTTCATCAAGGGCTATGTTACCGAAAGCCGGATGCACAAGTTTGTCAAACTGGACAGGGAAACGGGCCGGTTGATGACGAGCCTGGCTGTTTTTGTCACGGCTTTTGCGGCATTGTTTTTATATTATTTTATTGTCTGGTTTGCGGTGGGACGGGATCCAAAAAGCAAAGGCCCCGCCATTACCGACTTTTCACCACCCGAAAATATGGATCCCGCCACGATGAGAGCCATTCTTACACGGGGAAAAGTGGATTATCTCAGTGTCACTGCCGAACTCATCTATCTGGCCGAACTCGGGCTGATTCAGATATCCGGATCATCGGAAAAATGTAGGATAATAAAAACGTCGGCAGAGCCTGTAAAACTGCCCCCTGCGGCGCAACAGTTTTACACGAACTTATGGGCGGGCATCCAAACGGAATTGACATTAATTCGTAAACAGAAGTGCGACGTGTTATCTGTTGCCGCTCAGTCATTGAAGAATTGGCTGAAGAGTGAACACAATAGACATCTGGTCTCCAACGCGCGTTATCTTTGGCCCGGCATTATCTTTGCTGTCCTCGCTGTTGTTTTTGCGTTGGCGATCATCGATTACAGGGAATATGATTTCGGAAAAGCCAGGATCTTGATTCCGATTTATACCGGATTTATGATAACGACCTTTGCCCTTTTAATATTGATTTTCAGGCGACTGCTTCGTTCAGTGACGGAAAAATACGCCGGGCTTGCCGCACAGGTGAAAAGTTATGCTGACTATTTATCGCTGAGCTATGCCGATATCAGTGCGTCGGGCTTTGTGCCTTTGTATCTGCGAGAGCATCTGCCTTTCGCTATTGCTGCCGGGATTGATCTCAAGGACGTAATGATACGCAAAGGGGACGTAAAATGGTATGATGGACCATCAGGTCTGAAATTTGGCGACTTTAACAAACTGGTCAGGAAATCATTATAGGAAGAAAAAATTAATGTTCACATTCAGCGCAATCCATACAAGCTCGGCCAGGCGAATCCTTTTTTTCAGCCTGGTTCTGTCGTTTTTAATTCCCTATTTTATTGTTTTTCTGGGGGAGAAGGCTTTCATCAGACACTGGGAAAGTTACGGATTTGCACCTGAACAGACCCGCGAGTGGTTGGATAACGGATTTAAATCCATGGATAAAGCCAAACAATGGCGGGCTGAATATTTTAAACCTGAAGAAGCCGGGCCGTGGATGCTGATGGACATCGGACCGGGCGAGGCGTCCGAATGGCGGGAAGCAGGAATCAAACTATCCGAAGCGGCGGAGTGGCGAAGATACGCGTTCACACCGTCACTGGCCAGTGAATGGAGGAGCGGCGGATTCAGCATCGGCGATTCGATCGCATGGCGCAAGCACGGATTTGAGGCCGGCGAAGCGACACGTTGGCGAGAAAAAGGAATGAGCCCGGCCGCTGCCGCGCAGGCAAAACTGGGAGGCGGAAATCCATGACGGAAATTTCTAGTTCGGACAGCGCATCTAAACCTTCAGTCGTTTCGCCATCGCTCGCGTGGATGATCATCATTGTGTGTTTTGCGGCTTCCTTTGCCATTCCGTATTTTGCTTTTGTGGTGAAAGATTACTATGAAGACAAGGCCTGGATAGCCACCGGATTGCATGGCTATGAAATCGATGATTGGAAGCGGGAGAACATCGATATCAGTATGGCCGTCCGGTGGCGCAACGCGGGATTCAAACCGCCGCACGCTTCCATCTGGATTCGATACGGATTTAATCCGGAAACTGCCGGTCAGTGGAACAGCAATGGCTTCTGGCCAAGCGACGCGCGATACTGGACCCAATATGGATTTACTGCACAGGATGCTGCCGCCTGGAAGGCCAGCGGATTTTATTATCCGGAAGCAAAAGATTGGCGAGCCGCTGGCGTTGCTCCGGAAGAAGCCGCCAGAAGAAAAAAGAAAGGCGAATGGCCGCCTCTGAAAAAAAGATAATCAACAGGGAGAATGGATATGACGATAAAAATGACAGCGGGAATTATGGGTGTGGCGGTATTTCTGCTTTTTCTGATTTATATTTACAATAAACTGATTCGCCTGCGCTACGCGGTGCGCAATACGTGGTCCGACATCGATGTGCATCTGAAAAAGAGATATGATCTTTTACCGAACCTTGTCGAAGTGGTGAAGGGATACGCAGCTCACGAAAGTGAAACCTTCAGCAACATCGCCAGACTGCGCAACGCGGCGATGAACGCGCAGACTCCGGTAGAATCAGCCCGGGCCAATAATAGACTGACGGCAACATTGAAAAGCTTTTTTGCGCTGGTTGAAGCCTATCCGGAACTCAAGGCCAACGAAAATTTTAAGGAAATCATGCTGGAGATGAAAGAGATTGAAGACAATATCGAGCAGGCACGCCGTTATTACAACTCTTCCGTGAGGGAGTACAATATCGCTTCGTCTGTGTTTCCTACGAATATTATCGCGTCCGCTTTTTCCTTCAAGCCTGAAGAATTTTTCTCTCTCGAAAATGCGGCAGCAGAGCGCAAACCGGTCAGGGCCGGCTTTTAACTCAATATCAATCAATTCTTTGTCAAATAATGCTTGCCCGCCAGAACGGGGTGACGATAGAGCATGCGGGGGCCGGCGTATCGCATCACCGCTTTAATTTTTTTCCGCATGTCCGGTTTATAGCAATGCACGGTGCATTTGGAACACTTGGGCTTGTTATCCTTGAAGGGACATTTCTCCAGGCTCTTTTTGACGTAATCAAGGAGTTCGCGGCATTCATCACAAAGATTGTCTTTACTGCCGTGGTGGTCACGGCAGTAAAGATCAATCATCACACCAACGGTTTTAAATTCCTGTTTCATTCTGCATTACAAGGTTTGCAGTATCTTTCCCCTCAGGCTCAGCACAATTTCCGTCATCGGGACAGTCTTGCCTGCCTTTTCCATGCCTTTTTTAACAATCATGGGCATGCCTGAACAGCAGGGCACTTCCATTACAACCGTTGTGACGCTCCTGATCCCGGCCGTTTTGAAAATATCGGCAAACTTTTGTGCATATTCCTGAATATCGTCGAATTTCGGACAGCCCATCATCACAACCTTCCCCGTCATCAGATCGCGATGCAGGGAGGGAAAGGCGACGGCCGTGCAATCCGCGAGGACCAGCAGGTCGGCGCCTTTCAGAAAGGGGGCACTGGCCGGGATCAGTTTGATCTGAATCGGCCAGTGTGTAAGGGCGGATTCTTCCGGAACATTTTCAAAATGTTTCGGTTTGTTGGCTGTCTCGCAGGCAGTGGGTTTGTCAAAAATCTGAATATGCGCCGAAGGACAGCCGCACGGCATCGTCTCCGGTTCCTTTTCCTTTGTTGCCAGGTGCTTTTTGACAGCTTCTTCATCAAAAGGAGGGGCTACCCGTTCGACGATTTTCAGCGCTCCGGTGGGACACTCTCCGATGCAGGCGCCCAGACCGTCGCAGAACGTTTCCGAAACCACCTTGGCTTTGCCGTCGATAATTTGCAACGCGCCCTCGGCGCAGCCGGTCACGCACTGTCCGCAGCCGTTACACAGGTCTTCATCAATCTCAATAATCTTGCGTAATATTTTCATAATTTATGCCTCAATTTCAACATCCGACACCGGATGTGCCACACATGGGTAGATGAATCCGTCCGCTTTTTCCTCGTTGGACAATTCGTTTTCACTCATTTCCACCTTACCCTTGTTCAGTTTGGATTTGCACGTCCCGCAGACGCCGGACCTGCACGCGTAGTCAATTTCCACACCGTTTGCTTCGGCCAGTTCCAGCAGCGTCGCATCTCCCGCTGTCGATACGGATTTCCCCGACTTGATGAAGTTCACCTGAAAGTTTGCCGCTTTCGGCGTCTCCACCGGGACGCTTTCAACCGGCTGAACTGCCGGGATAGGCGGCTTTAGCACATCGCGCGCATCGACTTTTTCTCCTTTGGCCACCCGCCCTTCGCCAAAACTTTCCGTGTGCAGATGGGCCAGATTAAAACCGAGTAATTTCAAATTTTCCTTGACCGCTTCCATGAACGGCGGAGGCCCGCACATGAAAACATGCCGCTCCAGAATATCCGGCGTGAACAGTTTGAGCATTTTATCGTCGCAGCGGCCGGTCAGACCGGTCCATGCATCCGCGCCGGTGACGCGGCTGGTGCAAGTAATGCCCACACGGATGCAACTGTGGCGTGAAGACATCCAGTTGAGTTCGTTGTGAAAGATGATGTCACGCGGGGATTTGGCGGATACCAGCAGGTGCGCGTCCACGTCGGCCGCCGTATCCACAATCCAGCGGAGCATGGACATCACCGGCGTGATCCCGCTTCCCGCGCCGATAAACAGGATTTTTTTCGACGGATAATTGAAGCACGAAAACAGCCCCGACGGACCGTGCACGGCAAGATGGTCGCCGAGCTTCACATGGTCGTGCATCCAGTTGGAGACCAGACCCTGCGGCGTCCGCTTGATCGTCATCTCCAGGCAGTGCGGACGCGAAGGGCTCGATGAAATCGTGTAAGAACGGCGCACGTCCGTGCCGTTGATGTTCACCTTGATGGTAACGAACTGACCGGGTTTGAAGGAAAACAGAACCGGCGACAAGCCGACCAGACGGAATGTCTTGACGTCATCCGTTTCGTCGATGATATCGGCGACTTTCAGTTGAACATCTCCCTCTGTCCACAGCGGAATTTCGTGATGTCTTTCGACCAGATTTTCCAGGAGCGGACTGGCTGACGGAGGCGGTTCAATGTTGGGCGTGACGGAACGCGGCAGCGTCAAGGCAGGCGCGACCGTCTGAGATTCGATTTGAAATCTCAATGCATACTCACCCAATTCGGCAATATCTCCCGAAACAACCGGTGCTGGCTGCATGGGGGCGATCTTTCGGCCGTTCAGCAACGTGCCGTTGAGGCTGTTGAGGTCCACCAGAAACCAGCGGCCCGCATCCATCTGAAGCATGGCGTGAATGCGCGACAGGGCGGTATCTTCAAGCTGAATATCCGCACCGGCGGCGCGTCCGATGATCATATGACCGCCAAGGGGTATGGTTTCAATCACTTCATTCCCGCGGAACACGATTACTTTATTCTGTTCGTTTCTTTCTGACGGCGTATGGGAATTCATTTCTGTTGTCATAATGCACTCTTTCTGCTGATGATGCTCCCGAATTCTGCATCCGGGAGCATCACGGGGTTAAATTATCAGCCATCGATTATTTGCCGGCCATCATGGCGGCAACATCATCCGCGACAGCACCGATCGGTTTGATATCGAATTTTTCCACCAGCACCTTTGCCACGGTAGGCGACAGAAAGGCCGGCAGCGTCGGACCCAGGCGGATTCCCTTAACATTGAGATACAGCAGAGCCAGGAGTACAGCCACCGCCTTCTGCTCATACCAGGCGATATCGAAGGAAATCGGCAGTTCGTTAATGTCTTTAAGACCGAAAACTTCCTTCAGCTTCAGCGCGATGACGGCCAGAGAATAGGAATCGTTACACTGACCGGCATCGAGCACTCTGGGAATGCCGCCGATATCACCGAGAGGCAATTTGTTGTAGCGGTACTTGGCGCATCCGGCCGTAAGAATGACGGTGTCATTAGGCAGGGCTTCCGCTACTTCGGTAAAATAACTGCGGGCCTTCTGCCGCCCGTCGCAACCGGCCATGACGACAAAGCGTTTGATCGCTCCGGATTTCACGGCGGCGATGACCTTGTCGGCGAGTGCCAGCACCTGGTTATGCGCAAATCCGCCGACGATCTTGCCGGTTTCAAGCTGCTGCGGCGGCTTGCAGGTTTTCGCCAGTTCGATGACCGCGGAGAAATCCTTGGACCCGCCCGCAGGGCGGCCGGCAATGTATTTAGCGCCGGGGTAATTGACGATGCCGGTTGTAAACAGACGGCTTAAATAGGTGTTTTCTTTTTTAACCGGAACCAGACAGTTGGTCGTCAGAATAATGGGACCGTTGAACGTCTCGAAGTCCTCGTTCTGGTGCCACCAGGAGGAGCCGTAGTTGCCCACAAAATGGCTGTATTTTTTGAAGGCCGGATAGTAGTTGGCCGGCAGCATTTCACTGTGCGTGTAAACATCCACGCCGGTGCCTTCGGTCTGTTTGAGCAGTTCTTCCATGTCTTTCAGATCATGCCCGGAAATCAGGATGCCCGGATTGTTCCGGACGCCGATATTCACCTCGGTAATCTCGGGATTGCCGTAGGTTTTCGTATTCGCTTCATCCAGCAAGGCCATCGTATTGACGGACGTTTCTCCCGCTTTCATGACCAGGGCGATCATTGCGTCCACGGAAAGATCTTTTGTGGTGGACGCCAGCGCTTCCATCAAAAATTTGTAGATATCGTCTTTTTCAAATCCCAGAACAGCGGCGTGTTCGGCATAGGCGCAAATCCCCTTGACGCCGAAAATGAGCAGAGACCGCAGCGAGGTGACGTCCTCGTTGGAGGCGGCGTTGATGCGGACTTCGCCGGACAGGGCCTTGGCCATGATCTCTTCCTTGTTCTTCGGACTCCATGTCGCGCAATCGGGTAGGACGCCGGATACGGCCGAGCCCGCCTTAGCCTTGACGTCATCACGGATTTTAAGCCCGTCTTCAATCTTCCTGATAATGCCGGCGTCATCCCAGGCGGCATTGGTAATCGTCGTGAACAGCGCTTCACACACATAGCGGCCGACCTTTTTGTCCACCGTATTCAACTTCTCAGCATAGACGGCAATTCCCTTGCACACATAAACGAGCAGGTCCTGCAGCGCCGCTGTTTCCTCCGGCTTGCCGCAAACACCTTTTATCGTGCATCCCTGATTTTTGACTGTCTCCTGACACTGAAAACAAAACATATGAAACCTCCTTAAAAGATTATTTATTCTTTTTGTTGATGATTATAGTGAAAAAGTTTTCGCGTATCCTTGACTTATGTTAAGAAAACGATATATTTTTTCTCCGAAGGACGTAACCTATGAAAAAAGCCCATGAAATTCTGATCAGAAGCCAGCTTTTCGGTGGATTGCCAAAAGAGCATATCACAGAAATCGAAAAAATTGCAGTCGGTAAAAATTACAATAAAGGCGATGTTATCTTCTACGACGGAGACGACGGCATCGGTTTTTACCTGGTTGCCGCGGGCAGCGTCAGCGTTTACAAGCTTTCTCCCGATGGAAAAGAGCAGATACTGCATATCGTGCAAGAAGGCGATACCATTGGCGCGGTACCTGTCTTTTCCGGCAAATCATTTCCCGCCAATGCCCGGGCGCTCTCCAAAACTCATCTTTTATTTTTCGACCGGAAAAATTTTATTGACCTCATTACCGGCAAACCGAATCTTATTATGAATCTTCTGGCTCTACTTTCCATGAGATTGCGGGAATTCACCATCCAGGTGGAAAATCTGTCGCTCAAGGAAATACCCGGCCGCCTAGCTTCGTATCTGCTTTATCTTGCGCAGGAACAGGGCAACAAGGATTTAGTCAAGCTGAATATCTCCAAGGTGCAGCTCGCCAATCTACTGGGTACGGGACCGGAATCGCTTTCCCGCGCGCTGGGCAACATGAAGAACAAAAAACTCATCGAGGAAGAAGGCAACCATATCCGTCTGCTTAACCGTGAACAATTAGAAGAGCTGGCCGAAAGGGGGAAAGTCGCCAATTAACAAGCCCACCGGTTAATATTGTTTTCCCGCTGCCCGATTTGCCGTGGCAATGGCCTGATGCGCCAGATCAATTGACTGTCCCAGCGTGTTCAGTGTCTGGTCGGGATTATGAAAGCCCATGGAATTTTCCGCGGCAATGAAATCCCAGAACCACTGAGCGTTGCGGATCAGCTCCCGTGCTTTGCTTAGTTCAGCCTGATTGACTTCCGGTGTCGCGCCGGCCTTGCCGATGACGTCATGCGCACGTGCAATGGTCTGCCCCGCTATCCCCTGCAACTGGAAGACATTGTTCTGGGTTGTCCGGACACGCTCCAAAAGCCACTTTTCATCCTGCGTGTGGCAGGTCCGACAGGACGCCTGAACATGCTTCATCGGACTGGTCACCCAGTGGGATGAATATTTGCGTCCTTTCTCCCGCATATAGGGCATGTGACAATCCGCGCAGGAGACGCCGGACTTGCCGTGAACCCCTTCGCTGAACAATTCAAAATCGGGGTGTTGTGCTTTGAGCATCTTGGCCTGAGAGTCAGGATGCAGCCAGTCCATATCGAAACCGGAAGGAATTTCTTTGTAGTAGGCGTACATATCCGGGGGCTTCAATCCCTTGTCCCAGGGGAATGTCACGCGCTTGTCATCCGGTTTAAAATAGTATTCCGCGTGGCACTGCCCGCAGACATAGCTGCGCATATCTTCTCGTGATGCTTTGGCAACGTCGATCCCGCGCCGCTGCATGGCATCCATAAACGCGGGATTGCTGACGCGCAGTTTCATCGTCTTGGGATCATGGCAATTGGCGCAGACGATGGGGTGTTTGATAAGCGGCATTAATTCGGCCAGCGGCTTCTTGGCATAATTCCACCCCATGGTTTTGTAAATATCACGCAGGTTGGCCGTCTTGCAGGTCATGCAGGAACCGACGGTTGCCGGTGTCACGCGCTTTGTTTCTTTCAAATCATCCATGGCATAAGGGTGGCCGCGATCCTCGGTATAATCCTTGCTGAAGGCCATGCCTTTGAAGTTGACAAGAATCTCCGGTTCCTTGATGGATTTCTGCTCTTTGATGGAGCCGCCAAACCCGGTCGGCGAAGGCGCCATTTCTTTGTTCTTTAGATAACTTTGATATTCCAGAGGATAATGTTTTCCCCAGACAGCCGGATCATATTCCGTATCGGGAATAGCCGCCAGCTTGACAGTTTCCGAAGGTTGCAGCAAAAAAACGCGCACCAGAATGATGCACAAGATAATCAAAGCAATTCCCAAGAGGGCTGATAAGAAAACATTCTTACTTTTCAATTTTTATTCCTCCCTGATCATTTCCCCGTCCGTGAACCAGATAACGGTGACATTTTATACAGTCGGCGCCGCCCTGTGTCATCGGTGTTGATGCGATCGTTGAAGCATGACAGCGCACACAGTTCCCGTTGACGATCTGACGCGCCCGGTCGGACAGACCGATCGCCACGGGATAATCGCGCGCCGTTTCGTGGATCAAATCATTGATGCCGGCCTGGGTCTTATAGGCAACCTGGCCGATAATATGCGTGTCCGGGAGATGACATTCCGTGCATGTGTATTGATGATGATTGGATGTTTTCCATTGCTGATGGACCGGCTTCATGCTGTGACAGGATCCGCAAAACCGGGCGTCGCCGGATTGATGATAGGCGCCGACGGCAACAGCCGCAAGAATGATGCCGATGACAATACCGGAAATTAAAAATTTGAATATGGATGATTTTTTAACGTTTTCGATCTGCATAAAAATTCACCACATTCGTCGTGAAATCTTTAACGGAAACGTTGAAGCAATGCATTGACTTGAAAGAAACTCTAATCCCAAACAGAATTCAAATCAACACAAAATTGAACTGTCCGGAGCATCGACGCGCTGGAGGTTCAACTGCTGAAAAATTATTCGCCGGCTTTGATAATCGCCTCTTCAATGGCCTGAGCGTCTTTGTCGATAAAAGGATTAATCAAATCCGTGTCTATTCCTCCCGCAACACTAAAGCTGTCCGGACCGAATTTCACCTGGATACTGTAGGTGCCGTTTCCGACCTTGCGGCTCATTTTGATTAAGCCATACTCCTTGTTCTGATCGTCAATGGTATAGGCCAACTGCGTGCCTTTGCTGATCGCGGCAGCAAACATCCTGTCATAATTTCCGTAGTCATACCTGACCGGGCTTCGTGTAATGTGGGCGCAGGATAATAAAAATAAAATGACAATGAATAGGAATATTTTTCTGACCATAGCTTTTTCTCCTTTGCTGGAAGGATTTGCACAAAACAATTTTTTGAGGATACTCTAACAGATCTCTTTTGTCATAAAAAGAGAAATTTTCAGTTCAGATCGATCATTGTAAAAGGCCTTTTTTAATCATTTCACGATAAATAAACTCACCGACAAGTCGATGGCCTTTTTCATTCAGATGCGTATTATCGTTTTTAAGGTAAAAATTCTGATAATCCTCTCTGTTGAGAATTTCATACGGATCAATCACGTCTATGCCGTTGACTTCAGCCAATGCGGTAATCTTTTCTTGCGGTAGCCTTCCCATGTTTTCTGCATGCGTAAACTGTTGTGTATAAGGAAATAAAACAAGAACCACTCTTGATTTTTTTAATCGGGCAAAGCTGTTGAGGTTTCGGAGATTTTTTGCATAATGATGCAAGGGTTCCCCGTTCCATAGATTATATATAAGATAAAAGTATTTTGCGTTGTACTTATCTCTTTTAGCCTTTATTTCCCGATAATGAATCAATCGGTGCAGAGCCATTTTTGAAAATTTGTAGGTGCTGAAATAATCTAAGAAACTTTTTCCATAGATGTTCTCGTTTTCTAAATTTTTCATTTCATTAGCACTTATATTTCTTGCTACAGATTGTTTTTTTTCTTGTAATACCTTTGAATCAGCAACCATTGCGTCGTTAAGACACACACCGATCAGAACAATATCCGGCTCGTATTTATAGCCTTCCTCAAAATAATAGGCATATTCCTGATCGAACTCGTACCCGTTAACGCCGGCTTTAACAACATCGGATTTTTCATCGATTTTTTTCTGAATCAGGCGCTCCAGGACGGCAAGATACGCATCGTCAACTTCAACGCCTGTTCCGAATGTGATGGAATCGCCTAAGCCAAGAATGCGATACTTTCCTTTCTTTGAGTATTCATGTTCAGCATCCCGCAGGCCTTTGGAATTTATCCGTATTTCGATGTGTTTGTAAAGCGTTCCCGGAAAGACGCCGTGAAAATGGGGTTGGTATTTATAACCTCTGGTTTCATCCGGGATATGAAGTCCGGTAGGATAGCCATAAAAGGTATCAACAGGCTCTTCCCAGATAGATCTTAGGAGAATTTCTGAAAAGATAAAACAGATGAATATGGTAAAAAACAATAAGGCTAAATTAATCAAAACACTTTTTTTATTTATTAACAAAAACCGCATTCCGTTGATACCTGGTTTTAGATTAAATCATATTCAATAATGTTGCCAATGCGCTTCATCTATTCCATGATTCAGGAAGCAAGGCAAATTATAATTATTTTCCACTGTGGGATGGGTGTGTTGTCCGCAGCTCAGCGGCAAAGGTCTTTTTCTCTTCCGTATTGGTACAATTTGCACATTCCCAGCGCACAGGATTTTTGCGCGTCACGGCAGCCCGGCTCTTGTTTGCCCTGCAGCAGATAAGCAAATCCTCTGTTGGTGTAGGCATCGGCATAGTCCGGTTTCAGCCGTATGACTTCATCAAAATCGTGAATAGATCGCTGATATTGTCCCAGTTTCGCATACGAAAGCCCCCGGTAGTTGTAGGCATCGGCGTAATCGGGCTTCAACCGAATGTTCTGGCTGTAATCATGGATGGCCTGCTGATAGTGCCCTAATTTATAGTAAGCAGTTCCTTTATTAGTGTAGGCATCGGCAAAATTCGGTTTCAGTCGGATGGCTTCGTTGAATTGATCAATGGCCTCTTTTACGTTGCCTTCTTTGGCGAGGGCAGCACCCAGCAAATTATGCGCAATGAAATTATTCTTTGTTACCTGGATGGTATGTCTGAAAAGATCGACACTGCTCCTCCAGTATGCGCATTGTTGCCAGGCCAACACCGCCAGGATGATGGTGACGGCAATGCCCGCCGGTATTAGAATTTTCTTTCTGATTTGCATGCGGTGAAATAAAAGAGGGGCACCCCACGCGAGCATTATGGCGAGGCCGATGGAAGGTAAATAGTAAAAGCGATCGGCCATGGCCTGTTCATTGTCCTGAACAATCCCCAGAACAGGAAAAATGATGATTGCGTACCAGAACCATCCGACAAACAGATGCGGCAGACGCTTCATCATGACCGTTACAAAAGAGCTGATGAAAATAATTAAGAAAGCGGCTGAGATGATCTTCCATTCAGGAATATAAGATGGGAAAGGATAGAAGAAGGCCAGGTCTTGAGGCCAAAATGTTTTTCCCAGATATGTAACAAAAGAAATAAGGGCGTTGGCCAGTCGGGCATCCAGCGGAAAGGGAGTATGGGGTTTATTGTAGCGTAAAGCAATTGTGATGATCGTAAAAATTGCGGATAAAACAAAGAAAGGCATTTTTTCCTTCAGTTGCCAGGAAAGAAATTTTTCTTTTTTCAGCTCAAAACGTCTCAATGGCCAGTAATCCAGCAGTATCATCACCACTGGCAGCATCATATAGACGGGTTTGCTCAGCAGCGCGCACATAAAACAAATAAGAACAGGCAGATATCTTTTCCAAGAAGGTTTTTCCGTATAATAAATGTAAAAGCACAGGGTCAATATACAGAAGAAAACACTCAGGATAGTATTTCGGGTCGTAATCCAGGTAACCGGTTCCACCTGCAGAGGATGGAGAGAAAAAAGGGCGGCGACAAAAGCGCTTCTCCAGACCGCGCCGGTCATACGCTTGAAACACCAAAAAAGCAGCAACATGCTCATTAAATGCAGGATAAGGTTGGTCAGATGGTAACCGCCGCCGTCAAGACCATAAAGTTGATAATCGAACATAAAAGATAGCCATACCAGAGGAATATAATAATCCGCGTAGATTGAACTGAACGCCAAGCGCATTCCTTTCAGGGTTATGCCTGATTGAATATGACTGTTCTGTGTGACATAGAGGCCGTCATCGACGAGAAAGAAATCAAATTGATTCACCTGCCAGTAAACGGCAAGCGTTAAAGAAGCTAGGACAATACATACAATGCATTTCATTCTGGGGGTGCTGATATTGATGTTGCTGAGCATAGGAACGTTTCGTATGTATAAATATAAAAAGTTCATTTTCTGCTGTTTGCTCTATCTACTACTTGCTTCACCCAAGGTTCTGCCATATATTCCCGAACGCTGTCGTTGTCTCTTGCCTTAGCCTGAGACAGATACTGATTTGCCGTTGGTAAATCTTTCTTCAGAAAATAGCACATTGCCATGCCCAGATAAGGCTCAAATCGTCTTTCATCGAGTTTCATGGCTTCCATAAAATGACCTTGTGCTGACTCGAGCCGCTGGGATGGTTCGTATCTCAAGGTTGAAGTCCTTGTAAACCATCTTCCGCGGGAGATATGAACGCGAAACATCATCTGCTTATCTATCTGAAATCTGCTCCGGACATCTTCTTTTTTGGCAACACTCAATTCCAGCCCATCCTGAAACATTGAATAAATATGCTGTGCAATGAGATAGGCAATTTCAATGTATCCTTCTAAGTTGGGATGATGACCATCAATCATCAAATCTGATCCGATAATCCCATGACGTGATTTCTTGCGCAAGGCCTGCACAATATCCACTACCGCCACCCGTTTATCCTGTGGAAGACGTCGTATAAAATCGTTCTGCTGCCTGGTAGCCCTGATCGGCATTTGGTCATAATCCACTGCCTGATGATAATGTTCCCAGGCTTTTGCATACGCGCCAAGCGCTTCATAACTTTGGGCAAGGCGATAATGCGCTTCGGCAAACGTATCAGATATATCGAGTGCTTGCCGGAAATAAGATATGGCTTGGGCGTTGTTTCCGGAAAGACGGGCAGCTATTCCCTGATCTATCATATGCTTAAATTTATTCTTGTCTTTCTCTGATCCCGAAAAAACTGAGCGGTTGGGTTCCCAATTACCATAATTTCCCGCTACGGTCGAAAAAATGCAAGAAACTTGATGTTCCCGGCATAGTGTGTTCGCTTCTGTCAGCGCCCGATTGTACCGGGCAATGACCGCCGGGTATCCGCCCACAATAGGTAAAGGACGGTCAAAAAAAGATCTCTCGTCCACATCCAATACATAATTTTTTGAAATAAAATACCCGATAAATTCGTTATGACCGCTGTAAATCACACATAAAGATGCATGAAATGTTTGAGGATGCTCAAGAATGAACTTCATGTGCTCTACATTATATTCCAGATTCCTGCCGGGCTGGGCTACATTAACATAACGTATATCCCTTTTTCCTATTTTTTCATTAAGCATATAAGACACCAGTTGAGGAAGAGAAAACCTTGAATTGTATGGCTCGCCCACCATAGTCGATCCGCCGAAGTAATAAATATTGAATGTCTTTTCGGAAATATCCTGGCCATTAATCAGAGTGCCCAATTCGCGGCGGATGACGTTGTTCCTGACGGCATCGGAAAGACGGAGCCAACTACCCAGTTTAAAAGCCCCTGCGCAGGCCAACAGGAAAATCATTACGATCAAAATATAGGTAAGAATCTTTTTCATAATAGATTTTTAATTTAACGACACAGTTTTTTACTCTTGGCGAATTTGAATAATTTACACATTCCCAGAGAACAGGCTTTTTGGGCATCAAGACATCCCGTGCTTTTGTTACTCTGCAAGAAATGAGCATACGCTCTATTGTTGTATGCATCGGCAAAATTGGGTTTCAGTCGGATGGCTTCATCAAAATCATCGATGGCCTGCTGATAGTGTCCAGTCCTGCCATAAGCCAGTCCCCGATTGTTATAGGCATCGGCGTGTCCCGGCTGTAGCCGGATGGCGTGGTTATAATCGGTGATAGCCTGCTGATACCGGCCGAGTTTAT
This sequence comes from Deltaproteobacteria bacterium, assembly GCA_022710585.1. Lineage (GTDB taxonomy): Bacteria > Desulfobacterota > Syntrophia > Syntrophales > Smithellaceae > Smithella. Next base: position 51,160 of record JAKLGV010000001.1, on the reverse strand, counting down.
AGAAAACCGTTCCCCGGTTCATGAAGGCATCGGCATCAACGGGATTGATGCGATTGTAGTCATTTATAGCCTTCTGGTACTGACCGAGTTTTACATAAACCGTTGCCCTGTTGAGGTAAGCGTCGGATTCGGAAGGATTCAGACTGATGGCCCGATTGAAGTCATGGAGGGCCTGCTGATGCCGGCCAAGCTTTACATAAACCAGCCCTCTGCTGTTGAAGGCATCGCTGAAATGAGGGTTCAGGCTGATTGCGTGATTGAAATCGTTCAGCGCGCGCTGATAAAGACCGAGTTGAGCGTATGCAATCCCCCTGTTAAGACAGGCAATTGGGTAATACGGATTTAGGCGAATGGTATTATTGCAGTGATCAATCGCTTCTGCTATTTTCCCATCTTTCGCTGAAGCCTGTGCAAGGTAGCTATGAGCGAAGTAGTTATCTTTTGTTACATGTAAAGCGTGATTGAATAGCTCGATATCGTTTTTCCAATAACCGCACTGTTTCCAGGTTACGACCATAAGGATGGTCATAATGGTCAACGCTGCAGGAAACAAAATCTTTTTGCGCATCTTTTTGTCAGGAAATAAAAGTGGAAGAGTCCACGACAGCATGATGGCTATACCGATGGATGGCAGATAGGTATAACGATCCGTTCTTGAATAATCTGCAACTTGCACGATACCTATCACGGGAAAGAGAGTTCCCAGATACCATAACCAGCCTGTGAATAAAAAAGGCAGTTTTCTGACGGAGGCCATGACAGCGAAAGTCAATGCTATTAGACAGATAGCATAAATTAGAATTCTCCATAAAGGAAGATGAAAGTTATAAGGATAATATATAGCCAGATTAACCGGCCAGAAGATTTTACCCAGATAAGCAACATAGGAATCAATAGCGTTGGCAACGCGCGTGATCAAAGGTAATGAATCTATCGAAGCAACAAGCTCGGCCTTGTTTTGTGTCCAGAACGCAACAATACTGATGGCGATCGTTAAACCAATAAAAGGAACTTTCTCCCAGATCAGCTTTGCCGGCATTTTCAATCTGTTGTTTGTCGATCTATCTGTGACTTCTGGCCAGCGTCTCAATGGCCAGTAGTCAAGCAACAAAAGAACAAAAGGCAATGTTACAATGATTGGTTTGGACATCAAACTGAAAGCAAATAATATTAAGCAAAGAAAATATCTGGGAAGTCTGTTGCTTTCAGCATAGAAAGCATAAGTGTAAAGAGTGGCCATTCCAAAAAACATGCTTAAAACATCTTTGCGGTTAGCAGCCCAGGCAACAGATTCCACCCGGAGCGGGTGGAGAGCAAAAAGAGCTGCACAAAAAGCTGATGACCAGATGTTATTTGTGGTTTTATTTAAAAAAAGAAACAAAAAGATAACCGCACCAATATGCAGAAGAAGACTAACAAGGTGATGACCGGTGGCGTTGGGACCAAAAAGGCTCCAATCAAGGGTATGGGAAAGAAAAGTCAAAGGGTGCCAATGAGCTGTGTCAACAGATGTAAAAGCCCATTTTATGCTTTCCAGATTAAAGCCTGATTGAATATAAATGTTTTTAGTGATGTGCGATCCGTCATCAAGAATAATAAATTCATTGAATGCTATTCTCCCAAAAGCGGCGCATGAAGCAACAATTAAAAACAAAACAATGAGATATGTATATTTTCTCTTCATAGAAAATTCCAAATGATCATGAATCAAAAATAATTATTTTTCTTTTCGTATCACACAATCATTGAGGTCGCAAAATATGCATTTTGTTAAGATGAACCATTTGATAGTGGCAAGAATGTAATAAAACGTCGACCATCAACTCAAATGATTTCCTAATATTTGGGTTTATCTCTTCGAGTTATATTCCCGAGGTTTGCGGCGGGGTAGTTCATCTGCAGTGTCCTTGTTCTTTGGCGAATTTGAATAATTTACACATTCCCAGAGAACAGGCTTTTTGGGCTTCAAGACATCCCATATTTTTGTTGCCCCGCAAGAAATGAGAATACGCCCTGTTATTATAGGCATCGGCAAAATCGGGTTTCAGCCGAATGGCTTCATCAAAATCATCGATAGCCTGCTGATACTGTCCAGTCCTGCCATAAGCCAGTCCCCGATTGTTATAGGCATCGGCGTGTCCCGGCTGTAGCCGGATGGCGTGGTTATAATCGGTGATAGCCTGCTGATACCGGCCGAGTTTATAGAAAACCGTTCCCCTGTTATTATAGGTGTTGGCATAAGTGCCATTGCGATGAATGAGCTGATCATAGTCATCGACGGCCTGCTGATACTGACCGAGTTTTTCGTAAACCCTTGCTCTGTTCAGGTAGCCGTCACATTTAGCGGGGTTCAGGCGGATGGCCTGATTGAAGTCATGAAGGGCCTGCTGATACCGGTCAAGCTTTACATAAACCAGCCCCCTACCATTGAAGGCGTCGTCAGAATCAGGAGTCAGGCTGATCGCATAATTAAAATCGTTCAGTGCGTGCTGATACCGGCCGAGCTTTTCGTAGGCGTGTCCTCTGCTGATATAGTTATGAGCATAATCAGGTTTCAGGCGAATCGATTCGCTGTACCGGCGAATGGCTTCCTCTGACTTTCCTTCCGTGAGCCGTGCGGCCCCCAGAACGTTATGCGCTATATAATTGTTCTGCTCTATCTCTAAAGAGTGCCGGGATATGCTAGAACTGTCTTTCCAGTAACCGCATTGTTTCCACGCCATCAGCGCCAGGACGGCAATCAAAACCATTCCTGTCGTTGTTAAAATTTTTTGACGCCAGTCTTTGCGGGGAAAAGAAAGCGGAACGCTCCAGGCCGTCATAATAAAAATTCCGATGGAAGGCAGGTAAGTGTAGTTATCGGACATGGTTCGGTCGCTGTTAAAAATAATGCCGATCACCGGGGCGATGGTTATCGCGTACCATGCCCATCCGACAAAGAGATACGGCATGCGTTTCACCGCCATGATGACAGCAAGGCTGATCACAATGATCAGCACAGCGGAAACCAGCACCTGCCAGAAGGGAATCTGATCGGAAAAAGGATAGAAAAAAGACAGGTCTCGGGGCCAGAATGTCTTATCCAGGTAAGCCATAAAAGAAAAAAAGGCATTAGCCAGACGGGAAGTAAAAGGGGGACCAACTTCCAGCGGATTACCGCGAAACCGGCTAATGTAAAAAACGGAGAAAACGGAGACGACGGATAATATAAAAAAAGGTATTTTTTCCTTCAACTGCCATAGTATCAGCTTGCCTTTATTAGCTTTAATACTGATGCCGAATCGCGACAATGGCCAGTAATCGAGAAGAATCATCATCACCGGCAGCGTGACCACCATAGGTTTGCTCATTACGGCACAGGCATAACATGCTAGAGCGAAAAGGTATCTTTTCAGTACCGGCTTCTCCGTGTAATAGACGTACAGAACTAAAGTCAGCATCCAGAAAAAGCCGCTCAAAACATCCTTGCGTTTGGTGACCCAGGAAACTGTTTCCACATGCAACGGGTGGATGGCAAACAACGCCGCGACAAAAGCGCTTCTCCAGACGGCACCCGTCATGCGGTTCAGCAGCCCAAAGAGCAGTAAAGTGCTCAAAATATGCAAGAGCAGATTGGTAAAATGATAGCCGCCGGCGTTCAATCCAAAAAGCTGATAATCGAGCATCAGGGACAGCCACGTTAGGGGATGCCACATATGCGCATGGCTTGTTGTGAAAGCCCAAAGAACGCCTTTTATCGTTATTCCGGACTGGATTTCATTATTGCCTACTACATAAACGTGATCGTCTAAATTGATGAAATTATGTTGATGGACCTGCAGGAAGACAGCGAGGGTAATGGCCACCAAAGCTATATATATGATTAAAATTCTGTTTGGAAAATTGATTCTGGTCATCATCATTTACTGATTCCTGTATCACAGGTTCAGTTCGAGTTCAGCATTTTTATGATGGACGATAAAACACCACTAAGGTATTTGCGGCCAGAATTCGCTTGACATCAGAAAGAGGGTTCCCTATGTTGCGGCGAGCAACCATTTCATTTTTTTACAATATAATCCGTGTCATGCAAAATAATATAAATCTTCAAAATCCGCAAAAGTTCAGTTGGGAAACCATCACCAATTTCAGGACCGTGTTAAGAATTGTCTTCACCTGGCTGGTGGCCATTATTATTCTGGCTGTTATTTTTTCCAGGATCCATCCGGCGGATGTCATGGCCGTTCTGAAGCAAACGGATATCGGATATCTGAGCCTGGGCATTCTGTTTTCGCTTCTCGCCCACGTGTTTTTCACAGTGGCGAGATATCAGAATATGATCAGGCTTGTGGGGTGCAGTCTTTCGTGGGGGGAAGCCCTTCTGCTCAGAATGGGGTGCAATGCCGTCAAAGGCGTGCTTCCCTTTAAAACCGGGGAAGTGGCGATTGTGGCTTACATGAAGAAGGTGCACAATCTTTCCTATCCCCGTGGCGTTTTTTCCGTGTTGTTTGGAACTGTTTTCAGCCTGATGGTGCTCATCCTTTTTTGCTCGGCCGGCGGGATCTTCCATTTCAACGGCCGGCCTTTAAGCATGATTTTTGTTGCGGTTTTCCTGACCATTTTTTTATTGCTGATTCTTTCAAGTTTTCGGCGCGTTCCGTCATCGATGGTCCGATATCTAAAAAAATATTTCCGGCTGCCGGAAGATCTCGCGTTTTTGATGGAAAAATATGATCCCGCAATCATCAAAAATATCATTTTTCATTCTCTGGGCATTGAAGGCTCCAAACTGATCATCATTTTCGTCGTATTAAAATCACTCCAGATCGAGATGTCGGCTGCCGCGCTGTTGCTTTGGGGATCCGCGACCATTTTGGCCGCCTATCTGCCCCTCACGTACTGGGGGCTGGGGGTCAGGGAATCTGCCGTCCTGTTCCTTTTCGCGGATTACGCGGCCCCGGGTCAATTATTGGCCGGGGGGCTTTTGATCACTTTTGTGGACAGCGTTCTGCCTGTTCTGCTCGGATTGTTCTTCGTCAAGCCTTTTCTGGACAGGCTGTTGGGAAGTAAAAAAGCCGACGCGGATATGACAGCCGGAAATCCTGAAAGTTGATAGAATCGCCCCTTAATAATTGACGTCCTGAGGACATAAAAACAACAGGCCCATACAACATCATGAATAGATTGTTCATTTACGGATTACATGTTATCTACGAGCATCAAAATGAAGAAGAAAAATGCCGGCAGGCAAACTTTTATCGGCAAGCCCGGATGCGTGAAGAACTGAAATGAGAATTGCGTGCGTTTTTAATCCGTTCAAATACAAGCTGCACGAGGAGAACCTGAAGATTGTTCAGCGGTATTTCGGGCTTTTTCCTCCTCTTTCCATGGCCTGGGTATGCGCGATCGCGGAAAGGGCCGGGCACGACGCGCTGCTCATTGACGCCCGCACCCTGCGTCTGACCAAAGAGGACGTTCTGGACCGGCTGAAAGCCTGGAAACCGGACATCCTGGGTTTCATGATGACCACCTACATGTTCCGCGAAACGCTGGAATGGGTAAGCTTTCTGAAAAAAAATCTCAAAGTGCCCGTGATCATCGGCGGATACAACCTGAGGGTTTATCCGGAGGAATCCGTTTCAGTTGACGGACCGGATTTCGGCTGCTTCAACAGCGCTTATCACACCCTGCCGCGCCTTCTGGAGGAACTGGCCGGGCAGCGCCGTTTTGGCGATGTCCCCGGTCTTATTTATAAAGAAAACGGCCTGGTCAGGATGACGCCATCCGGTCCGGAGCCGAAGTTTAACGATTACCCGAATCCCGCCCGGCATCTTCTACCGAACGATCTTTACGCGGAATTCACCACGGAGAGAAAGAACTTTACCGTGATGGTGACCAGCAAGGGATGTCCGAACGAATGTCTGTTCTGTGAGGCCGGCCATACCGCCTATAATCCGCGCAGCCCCGAGACGGTGCTTGGCGAGGTCCGAGAGTGCTATACCCGCTATAACATTCGCGAAATCGACTTTTTTGACTACGACTTCTGCGTCGATCGCCGGAGAATTGATGCCATCTGCGACGGAATGATCAAAAGCAATCTGGATGTGACATGGGCGTGCCGCACCCGGGTGGATTATGTGGACGAGGCGCTGCTGTGCAAGATGAAAAAGGCCGGCTGCTCGCGCATCTATTTCGGCATTGAATCGGGCGTGCAGGAGATACTGGATCGCCTCAACAAGGGCATCAGCCTTCAGCAGATCCGCGATGCCATCGAAATGACGCGGCGCCTCGGCATCATGGCGCTCGGTTTTTTCCTGGTCGGCTCTCCCGGTGAGACGCGGGAAACCTTCAGCCAGACGATCCGCTTTGCCAAATCGTTGCAGCTCGATTACGTTCAGTTTTCCAAACTGACCGCCAAGCCGCTGACGCCCTACTGGCGGCAGATGGTCCGGGAAACGGGCGTCGATTACTGGCGCGACTATATTCTCGGTCTTGCGGAGGATAAACCCTTGCCGCGTCCCTGGACGTCGCTCACCAATGAAGAGATTGATCTTCTGACGAAAAAGGCCTACGTGATGTACCATTGCCGGCCGATGTTTCTACTGCATCACACGCTGCATGTGAAAAGCTGGAGCGAATTCAAGCGGAAGTTCTACGCTTTTCTCGAAATGGTTTTCCGTCAGGAGCGGGTCAGCACACTGGATGAAAACTTCGTCGCCTATCCGGAAGACGCTGGCAGGCTGTCTTCCTATCGGAGGAATAATCGACGAAACGGGGTGTCCTGATTGGAAAATTTTCGGCCGAAATGAGCCGGGCGGTCTTCATTAAATAAAACAAATTTAGGCTTGACATTTTTTTTTTGACTGTATATAGGTTACCACACACTGAAAACTCTTCACCAAAATTAGTTATTTATTTCACGGGGGAGTCCTTTGGGGATGAAAATTAACTCTAAGCAAGCGAAGGTTGAACTGTTCTTTTTGGAAAGAATATTCACGGTTTTGCTTGTTGTTGTTTTACTGATCGGGCTGTCGTCATCTGTCAGCTATGCACCGACAAAAATCAGTCCCAATCCTAAAAAAATGACCGATGCCGAACTGGCCGATATTGACGCTCAGGCGTTTTTCAAAATAGAGCATTTCGCCAGTACAGATCTGTTCTGGACCACACCGACGGTGATCTCCCAATCAGATATACCGGGTACGACGCATTACACTGGTGGGTGGTGGTCCGCTGATACCGGCGATTATAATGTTTACCAGCGCTATAATACCGGCAGCCAGAATGTCATTCGCATCAGTCTGGATATGGAAGTGCAGGCGCACGGTTTTATCGAGGCTCAGAGGCACGGCTACCGCCGTGGTTGGCAGGGCGGCGCTACAGATGTTGAGCAATGGGGTTGGGATGTCGATTTCCCCAATATGTGGCTGGGCGACCGGAGTTCGGACGGTACGGGTGCGCCGCTTAGACTGGACGGCATTATTATCGATCTCGGTTTTGATAATTTCGCTAACGCGACCACGCGTAAACTCAACTACATCGAATTGGGCAGCCAGCATACCACAGGCAACGTTACCCAGACCCTCGACAGGATTAACGGCTTGACAATGGACGGCGGTACGGGAACGAATAACGGGGTTTTGTTGAGGCAGACGGCATCGGGCACGCGTGTGGCGCAATTCAATAATGAAGTTTTTACATTTATTTTTTCAACCAAATACCACTGGGTAAACCATAATGGCACTAACTATAGAGATCCTCTGACAGGGTTTTTTATCAAGCTTGATTCTTACCATACTGATGATGACCTGCACAGACCGGGTGATGCCGGAGGTTGGTGATAAAATATCCGCCGGCGGCAGCGCCGCGGCTTAATGAAAAAAAGCAGCAAGTGATTGAGTTGGATGGGAGGAGAACCAGAAGTATTGAACCATGCTGGAGAAAAGGTGCCCTGCTTAAACGGAAGAAGTCAGCTTTAAAGCCCGTTTAAGCGCGGGATAAACGGTTTTTCGACAGCGCAGCAAAATCTTTGGGAGGAGAGAAGATGAAGAAAGTTTTATTGTTTGTGGTATTAGCAATGTTTTTGATGGTCCCCATGTCATTCGCCAAGACCGCCATTACGGAAAGCGATCTGGCGGCCGTAACAGCCCAGGAAGGTGTAACGATCAATTTTGATTGCTTCACCGTTGGCGCGATTACGATTAATGTACAGTCCTGGGGCGACTCTGACGGTTGCCAGGGAACCTGCAACGGCGGCTACACCGGAACCGGTTGGGTCGGCGCGGAAATTAACATGAGCAGCGATTTTGTCACCATCAGCGGCGATATGACCATTGATGTCGGTACATCGGGAACACAGACCGCTCTGGCCATTGGTCTGCCCACACTGAATCTGGTCGGCAGCGTGACCCAGGTTGTTAAACTGGCCAACAATCCCCAGCTGACCGGTGGCGGCGTTCTGGGTACTGCCTTTATGTCAGGTCTCAACGTAAGCCCCAGTGGTGTGTTGATTATTCATGCCCACTAATTTGAAGTAAAAAAGGCGTTTATTTCAGCCGGGAAATAAGCGGGAGGCGTGAACCCCATGCCTCCCGCCATCCTTAAAAAAATGATTCTTCCCGTTTGGCCAGGGAAAAGAAGAAATCCAAAAAATTACTTGCTGCGTTAGAACGTTAATAAAAAAAATGAAGGTCGGGCCGGTGAGGCGTTTAGGGACAGGGAAAGCTATGAAAAGACTTTTGACATTCGCAATAGCGGCTTTATTGATGATGCCCGTGATGTCCCGGGCGGGAACGGCTATTTCCGATGAAGAGCTGGCCGGCGTGACGGCCGAGGCGGGCGTCAGTATCGTTTTTACCGACATGATCGTCGATAATACGACCGTGACCTCAGTGGCCTGGGGCGATACGGACGGTTTTACCGGCTACACCAGCGCGGGCTGGCTGGGCATCAACGGCATCACCATTGCCAACGCCGGCGTCAACCAGACAGCCAGTCTCAGCGGGCTCATGAATATTGATGTCGGCTCCAGCGGAACGCTGACCATTTTAAAAATTGATCTGCCCACCGTGAGATTGGGGCAGGCGGATATCCAAGCCAATCTGAGAATAAGCAACACAGCGGATCTTTCCGTCGGTGATGATTTGTGTTTTATTCGAGCGGACGATTTTCTCATTGAGCAAACCGGCACGATACAGATAAGAGCGCACTAAAAATTTCGGGAGAAGACAGGGAGAAGTTGATGAAACCCTATAGCTTCAGAGCAGTCATTATTATATCGATTATTTTGTTTTTATGCGCCTCTTTCGCGCAGGCCAGGCTTCAGGCGATTACCGAAGAGGATCTTGCTGATGTCACCGCCGAGAGCGGCATCACCATCGGTCTGGATATGACCGTCAGGGTTTCGTCAGGACTTGATGATGGTTCGCTTTGGCTGATGCAGGATTCCACCCAGGCCGAAGGGTTTCGATGGAGTGATTTTATTGTCGGCGCTAACAATATTAACAACCCGTTTCCCCTTTCCACCAATGTTGTGATGGATGTCGGCTCCAGCGGCACGAAAACCTGGCTGAATATCAGCGGGCTGGTGATGCCCGGTGCTGATAACGAACTTCGCATAAGATTAAACAACACGTATGTTCGTAACGACGGCAGCGAGATGCGCTTGTTCGATGACATCAATTTATTGGGGCTTCATATAGGCAGAGCTACTGATAAAGCCTGGGGGGCAGAAAATATTCATCTGGTTCCGAGCGCTCCGCCCTTCATCCGGCTTTCCAACAGCGGCAATTCCGGCATTGAGCTTCAGTCGGAAATGGCGGTATTTCTGAATGAAATGAGGGTGAAATATGCTGAGAACAGTGCTGAGGCTCAGGATAATCGCTTTAATCTGAATGACGTCTATGTCTATGGGCATACCAATTTCGACCCCCTTATGCAGGGCGAGCTCATTGATGATACCGGTGATGCGGAATATAATGGTAACCCTGTTAACTGGAATGATCTGCCAACGGGGTCGAATCCCAACGGCCAGCTTTACGGGAACGCCAAGATTGGCGGCTACCTGCCGACCTACACTTACGATACCAGCAGTCATGACGCAACGGTGAACGGCTATAGATATTTTCCGGCGACGATTGATGTTGGGTCGAGCGGGACAACGACTCTGTTGAGGCTGAATCTGCCGTCGGCCTTTAACTTGAAAATAGCCAGAGTAGAAATGGGCGATGGCGCCGGCACCGGCACCTATACCAGTCTCGGTTCACATATACTCGATAATGTGTCACTTTATAAGCTGCAGATCACGCTCAGAAATACTTACTGATATTCCCAAAAGTCTTTTTCCATGATCTGCGATATACATTTTATTTTCTGGATTCAAGGTCTGCTCATCTACCGCAAAAATAAAACGAAGCGGCTGAAGTGGTGAAGGAGGGAATGTTGACGTGGGCGCACTCGTAATCGCCGCTTTATTCGCTGTAATCGTTTCTTTTACTTCCAGCGTTTATCCCCTGCAGGATCAGCCGAAATCGGAAATCAATCTGGCCGTGCCCGGCCCCGGCCCCGGCCACATCCGCACGTATGTCAATCCGGCTGCCGAGCTGAATAAAGGTCACCTGATCAAACAGGGGTATGACTTCTCCTGCGGCTCCGCCGCGCTGGCGATCATTCTCAATTTTTATCTGGGAGAAAAATTCACGGAAAGGCAGGTTATCGCCGGGTTGATGCACTACGGCGACGAGGCCCAGATCGCCAAAAGACAGGCTTTTTCGCTTCTGGATATGAAAAAATTCGTCAATGTTCTGGGCTATGAGGGAGAGGGCTATCGGGGCGAATTGTCGGATTTGCAGGAGCTGACCGTTCCCTGCATCGTGCCCATTAAACTGCTGAATTATCGCCATTTCGTTGTTTTCAGGGGCATTTACAAAGGGCATATTTTCCTGGCCGATCCCTGGCGGGGCAATCTCAGTCTCACGCTCGATGATTTTCTGGACATCTGGTATGAAAGGGTAATGTTTGTGATTTCGGCGCCAGAGGGTATGCCGACCATGAAAGCCCTGAAACTAAAGCCGCAAGATCTCGTTTACATTGACGAGGATACCGCCCTGCAGTTTATCTTTTACAATAAAACCATTCCGGAGCTGGCTGAATCCGAGAGAGTATTCAAACTCTTCAATGATATTCCCGGGGAATTCCAGTATTACCGGGTCAAGAAATAATTCGGATTATTCAATGGCTTAAAGGGGGCGTGGTTTTGTCACCCCCTTTTTCTTTCCGCCCCGTTTAGAATTCTTTTCCGCGAATAAAATTCACCGCGTTGCGGAAGATGGCGAGCCCCTGTCCTTCATCCGGCTGCTTTTCTCTTGTCCAGCGGGGATGGTTGAAGCCGCACAGAAAGGCTTCGGGATGCGGCATCAGACCGAAAAGTCTTCCCGTTTCATCGCAGAGGCCGGCAATGGCGTTGATGGAGCCGTTGGGGTTTTCCGGATACGCCATGGAAGGCAGGCCTGTGCGGTCACAGTACTGCAGGGCATGGAGATTCTTTTCTTCGATCCGGCGAAGAACGGAAGAATTTTGAGGGATGAATTTTCCTTCACCATGACGCACGGGCAGGTAGAGAATGTCAGCATCTTTGGTATAGACGCAGGGACTTTGCGGATTTCCCTTCAGGTAAACCCAGCGGTCCTCGAAGCGTCCCGAATCGTTGTGGGTCAGCGTAGCGCTCTGGCTGGCGTATTGCTTTTGTATGGCCGGCAGCAGACCCAGTTTAATCATTAATTGAAAACCGTTGCAGACGCCGAGAATCAGCTTGCCACCACGGATGAATTTAAGAAGCTGGTCAAAGAGCCTCTCCCGGCTTTCCCGGACGTCGGCGCAGAGGAATCGGTTGGCGCCCGCCTTGGCCGACCCCATATCATCGCCGTCGAGAAAACCGCCCGGCAGATTGAGAAACGCGTAGTCATCCAGACGCTTCTCTCCATACAAAAGTTCACTGATGTGAACAATATCCACGGCATCAGCGCCAGCCATTCTGCAGGCGTGCGCCATTTCCATTTCGCAGTTGGTGCCGTTGCCGGTCAGCACAATGACTTTGACTTTGCGGGACATAGATAAAATCCTGTTTTAAAAATTTAGAGTTTTCTGCCACGCGCTCCTGAGCGCATTGATGTTTTCCTGGATTACATGTTTAGCGTCGATGCCGGTGATTTCCAACTTCTCGTCAGCGGTGACGACGCCTATTTTCCCCATGACGTTGCCTTTCATGATTCTCATAAAGCTTTTTTCGTCTTCGGGACGGACCGTCGCAATGAAGCGGCTGGCCGATTCCGAAAAAAGGATGAAGTCATTTCTTTTTTTGCCCTGATAAGGGACGCTCACCAGATCGATTTTCATGCCGAGCATGCCGGCCAGCGCCGTTTCCGCCAGCGCCACGGCCAGTCCGCCGTCCGAGCAGTCATGGCAGGACGCGACGATTCCCGCCGTGATGGCCTGATGCAGCGCGCGGTAAATCTTCAGAGCGCGCCGGGCGTCCACGCGGGGCCCGGTGTTGCCGATGAAATTCTTCATGGCAAACCACTCCGAGCCGCCCAGTTCATCCGAGGTTTCGCCGACGATATAAATCAGGTCGCCCGGCCGTTTGGCGTCCATGGTCACCGCCTGGCGGACGTCCCGGATCCGGCCGATGACCGAGTAGAGAATCGTCGGTGGTATGGAAATTTTGGTTCTGCCGATCTGATAGTCGTTTTTCATGCTGTCCTTGCCGGAGATGCAGGGCACACCGAAAGCCGTTGTGTAATCGTAAATGGCCATGTTGGCGCGGACGAGCTGCGCGAGCTTGTATTCGCCGTCGGGCGTCTTGGCGGACTGGACGGGATCGCACCAGCAGAAATTATCCAGACCGGCCAGATGGTCGATGTCGGCGCCGACGGCTACGGCGTTGCGGATCGCTTCGTCGATGGCGCAGGCGGTCATGTGATACGTGTCAATGTCGCTGTAGCGCGGGCAGATGCCGTGGGCGACGACGACGCCCTCCACGGAATCCAAGAGTGGCCGGACAACGGCGGCGTCCGACGGGCCGTCGTTTTGCGCGCCGACCAGCGGCTTGATGACGGAGCCTCCCTGAACCTCATGGTCGTACTGGCGCACCACCGATTCTTTTGAACAGATGTTGAGGCGTGCCAGCATTTTTTTGAGCTCAGTCCCGTAATTTTTCAGCGGCGTGATGCGGGGCTCACTGTTTTTCGGCTTTTTCCATCGGGCTTTCAATTGCATTTGGGGAACGCCGTCGTGCAGAAATTCCATATCCAGATAGGCGACCGTTTTCCCGCCGTAAAGGACGTGAAATTTTCCGGAGTCCGTGAATCGGCCCATCACGGTCGCTTCAACCCCCATCTTTTGGGCCAGTTCCAGAAACGCGTTTATTTTTTTTGGATCGATCGCCAGCGTCATTCTTTCCTGCGCTTCCGAAATCAGGATTTCCCACGGCTGCAGACCGGCATATTTCAAAGGCGCGTGGGTCAGATCCAGCTCGCAGCCTCCGGAGTAAGTGGCCATTTCGCCCACGGACGAGGAAAGCCCGCCCGCGCCGTTATCGGTGAGGGCGCGGTAAAGTCCGCGGTCGCGCGCCGCGAGCAGGAAATCGGTCATTTTCTTCTGCGTGATCGGATCGCCGATCTGTACGGCTGTGACAGGCGAGCCTTCATGCAGCTCTTCGGAAGAGAAGGTCGCGCCGTGAATGCCGTCCTTGCCGATGCGGCCGCCCGTCATGACGATTAGGTCGTTCGGTTGGATTTCCTTATGATGCGTGGTTCTGCCGCCGATGCGCGCGGGCATGATGCCGGCCGTGCCGCAATAGACAAGCGGCTTGCCCAGAAACCGTTCGTCAAAAACAATGCTGCCGTTGACGGTGGGAATGCCGCTTTTGTTGCCGCCGTGCTCCACGCCCTCCCGCACGCCTTCGTAAATGCGGCGCGGGTGCAGAATGCGCGGCGGCAGTTTTTTCCGGTGAAACGGCGATGCGAAGCAGAAAACGTCGGTGTTGAAAATAAGTTTCGCGCCCAGGCCGGTGCCGAACGGATCGCGGTTGACACCGACAATGCCGGTCAAGGCTCCGCCGTAGGGGTCCAGGGCGGAAGGGGAATTATGCGTTTCCACCTTGAAGACCAGATTATAATCCTCGTTGAATTTTATGATGCCGGCATTATCAACGAATACGGACAGACAGAAATCCTTTTGGCCCTTGGCTTTGCGGATTTTCGATGTGGATCCTTTGATATAGGTTTTGAAAAGGGAATCAATGGTGAGACTGTTTTTGCCGTCAGTGTAGGTAATCAGGCTGTTGAATATTTTGTGCTTGCAGTGCTCCGACCAGGTTTGCGCCAGACATTCCAGTTCAACATCGGTGACCCGGCCACTCAGTCCCATTTTTTCGCGAGTCGCGATGATTTTTGGATTGCGGTAATAATCACGGATGGCCTGCATTTCCCGCAGATTGAGCGCCAGGACGCCGTCCCGGCTGATTTGCAGAAGCTCGGCATCGACGGCATCGGCAAGATTAAATTCACGAACCGCGGGGATGGCCTTCTCGGAGACCTCCGGAACGAACGCGGGAATGCCGCGGGAAAAATCAAAATTTTTCCCGGAAACAATCAGATGGCGCTCAATCAGATCGTTGGCTAGAAGGCCGGAGGCTATTTTTTCTGCGTCTTGCGCGGTCATCTTTCCGCTGATCAGATACTGGCGCGACGTATAGACGGAGATTTTGCGTGCACCCGTCTTATCTCCCAGCAGCAGCTCAAGGGCTTCGCGGGCGGTTTTACCCACATTGTCCGTGACGCCCGGCCGGAAGCCGACTTCAATCAGCCAGTTAAAATCTTTGGCCAGGGGTTTATTGATGGAACAGTGCTGAATGACAGGGTCGGAAAAGGGGCCGGCCGCGGCTTTTTTCAATTCTTCCTTTGTCAGATCACCGGCAACGGTATAGACGTCGATCGTCCGGACGTCCGTGACCGGCAGGGAGAAATTATCCACGATTCTATTCTTTGTTTTTTCGCCCAGAGCGTCGCGGATCCCTTTTTTAAAACCAACCTCTATTCTGCTGACCATCTTCCATCCTCATTTGTTTGTTTTCGGAAATATGTGGACGCCGAAGTTTATACCGAAAAGATTTAAATTATTCAACCTGCAAATCGGGTGCAACGAGATTAATTTTCACCGGTGTACGTTTCCCGCGGTCATTTCGCTTGACAGCCCCGCCTTTTCGTCATTATATCTTGACGTCCCAGTGAAGAGATTTCCCTCGAAATAATGGCGGAGAAAAATGGAATTCATTCTTAATATCGTAATGGTGATCATTTTGCTGGCCGGATTTGTCCTGCTTTACTGGCGGATCGGGCGCCGCGGCGCTGAAGACGTCAATATTACAAACAAACTGGATAATCTGCGTGATCTGCAGGAACGGACAGACCGCTCCGTGCGCGATGAAATCGCCCGACTGAGGGCGGAGACGAGAACTCAGGCGCAACAAGAGCGAACGGAACTTGCTCAGTCCCTGAAATCTTTCGAGGATTCCATTCAGACGCGCCTTTCCGATCTCACCGCTGCCACGGAGAACAAAATAGAAACCGTCAGGATAACGGTTGATGACAAACTGAAGCAGATTTATGAAGACAACACCCGCCAACTCGACCGGATGCGAGAAACGGTGGACAACAAGCTGCAGGCCACGCTGGAAAAACGTCTGGGGGAATCTTTCCAGATGGTATCCGAAAGACTGGAGCTGGTGCATCAGGGGCTGGGGGATATGCGTAATCTGGCGGCCGGTGTCGGTGACCTGAAAAAAGTGCTCACCAACGTCAAGGCGCGCGGCACCTGGGGCGAGGTGCAGCTCGGTGCTCTCCTGGAAGAAATTCTTTCTCCCGAACAGTATCTGAAAAACGTGAAATTCAATGAAAGCGCGGGTGATTTTGTCGAGTTCGCCATCAGACTGCCCGGTCAGGGCGAAACAGACGCCGAAGGTGTGCTGATTCCAGTGGACGCGAAATTTCCCGTGGAGGATTATCAGCGCCTTCTGGAGGCGCAGGAAAGATCCGACGCGGACGCGGCCAATGACGCGGCCCGTCAACTGGAGGCGGGCATCAAAAAAGCCGCCCGGGACATTTCCCGGAAGTATATTCTGCCGCCGAAAACCACGGATTTCGGGATTATGTTTCTGCCTTCGGAAGGGCTGTATGCCGAGGTGATCCGCCGGACGGCGCTGGTGGCGGCCCTGCAGCGCGAGCATCATGTCGTGGTCACCGGCCCCACCACGTTTGCCGCTCTGCTCAATTCTCTGCAAATGGGATTCCGCTCGCTGGCGATTCAGAAACGCTCCGGCGAGGTCTGGAAAGTACTGGGAGAAGTCAAGTCGGCGTTCGGCAGATTCGGCGAGTCGCTTGATGCCGTGCACAAAAGGCTGGAACAAGCGGCTCATTCCGTTGAGGATGCCCGGAAGAAGTCAAAAACGATTCAGAATAAGTTGCGCAGCGTCGAAACCATGCCCGGCGCGTCCGCCGGCATGTTGGCCGAAAATCAATTCGCTGCGGAGGAGGATGAGCCTTAGCGGCGGGTCATCAGGTTGATGAAAAATTTACGGTCGCCATCAGACGCGCTAAATTTTTGTTTGACATGCCGTTTTAACTGTGATTTACAAATCATCAATAATATTAAGAAGTATGCGCAATCCGGAACTGAGGTGTCCGTAAGATAACCGTAATTTAACACGGTTTTTTTATATTGAATAATGGAGGTGGGTATGTCAAAAAATATTTTTAGAATGGTTTTGGTATTGTGTTTGAGTTTTTTAATGGCCGGAGCGGTTTTCGCGGCGCCTCCGGTTAAAATCGGCGCGTTGTTTTCCGTAACCGGTCCGGCTTCGCCGCTGGGCGAACCGGAGCGGAATACGGCCGTGATGATGGTGGATGAAATCAACAAGGCCGGCGGCATCAAGGGAACCAAGCTGGAGCTGATTGTTTATGATACGCAGGGCGATGCCACGAAGGCGGTGCAGGGCGTGAACAAACTGATCAAAGACGACAAGGTCGTGGCGATCATCGGCCCCAGCACAACCGGCGACAGCATGGCGGTCATTCCGGTTATCGAGAAGTCCGGGATCCCTCTTGTTTCCTGCGCGGCGGGCATTAAGATCACCGATCCGGTCAAGAAGTGGGTTTTCAAAACAGCGCAGAATGACGCTCTGGCGGTCATGAAAATATACGGCAATCTGCAGAAGCAGAAAGTGTCGAAGATAGCGATTATTACAGTTTCCGACGGTTTTGGCGCTTCCGGCAGGGAACAGCTTAAATTACAGGCGAAAGCATTCGGCATCGAGATCATTTCCGATGAAACCTACAGTCCGAAAGACACCGATATGACGGTGCAACTGACCAAAATACGCGACAGTAAAGCTCAGGCCGTGATCTGCTGGGGAACCAATCCCGGACCGGCCATGGTGGCCAGAAATGCCAAACAACTGGGGATTAAAATTCCTCTGTATATGAGCCACGGCGTTTCCTCCAAGAAATTTATCGAACTGGCTGGTGAAGGCGCTGAAGGCATCATGCTGCCTTCCGGAAAAGTCATTGTCGCCGATCAGTTGCCCAAAGGTGATCCGCAGAAGAAAGCTCTGATGAGCTATGTGAATCAGTACAAAGCGCGCTACAAGGTGGAAGGCGATCATTTCGGCGGTCATGCCTGGGATGCCGTCATGCTGCTGAAGGGCGCGATGGAGAGAGGCGGCTTTACGCCTGCCGCCATCAGAGATCAACTGGAGAAAACGAAAAAGTTTGCCGGCATCGGCGGAACCTTTACCTTTTCTCCGCAGGATCATGCGGGGCTGACCAGCGATGCCTTTGTTTTAGTGAAGATCGAAAAGGGCGACTGGAAGCTGTTGAAATAAAAAAAATCACGAAAGCTGTTTTTTTCAGCGGCGCGGGCCATCCCGCGCCGCTTCATTTTTGCGCGCCCGGCAAATTTGACGATAAAGATATTCCATTTCTAAATCAAAGATGATAATAAAACAGCGGACGACGCGAATGAAATCATTCGCTGGGGGCGATGTCCCGCAGCCGCGGGATATCGTAATCTTAAGCGATAAAGAATAAGGCAAATGGACAACTTCCGGCAATTATTTCAGTACATCCTCTCCGGCCTTTCCAACGGCGCCATATACGCCCTGATTGGTTTCGGCTATGCAATTATTTACAACGCCACCGGCATTATCAACTTTGCCCAGGGTGAGTTTGTGATGCTGGGCGGCATGCTGACGGTTTTTTTTCTGGTGTTTTGTCACCTGCCGGTGATTCCCGCCATTGTTCTGTCCGTTGTCATCGCGACATGCGTCGGAATTTTATTTGAGCGTCTGGCCATCCGGCCGCTCAAAGACGCCAGTCCGCTGAGACTGATCATTATCACCATCGGCGCGAGTATTTTCATCCGCGGCGTGGCGATGCTGATCTGGGGCAAGGACACTCACGCGCTGCCCGCATTCTCCGGCGATGATCCTCTGTATATTGCCGGCGCGACCCTTCTGCCCCAGCATCTCTGGATTCTTGGGGGCAGTGTTCTGATTATTATTGCGAGCCGGCTGTTTTTCAATCACAGTGTGATGGGCAAAGCCATGCGCGCCTGCTCCTACAATCCGCGGGCGGCGGGGTTGGTCGGCATTAATGTGAAAAACATGGTTTTGCTGTCCTTCGCGCTGAGCGCGGCTATCGGTTCGCTGGCCGGCATTATCATCGCGCCGCTGACGATGACGTCCTATGATGTCGGCGTCATGCTGGGACTGAAAGGATTCTGCGCGGTTATTATCGGCGGGATGAGCAGCGGCATGGGCACGGTGCTGGGCGGCCTTCTGCTGGGTCTACTGGAATCGCTGGGCGCCGGTTTTATTTCCGCCAGCTACAAGGATGCCATCGCCTTTATTATTTTACTGTTGATTTTATTTATCCGTCCGGAAGGACTGTTCAAACAAAAAGAAACGGAAAGATTTTAACAAAGCCGCGAATTTTTGTTTCAGATCGATTTTTAAGGAGTAAGGAAGATTTCATCGACATGGTCACGGAAAAAAAACGCCAGTTTCTGATTTTTCTGATCTTCGCGCTGGCCGCGCTGGCGGCGCCTTTTTTCCTGAAGGGCAATTATCTTTTAAATGTGCTGGTCTTTGTCGGCATCAATACCATGCTGGCTGTGGGACTGAATCTCCTTCTGGGATACGCCGGACAGATTTCGCTGGGGCATGCCGCCTTTTTCGGCATGGGGGCTTATATTTCCGGCATCATCACGGCCCGCTACCCGCTGGAGCCGTTTCTGATCATGGCGCTGGCGGCCCTGTGTGTTGGCGTCATTGCGTTCGTCATCGGCTTTCCCATTCTGAAACTCAAGGGGCATTATCTGGCGATGGCCACGCTGGGTTTCGGGATTATCATGTATATTATTTTCAATGAAACCGTGGACTGGACCGGCGGACCCTCCGGTTTGTCAGGCATTCCGAATCTGAAAATCGGCGCGCTGGTTTTTGACAATGACTGGAACAACTACTATCTGGTCTGGATTTTTACACTGGCCGTGATGCTGCTTTCCATTAATCTGTCCCAGTCCCGCATCGGACGGGCGCTCAGAGCCATTCACGATTCGGAAGTTGCCGCCCGCGTAATGGGGGTGAATGCCCGGATTCTGAAAGTGCAGATTTTTACCGTTTCCGCCGTGATCTCGGCTGTCGCCGGCAGCCTTTACGCCCACATTATGACGTTTATCGCTCCGGCCTCGTTCGGATTTAATTTTTCCGTGGAACTGCTGACGATGATTGTGATCGGCGGTCTGGGCAGCATTTACGGTTCGTTTCTGGGAGCGGTGATTCTGACCATGCTGCCGGAATTCCTGCGCGTCTTTCAGGATTTTGATATTATTATTTACGGATTGATGCTGATTCTGATGACCATGTTTATGCCCGGCGGCCTCATCAGCGGCATTGAGGCGATTGCGCGCTTCATCGCGGCGAAATTCGGCAGAGCAAAGGATGACCATGCTGAAGCTTAACGGAATCACGAAAGTATTCGGCGGTCTGACGGCGCTGGAAGATGTTTCTTTTGCCGTGGAGGCCGGATCCATCACCGGCGTGATCGGTCCCAACGGCGCGGGAAAGACCACGCTGTTCAATATCGTGACCGGGCTTTATACGCAGACCACCGGCAGCGTGATTCTGGACAGACAGGACATTTCTTTTCTGGAGACGGAAAAGCTGGCCGCGCTGGGTCTGGTCCGCACATTTCAGAACGTGGAACTGTTCCGGGAAATGACGGTGCTGGAAAATGTTATGGTCGGCCTGCACACCAAAAGCAAAAGTGGTATTTTCTCCTGCGCCTTCCGTCTGCCCGGCCAGATGAAAGAGGAGAAAACCATCCGGGAGAAAGGAAGGGAATGGCTGGAGTTTACCGGTCTGGGGGATCTGGCCGAAACAACGGCGGGAAGCCTGCCGTTTGGCAAGGGCCGGCTGCTGGAAATTTCCCGCGCGCTCGCGGCGCAGCCCAAGATTATCTTGATGGATGAACCGGCGGCAGGCCTCAACAGCAGAGAGACCTTCGAACTGGCATCCCTCATTCGTAAAATAAAGGATTCCGGTGTCACGGTCGTGCTCGTGGAACACGACATGGATCTGGTGATGGATGTTTGCCAGTCGATTGTGGTTTTGAATCTGGGTAAAAAACTGGCCCATGGAACGCCGCGCGAGATTCAGGAGAATCCGGAAGTGATCTCTGCCTACCTCGGTGATGGCTAATGACGGCTTTGTTATTGCGACAATAACGGGGAACATTCATTGCCTGCGCAGTATGGAACTAAAAAAGTTTCAAATTAGCGACTTTGTAAAAAGTTCCAGAGGCAAGGCGTGCAAATATTGAGGAACGAGGCGTACTTTAGCGTACGCCGCAGTGACGAAATATGCAGCACAACGCTGCATATGGATTTTTTACAAGGTTGCTATGCTGAGAATTAAAAACATCAATACCTATTACGGAGAAGCGCAGGCTCTGAAAAATGTTTCTCTGCACTTAAGGGAAGGTGAGATCGTCACGCTGCTGGGCGCCAACGGCGCGGGTAAGACCACGCTGCTGAATTCTCTGTCCGGGGTTGTTCCGCCCCGCGACGGCCAGATTATTTTTAATAATGTTCCGATCAATAACCTGCCCGTGCATCAGATTGTCCGTCTCGGGATTTCGCAGGTTCCGGAAGGAAGGCAGGTTTTCAAACCGGTGTCTGTGGAGGACAATCTGGAACTGGGCGCTTATCTGCATCATAAGATGCTGGGCGGCGGGGACGATGTCAAAAAGAACAAGGAAATGGTCTATGGCCTGTTCCCCATTCTCAGGGACAGAAGGAAACAACTGGCCGGAACCTTGTCAGGCGGCGAGCAGCAGATGCTGGCCATCGGCCGGGCCTTTATGGCGAGGCCGAAGCTGATGCTGCTGGATGAACCTTCAATGGGATTGGCGCCGATGGTGTCGCAGGAAATTTTCCGCGTGATTGAAAATCTTTCCCGGGAGCAGAAAACCACGGTGCTGCTGGTGGAGCAGAACGCGAAGGCGGCGCTGAAGCTGGCCGGCCGCGGCTATGTGCTGGAAACGGGACGTTTGATTCTGGAAGGCACAGCCGCCGAACTGCTGGACAACAAAGATGTGCAAAGGGCGTATCTGGGCAAAGATAAAAAAGAGATCTGGGAACGGTAAAAGAGAGGGAGGGATGTATGAATATCTGGGATCAAACTCACGAGTGCATGTCACGCGATGAGCTGGAGCAGTTGCAACTGGAAAGGCTTCAGGCCACAGTCAACAGGGTCTATAAGAATGTGACCCATTACCGGAAAATCTTCAATGCTTCCGGAATTATCGCGGAAGATATCCGCTCACTGTCCGATTTGACCAAGCTTCCGTTCACGTCCCGGGACGACCTGCGCGTCAATTATCCCTACGGACTTTTTGCCGTGCCGCTCAGGGAAGTCGTGCGCATTCACTCTTCTTCCGGCACGACCAGCAAACCGATCGTGATGGGCTACACGAAAAACGACATCAAGATCTGGTCCAACCTTACGGCCCGTTTTATGACGGCCGCCGGCGTGACGCATGATGATGTCGTGCAGATCACGTTCCGCTACGGCCTTTTTACCGGGGCTTTCGGTGTCCACTACGGCGCCGAGGCGATCGGCGCATCGGTCATTCCGATGGGCACCGGCAACACGGATAAGCAGATCATGATTATGCAGGATTATAAGACCACCGTGCTGGTCAGCACATCGAGCTATGCGCTGGCCCTGGCCGATCGTCTGGAACAGTTGGGTATTGATCCCAAATCACTTTCCCTGAAAGTCGGACTTTTCGGCGGAGAACCCTGGTCGGAAAAGATGCGCGAGGAGATCGAGCGAAGGCTGCTTCTGAAGGCGACCGATAACTACGGCATTTCCGAAATCATCGGCCCCGGTGTCGCCGGTGAATGCCTCTGTAAAAAAGGCATGCATATCTATGAAGACGCTTTCCTGCCCGAAATCATTGATCCGGAAACGGGAGCGGTTCTGCCGGCCGGTTCCGAGGGCGAACTGGTGCTCACCACGCTGACCCGTGAAGCTTTCCCGCTGATCCGCTATCGGACGGGAGACATCACCTGTATCGATTACGAACCATGCGAATGCGGGCGGACGCTGGCGCGGATGAAGAGGATCAGGAGGCGCTCCGATGACATGCTCATCATTCGAGGGGTAAATGTCTTTCCCTCGCAGATTGAAGAAGCCCTCTTCAGTGTGGCCCAGGGCGAAACGCCCTATCAGATTGTCATTGAAAGAAAAGGGGCCATGGATCATCTGGAGCTCTTTGTGGAAGTGACGGATAAAATATTTACGCTGGAACTGCAGAAGCAGCGGTCGTTTCTGGAAACCATCGGAAAATGCATCGCGTCGGTCACGGGCATTCATGTGGATGTCCGGCTCGTGGAGGCCAAAAGCCTTTTGCGGCAGCAGGGAAAAATTCCGCGGGTGCTCGATAAAAGAGACATATAGAAGGCGATGCGCAGCGCCCCCCCCGGCCTTTTATTTCTTTATTTTTTTGAGCATGGCGACCAGTTGGTCGTGGTAGTAATACGCCGTCACAAAGAGCGCCACGCCCAGAATGAGAACAAAGATCAGATATTTGTATTGACCGTTCCCGGCAAAGGAACCGGTGATGGACAGCATGGCGGTGCCGAAAACCCGTCCGGCTGTCGAGATGGCCAAAAATGTCCCCGTGGGAATGCGGCTGACCCCCATGATATAGCACAGGTAATCTTTAGGAAATCCCGGAATCAGAAAAAGAAGGAAGGAAACCAGCAGTCCCTTGTCCTCCATAAAGTGGTCGAATTTTTCCAGAACATCCCGGCGGACCGCGTATTCCAGAATCGGTTCGCCGAAAAATCTGGCCAGCATAAAAGCCGCCCATGATCCCAGCGTCAATCCGATGGTCGAATAAACGGTTCCCCAGAAGGGGCCATAGAGCATGCCGCCGATGATGCCGGTAATTTCTCCCGGAAACGGCGCAGCGACGACCTGAACGATCTGCGCCACGATAAAAATTAAATGATCATAAGGATTTGATCGGATGAACGTGAGCAGTTTTTGCCGGTCTTTTAAGAGAAGATGAAGATCAAAATGAACAAAAATAAAGATGCATATGGCAATGCATAGTAATAAAAATAAGATTCTATAAACCAGGCGTTTGTCCATGAATTGTATCAATCCTTAAATTCGCGTCGTTGTTTCCTCGATGAGAATTTTTTTATCGGAAGATTTTATTTTCGTCAATCTTATTGTCATGAAGCGGACCGGCTGGAAATGCATTCCTGTCCGTGATCGGGAACCAAAATGGTTGACTTTCGAAATAGTCTATGCAAAAAAAGCAATAATTTTTTCATTGTATTAATTTCAATGTCAGATAATTACCATCTTTGGAAAGGGGAGGGCATGTTATGGCCAGAGTTCCACAGAAACTGGAGAGAAAAAAATCAGAAATCTATAAAGACGCACCCGTCGCGAAATTCGGCGAAAGAAAGCCGGATTTTACGACCATGGGCAGAAAAATAAAAAATCCTCATAAAAAATTCCGCGAAGTGGTTTGCGTGGAGGCCTGTCGCACTCCTTATGGACGTGCGGGCGGCGCACTGAAGGATTTTTCCGCGGTCGAACTGGGCGCCCTGGCCATTCAGGAAGTTTTGCGCCGGACCGAGGGCAAGATCAAACCGTCGGATGTGGATTATGTTTTTATGGGGCATGTGGTCACCGCCGGTTGCGGTCAAATCCCCGGACGCCAGGCCACGATTCTGGCGGGTGTTCCGGATACCGTTCCTTCGATTACGGTTAATAAAGTCTGTGCCTCAGGTTTGAAAACCATAGACCTGGCCTTTCAGATGATTATGCTGGGGAGGGCTGAAATCTGCATTGCCGGCGGTCAGGAAAGCATGAGCAACTGCCCGTTTCTGCTGCCGGATATGCGCTGGGGGGCGAAGATGGCGCTGCCCAACGGTCGCGTCATTGATTCGATGGTTTATGACGGTCTCTGGGATGCCTTCTACAACCGGCACATGGCGATTCATGGCTCCGAGGTATCCGACGAATTCGGCTTCAGCCGGGAGGAACATGATGAATGGGCGTATGTTTCTCAAATGAACGCCGTGCGGGCGATCAACGAAGGAAAATTAGACGAAGAGATATTTCCTGTGGAAGTGAAACAGGGCAAAAAAATGATCGTGATGGACAGGGATGAAGGACCGCGACCGGAGACAACGATGGAAGGGTTGGCAAAGCTCCCGCCGGTCTTCGGCCATCTGAGCACCGTGACCGGCAAACCGGGAAATGTTACGGCCGGCAATGCCCCGGGCGTCAATGACGGAGGCGATGTTTGTCTTTTGATGAGCCGGGAAAAAGCCGACGCACTCGGTCTTAAACCGATTTTCACGATTGTGGATTATGTTGAAGTCTCGCAGCCGACGAAGGATATCGCGACCGTTCCGGGACTGGCCATTAAAAAAATTTTGGAGCAGAACGATTTAACGCTCGAACAGATGGAGGTTGTTGAAATCAACGAAGCCTTTGCCGCCGTGGCGCTGGTGAGCTGCCGTTTAGTGCTGGGCATGACGAAGGATGAGATGTACAAGAAAGTGAATATCAACGGAGGGGCGGTTGCTTTCGGTCACCCCATTGGAGCGACCGGAACCAGAATTGCCATGACGCTGGGTTATGAGCTCAGGCGGCGGGGCGGCGGTTGGGGGGTCTGCGGCATTTGCTCCGGATATGCGCAGGGCGACGCGATGCTGATCAGGGTTGATCCGTCATAATCATCAGCGGGGATATTTTTGAAAAAGGAATTGCAATAAGGTTATGGAAGAATTCAAAAATCAGGAAATAAAGAATGAAGAGAAGGCGGCTGAAGCGGTTGAGCCTCCGGGCGCTCCACCGGTCAGGAAGTCATTTTTCCTTTCGCTTTCAGAAAAACTTTCATCATCCGTCCTGTTGAAATGGCTGATTATCGGGCTGCTGCCCGTCCTGGTACTGCTGAGATATCCGGTCGACAGAATCGATTACGATTTGTGGTGGCAGATGGCTCACGGCAAGTATTATCTGGCCCATCATACGCTGAGCATGGATCTGTCGGTCTTTTCCTGGACGCCGACCGATCCCACGTGGCTTTACAATACCTGCCTGGGTAGCATCGCCGTTTATGGCTTCTATAGTGTGATGGGCGGTTTCGGTTTATGGCTTTTTCAGTGGCTCATTTTCGGCGGAGTGTTTCTATCCTTCTATTGCTTTCTCCGTCTGATTCAACAGCGTCTTAGCGTCAACAGCGCTACCATTATTGCCGCGATCGCGATCGCCTGTTCCATATCGTGCCGCTACTATAAGCCGGAATTGTTTTCCGCCCTGCTGTTCAGCTGGACCCTGTTTCTTTTCTTCTATGTGAAGCTCAAAAGGAAACCGTATCTCTTTTACATGTACCCTTTTATCTTCGTCCTGTGGGTCAATCTGCACGGCGCCTTTATCATGGGTCTGGCTTTTCTGGGCATGGCCTTTGTCGGCGAATTGCTGAATAAATTTTTCTTTACGCGGGAATCCTTCACGGTTCCTGAACTGATTCATCTGGCGGTTGCGGGTCTCTTGTCCGGCGCCGCGACGCTGATTAATCCCTATGGCCTCGACTATCTGGTGAGCCTCTTTCCGATGGCGATGAACGCCCTGGGGGCTCAAAGCTATTCCGGGCCCTACGACAGGTTTGTTCTGGCGTACGCCGGTTTATGGCCTTATTTAAAGACTATGGATTTGAATATTTTCCATGTGGGAATGACGGCCTGGCTGTTGACGCTCATGCTGCTTTCCATCGTGTGCCTTTCTGTTTATGAACTGATCAAAAAAAGAACGATGGATTTTACCCTGCTGATTGTCAGCGCTGCCTTATACTGGAAGGGGATGGATACCAGCCGGACATCCTATTACCTTCCCATCGCCTTTTTCTTTCTTTTTTACTATTTGCTCATTTGCCGTTTGAGGCTTTTTGACTTCGGCAGAAAGGTAGCCTTGTTTTCGTTGTCAGCCTTTGTAGGCTTCGCGGTTCTCGTTTCGTATTTCAATGTGCGATACGCCACGGATAATCAATGGTTCGGACAGGGCTTGGACGAATTCGTGCCGGTGAAAGAAGTGGAATTTCTGAAAAAGTATAAACTGGAGGGGCCGATATTCAACGATTATGTGGTGGGCGGGTATCTGGTATGGCATCTTTATCCGGACTATAAGGTGTTTATTGATCCCCGAGGCGGTCTCTACAGAAATCAGGTTTTCCCCGAATATATGGATTTTACCATGAAGCGCGTCACCCGGGAGGATATCAATCATTTCCGGGAAAAATATCCTTTTAAAATAGTGTTTTTGCATTACCGGCAGATGACCCTGATTTTTGACTTCCTGCAAGCCGGGGACGACTGGCGCCTGCTGTATTTTGAGAAAAATGCCGCCATCTTAATTCATAAATCACTGCTTTCTATTGTCCAGACGGAGGCCGGCAATGTGAACCTCAGTCCCCTGCGCTTTGCCCGCGTGAAAACGCCGGATGTTTTAATTAACGTTTTTAATTTTTATGTTCGACTGAATCCCGCGGCCGGACGCTATATTCATGATATCTTCAAAAAGAATGTCAGCGATCACTACATCATGAAGCCATTAATACTATCGGCCATGGATCAGGATATTCAACTCAGGGAAAAACAGCTTGCGGAAAAAAATAAGTGGCTTGAGCCATCATCGGTGGGCGGGAAATGAGCAAATTTAAATCGGTAGATAACGGGTGGGGCGGATCGGGAAGCCATCAGGGGGTTGATGCCCTGTAAAGTGGAGTGTGAATGAATTCTGTTTCGTCAGGTGTGTTTATTTCAGAGATTGATCGGGAAAGATTCGGCTTTAAAACGGCCAGGATTACCGGTATCACAGCCGGCGGCTTATCGGACGTGCTTGATTTTTGCGCCAAAGAAAAAGTGGAGCTGCTGATCGCCCGCTGCGGTATGTCCGATCTTGCCGCCGCTCAGATGATGGAAAAAAAAGGTTTCCTGCTGATGGATACGCTTGTTTATTATACCCGGGACCTGACCCGGCCGCTTCCGCAGTCCGCCCACACGGCGGCTCGCTTCAGACCGATCCACGCCGATGAAGAGGAAGCCATGGTCTCCGTGGCGAAACAATCTTTTAACGGTTATTCCGGACACTATCACGCGGATCCGCGGCTGGACAATCATCAATGCAATGACGTTTACGTGGACTGGGCCAGAAAGGCCTTTGCCTCCCGGGCCGACGACGACAATTTTCTTGTCGCCGAGATGGAAGGCAGCATCGTGGCGTTCGGTGTTTTCAGGCTCAACAGCGCCGAGGAAGGCGAGTTGTTTCTCGGCGGCGTCCATCCCGATTTTCAGGGGCATGGCATCTATCTGGCTTTCCTGTGCAGAGCCGTCGAGTGGTGTCTGGCCAGGCGGGCCGGAAGAATTATTATTTCCACTCAGCTGAATAATATCGCCGTGCAAAAGGTGCTGACGAAATCCGGATTCGAAGTATCCAGAGGATATTATACCTTCCACAAATGGTTTGTTTAGACGTCCTTTAGCAAATGCCGGGCCGCTTCCCGGTGACAAGAAGCCGTCAGGGCGGACAGGCTGTATGCATATGAATGATAAAACACTCCCACCGTCTGATCAACCGGCCGGCGAACCGGCTCATCAAAGCAGTCATGATCATTCGATCGTTTCATCTTTTTTCGCTGTTTCAGAAAAGCTGGCGGATTCGCGACCGCTCAGATGGACGCTCATGGCGCTCCTGCCGGTTTTGATCCTGATCGCATATCCGGTGAATTATTTTGATTATGATATGTGGTGGCAGATGGCTCTGGGAAAATATTATCTGACGCATCACACGCCGGTTGTCGACCATTCAATCTTTTCATGGACGCCGGCCGACCCCGGCTGGATTTACAACACATTTCTGGGCAGCACGCTGATCTATCTGATTTACAGCTTTGGTGGAGGTTTCGGTCTGTGGCTGTTTCAATGGTTCATCTTCATCGGAGTTTTTCTTTCCTTTTATTTCTTTCTGCGGCTGATTGGGCAGCGTTTAGATGTCACGATTCTAACCATCATCGCAGCCATCGGCATTGCCTGCTCCATGGTGTGCAGTTTCTATAAGCCGGAATTATTTTCCACATTACTGTTTTGCTGGATGGTTTTTGTATTTTTTTACGTCAAAGTGACCCGCAAGATCTTCTTTTTTTATTTTTTTCCGTTGATTTTCGCCTTATGGATTAATTTGCACGGTGCTTTTAGTGTTGGTCTGATTTTTCTTTTTCTGTTTCTTGCCGGCGAGATTTTCAATAGAATTTTCTTTCCGCAGGAATCGTTTACCATCGACGAACTGCTGCATTTTGGAGCCGCCTGTCTTTTGTCTGTCGCCGCGACGTTGCTGAATCCTTACGGCATCCATTATCTGACGGGCATTTATCACGGATTGACCTCCGAGAATTATGACTTAAACAGCAACTACATATCGGCTTACGCACAGTTATGGCCATATTTGAAGGATTTCGATAGCGTCTTTCGCAGGCAGGGACAGGTCGCCTGGATCTTTCTGTTGATGATGATTATGATGGGAAGCGCTCTCCTGGTTGATTTTATCAAAAAAAAATCCTGCGATTTTGCATGGCTGTTTGTTTTTCTCCTCGCCTCGTGGGGAAGCATGAGAGGCGTCAGGGGGGGGTATCTTCTTCCTTTTATCTTTTTCTTTTCGTTTCTTTACTTCCTGAACAGATTCAACATGAAGCTGATTTCCAGAAAGGCAACGATCATCTCGCTGCTGATCTTCATTTTTTTCATCCTGAACGTCTGTCATTTTACCGTGCGGTATGGTTCGTATAACAGATGGTTTGGCGCCGGGCTCGATGATAGCGTACCCGTCCGGGAAGTGGAATTTCTGAAGACGTATCAACCGGAAGGTCCGCTTTTCAACGATTACCTGATCGGCGGCTATCTGCTGTGGGCGCTTTATCCCGATTACAAGGTTTTCATTGATCCCCGCCTGGGGCCGTATTATAGGCAGATTGCCCCGGATTACTGGGCCTTGGAAAGCAGCACACCGACTGTTGCAGAAATTGTTCATTTTAACGAAAGATACCCTTTTAAAACAGCGATCATCCATTACAATAAACTTTATCTGATTTTTGATTTTGTGAAAGCCGGCTGGAAACTTGTGTATTTTGAAAGAAACGCGGCCGTTCTGGTGCACCCCTCGCTTCTTTCCCGGATGCCGCGCGAAATGCAATCGATTGATCTGGGGCCGCGGCGTTTTCAAGATGAGACCAATCCGCAGGTCCTGCTCCATGTCTTCACACTTTATGTGAATTTATATCCGCAGGCCAGTCCGGTGATTCATGACTTTTACAGGAAAAATGTCAGCGACTGGTACAAGCCGAAAGCCGATCACTTAAGGGCGATGGAAGGCGACATGCGCCAGCGGGGAGTTTTTCCTATTTCCCGCTGAACGTCCTTTTTATTCCGGACCATCCGACTGAAACTTATTCGCTGTCTTCAATAAAATAGTATTTATTCTTGAACCGCATGTTGTTGATGAGGCCGGCGGAAGAATCAACCGGCGCCTTGAGATCAACCACTTTCGGATCCTTCTTTGAATGCCACTTCGACGGCAGGAGGTAATCCGCCGTGTCCACGAGGAGACCGGTAATCACTTCCAGAGGCATGGTCGCCTGCAGCGAGGCCAGGATAGCGGTCATTTTCGGTTCGTAACTGTTTCCGACGTAGGGCTTGTTGAAGCCGACGCCCAGCTCGTCGAGGTTAAAGTTTTCGCTGTAATTGCCTGGAATTTTGCGTTTTTTATTCCACATATAGCCGAGGCCGAGATCGATATCCACGTCTTTGATCATCTTGATTCCGGTTCCCGCGCCCTTGATGCCCAACCCGGCGCCCACGTAATACATCGTGGGAAGGGTCAACTGCAGGTCCGCATACCGGGGATTTGCGGACGATTCCCTGTATTCATAACCGACGCGAAGCTGGAGCCAGTCCAGCGCCTGAAAGGTTCCGCCCACGCCCCAGTTCAGCGTATCCTCAAATTTTCTGTCTACGTTCAACTGATTACTGCCTCCGGTGTAGCCCATGTATTTGGCCAGTTGGAGAAGCTGAATTTTCTGATCAAACTTAATCTCGTTTTTTGAAACCGAAGACCAATCCGCCCAGTGCAGCGTGCCGGTCAGCGCAAATTTCTTTAACGGTCTCACCGTGATGCCGAAATCCACCATTTGCGGGTATTTCAAGTCCATGGAAACCGATCCTTTCTGTTCGGATGTGGTTTCATAGGGCAGGTCGAAGATCATGGAAACCACCTGCATAATGGCGGTGCTGCCGCACCACGCGGTCATATCCTGCCATTGTTTGCCGTATTTAAAACTGAAATCGCCCGTCATATGCGATTCCACGGCGCTGTGATACGTCAGGCCGAAGCTTAACCAGTCCAACGGTTCATACAGGGCGCCTAACGTATAGGAAGGTGAGAAGTCATCGCGGACATTTAACTCCACATCGCCGATGACATCATAAGGGCCGAATCCTCCGCCGAAAAGAGGCAGGGGGATGGTCAGATCGAAGACAGGATTGGACATGCCTTGGGTGGCCTCTCCGAGAATTTTGGTGATATTGGTCAGTTCGTTGGGCGCCCGGGGACTCATTTCCAGCTTCATGACCGACTGTCCGGCGGCGAAAGTGGCGCCCACGGAAAGTTTATCGTTGACTCTGTAGCTGACCGACGGGGCCGCGTAATTCAGGTGTGACAGTACGGTAGATCCGTTATTGTACCAGGCCGGATCATCATCATCGAATTCCCAACCGCCGACAAACGGCATATAGATACTGAAACCGAAGGTCCACTTTGAACCGGGCGAACGGTGCGATATGCCGAAAGGGATGGGACCTCCCATCGCGGGGAGCGTCGTGTCCAGAACGGGAACATACATCTGGCCGGTGCTGGTTTCCGATGATTTGCCCCAGACCGGATCCTTCCGTTCATTGCCCTGGGCATCGTGATAAGGTTCAAAATCGGGATCTTTTTCAAAATCACCGCCGATGGTCATGTAACCGGTGGAAAACCCGATGGTTAAGTAAGTACCTTCGCCCATCAGGGAAAGACCTCCGGGATTCCAGTGGATCGACATGATGCCGCTGGTGTCGGAGATGACATTGTTGGCCATGCCCAGGCCTTTTGCGTCAATGAGCATATTTTCGTTAAAAGCGGCCCGTGCCTGCGGCAGCAGGAGAAACAGGTTCGCGGCTACCGCTACAAAGACGAGAGTGAGAGCAGTACGCAGATCACATAATTTTCTGGTCTTGAATTTTTTCACCCGCAAACCAAAAAATTCAGATAATGACAGACAGGCCATAGCGCTTTTAATTTTTAAAATTCTCGTCATTTTATACCGCTCCCATTATTAAAAATTTATTTCAATTAATAATCTATTCCGCCCCTATCAAGAGGGTTTTGTTAATCTGCTAGAACTCAAACGGCAGTCTGAAATTCAAACTGAAATCGGAGTCATTGTTCGTCAACCCGACTCCGAGAGATAAATAGATCGACCTGGACTGGGTGATCCGCCATCCTGTTCCGATATTCAATGCTGCGGAGAGGCTGCTGCCCGACTCGTATGTAAATTCATCATTGATGATATATTCGCTTCCGAATGAATAGGACACCTGCACGCTCATATTCATAGACGCCTGATAAGAAAGCGCGTAGCCGAATCCCATGGCAAATCCCAGACTGCTGCCGGGTTCAACTTCGGTCAGCCGTTGCGTTTTGCTCCAATACTGATCGACGCTTTTTTTGAAACCGTACGTGTAGTTCATGTTGCCGAAAGCGACCAGAGGATCAATCACCTTGCTGACCGAGAAACCCGCACTGCCCGCATAATAGCCCGATCCGGTCGATTGTGTCTCCTGCTGGTTGATCTCATAGGGGCTTTCTCCTGTGGGCATCGAAAGGCCCAGACTGAAGATCAGGGGCGGCATGACGCCTCCCGACTTAAACGGTTGTACGGACAAGCCGACAGAGACGTCTCCCAGATCGGTGGTATCCTGGGCCTCTGCCGTGCCGACGCGGTTATACTTGTAAACGAAGGGAACGCTTGTGTTGATCGTCAGGTTATTCAACAGGGCGTATTCCGCAGTGATCGTGTTGGTCAGATTGTGATTGGACCGGCGTTCCACCACACTTGATTCGGTAATGGCGTCGCTGGAAAAGTAAGAATAGCCAAGGTTATAGGTCAGGCCGACGGTTCCCTGTTTCATCATCGTGTACTGGCGACCGGCCGCGGAAAGAATGTCTTCGATGGTCTGACCTTTTTCTTCCTCGGGGATTTCAAGCTTTTTACGCGCTTCATTTTCATCGCGTATTTTTTGTATTTCTTTTCTTAAAGACTGAACCTGCTGCTCAAGCGTCTGAGGTCCGCTTTCTTCGGCCTGAATTTCCGGCGTCGGCTGCGGGGTTTTCGCCGGTTCTCTGTCTGCCTTTTTTACTTCGGCTTCTTTGCTTTTGGATTTTTCCTGAACCTTTTTTTTGGGTTCCGGGGGCTGGATTTTTACGGCTTCTTTTTCCCGCTCCTGCACTGCAGTCTGTTGGACCGGAGGAACTTCTTTGACGGCTTTTTCCGGCGCCGGTTGCGAAACGTCCGGAGCCTTCTGATCTGCGGCTTTCGATTCCGTCTGCGCAACCGCGGGGATCATATCATTGGCCGCCGGTTCCGCGTCTTCCGCGCTGATCGTTCGCAGTGCGATCTGGATGCCCTGCGGTTCCTTAGCCATGAGAGGAATGGCTGTCCATAAAATGATGTTGAAACAAACAAAAAACAACGACCCAATAAAAATACTTTTTTTCATCAGCATCCTTTTTGAAGTTCATTTTAAAAAGCGACTGCTCTCTTGATGCCCATATCGTTAAGACATCGCTTTTAATCATGATTTCAGTTGTCGAGAGAATCTTTGTAAAAGTGCGTGAATAATATACAAGCCATCCTGTATTGTCAAGTGGAAACAACAATTTATTGATAAAAATATCAAGGCTTTTTTCAGAATTTATCAGCCCTTTTTCGGATGCTTTACCTGCGCCGGTCGTCAGAATCATCAAGGCCAACAGGCGGGTTTTTTAACAGGGTAGAATTATTTTAAATACTTGATATTAAATAACACTTTTGTTTTTTAAATTAATGACCGTAATTTCCGGAGGCGCGAATAGGCGAATGGGCGGTCCCCAGGTGCCGGCACCTTTGCTGATATAAACCGATTGATGGCCGTTCAGTTGATGATAACCGAAGTTTTCGGGGAAAAAAATGCGGGTCATCAGCATAAAAGGAAAAATCTGACCGCCGTGCGTGTGTCCGGAAAGCTGCAGATCAAAATTTTTGTCTTCTCTGATGGTCGGCTGATGCTTTAAAAGCAGCACAAATTCTTTACTGTTTTTATCAGGGAAAAGACCCGATAAATCAGCGCTTTTCCCCGATAAGTCCATTTTGCGCCCCGTCGGATCATCCAGGCCGATGATGTGCAGTCCGGCCGCTTTTGTGCTTTCATCGCGCAATATTTCAAAGCCGGCCTGTCGGGTGAATTCTAGAGATTTTTCAATGCCTGCGTAGAATTCATGATTGCCGGTCACGGCGTATTTCCCGTATAAAGGCTTTATGCCCGCCAGCTGCCGCGCTTCAGACATCACGTTATCCAGTTCTCCATCCAGAAGATCGCCGGTGGAGATCAGGATGTCCGGTTGGGCTTCCCTGACGCGGTCTAAAATCGTTTGCAGCCGCCGGCCTCTGATCAAGAGTCCGATATGCACATCGGATATCTGGACGATCCGTATTTTGCCGGGCTGGGGGAGCGTTTTGTCCGTCTGGATTTCCAGCGTCTGAACTCTGATTTTCCGGGCGTCGAAAAACCCATACAGGACGGCCGTCAGCGTGACCAGAACGGCCAGACTGAAAAGAATATTTTTCAGGATGACGCCGCCGGCATCCGGATCAAAGAACCGGTAGGCGATGCGGGAGGCGTCCAGCGCCAGATGAACAAAGAAAAATAAAAAAACAAAAGCCATCCACACATAGCCGCAGTAGGCGATGATCCGGGCCGGTGTTTCCCAGTGCATTTTTTCCAGCAGCCGGATGATTAAAGGCGCCAGGACCAGGCTGATCAAAACGGCGATGATCATTCCTTCCGTTTTACCGGAAAAATGAAGAGCGTCTTTCGCTTTGCGGAAGAAGTAAAGGTTGATCCCTCCGTAAAGACTTAAAAAAATGAGAAGAAACAAAACCATCTGCATTTACCTGACCGCTCCGTTTACGCAAAAACTTGACAAGGACCACCCCTTAATATAAACGTCTATCAAAATTGTTATATAAGAAAGTGTTTTATAACAAGCGAAATTTATATCCCGTCAGACACCGCTGACCGGTGTTTGACAACAACCGCTGGCATGGCTTGAGCCTGCCGCGACATGAAACCGGACATTGACCATGTATTGTTCCCAGTGCGGTACCAAGAATAGTGATGGCGCGAATTTATGTGAACATTGCGGCAGTCCGATGATCAGCAAAGCTCCCCGGGAAACCGCGCCTGATGATGTCCGGCCCCCGCAGGAACCGGAGGCTCCCCGCTCATCGGGGTTGCGCGTCGCAATGGTTCTGTGTATCGTTATCTTGTTGGTTGGGATACTGTTTTTTCTTTTCTCTAAAGAAAAACCGGAAGCCGGCAAAGCAGCCCATCCTGAAGAAGGGGTTGTTTCAAAACCTCCGGAAAGATCAATCATGCAAACATCTCCGGAGAAGCCCCTGATTCCGCCATCACCGGGTGAATCCGTTGTCGCCGGACCACGTGAGGAATCTCCGGTTCCGAAGCCTTCCGCTGAACCTGTTGTTCCCAAACCATCGGGTGAGCGCGCGGTTCAGAAACCTCACGATGAACAGACGGGTCCAAAAACTCAGGAAGGCGCCGCCCACCCGAAAGCTCATGATGAATCCGCTCCGAAGTCTCCCGATGAAGCAGCTGCGCCGAAATCGTCTGATGAAGCCGCTGCTCCGGAATCCGCAGAAGGAGCAGGTGCCCCCGCGCATTCATCCGGCTCAGCCGATTAAACAGAATGAATTTTAACGGAATAGCAGGGGGTCATTAAAAGACCCCATGATCAAAGGGTTTTATTCTTATTCTTCACAAAAAGCTTGCGGAAGTGATACCCGAACATCATCAGCGTCACAGCTTCTCTTAAAGATTGACGATGAAATATCAAGGTCTTCAGCAGCAGTTTCCAGAAAAAAATGCTGTGATGCCATTTATCCAGAATGCCCAGATAAAGAATAGAATTCAAGAAAGCAGTTATTCCTAAAAACGTAATGCGGTGACGTCTTGCCGGAATGTAGGTGTCCAAGAACTTCAGGATACGCTGGTAGTATTGCTCTGGAGAATACAGATAATTCAGAATATCATCGTATCCCTGCTTGATGAGCTGATAATCCATCCTGGGGATAAAATTCATGGAACCGTCGCAATTATCACCGGATAAATGATCAAGCAGCCGGCCTTCATTTTTCAAACGTTTGTATAGTCGGGAACCGGGAAGCGCGTTCAGAAGTCCGATCATGGCTCTGACCACGCCGCTGTCTTGAATAAATTTTACCTGACGCTCAAAAATATCCGGCGGATCGTTGTCAAATCCGATGATAAAGCCCCCCATGACCTCCATGCCGTTTCGCTGAATCGTCTTAACAGCATCGATCATGTCGATAGAGCGGTTCTGGTGCTTATCGCATTCCACAAAACATTCTTCCTCCGGTGTTTCGATTCCCACAAAGACGGAGTCGAAACCGGCATTTTTCATTAATTGCATGAGGTCTTCATCCCGGGACAGATTCACCGAAGCTTCGGTGTAAAGGGTAAAAGGGAAATTTCTTGCCTGCTGCCATGGGATAAGTTCGCGCAGAAGCATTTTGACCTTCGAGCGGTTGCCGATGAAGTTGTCATCCACGATGAAGAGGCTTCCCCGCCATCCTATTTTGTAAAGCGCCTCAAATTCTCTGATCATCTGTTCATTTGACTTGACCCTTGAAATCCGTCCGTTCAGGTGAACAATATCGCAGAATTCACAATCATAGGGACACCCCCGGGAATATTGAACTGAAACGGAAAGATAAATGTTGACATCAATAAGATCCCATCGGGGAAGCGGGGTCATGGTGATATCGGGCCTTTCTTCAGATGTGTAGATGCGCTGCGGTGTCCCGGATTCAAGATCATGCAGGAAAAGCGGCAACGTGATCTCGGCTTCATTGAGCACGAGATGATCAACATCATGAAATTCATCAGGGCTGCTTGTGAAGAGCGGACCGCCGCCGACAACGGTCTTGCCCAACTTCCGGCATTGCGCGATCAATTGCCTTGCCGATTCTTTCTGGATAATCATGGCTCCGATAAAAACCATATCAGCCCATCTGATGGTTTCCTCGGACAGAGCTTGAGCGTTTATGTCCACGATTTTGATTTCCCAATTTTTGGGTAATAATGCCGCGACGGTCAGCAGCCCCAGGGGGACGTTGGATGCTTTTTTCCGGAGGAGTTTCATGACGTGCCGGAAATTCCAATAGGTGTCGGGAATCAAAGGGTAGATCAGCAGAGCTTTCATTGATTACGCGCCCTTAAGTTTTCTTCTTCTGATTTTTCATCCAAAGCATCTGTTTCCAGTAAAACGATGTGACATATTTTATCCGTGGACTTTTATGTTTTACCGCCAGGAAAAAGAGGGAACAGATAATCAACGCAACTTTGATCCCATAAGGCATTTTCTTAGAAACATGATAAGTGAGTTTCCTTCTCAGAAAAACAGGCAATGCAGGCAGAACCTTAAAGATGAAATAATAATCGCTGTGAAAATCTTTGGAGGCCAGCGGGCTGTCAAAATAGCTTTGAGGATTCTGTCCCCGCTGAATCAAGTCGATGGTTTCCGTCGTTAATAATTTGTGCTGAAGTCCCTTTTCGATGATTTCCGTCTTGGGATGATAAGACATCCAGTAAGGCTCGATAATGTCGGGCGTGTTTTCCAGAAAGAACAACCGCGCCTCCTCGTTATGCTCGAGGGTGTCTCCGGGCAGACCGACAATATAATCGGCAAAAGAAACGATATGGTATTTTTTAAGAAGCTTGAGCGCGTTCGCGATGTTCGCGTTGGTTTCGTGGCGTTTCAGATAGGTCCGGCGGTAGGTTTCATTGATGTGTTGGATGCCGAAATCCACCCATTGGCATCCGGCATCGCTGAGCCAGGCGGCCATATCTTCATCAAACAGATTCACATGGATATAACATTTAAAGGGCAGTGCGATTTCTTTTTTATACGCTTCCAGAAATTCCTTCAGCCATGGCTTGTCAAAAATAAAAATATCATCCCAGAACTCAATCAGGCTGATGTTGTAGGTCTTTTTGGCGAAGACCAGCTCTTCGATGACATGGCCCGGGCTTCTCCGCCGCACATAGTTAGTTTTTTCTTCGGGAATGTTTCTGAAATAATGATTGAAGCAGTAGGAGCAATGATAGGGACAGCCCCGGGACGCCATCGTCAGGTAATACGTTTTCAACGGGAAGATGTCCTTCCAGATTTCCATGTCATAATGGGGAAGGCTGTCCAGATCCTGCAGGAAACCGGTCTGTTTCCCTTTAATCAGTTGATGGTCTTTGGTTTTATACCAGGTGTTGGGAATCGGTGCGGTCGAGTTTTCCTGTTCGATATGGCTGATGATTTCTGTAAAAGCGATCTCTCCTTCACCGATGACGACATAATCGACAAAGTCGTTGGCGATGACGACTTCGGGAACGCAGGAGACGTGGATACCGCCGAAAACAATTTTTGCCTGCGGACAGATCCGTTTGCAGATTTCGGCGTAATGCAGCGCTCTTTTATAATCGAAGGTGACGACAGAGAAAGCGATGAGATCCGGCTGATAATGCGTCAGTTGCCGGAAGAGCTGCTCGTCGTTGCTGAAGAACCTGGCCAGACGCGTGAATTCCCGGGTCATTCCGTCTTTAAAAAGCGTCGGGCTATGAAACAGTTGAACGGTATGCCCCGCTTTTTTGGCAATCGCCGACAAGATGGATACGGCCAGGTTTTCATAGGCAATATTGAAGAAAGCTATTTTCATAATGCATTACGGGGATGATTCATTTTAAGGCTTCGGAATATAAGTAATCTAATCAACCCTGTCAAGGAGATGTTCGCGCAGGGGTTGCGGCGCCGCGGGATTATTTGTTTTTCGTAAAATATTCGTTGAAGCGGGCGCGGAGGAGATTTTTGATGAATTCAAAAACCGCGTCCGGTTTTACATAAGATTTCCGGTTGACGCATCTGTCAAACGTTACCGGAATTTCCGCGATCTTCATGTTCATCCGGACCGCCTGGATCAGCATTTCCGCGTCCAGAAACCAGTCGTCGGCGGTCAGACGCATTTTGTCGTATGCGGCCCTGGTCAGAATCTTGGGTTTGGAATTGGCGTCTCTCGCCGGGATGGCCGGAAAAAGAATTCTGAAGACTAAATTATAGATATAGGAATTCATTTTTCTAAACAGGCTGTCTCCGCGTTCCGTGCGGTAGGTCATGACAACATCGAGATGCCCGCGTTTTATTTGATGATAAACAGGAATAATATATTCAGGCGACATCTGACCGTCTCCGTCAATCAGGCAGATGAATTGACCTGAAGCCTCCCGGAAACCATGACGGGCGTCCCATCCCATCCCTCCCTTTTTCAGCTCGCCGACCGCCTTGATGTTGCTCCTTTGCCGCGAGATCTTTTCGGCGACGCGGGGCGTTTCATCATTCTGCAGATCCCAGTAATTGGCGACCAGCACAATTTCCCACGGGATGGCAAGGCTCTCCAGAGCCTCAACCGTCCTTTCCACAAAGGACTCTATTCTCCGGCCCTCCTGGAAACACAGGATCACGACGGACAGCTCCGGAATCTTTTTTTCTTTTTCACTGATTTCAGTCATCGGTCTTCTCTTGATGATGGTGCACGGCCCCTGCCAGTTTATTCTGTATGGCCCTTGCTTCCTGATGATCCGGCGCCAGCCGGACAACGGTGTTGATATGCGCCAGCGCTTCGTCGAAACGCCGCTGTTTCATCTTCAGGGCAGCCAGGTTAAAATACGGCTGAGCGCTTTTAGGATTCAGTAAAATCGCCCGGCGAAAGCATGCTTCCGCGAGAGAATCATTTTTCTGACGCGTGTAAATGATTCCGAGGTTGTTGTACGTTGTGGCGTCGTAGGGGTTCATCTGCGCGGCGGCCGATAAATGAATCATGGCCATGTCCAGTCGGTTGTTTTCCAGATAGGCCGATCCCAGGTTGAAATGGGCGAGCTCGTTGTCGCCGGCGACTTCGAGATTCCGGTTAAAAAGCGTGACGGTATTTTTCCAGTACGAAACCTGCCGGAAGGTCAACGCCATCAGTACGGCCAGCAGGATTGCCGCCACCGCGCCGGCCATCTTTCTGAATTTCGCGCCGGTCAGTTTTTGGTCCAGGAAGAGGCCGACGGCGACAATCAGGCCTGTCTGCGGCAGCAGCATGTAGCGGTCGGCGTGCGCCTGCGTGCCCACCTGCACAAGGCCGATCACCGGAAACAGGACGCCCAGATAAAACAGCCAGCCCCACAACAGATAGGGATATTTTTGTTTCTGCCGGACGGTGGCGGTTGTGATGGCCGCCAGAACCAGACAGGCAAACAATGCGCTGATCATGCTGATCTTCCAGGGGTAGGGGTAGAAAACGGTCAGGCCGGAAGGCCAGATCGTCTGGCGCAGATAAATGACATAGGAGATGGCCGCGTTGGCGGCCCGATCCATTAAGGAAAATTCAACCAGGGATTTCACCGCCTCGCCATGGCTTTGCGCGATGACGGTGACGACGGATGAAAGAATGGTTAGGGCGATCCAGGGTATTTTTTCAAGCAGGACGCTTTTCCCTTCGTTTTTCCAACGCTGAAGCGGCCAGTCATCCAGTAGGAGCGCGACGCAGGGCCAGGTGACCGCCATGGGTTTGGACAGGAGCGCCAGCAAAAAGAAGCCCGTGGTCAGCATATAAAGGGACAAACTTTTTTGGCGCGCGTAATGCAGGTAGGCCATCGTGGCGGAGAGAAAAAAGAAGGTGCAGAGCAGGTCTTTACGTTCGGAGGCCCAGGCTACGGATTCCACGTGCAGGGGATGCAGGCCGAAAAAGGCGGACATCAGCAAGGCAGCGCCGAAAGAAGCGCCCAGACGCAGAAAAAGAAAGAAAGTGAGCAGCACGCATCCGGTGTACCAGGCGGCATTGACCAGATGAGCCGCCGCCGGCGTCGGACCGAAAAGGGAAGCATCCAGCATATGGCTCAGCCACGTCAGCGGGTGCCAGTTGGAGGTTGAAAACGTGATGAAGGCCCATCCCGCGCCCAGCAGGCTCAAGCCCTGCGTGACCAGGGGATTTTTATAAATGTAATAGGGATCGTCCCAGTTGATGAAATCATGCGAAGACAGTTGCAGGTAAGGCAATGCCGTGAGGACGGCCAGAGCGGCCAGCCCAGACAGCAATTTTCCCGTGTTGATCCTTTGCTTTTGCAACAATTGCGTGGCCATTTTTTATTTTGGTAGATTTGTCGTGAACGGTTTATCGCAACCATCCGCGTTTACGGGAATGTATATGAACGTGTTCGGATGTGTCAATCAAAAATTGGGCAAAAACTGGGCAAAAGCCGGGGCAGCCCGCGCTCGTCTCCGGCCGCAAAAACCCTCCCGTTTCTTTTGTTATGGACTTTACCATTGACACGGCAGCGCGGTTCCTATACTTTCATGCGCCAGGACATTAAACTCATGATGGCCAATCCATTTTCCGAAAATTTAAAAAAACCGTCTGTCCTCGTTATGCTAACGCTGGCGACCGTCATCCTTCTTTTAGGCGTCTGGAGAATCGTGTTTTATATCCACTCGCCGGATGTCCTTCTCCTCATCGACCGCGCTCAAGCCCGCTGGATCCGTTATGACGGGGGATTGGTGCTGGAAGCAAAGCCATCCAGCTGGACCGCAAGCGCGTTCAAATGTGTGTTTCATACGGCAGCTCCGGTAGAAAACGCCGTTCTTTCTTTGCAGGCGCTGAAAAAAGCCGAGGTTTTCTTTGACGGCAGAAATATTTATTCGTCGGCGAATGACTGGCGCCAATGGAAACAGATTCATCAGGTAGGCTTGCCGTTCAACGTTTCCGCCGGTTCTCATGAAATCGTCATCAGGGTGCAGAGCGAAAATTCCTATCCCGCCGTCATCGCTTACAGTGAAAAGCTGCCGGTGCGGACGGGTGAGGGCTGGCTGGCGTCCACCGACGGTCAGACCTGGAGCCCCGCCGTTTTCGCGTCGAGGATCGAGCAGCCGGCGACCTCGCGTGCTTTTCCATCATCCTTTGCGGCGCTGGCGGCTATCTGGCCTTATTTAGCTGCTGTTTTTATTCTCACCCTGGCTGTTTGTTTATGGAAGAAAGGCGAATCTTTCGGCAGGCAACTTGAAGCTTCGCAAATCCGCTGGCTGATGCTGCTGGGCTGGGGAGCTTTAGCCGTCAGCAATCTGTTTCATCTCAATTATCAGGTCGGGACCGACGCCTGGGGGCATATCGACTATATTGATTATATCGTCACCAAAGGACGGCTTCCTCTGGCGCCCGAAGGCTGGCATATGTTTCAGGCGCCGCTGAATTACATCATCAGCGCGCCGCTTTACGCTTTGCTGATCAAATGGTTCGATTTTCCCGTAGTGGTCAAGATCCTGGGGATCATTCCCGTTCTTTGCGGGCTGCTGCAGATCGAGATTGTCTACCGGACGGCGCGGCTGGTATTTCCGGAAAGAAAAGATCTGCAGATCATCACCGTGATTGCCGGGGCGCTGCTGCCGATTCATACCTATGCCTGTCAGTATGTGGGTAATGAACCGCTGGCCGCGTGCCTGATGTCGTATGTAATTTTCTTATGTCTGGGGCTGATCGCGCCGGCGTCCGGGGAGCGGGGCGGCGCGTATTTTCTTCTGCTGGGCCTGGTCTGGGGACTGGCGCTGCTGTCCAAAATGACGGCCCTGCTTTTGGCGCCGGTACTGGCGCTCGTGATTCTTATGCACGCCCGGTCCGTTCAGCAATCCATGAAACCCGCGCTGCGGCCGCTGTTCATCGTCTTCGGTGTCGCGACAATGACCGCCGGCTGGTACTATCTGAGAAATTATCTGGAACTGGGCAATCCCTTCGCCGGCGTTTTTGAACTGACGCAGATCCTGCAATGGTGGCAGGATCCCAGCTACCGAACCTTCTCCCATTTTCTCTCTTTCGGCCAATCGCTGATTCATCCGGTTTACGCGGGCGTGACCAGCTTCTGGGATATGTTTTATTCGACGTTGTGGCTGGACGGCCTGAACTCGGGGATGCTGGATTTTATTCCCTGGAACGCCAACTGGATGATTGCCGGGTCACTGCTGGCCCTGCCCGTGACTATTTTGATGCTCACCGGAATGGGATCCGCATTGTTCAACAGCAAGTCGGCTTACCGCTATGCGGTCCTGTTTTCGGCGGGGATGGTGGTGTTTTTTCTGGCCGCCATGATGGATATGTATATGGTCTGTCCCCTCTACAGCCGAACCAAAGCCAGCTACACGCTGGGACTGCTGCCCTGCTGGGCGATGCTGATTTCGGCGGGCATGGAGCCGTTTCTGCGCCACAGAATCATCCGTGCCGTGGCCATATCCCTTTTTGCCTGCTGGGCGTTTGCCGCTTACGCCGCTTACTTTGTGGTCGGCTTTCATTAAACGCCCCGTGTCTCTACCAGGGCTTTTCAAAAGACGCTTTATCGAATGTTTTGCTGACGTTTTTAAAATTGCTGGACGATTGATTCTTCAGATTTAAAGGATCATGCGCGCCGAAGAGTCTTGAAAGCAGGGCGACGGGCAGAAGCAGCAGAAAAAAAATTGCCAGCAGCAGGACGCGCGTCATCACCCGCTGCAACAGCGAGGCGAACTTCATCCACAGGTCATCGATCCGTGAACTCAAAGACGCTGAAAAAACACCGATCAGTCCAATGCCTAAAGCCGCCGGAATAGTCCAGCGCCACCCGGTCATCAGATAAAGAACAACACACGCGATACAGAGCATCAGCATGGTCAGTTTGGGATTTTTCCTGTGTTTGTTCATCGTTTTAAAAAAGCGTATAGATAAAAGGCGACATTGCGCTGCTCCCCGCAAACACGATCAGAAATCCGAGCAGCAACAGCACAATAATGATGGGCGCGAGCCAGTATTTTTTTCTTTCCCGCAAAAAAAGCCAGATGTCTTTGATGAAATCCATTTTCTCCGTCTCTATTTCAGCCTGTTTAAAATTTCCGCTGCAATCATTTTGTTGAGCTTTATCGACGCGTGCGTGTCATTTTGGTTGACCACCCTTTCTTCAACCGGCATCTTTCTTGCCAGATCCGAGACGTTGATCACACTAATTCCCTGAGTCCTGAAGAAGCCGGTGATCCTGTTGACGTACAGCGCATCGCTCATTTCAAGTTCGGTCAGAAAAGGAAAGGCCACCACCATCAGCGGGATGGAATTTTGCCGGGCATAATCCACAAATAGCTTCAGGTCATCGCGATGCTGTGCCAGCACCTGATCATTTTTATAGGCGTTCGTCAAATATTTTATATAAGAAACGCCCAGATATTCCCGCGGAAGAAGAAAATAGACGTAATTGAAAAAATAAGAACCCGATCCGATCAGCAGGACGAATTGATTCATATCTTCAGGCGGGCGGAAGCCTTCAAAGATCAGGCCGTTCCGGGCGGCCGCGCCTTCAATATCATTGCCGCAGTATTGCAGGATTATTTTTACCGGTTTGATTCTGGTGCGGTAGATAAAATCTA
This sequence comes from Deltaproteobacteria bacterium, assembly GCA_022710585.1. GTDB lineage: Bacteria > Desulfobacterota > Syntrophia > Syntrophales > Smithellaceae > Smithella. The sequence goes on along the minus strand of JAKLGV010000001.1, from coordinate 6,630 downwards.
TCATCGCTTCATACTCGTCCCGGGAATCGAAATTGGGACGACCGATGTTCACCACGGAATATTTCTGTTGCCGGGTGTTCAACCCCCGACCGACGATATCGGAAAACCTGTCATTCACTGATTTCAGCCCATGACCTGCGGTGAAGGAATCACCCACAAATAAAATCACCGGATTCCTGTTGTCCGGTTCCCTGTCTCTGAATCCCAGTGAATTGATTGGCTGCCAGTATTTCGCGTACCAGAGTTTGGAAGCCAGGGTGTGATCGGCGGAATGCGAGCGGGGAATAAACATGAAGACCGCTTCCAGCGCGATCAGCAGGGCGAAAAGTGAAAGCAGAACCGTCGCGGCATTGGCCGCTGTTTTGCCGACCCGGCGATCAATGAAAGCCGTTTTGAATAATTTCAGGCCTACCGCGAGTATCAGCAAAAGCAGCAGCAGGCGGACATACACCGCCGCGCCCGCCGGATAAAACATCGGCAGGGCCAGAGCGGCCGCAAGCAGGAGGATAAGGATCAGGATTTGCAGAAAAATATTTTTCATCAATCAGCGTCAACCGTCACTTTCCATTTTTCTTTGTTTTGCCAGTCGTGCTGTTCCGCCTTGCAGTAAACGAAATCTTCCATCACCAGATAATCCATTTCCGTGCCCATAAAACAACGGTAGGCGTCCTCAGGCGTGCAGACCAGCGGTTTGCCCCGGACGTTGAAACTGGTGTTGATCACGGCCGCGCAGCCGGTCAGGTCCTTAAAGGCGTTGATGAGCTGTCGGAACCGGGGATGAGTTTCTTTGTGCACAGTCTGAATTCTGGCCGAGAAATCCAGATGCGTAACGGAAGGAAGATCGCTGCGCAGGCAGGAAAGCCTGTCGCGCGGCGGCAAATCATCGTAGTCAGCGGGGAGTGGGTTTCTCCTTGCTTCCCGGACGAAAGCGGTAAGCAGCATATACGGAGAATCGGTTTCCAGATTAAAATAGTCCCGCACATCCTCCGCCAGAACGGAAGGAGCGAACGGCCGGAAAGCCTCACGGTATTTTATTTTGAGATTCAGCTTTTGCTGCATTTCCGGATTGCGGGCGTCGGCCAGAATGCTGCGGTTGCCGAGCGCGCGGGGGCCGAATTCCATTTTGCCCTGGAACCATCCCACCACCATCCCCTCGGCAATTTTCGCGGCGATGTACTTCGTCATTTCGTTGAAATCGCCGTAGCGACGGCAAACCGCGTTGAATTTGTTGTTTAGGGCTTCAATGTCCCCGGCCGTAAAAGCGGGGCCGAGAAAAGCGCCGGACATCTGATCATGCTGCCCGTCGGCATTTCGCTCCTGTTCAAAATAAATGAAGTGTGCCGCGAGTGCCGCGCCCAGAGCGCCTCCCGCGTCGCCGGCCGCCGGTTGAATGAAAATATGTTTGAAGATTTTTTCCCGCAGCAATTTGCCGTTGGCCACGCAGTTCAGGGCGACGCCGCCGGCCAGGCACAGGTTTTCCGCGCCGGTAAGACTTTTGGCCTCGTGCGCCATTTTCAAAACAATCTCCTCGGTGACATTCTGGATGGCGCAGGCCAGATTGCAGTGATGCTGTGTGATTTCCGTTTCGGCTATTCTTCTCGGAAAGCCGAAAAGCTTTTCCCAATCCCTGTCTTTCACCATCGTCAAACCCGTGGCGTAATTAAAGAAATCCTGATTGAGCCACACAGAACCGTCTTCTTTGATATCGACCAGTTTTGTTTTAATGATGTCGATGAATTTTTTTGTTTGTGCCACATGCGGATTCCCGTAAGGCGCCAGCCCCATGAGTTTGTACTCTCCCGAATTGACGGTAAATCCCAGATAATAGGTAAACGCGCTGTAGAGCAAACCTGCGGAATGAGGAAAATGCATTTCTTTGAAGAAGGTGATTTTGTTGCCCTCGCCTCCGGCGATCGACGCGGTGCACCACTCCCCGACGCCGTCGATCGTCAGGATGGCCGCCTTCCCATAGGGCGAGGGGAAAAAAGCGCCGGCCGCGTGAGACAGATGATGTTCGGGAAACAGCAGCCTGATTTTCTTTTTGTTGTAATCGCCGATTTCCCTCAGGCTGTCGAAAACCAGTTTTTTTAAAAACAGTTTTTCGTTCAGCCAGACCGGCATCGCCCTGACGAATGAGGCCGCGCCGCGGGGAGCGAAAGCGTAATAGGTTTCCAGTAGTCGTTCGAACTTCAGGAAAGGCTTGTCATAAAAAACAACGGCGTCTAAATCGTCGATGGTCAGTCCCGCTTCTGTCAGACAATATTGAATGGCGTGGATGGGAAAGTCCGGCGTGTGTTTTTTTCCGGTAAAGCGCTCTTCCTGCGCGGCGGCGATGATCTTACCGTCCACCGTCACTGCCGCGGCCGAGTCATGATAGAAAGCTGAGATGCCTAAAATTCTCTTCATCGGAGGGCCCGTTGATGTGTCGGATGCAACTGCCTAAACGTTGAAGCGGAACGTGATGATATCGCCGTCCTGCACGATGTACTCCTTGCCTTCCAGCCGCAGCTTTCCGGAGGACTTGACCTGAGCGGTGGAGCAGTTGTGGGCGACAAAATCATCATAGTGCATCACTTCCGCCTTGATGAAGCCGCGTTCAAAGTCATTATGAATCGCGCCGGCTGCTTTGGGCGCTTTCGTCTGGACGGGAATGACCCAGGCTTTGACCTCGTCTTCGCCCACCGTGAAGAAAGACATTCGCCCCAGCAGCGAAAAAGCACCGCGGATGATCCGTCCGAAGGCCGGTTCCGCAATATCCATCGTGGCCAGAAATTCCTTCTGCTCGGCGGGATCCAGTCCGGCGAGCTCCGCTTCGATCTTGCAGCAGATGCCCATCACCGGTTCGGTCAGTTTGGCTTCGGCGGCGAACTGGTCGGCGAAAGTCGGATTGTCCTCTGCCACATTGACGACCACCAGCTCCGGCTTGATCGTCCAGAAAGAGAAGCTCCGCAGCGTAAACACGTCGGCGGACGTGAGTTTGGCCGCGCGCAGCGGCTTGCCGGCTTCCAGACATTCCTTCAATCCGGGCAGCAGATCATTTTGCGCCGTCTCCTGCGGGGAGATGGCTTTCTTGGACATCTTGGCCAGACGTTCCAGCTTTTTTTCGATGACGAGCAGATCGGCCAGAATCAGTTCATCTTCGAGCTTGCGATAGGCTTCGATGCTCAACGGAACATCGGGCAGGGAAAAACCGTCCACGACATGCAGGATGCCGTCGGTGCCGCTCAAATTCTGACGGATGGCCTCCCAGGGATGATCGCCCACGGCATGCACATCCACAAAAGGCACTTTGGCCGGAGAAATTTTCACCGGTTTATATATTTCGACAAGCTTATCGAAGCGCTCATCCGGCACGGAAGCCTGGCCGCGCACAACCGTTTCGTTGTGATGCGCGGTGCTCTTCACACCGGTCATGATTTCAAACAGGGTGCTCTTTCCGCTTTGCGAAAGCCCCAGGATTCCCATTTCCATAAAAAATCTCTCTTTCCTTTATGATATAATGTTAATTGTTTGCAGGATGCGCGTCATGCCTCCTGATGCTTTTAATCTTTTAATGGGAGACAGCCGCCCCCGGTCTCTACCGCCTTGCGCCCATTTCCGAATATACCGCTTTCCGATGCCGGATGCCAAGAATCCAGACCTCGGATTCTACGATTTTGAAAACAACCCGATAGTCACCGACACGGAGCTTCCAGTAGCCTTTCAGGGTTTTACGCAAAGGTTGTCCATACTGGTGAGGAGCGATTGGAAGCCTGGTTTCAATAGCTTTGCGAATGCGGGTTTTCGTCTTTTTGTCGATGAGCGCTAAGTCTTCGCTGCGAACAGCGGGATGATAACGTAATGTAAACGACATGATCTATTTCCACGTCTCTTCATGCGATAACGCCTGTTTCCTGCTGAACGTCTTTTCTCTTTGAGTGGCCCATACCGCAAGGGTAACATCTTCGCGTAACTCAAGCGCTTCACGGATCAGATCGCGGGCCAGGGTGGACATGGAAACGCCTTCGCTGGCCGCCAGATCATGCATAACGCCGTAAATCGGCGGTTCGACAACGATGTTGACACGTGGATTTCGAGTAGGCATCTTTCAATTTCTTCCTTCTTTTATTTGGGTATAAGTGTAACACTTAGGGCACACCATGTCAAGGATGAAAACAGGATGAAAAGGGGCTATGTAAACGTAAGGCGTGAGAAATTGGTCTTGTTCCCAGACTGCAGTTTGGGAATCAGACCGAGAATCCGATAAGGTCGTGCACTATAAAAAAACCAACAACCCGACAATGATTTTTTTAAGTATGCGCATCATGCCTCCTTTTTGCAGATTGAATCAGATGTTGTGTGTTGCTATTTCATGACAGAATAAAAAGCTGGTTCAATCCCGACAAGTCGGGATTGAACCAGCATGAAAAGTTATGCGAAGAATACGAAGCTACTATGCAAATTCCTTCTCGATTCTGGCCATCGCTTCTTTCAAGCGTTTGTCCGGAACCGTCAGCGAGATGCGCACAAAGCCCTCGCCATACTGGCCGTAGGCCGTGCCGGACGCGACCACCACGCCGGTTTTGTCAAACAGACGGTTGGTGAACTCCAGCGACGTCAGGCCTTTCGGCACCGGTACCCAGAGGTAAAACGTTCCCTTCGGCGGATTAAACCTGATGCCTATTTTCTTCAAGGTCTGGAGCACCAGTTCCCGGCGCGTCCCGTAAGTCTTCAGCATTTTGTCAATGAAAGGCGCTTCTTTCTGCAGCGCTTTGATTCCGGCAAACTGAATCGGATTGAAGATGCCCGAATCCGTGTTTTCCTTGACCTTGCTGATGGCCGCGATCAGGTCCGGATTGCCGCAGGCCATCCCCAGCCGCCAGCCGCACATATTGAAGGGTTTGGACAGCGAATTGAGTTCGATGCCGACCTCTTTCGCGCCTCTGGCCATCAGAAAACTGATCCGCTTCTGTCCGGCAAAAACGATTTCGCTGTAGGGATTGTCGTAACAGACGGCGATGTCGTAGGCGCGGGCGAACTCAACCAGCCGGTTTAAAAACGCCATGGTCGCGCAGGCGCCGGTCGGGTTGTTGGGATAGTTCAAAAACATGGCCGTGGCTTTTCTCGCGACATCCGTTGGAATGTCCTCAAACACCGGCAGATAATGATTCTGCGGCAGAATGGGAACATTATAGGGAATACCGCCTCCCAGCAGGATGCTCGCGCGGTAAGCGGGGTAGCCGGGATCGGTCATCAAAACGACATCATCCGGATTGACCCGTGCGATGATGAAATGATGGCAGCCTTCCTTGGAGCCGATGAGACCGAGAATTTCATTTTCCGGATTCAGCTTGACGCCGTAGCGCGTCGCGTACCATTGGGCGATTTCGCGCCGGTAAGCCAGCATGCCCTTTTCTTCATCGGTCGGATAACGGTGATTCAGAGGATCGTGTGCCGTCGCGCAAAGCTCCTGAATGATGGATTTGGGTGTCGCTTCCACCGGATCGCCGATGGCTAGGGAAATCACATCAATCCCGTCGGCCTTGGCCTTGTTGATTTTTTTCCGCAGCTCCATGAACAGGTAGGGCGGTATCTTCGCCAGTTTATCCGCTTTTTTCAATTTTCATCCTCCAGATTGAGATCTATGATTGATACGCTTCCGCAAAAAGCATTCCCTGATAGACCATTTTTACCGGGCCTTCAAGATAAATTTCCCGCCAGCAGCCGTCCTGATTTTCAAAATAGACGCGCAGGGTTTCGCCGCCGCGCGCCAGCACGTTTACCGGAGAGTCCACGAGGCCGCGTTGCGCCGCGGCGATGACGGCGGCCACCATGCCCGTGCCGCAGGCCAGCGTTTCGCCTTCCACGCCGCGTTCATACGTTCTCACGGTGATGTGGTGCCGGTCCGGTGCCTCGGCAAAGTCGGCATTGGTTCCCCGGGGTGAAAAATAGTCATGAAAGCGGATTTTGCGCCCGTTGGCCTGCACATCATAATGATCCAGATTATCGATGAAGGCAACCGCGTGCGGCACGCCCGTATCCACCGCGTCCAGAATGAACGTCTGCCCGTCGGCTTCCAGCGTGATAGCCGATTCAACCGGCGAGGGGTCGGTCAGCCGGACTTTCACGACATCATCCGTCACGGAGGCGCTGATGAGGCCGGCGATTGTTTCCCAGGACATCTCGGCTGCCGCAATCCCTTTCATGTAGGCAAATCGCGCCACGCAGCGTGAGGCATTGCCGCACATTTCCGCCACCGAGCCGTCGGAATTGAAAAACTGCCATTTAAAATCAGCGATAGCGGAAGGTTCGATGATCACCAGACCATCCGCACCCACAGAAAATTTCCTCTGACAGATTTTGCGGGCGAACTCGGATAAATCACCGACATCCAGAGAAAGGTCGAGATTGTCGATAATGATAAAATCATTGCCGCTGCCGCTCATTTTATAGAATTCAATCATAAATTCTACACTTCAATGACAATATCCTCATTGCGCTGGAGGGTACGGGTGACACGGAGGACCTCTTCAATGGTGGTGATGCCGGAGAGGACCTTGTCGATGCCGTCCTGCTGCAGCGTCGTCATCCCGTGTTTGACGGCCAGATCGTTGATCTGGTTGGCGTCAGAGGTTTTGAGCACCAGCTTCT